>NZ_JNLH01000001.1:27500-1292500 GCF_000703005.1 Pseudobutyrivibrio ruminis HUN009 | reverse complement strand
TTATACCGAAAAACTTTTCACACTGCATCATGCGATACCGTGCGCTTATGCGGTATTAGCAGTCGTTTCCAACTGTTATCCCCCTGTACAAGGTAGGTTACCCACGCGTTACTCACCCGTCCGCCACTCAGTCAACAAATCGTCACCCCGAAGGGATCGTAATAAGCTGCTTCGTTCGACTTGCATGTGTTAAGCACGCCGCCAGCGTTCATCCTGAGCCAGGATCAAACTCTCATGTTAGACGCACAGTTCCATCGAAGATGGGACTGTGCTAGTAGCAAGCTTGCTTGCTACATTTAAAAAGTTTAATTCCGAATCAGTATAAAACTGACTTGTTTACTAATAAAGGTTTCGTTTCATTAAGAAACTTAAATGAATTTCAAGGATACATGTTTATATAAAAACTTGTATTAATTCAAGGTTTGTTTCACTGTTCAGTTATCAATCTTCGCTTTGTTGTTGCCCTCAGCAGCAACTCGTTTATATTATCACGATGCTGTTGTTTTGTCAACAACTTTTTTATTTGTTTTTCTTGATTTTCTTTGAAAAATCAAGGGCTGTGACTCTTTCGAATCAGCTTGTAAATAGTATCATCTGCGTTGATTTTTGTCAAGCATTTTTTACTATTTTTTGCCGCTGTTTTAGCGGAGCTTTTCGCTCATGCGACAGCTTGTTTATAATATCAAACAGCCCTTTTGGTGTCAACAACTTTTTGCAAACTTTTACAAGATTTTTTTCAATGCCTCAACATCCTCTTTTGTAGTTCCCCAACTGGTTGCAATTCTAATAACAGTATGAGCTTCATCATACTTTTCCCAGAAGTCATAAACCACATTTTCTTTAAGTTGTTCTAGCTTGGCATTATCCATAACAACAAAAATCTGGTTAGTAGGATTTTCCATATATAATGTATAACCCTTCGCCCTCAAATCTTCTCTGATAGAATCTGCCCACTTAACACCATTTCTTCCCATAGACATATATAGATCATCAGTAAACAGTTCTACGAATTGAATACCAAGCAATCTACCCTTAGCAAGAAGAGCTCCATGCTGTTTAATCTGAGTAATCATATGTTTAGGTGTATTGTTCTTTGTGAATACAACTGCTTCACCAAAGAGAGCACCGACTTTTGTTCCACCAATGTAAAATACATCACATAGTTTAGCAATATCTGCCATAGTCATATCGTCTGCGGCAGCAAGTCCATATGCTAAACGTGCCCCATCTATAAATAGAGGTATCTCATATTCATTACATATAGAATAAATAGCCTCCATCTCTGCTTTAGAATACAATGTGCCATACTCAGTTGGATATGATATATAAACCATTCCTGGATTAACCATATGTTCACAGCTCCCGTCTGCATAATGATCTGCAAGCATTTGCTTTAATTCATCAGCATAAATCTTTCCTGCATGACCAGGAAGAGTTATAACCTTGTGTCCACTATATTCAATTGCACCTGCTTCATGCACTGCAACATGACCAGTTGCTGCAGCTACAACACCATCATAGTTTTGTAGCATAGAGTCAATAACTGTTTGATTAGTTTGTGTACCACCAACTAAGAAATATATATCAGCATTAGGGCAATTAATGTAGTCTCTTATTTTTGCCTTTGCAGATTCACAATATGGATCTTCTCCATAACCCGAAGTAGAAAGCATATTTGTTTCTCCAAGAGCCTTTAAAATATTAGGATGACACCCCTGCGCATAATCACATTGAAAGTAAAGCATAACATTCCTCCTTTATACATCTGGCTAACACTAATATATAAATGAATATAACAAAAAAGGCAACCACTTTCGTGATTGCCTTATCCAGCGCAGAGGGTGGGATTCGAACCCACGCGCCCTTGCGGACAAACGGTTTTCAAGACCGCCTCGTTATGACCACTTCGATACCTCTGCATGCATCTCTCGAGCACGTTATGTATAATATCACCCTATAAGATGGATGTCAACAAAAAATCGTAAGTTTTTTTGAAAATCCTTGAATTCAGAAAATTGTGACAACGCCGCATTTTATCGTACTTTTCTGTATGTTTTTAATGGTGGTTTCTAAGTATTGCTTCTCCGAAGGTTGCATCCTCTGGAGTAGTCACTTTTATGTTCATATATGACCCCTGAATCATGTGTACATCATGGTCAGTTGCCATCTCTACCATCATAGCATCATCAGTGATTGATGGGTCTGCATTAGGCATAATTTTATCGTATGCGCCTCTAATAAGGTTGTATTCAAAACACTGTGGTGTCTGAACGGTCCATACAGTGCTTCTATCAGGTGTATCTAATACTTTTCTATGTGTATCTGTAATCTTGATTGTATCTTTTGTAGGCATACCTACAACACATGACTCATATAAAGCAACAGCCGACATACAGCGGTGGATTATATCCTCTGTAACAAATGCTCTTGCACAATCATGAATCAAAACATAACCATCATTGATAGCTTTGAGACCTGCGTATACGGAATCGTAACGCTCCTCTCCACCTTCAACGATAGCAATGCACTTATCTATGTGATATCTTTCAATTATTTCTTTACGGCACTTTTCTACATCACCTGGTGCCACTACAAGTACAATTTGAGTAACCTTGCTTTTCTGGAATGTACGAAGACAATGAGACATAAGTGGGGCTCCACCTATATTCATATACTGCTTAGGAACTTCCTGTTCCATTCTTTTACCACTACCTGCTGCAAGTACAATCGCTGTAAATTTATTCATTGTTATCTTTCTCCCAGTTTAAGATTTGGGATAGCATTTAAATCCCAACTATCCCTTCTGCCTGCCAAATATTCATAATATCCAGCAGCACCAATCATTGCCGCATTATCTGTACAAAGAATTGGTGATGGATGATAGAATTCTACGCCCTTACTTTTACACATCTCTTCCATGGCTGCTCTAAGTGTCTGGTTGGATGCTACGCCTCCAGCTATAGCAAACTTATCCATGCCAAATTCATCAATAGCCATGGCGGCATGTTCGCATAACGTATCAATAACCGTCTGCTGGAAGGACGCTGCAATATCTTTATCGTTAACTGTCTCACCCTTCATCTGAGCGCCATTTATATAGTTAAGTACCTGAGATTTAAGTCCACTGAACGAGAAGTCATAGACTCCATCCGATACTTTTGGGCGTGTAAATGTAATTGCATGAGGATTTCCTTCATGAGCCGCTTTTTCGATTTTAGGGCCACCTGGATAGCCCAGTCCGATAGCTCGAGCTACTTTATCAAACGCCTCGCCTGCAGCATCATCCCTGGTACGTCCAAGTATTTCGTATTTACCATAATCCTCTACTCGAACAAGGTGGGTATGACCCCCAGAAACCACTAAGCATAAAAATGGTGGCTTGAGTTCCTTATTTTCGATGTAATTGGCGCTAATGTGGCCCTCGATATGATGAACGCCAATTAAAGGCTTGCCTGTAGCAAACGCTATTGCTTTAGCCTCTGCAACGCCAACAAGTAACGCACCAACTAAGCCTGGACCATATGTGACAGCAATTGCGTCCATATCTTCCAAGCCCATATCAGCTTCTTCTAATGCCTGCTCAATTACCTGATTAATTCTTTCTATGTGTTTGCGGGATGCAATCTCAGGAACTACCCCTCCATAAAGTGTATGAAGTGGTATCTGAGTAGATATGATATTACTTCTAACATCTCTTCCGTTAACAACAACAGCTGCTGCTGTTTCATCGCAAGAGCTTTCTATTGCAAGAATTTTTATTTCTTTAGTATCCATTTATTTCGTCCTCTGTGGACAGCCTCCATGTAAGAATCTTCCAATTACCATCTGAATCTTTTCTCAGGCAGAAATCTTCGTATGTACGAGTATACGAACTTCCCTCGCGTACAAAATAATACGCTGAAACAAAAGCACACTCATAGCCATTTATCTTTTTATACTGAACTTCACCTGACTCACTAACAGAGCTCGATACGATAACTCTTTGACGATTATGATAATCCTCTATTTCAAGATTTAATGACGCAATGTAGGTATCTTTTGGATTGTATTGTAACAACTCATCATCCATAAGCTTTCTAGCCTGATCCGCCATCTGTTCAAGCTCTTCTTGAGTAAACTCTTCTGCATAGTAGGCTGTAATTATTCTATTGTACCATTTAACCACTGCACGAGGTGTAGCAGGGTAATTCTTATCAAAATCCTTTGAAATAATTGCCTGTACCTCTGACAGCTCAACACTATCATCTGCGGAAACAGAATCATTGCGGCGTGACAAATAAGCATAGTATCCCACTACAAGAGAAACCATACAGATTACCGCTATTCCTATTCGCAGTACCTTTTTCATCCTACTCCTCCGAAAAATCAAGTTCTATAAACTTGCCGTCTTCTCCCAATTGTGCCTGTGGAAAAATATCACAGACAGCTTTCATATATCTTTTATGCCCGGTCATGGATGGGGAAAAATGTGTAAGCCAAAGCTCAGATACATGAGCATCCTTTGCGACCTTTGCTGCTTCATAGAATGTCATGTGTTTATTCTGACGAGCTTTTGCAAGCTTTTCTTCCTCAGCATACATTCCTTCGCAGATAAGCAAGTCCGAGCCCTCGGCTGCTTCTACCAGTGATTGTGTAGGCCTTGTGTCAGTACAATATGTGACCCTCAAGCCCTTTCTAGCCTCGCCCATAACCATGTCAGGGGTGAATGTTTTTCCTTCGAATTCTACTGTTTGCCCCTTTTGTAATGGGTTCCACAGCTGAACCGGCAAGCCTAATGCTTTTGCTCCTTCTACGTCGAATCTGCCTTTTCTAGGTATATCTATCGTATATCCATAGCATAGCACATTATGATTAACTTTGAACGCGTGAATGTGATAACCCATTATCTCGAAACGTTCATCAGGCTCTGTAATTTCATGAAAATGTATTTCAAATGGAAGCTCAGGTGCGATAACCCTAAGTGAATTAACCACCCTTTCAAGCCCCTTTGGACCAACAATTGTAATTGGCTCAGTCCTGTCAGAATTGCCCATGGATAACAAAAATCCAGGTAAACCACTGACATGGTCTGCATGATAGTGAGTAAGACAGATAATAGAAATAGGATTAGGCGAAAAGCCTGCCTCTCTAAGAGCCACCTGTGTCCCCTCACCGCAATCTATAAGTAACCCCTCACCATTGAATCTCATAAGACAAGAAGTTAACCATCTATTAGGAAGCGGCATCATGCCAGCCGTTCCCAACAAACAAACATCTAACATTTATAAATCCTCTATAACCCTTATTACAAGCTCTTTGACATACAAATAGCATCTTCTATTGGGTTTGAATAAAAGTATTTGCGCTTTCCAATTTCTTCAAACTCAAAACGCTGATAAAGATTACGCGCTGGAGTATTTGAAACTCGAACTTCTAAAAATATAGTTTCAACATTTCTTTTTTGAGCCTCAGATATGGTGTATTCCAACAATCCTTTTCCAAGGCCTTTTCCCTGATACTTTGTATCTATTACAATGTCTGGGAGTTCAGCCTCTGGTGCTGTTATGTATAAAACCGAAAAGCCACAGATTATATCATTTTCTGTGACAACCATAATCAATGAATAATCAGAATCAAACGCCTCCTGAAAAGATTTCATAGACCATGGTGTAGGCATAACCGCCTCTTCTATTTGAAAAATAGCCTGCAAATCTGCTGATGTTGCATGTCTATATTCAAAGGCCATTAAGCTTTCCCTTCCTTTTCCATGCGCTCTCTCTCTGCCTGTGACAATCTGAGATAATCAGGTCTGTGATCAGCCGCTGGCTCGCATTCACCATTTTGATAGTATATCTGGCCCAAAGTTGCAACTGATGCTGCATGCTGTCTGTTCAGGTGGGCAGGTGCAAATCGGAATGGAACCTTTATGAGATTTGGTATTTCCTCCTTGAATACAGGAACACCATCACCTATAAATGTAACTGGCATTTGTAATTCGTTTATCTTTTCTGCTATTACTTGAAAATCCACCGCACACTGGCTGTGAATAGTATTGAAATGTCCATCCTGATCAAAAGAGTAAAGGCCTGTGTATACCTGTCCTCTTCTAGCATCCATGATAGGGCATATAAGCCCTGACTGGCCCCATAGGTTGAAAGCCATAGCATCAACTGTAGGGACAGAAACTATTGGGCATCCCAAAGCCAGGCCTAATCCCTTTGCAGTTGCCGATGCAATTCGAAGACCTGTAAAAGAACCTGGTCCTGCAGCCACTGCAATGGCATCGATAGTGTTTAAATCTAACTCAATCATCTTGCCAAGCTCATCAAGCATTGGAAGAAGAGTCTGAGAATGAGTCTTTTTGTACCCTGTAGTGTACTCACCAATTAAATTATCATCCTCTACAACGGCAACTGAAGCAACAAGCCCAGAACCGTCAATTCCTAATATCTTCATACTATATTTGCTCTATCGTAATTTTGCGATAGTCGAATCCTTTTTCTAAATTTTTCTCTATTGTGACCTGAGTGTAATGCTCAGGCAAAATGTCGGTGATAAGATTAGCCCACTCAATAAGAGAGACACCATCTCCATAGATGTAATCCTCGTATCCGATTTCATCCATTTCTTCGATATCGCCTATACGATATACGTCAAAATGATAAAACGGCAAGCGTCCTGTGTCGTAGACCTGAACAATAGTGAATGTAGGACTACAGATTGCTTCGTCTATTTCAAGACCATCTGCAAAGCCCTGGGTGAAGACTGTTTTGCCAACGCCCAAATCACCGATTAAGGTAAATACCTGACCAGGACTAGCTTCGCTAGCAAGCTTACGTCCAAGCTTTTCTGTTTCTTCTGGTGAATTTGTTTCTATTACTTCAATCATTTTATTTGAATCTTATAATCCTCTACGTGAGTTTTGATGTATGCAACAGCATCTTCATATTGGCTGGCTATATCTTCCTTTGGGATAATATAGGCATTAATCCTGTTGCTGTAAATAAGGAGATAATCCTTCCAAGTGGAAATCTTGTAGATGTACTCCCATGGAAGCTCCGAATCCTCCTCAGATACCGGTGAACTGACAACTATGCCTGTGTCAGTGAAGCGATATGTAAGAGGATGCATAAATACTTTCTGAGCCATCTGGGCCTTAGCTCTCATCTTGAGAGTCATAGGAATGTATAGTAAAAAAACTATTGCTACAAGCGGATATGCCACTCTGTATATTGGTGATAAAACTGAGAAACGTAATATCCAAACTGCCACTAAAAGCACAAAAAGAACTATTGAAAAGATTCCCTGTGTGCTGGTATATGCGTGATGGATATTGTAGCGATATAAATCCTCTTCTTTGATTTTTACGCTAAATGTAATTTCCTGTCCCATAATCCCAAAATCTCCCTATTTTTTGATATTTTACCATACTTTTGCGCAAAAAAATAGAGCAAGCCGAAACCCCTAACGACTCGCTCTAACCCATTTCTCCTAAAAAGCAAACTGACTGTTACTTTCTCTAACTAAAGTAGAGTATAGGAGTATTAGTTATAATTGTCAATATAATATAGCTTCTATTGATACAATTTGTACAATTACCACAATTTGACATAATCATTTATGTATATGATTACCCCTTGCAAAATAATTTGTTACTTATCTTTCTTTCCAAGCTTCATTGTAAGACTGATTCTGCCCTTCTTTTCATCCACTGAAAGGACTTCAACGTCAACAATATCGCCTACAGATACAACTTCCAAAGGATGCTTGATATATCTATCTGTCATCTGAGAAATATGAACAAGGCCATCCTGATGCACTCCGATATCAATAAATGCGCCAAAATCAATTACATTTCTGACAGTACCCTTGAGCTGCATTCCTGGCTTAAGGTCTTTCATCTCAAGTACATCACTCTTAAGGATTGGTTTTGGCATATCTTCACGAGGATCTCTTCCTGGCTTTTCAAGCTCCTTTATGATATCCTCCAAAGTCATCTCTCCAATGCCAAGTTCTGTGGATAACTCTTTGATATTATTAATACTCTTGTGAATATCTTTAAGAGTGCCTGCTGCAATATCCTTTGTATCGAAACCAAGCTTTTCAAGAAGAGCCTTTGCCGCATCATAGCTTTCTGGATGAACCGCTGTAGCATCAAGAGGATTTTTTCCTCCGATAATACGCATGAAACCGGCACACTGTTCAAAGGCTTTAGGTCCAAGCTTTGGAACCTTTTTTAGCTCCGCTCTTGAATTGAATCTACCATTTTCTTCACGGTAAACAACAATGTTCTTTGCAAGAGTTTTGTTGATACCTGATACATACTCCAGCAATGATGCTGATGCAGTATTTAAATCTACACCAACCGCGTTAACACAAGTTTCTACGACACCTGCAAGTGTCTCATCAAGCTTCTTTTGATTCATATCGTGTTGATATTGACCTACACCTACTGATTTAGGGTCGATTTTTACAAGCTCTGCCAATGGATCCTGAAGACGGCGAGCCATAGATGTAGCAGAACGCTGTCCAACATCAAAGTTAGGAAACTCCTCTGTGGCAAGCTTACTTGCAGAATAAACTGAAGCACCAGCTTCGTTTACAATGATGTACTCAACCTTTTCTGGAATCTCTTTTAGCATATCTACAATGATTTGCTCTGATTCACGGCTAGCAGTACCATTTCCAAGAGAAATAAGAGAAACATTGTATTTTTTGATAAGTGCTTTTATTACTTTCTTTGTCTCTTCTACTTTGTTCTGAGGAGCTGTTGGGTATACAACTGTTGTATCTAATACCTTTCCCGTTGCATCTACTACGGCAATTTTACAACCAGTTCTGAATGCAGGGTCCCAACCAAGGACATTACGACCTGCAATTGGAGGCTGCATGAGAAGCTGTGTAAGGTTCTTACCGAATACCTTGATAGCTCCGTCTTCTGCAACTTCTGTAAGGTTGTTTCTGATTTCATTTTCAATAGAAGGCGCAATAAGTCTTGTGTATGCATCTTCTATAGTTGCTTTCAAAACTTCATTCGTATTTACGTTATCTTTGCTGATTACTTTCTTTGAAAGGTAATTAATTATATCCTCTACAGGAGCCTCGATAGAGACCTTGAGAATCTTTTCTTTTTCACCACGGTTTAAAGCGAGAATACGGTGACCTGGAAGCTTTGCAATTGCCTCATCATAATCATAATAGTTTTCGTATACCGATTCTGCTTCGGCGTCCTTCGCCTTAGAGATAATTCGACCGTTTTTGAAAGTCTTCTCTCTAATCCAGGTACGATAATCTGCATCATCTGAAATGCTTTCTGCAATAATGTCACAAGCTCCAGCTATTGCATCTTCTACAGTCTCAACACCCTTTTCCTCATTGAGGAAAGCCTTAGCTTCTTCCTCAAGAGATTTGTTGGTCATCTGAAGAATGATGATATTAGCAAGTGACTCTAATCCTTTTTCTTTTGCGATAGTAGCTCTTGTACGGCGCTTTGGTCTGTATGGTCTATACAAATCATCAACAGCAACCTGTGTTGTTGCTTCAAGAATAGCTTTCTTTAACTCTTCTGTAAGAAGCCCCTGCTCTTCAATCGATGCTAAACAAGTGGCTTTCTTTTCTTCCAAATTACGTAAATACGTTAATCTTTCTGAAAGTGTACGAAGCTGTTCGTCATTAAGACCTCCTGTAGCTTCCTTACGATATCGAGAAATAAAAGGGACTGTATTTCCTTCGTCCAATAATTTAATTGCTGCATCTACCTGAGCTGGTCTAACCTGAAGCTCTGATGCTATCTGTTTAGTAATATCCATGTTGTACTCCTGTTTTATTATTTTGCCTTCTTTGGAAATAGAAAAGCATTTACCTTTGCTGAAAGTTTTATTACAAGCTCTGCTCCGCCCCAACTTAAAAGAACCATCATAATAAAGGCAACAAACAAATCCTTGCTTGTATATCCTTGAACATCTCTTGTTGAGAAGAACAGCCCAATTAATGCATGATGTACCAAAATAACACACCAGCTAATCTTTGAAATATAAGCAACTGCTGCATACATTCTGCCATCTTCCTTGAGAGTAACATCGCGAAGGCCAATAATCATAGCAACTGACCATATCGCAAATGCGATTTCTCCCGCTTCAGCTGAAAGCATGAACAACGCAGACTCAGGCGCAAAGCCCTGCACTAAATAATGACCCCAAATGAGAACTGTTATGACAAGGCAAACCCACTTAGTCCATGTAGGGATTTGCTTGGTTCCTATTGTTTCATGCATGAGCATTCCAATGTAGAAATAAACTAAAACAAAAAGAGGATTCATCAGTACATTTATTTGGAATGGATTGTAAACAAAAAGCATTACATTGCTAATAATCAAAAGAACTGCAAGGGTGATGAATTTTGCTTTTTTGAGAAGCCATGCCAGCAATGGATACACTGCATAACAAATAACAATACAAGACATGAACCACTCACCAATAAGGTAGAAGTTGGCCTCAACCTGGAACATCATTCCATCAATGCCTAATATGGTATAAATGAATTTCCATGGCTGTACAAATGAAGCTGTAATTCCATTATTTACAAAGAAATACAAGCATGTCATCAGTGTGTATGCTACATAAAAAGGAATGTATAATCCCTTAAATCGTTTAAGATAATACTGTTTAAGAGAAATGGTATCCTCCTTGTTGTACATAAGGGCATAACCCGAGATTATGAACAAGAAAAGACTGGCTGGTCTAGCCATAACATTAAAGAAATAATTAATGCCTGGCATTATGGAATCAGTTCCATTTCCTCTGTAAATATAGTCCACCGTAAAGTGATAGCAAAAAATAAAGATTACTCCAATGACTCTAAGAATATCAAGTCCTATGATTCGCTTTTTCATAAAACACTCCTAACTTAAATTATCTAGTTTAGTATATGCAATGTGGATATAAAAAAGCAAGTGGATAAACCACTTGCTTTCTCTTTATAAGCATGAGCCGGATTATACTGCCTCAACATTTCTAGTTGCTACAACATCCACGCCTGTGCCACATACATTTTTAACTACTACATCGCCAATGTGAACAGGAGCCTTCATAACGGCTGCATCAATTTCTTTCATAACATCATCAATTTTATCCTTTGGAATATTGCTTGCAGTTTTAACTGAAACTCTTGGCTTATCTCCTCCAAGAATAACAGCTGTAGATGTAACTGTTCTCTCAGGATGTGTCACTTCATTTCTTGCATATTTATCACCAATGCCACATGTGTTACCTGTCACCGATACAACTTCGCCATCATTTAATTCTACTGTAATCTGGCATCCCATTGGGCAGCCAATACATGTTAACTCTCTCTTTTCCATTTTCTGCCCCTCCTTACTCATTTTCAATCTTTACTGTAATTTTCTTTAAACCAGGCTTTTCTTCTAGCTTAGATTTAAGCAAGATAACCTGTTCCATCTCTCCAGGAGCCATAATACGTTTTTTGTTATGCATTACTCGCTCATCATCAAAATATACACTTACATATGAATCCTTATATACAGCGCCAACTCTGAATCTTACAGTAAGTTTATCATCCATTCTTCCAAGGTCGATTGTTGAAGGAACAGTATAGCGAGCACCTTCTGTAGCCACGATTTCAATTTCTTCTCCACCGTTATCAGCAAGCTCACCCTTGATGAATTTTGCTGCATTCTGTCCCGCTCTATCAGCTTCTTCCGAAACATAGTCAACAAGATCATGTACATGAAGAACATTTCCACAGGCAAAGACGCCTGGGATGTTTGTTTCAAGTGACTCGTTTACAATAGGTCCACTTGTAATTGGACTCATCTCTACTCCTGCATTTCTTGATAACTCATTTTCTGGAATCAATCCGCAAGAAAGAAGAAGCGTATCACATGTATATCTTTCCTCTGTTCCAGGAATTGGCTTTCCATGATTATCTACCTGAGCAATTGTAACTGCTTCAAGATGTTCTTTTCCTTCAATATCTACAACTGTGTGACTAAGCTTAAGTGGAATACCAAAGTCATCAAGACACTGAACGATATTTCTCTTTAATCCACCAGAATAAGGCATAAGCTCTGCAACTACTTTGACCTTTGCTCCTTCAAGTGTCATACGGCGTGCCATAATAAGTCCGATATCACCAGAGCCCAGAATAACTACCTCACGTCCTGGCATATATCCTTCGATATTTACAAGACGCTGAGCTGTACCTGCAGAGAATATTCCTGCTGGTCTGTAACCAGGAATGTTTAAAGCTCCTCTAGGACGCTCACGGCATCCCATTGCAAGAATAACTGCACCAGCCTTGATCTGATACATTCCATCCTCTCTGCTCATAGCTGTAACTACTCTATCTTCAGAGATATCCATTACCATGGTGTTCAGCTTATATTCGATTTTTGCATCAAGCACCTTTTCAATAAATCTATATGCATACTCAGGGCCTGTAAGCTCTTCTTTAAACGTGTGGAGTCCGAAACCATTGTGGATACACTGATTTAAGATTCCTCCTAATTCCTTATCTCTTTCAAGGATAAGAATTTTATCTACACCTGCGTTTCTAGCAGCTACTGCTGCTGCAAGTCCTGCTGGGCCTCCGCCAACGATAACAATATCATAATTAAGCATTACTGATTGCCTCCCTTCTGGTTCTTTGTACGATGTGTAACAATCTTTGATTGTCCACCACTCTTTGTAATCTCCTCATAAGGAAGACCTAACTCTCTGTGGATAATTTCCATAACCTTTGGTGAGCAGAATCCTGCCTGGCATCTTCCCATTCCTGCTCTTGTTCTACGCTTTACACCATCAAGTGTGCGAGCACCAAGAGGTCTGTGAATTGCATCTAAAATCTCGCCCTCTGAAATAGATTCGCAACGGCAGATGATATTTCCATAAGCTGGATTTTTCTTAATTAATTCATTTCTTTCTTCAAGAGTAAGATTCTCAGGATTTAAAATATCCTTACGTGTTCCCACCCAGTTTTCTTTCTTTGTGAGATTCATTGCCTCTTTAAGAATATCAGCTACCATCTCTCCAATTGCTGGACTAGCTGAAAGTCCAGGAGACTCAATTCCTGCACAATCAACAAATCCCTTAGCATCCTCTACTTCGCCAATGATAAATTCATGGCCGTCTTCATGAGCTCTAAGTCCTGCAAAGGATGTAATAACTTTTCTCATTGGAAGGTTCTTTACATGATCATTTGCCTTTGCAATAAGGTCGCCGATTCCTTCTCCTGTTGTATTTACCCCTTCTTTGTTTTCAATATCAATTGCTGTTGGCCCAACTAACAAGTTGCCATGTACTGTTGGTGTAACAAGAACACCCTTACCAAGGTCTGTTGGCTGAGGGAAAATTGTGTGTGTAACATGATTTCCAGCTTCTTTATCAAGCAAGCAGTAATCACCTCTTCTTGGAGTGATATGAATTTTCTTTGCACTAACCATGTTGTGAAACTTATCAGCATATACACCAGCAGCATTTACAACATACTTTGTGATGTATTCACCATTGTTTGTACGAAGATGCCACATTCCATCTTCACCTTTTTTGATATCTTCAACTTCAGTGTTAAATCTGAATTCTACGCCATTAACATTTGCATTTTCTGCCATTGCAATATTGAGCTTAAATGGGCAAATGATTCCACCTGTTGGAGCATATAAAGCGCCTTCAACGTTGTCTGAAAGATTTGGTTCCATTTCAAGTGCTTCTTCTCTGGTTAAAATCCTAAGACCCTTTACACCATTTTTTACACCTCTATCGTAAAGGTCCTGAAGTCCTGGTAATGCCTCCTTGTGAATGCAAACTACCATAGAACCATTTCTCTTAAATGGAACATCCAAATCCTTGCAGATTTCGTCCATCATCTCATTGCCTCGAACATTTAACTTGGCCATCAATGATCCCTCTGCTGCATCAAATCCAGCATGAACAATGGCTGAATTTGCTTTTGTTGTCCCCTCACAAACATCACTGCACTTATCTAAGACACATACATTTGCATTGTATCTTGATAACTCTCTTGCAATGGAGCTACCTGAAACGCCAGCTCCTATGATTACTACATCATACATATTATCTACTCCTTCTTTCTAATCCTTCACTAAGATTTCATATAAAAAAGAGTTGGCAAAGAGACGCATCGTAAATGCGTTTCTATACCAACTCCAATCTCACGGTATCATATTATTTAATTAATCAGTCTTTAGCCCAACCTCTTGTGGCTGCAACTGCCTTTGCCCATCCCTTGAGGGCTTCCTTACGCTTTTCGTCTGTCATCTCTGGCTTGAACTCGCGGCAGATGCCCCAGTTCTTGATGACGTCTTCTTTGCTGTCCCAATAGCCAACAGCAAGTCCTGCCAAGTATGCAGCACCCATAGCTGTTGTTTCTACACAGCAAGGACGAACTACGTTTGTATTTATTATATCAGACTGGAACTGCATCAGGAAGTTGTTGTTTGATGCACCACCGTCAACCTTTAATGAGTTGAGGTGCTTTCCTGAGTCAAGCTCCATAGCATGTAAAACATCATATGTTTGATATGCAAGTGATTCAAGTGTAGCTCTGATTATATGGTATTTGTTAACACCACGTGTAAGACCTGTGATTGCGCCTCTTGCATATGGATCCCAGTATGGAGCGCCAAGACCTGTGAAGGCTGGAACTACATAACATCCATTTGTATCATTTACTCTAGTTGCAAAGTATTCTGAATCAGGTGATGAATCAACTACCTTGAGCTCATCACGAAGCCACTGAATAGCAGCGCCTGCAACATATACTGAGCCTTCAAGAGCATAAGTAATTTTTCCATCCAAGCCCCAAGCAATAGTAGTAAGCAAATCATTCTTTGAGAAGATTGGCTTTTCGCCTGTGTTCATTAACATGAAGCAACCTGTGCCATATGTGTTTTTAGCATCGCCCTCATTGAAGCATGTCTGTCCAAACAATGCAGCCTGCTGATCACCTGCAGCGCCTGCGATACGAATTGGGCCACCAAAAAATTCTGGATCTGACTCTCCGTATATGCAGCTTGAAGGCTTTACCTCTGGAAGCATGCTCATTGGAATATCAAGTATCTGGCAAAGCTCCTCATCCCACTCAAGAGTGTTGATGTTGAACAAAAGTGTTCTTGATGCATTTGAGTAATCTGTAACGTGAACCTTGCCTTTGGTAAGCTTGTATATCAACCAGGAATCTACTGTTCCAAAACAAAGCTCGCCTCTTTCAGCTTTTTCACGAGCTCCCTCTACATTATCAAGAATCCATCTGAGCTTTGTTCCTGAAAAATAAGGATCAAACTTTAATCCTGTTTTTGACTGGAACTTTTCAACGATTCCTGGAATTTTGCCTTTCATTTGCTCAGCAAAATCCGATGTTCTACGGCACTGCCAAACTATTGCATGATATATTGGCTGGCCTGTAGCTCTATCCCAAACAATAACTGTTTCTCTTTGATTTGTAATACCGATTGCAGCAATATCATCTGCTGTTGCACCGATGCTTCTGACTGCTTCACGAGCTACTGATAGCTGTGTCTGCCAGATTTCGTTTGCATCATGCTCTACCCAACCAGGCTGCGGAAAGAACTGTGTGAATTCTTTATTGACCGCTGCACACATCTCTCCTTTTTCATTAAACAGAATACATCTGTTGCTTGTTGTTCCGGCATCTAATGCCATTACATATTTACCCATTATACTCCACTACTCCTTCTATCATTTGGTAGAAATACCTGGTGTTGCGCTATAGCTCCCAGACTGCTTCATTTGTAGAAGATACTGCAAGCACCCCATTATTAAGCGCATTCATAACATCTTCTCTATCTGAAATAAGTCCTCCAGCAATAACTGGAACCTTGCTAATACTGTTTATCTTTTTGATAATCTTTGGCTGAACTATTCCAGGGAGAATCTCGATGACATCTGGCTGAGCTATTCCGTGACGGTCCTGCTTTTCGATATTAACAAGAGCCATACTATCTATCACGAAATACCTGAGCACTGTGTACATTCCAAGCTGATTTGCTCGCTCTATCAAGCTTCCTTTAGTGGTAATTATTCCATCCGCTTTGACGGTATTCTTGATGTAGTCTACTGCAACATCCTTACCACTACCGAGGCCTGCTATTAAATCCATGTGCACCATAGCCACCTTGCCGTCTGACTTAATTTCCTCAACGATGTCAGAGATGTTGCAAATATCCCCATACAGAATGAAGATTATTTCGCACTCTGTCTTTAAGGCTTTTTCAAGGCCTTTATCGTCTTTGACTGCTGCAATAACTGGATTGTTCTCTAGTTTTTCGATAAACTCTCTGTTCATAGTTTATTCTCCTAATA
Organism: Pseudobutyrivibrio ruminis HUN009; assembly: GCF_000703005.1. Classification (NCBI taxonomy): domain Bacteria; kingdom Bacillati; phylum Bacillota; class Clostridia; order Lachnospirales; family Lachnospiraceae; genus Pseudobutyrivibrio; species Pseudobutyrivibrio ruminis. The sequence goes on along the minus strand of NZ_JNLH01000001.1, from coordinate 1,276,163 downwards.
CTACTGTCTTTATTTAGACATAAAAAAAGAATATGTCTAAATAGACAAGGAGAAAATCCTTATCACAGCCACATTCTCTTCTCTCACGGGCACATATTATCTTGTAAGTTAATAATACACTTAGATTTGGGAAATATCAATATATTTTTATTGAATTCCCAAGCCTAAGTGTAAATAATTGACAAATTTGTAATTAGAAAAATAATTCTTCTAAAACTACAGCTAATCCTTCTGTATGATTAATTCTTTCTGACAGTTCTGATTTGACAAAGAAATCATTAGATATTCTATCATCAAACTGCTTGTAGGCTTCAATGAAGCTATCATAAATGCCCGGTATATCGAACATATAACCAATGAGAACCACTCTGTTTGGATCGATTAAGCTGATTGCGTTGCGAACATTGTGAGCAAGACGGTGTATCTTTTCGTCTAAAATTTCTTTAAGTGGTAAGTCACCAAGACCACTCCACTCCTTTATGTTCATAGGTGTCATCTGATTGCCTTTTGCAATCCATTCCCGAAGACAAGGCATAGTCTTATCTGATGCTTTTATATCGTTGATAATTGCATGCGTTGAAATGTAGGCTTCCAAACAACCTTTTCTTCCGCAATTGCAAACTCTGTCTTCACCAGAAGTCATGTGACCAATTTCTGCCGCCATACCATTAGCACCTTGGTAAATGTGTTGATCAACAATTATAGCTGAACCAACACCTGGCCCCCACTTCAAAAGAAGCAGATTACCTTCTTCTTTTCCTTTTCCAAAGTAAATTTCACTTTGAGCATAAGCTTTTAAGTTATTCTCAACGATAATTGGAAAACTCAGCTCATCTTTAACAATATCTGCAATCCTAACTTCGTCTGTCCAAATATTGTAGGTATTCAGGGAAATTCCACGTGCTCTATCTACTTTTCCTGGAACAGTTACTGCCACGCCAAGAATTGTATCCTTGAGAATGTCATTCTCCCAAAGGATTCTTTTGCACTCGGAAGTGATTTTTTTAAGAAATACTTCTGGCATTGTTTTTTTATCTGTAGGCATTGAATAGCCACATGTTACATTGCCTCTTAAATCTGTAACCGAGATATATGTTTCATCAGCCTCAATAGCAATGCACAGAACATTTTTATATGCATGGTTAATATCCACAAGAATTTTCTTGCGGCCTGCACGCTTTTCCTCTTCTGCTTCTCCAAGTTCAACAATAACGCCTTCTTCCAAAAGCTCAGTGGTTATCAGAGTAACAGAGGCGGCTGTTAAACCAACCGCCTCAGATATGTCTTTTCTTGACATTGCTCCATTGTTATTGAGTAATCGGAGAATTGAAGATCGGTTACTAATTTTTACGTTTCCTAAATTGATTCCCTGATATTTCATGCCCATTATTTTACACCATTTGCTCAGAAGCGAACAACTTCTATATCTAGCATATTTCCTAGTTTTTCCAACTCATCCGCTATGTTTTTATAGATTACAACATAGTGTGGCTCCCAGCCATGCTTAATAGTTTCCTTTACTATCTTTTCAGCAGACTCATTTGTCTTTACTACAATAGACGCACCATTAAATTGCTTTGGCTTATCCATAACTTCTCCGTCTGCAATAAAGAAGCGGAACTTCCCCTCTGCCGTACGACCTACTCTGAAAATTGTTGCTTCATCAGAAGACTTACAGCCAAAGTCCATAACAGGACCAATTTTTCTATTTGGATGAACGCCTACAGTTGCACCTGTATCGCATCTTGCCAAATTACAAGCTGCCATTCCACAATGCCAGAATGTTATTGAGCTTTCCTCTTCATCCATGGATACTGGATCTCCAAAAAATGTGGATTCTCCAGTAAATGCAGTTCCAATGAACATTGAAAGAGCGCCATATACATCAGCCTCACAGCTTGCAGGGATGTTGATTGCATTGAGCAAAGACAGCACCATACATACCGGTGTACCAAATTCTGTAAAGAAATCTGGCCAGCATCTGCTGGATATTGCACCAATGTGATTATCTTCTACGTATGTTTTGTATGCTTTATAAAGACGTGCAAAGTCTTTGATATTCTGCTCAGGCATATTTGAAAGACCAACTACCTGACGTTTAGCATCTTCAAGATATTCCTTGCATTCTTCGTCTGTGTATTTCATTGCTTTGTTAATAAGTTCTCTTGCCTCAATTGCCTCAAGAGTAACCCCAAACCTGCTCATAAGCTCAGCATCAAGAGCTCTACCAAAACCAAACCCCTGAGGAGTATGACCAATGGCAGACATTTTTAAGCCTGTAAGCTCCACTTTTACTTTTGCTGCAGCAATTGTTGCTGTCAGGGCTTTCTTAACCTTTTCCTCTGAAGGTGCTCCAAATACATGCTCAAACTTTCCTTCACCCCTAAATGCACAAATAGCATTTGCTGCAGAGTATGCTCCCGTAAGCGAATTGCTTCTCAAACGTGTTCCATCAATCACAGGCTCACGAAGAGTCCAAAGAAGAATTGGACAATCAAAGTGTCTAAGTATTTCACTTGCATATGCTGCATTGGCAAAAGTTATATTCTGCAATATTACAAGATTTGGATTTTTGTCTTTGATAAACTCAGCAACAGCATCAACTGTTAGAAGAATATCATCTGGAACAACGATATCCTCATCAATTGACTTTAGCAGTTCAATTGAATTATTAAACTGCTCATGCGCTGTCATCATTTCATATGTGCCGACACCAATTGGTACGTAAATAGCTTGAAATTTCATCAGTACTTTAACTCCTTGTTTTCTCCTATTAGTCCTGGAAATGCTCCCTGTTTAATAAGTGGTTCACGCTCTGGATGAGCGATCACCCATTTATTCTTCTGAAGAAGCAGTTTGTTTTCTCCATCACGATTTGCAGGTTTTGATTCTAGAGGTGTATTTGTCCCCTGGGGTAAAATAACTATTCCCTTGAAGCCTTCATCGTAAACTCTGCAAGGTGATAAATGAAGTGTAGTTTGAAACATTTCTATTGCTGTGCCTTTTGGTACGAAAAAGACTCTTGCGTCTTCTACTTTGTAAGTACCATCTTCAGCAATCAACCATGTATGACCAAGCACTAACATAAAATCAGTAACAGCCACATTTATCTCGCTTCCTTTGTGATATTCAAAGCCATTGTATGTGGTATTTCTTCCATTGCAATAACCTACCTGAATTGGCATGCCCCCATAGATTTCATTTCTTATCGCATTTACGATATTAGCTTTGTCCATTTCAGGTACTGATGCAACATATATATTTCCATTCTCCGGAATATCTGTATCCTTTTCCATATACGCAATTAGTTCATTGAAATTATAACCTGTTACAACATTTCCATAGGTTTTGAACTCATCATCAAACACAGAAAGGATTTTTACATCATTCACTTCATTTAGATGTGCTAACATAATTCCCCCAATTAATTTACTGTTCTCTTACAACCTTAATTGTTGCTCGGAAATCTTCCTTACCCATGCCCTTATCAAGAGCTGTTTGATATACTCGACGTGCATTCTCTTCACCAGGCATATTTACTTTGCACTCTTTTGCAAGATTACAGCAAATGTTTACATCTTTTGCCATGTTTTCAATGGAGAATGCTGTTGTATAATCCTCTGCGTCAAGCTTAGATGCCTGTCCATCCAAGTAGAAGTTTTGACCGCCACCATATGAAATAGCCTGAGCAAAAGTAGGAATTGAAATTCCGTTTGCCTTTGCAAGAGTAATGGTCTCGTTTACACCATTCTGAATCTGTGAAACAAGTGCATTGTGGCAAATCTTCATTACAAGACCTTTACCGTTATCACCCATGTGAATAACGTTTTCTCCCATGTATTTAAGTATTAGAAGAGCTTTTTCATAGTCTTCTTCACTACCACCTACATAGATTCCAAGTGTACCAGCAATAGCAGCAGGCTTACTCTTTACAACTGGAGCATCAATAAAGTGTGCTCCTGTCTTTTTTACCATTTCAGAAATCTCTACTGAAACGCTAGGATCAATTGTACTCATATCTATGCAGAACTTGCTGCTATCAAGATTTTCTAAAATTCCTTCATAGACCGCACGTGAGTGTTCACTCTTTGGAACCATAGAAATAATAACGTCGCATGCTTTTGCAAGTTCATTGGAATTTTCGCATGGCTTTGCCCCCTTTGACGCAAGCAAGTCAACTTTCTCTTTTACAAAATCAAATGCATAAACATCGTCGTCATGCTTCTTTACAATATTCTCACACATTGACTCGCCCATAATACCGAGTCCTATAAAACCAATCTTCATATCCTCTCCATTCCGTCCTTCCACCTAGACTACGACTGCTGTTACGTAATGCAGGGTCTGCTTCGCAGCTTCCTGCTAGACTACTAAATAGCTTCGTTTCTCTCGCTATTTAGCAGTCGATTAATGCAGGGTCTGCTTCGCAGCTTCCTGCTAGACTACTAAATAACTTCACTTCGTTCGTCATTTAGCAGTCGCATCCCAGGCATCACAGAATGTACCAAGGCCCTGGGTTGTGTATGCATGCTTCATGCAATCCTGATATACTGCTAGGCCTGTAGTTACGATGTCGGCACCTGCTACGGCGCAGTCAGCAATTTGCTTTGGTGTACGGATAGCTGCGCAAATGATTTCTGTTTTACCGTAGTAACCATAGTTCTTGTAAATATCTACGATATCTTTGATATATTGCTTGCAATCTTCACCGTTTGCTTCCTTCCATCCGATGAATGGTGAAACAAAAAGTGAACCATTCTTTGCTGGAAGTATTGCCTGTGCTGGTGAAAATACAAGAGTTACATTTGTGCGAATTCCCTCTTTTTCAAGAATGCGAGCTGCTGCAATACCAGATTCAATTGCTGGAATCTTGATTACAAAGTTTGGACTAATCTTTGCAACTTCGCGAGCCATCTTAAGCATCTCTTCTGTGTCTGTAAGATGTGGATTAATTTCTACTGATACTGGGAATTTATCAACTCCTTCTAATCCCTCTTCTTTAATCCAATTAGCAATATCTGTGATTGCTGTCATAAATGGCTTACCACTTAACATAATGTGGCGTGGATTTGTTGTTACTCCATCAATTCCAAATGTGTTGTACGCATATTTGATTTCATCGAGTTTCGCACTGTCTAAGAAAAATTTCATTTTAATTACCTCCCAATTTGCATTTAATTAACGCTTTTAATTAATTATTATAATAACTCTTTATCTTTTTTAATCAAGGATTATCACAGAAATAAATCCAACTATTATCGCAGTCATCATTCTCAGCACTGTAACCGGCAATCCTTTTCTCATAAGCTTTGCTGGATCGAGTCCGTAAGATACTGATATTGCCCTTACTGATACTGGAAGAAGTGACTCATAATTCATAGCCATTGCTGTTGCAAAAACATAAGGCAATGGGTTGAGTCCCAGCTTGCTAATTACTCCTATAACTATTGGTAATGTAACAGCCGCGGATACCGTACTGTTTGTCATCTCAGAAACCACACATGCAAAGATTGCAAATATAGCGATAGTTTCGAATCCTCCTGCAAGTTGCAAGGACGCAATAAGATTTGCAATTGTATCGTTTGCTCCAGAACCTGTAAGAATCTGCCCTAAAGCAAGACCTCCTGCAAATAGAAGAAGCATGCCCCACATAACTTCTTGCTGCGCTCTATCCCAAGTGAGAAGCATCTCCTTATTTTCCGCTGATACTATTACAAAGTTTAAAAATCCAAGTATTAAAAATAGGTATGCTGGCACAAGTCCTGGAAGAATATCTGCATATAACGGTCTGATAAATGAACCAACCATTGCCGCTATAAAGAGAATTAGACTTACTTTCTCATCCTTTTTCATTGGGCCCAATTGGGCGTAGCACTTTTCAAAATACTCCTTCGTTCCTGAAAGAGAATCTGTTTTAAGTGGTTGCAACAGCATTGCCACTAACACAACTGCCGTTGCAACGACAGTGTATGGAAGCATATTTATTAGCCAATCTACATACATAAACTCTTGGCCAGTGTATTCTTCTATAAAAGAAATTGCCGTGATGTTCATGGCGCCGCCTAATGGCGTGCCTGCGCCACCTACCTGAGAGCCCCATGCTATCGCACATAAGATCGGAGTAGCGACTTCGCAATTTTTTATATCCTTGTATCCAGCTGCTGCAAGCATAGACACAGCTATTGGTGTAAATATTGCTACTACAACAACATTTGGCATCATATTTGAAAGCACTACAGCTGCAAGTAGCCACACTGTAATCTGTGATTTCATAGATGGACCTATTAATGTCAGCGCCTTTAGCGATATTCTTTTATCCAAACCAATCTGAGACCAAGGTGCCGTTAAAAGGCAGGAGCCAAATATCAGAATGATACTGCTTGACGCATACTGACTAATAACATCTTCCATTGGTACAATATTGAATATTGCATTTATAACCCCAGGCAGCAAAGCTGTAACTGTGATATCCACCGGACGAGTTACCCACCAATATATCATCCAAAGTGCTGTTCCCAAGCCTTTAGCTGCCGTGTAATTCATAAAGCCACTTTTCCCTAAGCCTAATGAAACCAATAGAAATAGAATTGGTCCCAGACATAGTGAAAACAGCCTTTTTCTTGTATTCATTATTTCCCCCAAATCTGCTGTATCTATATTACAGTTTTACAGCATTTTCCTTCTTCCAAAGCTCATTATATTTAAAGCCTGTTACTTTCTCGCAGACTTTTATTTCTTCATCTGTAGCCTTGCTGCTATCTTCACCTTTTCTTCTTGCGATTTCTTTTTTCACAATATCAAACTCCCTTTTGTTCATTGGGAATATGATTGCAAATATGATGGTAAGAACCATAAGGACAATTGGTGCCCACACGTATAGCTGGGTAATGCCTGCCTGTGTTGATGCAGCCTGGCGAAGCTTATCCGAAGCTAATGTCTCGTCGTATCCTATCATCATAAGCAACAAACCAATGATTGTTGAGCTAAGACCAGTTGCTATTTTTCTGATGAATGTAGCCATTCCAGAAACGATTCCTGGCCTGCTGATAGATGTGATTAATTCATCTACATCTGCCATATCAGATAGAATTGCATAAATGCTAACCGATGATGCTGCCATACCAAGACCAATGATGAATGATAGAACCAAAATGATTGCAAATGGTGCCCCCTCATATGAGAAGAAGAGCAATGCTATCGTTGCCAATATTCTGACTGGAAATCCTACCAAAATTGGGAATTTCTTTGATGTACGTGGCATTACAATTGAAAAAATTATAGTGCCAGAAAATTGTGCAAGCAAAAGCACTCCCATCATGATAGTAAAACGACCACCCGAGTATGCGTTCAAAACATCATCAACGTAATATACAGCAAGTCCTGTGACGAAATCCGCTGCACCTTGACCTGCTAAGAATATGCAGATAAACAGTTTAAATGAAAAGCTTTTATATACTGTAAAAGACTGAACAAGGCTCTTCTTTAATGGAACATTTACAGGTTCTTTCTCTCTTTCCCATGTTCCTAAAAATGTAAGCAAGATAACCACAAAGAATATGATTGAAAAAATAACAGCAACTAAAAAATACTGAGAAGCATTTGTGTTATCCTTAATGATAATCGTTGGAACCAAACCAGCAATTATGGCGCCCAAACTAGAAAAGACTGTTCTGATACCGGAAAAGCTTCCACGTTTTACATAGTCATCAACCATATCTGGCAAAAGGCCATTATATGGAACCATAACAATAGTAAAACCAGTTGAGAAAAGCATATACATCAATACATAATATGCGTACTGGCCACCAGTGCTTTGGCCGCCAACACTTGTCCACAATAACAAAAATGTAATTGCAGAAATAATGCTTCCCAACAAGATATAGAATCTTTTGGCACCAAATCTGGAGCTGGTTCTATCAACAATGTTTCCCATAATAGGATCTGTGATAGCGTCCCATACTTTTCCAATCAACGGAATTGTTCCTGCTAGCGCTGGTGACATGCCAAGTGCTTTTGTTAGAAATACTGTAAAAAAAGTACTGATAACTACAAATGCACCACCGCCATAGATGTCTGCAAAACCATAAGAGCATTTTGCTAGGAAACTATTCTCCCTGTTTTTCCCCATAGTAAAAACCTCCTAAACCTTATTTAATTATCCCCCTCAAAAAATCTAAATCCGATGATTCTTTTCTAACAAATACCGGTGGCTGTCCTATTTCAGCATCCACGTACACGGTTCCTTTTTTATATTCTTCCCCTGTGAATAAGTGAACCCATGTATCATCCGGTAAAGTTACGTTCCTGCCTTTAGCCCCCGCTTTAAGAACAGGTGCAACAAGAATATCTCTTCCCAAAAGATATTCTGTTGTTTCACTATATGCCCATGGCTCATCATAGTGATAAAAAATCGGTCTCATCACCGGTGTACCTTTTTCAGTAGTCTGACTTACTAACCCCTTTAAATAATCAGCCAATGCTGAATGCCATTTTGTACACTTAGCTAAATGAGCCAACAGCTCTTTGTCATCATTAAACTGAACATTATTTCCCGGCTGATTGCCTTCATGAAATCTATACAATGGAGAGAAAACATTCATTTCCTCCCATCGCATAAGCAATTCCTCGGAGCGGCGCATGTGCATGATAGTGGTGTAACCACCAACATCTGAATGAGATATGCCAAATCCTGACATGGCCAGAGATAATGTTGCAGGTATTACCGATGGCATTCCATCATCGATTGACCAATCCACATGCTGGTCTCCTGTCCACATCATCGCTGAATCCTTAACCGTTCCTGTGTATCCTGCTCTAGTGAAAAAGAAAACTTCATCTTGGGCACCGCACTCTTCTATCGCCTCTCGATTAAGCTTTGCCCATATAGCAGGCCAGCTGTTATGGAGAAATTTTGCATCTCCGTTGAATAACACTGCATCATCTGGAAGATATTCTCCAAAATCTGCCATCCATCCGCCCATGCCTATACCAATCATGTTTTCCTTTATAAGACTTTTGTACCATTCATAGGCTGCTGGATTTGTGAAATCAACCATCGCTGCCGGAAAAGTGGTAATAGTAACTAAATAATCTTCCCCATTTTTATTTTTAACGCAGTACCCCTTTTCTTTGGCTTCCTGATATATGTCTTTTTCAAGAGCAATGAAAGGATTAATGTATCCCAGGAAGCGAACGCCTTTGGATTTCCACTCTTTTATTTTGTCTGGAAGATTTGGATATTGCTCCTCACTATATCTCCAGTTCCACATTACCTGATAACCAAATCCAGTACATCTACATCCACACCAGTCTTGGCACCAAACACCTACAACCTTTGCGCCAGCCTCATCTAATTCCTTAAGCTTACGATCAATATTGCCACAGCCATCATGACCTTCTACAACTTTGTCTCCATCCTTCACCCAGTCTTGCATAGCGATTATGCCACCGTCATAAACCCAGTCAGGTAGTTTACGCTGTCTTCCAAGAAGAGATGTAAGCTTTTCTGATAACTCCACAAAACTATCTGCTTTTTCACTATATATATGAGGAAGTTCCTGGGTGTAAAGAGTAATAGAATCAGGCTTTGTGAAATCAAATTCACCATATGCATTCATATCAACATGAATGTAATACTTATCAGATGAAATAAATGTAGGCTGAACATAATACGATTCGTATTTATCAAATTTAAGCTTTTTATTAGGACGTTTCCCTCTTATCTTTTCTTTGATAATCTTTTTTGAAATACGATTTGCATTCTGATGCTCGGCAACCCAAATCCTTACATTTTGTCCTTTCAAATCAAACTCTGAATATGTTTCTCCGCAGCCGTAAATATGCTCCTTACTGTTGGTAGGAAATGTAAGCCAAAACCTGTTCACTTCCTCATGATTACCTTCTAGATGAACCATGCTTAATTCCTTTTTATCGCCATCCTCTGACAAAACTAATTTGAATGTTTGATTCTTACTGGATGCCGAAAGAATTACTTCAACGCCATTTTCAGTTTTCTGTTTCGAAACTATCTTGCATTTTTCTTTCCAGTAAATCTTCTGCTTGTATTTAAAGCTACCTCTATCCATAGTGAAGTTGTTTTCGCCAAATCCAACTTCCACTGAAAAATTATTGTAATCTACTATAGTAATTCCCCCTTTGTGTATTTGATTAACTCTCTTAATTAATTTAAACCTATTTTAGTTTAATGAGTCCTTTTTATCAACCATTTTCCCCTTATTTATAGCTAAAAAAATACACAAAAATAGAAGCCCTATTTTTGGGCTTCTACAATTGCTTCATATAAATCATCATATTCTTCAAATGCAGGATACTGTGGGTAATCCTTTTTGATTGCATCTGTTGTTCTAAAAAGAAATCCAGCTTTAGATGCTTCAATCATGGCTAAATCATTGAAGCTATCACCGCTTGCGATTGTTTCAAATCCACAAGATTGTAAAGCACGAACTGTGGTAAGCTTGCTCTTCTCACATCTCATCTTGTATCCTGTGATTTCTCCATCATCTGCAACTACTAATTCATTACAGAAAATAGTTGGCATGCCAAGCTTTTCCATAAGCGGTCCTGCAAACTGTGAAAATGTATCGCTGATAATAATTACCTGTCCATGCGCTCTAAGCTTATCTAAAAACTCCTTTGCTCCAGGAAGTGGGTCAATACCTGCAATAGTTTCCTGAATCTCTTTTAATCCAAGACCGTGTTCTTTTAAAATTCCTATTCGATAATTCATAAGCTTATCATAATCAGGTTCATCTCTTGTGGTCTTTTCAAGCTCAGGAATTCCTGTGGCTTTTGCAAATGCAATCCAAATCTCTGGTACTAAAACACCCTCTAAATCCAAACATGTAACAAACATAATATCCTCCCAATCGTGTCCCAAGCAGCAATAATTAATAGAATCTAATTGCGGATATTATACCGCCTAGAGCAGTTTTTCTTTCATTGAACTCATGCTCTGTCATCTCAGCTGTAATAAATCCAGTCTCATCATCCAAATCTAAATTTGCATACTCTACATTTTCAAATTCATTTTCAATATTTGATTGAAGAGCTGAAGTTCTAACGAAATATCTATATTTCTGCTCATTAGCATCTGCAAGTTCAAGCTTTTCAGCTGACCAACCGATTCTAACATGTTTGTCTACATTTCTTGCAAGGAAAACCATATCACCAACTACTGCGGAAGCTGTTGGTAGAGCACCAGCACCTGCGCCGTAGTACATAGATTCGCCAAGCATATTTCCACGTACCGATACTGCATTCATAACACCTGCCACATGGTATATCATCTGACTAGGCTTTACTAAAAATGGAGCTACGCGACATGTATAAGTATCCCCAACCTTTGAGCTACGAGCAACCAACTTTATGCTGTATCCCATTGATTTTGCGTATTTAAAATCTGTTGCAGTAATTTTACTAATTCCTTCTGTAGGAATCTCGTTAAAATCTACATTTTTACCTGAAACAAGGGAAGTAAGAATAGCAATTTTTCTACAACTGTCATGTCCCTCAACATCAGCTGTTGGATCCTTCTCTGCGTAACCGAGTGACTGAGCTTCAGCTAAAATTTCATCGTAGTCACTACCAAACTGCTCCATATTTGTAAGCATGTAGTTTGTAGTACCGTTACAAATAGCTGAAATCTCCTCGATAACATCACCAGTAAGACAAGCTGTAAGTGTACGAATAATTGGAATACCGCCACCTACTGCAGCTTCAAATACAAAGTTAACATCATTTACTTTAGCTATTTTCATCAACTCTGCACCTTTGTCCGCTACAAGTGCCTTATTTGATGTAGTAACAGATTTGCCAGCTTCAAGCATAGCTTTGACAAAAGTAAATGCAGGCTCTACACCGCCCATAGTTTCAACAACAACTTTTACTTCTTTGTCTTTAGCTATTGCTTTGTAATCCTTAACAAAGCAATCCTCATGTGGATCACCAGGGAAATCTCTGAGGTCAAGAATATACTTAAGCTCTAGTGGCTCACCAAGTCTCTCTTTGATGATTTCACTGTTAGTATCAAGAACTTTTGCTACACCAGAACCAATAGTTCCGTATCCCATAATTGCTACTTTCATGTTGTCACTCCCTTGCTAATATTTTTACGTAATGGACACCGTTAACATTTTCAATTGCGCTAACTAGATCTGAAAAATCCCCTGAATCTTCAAGAACGTCTACCGAAATGGTAAGAGTTGCAAATCCCCCGACAGGGATACTCTGATGAATCGTAAGAATATTTACATGGAAATGAGCCATCTCATCCAATACACTAGACAAAATACCTGGCTCATCCTCTAGCTGGATAACCATATTTACAGTCTTTCCCTTGGTGTCCTCATGAAAAGGAAATATGTCATCCTTATACTTATAGAAGGAACTTCTACTAATTCCTACAGACTCCGTCGCATCTTGAACAGAATCGCATTTTCCTGTGGCTAGAAGCTTTTTAGCAGCCACAACCTTTAGCAATACCTCCGGTACAGCTTTTTCTTTTAAAACAAAATAGGTAGTTTTCTCTGCCATATCTCCTCCATAAGTGTCTTTCGTACAAAAACATTTGTACTCGTTCAGAAGATAATAACATTAAAAGCTACCTATTTCAAGTGTTAATTCATATCTGTGGCTCCACGATCTGGACATCCAAGTGAAAGCCATTTTAAATAAGCATTCATAAATGGTGTAATTTTACCATCCAGCACTGCATCAGTGTTTCCTGACTCTTCGCCGGTACGTAAATCCTTCACCATTGTGTAAGGCTGTAATACATAAGAACGAATTTGATTTCCCCAGCCTATTTCCGAAACTTCACCACGAATTCCGCTGGCCTTTGCAGCATTCTCCTCTTGCTTTAACAAAAGAAGTTTTGTTTTTAACATCTGCATAGCTTTGTCTCGGTTTTGGTGTTGGCTTCGTTCATTCTGACATGTTACAACAATTCCTGTAGGGAAATGTGTAATACGAATAGCTGAACTAGTTTTGTTGATGTGCTGTCCGCCGGCGCCTGAAGAACGATAAGTATCAACTCGAATATCATCATCCTTAATCTCTACATCAACATCTTCCTCGATGTCTGGCATAACATCACAGGAAGCAAATGAAGTCTGTCGCTTTCCCTGAGCATTAAATGGTGAAATACGAACAAGTCTATGAATACCTTTTTCTGATTTAAGATATCCATATGCATTTTCTCCATTCACCTGGAAAGTTACGGATTTAATCCCCGCTTCATCACCCTCAAGGTAATCCAATTCATCTACTTCGAAACCGGCATCGGAAGCCCATCGGGTATACATACGGTAAAGCATCTGCACCCAATCACAAGCCTCAACTCCGCCGGCGCCTGAATGAAGTGTAACTATGGCGCTATAAGCATCGTACTCTCCAGATAAAAGAGTCTTCATTCGAAGCTTCTCTAATGAATCCTCAAATTCCTCTATAAGCACAGCTACTGTATCAACGATTTCTTGGTCCTCTTCCTCGTTGCCAAGCTCTATATAGTCTTCTATTTCTTTATATAAGTCCTCTAGTTTATCGATGATTGAAACATCATCTTTCATGGATTTCAGTTCCTTCATCTTGGCCGTAGATGCTGCTGCATCTGTCCAAAAATCTGGTGCTTCCATTTCGCGCTCAAGCTCCTCTATACGAGCTTTTTTAGCTGCGACGTCAAAGTGAATCCCTCACTTCCGTCATAGAATTTTTCTGCGCCACAAGACGCTGTTTGAACTGATCAAGTTCTATCACGAAATCACCTCTTTTCAATAATGGCAATATTATCAATATTAATTAGAAGCTAAAACCTCTAACGCTTTTTGTATTTGGTTATCTAAGTCTACACTATATTGGTCGTCTTCACCACCCATAAACTCGTACTCAAGAACCTCGTCTGGTGTAATACCTGTTCCGTGGATGCACTCTCCACTAGGTGTGTAGTATGTTTGAGTTGTAAGCTTTACTGCAGATCCATCTGTAAGAGGAATTGTTGATTGAACAATACCTTTACCAAATGTCTGTGTGCCGATAATTGTACCGTACTCAAAATCACGAATTGCGCCAGTAAATATTTCAGCTGCTGATGCTGTATTTCCATTAACTAATACTGTCATTGGAATAGATTTATAATTGGCAGCATCTGATGTGTAATCTTCTCTATTTCCGGCCTTGTCCATTGTATATACAACAGTTCCCTCTGGAAGAAGATAATCAAGAATATCAACAACTGAATCAAGTAATCCACCACCGTTATTTCTCATATCAAAAATAACCGATGTCATTCCCTGAGCTTCAAGGTCTTCGTAAGCTGCTACAAAATCATCATATGTTCCATCAGTAAACTGAGAAACCTGAATATAACCGACATTATTATCAAGCATCTGATGCTCTACAGTAGGTGTTGAAATTGATGCACGTGTGCATGTGACAGTCATTTCTTCACCTTCACGATTAATGACTAATTCAACATCTGTTCCCTCTTCACCGCGGATATGTTGTACAAAAACATCCAAATCTTCTTCGGTTGCAATGTTTCCATCAGCTGAAACTATGATATCGCCTTCCTGTAGACCAGCTTGCTCTGCAGGTGTATCTTCATATACCTTTGTGATTGCTACTTCGCCTGTTTCAGCGTTCTTCTGAAGGAGTGCACCAATACCGGCATAGTTACCTGTAAGTGTATCCATTAAATCCTCGTATTCTTCTGCTGTATAGTATGCAGAATATGGATCATCAAGACTTTCTACGATACCAGCATAAACACCATCGATTAATGTCTGATCATCTACATCCTGATAGTAGTAATTCTTAATGATGTAAAGGATTGTCTGTAGTTTGCTTTCTGATGTTGCTGAATCGTCTGTCAGTGTGTCAATCACTCCCTGCGAGCTATCTGACACAGATGTCTTACGTCCAAATAAAACGATAACAGCCACTAATGTAGCAAGTAAAAATCCAACAAGTATGCCGACTGTTGTACCTATTACAACAGGCCATTTACTATTCTTTGGCTTTTCCTGGAGCTCAGGTGAATAGTTAGATTCGAATTCTGTATTCATATCAAATGCCTTTCCTTTATATTGATAAGAGTGCCTTAGCTACTGCCAAGGCACTCCCCGTAACTTCAAATATTATACTAGACTCTAAGATGCTTATGCAAGGTTACTCGTGAACCAAACCAGCCGATACCAATACCAAGTACTAATGAAATTGGCACTAGTGTATTGAATATAGTCTCGATTGGTATGAAGGATACCATGCTACTAAGGAAATTAAACTCTGATGTAGCATACTCAATTACCTTGCCGTAGATAAAATACAAAAGGATAAGTGGTATAGCTGAACCAATTAATCCGATAAACACACCTTCAACAACGAATGGCTGTCTAACGAATGCATCCTTAGCACCGATTAATTTCATGATAGCAATTTCTTCTCTTCGAACAGAAATACCAACCATTACAGTATTACTAATCAAGAATACTGATACTGCAAGAAGAATAATTACGATAGCCATTGATACAATTGTAATAGCTTTATTAATATCTGTAAGTGTTTTAGCAGCCACTTCTGATTTATTTACCTGACGTACTCCATCAAGTCCTTCAAGGAATGAAACCAAGGTAGACTGCATCGAAACATCACTAAGATAGATTTCGTAGTTTGCTGAATTTGCAAGAGGATTGTCGTCTGCAAATCCTGCTGCTAAATCTTCGTTACCTCCGAAATATTCTTCTTTGTATTCTTCCCAGGCCTGATCAGCTGATATGAAATCATAGCTTGATACCTCTGGGCGTTTTGAAATCTCTTCTCCTATTTCGTCTATGCGTGTCTGTGAGATTCCCTCATCAAAGAAAACTGTAACCGCTACACCTTCCTCTGCCGATTTAACCATTGCTTGGAAGTTTGTTCCTAATGAATAAAATATACCAAACAAAAAAATACAGGCTGTCATTGTTGCAATTGACGCCAGAGAAAACATTTTATTTCGCCAAACGTTTTTCAAACCTTGGCCGATGTTGTAAATATGTGTACTAATCTTCATAGTCATCACCTCCAACATCACTAACTACCACGCCTTTTTTGATGGTGATAACTCGTTTATTCATTGCTCTAACTATTTCCATATTGTGGGTAACTACTACTACAGTTGTTCCCCTTTGATTGATTTCGTCCAAAAGACGCATGATTTCCCATGTATTATCGCTATCAAGATTTCCTGTAGGCTCATCTGCAAGGATAATCTTTGGCTCGTTTACAAGAGCTCTAGCAATAGCTACACGCTGCTGCTCTCCACCAGAAAGCTGGCTTGGACGAGATTTGTATTTAGCTGCAAGTCCAACTAATGAAAGCATAGTTGGAACTTTCTTTTTTATTTCTCTGTTTGATGACTCTACAACTTTCATTGCAAAGGCAACATTTTCGTAGACATTTCTATCAGGCAAAAGTCTGAAGTTCTGGAATACAACTCCAACATTTCTACGATACATTGGAATCTTTTTATGTGTAACCTTTTTAAGGTCCTGACCATTAATATAGATTTTTCCTTTTGTAGGCTCTAATTCCTTTAATAACAATCTAATCAGGGTGGATTTACCTGAACCACTATCGCCCACTACGAATACAAACTCGCCTGGATCAATGTGTATTGTAACATCTTCCAAAGCTGGTTTACCAACTTCATACGATTTACTAACATGATCTAATCGTATCAATATCAATACCTCATTTCTATAAAACTAAGTGTACTTAGAATTTTTCATCTTCCATATACTTCATGTATTTTACAACCATCAAAGCAATTTTGAAAGTGATTGCATCTTCAAAAACTCTTAAATCCAATCCTGTGCTCTTTTCAAGCTTATCAAGACGATATACAAGAGTATTTCTGTGAATGTATAACTGTCTAGATGTCTCAGATACATTTAAGCTATTTTCAAAGAATTTATCAATAGTTGTAAGAGTCTCTTCGTCAAAATCATCAGGAGATTTGTTGTCGAAAATTTCTGATATAAACATCTTGCAAAGTGGAATAGGTAACTGATAAATAAGACGTCCTATTCCAAGGGCTGAGTAGGCAATGATTTTCTTCTCATTAAAGAAAATTTTACCAACATCCATAGCCATAGAAGCTTCTTTGTAAGAACGAGAGACTTCCTTGATTTCGCCAACAACAGTACCATAAGAAACGCGAATGTTTTTATTATCTTTATCGTGGAATGCATCGATTATAACTGCAGCAATTTTATCTACATCCTCGAATGTATCGTTCTCCCCAAGTTCCTTAACTACAATAATATTGTGCTCATCAACGGCTGTTACAAAGTCCTTTGTCTTGCCACCAAATACTGAACGAACTCTATCAAGCTCGTCGCCGTCTTTATCAGGCCCAACTTCAACAATCATAACAACTCTTCGTGCATTAATATCCACATGAAGCTTCTTAGAGCGATTGTAGATATCAACAAGAAGTAAGTTGTCGAGAAGCAAATTCTTAATAAAGTTATCCTTATCAAAACGCTCCTTATAAGCAATCATTAATTCCTGTACATGGAAAGCAGCAATCTTTCCAACAGTCGATGCCTCTTCATCATCCCCTTTGGCTAAAATAACAAATTCCAACTGCTGATCATCAAATACCTTGAAGAAGTGATATCCTAAAGCAACCTGACTATCTGCCTCAGATGCAGCAAATACAGCTATAGCATCTGCAAACTGGGCTGTATCATTAAAAGTAGATGCGCATACAACACCGTCAGAATCAGTAACTGCTAAATCTACTTTTGTAAGCTGATGTAATCCTTCAATTGTATTTTGCATGATTTGATTAGAAATCATAGGTCGTACCTCCTGATTAACTATGCAATATTAACAATGTCAAAACCTTTTTTTGCATACAAATTCACATAACCTATGCTCATTCTAATATAAATAACCAAAAAATGAAATAGCAAACTTACATTTATTTATGCAAATTCACAACTAGCCATAAAATTATGATTGTGTGGAGCTTTTGTGAACAGAGAATCAACTTGCATTATTGTCAGAAAATATACAGTGTATTCAGATATTTTTTCTTCTCTTCTAAAGTCAAGCATATTAAGCAATTTTACAAGTTTTGTTGATTTAGGCCAAAACAAGCGTTCTTGTAAATTGTGGATAACTTTTAAGATTCGTTCACATTTTCTGTGGATAAAGTGGATAAATGGTTTACAAGTCCGATTTTACGTGATGATTGTGTGATTTTTTGTTGAAAAATTATTTCATTTCCACATTGTCTGAAATTATATTCTAGTTTAACAATTTCTGTTTTTGTGCAAATTTTCACTAAACGCTTCATGGTTTGCAAAATAAGTTTTCTGACAATTATCTTCAAATTATTATAAATATTATTATTTTAATTGTTCTATATATACGGATTCACAATATAACATTTCTCAATTTAGCACAAGAAGAGAAAGTTTTACCATAAAAAAGGCACCGCCTAATGCGGTGCCTCAAAATTCTTTAATTAGAAGATTCTTCTTATTGCAAGAATCTGCTTGTAGTTTACATTTGAGTATGTAATACCAGTTCTGTATGTAGATGCATGAAGTAACTGACCGTTACCAGCATAAATACCAACATGACCTGAGTAACAAACGATATCACCTGGCTGCATCTCATCATAAGATACTCCATAACCAGCGCTACGAAGAGCACTTGATGAATGAGGTAGGCTAACACCAAATGCTGAGTAAACGCTCATTACAAATCCTGAACAGTCTGTTCCGTTTGTAAGAGAAGATCCACCGTAAACATATGGGTTACCAACAAACTGTGAACCATAAGCAACAACTGAGCTTCCATCAGTACCAGAAGGAGCTGAGTATGACTTGCTTGATGAAGAAGATGATGAAGAGTTTGCTTTCTCAACTGCAGCTGCTGCCTGAGTAGCTTTCTTAGCTGCTTCCTGAGCCGCTTTCTTTTCTTCCTCTTCTTTTGCTATTCGTGCGATTTCAGCGTTCTTAGACTCTGCTACTGTAAAGTCTGTTGAAAGATCAACGTAATCTGTGCTGACATAACCTTCACCAGCGTTACATGTAACCTTTACCCAACCTGTATCAGCCATTGACTCATCAATAACTGTAAGGTCATCGCCTACAGGAATCAAATCGATGATATCGGATTCTGTAGTAGCTTCTTCACGAACATAAAGAGTAGTTGTCTTAACTGTGGCTAAGCGTCTTGAAACTTCTTTTGCAAGTTCCTGATCACCCTGAACTACATATTCACTCTTTACATAACCTGTAACATCGCCAGATGTGATAAGTAACCATGTACCATCCTCTGCCTCAACAGTTTCAGAAACTGTAGCAGCTGAGTTGTTATATAACTTTCCGACATAATCGCTATCAGCTGATGCCGACTCACGGATATATACGTAATTATCTACCTGAGCAATTGCAATATCTGCATATGGATTTTCCTCAGAAGCAGCAACTGTACTAGCTTCGTTGTCTGCTAACTGTGATTCTGCAGCAAGTATATTTGCATTTGCAATCATATCATTAACTGAAAGCTGTGCACCTGCGAAAGCAGTGTAGTCTGTTGTTTCTAAAACGCCTGTTGCACTAGATAATGCGCTGACACCTGATGTAGCTGTAGCAGCACTAGCGCTAAATGAAAGGCTTGAAACAACAACACAAGCAGCAAGTGTATAACTAACAGCTTTTGTCATTTTTGAATTCATTCTGTAAAAAAAACCTCCGAATTTGTTACAAACTTATTACAACTGTTGTCATTATATAATCTAACAGTAAATGTGTCAAGTCCGATTTAACCTTACATTTTCCAATAATCTGAAAATATGTTGAGTTTGTAACATTTTAGTAAACTATTTTAAATTTAAATAATTGGTTATAGATGTTATTGCATTCGCCCCATCAGCGGTTGCAGTAATTACCTGACGTAATTGCTTGGTTCTAACATCTCCTGCTGCAAATACTCCTGGAATATCAGTTTCGCATGTTTCACCTGCAATTATATAACCTCTATCATCTAATGAAGGAAGACCAGAAATAGTTTTGGTGTTAGGCACTGTACCAACTGCAATAAATACACCTTCTACTTCCAATTCTTTTTCTTCATCTGTTTTCTTATTCTTTATAAGAAGTTTTTCAACAGAATCTTTTCCGATTATAGATTCCACGGTTGAATCTAATACCAATTCTACATTATCAAGAGATTTAATCTGATTTTGTAAAACTACTGCTCCTCTAAACTCATCTCTTCTATGAATAAGATAAACTTTTTTGCAGGTCCTAGCTAGGTAAGCTGCATCCTCGAGGGCTACATCTCCACCGCCAACAACTGCTACTACCTTATCTTTGAAAAATGCACCATCACATGTAGCGCAGTAAGAAACGCCCATGCCTGAAAACTCATCCTCACCAGGACATCCAAGCTTTCTGTTTGTAGCACCTGTAGCAATAATAACTGTCTTTGTCTGGAAATTTTCTTTCTTAGTAATAAGCTCTTTTATTTCACCATTATCTACAATGGAAGAAACACGGCCTCTGGCAAACTCCACGCCAAGCTTTTCACAATGCTTTTTCATAGCATCTGCAAGCTCTGTACCTGATACTCCAGGAATACCAGGATAATTATCTACCTCATATGTGTTGAGTATCTGACCACCGCTGATAGAACTTGTGTCTAAAACAAGAATATTATAGCCAGCTCGCTTACCATATATTCCAGCAGCAAGGCCAGCAGGCCCCGCTCCTATAACAATAACATCATAAACCATAACACTTCTCCGATTTTATTTGATTGCAATTGCCTCTGCTTCCAAGAGAACATCCTTAGGAATGCGAGCAACTTCAATACATGAACGAGCTGGAAATGGCTCTGGGAAGTACTTTGCATATACTTCATTAATTGCTGCGAAATCATCCATATTTTTAATAAAGACTGTTGTTTTAACAACGTTTCCCATGGATGTACCAGCTGCCTCTAATAGAGCACTCATGCTCTTGAATACTCTGTCAGCCTGTGCTGCAGCACCTTCAGGAATAACACCTGTTTCTGGATCAACTGGAATGATACCTGATGTATAAACCATTCCATTTACCTCGATGGCCTGTGAATATGGGCCAATTGCCGCTGGCGCAGCTGTTGTTGAGATTACATTTTTCATAAGTATGTCCTCCTTATAGTTTGCGTATCTTTCCATCTACTAAGGAAATCTTTCTTTCCTTGTAGAGTCTTCCAATAGCGCGCTTGAACGCTGCTTTTGAAAGACCTGTTTCCCTTTTTATAACTTCTGGTGATGCCTTTTCTGAGAATGGCAATACACCAGCATAGCTATCAATTAAGTCAAGCAAAGCTTCTGCATCATCTTCCATTTGGATGTATGCTTTATCTCTAATTGTAACATCGCATTTACCGTCTTCTTTGATGCCTGTGATGCGAACCATAAGAACATCGCCAACTCGGTACTTGCTTGTATCCTCATGCTTTGGAATCATTGCAGAATATTTATCCTCGATAGCAACAAATGTACCAAAGTCATGGCCAAATTCGTATATTCTAGCCTCTACTTCATCCCCCACCTGATATGGAGGCTTTGTAGAAAGCATCTCGTATAAGCCCTTCATGCTGGCACAAAGACGCTGACTTTTATCGATGTAGACTCTAACTAAAATCTCGTCACCTTCAGATGGCTGCTTTGTCATTTCCTTGAAAGGAAGGAATAAATCCTTTTCTAATCCCCAATCAAGGAATGCGCCTACTTTATTAACCTGGCTAACTGAAAGCACACCCATCTGTCCAAAGGTAAGCTTTGGAGTATTTGTTGTACAGATTAATCTATCTTTAGAATCCTTGTATACAAATACCTTTATCTCATCTCCGATTTTGGCATTCTCTGGAACCTGCTTCTTTGGCAAAAGAACTCTTTCTGTTCCATCTGAAAGATAAACACCAAATTCAACCTTCTTCTCTATTTTTAAAACTTGTATTTCGCCTAATTTCATTATTTGTACTCCACTATTGTATAAACTTCATCTTCTTTTTTGAGGACTACCTGATATCCCTCTTCTATTTTTCCTATGTACACATCTAGCTTGTCATCTAACAATGCTGCTTTTTTATAGTTGATATTGATTGTATTGAATGACTGCTCTGGTAAATAATAGCGAGTGACATCTATGTAGTGAGAGTTATTCATGTGGTTGTTTGTGTCTAGATATCTGTCTGTAACTGTAAACTCTCCAACCTTTTCTATATCTGTGCTAAGCCTAAGCTTTTTGCGCTCTATATTAAACTGAGGCAAGCTTGCATCCTCTGGATAAGCCTTTGCAATTTCTTCTGTAAATCTGGATGGCTTGAGCTTATCCAAATCCATAAGTACCCAGAGGGAATCTGCATAAACCAAAACCTCTCCATCCTCGGTTTCGATTGAGTAAAGACGATGCGCCATCATGCCTCTAACCTGATATGGCCATGTGCATACCTTTACTTTCTCTGAATACCTTGGCAATCTTTTAATATGTATTTCATAGCTTGTCACAAACCAACCTAATTTTTTAGGAGCTAAATAATATACACCAACGCCTACATCATCAGAATGAAAGCAGCTACAGTTTTGCATGTAATTAACTAAGCCGAAATATGTGAGATCAAGATTTGCATCAACTTCGCTGTATTTAATTCTGTCCTGATATGAATACATCACTTACCTCCAAAACCACCGTTAGCAAATATTATATATTAACAGTTTGATTTGTTCCATAAATTTCAGGTAAAAAAAAGACCTAAGCTAATGCTTAGGTCTTAGCTGGCCCACAAGGATTCGAACCTTGAAATGACGGAGTCAGAGTCCGTTGCCTTACCATTTGGCGATGGGCCAATATTATTCGCTGAGCGCTTTGTTTAACTGCTTTACCGCGTCAACGAATGCTATTATAGAGCATAGATTTTAAAATAGCAAGCACTTTTTTCAACTTTTTTTAAAATTTTAAAATCTGGCCATCTAAAATATCGAATTTAACCTGAGAATCCCACGTAATTTCGGCATTTCCTGCCGTTTTGTCTGCAACAATTTTTTCTAGATTTTCTTTGAAATTACATTCTACTACAGATGAAATTATTACTTCTGCTCCAAATTCTGTATTTAAAATCGGAAGATTATTTTCTCTGAGAACATATTCTATTTTTCCATAGCCATTATAATCTGTTTTTATTTCACATGGATATCCATCTTTGGGTTCAAGAAGTTTGCAATTTTTTAGTCCTTCCTGAACAGCTGACTGATATGCCCGTACGAGTCCACCTGTCCCCAAAAGAACTCCACCAAAATAACGAGTTACCACTACCACACAATTATGAATATTCTCTCTAAGAAGAACATCCAACATTGGTCGACCTGCAGTTTGCGCAGGCTCCCCATCATCATTACATCTTGTAATTTCGTTGTTTTCTCCTATTAAAAAGGCTGAGCAATTATGCCTTGCATCCCAGAACTCTTTCTTTTTTGCGGAAATAAAATCTACAGCCTCTTTTTCAGATGTAACAGGGCAAATATGAGCAATAAATCTCGATTTCTTCTCTTCTATCTCCCCTGTTCCGCCTTCATATACAATTCTAAAAGTCTTATTTTCCATAGGTTTATTATAAGTGATAATTTTGGTATAATGAAGTCTAAATTGGAGGTTATTATGAATTACGGAAAAGAAAATGCAGCTAAGCAGTCCGCTAAGCTTTCAGGACGTAAGAAGCGAAAACGTCACAGTGCCGGATTGGCCATTATTCGTATTTCGCTGATATGCATCGTCTCTGTAGTCATAGCTGGTGGTATTTTTGCTTACCTCTATGCAAAGAATCTCATTGACCAGCTTCCAGATGTATCCACAATAGATATCTCACCAACTGGTTACATGAGTACAGTTTATGATTCAGATGGAAATGAAATCGAAACCTTAGCATCAACAGGTGCCAATAGAACCTATGTTACTTTAGATAATATTCCTATCGATTTGCAGCATGCTTTCGTTGCAATTGAAGATGCTCGATTCTACGAGCACAACGGAATTGATCCACAGGGTATTATAAGAGCAGCAATGCAAGGTATCCTTGATGGTTTTCATTTTACTCAGGGTGCCAGTACAATCACCCAACAGCTGTTAAAGAATAACTATTTCACCACATGGACATCTGAGCGTACTAAGCTTGATAGTATTAATCGTAAAATCCAAGAACAGTACTTAGCTGTTCAGCTTGAGAAAATTGTTAGTAAAGATGTTATTTTAGAGAACTATCTTAATAGTATCAACTTAGGCCAGAACACTCTTGGTGTTGAGGCAGCAGCCGAGAGATACTTTAATAAATCTGTTTCAGATTTAACTCTTTCAGAATGTGCTGTTATTGCTGGAATCACTCAAAACCCAACAAAATACAATCCAATTTCTCATCCTGAGGAAAATGCAACTCGACGCAAAAAAGTCCTCAAAAACATGTTGGATCAAGGGTATATTACAGAAAGTGAATACGAAACAGCTCTCGCAGATGATGTTTACGATAGAATCCAGGTACTTAACACCGAAATTTCTACATCATCAACTTCTTATTTTGTTGATGCACTAACAGATGAAGTTATAGAAGATTTACAAACAAGACTTGGTTACACTGAAACTGAAGCATATTCACTATTATATTCAGGTGGTCTTTCAATCTACTCTACACAGGATACTTCAATCCAAAATATAGTAGAGGAAGAAGTTAACAATACTGATAACTACAAAGGAATTGAAAAGTATTCATTCTCCTACAGATTGACCATTACAAAATCAGATGGCTCCACAGCCAATTATTCTGACACAACAATGCTTTCTTATTATCAGTCAAGCAACTCTGGTTATACTCTTGAGTTTGATACCAAAGAGGAAGCAGCTGCTGCAATCGAAGAATACAAAGCAGCCATCATGGAAGATGGGGATGAAATCGCTGGAGAATCTGTAACATACACACTTCAGCCTCAAGCTGCTATGACAATTATCGATCAGTATACTGGTCAGGTTGTTGCAATGGTTGGTGGTCGTGGAGATAAAACAGCTGCCAAAACCCTTAACAGAGCAACAGGCATTACTCGTCAACCAGGTTCTACATTCAAGGTTATTGCTTGTTATGCTGCAGCACTTGATGCTGGCGGAATGACACTTGCATCAGTAGAAAATGATATGCCTACTACATATGCTGATGGCACATCACTTAAAAACTACAACAACACATACCTTGGCTGGACCAATATCAGAACAGCCATTACAAACTCTATCAACGTTGTTACTGTCGAGGTAATGGGTGATATCGGAACAAGCCTTGGCTTCCAATATGCAAAAGATTTAGGAATTACAACTTTAACTGATGGCGATAATAACCAGGCCCTTGCCCTTGGTGGTATCACAAATGGTGTTACTAATGTAGACCTAACATCTGCATATGCTACAATCGCAAATGGCGGCGAATATAACTCACCAATCTTCTACACTACTGTAGTTGATCATCAGGGAAATATAATTCTTGATAACAGAGATAACACTTCAACCAGAGTATTAAAAGAAACAACTGCTTGGTTGCTTACAAGTGCTATGGAAGACGTTATGACTTCAGGCACAGGTAAAGCTGCCAACTTTGATGTAAATGGTATTGCTGTAGCCGGCAAATCCGGTACTACAACAAAGAATCGTGATACAGTCTTTGCAGGCTTCACTCCATACTATACAGGCGTTATTTGGGGCGGATTTGACGATAATACACCTCAAAGCTACACAACCTACTCTAAAGTTATTTGGAAAGCTGTAATGAGCCGTATTCACGAGAGTCTGTCAGCAAAAGACTTTACAATGCCTGATGGTATCGTGACCGCACAGGTATGTAAAAAATCCGGTAAACTTGCTATCGATGGTGTGTGTGACTGTGACCCTCGTGGTTCTATGGTTTACACAGAATACTTTGAGGAGGGCACCGAGCCTACAGAATACTGTGATAAGCATTATCTCGGTACTGTATGTACTCAGTCACACATGTTTGCAAATTCAGAATGTCCTGCCTACTCAGGAGTATTTATCGTAGGCGCAGCTGCCGGAACTGCTGATGAAGCATACGGAGTTGATGCAGCCACCTTCGGAACATATTGTCCATATCATGGTGGATACCAAATGCCAAATACTGGTGTAATCGGTGGTTCATCATCCACAACAAGTGATTCTTCAGGAGGCAGTGAAGGAACTATTCAAGTAATTGGTGGCGAATAATATGCATAAAAAAAGAGCTCGTTTGAGCTCTTTTTTGTTTGCTTTATTTTATACTTCGAAAATCATATCTCCATAGCTAGGCATTGGCCAGCATTCTTTGTCTACAATCATTTCTAAGGCATCTACAGGAGCACGAAGCTCTTCCATAGCCTTTATAACTTCATCGTGGTAGAAGTTGGCTTTTTCGCAGCTAGAAGCCTTCATAGTATATGCCTTATTGTTTGTCTCTTTGAGCTTTACAAGGGCTTCCTTTGCCTCACGTAGATAATTAGATACCTTAATGAGAAGTTCCTTCTGAGTGCTTACATCGGCCTCAGGACAAGCATCCTGAATTGTACCAATAGAAAGTCCAAGCTCTGTAGCATAGCCTATTACAGCTGGAATAATCTGCTTAGAAGCCATGTCTATCATAGTCTTTGCTTCGATGTTGATTGACTTGATGTACTGCTCGTATTCGATTTCAGCACGTGACTCAAGCTCTACCTTTGAGAATACTCCAAACTTTTCAAACATTGAAACTGTTGCATCTGTTGTAAGAGCTGGAATTGCCTCTACTAAAGAATTGATGCTTGGCAAGCCTCTCTTCTTTGCTTCCTCAATCCACTCTTCTCCGTATCCATTTCCGTTAAATACGATACGCTGATGCTCTGTAGCAAGCTTCTTTATCATGTCATGAACTGCGCTATCAAAATCCTTTGCTTTCTCAAGCTCATCACAAGCCTCGCAAAGTGCCTCTGCCATGATTGTGTTTAAAACTACGTTTGGCTCACCAACTGAATCCTGTGAACCAACCATTCTGAATTCGAACTTGTTTCCAGTAAATGCAAATGGTGATGTACGGTTTCTATCTGTTGCATCTTTTCTAAAGTCAGGAAGCGTTTTAACGCCTGTAGCAAGCTTTTCACCCTTCTTTGACTTAGTAGCTGTACCAGTAGAGATGAGCTGTCTTAAAACGTCCTCCAGCTGCTCTCCAAGGTATACAGAGATGATTACAGGAGGCGCTTCATTTCCACCTAATCTGTGATCATTACCAACGTCTGATGCAGACTCACGAAGAAGATCTGCATGTAAATCAACAGCCTTAAGAACAAGGCAAAGCACAAGCAAGAACTGGATGTTCTCATGTGGTGATTTACCTGGCTCAAAAAGATTGATTCCATCGTCTGTAACAAGTGACCAGTTATCATGCTTACCTGAACCATTTACGCCTGCGAATGGTTTTTCATGGAGGAGGCACTGTAAACCATGACGGTTTGCAACCTTTCTAAGTGTCTCCATGATAATCTGGTTGTGATCTACTGCAACGTTGCACTGTGCATAGATTGGTGCAAGCTCGTGCTGAGCTGGAGCAACCTCATTATGCTGTGTTTTAGATGAAACGCCAAGCTTCCAAAGCTCAATATTAACATCACGCATATAGGCCTCAATTCGCTCTGGAATCGAACCAAAGTAATGGTCGTCCATTTCCTGTCCCTTAGGTGGCATTGCACCAAAGAGTGTACGACCTGTATACATTAAATCCTTACGGGCAAGATACATTTCACGGTCAATTAGGAAGTATTCCTGCTCAGCACCAACTGAAGGAATTACACGCTTAGAATTTGTGTTACCAAATAATCTAAGAAGTCTGATTGCCTGCTCTGATAAAACTTCCATAGAACGAAGCAAAGGTGTTTTCTGGTCCAATGCTTCTCCTGTATATGAACAGAAAGCTGTAGGAATGCAAAGTGTTGCACCTGCTGCATCCTGTCTAACAAATGCTGGAGATGTTGGATCCCAAGCTGTATATCCTCTTGCCTCAAATGTGGCTCTAAGTCCTCCTGAAGGGAACGATGATGCATCTGGCTCACCTTTTATAAGCTCTTTACCAGAGAAGCTCATAAGCACCTTACCACTTGGTAATGGAGCAGAAATGAATGAATCATGCTTTTCTGCTGTAATACCTGTAAGTGGCTGGAACCAATGTGTGTAGTGGGTTGCACCCTTCTCAATAGCCCACTCCTTCATTTCGTGTGCAATAACATCAGCAGTCTCTAAATCAAGCTCTTCTCCTGCAAGAATAGTCTGCTTAAGCTTCTGATAAGTCTTCTTTGGAAGTCGTTCCTGCATAACTGTATCGTTAAATACATTTTCTCCAAAGATGTCTGCCACATTAAAATATTCTTCCATTTATAAAGTATCCTTTCCCATAACATATATAAAGAAAGACAATCAGCAAGGATCCCCACCGATTGTCTTCCATAAAGCTCATAAGAAAGCTAAATCGGGCAAACCGATTAAGCCTTTCCAACTGAACCGAAAAGTTCCATCTTTTCTTTAACTGTTGCCTTGATAGCATCTGTACCAGGAGCTAAAAGCTTACGTGGATCGAAGCCCTTACCCTCAAGGTCCTTACCAGCCTCAATATATTTACGTGTAGCGTCAGCAAATGAAAGCTGGCACTCTGTGTTAACGTTGATCTTTGAAACACCAAGCTCGATAGCCTTCTTGATCATATCAGCTGGGATACCTGTACCACCGTGAAGTACGAGTGGCATAGCACCTGTCTTCTGCTGAATAGCATCAAGTGTCTCGAAAGAAAGTCCCTGCCAGTTCTCTGGGTACTTACCGTGGATGTTACCGATACCTGCTGCAAGCATATCTACACCAAGGTCAGCGATTGTCTTGCACTCGTTAGGATCAGCGCACTCGCCCATACCTACAACACCATCTTCTTCACCACCGATTGAACCAACTTCGCACTCGATAGAAAGGCCAAGTCCGTGAGCAACATTAACAAGCTCTGTAGACTTTGCAAGGTTCTCCTCGAATGGATAGTGTGAACCATCAAACATGATTGATGTGAAACCAGCTTTGATGCACTTGTAGCATCCTTCGTATGTACCATGATCAAGGTGAAGTGCTACAGGAACTGTAATTCCGAGCTCCTCGTCCATAGCCTTAACCATAGCAGCTACTGTACCGAAGCCTGTCATGTACTTACCAGCACCCTCAGATACACCAAGGATTACAGGTGAGTTAAGCTCCTGAGCTGTAAGAAGAATGGCTTTTGTCCACTCAAGGTTATTAATGTTGAACTGACCAACTGCATAGTGGCCTGCTTTTGCTTTATCAAGCATTTCTTTTGCAGAAACTAACATAATTATATCCTCCATATAATCGTTTTTGGGTTCTAAAGAACCCCATCTACCGCAAATTTTAACATAACGTAAAATTCTATTCAATAGCTATTTCAAGGGCACTGTTCTCGTCTACGACGCTAACAACCTTGTGATTACCACCGAATTCTCCGTCCAATGTCCATGGGACATCTTCACTACATGTAAACTTAATTTCGCTAGTTTGGAAACTGTATACCATCTCTGAATCTGGAATAATACCAGTCATAAAGCCTAGGATTTCATTAAGCTCCATTGGATTACGAGGCATTTTGATTAATGTAGCTTCAAACACACCATCGTTTAATCCAATATTTCCTCTTATGATACCCTGAAAACCACCGACAGACTTAGAATTTGTAATCATGCCGTATATAAATTCATCATATATAACATTGCCATCGTATTCCACCTGCATGCGGAATGATGGGATATCGCGAAGCTGCTTTGCACCTTCGATTATATATGCGGCATGCCCCAAAAGATTTTTCAAATCCTGTGATGTAGCATAAGAAACTTCTGTAAAAATACCAAATGCAGCCACATATACAAATGAATCTGAATTGAATCTACCTATATCACATGGAAATAGTTTATCAGAAACACTAATCTGCGCTGCATTTAACATGTTCTTATCTATACCAAGTGAATTTCCAAAATCGTTTGTAGAACCAGCTGGAATATACCCAATTGGTTTTCTTTCTGATGGATCTAACTGCATCATACCAGTAACCACTTCATCAAGTGTTCCATCACCACCAGAGCAAACGATTCTATCGAAATTCTTGGACTGTTCTATTGTCTGTCTTGTTGCATCGCCACCAGCCTGTGTAATGTGTACACTAACCTGATAGCCAGCCTTAATCATTATATCCAGAATGTCAGCCAGATGTTCTTTTATCTGCCCTTTACCAGAGCGTGGATTGATAATAAATAATAATCTTTTTGACATATATCCCTCGATAATAATTTATTTTGTAAGGAAATCAGCAAGTTCTGTGACAGCCTTTTCTTCATCATCTCCTGTAGCATCAATAACTACCTTTGATCCTGAAGCTAATACCAAACTCATCATACCCATAATACTTTTAGCATTAACCTTCTTTTCATCCATCTCAAAATAGATTGAGCTTGCAAACTGGTTAGCTAACTGCACAAGGTGTGCTATTGGTGTAGCTTCCATTGAATTTGACATCTGAATAGTAACTTCTTTCTGCATGACGTCCTCCTGAAAAACTAAATAAAACCTATTGCTGGTATGCTATAACTGTTCTGCCATTTGAACCAGCTTTTTCAATCGATGATTAACCCCTGACTTGCCTATAGGTGGATCTAAGTACTGTCCTAAGGCTCCTAGCGGTGTGTCTGGATTATCAAGTCTGACTTGGGCAATTTCCTGTAGCTGCGGTGGCAATGTATCAAGCCCCACCTTTTCATCCAAAAGGCGGATTGCCTCGATTTGCCTAACAGCTGCATTAACTGTTTTGCCTATATTTGCAGTCTCGCAATTGACTTTTCGATTGATTGTGCCTCGCACTTCTTTAACTACTCTAATGTTTTCTAGTTCCATAACAGAATGAGCAGCTTCCATAACTCGTAATATTTCTACGATTTGTGCGCCCTCTTTGAGGTATACAACATATTTACCATTTCTGCTAACATATTTTGCTTCCACATCGAATGTGTTCATAACCTTTGTTAGCTGCGAAGCCATAGCTTCTTCGTTGCATACTATCTCAAAATGATATCCCTTATTAGGGTCTGAAATGGAACCAGCTGCTAAAAACGCTCCTCTTATGAATGAACGCTTGCAGCATGGCTGCTGGATAACTAAATCGTTTGCTACTTTGCTATCATCAGATAGCTTAAGCATTTTTTTAGTCTCCAATAAGACATCAGTAGACAGTGCTGTGACATCTTTTCCTATATTAAGTGTTTTATTTAATAAAGTAAAGACTTTTCTGTTTAATGGTTCATCTGAATAGTTCTGAAATGCATTTAATCCTTCCATGAGAAAAATGCCAGACATTTCAGCAACCATACAGTGACGGCTTTTAGGAATAACAGAAAAGAGTTCCTCTTTTACCTCTTTTGAAAATGACAATTATTTTCCTCTCAAAGCATCCTTGCCTATATCACGATGCTCAATTTTAAGTCCATAAGACTCATCATGATTTAGTGCCTCAAAAATCTCATCTGCCAGGCATACACTTCTGTGCTTTCCGCCTGTACATCCAACTGCAATAACAAGCTGATTTTTTCCTTCTTTTATATAGTTAGGAATCAGGAACTTGATTAAGTCAGTTGTTTTCTCTAAGAAAATCTGAGACTCCTCATATTTTAAAACGAAATCCTTAATTGGCTGGTCGTTTCCTGTAAACGGCCTAAGATCTGTATCATAGTATGGGTTAGGTAAAAATCTTACGTCAAAAACCAAATCAGCATCTTCTGGAATTCCGTACTTAAATCCAAATGAAATGATAGTTACGAAAAGGCTCTTGTAATCTGCATCATCAACAAATATCTTTTCAAGCTCTTCCTTTAACTCTCTTGTTAAAAGGTGAGTTGTGTCGATAACATAGTCTGCCTCATCACGTAAAAATCCGATTGACTCTCTTTCTTGCTGAATGCCTGCTGCAATTCTTTCTCTACCAGAAAGTGGATGATTACGTCTAGTCTCTTTGTATCGTTTAATTAATACATCATCCTCTGCATCCAAGAACAGAATAGAAAAATGTTTATTGTCGTTGTCTAATTCCTGCAAAATATCAGGCAAAAGTTTCATAGCTCTACCATTACGGACATCTATTCCAACAACAATCTTTTGGTCAAAAGCGCCATTTTCAGCCAATTCGACAACACTCTTTAACAATTGGATTGGAAGATTGTCCATGCAATAATAGCCCATATCCTCCAGCATTTTAAATGCTGTGTTTTTTCCTGCACCTGACATTCCAGTTAGAATTAATAGCTTCAATTCACGTTCCTCCCTATGATTCGAACCTCTGGAACCAAATGAACTCCAAATTTATTAAATACTTTATCATTAACATCTGACATTAATTGCAAAACTTCAGCTGCTGTTGCATCACCCTTGTTTACCACAAAACCACAATGCTTTTCTGAAACCTGAGCGCCACCAACAGTATATCCGCGCAGGCCTGCATCATCAATTAGCTTTCCTGCAAAATATCCCTCTGGTCGCTTAAAAGTAGAACCTGCACTTGGGAAATTCAGTGGTTGCTTTTCTGTGCGCTGTTTTTTAATCTCGTCAATTCTTGCCTGAATTTCTTCTGGATTTCCCGGACTGAGCTTTAGAACAGCAGAAAGAACATATCCTCCATCTTCCATTAAAGATGAATGACGATACGACATTGATAATTCCTCTGGTGTAACAGTTTTCTTTTCCAATTCTGATGTTAGGATGAGAACTGATTCAATTATGTCCTTCATTTCTCCGCCATAGGCTCCTGCATTCATGAAAACTGCACCGCCTATTGAACCTGGAATTCCTGATGCAAATTCCATTCCAGTAAGCCCTGCTTTTGCAGCTTTGTTAGCTACAGTTGAAAGCAAAGCTCCTGCTTCTACAACCACTGTATCACCATTGATTGTTATGTCATTTGATTGTTTACCAAGGGAAATAACAACACCTTCAATTCCCTCATCAGACACTAGCAAATTGCTTCCATTTCCTATAACAATAAATGGAATCTCCTGCTCTTTAAGAAATTGAATTAAAGGAATAATAGCGGCATAATCCGGCTCGATATAAATATCGGCCGGACCTCCTATTCTAAAAGTCGTGTGACTTTTCATTTCTTCCTCTAAAAGGATTAAAGATTTTGGAAATTGTGCTTTTAATTCTTCTGCTAATTTCTGGTACTTCTCATTAAGCATATTTAATAAACGCCTCGTATCCTAATAATGCTTCGTATAAATCAACCTTTGAAATAATCTCACATGGAGCGTGCATAGAAAGAACAGCAACACCTGAGTCAATTACCTGCATGTTGTAATTACCCATAATGTATGCGATTGTTCCACCGCCACCCTGGTCAACCTTACCAAGCTCAGCTGTCTGCCAGAATACATTGTCCTTGTCCATGATGTTACGTACATCAGCTACATACTCTGCAGATGCATCGTTTGAACCACTCTTACCTCTAGCGCCTGTGTACTTGTTGAATACAAGACCACGTCCAAGATATGCTGCATTGTTCTTTTCAAATGCCGATGCATAGTTTGGATCAAATGCTGCAGATACATCTGATGAAAGTACCTTGCAGTTTGTAAGGGCTCTACGAAGCTTAAGCTCTGAATAGTCTCCTGTAAGATTGTAAAGCTCTGCAAAAATATTCTCGAAGAATCTAGATTCCATACCTGTTGCGCCTACAGAACCGATTTCTTCCTTATCTACAAGAAGGCAGCATGCTGTCTTCTTTAATTTTTCTTTGCAATCAATAAGCGCCATAAATGATGAATATGCACATACTCTATCATCGTGACCATATCCTAAGATCATCGAACGATCAAAGCCAAAGTCTCTAGCTGGACCGGCTGGAACAACTTCGATTTCTGCTGAAATGAAATCCTCTTCCTCGATATCATACTTGTCCTTGAGAAGCTTGAGAACATTCTTCTTTACAGATTCCTTTTCCTTCTCACCCTTTTTATCAAAGCCTGGGATGCTTCCTACGATAACATTGAGGTCTTCACCTTCAACAACCTTTGCGCCCTTTTTGTCCATCTGGTCTGCTGCAAGGTGAATAAGTAAATCTGAAATACCAAATACTGGATCATTCTCATCTTCACCTACATTAACAGGCATTACTTCACCTGTCTTTTTAACAAGTACACCGTGAAGTGCAAGTGGAATAGTTACCCACTGGTATTTCTTGATACCACCATAATAGTGAGTGTCAAGTAATGCGATATCTGCATCCTCGTATAAAGGATTCTGCTTTAAGTCCATTCTTGGGCTATCGATATGAGCACCAAGGATGTTCATGCCAGACTCTAAATCTTCTGAACCTACGATAAATAAAGCAAGCTCCTTGCCCTTATTTACAGCGTAAACCTTATCTCCTGCTTTAAGCTTCTTGCCACTTGCAATAGCTTCATCAAGATTCTTAAATCCAGCTTTTTCTGCCTTTTCTACAAAGAATGAAACACATTCTCTTTCTGTTTTGCATGTTGATAAAAACTTTCTATAGTCTTCACCAAAGGCCATAACCTTTTTCTTATCTTTTTCTGAAGTATACTTACTCCAAGCATTCTTGCGTTCCATAAAACCTAGCATCTCCTATCCATTAATATTATTCTGAACTCGCCTGTAAAGCTCCTCGGCAGCATTATAGCCCATCTTCTTCTGACGATGGTTTACTGCGGCAGCCTCGCAAATAATAGCGAGATTTCTACCTGGTCTAATTGGAAGTGAATGACATGTTACATCAATACCAAGGATGTTCATGTATTCATCTGTCATACCAAGACGATCATATTCTTTTTCCTTTGACCAATCCTCAAGCTTAATAACTAAATCAATACGCTGCTCATCCTTTACAGCCTCAACACCATAAAGTGATTTAACATCGATAATTCCAATACCTCTAAGCTCAATAAGATACTGTGTAATCGATGGCGCTCTTCCGTATAATCTTTCGTTGTTTGGACGACGAATCTCTACAACATCGTCTGATACAAGTCTGTGACCACGACGGATAAGCTCAAGTGCAGCTTCTGATTTACCTATTCCAGATTCACCTGTGATAAGCAAGCCTTCACCATAAACATCAACTAATACACCGTGGATAGTTGTGTATGGTGCAAAGTCTTTATTCAAAGAATAAATCAAAGCTGACATAAACTCTGATGTAGCACGATCAGTTCCTAATACTGGAACCTTTGCCTTAACTGCTTCCTTAAGTAATATTTCTCCTGGCTTTTCTCCTCTGCAGAAAATTACACATGGAATATCATATGTTAATAGCTGAGCAAAGCTTTCAGCCTTCTCTTCATCTGTCTTTTTATTTAAGTATGCCGCTTCTACATTTCCAATAACCTGAATACGGCTTGAATCGAAATGCTCATAAAATCCGTGTAGCTGAAGCGCTGGTCTATTGACATCAGCAACTGTTACCTGAGCCTCTTCAAGATTGAGCTCTGGTGTGAAATTGGTAAGATTAAATCTTTCCTGTAGTGTTGCTACTGTTACAAATTTATTATTTGCCATAAAAACCTCCCATCAACTGAAAATTCATAGATTATTTTAGCTCATTTTCTGCGGAATTAATAGGGTGAAAGTAATTGTATACATTCTCTGCCGCTTCTTTGCTCATAGATTCTGTATCCATTAAATCTTCCACTGTGGCATTTGCCATTTTTTCTGCAGAAACATATTTTTTCATAAGGGCTTTTCGCCTCTTTGGACCGATTCCCTCAATATCGTCAAGAAAACTGTGAACCTGGCCTTTACTTCTAAGGCTTCGATGATATTCAATTGCAAATCGGTGTGCTTCATCCTGAAGTCTTGTGATTAACTGGAAGCCTTCAGAGTGAGTATCTATCGGTATTTCTTCGTCTCTATAGTAAAGGCCTCTCGTTCTATGATGATCATCCTTTACCATACCTGCTATAGGAATATGAAGGCCAAGTTCTGACATAACCTGCTCGGCGATATGAACCTGTCCCTTACCACCATCCATCATTATAACATCAGGAAACTTGGTAAAGCTGTCTTCGATTACGCCACCATTTTCTTCAAGTTCCTCAATTCCATGTGAAAAACGGCGTGTGAGCACTTCGTGCATGGATGCATAATCATTTGGACCTTCAACTGTTTTGATTTTGAATTTACGGTAATCTGAGCGTTTTGGCTTGCCTTTTTCAAACACTACCATGGAACCAACTGATTGGAATCCGGAAATATTTGAAATATCGTAGGCCTCCATTCTGCTTGCTCCAGGAAGTCCTAGAATATCTGCTATTTCCTTCATGGCTCCAATTGTTCTGCCCTCTTCTTTTTTTATTTTTTCTCTATCCTGATCCAAAACCATCTGAGCATTTTTAGCTGCAAGCTCCACAAGCTTTTCCTTTGCCCCACGCTTAGGCGTTCTTATGTAAACTCTAGAGCCTTTTTTATTTGTGAGCCATGTCTCGATTAATTCTGATTCAGTCATTTCAAACTGAACAAAAATTTCTCTAGGAATAAATGGTGTACCTGTGTAGTAATCCTTAAGGAAATACTCAAGCAAATCTTCATCTGTATCATCCACACGAACATTTATAAAGAAATGCTCTCTGCCAATCATTTTGCCGCCACGAATAAAGAATACCTGAACAACAGCATCTTCTTTGCCTTTAGCCATAGCGATGATATCTCTATCCTCTCCATCTAGCTGAGTAGCTTTTTGTCTTCCTGCGCAAGCCTTTACTGATTCAATCAAATCTCTGTAAAGGGCAGCCTTTTCGTAGTCCATATCCTCTGATGCCGCAAGCATTTTTCTTTGTAAATCTTTTATTGTGTCAGCATAATCTCCGTTTAAAAACTCGATTACCTTTTCTACGTTTTTACGATACTCTTCTACAGGAACATTTCCCTGACAAGGACCTAAGCACTGTCCAATATGATAATTTAAGCATGGTCTGTTTTTTCCAAAATTCTCTGGCAGTTTCTGTGAGCATGTACGTATCTTGTATAGCTTTTGAACCAACTCGATAGTGTCATGAACAGCTCCCGCAGATGTGAATGGACCGAAAAATTTGCTGCCATTCTTTTTCATCCTTCTGGAGAACAAAACCCTTGGATATGCTTCCTGTAAAGTGACCTCGATATATGGGTAAGTCTTATCGTCACGAAGCATTGTGTTATATTTCGGACGATATTCCTTTATTAAATTACATTCTAAAATAAGAGCCTCTAATTCAGAGTCAGTGACTATAAACTCGAAATAATCAATATTTGCCACCATCTGCTTTTTCTTGAGGCCCTCATCATGGCTCGGTTGAAAGTACTGTCTCACTCTGTGACGAAGGGACAACGCTTTACCTACATATATAATTTCATCATTTTTCCCGTGCATTAGATAAACTCCCGGTTGATCCGGGAGTTTACTAAGGTCTTTTTCAGTTACCATATAAATTACTCATCAAAAATACTATCTGCTACCACATTCTGTGGGTCATTAACATCATCAAAAAGACTATGTCTTTCTGGCTCTTTCTTTTCTTCTGGGTCTGGAATTCCTTTTATTTCTCTGAAGATTGACATGAATTCCTTACCTGTGATTGTCTCGTGTTCAAATAGATAGTCGGAAATCTTATCAAGACATTCCATGTTATCTGCAAGAAGCTGCTTTGCTTTTGCATAAGCATCTGTAATCATCTGAAGAACTTCTTTATCTATTTCAGCTGCTGTGTTTTCGCCACAGATTAATGATGCTCTGCCATCGAGATACTGGCTCTCTACTGTTGCAAGTCCCATCATTCCAAACTTATCAGACATACCAAATCGAGTAACCATCGCTCTGGCAATCTTTGTAGCCTGCTCGATATCATTTGCTGCTCCTGATGTATATGAGCCAAACTTAATATCTTCTGCCGCACGACCGCCCATGTAAGTAACAATCTTTGCAATTAGCTCGTCCTTGGTTTCAAGGAACTTTTCTTCTTCTGGTGTCTGAAGTGTGTATCCCAATGCTCCCATTGTTCTAGGAACAATTGTAATCTTTTGAACTGGCTCAGCATCCTTTTGTAATGCAGAAACAAGAGCATGTCCAACTTCGTGATATGAAACGATTTTACGTTCTTTCTCACTCATTGCTCTATCTTTCTTTTCCTTACCGCCGACTGCGACAAGTTCAAATGCTTCGAATAAGTCTTTTTGATTTACAAACTTACGCTTATCTTTGACTGCTAAAATTGCAGCTTCGTTGATAATGTTTGCCAAATCAGAACCAACAAGACCTACTGATGCAAGTGCAATAGCATCCAAATCAACTGTTTCATCCATCTTTACATCCTTTGCATGAACTTTGAGGATTTCAAGACGGCCCTTTTGATCAGGCTTATCTACGATGATTCGTCTATCAAAACGACCTGGACGAAGTAAAGCTTTATCAAGCACTTCTGGTCTATTTGTAGCTGCAAGAATAAGTAATCCCTTGTTAGAATCAAAACCATCCATCTCTGAAAGGAGCTGATTTAATGTCTGCTCACGCTCGTCGTTACCGCCGCCGTAATGAGCGTCACGACTCTTACCAATGGCATCAATCTCGTCGATGAAAACGATACATGGCGCTACTTTCTGAGCTTCCTTGAAAAGGTCACGAACACGTGAAGCACCAACACCAACAAACATCTCTACGAAATCAGAACCTGCAAGTGAGAAGAATGGAACTCCTGCTTCACCTGCAACTGCTTTTGCAAGAAGAGTTTTACCTGTTCCTGGAGGGCCTACTAAAAGAGCACCCTTTGGAAGCTTGGCACCAATTTCTGTATATTTACGAGGATTGTGAAGGAAGTCTACCATTTCTTGTACAGACTCCTTTGCCTCATCCTGTCCTGCTACATCCTTGAATGTAACACCTGTAGCTTTTTCCATATTGTAAAGCTTGGCATTTGATTTGCCGACTCCCATTGGGCCACCACCCATACGTTTCATAAAGAAACCAAGAAGTACCCATAACAATACAATTGGAAGTACAAATGAAAGGACATTATAGATAATTGCTGCTGTGGAGTCAGCAATTGTACCCTCGTACTCTACACCGTGCTCATCCAACTTATCAAGCAAATCATCATCACGAAGATATGCTGTATAAAGCTTGACTGATGTAGACTGGCCTGTGCTCTCGTAAATCTGCTGAAGTGCACTAGCCTCGTCAGATGACATGCCGTATGTTTCGCCTTCAACAAGAGTGATATTGATAACGTCGTTATCAAAATTTACTTCCGCAACTTTGTCGTCTTCAACAAGCTGTAAAAACTCTGTGTAAGTAATCTCCTGATTTGAATTTGAACTAGCCCCTCTATACACCATGCTAGTAAAGAAAAGTGCCACAAGCACTAGTATTCCTAATGTGTAGAAAGGCTGACGATTATTCTTTTTATCTCCACCATTTTGGTTGTTATTATTCTCGTTCACAACTGCCTCCGTTTTGTAGAAAATTCTTATATTAATTTATCATAAAATAGTGGAAAAGTAATGATTTTAATAAAATTTTAATAGATATAAAAAAGAAAACCGCCTGCTATCTTTGCAGACGGTTTTCTTATTTTACTTTGATAAGATTTCAGTATCATTAGTGAACTCTGTTCCAGATACCTCTTCAAATTTATGTAAGAGATCCTCAATTGTAAGATTCTTTTTCTCTTCTCCGGAGATATTAAGAATAACTCTGCCTTCGTTCATCATAATAAGTCGATTTCCGTAATGAATAGCATCTCTCATGTTGTGAGTTACCATCATGGCTGTAAGGTTATTCTCTTTAATCAGCATATCCGTTATTTCTAGGACTTTTGCTGCAGTCTTTGGGTCAAGAGCGGCTGTATGCTCATCTAGAAGTAACACCTTTGGCTTCTGGATAGTTGCCATAAGAAGTGTAAGGGCCTGACGTTGTCCTCCTGAAAGCAAGCCTACCTTTGCTGTAAGTCTATCTTCCAAGCCTAGATCAAGCTGTTTAAGCATTTCATGGTATCTTTCTCTTTCAGATTTTGTAACACCCCAACCTAAACCTCTAGCTTTTCCTCTGCGGGCAGCCAGGGCCATATTTTCATCAATCTGCATATTTGCTGCAGTTCCTGTCATAGGATCCTGGAAAACTCTTCCCAAATAGCGAGCACGCTTATGCTCTGGAAGTCCAGTTACATCTACACCATCTATTGATATAGAACCTGCGTCTACTGGCCATACGCCTGCAATGGCATTAAGAAATGTGGATTTTCCCGCACCATTTCCACCAATAACTGTGCAAAATTCACCTTCCTCTAAATAAAGAGATGCGCCTGATAATGCCACTTTTTCATTTATAGTTCCCGCATTAAAAGTTTTTCTGATTTTATTAGCATTAAGCATTATCGTTTACCTCCTCTTTTTGCCGCCTTAAAGAAGGAGCTATTCATTTTGTTCTTTAAATATGGCACAGCAAGGAATATAGCAACGATTATGGCTGTGAACAGCTTCATGTCGTTTGCTGGCATCTTGAGCCACAATACGAATGCAATAAAAATGTAGTAAAGAATACCGCCTACAATTACAAAGCCAAGAGCAAGCCAAAATGTGCTCTTTTTCTTGAAAAATGCATTGCATAAAACATCGCCTATAATAATGGATGCAAGGCCTATTACGATTGCACCTCTACCCATATTTACATCGGCATTACCATTGAACTGAGCAAATAAAGCGCCTGCGAAGGCTACTAATGAGTTAGATACCACCAAGCCTAATGCCTTCATAACATTTACGTTAATGCCTTGTGCTTTTGCCATAGCTGGGTTTGTTCCTGTAGCACGAAGCGCTGAACCCATTTCTGTTCCAAAAAACCAGTACATGATAGCTATTATGATTACAGCAATAACAAATACTGTCATTAGAGCATCTGTTTTATATCTAAGTGAAACAGCCAAGTTGTACTTATCAACTGAAATAGGAGTATTTGGCTGATTTTTTGCAATTCTTAAGTTGATTGAATATAGTGCCAGTTGGGTTAGGATTCCCGCCAAAATATCAGGGATTCCAAGGACTGTATGCAATACGCCTGTAATCAATCCTGCTAAGGCTCCTGCAATCAAAGCTAGGACTAATGCAAGCACCCATGAGTGACCAGATATAATTACCATTGCTGCAACAGCTCCTCCTGTAGCAAAGGAACCATCTACAGATAGATCCGCAAAATTTAATAATTTAAATGTAATATAAATGCCCAGCGCCATTATTCCATATATTATTCCCTGTGCAACTGTTCCAGGCATTCCTGCTATTAATGTTTCAATTCCCATTTTAAACTCCAAAGAGCAAGGTCAAAACTACTGACCTTGCCCCAAAATAATTATATTTTGTTGCTAAATCTTATTATTCAGCCTCTTCTTCCATTTCAATTGCAACATAATCATCTGGAAGCTCAATTCCAAGTTCTTCTGCAATTACTGGATTGTATTCCTTTGTAAAATCCGTAGCGTACTGAATCTCATATGTTGCTGGATCCTGTCCATTAACGAGGATTTCGTAAGCCATAAGACCTGCAGCATATCCAATGTCATAGTACGAAATAGAAAGTGTTGCGATACCGCATCCCTTACAGATTCCTTCCTCACCAGCGATGATAGGAACACCTGCTGTAAGTGCTACATTGTTGATTGTCTCTGCGCAGCTTGCAGCAACATTATCTGTAGGAACATACAACACGTCGCTCTCTCCGCAAGCTGTCTGTACTACTGTTGCAACGTCTGCTGAGTCAGAGAATGTGTATGCTGTTACATTGTATCCATATTCCTCAAGATATGTAGTAATCTGATTTGCCTGATATAATGAGTTATCCTCACCAGAGCAATAGATAATTCCTACTTCTTTTGCATCTGGGAAAAGTTCATTTAACATTTCTGCCTGTCCATCAAGTGGAGCTAAATCAGATGTACCAGTTACGTTGATTCCTGTTGTGCCTTCCCAATCCTTAATTCCAAGTGCTGTTCCGTAATCTGTAATAGATGTAGCTACGATAGGAATAGAGTTTGTAGCTGTTGAGCTAGCCTGCATAGCAGGTGTAGCATTTGCCATAATCAAATCAACATTATCTGAAACAAATGAATTGGCAATTGTAGCACATGTTGCTGTATCGCCAGATGCATTCTGTACGTTGATTTCTACTTGATCCCCAAGTTTTTCTTTTAAAGCATCTGAAAATCCCTCTGTAGCTGTATCAAGGGCTGGATGCTGTACTAACTGAATTACTCCT
Source organism: Pseudobutyrivibrio ruminis HUN009 (assembly GCF_000703005.1). Lineage (NCBI taxonomy): Bacteria > Bacillati > Bacillota > Clostridia > Lachnospirales > Lachnospiraceae > Pseudobutyrivibrio > Pseudobutyrivibrio ruminis. The sequence continues at coordinate 1,233,737 of NZ_JNLH01000001.1, read as the reverse complement.
ACATTGTATGTCTGATTAGCATCTTCTGTAGTTTCCTCTGTAGTTTCGGTTGTTGTGGCTGTTTCTGCTTCCTTCTGAGCGGCTGCATCTGTACCGCAACCAACCATGCTAAGAACCATTACTGACGCCAAAACTGATGCAAGTATTTTCTTCTTCATGTTTTCCCCTCCTGATTATTCTTCTTTGATGTACTTTAGCACTTTTAATCACTAAAGTCAACAAGAACAAAAATATGGGCCAAATAGGCCCATATCTATTACATACATGTATATCCACCATCAACTGGAAGAATAACGCCGTTTACATATGTACTTGCTGGAGAAGCAAGGAAAATCGCTGCTGTATCAAGCTCGCCCTCTTTACCATATCTATTAAGAGGAATCATTGTCTTTGCATATTGCTGGAAAAACTCACTATCCAATGTCTCTTTTGTAAGTGGTGTTTCAAAGTATCCTGGGCAGATAGCATTAACTGTAATTCCTTTATTTCCCCACTCAGAAGCAAGGGCCCTTGTAAGATTTACAACACCACCCTTTGCGGCATGATAAGCAGCAGCTGGAGCAATATTATTTCCAACCAATCCATACATGGAGGCAATGTTGATAATACGTCCATATCCGGCAGGAATCATAGCCTTTTTAGCAATCGCTCTAGCCATCTTAAAGCTGCCTGTTAAATCAATGGCTACTTCTCCTTCAAATTGAGCATCTTCAACATCTTCGGCTGGTGTAGCACCTGAACCTGTACCAGCATTATTAATTAAAATATCAATTCTGCCAAACTCTTTAAGGACTGTATCTACTGCGGCATTTACTTTCTCAGTATCTGTAATGTCGCAAGGTACTCCTATAGCCTTTACGCCAAATGTGTCAGAAATCTCTTTTGCCACCTCTTCGATAAGATTCTGGCGGCGGGCAACTGCTACTATATTACATCCCTGCGCTGCCAATGCCTTGGCCATCTGTACGCCAAGACCTGATGAGCACCCTGTAATAAGCGCTACTTGACCTGATAAATCAAAATACTTTTTTTCCATAAAAACTTCCTCCTTTAATTTTATGCCATTGTATCAAAATCTCAGGAAAAATGTAAAAGCATTTTCGCATAATTTTGTATTTATTTTGTATTTTTCTGACAACTTGTTTGTTAATTATCAAACTTCTATATGTGGATAACATCATCAGCTTTGTATTTGCTTGTTAATTTATTGCAACAATAATAGAAACCAGGCACTAAGAACAAGTCTGCAAACAGCCATGCTACTGGACTGGCCCATATAGCGCCACTAAAACCTATCATTGGAACCAAGGTGAATGCAACAAGAATTCTAGCAATCATTTCCATCACGCCAGCGAATACTGCAAATGTTGAATACCCCATTCCCTGAATTGCAAATCTAAATATATTTACGCCAGCCAGTAATGTATATGTAATACTATTCGCAAGCAGGAACATCCTTGCTTGTTTAATAACAATGTCTGTAGAAGTAAACAAATGTAATATTGTACTTCCACCAAAATATAGAATGATAAAAATAATTATTGCATAAATTGTACCTAACATTTGAGCCGACCATACACCTTTACGAACTCTTTGAATATCCTTTGCGCCGACATTTTGACCAGCATATGTAGCCATGGTACCGCCTAGAGCATCAAAAGGACATACCACAAACATAGATACTTTTGAACCTGCAGTCATAGAAGCTACCGCTACCGTACCAAGGCCATTAACAGCCGTCTGCAATACAACCGAGCCGATTGCGGTTATTGAATATTGCAATCCAAATGGAAGCCCCATTGATATTAATACTGCTGTGTGGTGTGGTCCAAGTTTTAAATCTGACTTTGCAAGTTTAAGAATAGGGAATTTCTTTTTCATATAAATCAGGCAGCTTATACCCGCAATAAACTGAGATATAACTGTAGCAAGTGCTGGTCCATCTACGCTCATGCCCAAAACTATAATAAATACAATATCTAATACTATGTTGATTCCAGCAGCCATAATCAAAAAGTATGTTGGCGTTTTACTATCCCCTAATGAACGCATTATACCGGCTGTAAGGTTATATAAAAATGTTACTGGTATGCCAAAAAATATAATCGAAATATAGGAATATGCCAGCTTGATAATATCATTTGGGGTTTGCATAATCTCCAATATTTGATAACAAAAGATACTTACTACTAATGTTATAACAAGAGCAAATATGCCAGAAATAATAATCGAATTTCCTACAAATTTCCGCATTGAATCATAGGATTCTGCTCCAAATCGTTGGGCAACAGGAATTGCAAATCCCGAACAGACTCCTATACAAAATCCATTAATCAAGAAGTTAATAGAACCAGTTGAACCTACTGCAGCTAGTGCACTATCTCCCAAGGTTTGACCAACTATTATGGTATCCACAAGGTTGTACATTTGTTGGAATAGAAGACCAGCAAGCATTGGAATTGAAAAACCTAGTATAAGTTTCATTGGGCTTCCTTCGGTCATTTTCTTTGTGCTATCTGCTGCCATATAATAGTCCTCCGTTTAATTTCTTTCTTGCTCTTAGAATACACCAGATTTTATTTTTAATATAGTATTTATTTTAGTATTTTATATAATATTATAGATTTTTTACACCTGTGTTTTCTCCATTAATTTTACAATAAAAAAACCAGGACTAATGTCCTGGTTTAAAAAGCAAATATATATTATACAAGCTCAAGAACTACTTCCATAGCTGCATCGCCCTTACGTGGTCCGATCTTTACGATACGTGTGTAACCACCCTTGCGGTCAACATACTTTGGAGCAATCTCATCAAATACAAAGTTAGCCATATCAACCTTGTGTGTTTCGCTCTTCTTAGCACCCTTAGCTGTTGGTGTGTAAAGAACCTGCATCATCTGACGACGAGCGTGAAGTCTTGAAGGAGAATCCTTCTTAATCTTCTTGTCAACTGTATCGTATACAGTTACCTTCTTGCCATCAACAACTTCCTTTACTCTCTTACCATCTTTGTCCTTGCGTGCTACCTTAGCCTGAACTGTAACTTCTTCGAAGTTATCCTTTTCCTTAACACCAAGTGTGATGATGTGCTCAGCAATCTTCTTTACTTCCTTAGCCTTAGCCTCAGTTGTAACGATCTTGCCGTGATAAAGAAGCTCTGTTACCTGGTTTCTTAAAAGAGCTTTTCTCTGTGATGATGTTCTGCTTAATTTTCTGTACTTTGCCATTTCTTTTCTCCTTATAACTGGCGTTACAGGTGCTCATCGGTCTTATCCCGTAACTTGATTAATGGAAAGGCATGCGCGACAGTGCTCATCGGTCTTATCCGTCACGTATTATTTCCTGTTACTATATGCTTTCGAACTAGTCTTCTACCATTCTAAGTGAAAGACCAAGCTCGCTAAGCTTCTGCTCTACTTCTTCCATAGACTTGCGACCAAGGTTACGAACCTTCATCATGTCATCTGGTGACTTGTCGCAAAGCTCTGCTACTGTGTTGATACCAGCTCTCTTTAAGCAGTTGTATGAACGAACTGAAAGCTCAAGCTCATCAATGCTCATTTCAAGAGTCTTACCTGTTGTATCATCAGGCTTGTCAGCGATAACGCTAAGATCCTGAGCAGCATCTGAAAGGTTAACAAATAAATTTAAGTGCTCGCTGAGTACCTTTGCAGCCATAGAAACGGCTTCATCTGGACCCATTGTGCCATTTGTATATACATCAAGTGTAAGCTTGTCATAATCTGTAACCTGGCCTACACGAGTGTCCTCAACTGTCATATTTACACGCTCAACTGGTGTGTAAATTGAGTCAACTGCAATCTTACCGATTGGAGTATCTGGAGTTTTGTTCTTATCTGCAGAGATGTATCCACGATTCTTTGTAATTGTAAGCTCCATGTAAAGCTTGCAATCATTACCACCATTAAGATGTGCAATAACAAGATCAGGATTGATAATCTCGATATCAGAGTCAACCTGGATATCAGCAGCTGTAACAACTCCCTCTCCCTCGAACTCAATATATGCTGTCTTTGGCTCATCTGAAGAGCTATTATTTCTAATAGCAAGCTCCTTGATGTTCATTACGATTTCAGTAACATCCTCTTTTACACCTGGAATGGCACTGAACTCATGAAGAACGCCTTCAATCTTTATCTGGCTAACTGCAGCTCCTGGCAGAGACGAAAGCATAATTCTACGAAGTGAATTACCAAGTGTTATACCATATCCTCTCTCAAGGGGTTCAACAACGAATCTGCCGTATTTTTTGTCCTCAGAAATCTCTACGATTTCAATATTTGGGTTTTCAAAATTTAACACTACATTGCCTCCTTATTTCATAAATTATGAAACTTAATGTACTAGACTCTAAAAAAGGAATATTTAATAAATATTCCATCAGATTACTTATTGCCACATAGTAAAATTGTAACAAATCGCACTTATACAAGCAAGCTTGTATAAGTGCTTTTTGTAAACATTTACTAATAATTATTATTTTGAATATAACTCGACGATAAGCATCTCGTCTACTGGTACATCAATCTGCTCTCTATTAGGAAGCTCTTTAACTGTACCCTTAAGGTTCTCAGCATCAACATCAACCCACTCTGGAGTTGTTCTACCAGCTGTAACCTCTGCGATATCCTTGAATCTCTGAAGGCTCTTTGACTTCTCGCGAACTTCGATAACGTCGCCTGCCTTTACAAGATATGAAGGAACATTTACTGGCTTGCCGTTTACAAGGAACATCTTGTGATCAACAACCTGACGAGCTTCTTTTCTTGTACGAGCGAATCCCATACGGAATACTACGTTATCAAGACGGCTCTCAAGCATTGTCATAAGGTTTTCACCTGTCATACCCTTCTGACGGTCAGCCTTCTCATAATAATTACGGAAAGGCTTCTCAAGTACGCCATAAATGAACTTAGCCTTCTGCTTCTCCTGAAGCTGAAGAGCGTACTCAGACTTCTTGCCTCTTCCTCTATTCTTCTGTCTACGTGACTTTTTATCATATCCTAAAAATGTAGGATCTAAATCAAGAGATCTACATCTTTTAAGAACTGGTGTCTTATTAACTGCCATTAGATTTCCCTCCTAATTAGACTCTTCTACGCTTTGGTGGACGACATCCGTTATGTGGAACTGGAGTAACATCCTTGATTGTAAGAACCTGTACGCCGTTTGCATCGATCGCTCTGATTGCAGCTTCACGTCCTGAACCTGGTCCCTTTACGAATACATCTACACTCTTTAAACCGTGAACTAATGCAGCCTTAACTGCTGTCTCTGCTGCCATCTGTGCAGCATAAGGAGTAGATTTCCTTGAACCTCTAAATCCTAGACCACCAGCACTTGCCCATGAAAGAGCGTTACCCTGAGCATCTGTAATAGTAACGATAGTATTATTGAAAGATGCCTGAACATGTACCTGTCCGTGTTCAACGTTTTTCTTTACACGCTTTTTTGTTGTCTTCTTTGCAACTTTAGCCATAATTAAACTAACCTACTTTCTTTCTATGAATATAATTACTTCTTCTTATTTGCTACTGTACGCTTTGGACCCTTGCGAGTACGAGCGTTTGTCTTAGTCTTCTGTCCACGAACAGGAAGACCCTTTCTATGACGGATACCTCTATAGCATCCGATTTCCTGAAGTCTCTTAATATCAAGAGCAACTTCTCTTCTAAGATCACCTTCTACAGTCATAGTTTCGTCGATAACTGTGCTAATCTTCTTAACTTCTTCGTCAGTTAAATCCTTAACACGTGTGTTAGGATCTACACCAGCTGCTTCAAGAATCTTGTTTGAGCTTACTCTACCGATTCCGTAAATGTAAGTTAAACCAATTTCAATTCTCTTGTCTCTTGGTAAATCTACACCTGCAATACGAGCCATGTGTGTTTACACCTCCATAAATTTCTACTATTAATAAGCGATATAAGTAATACAGCTCCGATTGCTCGGCCTGAAATGTGTGTACACCCATATCTGGAACAAATTGGCCTCGGTATGATAGGCCTATTTATTATGAACAGCCTAAATTAGATACTCTTTAGACTGCAGCCGCACATAATAAAATGCTACATAAACAAACAGGAATTAACCCTGACGCTGCTTATGCTTTGGGTTCTCGCAGATAATACGAATGCTACCCTTTCTTTTGATGACCTTGCACTTCTCGCACATAGGCTTTACAGAAGATCTTACTTTCACGATTTTCCTCCTTTCCATGCCCTTTTATTCAAAGGTTGTGGTCAATCTATATTTGAACATCTTAAAAACGTCCGTTTAATAGTATACCGGGCGTTTTAATGTATGTCAACAAATTTTTAATTATTTTTATTTATCTCTCCAAATAATTCTTCCCTTAGAAAGATCATATGGACTCATTTCAATTGTAACCTTATCTCCAGGTAAGATACGGATGTAATTCTGTCTCAACTTACCACTGATATGAGCAAGAATCTGGTGACCATTTTCAAGCTCTACCTTAAACATAGCATTAGGAAGCTTTTCTACTACAACTCCCTCAACTTCAATAACATCTGCCTTAGACATCTTTGTTCCTCCTATTATAAACTTTAAGAATTCTTTTTATTGATACATCATCTAATGTTTTAATATCCTTTACTTCCTCTAAAACATCAGACGGAATATTTTTTATTAGCTGTAAATGAATTTTCTTTTTCTTTTTAGGCTTGGCAACCAATTTAGTTGTTCCATTTACAAGATAACAATACTCATCATCATCTTTGAGGACCAAGTATACCTGTTTCTTGTCATGTCCAGCCTTTGATGTTGCAAGCATTAAATCCATTTATTTCCCTCCGGATTTGCAAGTTCTGTAGGTGTAAGTGTTAAGATTTCTGGAGCACCATCAGTAATAACAATTGTATTTTCGTAGTGAGCAGATAATGACTCGTCCATTGTAACAACAGTCCATTCATCATCCATCCAAGCTACATCACAGCTACCTGCATTAATCATTGGTTCTACAGCAAGTGTCATACCTTTGATTAGTTTGGGACCTCTTCTAAATCTACGTCTGAAGTTTGGAATCTCTGGCGCTTCATGAAGCGAAGTACCAATACCATGTCCAACTAAGTCCCTAACTACTCCGTAACCAAAACTCTCTGCATAATCACCAATTGCACCTGATATATCATATAGATGATTACCAGCAGTAGCAAATTTCATACCTTGAAAGAAAGACTGACGTGTTCTTTCAATAAGAAGTCTTGCTTCTTCACTGATTTCTCCAACACCAACTGTACGAGCTGCATCGCTATGATAACCTTTGTAAAGCACTCCAGTATCCAAACTAACAATATCTCCATTTACAAGGATATGATCATCAGTAGGAATACCGTGAACAACTTCATCATTTACAGATACACACACACTTGCTGGATATCCATAAAGTCCTTTGAAGTTTGGCTCACATCCATAGCTTCTGATTACCTCTTCACCAAGTCGATCTACATCTAATGTAGACATTCCTTCGTGAATTTCTTTAGCTAAAGTTTCATGAACCTGCGCTAATATCTTACCAGCTTCACGCATCAATTGAATTTCTTCATCAGTTTTAATAGTTATAACTTCTGACATCTTAAGCTCCTAAAATAGCAGTGATATCCTCAAAAACCTTTTCCATAGGCTGAGTCCCATCAACAGACTTCAAAATGTCCTTACCCTTATAGTACTCAATAAGTGGCTGTGTCTGATCATGATAAACATCAAGTCTCTTCTTTACTGTCTCTGGCTTATCATCATCTCTTAATACTAACTGGCTACCGCATGTATCGCATACGCCCTCCTTCTTAGGTGGAATAGAAACGATATGATATGTAGCACCACAGTTTAAACATGCTCTACGACCTGACATTCTATTGATAATATTCTCATCTGGAACATCTACATCGATAGCATAATCCATTGACTGTCCAATCTTAGTAAGTGCAGCATCAAGTGCTTCTGCCTGAGGAATAGTTCTTGGGAATCCGTCTAATACAAATCCGTTCTTAGCATCATCCTGTGCAATGCGGTCCATTACAAGATCACAAGTAAGTTCATCTGGAACAAGCAAACCCTGATCCATGTATTCCTTTGCCTTTTTTCCAAGTTCAGTACCATTTTTAATGTTGGCACGGAATATATCACCTGTAGAAATGTGAGGAATTGAATACTTAGCAGCAATCTGCTTTGCCTGTGTTCCTTTGCCTGCACCAGGTGCACCTAACATAATAATCTTCATTCAACAAACCCTCCTGCTTAGATGTTTTGTAAAAAATTCTATAAAAAACACCTTAAGAGATACGCGAAAATCACGTATCTCCCTCAGTGTCAAAATGACAATTAGTCATTTAAAAATCCTTTATAATTACGAACCATCATCTGTGATTCAACCTGCTTTAATGTTTCTACGATAACACCAACAATAATGATGATTGATGTACCACCAAATGAAACACTAGCGCCAACCAAACCGTTAAAGACGATAGGAAGTAATGCTACGATTGAAAGACCAATTGCTCCAATAAAAATAACATGCTTTAAGATTGCTGTTAAATAATCTGAAGTAGGTTTTCCTGGTCGTATACCTGGAATAAATCCACCTGAACGCTTAAGGTTCTCTGCAATTTCCAAAGGATTGAATGTAATCTCTGTATAGAAATATGCAAAACCAATAATAAGTAATACGTAAACAAGTGCTCCAATTGTATAAATCCAATTTGAAGGATTGAACCAATTAGACTGACTCATTCCACTTAAAATCTTTCCCCAAACACCACTTGGCTGCTTGTTCAATAACTGAACAATCATAACAGGTGTCTGAAGTAATGACTGAGCGAAGATGACAGGGATAACACCAGCAGTGTTAACTCTCATAGGGATGATTGATGAATTGCCACCAACCTGTCTTCTTCCCTGAATCTTATTTGAATATTGAACTGGAATACGTCTCTCTGCGCTCTGGAGTATAACAACGAATACAACAAGAGCAATAATTATTGCAGCTATAATAACTGCAGCTAATACTGCCTTTGGAATCGTTTTTCCAGCCATAAATTGCTCATAGAGCTTTGTTAAATCAGAAGGGATACGGCTAATGATATTAATAGTAAGAACTATAGAAATACCATTACCAATACCCTTTTCTGTAATTCTCTCACCAATCCACATAAGTACTGCAGATCCAGCTGTAAGTGCTACAACAACAAGTACATAGTTGAGGAATGGAACTGAATACGTTACTAAATAACCACTTCTTCCAAAACCAACTGCCATTGCGATAGACTCACCAAGTGCTAAGGCGATTGTAAGATAACGAGTAATCTGTGTCATCTTCTTTCTACCCTGTTCACCATCACGCTGCATCTCTTCTAACTTAGGAAATGCAATTGTAAGCAACTGCATAATGATAGAAGATGTAATGTATGGAGTGATGTTCAATGCGAAAACTGACATTGATGAGAATGAACCACCAGTGATTGAATCAAAAAAGTTCAATGCACTATCACTATCCGCGAAGAGACTGCTAAAGGCATTGCCATTGATGCCAGGCACTGGAAGCAAGCTTCCAAGCCTAACAACAATAAGCATTAAAAATGTAAAACCAATTCGTCTTCTTAAATCTTTAATTTTAAAAGCATCGCGTAGTGTCTGAAACATTAGATCACCTCTGCAGTTCCGCCTAAGGCTTCAATCTTCTCCTTTGCGCTAGCACTAAAAGCGTTTGCCTGTACGTTGAGCTTCTTTGTAAGCTCACCACCGCCAAGAATCTTAACGCCATCGCGAGGGTTCTTGATGATACCACTCTCAACGAGTGTATCAACTGTTACAGTAGCACCATTATCAAATCTCTCTAAATAAGAAACATTGATACCAACGATTTCCTTTGTATTTCTATTCTTGAAACCACGCTTAGGAAGACGTCTGTATAAAGGCATCTGTCCACCTTCGAATCCAAGTCTAATGCTTCCGCCTGAACGAGCCTTCTGTCCCTTATGACCCTTACCAGCAGTCTTGCCATTACCTGAACCGTGACCACGGCCTCTTCTGAAATTATCACTATGCTTTGAGCCTTCTGCTGGCTGTAAGTTAGATAAATCCATTATGGCACCTCCTTCTATTAAATTTCTTCAACTTTTACTAAGTGATTGACCATTCTAAGCATTCCTCGAACGCTGTCGTTGTCAGGAAGCTCAACAGTCTTGTTGACCTTTCTAAGGCCAAGTGCTTCTACAGTCTTCTTGTTCTTTGGAACAGCACCGATTGTAGACTTTACGAGTGTTACTCTTAACTTCTTCTCTGCCATTTACCTTTCCTCCTTAAGCAAGAATGTCTTCAACTTTCTTGCCACGAGCCTTTGCTACTTCCTCAGGTGACTTAAGAGACTTAAGTCCTTCGATTGTAGCAAGAACAACGTTCTGCTTATTTGATGATCCAAGTGACTTTGTACGGATATTTCCGATACCTGCAAGCTCACATACGGCACGTGCTGGACCACCAGCGATGATACCAGTACCTTCTGGTGCCTTCTTAAGAAGTACAGAAGCGCCTGTGTGCTTACCCTGAATGTCGTGTGTAATACTATGGTTGTCATCAAGCTTAACTGTGATAAGCTTCTTCATAGCATCTTCCTTACCCTTGCGGATAGCTTCTGGAATTTCAGCTGCCTTGCCAAGTCCAGCGCCAACGTGTCCGTTCTTATCGCCTACTACAACAAGAGCTGTGAAACGCATGTTACGTCCACCCTTAACAACCTTTGTTACACGCTTAATTTCTACAACCTGCTCAGTTAACTCTAACTGGCTAGCGTCAATGATTTCACGTTTCATGTGTTCTCCTCCTAGAATTCTAATCCAGCTTCTCTAGCTGCATCTGCTAAAGCTGCAACCTTGCCGGCATAAATGTAACCACCTCTGTCGAATACGACTTCCTTGATTCCCTTTTCCTGTGCCTTCTTAGCAATAACTGTACCGAGCTTTGAAGCTGCTTCTACGTTATTTGTCTTTGCAAGATCTGCCTTAACGTCTGCGTCAAGAGTAGATGCTGAAACAAGTGTATTTCCGCATGTATCATCAATAACCTGAACATACATGTGATTGTTGCTTCTGAACACTGCTAAACGTGGTCTTTCTGCAGTACCGGCTAGAGTGTTACGAAGTCTTCTATGCTTTGTCTGGCGAATTACTGATCTAGATTTCTTACTTACCATTTTACATTCACTCCTTTACTATTTCTTACCGGTCTTACCGACTTTACGTCTAATAACTTCATCAGCGTACTTAATACCCTTACCCTTGTATGGCTCAGGTCTTCTCTTATCTCTGATGTTGGCAGCGTACTGACCAACCTTTTCCTTGTCGATACCCTTGATGATAATTTTATTTCCGTCAACTGTTGACTCGATACCCTCTGGATCTTCCATCTCTACTGGGTGTGAGTAACCAAGGTTAAGAGTAAGCTTCTTACCAGCCTTAGATGCTCTATAACCTACACCGTTAACTTCAAGAGTCTTCTCATAGCCTGTTGTAACACCAACAACCATGTTGTTGATAAGTGTTCTTGTAAGACCATGTAAAGACTTCATCTTCTTTAAATCATTAGGTCTAGTAACAACAACTTCTGCACCCTCAAGCTTAATGTCCATCTCTGATGGAAGTGTTCTCTCAAGAGTACCCTTAGGACCTTTTACAGTCACATGATTATTTTCTGCAATCTCAACTGTAACACCAGCTGGAACTGCGATTGGCATTCTTCCTATACGTGACATGCCCGTACCTCCTTAAATTTACTGTATGTCCGGCTTCTGTAACCGGGTTATACTTTAGGTAATTAGTTACTTGTTTGGATATGATTACCAAACATATGCAAGAACTTCGCCACCAACCTGAAGCTTACGAGCTTCCTTATCTGTGATGATGCCCTTGTTTGTTGAAAGGATAGCGATACCAAGTCCACCTAAAACGTATGGGATATCGTCCTTACCAGCATAAATACGAAGACCTGGCTTAGAAATTCTCTTAATACCAGAAATAATCTTCTCGTTCTTGTTTGCACCGTACTTTAATGTAACACGGATATCCTTGAAGTTACCATTATCAACGATGTCGTACTTTGTGATAAATCCTTCATCTACAAGAATGTCTGCAATTGCAACCTTCATCTTTGATGCAGGAACATCTACTGTATCATGTTTTGCAGTATTTGCATTACGGATTCTTGTAAGCATATCTGCTATTGGATCACTCATATTCATGATGCAATTTCCTCCTAATTATCAATCTGTGCTCGTTATCTTACCATGAAGCTTTCTTTACGCCAGGGATCTGTCCCTTGTAAGCTAACTCACGGAAACATACTCTACAAATACCATACTTTCTAAGGTATGCATGTGGACGACCGCAGATTTTGCAACGACTGTACTCTTGTGTAGAGAACTTTGCTGTGCGCTGCTGCTTTACTTTCATTGACTTCTTTGCCATAACTTTCCTCCTATGCTTCCTTAGCGAAAGGCATATTGAATAAACGAAGTAATTCTCTAGCCTCTTCATCTGTCTTAGCTGTAGTTACGAAGATAATGTCCATACCACGAGTCTTGTCAATCTTATCGTACTCAATCTCAGGGAAGATGATCTGCTCCTTGATACCAAGTGCATAGTTTCCTCTACCATCGAATGAATTAGGATTAACACCTCTGAAGTCACGAACACGTGGGAGTGCAAGATTGATAAGACGATCTGCGAACTCATACATCTTCTCTCCACGAAGTGTAGTCTTACAGCCAATTGCCATACCTTCACGAATCTTGAAGTTAGCAACTGAATTCTTTGCCTTTGTTGTAACAGCTTTCTGGCCTGTAATCATTTCCATATCCTTGACTGCAGACTCAAGAAGCTTAGCATTGTCCTTTGCTTCGCCAACACCCATGTTGACAACGATCTTTTCGATCTTAGGAACTTCCATAATATTCTTGTATCCAAACTTCTCAACCATTGCTGGTACGATTTCATTAAGATACTGATCTTTTAATCTACTCAACGAACTGTTCTCCTTTCTTCAATTAGTCAATAACCTCGCCGGTCTTCTTTGCAAAACGGACTTTTTTGTCTCCGTCCATCTTGAAACCAACACGTGTAGGCTGACCGTTATGAAGTAACATAACATTTGAAGCATCGATAGGAGCTTCCTGCTCGATGATACCACCTGCCTGGTTGGCCATGCTAGGCTTAACATGACGCTTTACCATGTTAACACCCTCAACTGTAACGGTGTTATTCTTCTTATCTACTGCGATAACCTTACCTTCGTTGTTTACATCGCCACCTGCGATTACACGAACAGTATCGCCTTTTTTAATTTTCATAGTTGCCATTCTACTCTTCCTCCTACAATACTTCTGGAGCGAGAGAAACAATCTTCATGAACTGCTTCTCACGAAGCTCTCTAGCTACAGGTCCAAAAATACGAGTTCCTCTTGGAGTCTTGTCATCTTTAATGATGACTGCAGCATTTTCATCAAACTTGATATAAGAACCATCTTTACGACGGGCACCTTTAACTGAACGAACAACTACTGCCTTAACAACGTCACCCTTCTTTACAACGCCACCTGGTGTTGCATCTTTAACGGTAGCAGTAATTACGTCGCCGATATTGGCATATCTTCTTGTAGATCCACCCATAACACGGATAACAAGGATTTCCTTTGCTCCTGTATTATCGGCTACCTTTAATCTACTTTCCTGTTGTACCATTATAGTAGCCTCCTTTAATTATTTTGCTCTCTCGATAACTTCAACAAGTCTCCATCTCTTATCTTTAGAAAGTGGTCTTGTCTCCATTACCTTTACTGTATCTCCGATGTGAGCGTCGCCGTTCTCATCGTGAGCCTTAAGCTTATATGTCTTCTTAACGATCTTGTTGTAAAGTGGATGCTTTACATTGTCACGGATTGCAACAACGATTGTCTTATCCATCTTGTCGCTTACAACAACACCTGTACGTGTTTTTCTTAAGTTTCTTTCCACGTTTTTGATCTCCTTTCAAATAATTAAGATTCATGAATTAATTAAGCATTCTTCTCAGCTTCTGTGATAACAGTCTGAATACGAGCGATGTTACGACGAACCTCACGGATTCTTGCTGTATTGTCTAACTGATTTGTAGCATTCTGGAATCTTAAGTTGAAAAGTTCTTTCTTAGCTTCTACGAGCTGAGCATTAAGCTCTGCTACTGAAGTGTTCTTTAAATCTTCTACGTACTTTGTATTCTTCATTATGCTTCACCGCCTTCTAAATCCTCACGGGAAACTATCTTGCACTTGCAAGGAAGTTTATGTGTAGCGAGACGAAGTGCTTCTCTAGCAACTTCCTCAGATACTCCTGAGATCTCGAATAATACACGGCCCGGCTTAACAACAGCTACCCAATATTCAAGTGTTCCCTTACCTGAACCCATTCGAGTTTCAGCAGGTTTTGCAGTAACTGGCTTGTCTGGGAAAATCTTAATCCAAACCTTACCACCACGCTTAATGTAACGTGTCATAGCGATACGAGCTGCTTCGATCTGGTTTGACTTAATCCAAGCTGGCTCAGTTGCAACGATACCATACTCACCGTAAGATATCTTATTTCCTCTTGAAGCTTTTCCAGCCATGTTCCCACGGAACTGCTTTCTATGCTTCGCTCTCTTTGGCATTAACATATTATTGAGCTCCTCCTTCCACATTCTTTCTCTTAGGAAGTACTTCACCCTTATAGATCCAAACCTTTACACCAACCTTACCATAAGTAGTGTCAGCCTCAGCGAATCCATAATCGATATCAGCACGAAGTGTCTGAAGTGGAATAGTACCTTCATTGTAAGACTCTGAACGAGCCATATCAGCACCACCAAGACGTCCTGAACAGCTTGTCTTGATACCCTTGATTCCTGTCTTCATTGCTCTAGACATGCAAGACTTCATTGCTCTACGGAATGATACACGGTTTTCAAGTTGACCAGCGATGTTCTCAGCAACGAGCTGTGCATCACGATCTGGTCTCTTGATTTCCTTGATATCAACAACAAGCTTATCGCTTGTCTGCTTCTGGAGCTCAGTCTTAATCTTGTCGATTTCAGCGCCGCCCTTACCGATAACAACGCCTGGCTTTGCTGTATAAACAGTAACCTTTACTCTACCAGCAGCGCGCTCGATTTCAATCTTAGAAACGCCTGCAGCGTAAAGCTTCTTCTTAAGAAATTTTCTGATATTATAGTCTTCAACTAAGTAGTCTGAGAAGTTCTCGCCCTCAGCGTACCACTTAGAATCCCAGTCCTTAATAACACCGACTCTTAAGCCATGAGGATTAACTTTCTGTCCCATGTTTTGCCTCCTTAATTTTTCTGATCAAGCACGATTGTGATGTGGCTCATTCTCTTTTCGATTCTGTAAGCTCTACCCTGTGCTCTTGGTCTAATTCTCTTCATTGTAGGTCCCTTGTTTGCATAGCACTCAGCTACTACAAGGTCCTTGCGATCTAAGCCGTTATTGTTCTCAGCGTTTGCAATAGCAGACTTAAGTAATTTCTCTATAACACTTGAAGCGTATCTTGGATTGTACATTACGATAGCAAGAGCTGTATCAACATCCTTACCACGAATGGCATCAAGTACGAAACAAGCCTTCTGAACTGACATTCTAGCATAAGATAACTTTGCTGAAGGTCTTGTATCCTTTACATCGTTTCTCTCACGTTTAATTTGAGATCTATGTCCCTTAGCCATGATAAAAACTCCTTTCTGTTAATTAGCGTACCTTTGACTTCTTTTCGTCCTTACCATGACCTCTGTAGGTTCTAGTAGCAACGAATTCTCCAAGCTTGTGTCCAACCATGTCTTCTGTAACATATACTGGAACATGCTTTCTTCCGTCATGTACTGCAATTGTATGTCCAACCATCTGTGGGAAGATTGTAGAACGACGTGACCATGTCTTGATAACTGACTTGTCGCCGCTTGCGTTCATAGCATCAACCTTCTTTAATAAGCTTGCATCAGCAAATGGTCCTTTTTTTAATGAACGTGCCATGTGTATCCTCCTTATTTGATTGCTCTACCATCGCGTCTTCTTACGATGAGCTTGTTAGACTGCTTGTGCTTCTTTCTTGTCTTGAGACCAAGAGCTGGCTTGCCCCAAGGTGTGCATGGACCTGGACGTCCGATAGGAGCGCGGCCCTCACCACCACCATGTGGATGGTCATTAGGGTTCATAACAGAACCACGAACTGTAGGTCTGATACCCATGTGTCTCTTACGACCAGCTTTACCGATCTTAACAAGGTTGTGATCACCGTTACCGATTACACCGATTGATGCACGGCAGTTAAGAGGTACCATTCTCATTTCGCCTGAAGGAAGACGAAGTGTTGCGTACTTACCTTCTTTAGCCATGAGCTGAGCTGAGTTACCAGCTGAACGAACAAGCTGTCCGCCACGTCCTGGATAAAGCTCGATATTGTGAATAAGTGTACCAACTGGAATCTTCTCGAGTGGTAAGCAGTTACCAACTCTAACTTCAGCGTCAGCACCGTTCATAACTGTCATGCCGTCTGTAAGACCAGCTGGAGCAAGGATGTAAGCCTTCTCGCCGTCTGTGTAGCAGATAAGAGCGATGTTAGCTGTTCTGTTTGGATCGTACTCGATACCAATAACCTTTGCAGGAATTCCATCCTTATTTCTCTTGAAATCAATAAGTCTATATTTCTGTCTGTTACCGCCACCATGATGTCTAACGGTAATCTTACCCTGATTGTTACGACCAGCGTGCTTCTTTAATGAAACAACAAGTGACTTCTCTGGAGATGTCTTTGTGATCTCAGCGAAATCTGAACCAGTCATATTTCTTCTAGAAGGTGTATATGGGTTATATGTCTTAATTCCCATTTTGTTTCTCCTTTCGTTTACTCGTTTATTATCGCGCTCGACTGCGCATAAAATTAATTAACTCTTGCCTTTAGGCTATATCTTAAAGACCTGAGAAAATCTCGATATCTTTGCTATCAGCTGTAAGCTGTACGATAGCCTTCTTTGTCTTTGCTGTCTTACCGAATGTCATTCCACGTCTCTTTGTCTTGCCATCAGCGTTCATTGTGTTAACTGAAGCAACCTTTACTCCGTCGAACATCTTCTCAACAGCTTCCTTAATCATTGTCTTGTTAGCTTCTGGATGAACTAAGAATGTGTACTTCTTCTCAGCCATAGCGTTCATTGACTTTTCTGTGATTACAGGTTTAAGGATTACGTCATAATACTGTACATTTGCCATTATGCATATACCTCCTGAATCTGATCTACAGCAGCCTTTGTTACAACTACTGTGTTGTACTTAAGGATGTCATAAACGTTGATTGTGTTTGTAAGAGCTGTCTTAACTGTAGGAATGTTCTTTGCAGACATAACTACGTTCTTGTCATTTGTATCAAGAACAACAAGTGCCTTCTCAACGTTAAGGTTTGTTAATACCTTTGCAAAATCCTTTGTCTTAATAGCGTCAAACTTAAGCTCGTCAACAACGATGAACTTGTTCTCGTTAACTGCAGAAGTGAGTACAGACTTAAGAGCTGCTCTCTTCTCCTTCTTGTTGAGCTTAAATGAATAATCTCTTGGTGTTGGAGCGAATACTACGCCACCACCTGTCCACTGTGGAGATCTTGTAGAACCCTGTCTTGCATGACCTGTTCCCTTCTGTCTCCAAGGTTTTCTACCACCACCAGAAACCTCAGAACGAGTCTTAGCCTTCTGTGTTCCCTGACGGTTATTTGCAAGCTGCTGGACAACTGCCATGTGAACTAAATGCTCATTAATCTCAACTGCGAAGATGCTGTCGTTAAGATCCATGGTGCCAACTTCTTTGCCTTCCATATTATATACGGATACTTTAGCCATCGCTAAGTTCCTCCTTTCCTATCGTAAGATTACTTTCCTGCTTTAACTGACTCTTTGATTGTTACAAGAGACTTCTTAGGTCCTGGAACAGCACCCTTTACTAAAAGCAGATTATTTTCAACATCAACACGTACAATCTCAAGGTTCTGGATTGTTACCTTGTTTCCGCCCATCTGACCTGGCATACCCTTGCCCTTGAATACACGGCTAGGTGAAGAACAAGCACCATTTGAACCCTGGTGTCTGTGGAACTTAGAACCGTGAGCCATAGGACCTCTGTGCTGGCCTAATCTCTTGATAGCGCCCTGGAACCCCTTGCCCTTTGAAGTAGCTGTTGCATCAACCTTGTCGCCAGCTTCAAAGATATCAGCCTTGATTTCCTGAGCAAGTGCATAATCTGCACAATTATCAAATCTGAACTCTCTAACAAATCTCTTTGGCTCAACACCAGCCTTATCGAAGTGACCCTTCTCTGGCTTGTTTACGCCATTGCGATGAATAATTTCTTTGCGTCCGTTTGCATCCTTATTAACAAGCTTTACTTTCTTGTCAACAAAGCCAACCTGAACAGCATCGTAACCATCATTTTCTACTGTCTTAATCTGTGTAACAACACATGGACCTGCAGAAAGAACAGTTACAGGAATAAGCTCGCCGCCTTCATTGAAGACCTGAGTCATTCCGACCTTTGTAGCTAAAATAGCTTTCTTCATGTTTTCTTACCTCCATTTTCTACAGCGGAACGCTTCTTGCCCAAAGCTATGGGGTAGCGGAACCGTTCATCCTAGAACAGTGTCATATAAGTGGAATAAGATAATGACGCTCGCCATTATAATTCGCCATGCGAATGAGGCTCGCGGATGTTCATGATTTTAAGTTAAAATCATGAAAAAGCTTATTACTTCTATATAAAACCATCTTGGATGTTTTCTTAATTAAATGAACTCAATTACTTGTTCTTGATGCTGATCTCAACACCTGCAGGCATCTCTAACTTTGAAAGAGCCTCAACAGTCTTCTGTGTTGGGTCGATGACATCAATCAATCTCTTATGAGTTCTCTGCTCGAACTGCTCGCGAGAGTCTTTGTACTTATGTACAGCTCTAAGAATTGTAACAACTTCCTTCTTTGTTGGAAGAGGTACTGGACCACTAACCTGTGCTCCGTTCTTCTTAACAGTCTCGATGATTTTCTTGGCAGATGAATCTACTAACTCATGATCATAAGCCTTGAGTGTGATTCTCATAACTTGATTTGCCATAAAAAAAGTCTCCTCCTTTTTCGTTTTTCTTTTTGTGAAAAAGCGATCAAGTGGCGACTGTACACTTACCCGTGTGTTTCATGTTTCAAAACTCAAAGTTCGAACCAAGTTCTCACACGTCGTCTCCGCAGATGCGGACGGTTTTCTGTTGTACAGTGACTTGTCGTCAGTTTCCTAACTTGACATTCGCTCCACGGAAAACCAACCTCAGCAAGCTGGGTTGCAACCTCACGCTTCATAGCTATCATGTCACAGCAAGTAATAATATACACGAGAAATGGGAAGTCTGCAATAAAAAGAAGAAAAATATTGTTTTTTATTTAGTACAATCCTGTTTTCTACTAAATATTGTGTTTTTTATACAGTGTTTGCACTATTAGACATTGAACATTGACAATCTTCAAGTATAATATTCAAGGCATAAGAAATTATTACCTATAATATAGGAAGTAATTATTATTGTAAATAATATACTTAATATAGAAAGGATTGTTACTTCCATAAGTAACTTGGTGAAATATGAATACAGCATCAAATTGGAAAGATTACGAAATAATCGATTGCTCTTCGGGTGAGAAGCTTGAACGCTGGGGAGACTACATCCTTCTTAGACCAGACCCACAGGTCATTTGGAACACTCCAAAGAAATCTTCTTATTATAAGAAGTTAAACGCACATTATCATCGTTCAAATAAGGGTGGTGGCGAATGGGAATTTTTTGATTTACCAGAACAGTGGACCATCAGCTATCCCATTTGCGGACATGATTTAAAATTCAATCTCAAGCCTTTTGCTTTCAAGCACACAGGTCTTTTTCCGGAGCAGGCTGTTAACTGGGATTGGTTTTCTTCTATTATAAATAAGGAAGTAACTGAAAAGAAACGCCCTGTTAAAGTCCTTAATCTTTTTGCATATACAGGAGGTGCAACTCTCGCTGCCGCAGCAGCCGGTGCCCAGGTAACTCACGTTGATGCATCAAAGGGCATGGTACAGTGGGCAAAGGAAAACGCTGCCTCATCCGGTCTTTCTGAAGCTCCAATCAGATGGCTTGTAGATGATTGCCGTAAGTTTGTAGAACGCGAAATTCGTCGTGGCAACAAATACGATGGAATCATCATGGATCCACCTTCATACGGAAGAGGATCAAAAAACGAGATTTGGAAAATTGAAGATGATATTTTCCCATTCATACAGCTTTGCGAGCAAATCCTTTCAGATGACGCTCTTTTCTTCTTAGTAAACTCCTACACAACAGGTTTACAGCCAGCTGTATTAAATTATATGATAAGCACAGCTTTATTGGATAAACATCCAGGGGAGGTTAACGCTGACGAAATTGGTCTTCCAGTTACAGAATCAGGATTAGTATTACCATGTGGAGCCAGCGGACGTTGGGTTAGAAAATAACATATTATAATATAGAAGGAACTCAATTATATGACTGAAACAAACGTTATTAATCCTCTTGGTGTACAGCCAGTAGGAAAGCTACTAAAAAAATTTGCTATCCCTAGTATAATCGCTATGTTGGTAGGTTCTCTTTACAACATGGTTGATCAATTATTCATCGGAAACTTTGTAGGGCCACTTGGTAACGGTGCCACAAATATCCAGTTTCCACTTTCAATTTTAAACGTATCGATTGCACTTTTGTGCGGCATTGGTGCTGCTTCAACATTTAACTTGGCGATGGGCCGTGGCGAAACAGAAAAGGCCGGCCATTACATTGGTAACGCTGTAACTGTAATGCTAATAGGCGGTTTAATCCTGACAGTTATAACCGAGCTTTTCCTTGAGCCAATTTTGTTGGCATGTGGAGCAACAGAAAACATTCTCCCATACGCAATGGAATATTCAAGAATATGTGCGCTTGGATTTCCATTCTTCATCTTATC
This sequence comes from Pseudobutyrivibrio ruminis HUN009, assembly GCF_000703005.1. Classification (NCBI taxonomy): domain Bacteria; kingdom Bacillati; phylum Bacillota; class Clostridia; order Lachnospirales; family Lachnospiraceae; genus Pseudobutyrivibrio; species Pseudobutyrivibrio ruminis. The sequence continues at coordinate 1,212,635 of NZ_JNLH01000001.1, read as the reverse complement.
CGGTGGTGGAAGTCATCTTGTACGAGCTGATGGTAGCCCAAATATGACTATGGCAATCAACCTCGTAGGTGCTATCGTAAATACGATACTTGATTATTTATTCGTAGCAGTCTTCGGATGGGGAATGTCTGGTGCAGCTATTGCAACAATCATCGGGCAATATATCGCTGGATTTATGGTTTTATTCTATTTGACTAGATTCAAAACAGTAAAACTTAACAAGGAACATTTCGTTCCACAGCTTTCAATTATCATAGCAATTGCCTCTTTAGGTACAGCTCCATTTATTAATCAAATCGCTATGATGCTTGTACAAATTGTAATGAATCATGTAATGGGTCACTATGGAGCTCAATCTATTTATGGTTCAGATATTCCTATTACTTGCGCCGGCATTATTTCAAAAGTTAATGGTATATGCTTCTCTTTTGTAATCGGCATTTCTCAGGGCTTACAACCAATCATTAGTTTCAACTATGGTGCTAAAAACTACCAGAGAGTAAAAGATGCTTATCACCTTGCCATTAAATTAGCTGCAATCATTACAACAATAAGTTGGTTATGTTTCCAGCTTTTCCCTCGCCAAATAGTTTCAATTTTTGGTTCAGGTTCAGAGTTGTATTTTGATTTCTGTACTAGGTATTTCAGAATATTCTTATTTGGTATTTGTACTGCATTCTTACAGCCTCTTACTTCCAATTTCTTTACAGCAATTGGAAAACCTTACAAAGGAATTTTCATGTCACTCACAAGGCAAGTATTATTCCTTGCACCATTAATTATTCTTTTACCATTTTTCTTTGGATTTGATGGTGTTTTATATGCCGGACCAGTTGCAGATGTACTTTCGTTTACAATCTGTTTCATACTTATTCGACGAGAATTCTCACGTCCTGAATTCAAAAACATATAATAAACGAGCCAATCAGTTATGTACTGATTGGCTCGTTCTTAATTCAATTATTCTGTTTTCACATCTACATTAGCACCTGTGATATTAACGTTTTTGTTAACCTTAGCATCATATGTGTTAGCCTTCATGATTTCAGCAAGATCCACTCCTGTAGCCTCGCTCATTGTATCAAAGACCTGCTTTAAAACTACAGGCATGTTACCTGATATTTTAGCAGCTCCTCCTTCACTTCCATCGCCTGTCTCGTAGATGTTAATCTTATCAATTGCAGCAAGTGGCTTTGCAATCTCAGCAGCAATTTCTGGCATAACCTTGATCATCATCTCTGCCATAGCGGCACCATTGTACTTGCGATATGCTTCAGCTTTCTTTTCCATTGCTTCAGCTTCCGCAAGACCTTTTGCCTTTATAGCTTCAGCCTCAGCCTTACCTTTTGCAGCAATACCAGCTGCCTCTGCATCATACTTAGCCTTAATACCAGCTGCTTCCTGCTCTGCAGCATACTTCTGAGCTTCTGCCTGAGCTTTCTTTGCATCAGCTTCACGCTCCTGCTCATACTTAGCAGCCTCAGCTTTTTTCTGTCTCTGAATTAACTCAGCTTCAGCCTTTTTCTCAGCCTGGTATTTTTCAGCATCTGCCTGCTTTTCAATCTGAGCAGCAAGTTCCTGCTGCTTAACAACAACTTCTTTCTGCTTCAATTCTGCTTCACGTTCTGCCTTAGCAATCTGAGCATTTACTGTAGCAGCCTCAATTGTCTTCTGTTGTTCCTGCTGTTGAATAGAATAAGCTGCATCCGCAACAGCGTTTGCTGTATCAGCCTGCTGTTTCAACTCTGCCTGTTTGATAGCAAGTGCGTTATTCTTTTCGGCAATTTCTGTCTGTGCAGTAACTCTTGCATCATTAGCAGCTTTATCCGCCTCAGCCTGTGCAATAGCAACATCTCTATCTGCCTGAGCCTTTGCAATAGCTGCATCCTTCTTAATCTTAGCAGTGTTATCCATACCAAGATCATTGATAAGTCCATTCTCATCAGTTACATTCTGAATGTTGCATGAAAGGATTTCGATACCAAGCTTGTTCATATCCTTTGACGCTTTTTCCATAACCTGATCAGAAAAGCTATCTCTATCAGTATTGATTGTCTTTAATGACAATGTACCGATGATTTCACGCATGTTACCCTGTAAAGAATCCTGTAAATCCATAGTAATTTGATCTGGGTTCTTATTAAGGAAGTTCTTTGCTGCAAGCTGAATTGAAGAAGCATCTGTACCAATTCTTACCTTTGCTACAGCATCGACATTTACGTTAATAAAATCATTAGTAGGTACTGACTGCTCAGTTTTGATATCAACAGTCATCTGACCCAAATAAAGCTTATCAACTCTCTCGAAAAATGGAATCTTGATTCCAGCTCTTCCCACAAGAATACGTGGTGTCTTACGAAGACCCGAAATGATGTAAGCTCTGTCTGGTGGTGCCTTTACATAACCCGCAACAATTACTAACAGAACTACAATGATTAGTGCAATAATAGGTATTAGTTCCATAACATTTCCCTCTCTTTCAAAAAAATAACTGCCCAAACCTACAAGTTTGGACAGTTATATTAAAGCATATTTAAAGTAGTATGTAAATACTTTTTTAGAATTTATTACATCTTTAAGTATTCCATTCCCTTTTTAACCTCATCAGGTACAACTCCATCATTTTTCTCAACCTTATCAATGATTGTTTTCAAATGATGTAAAGCCTGCGACTGTTTAATCTCATGGCGAGAAATACCTTGCTCAAACATTGGATGAGATTTAACCTTTGCTCTGTAAGCCTTTGAGAAAGTACAGTGTTTGTTTAGAATATTTCTTTCAGCCTTATTCAGACGAATACTTCCCTGGGCCTCAAAATTAATCCATATTGTGTACTGCTTTGTAAAGGCTTCACGCATATTGTTTCGAGAAGATTTAAGAAGCGTCTTTACTTTTTCTTTATTTTCTGCAGAAAGGTCTTTGTTCTTTCTATAGAATGTAAAGTAATCATAAAAATCTGATGTAAGACATTCAGAACCAATATCATTCCATCTTGATCCCTGCTCTTTTCTACAGATTTCCCATCTGAATGCTCCACAGCAGTAAATCATCATCTTGTCGATATCATCAAGGGTAAACATAGGGAATACAAAGCGACCAGGTGAATCCACCTTTATTCCACCGCATTCCTGCCACATCATAGCACGCATTCCCACATTAGGAAGAAGGATAATGTCTGGCTCAACTCGCTTTAAATAAGCCTCGCTCTTTACCCCTGCCTCCATATCTGTAAAATAACCCTCACGCAAGAAAATGCCATAATCGACTTCTTCGATTTTGTTCATAGCTTCCATGAGCTTTGCCTGAGTCAATAATAATCTCATAGGTTCTGCGCCAAAGTCTTCTTTTGTAAGAACTGGACAGAATGCAGTCATTTTTCCAGATGTTGTTCTATTAGCCGACTTGAAGAAATTATCAATTTCAAAAATGACTTTCTGTTCCTGGTCATTCATCCATGTCTGCATTTCAGACTCAGGAATATTTCCAGATTTTCTTTCTTCAAGAACAAAACCTCTATAGTCTAAGTCAAGCTCATTCTTGCTTGGCTCTCTGTCTGCCTGATATACCATGCGAAGCCACTTGTATATTGTGAAAAGATGCTCACTTTCGCAAAGAGTTTCTAAGCGTTCTACCAAATCAGCAAGCTGATAAGTAAGTTCCTCACCCACAGCCTTATAATCTATATAGCCGAAATTCAAAAACATAAGGATAATGGTATCTAGCTCTCCACCCATAGCTTCGAATTCCAATGCTCTAAAGAATGTTTTACGATAAATATCATAAAACAAATCTACAGCTTTCTTTCTTACACGACGTTCATTGTCTTCTTTGCCCTCTCGGTCAGAAAGAGCCAAATAATCATCAAGCTGTTTTCTGTACTCATTCTGCTTATCCTCATCCACCTCAGCAAATTCACAAATATGCTCGAAGGTCTGAGTAAATTCAGCTTGCTTTTGCACCTTTGCTTCATCAAACGCCGCTGCAGAAGCTGCAAAATCGTGTGAATCGTATTCAGCCCATCTTTCTTTGATAAGCTGTTTATCGTAGATTCCGCAGGTTGAAAGATACTTATAAAGCATCTTCATTAGCTTAATAATGCCGTCCTGCTCCATGCCACGTTCTGCCATATGTATTCGAAGATTAAAGAGTGACTCAAACATATCTCCTCTATCTTGAGAAAGAAGAACCGGTGAAAACTCTTCAATGTAAAAGCCCATTGTCTCTGCGCACTCGATAGCTCTGGCCATATAGCCGCAGCTAATACCAATAACACCATTAACGATTTCTGTGCGCTTGCCATAAATATTTTCAATTTCTTTATTGTCGACAGAATTTAAGCTATCAATATAATCATGCTCCCACTTAAGGATTTCGTTTTTCAGCTCAAGTGGTTCCATTTCCTCCAACAAAGGAATCTCTACAGGTGTCATAGAGGCTGCGCGACATAATTTGCGATACTCAGTGTTTATTCCTCTGCAGTAATCTGTAAAATCATCTACCTTCTTTTTGTAGGCATCATAAATTTTGAATACATCCCTGCACTGTCTAAATGCACCTTTTGCAAAGCCAAAAATGTATACTGGTTGTTCATTAAAGATAACATCAAAATCAGCCATCGTCTTATAATTGCATTTAATGACGGTGGCTGTTTCTTTTACAGTATAATCTGCTTCATACTGATGGTTGAGAGCATCAGAAAGCCCAACAACAGTACCAGGGCCTAGACTTAAAGTCTGGCCCTTCCATTGCTGTACTATCTCGCCGGCTATAACAACATACATGCTATCAACCGGGTCGTTCTCATTTATTAACTTTTTACCTGCCTCAATAGTGATAGGTTCCAAAGTCGACTCCTTTACTTGGTTCCGAAGATTCTATCTCCAGCATCTCCTAAACCAGGACAAATATATGCGTCAGAATTAAGCTCGCGATCAATGTGTCCAATGTAAATCTGAACATCTGGATGAGCCTCATGAAGTGCTCTAACTCCTTCTGGAGCAGCAATAATTGCCATGAACTTGATTCTCTTTCCACCATGCTGCTTAATAAGTGTGATAGCATCGATTGCTGAACCACCTGTAGCAAGCATAGGATCTGTTACAACGATAAGACGCTCCTCGATTGGGCTTGGGAGCTTGCAGTAATACTCGTGTGGAATATGTGTTTCCTCATCACGATACATACCAATGTGACCAATCTTTGCTGTTGGTACAAGCTTCTGGATACCGTTTACCATACCAAGGCCTGCACGAAGGATAGGTACAATTGCCATCTTGCGACCTGCAATAACTGGTGCCATGCACTTCTCGATTGGTGTCTCGCACTCGATATCTACTGTCTGTAAATCGTTGAGCGCTTCAAAAGCCTCAAGCATAGCTATTTCTTCTACAAGCGCACGGAACTCTGCTGTTCCAGTGTTCTTATCTCTAAGCATTGTAATTTTGTGCTGAAGTAGAGGATGTGTAAGCTCTACTACGTTATCTAATTTCTCCATTAAATTAGCCTCCAAAAAATTTATCTATTTATCCCTTCTATAATAATGAAAGGGTTGATATCTATATTTATATTCTATCAGCTACAGTGATTTTTTTAAATAGAATTAAATACCTTCTTTATCGAATCTGTATCTTTCAGGATCACCGTATTCGTAATCTCTACCAGGAATGATAGCGTTGAGTACTATACCTGCGATTGCTGCAATTGCAAGACTTGTAAGTGTAATATCAGTGCTTCCAATTGTGAATGTAAGGCCATCTGAAAAACCAAGGCCACATACAAGAATAACTGCTGCAATGATAAGATTTCTTGAGTGTGTAAAATCAACATGATTCTCTACAACGTTTCTTATTCCTATTGCACTTATCATACCATAAAGCATGAAGCTTATTCCACCTACGATTGCACTTGGCATTGTACCAATGATATCAGCCATCTTTGGGATGAATGAAAGTACTATCGCATAACAAGCTGCAATTCTGATTACCTTAGGATCGTGAACCTTTGAAAGCTCAAGTACGCCAGTGTTCTCTCCATATGTTGTATTAGCAGGGCCACCGAACAAAGCTGACATACTTGTAGCAAGACCGTCGCCTACAAGCGTTCTATGTAAACCTGGATCTGTAACAAAATCTTCTCCTACTGTTGCTGAAATAGCAGACATATCTCCGATGTGCTCCATCATTGTAGCAATGGCGATTGGTGCCATAACAAGGATTGCTGAAAGATTAAACTTACAGATGAAGAAATCTGGCAAGCCTACCCATGCTGCTTCATTAACTGCTGCGAAGTCAAGGATTGCACTTCCATCTGCGTTTGTCATTCCAAGTGCATTGAATATAAGTGCGCAAGCATATGAGATTACTACGCCCATAAGGATTGGAAGAATTCTAAAGATTCCCTTACCCCATATGTTGAAAATGATAACAACTGCAAGTGCGATGATTGCAAGCAACCAGTTCTGAGATGCATTGCTTATTGCAGAAGGCGCTAATGACAATCCAATGCAGATAATGATTGGTCCAGTAACAACTGGTGGAAGGTACTTCATAACCTTGTTAATTCCAACAAGTTTTATTACAAGTGCAAGTACCAAATATAATAAACCAGCCACAACAATACCACCGCATGCGTATGGAAGCTTTTCGCCCATTGTCATGTTTTTGAAAATACCTGTATTTAAATTAGCAACTGTGTGAAAACCGCCTAAAAAAGCAAATGATGAACCAAGAAATGCGGGAACTTTGAATTTAGAACATAAATGGAAAAATAAGGTACCGAAACCTGCGAAAAATAAAGTAACTTGAATTGAAAGACCTTCGCCTTCGAAATAGTTGTTGACGAGAATTGGAACTAAAATAGTCGCTCCAAACATTGCGAATAAATGCTGAAGTCCCAAAACTAACATCTTCGGAATACCAAGCTGAGTGGCATCTTTAATTGGTGCATGAGTGTTCATACATATCCTCCTTTTTTGTTTAACCTAAACTGAAAGTTTAAATTAACTTAAACTTTCAGTATTCTATCATTTTGATATAGGTTTGACAATAGTTTTTATTACTATTTATAACTATTATATTTTTAGCACAAATGCTACTAGCCCTAATAGAATTATGTGGGCTGGATAAAAGAGGTAGAAAAATCTGCGCAAAGCCACACTATCAGCTCCACGTTTTCCGTAATAGCATGAAACAGGAATAAGCATCAAGAATGCAAACACTTCTAAAACACTAGACATAAGCGTAAGCATCAACACACCCATTCCAAAGGACAATAATCTTTGTTTTTTAGTTGGCCCATTCAAATAATACATTACTGATATGCAGGTCACACCGGCCATCTTATAATCAAGATGAGCGAAGTAGGCTATTCCCATACCCGCAAACATTACAAGAATCCTACAAGCATATATCGCATATACGTTAATATCTAAATCATCAATAAGCGAATACGCATAAAGAACGCCTAGTCCCAATAATAAAGTCCAAAGAACATTGTTGTAGTTTAAATCAAAGAAACTTCTTCTGAAAAGATAATCAAATGGTACTTCTGAAATCACCGCTATAGTAAGCAAACGAAGGGCATATTTTTTAAGATTTCTAGTGTGTATAAAGCCTTCCACAAGCATATAGCAATATATAGGAAATGCCATACGACCGATGCTTCGCAAGACTGCATCCACAAGAAATACCTTGCCATACAATTCTTGAGATATGACACTAGCATTGCTTGTGAGCCATACTTCAAGCAAACCTGCTCCTATATGGTCTATAAACATAGTAATAACTGCGATCAGCTTAAGACCTGTTCCTGTTATTTCAAAAGATTTATTCTCCATTATTCAACCAACCATTCTATAAATTCTCTAACTGCACCTCTGCCACCATCTTTGCTTGAAACATAATCTGCAAGCTCTATTACTTCCTTTGCTGCATCTGCTGGGCAACCAACAAGACCGCCAGCATCTTTGATATGCTTCATGCAATCATAATCATTTAAATCATCACCGCAGTATGCACATTGTTCCAAAGAATCTCCATTTTTTTCAAGAATCTCCATAAGCTTTGGTAGCTTGTCTGCAACGCCCTGATGTATCTCTGTGATGCTAAGCTCCTTTGCACGATTCTCTACTATCTTGCTAACACGACCTGTAATAATTACAGGTGTGATTCCATTTGGCTTTGCTATGTGACATATGCCATATCCATCTTTGGCTGAAAAGGCTTTCATTATCTCCCCTTCCTGCCCCATATATATATGACCATCAGTAAGTGTTCCATCAACATCTAATACTAAATACTTTATATTCTTCATTAAAAAATCTCCTTAGAAAATCTAAGGAGATTATACAATATTCTTATGCAGTTTTCTTTACAAAAATATTTTTAATAACAAATAATGTGCCAATCATAAGAGCGATGCCTATTATCAAGCATATTGCCCAGTTTCTAACAAAGCCTGAAATAATATATGAAACAAACGAAACAGCTGCAACTGTCATCGCATATGGAAGCTGAGTACTAACATGGCTAATGTGATTACATTCTGCACCAGCGGATGCCATAATTGTTGTATCTGAAATAGGCGAGCAATGATCTCCGCAAACTGCGCCGGCCATACAAGCTGAAATTGCAATAATCATAAGCTCGTTATTTACATCACCACCAAATACATTTACAACGATAGGGATAAGAATACCAAATGTTCCCCATGATGTACCAGTAGCAAATGCCAGGAAAACACCTACTACAAATACAAGAGCTGGTAAGAGACTCATTAGCGCTCTGTTATCCGCAATTACTGCAACAAGACCACCAACATATTCTGCTGCACCAAGAGAATCAGTCATTGATTTTAATGTCCATGCAAAAGTAAGAACCAAGATGGCTGGAACCATACTCTTGAATCCCTCTGGAATAGCATTCATGCATTCGTTGAAGCTAAGAACCTTTGTTGCAAGATAAAAGATAATAGTAATAATAAGTGCTACAACTGAGCCATATACAAGTCCAACTGATGCATCAGAATTTGAAAATGCATCAATGAAGTTCTCACCTGAGAAAAATCCGCCTGTGTAAATCATTCCAATTACACAGCAAATGATAAGCGATATAATTGGGAGCACAAGATGAATAACCTTACCCTTTTGAGAAACAGGTGGATGAGGCTGATCCTCTGCCCCTGTTAATGCTGCTCCATCCTTTTTAACTTTGATTTTGTTCTGAGCCATATGATTAAGCTCTGCTAAATTCATTGAACCATAATCAAAATTCATATATGTGATTGTAAACATCATAACAAGTGTTAATAATGCGTAGAAGTTGTATGGTATTGCCTCAATAAATAATGAAAGACCATTAGCACCATCTACAAAACCTGTTACAGCTGCTGCCCATGATGAAATAGGAGCAATGATACAAACTGGAGCGGCAGTTGCATCTATTAAATATGCAAGCTTTTCTCTAGAAATACCGTGCTTATCTGTAACCGGTCTCATAACTGAACCTACTGTTAAGCAGTTGAAATAGTCATCGATGAATATCAACATACCAAGAACGATAGTAGCAACCTGCGCACCAGCTTTTGTTTTAACATGGGTAACAGCCCATTTACCAAATGCAGCTGAGCCACCGGCTCTGTTCATAAGCATAACCATGCTTCCAAGCACAACTAAGAAAATCAGAATACCAACATTCCAACTATCTGAAAGCTGACCTATCATTCCATCTACAAAGATATGTTCCATTGCAGCTGTAAGGTTGAATCCAGCATACAATAATCCGCCTGCGAAAATTCCTATAAATAGGGAAGAATAAACTTCTTTTGTAATTAGCGCCAAAGCGATTGCAATAATTGGTGGCAATAGCGACCATATTGTATTAGTAAATTCCATATGTCTTCATGTTCTCCTTTAAAATATTAGTATGTCCTTCTTCCATTTCTGTAAGAGGTTTTCTAAGAGGTCCTACTTCAAATCCCATAAGATTAAGAGCTTTCTTTACAGGAATTGGGTTAACCTCTGAGAATAGCGAATCAATAAGAGGTAATGCATCTAACTGCATCTTTGATGCCTTTTTGTAATCTCCGTCCAAGCATGCTTGGCACAAATCATGAGTCTGCTGAGGTGCAACATTTGAAAGAACTGAAATAACTCCAATTCCACCAAGTGACATAATTGGAACGATTTGGTCATCGTTGCCAGAATATACATCAATACATCCATCAGCTAGCTGTAGAAGCTTTGCAATTTGACTTATGTTTCCTGATGCTTCTTTTATTGCGACAATATTTTTTACATCCTTTGCCAAACGTACTGCTGTCTCAGGAAGGATGTTGCATCCTGTACGGCTTGGTACATTGTAAAGGATACATGGGATATTGATGGCATCGGCTGTATCTTTGAAATGAACATAGAGTCCATTTTGAGTTGCCTTATTGTAATAAGGAGTAACTAAAAGTACTGCATCAGCCCCAGCAGCTTCTGCTTCCTTAGACAAATAGATAGCTGTCTCTGTAGAGTTAGAGCCTGTACCTGCAATAACTGGCACACGATGATTAACTGTCTTTATACAATGACGAACCACATCTAAGTGTTCCTCATGAGAAAGAGTTGAAGCTTCGCCTGTTGTTCCACAAATTACAATGGCATCTGTGCTATTTTTAATTTGATACTCAATCAAATTATCAAGTTTCTCATAATTAACTGAACAATCCTCGTTAAATGGTGTGACAATTGCTACTGCTGCACCTGTAAAAATACTCATTACAATTCCTCCTTTTAGCTAAATAATCCCAATTGATGCAATAAAAAAGCCGACCAATAAATGGTCGGCAACATAAATCAAATACATCTTATGATAGCTCCCCATCTATTACTGCAAACATTGCATTAGATGACAGTCATGTGGCTATTAACCATATGCCCAGGACAAGAAGCATCAGGCGCTACTCTCCTTCGGCGAAATCCCCTTTCATCCTGTATCACATGGGCCTGCCCCATCAACAAGATTACTTTTGTCATTCGCAACCTCTATCTCTTATTAAATTTGTGTATATACTACATCGCTATGTTTTACATGTCAACTATAAATTGCTAACAAACGTAAATCTATGTTAAAATTAAACCAAATTTATGGAGGAATATAAGATGAAATCGTTTTTTAAAAAAGGCATTAGTCTTGTTCTTGGACTTGCCCTTGTATCTTTGCTTTTCACAAGCAACTCATTCTATTCTGAAGCAAAATCAAAATCTTCAGCTAAAAAAAATATTGTTGTAGTCCTTGATCCAGGACATGACACTACTCATACAGGATGTCATTATGAAAACTTCGAAGAGGGTATCGCCAATCTCTACATTGCATATTATTGCAAAGCAGAATTAGAGAAATATTCTGGCGTCACAGTATATATGACTCGTTATGGTTTCGAATGTCCATACGGAGCAGACCCTGCTTCCAAGTCATCTTGCTTATCAGCTCGTGTCAACTATGCAAAGTCAGTTAAAGCTGATGTAATCGTTAGCTTGCACAACGACTATGATCCAGATTTAGATGCATCTCAGAATGGTTCAAAGGTTATTGTTCCAAATGCAAACTATAAGCCTAACATATGTGTTGCTGGTACCACACTTGGTCAATCAATTCTGACTCAGCTTACAGCCACAGGCCTTAATGTAAACAACTGGAAGCTTTGTCCAAATGGAACCGGAATCGTTACAAGAGATTCTGAATCAAGCAAATATCCTGACGGTTCAGCAAAAGATTTTTACGCTCTTATTAATCAGTCTAAAACAGCAGGTTTCCCATGCGTCATCGTTGAGCATGCTTTCTGCACAAACTACTCTGATAGAGTTAATCATCTTTCAACACCTGAGCAGTATCAACAGCTTGGTATCGCAGATGCTACTGGCATCGCAAACTACTACGGACTTACATTAAAGTAATTTATATGTACTGGGGAGAATTTTTGTTTTGAGCAAACAAAGAATATTTAATATTATTCAAATTGGAAATAAGGATGATATTCCAAGTAGGCTTTTTGATATCTTTATCACTATCATCATCAGTATCAACATACTGGTGATGATTTTGGAAACCTACAGCGAATTGTCTCCTTATTTTTCTTTTTTAGACAAAGTCGCCTACATCACAATTATTATTTTCTGCATAGAATATGCCCTTAGGATTTGGACCGCAGATTTACTTTACCCAAAACTTCCTAAATACAAAGCTGTATTGAAGTTTTTACTATCCTTTGATGGCATTGTGGATTTATTTACAATACTACCATTTTTCTATTTATCCGGTTTTGTTGCTTTTAGAATTCTTCGTATTGTTCGAATCTTTCACCTGTTTCGTATTAACGGACAGTATGATTCGTTTGCCGTAATCATTTCAGTATTACAAGAAAAAAAGAATCAGATTATGTCCTCTGTTATGATAGTGCTGATTCTTATGCTTGCAAGCTCAATTGGTATTTACTACGCAGAGCATGATGCCCAACCTGATGTTTTCAGAAATGCTTTTTCCGGAATTTGGTGGTCCGTATCCACTCTATTAACTGTAGGATATGGTGATATATATCCAATCACTGTCGCCGGCAGAATTATGGCTATTGTGACAGCTTTTTTAGGCGTTGGCGTGGTTGCTATCCCAACTGGTATTATCAGTGCAGGATTCGTTGAACATTATTCCAGAGTCAAGCTCCTTACAAAATTTGCAAAAGATGAGCACATCGATTTAATTACCGTAAACATCAACGATGCTCATTGCTGGAATGGTTTGCTTATTTCCGAAATAAGCGTGCCTGATCATTTTCTGCCAGCCGTTGTTATGCGGGATGATGAAGCTCTCATTCCTCTGCAAGAGCTCAAATTAAAAACCGGCGACAAAGTAATCCTTGCCGCCGATGTATATTTCCTACATACGTATTAGTCTTTTTATTGTTTGCTGATACACTTCATCTGTTGAATCTATCATCAGTACTTCATCAGCACCTAATTCTTTTGCTTGGAAGCTCTCCTCTGGGGAGCTTGCCATAGCTAGAATTGGTATATGCATAAAGCTTTCTCGTTTCTTTAAATATCTAATAATTATTCCGCTTTCATTTACAAGTAACATATCCACTACTACAAGCTGAAGCTTCTCATGATATTGACTGATGCATCTAAGAGCTTCATCCTCATTATGCGTCTTCACTATTTCAAATCTCTTAGTTGTATCTTCAACTATTCCAAATATTTTATTAATGCCACCATCTGTTAATGCAATCACTACCGACTTTGAAGGATACTCAAAGTTGCTAATTTTCCATGCTGTACACTTGCTTTTGCCAGAAAGCTTAGATTTATACAAAGCATCATCGGCCATTCTAAAAATCTCATTGCAGGTGTGATTTCCATCATCAATTATTGCTCCAATGCTAGCTGTAAATGGTTGTCCGTTTCCAAGATTTATATCTGTCATAAACATTTGGAGCGTTCGACATCTCATCTCCAAAATGGTCATGTCATTCATCTTAGGCATTAGAACGACAAACTCATCACCTCCGTATCGACCTATTATATCGTAAGCTCTAAAATTATCGATAAGAAGCTGTCCTACACGTTCCAATAACCTGTCTCCAGCATCATGCCCCAGATTATCGTTTACATCTTTGAAGTTATCTATATCAACCATAATCATTGCACATGCTTCCTCTGGCTTCTTTTGCATATACTGGTACTCCATTCGCTGCATAAGAGCATCTTTATTAAGAACATGTGTAAGCTTGTCCAATGAACTTAATTGCTTTAGTTCAATCATAGCCAGCCCTTCTCTGCTACGCATTACCAAAATAATGTGAGCTGACAACATAGACATAACATATGCTGCCACTAGCATATATAATTCTCTTGTATATAATTCGGGCTCCTTATAAAAATATGCGATTATAGCATATATAATAATAGCAATAAGCTCTTCACAACCATACTTGTACATTTTATCAATGTAAACCATAGGAAAAAGTGCAATTACAAGAGGCGTCCACACTGCAGGGCGCTCCGAAACCGCCACTGCATCAAACAACATTATGATTATTACTAGTGAAAAATAGAAGATACCACATATTATTCCGGTCATATGAGTACTTACATGAACCCATGGCTTTCTAAGGTGCAGATTAATGAAATAATAAACAACCATTAGAGGAATTATTAAGAAATGCACTCCATGGATTTTAAAGCTAGGCACAACAAAATGAGCCAAGATCAAAAGAAGTGAATAAATAATAGAAGTATACATGCAGACCTTGCGCATCATGTAAAGATTGCTCTTGTCAATATTTTCCATACACTGCTGAAAATATGTTTTAAACTGAGCATTCTCTTTATGTTGAGTTTCTCGAAAAATGTCTACGAACTTAAACATATTTTAACATTAGCATATTAATCCAATAATAATTTGCCTACACTGTGAAATTACTGTGAATTATTAGCTCATAATTTCTTTATTTCTCTGAATTCATCAATGATATGACTTGCTAAAACGCCTCTAACTCCATATTGCTCGGATGCCGCCGTCCCTGCTTTTCCATGAAGATAAGCGGCTGCACAAACCTCCACATCTATTAATGGATTAACCTTTTGAGATATAAGGGACGCTATCGCTCCTGCTAGAACATCTCCAGAACCTGGGGTTGCCAAACCTTCATTACCACTATTTACAAAGGCAACTCTGATACCATTGGTGATAATAGTAGTAAAATTCTTAAGCACAATTATGCAACCATATTCTACCGCAAAGTCTTTAGCTACCTGTTCCATATTGTAGTTAATGTCAGCCACTTTAATACCAGTCAAACGCTCCATCTCTTTTAAATGTGGAGTAATAACAACTGGCACTCTTACTGAAGCGGCCTTTAGTAGCTCTTTCATATCGTCTTCAGCCAATAGGTTTATTCCATCAGCATCAATTACCAATGGCACTTTAGCATCAGATAATACTTGCTTAAGAATGCTTTTTGACAAATCGGATGTTCCAAATCCTGGTCCAATTAATATGGTTGAAGCCCATTCCATTTCCTCAGCCAAACTTTTTTCATCGTATTGATCATAGCCTGCATACATCGCCTCTGGTAAGTTTTGCTGAATACTAGCAATATTATTTTTATGAGTGTAAATTTTCACTAGTCCTGTGCCCGTTGCAAGTGCTGATTTTGCCGAGAGATAGCAAGCCCCGTATATGCTTTCACTTCCTGCAATGACAAGAAGCTTTCCACAGCTACCTTTATTTGCATCTACAGCTCGAGGCTTTACAAATTTAAAAATATCATCATCTATTAGAGTTGCATATTGATCCGTTACATTTTCTAGGTAGATACCAACATCCGCTACAACAATTCTTCCCGCAGCAGCTTTACAATCTCCTAATAACATTCCTTTTTTCATATATGCAAAAGTTACGGTAATATCCGCCTTAACACCATTTTCCCCTAAAAGTTTTCCACTATCAGAATCGTATCCTGAAGGAATATCCACCGCTAAAACGCTATTTGCACATTGGTTAATTATTGCCGCTGCATAATCGTACTCACCTGACAAGCCTCGTGACAGACCTATACCAAACATAGCATCTATGGTTAAATCAGCTTGTTCTATAGATTCTTCAATTAGCTTATTGTGAATTGTCATCCCATAGCTTTCTGCTATTTTTATCTCCTGCTTTAACTGCTCAGAAAACTTTTCAGAGTCTCCCAGCACCATGCAGTCTACTGTTTTACCTTTTAGACGCAACAGTCTTGCAATAGCAACACCATCACCACCGTTATTCCCAGGACCACAAACTACTGAAAAACTATTGGCATTCTCACATTCTTTTTCTATAGTCTCAACCACTTTGAGGGCCGCTCTTTCCATTAGCACTAAAGATGGTATTTCATGCTTTTCAATGGTTCTCTTATCGCAATCTTGCATCTGTTTAGCTGATAATAATTCTGTCATCGTTGTCCCCCGTTTGAATGTTCGTTTGGATTGTAAACTCAAAAATCTAACAACAGTATACTACATTACTCAAAATCTATGTATTTTACAAAATATTTCTATGTTCGATTGACACGAATACGTGTTCGGATATAACATATAAGGTACATAATTGCGAAAGGAGGTCAGCCATATGGAAAAAGAACGTGCTTTTATAGCAATCGATTTAAAATCTTTCTACGCTTCTTGTGAGCTCACAGATAGAGGCTTAGATCCGCTTACAACAAATCTAGTTGTGGCTGATTCCTCCCGTACTGAAAAAACTATCTGTCTTGCTGTCAGTCCTTCACTAAAGGCCTATGGTATTTCCGGCAGAGCCCGTTTATTCGAAGTTATCCAAAGAGTTAAAGAAGTTAATGCAGAACGATTCAGTCGAGCCCGTGCATTAGGATTACTTCCAAAGGATCCAGAGACTGGCAAATACCACTTTACCGGTTCTTCTTCTGACGCCAATGAGCTGGAAAAAGATCCCTCTTTAGAGCTTGATTATATTGCAGCTCCACCTAGAATGAAACGCTACGAAGAAATATCCACTTATATTTTTTCTATTTATCTTCGTTATGTTTCGGATGATGATATTCATGTCTATTCCATCGATGAATGTTTTATAGATGTTACCGGATATTTAAATACCTATTCTTGTACCGCTCACGAGCTTGCAATGCGTATGATTCGCGATGTTCTTAAAGAGACAGGTATCACTGCGACAGCAGGTATCGGGACCAATATGTACCTTGCCAAAATAGCAATGGACATTGTTGCCAAACACGTTCCTGCCGATGAACAGGGTGTTAGAATCGCCGAATTAAACGAAAAGACTTATCGTGAGCTCCTCTGGTGCCATCAACCTATTACCGACTTTTGGCGCGTAGGTGGTGGTATTGCCCGCCGCCTTGCAAAGCTCGGAATATTCACCATGGGCGATATAGCTCGCACCAGCGTGTACAGTGAAGATGTACTATACAAAGCACTCGGTATTAACGCCGAGCTTCTAATCGATCATGCCTGGGGTTGGGAACCTACCGAAATTGCTACTATCAAAAGCTATAGACCACAAACAAACAGCCTTTCCAGTGGACAAGTTCTTATGGAGCCTTACTCGACGGACAAAGCCAAGCTCATAGTCAAAGAAATGACTGAGCTTTTGGTTCTTGATTTAGTAAGAAAGGATTTGGTTACCCAAAAGATTGAATTAACCATCGGATATGATAGAACAAGCCTGGAATTTGAAAAAGAATGTTCAAGTATAGGACGATCTACTTTTAAAATAACTGGCACCAACAAATACTATACCGGAAAAGTATCTGTTGACCACTTTGGTCGCCCCATCCCTTATCATGCTCATGGCACAGGCAACTTAGACCGTTGGACCAGCTCTACCCAAAGAATCATGGAAGTAATGGTTGACCTATACGACCGTATAATCGATCCTGACTTATTAGTTCGCAGAATCACTGTTGTAGCATGTGATTTGATTCCTATTAATAAAATACCTGATGAAGCGCCTTACCAAATGGATCTTTTCACTGACTATAATGCTTTGGAAAAAGAAAAAGAAGCAGCTGATAAAGCTTATGAAAAAGAGCGTAAGCTTCAAAAAGCCACCCTGGCAATGCATGATAAATTTGGAAAAAATTCTGTGCTAAAAGGTATGAACCTACAAGATGGTGCCATGACCATGAAACGTAATAAACAAGTTGGCGGCCATTCTTCTGGCGAATAAAAGGAGTAAAACTTTGGCAAATAGATATAGAAAAAACGAACCCGACCCACGAATTGTATACAAAGATATAATTGATATGCCTCATCATCAATCTCTCACTCATCCCCATATGAGCTTGTATGATCGTGCTGCCCAATTTGCCCCCTTTGCAGCTCTTACCGGTTACGAAGATATGATTAACGAAGAGGCCCAAAAATCTCATGAATAAAAACGCTGGAGCTTATTTGCTCCAGCGTTTATTATTTATTAATAATTCTCTGCTCTTACTTCAAAATATGCCTTTGGATGTTTACAAACTGGACAAACCTCCGGTGCTTCTACACCAACAACTATATGTCCACAATTACGGCATTCCCACATTGTTACACCACTCTTTTTGAAGACCTCCATAGCTTCCACGTTATTTAAAAGCTTACGGTATCTTTCCTCGTGTTCCTTTTCAATAGCTCCTACACCTCTAAATTGAGCTGCAAGCTCTGGAAATCCCTCTTCCTCAGCTTCTCTAGCCATTCTGTCATACATATCTGTCCATTCAGCATTTTCGCCTTCTGCAGCATGTAAAAGATTGGCAGGTGTATCTCCTATTTCGCCAAGAGCTTTAAACCAAAGCTTTGCGTGCTCCTTCTCATTATCAGCTGTCTTTAAGAATAATGCTGCAATCTGCTCATAACCAGCTTTCTTAGCAACTGATGCAAAATATGTATATTTGTTTCTTGCCATTGACTCGCCAGCGAAAGCTTCCCATAGGTTTTTCTCTGTCTTTGTACCTGCATATTTGTTTTCTGCCATTAGATCTCCTCCTTAAACATTAATCATGTTCCTAGGAAGATTGTAACATATCTAATGTTTATGTTGTGTAAAATTAATTAGTGCAATTTAGTGCATTATTAATATGCGTACTCAACATGTGTTGTAACATCAACAAATGGGACTACTGTCTCCTTCATAGCTGCACTCCACATTTCATTATTTTCTCTTTGTTTTAATGATGCTTCATCTTCAAATTCTGCTACCATAATAACATCACCATTAGATGAACTCATGCATTCACTATGCACCTCAATTCTATTGAGCCCTGGAACCTGTCCGTTTAGCTCTTCGAATCTTGTTTTAATATTGCCTTTGATGGCACTAAGATTTGGACCAAAACACTTATCCTGCAATGTCCAAATTACTACCTGTTTTAACATTCTCTTTCTCTCTCTAACATTATATCTTTTGAGTAAAAATCAAACTCGAAGCCTATTATAGCGCTTTTACTCCAAAATTCAAAATAAAATAAGGATTGTATTTTGACTATAAGCATTTTTATTTAATATTAAATATAGCAGGTATTCCCTATTGGAATATCTACCATATCTTTTTGAATATACAAATTATGGAATTTCCCTATAATAGTTGTATTTTCGCTGTTATAATTATTTGAGATTCATTACAAAATTGAATCAATCAATACATTTAAGGAGGGGAATTATGGCTTGCTTTACTGTTCCAGCTGGAGAAGCTGTCGTAACAACAATCATTAAGAAAAGAATGGAAAAACAGGGTACTGAAAAACATGAAGAAAACGCTTCAGTTCCTATGACAAGAAAGTTAAAATGGCTTTCAAATCTTTTATGGGGAGGCTCTGCTTTACTTGCATTTGAGCATGTATGGCATGGCGAAGTACAACCTTTCTTCCCATTTTTAACAGCAATGTCAAATCCAGAAGATACTCAAGAAATGCTTCATGAAATCGCAACTGTAGGTGTTTCTATGGCAGTTCTAGTAACAGTTATTTGGATTGGCATGTGCGTTACAGCTGATATGATTGTAAAAAGACCAATTTCTACAATGAAAACAACTAATTAAAGGGGGATACTATGACATTACTGATTACAGTTATCGCTGCGGTTATAAGTACAGTATTATGGTATAATCGCAAGAATAATGATATGCAGCTTCATGTGTTAATGTTTATGTTTTGGGGTGCATCAATAATGTGGTTCGTAGATGCAATCTTTGAATATGCTGAACTACGTGCCGAGTACTTTACTCCAGCCTTAGAAGATATGATCAATGATACATTCCTCGGTTTTTCTGTTATTGCATTAGCACTTGTAATTTGGATTATATTTATTTTAATCAAAGATCCAAAAGGTGTAATTAAACATTCATTATCAAACTAAAAGATTAAAAGCCTCGTGCTGAGCACGAGGCTTTTCTTATACCAAGTTTATTATCATATATTCAATTAACATGATGATCAAAAAGACAATATTAAATATAGAAAATACTTTTATATACTTTTTGCTATCAGCTCCATCTATATAGCTATATTGTTTAAATGAAATTAAGCTAGCCATAGATGCAATAAGTGTTCCCAATCCACCTAGATTTGTACCTATAATAAGTTTTGGAATAGCATCAGTAAAACCGGAACAAAGTATAGCCGCGGGCACATTGCTTATAACCTGACTCAAAACAACCGAAACGATTACTTCATTGTTCTTAATCAGTGTTTCTAGGAATGTACTAATAACAGATATATTTTTAATGTTACCAATAAATATAAACAGAAAAACAAATGTAAACAGCAATGAATAATCTGGCTTTCTAAGAACTCTTCTATCAAATATCACAACCAGCAAAATTACCACAAGCAAAGATATATAATATGGTATAACTCTTGCTACCACTAACAACGATGCAAGAAATGCAAATATATATAATCCTATCAATTTCTTTTCGTATGGTGTTCTACCATATACCTTTTTTGAATCCCCTGAAACAGATACAGGTGCATCTTTTACAAAGATATATGTACTTAAAACTAAAAGAATTAATGCACATATACTATAAGGTAACATTATGGAAATAAAGCTTATCAGATTCATGTTTGACAATGAATATAAATAAAGATTTTGTGGATTTCCCAAGGGAATTAGCATACTTCCAAGATTTGCGGCGATAGTCTCAAGCACGATGACAACAATAAACAAATCTTTTCTATTTGAAATCGAAAGTGTAATTATAGAAAACGGTACAAATGTTAGTAGTGCTACATCATTTGTTATAAACATGCTTGAAAAGAAGCACAATCCTAATAAGATTAGGACTATCCCTCTTATCGAATTCATCTTACCAACTAATATTTCACCGATTTGTCTGAATACTGATAGTCGCTGAAAGCCAGCCATTGTTATCATCAAAGATAAAAGAATACTAAGAGTACGATAATCAATATAGTTAAAATAATCCCTACTTGGATGAACAAAAAAACAAGAAACAATAGCTAAAACCAAGGCTACACACAATACAATTTCATTTTTAATAAAATGTTTTATAGCTTCCACAATACAATCCCCACATATAATAAAAAATTATAAAAAAAAATCGCAAGCTATTAAGCATGCGATTTAAAGTCAAAGCCGATGATCGGACTCGAACCGATAACCTGCTGATTACAAATCAGCTGCTCTGCCAATTGAGCCACATCGGCTTGTTATAAATAACAACCTCAAAACTTCACACAGTAAAACTTAGTGTCCGAAAATTCGCTACACATCTTCCTTTTAGAATAAACCTTCGATCTATTAGTATTCATCAGCTGAATGCGTTACCGCACTTACACCTTGAACCTATCTACCTTATCGTCTATAAGGGATCTTATTTCCTTGAAGGAATGGGATATCTCATCTTGAGGGGGGCTTCACGCTTAGATGCCTTCAGCGTTTATCCCGTCCAGACTTGGCTACTCAGCTATGCCGTTGGTCGACAGCTGATACACCAGTGGTCCGTCCACCCCGGTCCTCTCGTACTAGGGGCAGCTCCTCTCAAATATCCTACGCCCGCGCCGGATAGGGACCGAACTGTCTCACGACGTTCTGAACCCAGCTCGCGTACCGCTTTAATGGGCGAACAGCCCAACCCTTGGGACCTGCTACAGCCCCAGGATGCGATGAGCCGACATCGAGGTGCCAAACCACTCCGTCGATGTGAACTCTTGGGAGTGATAAGCCTGTTATCCCCAGGGTAGCTTTTATCCGTTGAGCGATGGCAATCCCACTTTATACCACCGGATCACTAAGTCCTACTTTCGTACCTGCTCCACCCGTCGGTGTCGCAGTCAAGCTCCCTTCTGCCTTTGCACTCTTCAAATGGTTTCCGACCATTCTGAGGGAACCTTTGAGCGCCTCCGATACCCTTTCGGAGGCGACCGCCCCAGTCAAACTCCCCGCCTGGCATTGTCCCACCACCGGTTCACGGCGGCTGGTTAGAAATCCAATACTACAAGGGTGGTATCCCAACAGTGACTCATATGAAACTGGCGTCCCATAATCTTAGTCTCCCACCTATCCTGTACATGCAGTACCGAATCCCAGTACCAAACTGGAGTAAAGCTCCATGGGGTCTTTCCGTCCTGGCGCGGGTAACCAGCATCTTCACTGGTACTTCAATTTCACCGGATGCATTGTCGAGACAGTGCTCAAATCATTACGCCTTTCGTGCGGGTCGGAACTTACCCGACAAGGAATTTCGCTACCTTAGGACCGTTATAGTTACGGCCGCCGTTTACTGGGGCTTAAATTCAAAGCTTCGCTTGCGCTAACCTCTCCTCTTAACCTTCCAGCACCGGGCAGGCGTCAGCCCATATACATCACCTTACGGTTTCGCATAGACCTGTGTTTTTGCTAAACAGTTGCTTGAGCCTATTCTCTGCGGCCTACATAAGTAGGCACCCCTTCTCCCGAAGTTACGGGGTCATTTTGCCGAATTCCTTAACAATGCTTCTTCCGTCGGCCTTAGGATTCTCTCCTCATCCACCTGTGTCGGTTTACGGTACGGGTACAATAAATACAATAGCGGCTTTTCTCGGCACAGACTCTACTTACTTCTCTACTTTAATTTCGATACGCATCACGCTTTTGTGTTGATAGGCGGATTTGCCAACCTATCCACTCTTTCGCTTGCACCAGTCTTTCCATTCCTGGCTTAAGTTTTATCCATGCGTCCCCACAGTTCTGATTTATTGCAGTACAGGAATCTCAACCTGTTATCCATCGACTACGTCTTTCGACCTCGCCTTAGGCCCCGACTTACCCAGAGCAGATCAGCTTTACTCTGGAAACCTTAGATATTCGGCCTGAAGGATTCTCACCTTCATCTCGCTACTCATTCCGGCATTCTCTCTTCTTGTTCCTCCACTGCTCTTTACAGTACAGCTTCGTCGTACGCAAGAATGCTCCTCTACCAATTAACTTACGTTAATTCCTAAGCTTCGGTGTTGTGTTTTAGCCCCGGACATTTTCGGCGCAGGACCTCTCGACTAGTGAGCTGTTACGCACTCTTTGAATGTATGGCTGCTTCTGAGCCAACATCCTAGTTGTCTATGAAATCCCACATCCTTTACCACTTAACACACACTTTGGGACCTTAGCTGTAGGTCTGGGCTGTTTCCCTTTTGACTATCCAACTTATCTCGTATAGTCTGACTCCCGTACATCGGCTATCTGGCATTCGGAGTTTGATATCTCTTGGTAAGCTTTGACGCCCCCTTAAGAATTCAGTGCTCTACCTCCAGTAGTCTAATACGAGGCTAGCCCTAAAGCTATTTC
This sequence comes from Pseudobutyrivibrio ruminis HUN009, assembly GCF_000703005.1. NCBI lineage: Bacteria > Bacillati > Bacillota > Clostridia > Lachnospirales > Lachnospiraceae > Pseudobutyrivibrio > Pseudobutyrivibrio ruminis. The sequence continues at coordinate 1,189,300 of NZ_JNLH01000001.1, read as the reverse complement.
GAGGAGAACCAGCTATCTCCGGGTTCGATTGGAATTTCTCCGCTATCCACACCTCATGCCCACCCTTTTCAACGGATGTGGCTTCGGCCCTCCATTTCCTTTTACGGAAACTTCAGCCTGGACATGGATAGGTCACCCGGTTTCGGGTCTACAACCACTGACTACTCGCCCTATTCAGACTTGGTATCCCTTCGGCTCCACACCTTTGGTGCTTAACCTTGCCAGTAATCGTAACTCGCCGGACCGTTCTACAAAAAGTACGCCGTTCCACCTATAAAGTGGTTCGACAGCTTGTAAACACAGGGTTTCAGGTTCTCTTTCACTCCCCTCCCGGGGTTCTTTTCACCTTTCCTTCACAGTACTATGCGCTATCGGTCACTAAGAAGTATTTAGGGTTACGGGGTGGTCCCCGCTCATTCAGACAAGGTTTCTCGTGTCTCGTCCTACTCTGGATACTACCATGTCGCTCATCTTTTCGCTTACGAGGCTTTCACTCTCTTTGGCTGGCTTTCCCAAAACCATTCTGCTAAAACTTGCGAATCAATTATGTAGTCCGAACCCCGAAATGCACGCATCTCGGTTTGCCCTCTTTCCATTTCGCTCGCCGCTACTTTGGAAATCGATTTTTCTTTCTCTTCCTCCGGCTACTTAGATGTTTCAGTTCACCGGGTTCCCGGCCTAACGTTATGTGTTGGCGTTAGGTCAACTGGAGTCTTTCCAGTTAGGTTTCCCCATTCAGATATCTCTGGATCATTGCTTATTTGCAGCTCCCCAAAGCTTTTCGCAGCTTATCACGTCTTTCATCGGCTCTTAGTGCCAAGGCATCCACCCTGCGCTCTTGATTGTTTAATCTCTCAAAATATGTAGCTTGATATTTTTTCAAAATCGTTCAATAAGAACTTGTTTGGTTTGTTAATTCTCGGATGTCTTGATATTTAAGAAATTTTCTTTTCTATCAATTCTCTACTGTATGAAGTTTTCAAGTTGCTATTTTGATCAAAAGCTTTCGCTTTCAACCATTTGAAAGTTTAACTTTGTTAAGCTCTCAAATGATCGCCGCTTTTAGCGGTGATGTTTATATATGAAAGCAAGTTTCCTTGCTGTTTTAGCAAACCCGGCAGCCACCTGCTTTCCCATGCCGTCTCCAGCATAGTATCATCGGCCGATTAGGTCTTAACCATCGTGTTCGGGATGTTAACGGGTGTTACCCCTAACCGCATCGCCACCGGAAATCAAATATTTAATTCAGGATTAATACCTGAACAGTGAAACAAATCTCTACTTTTTCCTTAGAAAGGAGGTGATCCAGCCGCACCTTCCGATACGGCTACCTTGTTACGACTTCACCCCAGTTATCGAGCCTGCCTTCGGCTGCTCCCTCCTTACGGTTGGGTCACAGACTTCGGGCATTCCCAACTCCCATGGTGTGACGGGCGGTGTGTACAAGACCCGGGAACGTATTCACCGCGACATTCTGATTCGCGATTACTAGCGATTCCAGCTTCATGTAGTCGAGTTGCAGACTACAATCCGAACTGAGACGTTATTTTTGAGATTTGCTCATGGTCACCCAATTGCTTCCCTTTGTTTACGCCATTGTAGCACGTGTGTAGCCCAAATCATAAGGGGCATGATGATTTGACGTCATCCCCACCTTCCTCCCGGTTCACCCGGGCAGTCTCTCTAGAGTGCCCATCCGAAATGCTGGCTACTAAAGATAAGGGTTGCGCTCGTTGCGGGACTTAACCCAACATCTCACGACACGAGCTGACGACAACCATGCACCACCTGTCACCACTGTCCCGAAGGAAGAGTACATTACATACTTTGTCAGTGGGATGTCAAGATTTGGTAAGGTTCTTCGCGTTGCTTCGAATTAAACCACATGCTCCACCGCTTGTGCGGGTCCCCGTCAATTCCTTTGAGTTTCATTCTTGCGAACGTACTCCCCAGGTGGAATACTTATTGCGTTAGCTGCGGCACCGACTCCCTATGGAAGCCAACACCTAGTATTCATCGTTTACGGCGTGGACTACCAGGGTATCTAATCCTGTTTGCTCCCCACGCTTTCGAGCCTCAGCGTCAGTAATCGTCCAGTAAGCCGCCTTCGCCACTGGTGTTCCTCCTAATATCTACGCATTTCACCGCTACACTAGGAATTCCACTTACCCCTCCGACACTCTAGTTCTACAGTTTCCAATGCAATACCGGAGTTGAGCCCCGGGCTTTCACATCAGACTTGTAAAACCGCCTACGCTCCCTTTACACCCAGTAAATCCGGATAACGCTTGCACCATACGTATTACCGCGGCTGCTGGCACGTATTTAGCCGGTGCTTCTTAGTCAGGTACCGTCATTATCTTCCCTGCTGATAGAGCTTTACATACCGAAATACTTCTTCGCTCACGCGGCGTCGCTGCATCAGGCTTTCGCCCATTGTGCAATATTCCCCACTGCTGCCTCCCGTAGGAGTTTGGGCCGTGTCTCAGTCCCAATGTGGCCGGTCACCCTCTCAGGTCGGCTACTGATCGTCGCCTTGGTGGGCCGTTACCTCACCAACTAGCTAATCAGACGCGGGTCCATCTTATACCGAAAAACTTTTCACACCACTTCATGCGAAGTTGTGCGCTTATGCGGTATTAGCAGTCGTTTCCAACTGTTATCCCCCTGTACAAGGTAGGTTACCCACGCGTTACTCACCCGTCCGCCACTCAGTCAACAAATCGTCACCCCGAAGGGATCGTAATAAGCTGCTTCGTTCGACTTGCATGTGTTAAGCACGCCGCCAGCGTTCATCCTGAGCCAGGATCAAACTCTCATGTTAAAAAAGAATTTAATTCCGAATCAGTATAAAACTGACTTGTTTACTAATAAAGGTTTTGTTTCGTCTTAGAAACTAAATGAATTTCAAGGATACATGTTTAAATAAAAACTTGTATTAATTCAAGGTTTGTTTCACTGTTCAGTTATCAATCTTCGCTTATTTGTTTTGCACTGTGTGACTTGCTGTCCCTCAGTGCTCGATTATAATATCACCTGTAACTTCACTTGTAAAGCCTTTTTTGAGGATTTTATTAAAGTAAATCTATTCACCCAAAATCGCTCTTTTGTTTGAATTGCACTAATTGTTTGTACAATATTTGTAAATACCCCACAATACCTAATCTAATACCTTATCTAATGCTTTACCATTACTTTACTGGAACGCAATGTTTATCATTGATCTCGCACACCTTCTGTACTCTTCTTCTGTACTTTTCTTCCATAAGTGGGTCTGTGTTTAACCAAGTCTTTACTACTTCCATTGCCATCAAGCCGCCAATGATTTTAGCGCCAAGACAAAGAATGTTTGAATCTGTATGCTGGCGAGCAAGTGTTGCACATAATGGATCCTGACATACTGCTGCATAACATCCATTTATCTTGTTTGCAATAAGTGCGCTACCATATCCTACTCCGTCACAAAAGATTCCTCTGTCACATTCACCCTTAGCTACTGCTAAAGCTGCTGGATAAACAAAGTCAGATAAGTCGCAGCTGTTATCATCATATGTTCCAAAATCTTCTACTTCATATCCTTCACTTAATAAATAAGCTTTAATTTCCTCCTTCATTTGAGTACCTGCATGATCGTTAGCCATTGCAATCTTCATATTTATTTCCTCCTAATATTTAATATACATAACAATAATCATCTTTTAGTAGATAACATGTCTAACTTAAATGATAAGAAGCTATTTACTTAATTGCAACATATTCTTAATTCCGTCACAAATTGTTCATTGGAATCAGACGATATAATAACATACAATTATTTGTAGGGAGAGCTATGAATAGGATTTGGTAGGAGATTCGTATGTGGGATTATAGTTTCGCTATTCCTAGCATTTTAATATTGACTATATTGTTACTCAATTACTTTATGCTACAAAGGCTGCCTGTTAGAGTAAGTAAGAACTTTGTCAGTCTTTTATTAATTGAGACAATAGTAATCTCTTCTGATATATTCTCCAGTTGGGCCTGTGAGAACTATTTAGTGTTACCTAAATTTATTGTTATTTTTAGTAATATTCTCTTCTTTGTATTTTTCAATCTAAGAGCATATGCTTTCTTTGTGTTCACATGCAGTATTCTCGAACTCGATCCAGTAGAAAACAAATTTAGAACATTTTTATGCAGACTACCATTGTTTATTACAGAAACAGTTACTTTGACATCACCTTGGACTAAAGCTGTCTTTTCTATAGAAATTACCGGCTATCAACGTGGCTATTTTTACAATATTATAGTATTGAATTTCGCCATTTATCTATTTATGAGTGCCTATGCTGTAATATTTTTTAGAGGCAAACTTAAGGCCAAAAGAGATCTTTACGGCACTTTATTCTACTTACTGTTGCTTACATCTGGTCTGATCATGCGAGTTCTATTTCCTAAGTATCTACTGATGGATACTTTCTGCGTTATGACCATAATCTCTATTAATCTTCTTTTTATGAATCCAGAGTATTTCATAGAAAGAAGGACACGTTTATTCAATAGTGAAGGACTACGAATCATTCTTCAAGATACAACCAGGCAAAAATATGACACTATATTTACTTTTGTGATTAGACATTATCAAGAGGCCGTAGAAATCTATGGTACAAAGCAGATGGATGTTGGTATTCGCCTCATCGGTTCATACCTTAGACGAATTCTTCCAAGGGAGAAGCTGTTCTATTATCGCTCTGGTAGATTTATCATTATGGCAAAATCCAACGTAGATGTTCCGGCTGTAATCAAACAAATCGAAGAACGTTTCAAGTCTCCATGGTTATCCGACAATGTTGAGCTATACTTGGAGGCAAGATTTGTTGAAGTGAGCCCGGAGTACGAATTATATGATTCAGACGTTGTCATCAATACTTTAGTAAACGCCTTGAACAAGGCCAATAATACCACCGACAAATCTCACGTACTTGTAGATCGAGAGATGTTCAATGCCACACAGGACAATACGACAATTAAAAGATCCCTTGAAAAGGCCATCGAAAATAATACTGTTGAGGTATTTCTGCAACCTATTATGGATGCAAAAACAAATACTCTAGTTGGCGCTGAAAGCCTATGTAGAATCAGGGATGATAAGGGCAACATAATATCTCCTAATAAGTTTATTCCAATTGCCGAAAGCAATGGTCGAATAAATCAACTAGGAGAACAGGTTTTTGATAAAACATGTAAATTCATCAGCGAAAACGACATGAGTGCATTAGGCTTAGAATGGATTAATGTAAATCTATCTGCTGCACAATTTATGAAAAAGGATTTAGCATCAGATTTCAGTAATCTCATTGAGAGATATAATCTTCGTCCTTCAGATATTCATCTCGAAATAACCGAAGCGGCAATCGTTGATGATGATATTATGGATAATCAAATTAACATCCTTCGTCAGAAGGGATTCCTGTTTTCTCTTGACGATTATGGCACAGGTTATTCAAATATTGGTAGACTTAAGCATTCGCCATTTTCTAATGTTAAGATTGATATGAGCCTCGTATGGGACTACTGCAATAATCCGGATTTGCTTTTACCTATGTTGATAAAAGCATTCAAAAAAACCGGATATAGCATTACTGCCGAAGGTATCGAAACAAAAGAAATAGAAGAAACAATGAAATCTATCGGATGCGATTATCTGCAAGGAATGTACTATTCGCCTCCAATTCCAATGGACGAATTTATAAAGAAATTTACTAAAAGCTCTTAGCCATGTTGACTAAGAGCTTTTCTTTTTATCTGTATTAATAGTTTAGATGCTTTAAAAGGCCTTCGCAGCCTGCCAACACATCCCTATAGCAAATATCAAACTTTCGGGTGTACCAAGGGTCATCAATATCACGTGGTCTATCGGTAAAATCCAAAAGTCTATATATTTTATTATCCCTGTCTTCACCGAATTCATAGCGCAAATCTCGCATGTTTTCTGCATCCATGCCAATTATATAATCATAATCTCTGTACTCGTCTTTTCTAATATGACGAGCGCCATAGCCGCTACAATCTATGCCCTTTTCATTAAGCAGTTGTCTAACTGGCGGATATACTGGATTGCCAATTTCCTCGTATGTCATGGCTGCACAGTCGATATAGAAATCCTCTGCAATTCCACGCTTGTCTACAATATCCTGCATTACATATTTGGCCATAGGCGAGCGACAAATTGAACCATGGCAAACAAATAATATCTTAATCATCCTTAAAATCCTCTTATTTTCAGGCTTTACAGCCTTTTTTGTATATTAATAACTTGGTATAATTTCGCATATTTTGGCATAGTTTTTCAGGCTTTAGGTATAAAATCGGGTATAAAATTTTCAAATTTATACCTCAGTATTTTCAAGGCTTTTAGACGATTTTTAGCATTCTGATTTCCTTTTGAGCATCCTCAAATCCTATGTGAGTATATGTATTAAGTGTCACACTTATATCTGAGTGCCCCATCAAATACTGCAACGTCTTTGGATTCATACCCGACCTAGCCATCTTACTACAATACGTGTGTCTGCAAATGTGCGGTGAAACAAAAGGCATTTGGATTTTATAAATCTTATTGTACTTTTCTCGAATATGCTTAAAATAGTGATCCCAATGTAATGAGTACATAATGCTTCCATTTTTATCAAAATATAAAAATCCTGTATAACCATCTACCATTGGTTCCACTGCTGGTGGTTTTCTATTCTCTATGATTTTCTTAAAACAAGCTTCCACCTCTGGTGTCATAGGAATCTTCCTATTACCACTTTCAGTTTTAGTAGTCTCTATGAAATAACCAACATGTGCCTTCTTCTGTAGCTGATGATTTACGGTAATATAATGCTTCTTAAAATCTATATCAGAAAGAGTCAAGCCACAAAACTCTGATATTCTCATACCAGTATTAAAAAGAATATAAACACCTTCATAATATCTACTAAAATGACGATCCTCTTTAATAAATTTTAAAAATTTACGCTCATTCTCAGGGGACAATGCATCTCTTCTGACTGTGTCATTTACGATAACATTGACCAACTCGAAATCAAAAGGATTCTTTCTTATCAAGTCATCATCAACCGCAAGCTTAAATGCAGGTCTAAGCATTCCCCTGATAGTATGAATCTGGCTATAGCTTTTCCCCTTTTCCCGTTGTAATTTGATAAGCCATATCTTAGCATCTGATTTTCTTACTAAGTCTATACGCCTTTTACCAAATTCATCTTTCTCAAGGAAATTCAGAACAGTCCTATACCCCATCTTAGTGGATAATTTAACGCCTACTCTGGTTGCAACATACTTATTAACAAGCTCAAGAACCGTAAGCTCTCCGCCATTGGTTACTATATGATCAAAGCTATCTGCCTGAATTCTTTTTTCCATTTCTCTCAATGACTCTGTGCGCTTTTTACCAACTGGTGCTCTGTCATTGTGATTCAATCTCCAACTATAGACAACCTTAGTTTTTCCGTCCCAAGAAGTATACTTGAAACGATATCTACCGTCCTTCATTTGCATTTCTCCGTCATGGAGAATTCTTCCTTTATTATCACGCCTTCTTTCCATATTGCTCCTTCCATAATTAAACATGAGAAGAGCTTTCTTTAACAATACTTGTATTATACATATTACTTTGTGTTAAAGAAAGCCCACTTTTGCTATATAACTGCCATTTCATCTAATCGCTCTGCGAATTTTTCTCGTTTAATTCGTATGTGCGAACCGATGGTTATAAAACAATCATCATCCTGTCCATATGCTATAAATTCTCTTAGTCGTTTTTCACCTATACCGAAATAAGCTGCTGCTTCTTGTATGCTTAAAGAATATTTTCTCCAAACAGGTATTTCTTCTCTTTTCATCTATACTCCTTTCCTTTTCTTTGCTTGTTCAATCTGTATCTATCTAATCTGGATGGTCAAGGATGCCCCGTAGGGGCACTTGCGAAGTCCTTGATTATTCAGATTTGATAGATATAATTACGAGCTGCAAAGAAATTTTCTTTTAAATAAGTGTCTCAGTCCAATTATGCCTAATTTAATTAAAAGCCAACCTGCAAGAAGATTATATTTGGGTTCAAATCTAATCAATGTAGCAAAGCCAATCATTACAACATTTGCGATTGCTAATGTTTTTGCTGTTTCATCATCAATAGTTTCTATAGCTATCTTTAGAAGCTTTAATATTACAAATAATGGCAATCCATAAACTATAATAAATAAAGCAATCCATACTATTACATGAACCACTCCTTGCAGGACAATATTACTATTAGTCTCTCCAACATTTATGATATTTCCAGCACTATATCCTGTTTTTACTATGAAACTAAAACTATTTACCAAGAGTCTTCTTACTATAAGAGCTATCTCTATTAAATCAGCTCTAATCCATTTATTTACTATTGCCTGAACACCACTCCATATTAAACAAAACAACAATACCCACTCATTCAAATTCTCAATATATTTATATTTTTTATCCATAAGATTCTTTTTATTTTTAATTTCTAGCTGAGATTGCTCTTCTAATTGTCTTTTTATTTCCTCAGTTTTTTCATTAATAGTACTTTGAATTAATTCTTCCTCTTGTGATAATAATGCTTCATATTTTCTTTTATTCTTTTTTGCAGACTCATTATCAGCCTCATATACCTCAGTAATCTCCTTTACCTTTGCATTACAAGTCGAAATCAATTTCTCTTTTTCTTTCACGCTGGAGTCTAACATTATTTTCAAAGATTGTATTTCTGACTTCATGTTCTTGTTTTGCTCGTAGATTTTCTCTACGTCGCTTAGAGTCTTTATATACTCTGTCTGCTTTTCCAATTGCGATTGTAGCCTCTGATTGATGGATAGCAGCTGTTTGTTCCATTCCATAGTTGCCTCCAACTCCTCTTGTGATGGAGGTATCTCTGTTTTGTTCTCTATCTCTAGATTTTCCAGTAAATTCACTAATCAAACTCTCCTTACTAATATCAATTGAAAATGTCTTTGAAAGATTAGATGCTCTAACCCTCTGTCCTCTGCTGTTAATAAAAGTAATATTCTTCCTATTATCTTCCCAAACTGTATTCCAATCCCTTTTAAGCATTTCTCTAATAAAGTCTGCTTTACTAAAGCTATTTTGCTTTGCATTCATAACAGCATATAAACAATCAACTACATAGCTTTTTACTTTGTTATTCTCAAATAGATGATATTTATCTTTGCTCCATGTGGTAGTAGTTCCAAGTTCAAATTCCTGCCCATCAAAATGCTTTCCCTTTTCGGGCACATGAAAACCACGTTCCATACACATGTCATTAGTTAAGTTCTTCATTTTTTGTAAATCTGCTCTAGTTGTGTGAAGTTTTTTACCATCAATATAACTGACCGTATTTGTTACCATATGAACATGTACATGATCCTTGTCCTGATGAACCGATATGAGAGTTTGAAAACCGGTAAACCATTTGGAAACAAATTCTTTAGCAAAATCAAAAGCTTGAAAAGGCGTAATCTTTTCATCTTTGTGAAATGAAATAATATTATGTGCATACATACGTCCACTATCCTTATCCCATAGCTTTTTCTCGTCTATAAATGCTCTATAAACAGAGTCCCAAGTTATTTCATCGGGAGCTGGTCCGGTCATATCAATCAGTCTATCCGTGGTCTTCTGTTCCTTCAGTACATATTCAATACAGTTTCTCATGGCTCCATGACTCTTTGTTGATGAATTGACTGTCTTGTTAATTGCCAATTCTTTCTCACCTCATTTCTAAAGCTTGTTACCTCATGTGATATCTCCGCTAATTTGATTGCAGATGGTATAACTCCTTGACCATTGGCAACATAAGCCAATTGATTTACATTGGTTCCTATTCCTCGTAATTGCCTGTCTATATCTTCTAAATGATTGCTACGCTCACGAAGAATATTGATTTCTTCAATAGTAGATACTTTGCCTTCTAAGGCTGCATGAATGATGTATGCTTGCATTGATAGACCTGATTGTTTCACTTTACTTTGAAGCTTTTCAAACTCATCAGTAGTCATGCGGATGTAAACTGCATGATTTCGCTTTCGCATATTTTTTACTCCTTTCTATGAACTGCGATAGGGGTTCCAAGGGGGCGAAGCCCACTGGCAAGTTGCAATGTGGCTTGCCACATTGCGAAACTTGCCTATCATATCCGTCAATTCATTGGCGGGTATGATAGTGGTTTGCTGTAATGCTGCTAATGCAAATAGACGAGCGCTCTATTCCTAAAATCTTCCTGCTTACGCTGATAGCGAGTCATTTGCGTTAGCAGCTTTACAGCGTGGTTTGAGCGAAGATGTCTTATGGAAAAAGAAAAACATACAAATCTTTTCTACAGTCAATTTCATAAGACATCCGAGCAAAAACCACTAAGTGGGAAACGATATTCCGCGCCCCTCTAATTAATAAAAGGGCCCAAAATTTTAAAACTGGTATAGTTCAAAGTAATTGTTTCTAAATAAATACAATCCACCAACATCCCGCTACTAAATTCACTTTCCATTAATCCACATTAACGGAAGGATATTCAGGATTAATGGAAAACTTATAATCTAAAAAAGAACAAAAAAATTCCATTAATTGAATTTAACATTACGTTAACTTCAATTAATGGAAAATCATGACAATCTCAAATAATTTACTTTTCGTGGATTTTACTCATGCTCATCTACCCTCACAGCGCTTACCGTAAAGCGCACATCTGAATCATAGGAACAAGTAGACAATGTAACAATATGTGTCTCATCATCAACGTCTATATCTGCATCCACGTAGCTACCTTGACATATAGTATCCTCTACAAACTCCTTAAAATCATCATCCACATACTTCCATGTGGTATAGATGCCACCAGTGAGGGTACTAACATCCTTATAGGCAAATATTTCATAGCGATAAGCACCTGACTCTGTAATTAGCTGGAAATATTTGTTGTCATCTAAGTAATCCTCGTCTGTCTTGTAGTATCTTAGTTTTCCAAACATAGATAGATTTCGCATATTATGACCGTAGATTAAGGTATGTGCCTCGCTTAAATCTGGATTGTTATTCTTATCTATGTAAATAGAGCCTGCCGACTCTTCTTCTTTCTGGTAATTATGCTTTAAATAATAATCATCCCCGGAGTAAAGAAGTGGATAGCTAATACCTACATCACCTTCAAAATAAATCCACCCCACAATATCAGGGTTCAGCTTTTTTAAACCTGCTAAATCTACATCAATGTCATGATACCAGACATTAGGATCATCTTCTGTGGCTTCATCTGTTTCAGAAGAGCTAGTAGCTGGTTTATCAGTCAACTCATTCTTGTCGGATGAGTTGGAAATATATTCTTCCTGCAAGGCTTGGATTTCTTTCTCTTGCTTAGCTTCGGCAGCGTGAATTTGGATTATTTTTGTTATGCTGACTATAGCTAATATTACAAGTACTACACTAAGCAGCAAGGATATTTTTTCTTTTTTATTGCCACTAAGTATATTTTGACATATCCACTTTATTTTGTTTTTTAATAAGTCTAATCTGTCTTTTATCATGTCACCTACAGGACAAATGGCTATGCCGTATAGGGCACAGCTATTTGAATGATTACCTTTTATGCTGTTTTATTTGTTAACTCTTTTCTTCTTTGTATATCCAAGGTATCCTAAACCTCCAAGAGAAACTGCTAGAAGCAAATACCATACTCCAAGATGATTATTGTCTCCTGTTCTTGGTGCAGAAGACTGAGTGCTATTTGATGTACTGCCTGCCACTGCTGAATCATTGTAAGCTAGTGCGTATGTTGAGAACTTATCTGTTTCAAAGGTGAATACGTGGGTGTTCTCATCATAAGTACCTGAAATAACTGTTGGTACACCATCATGTACACGGATGATTTCAAAGTTTCTGCCAGCCTTCCACAGGCTTTCTGGAATAAGAATGCTTGCCTTTACTGTGCCATTTGTTTCAGTTATCTTTGTGGCTGCATTACCACCAACCTTTTTGAAAAGGTTAATGTCTAAATACATACCTACTGTAAAATCATTTGATGCACTTTGTACCAAATCCTTATCAGCCTGAGGCACTGTAGCACTCATATCCTGAATATCAAGCCACACATTAACGCCCTGTGCCACCTCTTCTGGGGTAAGAGATAAAAGTGTGGTTAAGTTATCATTGTTTTCAATCTTTGTTCCAAAAGGATTCTTCTCTGCTGTTGCGGCAGCTGTTCCTGTGATGTCATTTACAGCACCTGTGCTAATTGCAACATTTTCGTATGGAACTGTTGCAGGAGCTGGTGTGCTTGAGCTTGAGTTGCTTGATGTTCCACTGCTTGTATTTGAACTACTAGAAGAACCTGATGAGGAACCACTGTCTGTACTACCACCTGAAGTACTACCACTCTCGGATGAGCCACTGTTTCCGCTGTCAGAAGAATCTCCACCTGAAGATGTTGCATTTACTGTAACCGCACATGTTGCCGTCTTGCTTCCATCTGTTGTAGTCGCTGTTATGTTTGCAGTACCTGAACTAACAGCAGTTACCTTACCGTTGGCATCAACTGTTGCAACACTTGTATTATCACTAGACCATGTAACAGACTTATTCGAAGCACCATCCGGGCTAACTGTTGCTGTCAGTGTTTCTGTATCTCCTACAGTCAGAGCAGTAGAATTTTTATTAAGAGATACGTCCGTAACCGCAACAGTGGTTTGAGTAGCATATCCATAAACCTCGATCGATGTGACGCCATTCATATCATTATTTTCTTCACACATATACTTCCCATGATAGGTATCTTCAACAAAATGAAGTTCAAATGGCTCACTTGCAACTGCGACAGAACGAGAAGCTTGTTTGAATATAACTTTGGTGAAAGTGTACCCTTCACGGCCTGTAACTTTCAGAGTACCAGCAGCAGCATTCCACAGCCATCCTAAGCCATCAGTATAATCGTCATTATTATGTGAAACTATAACGACTCCTGCTTCCGTTTCATCGTAGGTTGTTGTATTTTTGGCTATAATGGTGGTCAGCAGTGTCTCGGTATTATCCGCATGCGCAGTCATACCCATCCCTGGCATCAAGCTCAACACTAGCGCAAAGCAAACTATAATGCCCAATATTTTTTTCTTTAATCTCATAAGCTAATATCCCCTTTCATAATTCACATTTTTAGCTATTCGTATATGTATCTTCAAAAATGCTAAAACTTCTGCATTTTCTTAACAATTACCATATATGAAACTCTTATTACATCAATTACTCCCAACCATATTTTCACCCATCATTCAGCCATCTCTTACCTTTACACAACAAAAAAAGTCCGAAAATTGTAACCATGTTTTACCACAGCTTATTTTCGAACTTAATAAATCAATATTTATATAATTAGGCGCAATAAACCTAATCTTGTCTTGTCTTGTCTTGTCTTGTCTTGTCTTGTCTTGTCTTGTCTTGTCTTGTTTTGTCTTGTCTTGTCTTGTCTTGTCAACAAGCTTGCCTCATAACTCATCCCCGTTCAAGTCCTTCCCAAAAAACATTTTTCATAATCCACATTTTTATTTTAGCCGTTTTTAATTGTATACACAATAACAAATTATAAAATATTATTTACAAACAAAAAGACTACCGCATTATACAGTAGTCCATTCCATATCCACTATTCTATTCACACTATTTCATAGGAACAACCGCTAAAGTCTTACCCAATGCTGCTAACAACTTAATAATAGTTTCAAGCTGCGGATTGCTACTTCCATTTTCGATTCTTGCTATAACAGGCTGCTTAACACCACTTAGTTCTTCTAATTTACGCTGCGATATTCCTTGTTCCTTACGAGCTTTAACTAACTCGCCCATAAGAGCAACCCTTAAATCACTTTCCGCAATTTCTTCAGGTGTAAATAATTCGCTTCTTACTTCATTCCATGTTTTACTCATATCTGTTCATTCCTCTCCAAATAATCCGCCAACTCTCGCTTTGCCTGCTCTATCTCGCGCTTTGGTGTCTTCTGTGTTTTCTTGGGAAACTGGTGTAATAAAATGAATCTTCCATTTACCAATGCTGCAAATAAAATTCTATTACTTAGCGGCCTTAATTCCCATATTTCTCCATCCAGATGCTTGCAAACAGGTTCTCCTATATATGTACCATAGGTTGCTAATGATTGAATATAATCATTCACTTTGTTTGCGTTAATTCGTGCATCCTTTCCCTTTTTAGATGTTAATTCACGAATAAAGTCATATACTTGTGATTTACCATCCTTATCCTCGTAAAAGATTATTTCGTACAATATTATTCCTCTTCCTAATGATAACTTATTCGTTATCTAAAAATATGATAACTTATAAATTATCAGTTGTCAATTATTTATTGCTAAAGAAAAGCCCCTCCACAAAAATATTTTTATCCATAAATATACAGGTATAAACCTGGTATAAAGTATTATTCATTATGCCCCTCAAGCTTGATATTACAGGGTTTCAGAAAAAACCTATAATATAAAACCATGGCAAACAAAAAGTATTTTAGTCATTATTATCCTCCGCTAAGACTGTAAATCCAGAGTCGGCATAGAATCTATTACTTCTTGTAAAGGAGACCATGCCATAACATCAAAATCATCTTCCCCTATACTAGCATTTTCATCCTCGGCATCCAAGCCCTCGCCCTTGTTTCTATTAGATTTTCTTACCTCTTCTATTTCATCATTATTGCTAGGCAAACTAGCATATGCATCTGTCTTTTTGAATTCCCTTACCACTTCATCCAAGGCTGCAATTATAGCTGTTTTATATTCATCTTTATCTGAAATACTGTTGTAAGCAAAGAAAATAATATCGTTAACCTCTTCTTTAGACTGAGCAGTCTTCAGCTGATGCTCCAAGTTTTCAGCCATTCTTCTTATCCTAAGATATTGCTGATAGAGTTCTGGATTATGTTCTTTCAAATATGACTCTTCTTTTTTTGTAAGCTTTTTTCCGCTTTTTATTTTGGCCTGAATTTTTTCCATTAGTTTGGAATCTTCCTTGCTATTTGAATCAGAGGCTTCCTCCTGTAATTTTCTAACCACATTCGTCAAATGTGCTGATACCGTTTGCCCCTCTATACTATTATTTTTGAAACTCATAGTTCCTAAATCAAACGAAATCTCCATAGCTTTCTCCTAAATCTTACTAATAAAATAAGGTTCATGAATGATTGTTATTTCATCCATGAACCTTTTGATATCCTTAATATCGTTTAAAGCATCAAGCCACTCGAACTATAAGTTCCTGAGCTTAGTGCCATAGCCTTATTGACTATTGTGTCAATAGAATCAACTGTGCTAGCAATGTTTTTGTAATATGAAGAGGTACTACCAAGAAGAGTCTTGATATCCTCTGGCTTTGCTGCTGCGAGCTTTTCCTGGTCGATTACAAGCTTGTTATCGCTGCTCATTGTAATTCCAATATTTGCAAAATCCTCAGCCTTTGCTTTATAAGCCTCCAAGAACTCTGATTGGAATGTATTGTATAATGTACCGCCACATGAAGTCAGATTTGTAACAGTGCTGTTGTAAGCTGTTACAAAATTAGTAACACCTTTTAATAATTCAGCATTGTCGTATTCTTTTCCTGACTCTGCCTCATATAAAGATTTATCATCAAGCTTTGAAAGAGCATCTAAAAGATTTGTAGCAGCCTTATCAACATTTTTGTATTTGCTGTTGGAGCTGTTAGATGAAAGCCCCATAGATTCCATCTTGCGCTGGAATTTCAAATCATTGTTTGAAATGATTTGGTCAATAAGAGCATTTCCACTTTTTTTACTATTTAACATTGAAAGCAGACCTTGACTACTCTGATAATACTCATATGAATTATTAATCGTACTCATCAAAACCCTCCTTTTTCATTCTCCACATATTATATCGGATAGGTTTTGCCACAAATTAACAGGTTAAGTTTATTATTTTTATTCTTCTGTTTTAAGCTCGTCAAATTCAACTATTGCTTTAAACAAATCTCCATCAATCTCAAGGGATAATGTGCCTCCCATAGATTCTGTTAAGCTCTTTGCAATTGAAAGGCCTAGGCCATTTCCATCTGTAAAACGAGACTTGTCACCACGAACAAAACGTTCCATAAGCTCATCTGCTGAAATGTTTAACTCATTTTTTGATGTGTTTCTAAAGCTAAATCTGACTTTGCCTTCTACTCTCTTCAAATCAATATACGCTCTTGTATCCGGTTGCGCATATTTCACGATGTTGGACATAAGGTTATCAAAAACTCTCCAAAGATATCGATTGTCCGCCATAAGGAAGATGTCATCTGCTGGAAAATCTGTTACCACTGTAATCTTGCCAGCTTCTAGTCTTTCGCTAAATTCACCTATCGATTGATTTAAAAGAACAACAGCATTTATTTTTTCCATGGTAAATGTAATATTTCCCGTAGATGCTTTTGATGCTTCTATTAAATCTTCTATTAGCTTTTTTAAACGGGCTGACTGGCGACTAAGGACTCCTAAATATTCCTTTGCCTTTTCATTATCAATCTTTTCTTTGTTGAGCAAGTCCACATAGTTAATGATAGATGTAAGAGGAGTCTTAATGTCGTGAGAGACATTTGTGATAAGTTCGGTCTTCATTCTCTCGCTTTTTGTTCGCTCATCAAGAGCTACATTGATACCATCACCAATTTGATTCATTGCTATGGCGTGCTCTGCCAAAAACAAAGGCATTCCATTTAAATCGACCTTAGCTGATAAATCTCCTGCCGCAAGGGCTGTGGCTGTCTCCTTTATTTTGGCATAGCTATATAGCAATTTATGAAGTGCTATAGTAAAAGCTATTTTTTCAAGCGCCCAGAAAGGAGCAATTCCTCTATCATATGACATCATAATTATAAAATATTCAATTATCGTAATTACGATAAAGATAAACCAAATTCTTCTAGTCCATTTAATATTATTACGAATCTTTATTGACTGTTGCTGAAGGATAGCAAGCCGCCCCTTCCCCCAGACGATAATTTTGTAGGCAAATGTATGCTTGAAGAATCGATGTAGCTTTACATTTACCGCTAAGTTTGCAGACCATAAAAGTCCTACTGTCATCATAGTCGCTGTAACTATTCCAAACATAAATATAGACATTCCAAGAGATAAATTGCTATCTCTCATTGTTTCTACAAGCCAATAGGATATTGCAAAAATAATATATTCCGTAATAATAGCGCACCAGAAAAATACATCAGTCCAAACCTTACCAATCCAATTAACGCTAATTTCATCGGAATCTTTTTTATGACCAATGGCACTCATATACAAAATATAACATGCAATTGATAGTATGAATGAAATGATTGCTACTATCGGAAATACGTATTTTGTATCCTCGGCAAATCCGATGAACCATTTAGCCTGTGCATAGAAATCATTTACTCCATTAAATGTATCTTTAGGGAAGCATACAAAAACATAATTCTCTGTTTCGGGATTTAAAGTTGCAATCTCAACTGTAGAAGCAGTTTTTAAATATGCTTCATAATATATTTCTGAAAGTGTGTTATGTATAGTAGAAAAGTCAGCAATATATTCACCCATTGGTGCTTCTTCTCCGTACCCGTCCACATAAATATTTACAGCAAAATCTTCTATACTATCTGTGATTGGAGAAAACTGGGTATCTTCAATATACAAACCATCTGTATTTTCTACAGGAGCATTAGGCAGAGCACGTTCTGCCGGCAAAGAATCTACCACATCCGGTTTATTGGCTTCCCAAATTTTTCTGTAAATAATATTCACAGATGAATTCAAATATTCTGATTTCGATTCTTCATCGGCATAATCAACTGTACCGATGTCATAGCATGACTCACTAAGCTTGTAAAACTCACCGTTGCTATATACGTACATGTTCTGACTTATAGGATCATAGCCAATACCATTGATATCATAAGTTTTCCATTCAGTAGTATTTACATCAATAATCTGATTGCCACCCCATATGTCCAGGAAATTATCACTAAGCACAAATTCTGTATCTGGATTAATGCTGTAATCTCCTACATAAGCATTATCTGGAACAGTTGTGGTGAAATTTTTATATAAATACAAAGATTCATCATCAAGATCAATGTTTTCAGCATTTGTCCCCTTGATGATGCCATAATAGCAATTCATTTCATCTAGCTTGTCTTTACTAAAGTCATCCTGATTATCAGAAAGAGCTAAAGTGGCATAGCTTGTGCCCGCGTATCTATAAGCAAAATCTGAAAATGCTTCTTTATCATTCGAATATAACTTCCAGCTTTGGAAGAATGCGCATATCACCAGTGATAAAACGCAAATAAATGCAAAAATAGTGCATCCCACTGCAAGAAGTATCTTACTTGCATTACTGTATAGTCGTTTCATAATCATCCTCCTGATGAGCTAGTCATCAATCTTATATCCGTGCCCCCAGACAGCCTTTAGGTATCTTGGGTTGGCACTGTCATATTCTAATTTTTCCCTGAGATGGCGGATATGAACAGCCACAGTGCTTTCTGCGCCAAGCACTGTATCATTCCAAACCTTCTCATAAATGTCGCGTGGTGAGAGAACTTCCCCCTTATGTGTCATAAGAAGTTTTAAAATATCGAATTCTAGTGGAGTGAGATTTACCAGATTGCCATCTAATGTAACCTCTTTGGATTTATCATTTAGCTCGATGCCACCAATTTGAAGGATACTAGCGGTGTCTGTATCACTTCCTGTTGATGCACCAAGTAGCGTGTATCTTCTAATCTGAGATTTAACTCTAGCCATCAGCTCTACTGGATTAAAAGGCTTTGTTACATAATCGTCAGCGCCTATTGTTAGCCCCATGACCTTATCAGCATCTTCGCTTTTGGCAGTAAGCATGATGATTGGCACATTGGAAAATGTTCTTATTTCTGCCATAGCTGCTATGCCATCCATGACCGGCATCATCACATCCATAAGAATCAACTTAATATCAGTCTGAGCTTTGATGGCATCTACTGCTTCCTTTCCATTTGAAGCACTAATCACTTCAAAACCTTCACTTACAAGATAGATTTTTAACGCTGAAATGATATCTGGTTCATCATCACATATTAGAATTTTGTTCATTTTATCTCCCATATTGTTTGGACCTTTCGGCCTCCTATGATTAATCACAAATATATATTATTGTATATTATCTTAAGTTCCAATGGGGTAAATTATTAAGATTTGTTTAAGAAAAAGATTAAAATAAAAAACTAGGAGCCTTTACCTAAGACTCCTAGTTCAAAACTCATATTATGGCACTTCTAAATACTAATACTACAACGACAAATCAACATGGGCTACAGTTCCCGCAGCTCCCGTGCTCTCCTTCAAATAGATGCCTGATTTTCTAAGAACTGCATCGGTCTGACCAGCCACATTCTTATATGAAAATTCAGTATCTATATTACCAAGGTAAATGGCTCCCACATCAGCCTGTTTCAGATTCAAAAGCTTATCATTGCCTTCTGAATCTTTAGTCCATACCTTAAGCTTGCTGAAGACGGAATCATTTTCATCTATCCAGCCATTTCTGTCTTCATCATATTCTGACAAATCTCTGAAGCCATCACCGGACTTTGTTCCAAACAATTCTGAACCGTCATTAATCTTGCCATCCTCATTTTTATCCAAAGCCAAGAAGCCACTTCCCTGTCCAACAAAAGAAATGTCGTCTTCCTTTCCATCTGAATCAATATCAAACATAAACTTTTGATCAGATATTGCTGTGGCGTTTGTATCCATGTTTATTACAAGAGGGTCTGTAAGAATTCTTGTGTACGTCTCTTCTGATATGGAATCAATCTTTTGAGACAAGCTGCGGCCTAACATTACTTCCACATTAAAATCTATGGTGCGGCCATCAGAAGTCTGCACTGTCCCCGTACTCTTAAATCCCGTATTTTCATACTCCAAATGAGAACCCGATGTTGCTGTAATACGCTGCCATACCTGGGTGGAAGTTCTGCCACCTGACGATAAATCCAGTGTATTCTGCTGCGCGCCATTTACACTAAACTTAACTCCATCCACTTCGCATTTTGAAAATACATTTCGTTGCCAATCATTGAAGGCTCGCATTTGATCAGACAACTTTTTGTCGTTAGGGCTTGTTTTTCCATTGAGAAGATCAAGAATCTTCTTCACAAGACTAATTTGCAAATCTTCGAAATCCCACTGGGACATTTGAGCATTAGCCTCTCGAATCTGCTTATCATGCTCAGCCATTTGGTTAATCATACTTTGAAGATTCTTTTGTTGTCTTTCCTTTTCCTGTTCCTTTTCAGTTTTCTGATACTCTTCTAGTGATTCTTTTAATGATTTTTCCCCATCTTTTGATAACTCAACAATCGCACCAAGCGTATCCACATTCGCTCTCTGTTCAATTGTAACGGTTTCAATATGGGTGTAAGAATAAGAATTGTGTTGAGATGCCATGTTTACATGGCTGTTTTCAATCTTCATAGCGGACTCCTTTCCACAAATAAAGAATATAAAAGTGCCAAACGCCGAAAACTGTTGCACATCCATGTGCCTAGTCTTCTTATTCTATATCGGATAAAAAACTGACAATTTATAGTTCTAATGCTAAAAAATGTGATAAAATATTTTTATAATGTATTAAAGGGGCTCACGTTATGGACAATAAGGTAATTTCAAAATCTGGAATCGATCCCAAAAAGCAATATTCTGAATATCTCATTATTGCGTATCTGACTTACATGTCGCTGTATATCATTATTAATTCAGCCATCGATTATTTTTATGAATCAACTTCCATCTATCGAATTGGAAACTATGTTGGTCTGATTCTAGCGATTGGCACGCTGGTGCCGCTGGTAAGAAAAGTACCTACAGATTTTCTGATTGAACCACTAAAAGTAAACAAGGCAAAAATCTGGAACGCTATTACCAGAGGCTTTCTGGTTTGCGCCTTCTTCGGTGGATTAATGATTCTATTAAAGTTTGCAATACTTCAGCTGAATCCAATTATGCTTAAGCGATGTCAGCCATTCTTTTATATCGACCGATTAATGCCAGGCAAAATCACAACTAACACAATGCTATATCCTTTCACTGCCTTTTGGCAGGAGTATTGCATGAATGTCATGGGTTATGACGGAATGCGTACACTGTTAGTAGGTAATCACAGAAAGCACAAATCTGTTTCTGTTGTAGCACTATTCTTTGGTGCTATGCATTACACCTACGGTTTTCCGATGATAGCGCTGACAATTCTATTTGTTTTATTTATGAATTACATTTATCGTCGTACTAAAAACCTTTGGGTTTGCATGCTGGTTCATATTATCCTAGGGCAGTTACTTTTCACTTTACAGCTACAAAAGATAACCTTTTCTTTTTAATTGAAAATATACAAGCATTTATCTATAATAGATTGTGTACAATTCATTCCATAAGGAGGATATTTTCATGAAAGAAGTTTGTCAGTTTTTAAAAGATGCTGGTATTTACTACCTTGCAACAGTAGAAGGTGACCAGCCAAGAGTTCGCCCATTCGGCACAATTGAAATTTTCGAAGATAAGCTTTACATCCAGACAGGAAAGTCTAAAGATGTTTCAAAGCAGATTCAGGCTAATCCTAAGGTTGAAATCTGTGCTTTCAAGGATGGACAGTGGATTCGTATCTGTGGAGAGCTTGTAAGAGATGACCGTGTAGAAGCTAAAGCTCACATGCTTGATAACTATCCTGACTTAAAGGCTCAGTACTCTGCTGAAGATGACAACACTGAGGTTCTTTACTTCAAGAACGCTACAGCTACTATCTCATCATTCACAGCTGCACCAAAGACAATCAATTTCTAAATATACTATAAAAGGGAGGTACAAACCTCCCTTTTTACATGCTTTTCTTACATTCTGGACAGATATGCTTTCTGCCATCAGCAATATATAATTTCACATCATTAAAATTCAAATAAACCTTCTTTTTGCATTTTGAGCAAACATACATATATAAAGCCATTACGCTTCTCCCTTTGTTATGATGACTTCTAGCATTCACCATAAAATATACATCACGAGAAGTATAATCTCTTTTGCGTTATGTATCAAGAGGTTTTGTGAAATATCTATCGTTTCATAACTAATTTTGCAACCGTCTCTGTGTGCATGGTGTGACCGAATTGATCAACCACTGTATATTTCTCTAAATGATAGCCATGCTCCTCTAGATGCTTGAGGTCGCGTGCTAGGGTAGCGCTGTCGCAGCTGACGTAAACGATGCGAGATGGCTGCATTTTTATCATAGTATCAAGAGCCACTACATCGCAGCCTTTGCGAGGTGGGTCTACCATGATGACATCTGGATGGGACATCTTCTCATAAATCTCTGGAAGGACTACTTCCGCTTCGCCGCAATAGAACTCTGCATTGCTAAGGCCATTTAACTTTGCATTAGCCTTAGCGTTTTCGATGGCCTGAGGTACTACCTCGATACCGATTACACGGCCTGCTCGCTTTGCCATGGAAAGAGAAATGGTGCCGATGCCACAATATAAATCCCATACTTCCTCTGTACCGTGCAAATCTGCATATTCAAGTGCCTTACTATAGAGTCTTTCCATCTGGTCGTGATTCACCTGATAGAAGGAATTGGCACTGATGTCAAAGGCGATAGTATCACCATTAGTGAGGGTGATTGTATCGCGAATCGCTTCTTTGCCGTATAAGGATTTTGTCTCATATCCCATGATGACATTGTCACGGCGAGTGTTAACATTAAGCACAAGTGATGCAAGCTCTGACTCTACTGTTTTGATATGAGCCACCAGCGAATCTACCTTAGGCAGTGAATCTCCATTAACTACTACACATACCATTGTCTCACCTGTAGCCTTGCCTTCACGAACTAGCACATGACGAATTAATCCCTTACCTGTAGCCTCATCATAAGAAGCTACACCACATTCCTTCATATAATCTATTACCGCATATACGATATCCATGCTCTTCTTTGAGCAAATCTTACAATCATCTGATGGAACAATTCTATGGCTTCTGGCTCCGTAAAAGCCTGCAATAATATTACCATCTTTATCAAGGCCGATTGGAACCTGGGCCTTATTGCGATAGCGAAGTGGCTCGGTCATGCCGATAATAGGCTCACGTATAGAGTCCACAAACTCTCTATCGTATCCGCCGATTTTGACAAGGTTATTAGCTACGATATTATCCTTGATTTCAAGCTGTTTATCATAAGAAACCTGCATGATTTGGCAGCCACCGCATTGTTTTGCATTGGAGCAAGCAGGCTGCACTCGATATGGGCTGGCCTCCACAACTTCCTTAAGAGCAGCAAAACAATAGGTCTTTTTAACCTTTGTGATGATGACGTCACATACATCCCCAACCACGGCATCCTTCACAAAAATGGTCACACCATCAGTGTGACCAATTCCTGCTCCCTCCAAGGACATATCTTCAATTGTAAGTCTTACAATATCATTCTTATTCATTAATTCTTTCCTGTTCTACGGATGTTAGAATCCAATAAACGATTGAATCCCTGCCATGTAAGGTTGTTTTCCTCAACATTTTCAAGGGCCTCGAAGATTGTTTCCATCTTTGCATCAATATTATCTGCAAATGAAAGCGCGATAGCTTCTGCAATGGCTGGCTTCTTTGGTGAACCAAACTCTAGCTCGCCGTGGTGAGAAAGAATACAGTGAATAAGCTCTTTACGCTTTACCTCTGGGAAATTAGGAATATCGTCAATAGCCCTGTCTACCATATTGGCACCAACAAAGATGTGTCCTAGAAGCTGTCCCTCATCTGTGTAGTCGTTTCTAGGGAATTCTGAAAGCTCACGTACCTTTCCGATATCGTGGAAAATAGCAGCAGTGATAAGCAAATCTCTATCTAAAAATGGATACTGATTGCTGAAGTAATCACAGTTTGTAGCAACTGAAAGAGTGTGCTCTAAAAGGCCCCCTGTGAAACCGTGATGAACAGATTTAGCAGCTGAGTGTCCCTTAAATGTCTCGATGAATTCTTTATCCTCAACGAAGTATTTGTTAAGTAATGCTTTCATATATGGTGACTTTACTGAATTGATAAGCTTGATTAAAGCGCTCCACATTTCACCAATATCCTTCTTGCTAGAAGGGATATAATCAGATATTTCGAATTCGCCAGGATTAGCCTTGCGAAGTCTTTTAATATTAAACTGTAAAGCACCATTCCAGCTAGTGATATCGCCGGTAACTGTAATGAAATCAAGCTCATCATAATCGCTGATTCCTTCGGAATCTACATCCCAAATCTTGGCATCAATAGTGCCTGTCTTATCACACAGAGTAAGTGATTCGAATGCCTTTCCAGTCTTAGATACACCAAGTGTTTTCTTCTTACATAAGTATGTCTCTGTACCTCTGTCTCCCTCTTTGAGGGTGTTAATATATTTCATTTATTACTCCATTCTAAGGCAAATAATTGCCACAAAAGATGTATTTAATTATAAGTGATAGCCCCCCGATAATCAATGCGAATGGGATGGTCGAAAATATAAATTATTTCTCTTTTTTTTATTCATTTTTGCACTTTTCGTATGATATTATTCTTTTTAGTATAAGGAGAAGAAAATATGGAAAGAAACAGGCTTTTTACAAAGATTTCTGGGATTTTACACGGGGGTGATTACAATCCAGAACAATGGCTTGATAGACCAGATATTTTGGATAAAGATATTGCCTACATGCGAGATGCCCATATTAATACTGTCACTTTAGGTGTTTTCTCTTGGGCTGTACACGAACCCACTGAAGGAAACATCAATTTAGACTGGCTTGCAGCTATCATTGAGAAACTATACAACAACAATATCTATACAGTACTTGCCACTCCATCTGGGGCTCGCCCTGCATGGCTTGATGAAAAATATCCATCTGCTATGCGATGTGATGAAATGGGTGTAAGAAATCATCATGGGCTTCGTCACAATCATTGTATGCAGTCCCCAGAATATAGGGAGAAGGTTCGCATCATTGATACTGCTCTTGCAAAGCGTTTTGCTGGAAATCCTGCCATTCTAATGTGGCATATTTCAAATGAGTTGGGTGGATATTGCTACTGTGATACTTGCCGCAAGAAATTTCAGGA
The DNA here is from genome assembly GCF_000703005.1 of Pseudobutyrivibrio ruminis HUN009. Classification (NCBI taxonomy): domain Bacteria; kingdom Bacillati; phylum Bacillota; class Clostridia; order Lachnospirales; family Lachnospiraceae; genus Pseudobutyrivibrio; species Pseudobutyrivibrio ruminis. Next base: position 1,164,096 of record NZ_JNLH01000001.1, on the reverse strand, counting down.
ATGGCTGGCAGATAGATATGATAATGACATTGAAAAATTAAATAAGGCTTGGTGGACCACATTCTGGTCTCATAAATTCAATAGCTTTGATCAAATTGATCCACCATATGCAAATGGTGAGAACTGCGTGCTTGGCCTCAATCTAGACTGGAAAAGATTTAACACCTGGTCGGCTACAGATTTCATGAAGTTTGAAATAGATACTTTAAGAGAAAACGGTGCGACAGAACCTACTACCACAAACTTTATGGAAATGTTTATGGATTATGACTACCACTATATGAGTCAGTTCATAGATGTAATCAGTTGGGACAACTATCCTGAGCTTCACAACAACTGGCAATCCGACGCAGATACTATGCTTGAGCGAAGCTTCAATCATGCTTTGTTTAGAAGCATGAAACCAGGTCAGCCTTTTATGATGATGGAGTCCGCTCCTGGTGTAGTTAACTGGCGACCATATAACAAATATCGTCGTCCCGGGGTACATAAGCTTATTTCAATGCAGGCTGTTGCAACTGGTTCGGATACAGTTCAGTACTTCCAGATTCGAAAGGGCAGAGGTTCTTCCGAACAATATCACGGTGCTGTTATAGACCATATTGGTACCAATGACACAAGAATTTTTAAGGAAGTAGCTTCACTTGGTGATGATTTAAATCACATATCAGAGATAACAGGATCTGTTTCAGACAATAAAGTGGCTATTCTTTTTGATTGGGACAACAGGTGGGCCATAGATGATGCTTGGGCTCTTGCAAAAGATACAAAGAACTACGACAAGACCTGTATGGAAATCTACAATGAATTTATGAGTTTTGGAATTGAGCCTGATATTATTTCATCTGATATGGATTGGTCAAATTACAAAATTATTTGTGCACCAATGCTTTATCTTCTTCACGATGGAATTGGGGATAAGATAGCTGATTTCATCGGTGAAGGTGGACAATTCATGGCAACCTACTTTACCGGCTATGTTGATAAAAGTTGTTTGAACTGGCTTGGAGGATTTCCAGGTGATGGGCTTCACAATATTTTTGGCCTTCGCTCTGAAGAAATCGATACACTTTATCCAGAGGATGTTGTAAATATTAGAATAAGACATAAAACAGGATTTACATATCACTCTGCTGCAGTTCGTGATTACCAGGAATTACTTAGAGATGTAACTGCAGATGTTTTGGCAAGATATGACAACGACTATATGGCTGGAACTCCTGCCATTACAAGAAATCAATTTAAAAAAGGATATGCTTACTACGTAGCATGTCGTACTAATCAAGATGACATTGAATTCCTATATCGTGAAATGCTTGATAGAGCTGAAATTCCTTATAGCAAGCTTCCAGCAGGAATCGAAAAACACACTAGATTCGCTAATGATATTAGATATGACTTCTATCTCAACTGTACCGACAAACCAGTATGTATATCAAAGATAAATGGATTTGAACTTATTTCTTGTACATCAGTTGATGGAAAACTGCACCTAGACAAATATGGCGTAGCTGTAATAAAGAATTAAAAAATGGACTGGCTCATGTAGCCAGTCCTAATTTTTACATATTTCGATTAAATGACACTACTAACACATCATCTGTTTCTTCATCCTCAACAAAGAAATCTGTTATTTCTACTCTGCGAAGCTGACCATCATCACCTTCTTGAATAACTCTGATTTCCACCTTATCTGCACCTTTCTCGTGCTCCTTCAGAAGATTTTCTCTAGAAAATGTTTTCTTGAATAAATCTTTATCCATATCATGGATGGTGGTACACCCCGACTCTATTAATTCATCAAAGGTTCCTGCAGCGCAACACTTAGTGGATGTGAAATTTTCACTAGTAAGCATATAGTATGTGTTTTGTGTCAGATTACCCAATATTAAAAGTGGGTATTTCTTAAATACAGCCTGTTTTAAAAGGCTATTTATATGATCATCTGTTAATAATTCTTTTCTATTAGTCTCCATAATGCTCCCCTTTATTTCTCGACAACTTTATATAATATACTTCTATTGTTGAAAAATTGCAAGGATTAGCATTATATAGTAAATCTTTTGAACTACTTAAACGTTACAATTGTGACACCTGCATCACCTTCGCCAAACTCTCCAAGATGGAATTCTGCTACGTTTTTACACTTGCGAAGATACTGCTGCACACCTGCTCTAAGAGCTCCAGTTCCCTTTCCGTGAACAACACGTACAGATGTAAGATGGCTGATATATGCATCATCAAGATATTTTTCAAGCTTCGCTATACCTTCATCTACTGTACAACCAAGAAGATTGATTTCCGGTGAAATAGATGCTGCTTTGTTGAAACCACCGTAAGTCATATTCTTGACTCTAGTTCCCTTCTTTGGAACGAATTTATCTTCCTCTTCGATAAGTACCAAATCTTTGATATTTACTGTAGATTTCATAATACCCATCTGAACAGTAACATCTCCTTTGGCATTAGGCGCAGTGCATACGTTACCAGTTAGATTCATAGACAATACCTTTACCTTATCTCCCACATGAAGATTTGTTGGCACATTGTGATTCTCCTGAACCTCAACCTTTTCTTTTGCTTTGCTCTTTGATTTATTAATACCTTTACCAAGGGCTGCACGTTTTGCTTCCATTGCGGAAATGTTGCCGCCGCCCTTACCAAATTTATTAAAGTCACGAATAGTTTCGTCTGCAATATCCTTCGCTTCCTGAAGGATTGCTGCTGCATCCTCGTGAGCCTGACGAATAAGCTCTTCACGCTGTGATTTAATCTTTTCCTCTTTTGCTGTGGCATTAGCAAGCTTTGCTTCTGCTTCCTTTAAGTCTGCAGCTGCCTTTGCCGCATCTTCCTCCACCTGGTGACGCTTCTGTTCCAGGTCTACCATCAAATCTTCAAAGGATCTATCATCCTCTGAAAGACGGCTCTGGGCGTCGTCTATTAAATCCTGTGGAATTCCAAGCTTTGATGAAATTGCAAAAGCGTTGGATTTTCCCGGCACACCAATTATCAAATGATATGTAGGGCTTAGTGTTTCAAGTGAGAATTCACAAGATGCATTCTCTACTCCTTCTGTCGAAAGAGCATAAACCTTAAGCTCACTGTAGTGAGTAGTAGCCATAGTACGTACATCCAAGGTGTGTAATCTATCAAGAATAGACTGGGCTAAAGCTGCACCTTCCTTTGGATCTGTTCCGGCACAAAGCTCATCGATAAGAATTAAGAACTGAGGAACCTTTGCTTCCTGATTTGTTCCATATATTACCTTTGAATGATGCAAATCCTTTTGAGTCTTAGCAAGCATTTCTTCTGTCTCATGAGAATAGCTTCCACTGTTAATAGCTTCTAAAATGTGGACAATGTTTACCATATGAGATGAGAATGTTGATAAGGACTGTTCAATTGACTGCTCATCTCCAATATCTGCGTATACATCATCGAAAACAGCAATCTGGCTTCTATCCTTTGCTGGAATGTGAAGGCCAGCCTGGGCCATCAATGTAAGAAGACCACATGTCTTTAGCGAAACTGTCTTACCACCTGTATTTGGCCCTGTAACAAGCAAGAGATTGTAATCTTCACCAAGCTTGATATCTGTAGCTACAACCTTTTTAGGGTCCAATAATGGATGTCTTGCTCCTCTAAGATTAATTATTCCATCCTCGTTAAATTCTGGATTGCTAGCGTTAAGCTCGATTGCATAACGTCCCTTAGCAAGAATAAAATCGATTTCTGTAAGAAGCTCAAAGTTTCTGATGATACCTTCTGATGATTCTGCAATTCTATTTGAGATATTTGCAAGAATGCGGGCAATTTCATCCTGTTCACGAACCTGTAACTCTCTCAGCTCATTATTTAAATCAACAGCCTGCATTGGCTCAATAAAGAATGTGGAACCTGTAGATGACTGGTCGTGTACCATTCCTGGAACTCTTGATTTAAAATCTGAACGTACTGGCAAGCAGAATCTGCCGCCACGTACTGTGACAACTGGCTCCTGTAAATAGCCACGAGTAGTTGTATTGTTAAGAAGTGAATTCATAACTGACTTAATCTTGTCATTTGTTCTCTTCATTCCCATACGAATATCATACAAAGCTGTGCTGGCATCATCAGCAATTGTCTCTTCATCAATAATGCATCTTCTAATTTCATTTAAGATAGCCACCTCTGGTGAAAGACCGTTGAAATAGAATGTTAATGCATCTTCCTCTTCCATCTGCTTGCCATAGGTAGCAACTCTTTTTGTAACCTCAAGAACTGAAGCTACCGCAAGAATCTCCTCAATGGTAAGGCTTGAGCCAAGCTCTAATCTGGCAAGAGATGGTCGTAAATCTGTGGTGCCACTGGCGCTAACATCTGAGAACTTCACAAGACGATTAAAAGCGCATGCTGTCTCCTGCTGCATGATTTTGATTTCTTCTATATCGTTGATTGGCAATAGCTCAAGACAACGTTTCTTTCCTGCCTCACATGTAGCCAATTCAGAAAGTCTATTTATTATTTTGTCGTATTCAAGGGTCTTTAATACTTTTAAATTCATTTATTTACTCCTGATTATTAAGCTTCAAATAAGCCTTTCATATCCGTTAAACTATCCAGCCTTGCGTATAAAATCTTTTGCAGTTCTTCATCTGGCTCTGATAAATCTGGAATCATTATTACATTACATCCAGCTCTGTAGGCACTCATGCAACCGTTCGGAGAATCCTCTACTGCAAAAGTCTCTGCCGGGTCCACCTGCAGCTCTTTACATGCATAGGCGTAAATGTCTGGCGCTGGCTTTCCTTTCTCCACCATATCTGCGCAAATAATAGCGTTGAAATAATCAAACAATCCGATTTTTTTAAGATATCTATGGGCGCGCTCTTTATCATTTGCTGTCACAAGAGAAATAAAGATGTTATGCTCCTTAAGCCATGAAAGTGTTTCATGAACACCTGGCTTTAAAGGGATTCCTTCTTCTTTTAAAATATCCTCTACCAAGGCTTTGCGATAATCACGAATTGCCCAATAGTCTACATCTTCGCCATACCATTCCTTGAATTTTTCGAATACGAATGGCCTTCCTAAGGAGCGAAGCTCAAGTGGCTTCTCAGGTGACATCTCATATCCAAAATGCTTAAGTGCCTCTGGCCATGCCGACTGATAGTATTTTTCTGTATCTGTAAGGGTTCCATCTAAATCAAATAGAACTGCCTTTATTTTTTTCTCCATACAAGAATCCTTCATCCTATAATCTTAACAAAAAGACTTTAACACTGCCTACCTGCAAAAGCAAGAATTACAGGGTTTAAAGCACATTAAAAGAGAGTTGCTTTGATTGCCAAAGTAACTCTCTTTTATAGTTAATCTTATCTGTTTTTAATATCGATGTATGACTTTACTACTTCGATTAATTTGTCATAATCCATAACTCCTGTATCTAAACAGAAATCGTAGTTTCTAGCATCATTCCAATCATGACCTGTGTAGTAACGATAGTAATCTGCGCGATGTTTGTCGATGTCATGCATGCGCTTTATAAGCTCTTCGTCCGTTCCACTAACCTGCTTGTGAAGTCGTTCCAAACAATCGTCCTCGGATGCATAGAAGAAAAGCGATAATACATATGGTCTATCCTTTAAGATATAATCTGCGCATCTACCAACGAAAATGCAACTGCTTGTGTTAGCTATACGTTTGATAACATCCGCCGTCAGTTCGAAAAGATTGTCGTCAGAAGTAAATGCTGCATACTCAGGTGTCAATGGCATGCCTTTGTATTTGCCCTTTGCTGACATGAAAATCTTTCTAACATGCTCATCAACCTGTCCGAACATCTCCTCGTTAATACCACTTTGATCTGAAGCCATACGAAGAATTTCTCTGTCGTATACAGGAATCCCCAATTCCTTTCCCAGCTTCTTTGCCAGAGTCAAGCCTCCTGAGCCATAGCTTCTAGCGATTGTGATAACTAGTTTTTTGTCATCCATGTGATGTACCCCCTACTCACCTAAATAAGCTTTCTTTATGGAGTTGTCATTTAGAAGAGTTGTTGCATCACCAGAAAGTACTATATTGCCTGTTTCAAGGACATACGCCCTGTCCGCAATAGCAAGAGCTTTTTTAGCGTTCTGCTCTACTAAAAGTACTGTGGTGCCCGCCTTTGAGATAGATTCTATGATATTGAATATTTCTTCAACATAGATTGGCGAAAGTCCCATTGAAGGCTCGTCCATCAAAACTATACGTGGCTGGCTCATCAAGGCGCGTCCCATAGCAAGCATCTGCTGCTCACCACCTGATAGTGTTCCTGCCAGCTGATTTTGACGTTCCTTAAGCCTTGGGAAGCTCTCGTAAACTCGCTCAAATGCATCTGCAATCTCACTCTTGTTACTTCTAGTATATGCTCCCATTTTCAAGTTTTCAAGTACTGTTAATCCCGCAAAAACTCTACGTCCTTCAGGCACGTGAGCCATTCCCATAGACACTATTTTATGGCCTGGAACCTTGGTAATATCTGTACCTTCCAACAGTACTTTTCCTGATGTCGGAGTAAGCATTCCTGAAATTGTTTGTAGTGTTGTTGTCTTACCAGCGCCATTTGCTCCAATAAGGGCGATTACCTCTCCTTCATTTACTTCAAAGCTAATGCCCTTTAGTGCTTGAATCACACCGTAATTAACAACTAAATCTTCAACCTTTAACATATGTAAACCTCTAGATTTTATTCTTAATTATTCTCCTAAATATGCCTTAATAACTTCTGGATCGTTTAATACATGAGTTGTCTGCCCCTGTGAAAGCACACGACCAAAGTTTAAAACTGTAAGCTTTTCGCAGATTCCCGAAACAAGCTTCATATCATGCTCAATCAGGAGAATTGTAACGCCAAATTCTTTTCTAATCAGCGCGATTGTGTTCATCAAGTCCTTTGTCTCGTTTGGATTCATACCAGCTGCTGGCTCATCCAATAAAAGCAACTTTGGATTTGTAGCAAGGGCTCTGGCAATTTCAAGCTCTCTTTGCTTTCCATAAGGAAGATTTGATGCAAGTACATCAGCCTCCTTATCAAGCCCAAACACTGACAAAATTTCCAATGCCTTTTTATCCATTGCCTTTTCCACATTGAAATATTTAGGCAATCTGAAGATTCCAGTGGCTGTTCCGTAGTCAAAGGAATTGTGTAATCCGATTTTTACATTATCAAGTACTGATTGATCTCCAAAAAGACGGATGTTTTGGAATGTTCTAGCTATACCAGCTTTATTGATTTCTGCAGTTTTCTTTCCTGTAATATCTTTTCCATCAAGGAAGATTTTGCCGTCTGTTGGCTGGTAAATACCTGTAAGCATGTTAAAGACTGTAGTCTTACCAGCACCATTAGGACCAATCAAGCCGTACAACTCTCCCTGTTCGATTGTTAGATTAAACTCATCTACGGCTCTAAGTCCACCAAAGGAAATGCCAAGATTAGTAACTTCAAGTAAGCTCATTAGCGCACCTCCTTTGTCTTTTTAAACTTGCCTACAATTGCAGCTGTAGTAATACCGTGTTCCTCGCGCCACTTAAGAATTGCAGGAGCCCAATTAAATAACATAAGCACAATCAAAACAATTGAGTAAATAAGCATTCTGTATGTTGAAAGTCCTCTAAGCATTTCTGGCAACATTGTAAGAACAACTGCTGCAATTACAGAACCAGAGAAATTACCAATTCCACCAAGGACTACGTATACAAGAATCATGATAGACATGTTGTATCCAAAGTTGTTTGTTGTAGCTGTAAGGGAGTTGATATTATGAGCATATAAAACTCCACCTACACCTGCTATAGCAGCGGAAATAGTGAATGCTACAAGCTTGTATTTTGTAACTGGAAGACCTACTGTCTCTGCTGCAATCTGATTGTCACGAATAGCCTTTACTGCTCTACCAGTTCTTGAATTTACAAAGTTGTGTGTAACGATAAGTGCCACTATCAAAAGAATAACTGCAATAGTAAATGTTGATTGTCTAGGAGTACCTGTAATTCCCTGGGCACCATTTACTAGCATCTTGCCATCAAGCTCCATACCAAGAGACATTTGATCCTTGATTGAAAAATGAAGGCCATTTGAGTCAACACCTACGTACAAAACATTGATTACATTTTTGATAATCTCACCAAACGCAAGTGTAACGATTGCAAGATAATCGCCGCTCAATCTAAGTACTGGAATGGCAATCAAGAATCCAAATAATGCAGCCATTAAAGTTCCGATGATAAGTGCAAGAATAAAGCGTGGTACATCTGGGATGGAATCCTGGAATAACTTTGAGAAAAATGCAGATGTAAATGCGCCTACGCACATAAATCCTGCATGTCCCAATGACAATTCGCCCAAGTATCCAACACAAAGGTTAAGTCCAACGGCTACAAGTGAATATGCACATACTGGAACCAATAATCCGCTCATTAAAGAGCTTAGATTTCCAGTTCCATCCATTATTGACATTACAATGTAAAGAACAACTATTACCGCTACGGTTGTTATTAATTTTTGTGTAGATTTGTTTAGTTTCTTCATGCCTGTCACCTACACTTTCTCTTTGATTTGCTTGCCTAAAATACCAGTTGGCTTAACAAGCAATACAATGATTAATACCGCAAATACGATGGCATCTGCAAGCTGACTTGAAATATATGCTCTTGCTAAAATTTCGATTATACCAAGTAATAATCCACCAACAAGAGCTCCTGGAATTGAACCGATACCACCAAATACAGCAGCTGTAAATGCCTTGATACCTGGCATTGAGCCTGTGTATGGAGTAAGTGATGGATATGATGAACAAAGCAATGCACCTGCGATTGCTGCAAGTCCAGAACCAATTGCAAATGTAAGAGAAATAGTTGCATTTACGTTAATTCCCATCAGCACTGCTGCATCCTTGTCCTCTGATACGGCTCTCATTGCCTGACCTGGCTTTGTATTCTTTACAAACCACATCAATACAATCATGATAACCACACAAGTGATGATTGTAACAATGGCATTTCCTGTAATCTTTAAAGCTCCACCTGCAAGCGAAAGACCTTCCCAATTAATAACAGATGTAAAAGAAACTGGATTTGAGCCAAATATCATGAGCGCCATATTCTGCAAGAAGTAGCTGACACCGATAGCTGTAATCAAGACCGCTAGGTTTGTTGCCTTTCTAAGTGGTTTGTATGCTATCTTTTCTATTATCATTCCTAAGGCTGTGCAGCATACTATTGAAATAACAATAGAAACAACAGCAGGCATGCCGGAATTAGACATGCACATAAACACCACGTATGCACCAATCATGATTACATCTCCGTGGGCAAAATTCAGCATCTTTGCAATACCATATACCATGGTATAACCAAGTGCTATAAGGGCATAAACGCTACCAAGGCTTAACCCATTAACTAAATAAGTTAAAAAACCCATAATTACTACTCTCTTTCCCGTATAATTTAAACACGATGCGGCCTCCCCCGTGTTCCTGAGGAAGGTGCTCCGCATCGTCTTTGATGTGCAATATTTAGATGAGGTGGTAGTTCACATTCAATGTGTACATCATTTAGATGAGGATGTAGTACACAAGCTCTGATAATTCTTAAGCGAGAAATCTTCGAGCGAAGAATTCATCAGGCTTGTGGACGTAACATCCGGACTTTGTTTGTGAACGTAACCACCGGATGTGGATTACTGTACAGATACGTATCCACCATCCTGGATGATGACAGCCTTTGGTGATTTAGATACTTCACCAGCTGCATTCCATGTCATGCCTTCTCCTGTGAGTCCGTCATAGTTTACTTCCTGGATTGCTGCGATAAGTGCTTCGCAGATTTCCTCATTTGAAGCCTCTGGAGTAAGATTTGCTGACTCAAGAGCTTCCTTAAGGATGTAGATTCCATCGTAAGCATCTGCTGCGAACTGGTTTGGTGTTCCGCCGTACTGCTCTTCATACTTAGAAACGAATGACTGTGTTGCCTCATCATCTGCATCAGCTGCGAATGGTGTAAGAAGATATACACCTTCTGCAAGGCTTACATCGAAGTTTTCAACACCAAGCAATCCGTCAAATCCATCTACACCGAACATTGTTGGCTCGTAGCCCATCTTGTTAGCCTGTGTAAGTACGATTGAGCCTTCTGTATAGTAGAATGGAAGGAAAAGAAGATCTGCTTCTGCATCCTTACATTTCTGAAGCTGTGTTGTAAAATCTGTCTTTGAATCAGCTGTAAATGCTTCTGTTGCTACGATTTCAAGTCCTACATTTGCTGCCTCTGTAGCGAAGTTCTGGTAAACACCTGTTGAATATGGATCTGAGCTATCATAGATAATACCAATTTTGTTTCCAAGACCATTTTCTGCAATGTAATCTGCTGAAACAGTACCCTGGTTAGGATCTGAGAAACAAATCTGGAATGTATTGTCGTGTCCCTCAGTAACACTTGTAGATGATGCAGATGGTGTAACCTGGAAGATTCTGTCGTTGTATGTCTCTGCTGATACTGCTGCGCATGCACCTGATGTTACAGTACCTTCAAGAATCTGCATTCCCCAATCCTTTAATGTGTTGTAAGCATTAACTGCCTTCTGAGGATCTGCCTCATCATCCTGGAAATTAAATGCTACCTGATATCCGTTGATACCGCCTGCTGCATTAACTTCATCAACAGCAATCTGTATTGCATTCATAACGCCCTGTCCGTACTGAGCAGCTCCTCCTGTAGTTGGTCCAATACCACCAATCTTCCAAGTAAGCTCTCCTGATGTGTCAACATTCTCAGACGAACCTGTTGATGCACTATTGTCCCCACATCCTGCAAACATTGTTGCTACCATTGCACCGCAAAGAGCAAGGCTTAACATTCTTTTCTTCATACTAATCCCTCCTATGACATGAAATAGGCTTTCCCCAAAAAGCATATTCCACTTTCTCACTTCATCACTTTAAAGGCCAAAACCCCTCGTTGAAATTATATTAAACTTTGTAAATTAAATCGTCAATAAAAACTTTCACGCTTTAGTTCGATGATGTGACTTTCTGGTAGTAATTCTTCGTCCAACAAAAGTGGTCCAAACGCCGTTCTTTTCAGCTCTAGCACCTGTTTTCCAACTGCAAAAAACATTCTTTTTACTTGATGAAATTTTCCTTCATGAATTGTTATATAACATGTATTTCCACCTTCATATTTGATGGTAGAAGGTGCTGTTAAGTCTCCTTCACCAATATGAACTCCATTTTCAAGTGCATTTATATCCTCAGATGTAAGAGGGCCATCCAAAGTAACAAAATAAGTTTTATCTACATGTTTTTTTGGGGATAGTAATTCATGAGCCAAGGCTCCATCATTTGTGATAAGGAGCAAACCAGTAGTATCTTTATCTAATCTACCAACAGGAGCTAAGCCTTTTGGTGCATCAGGACATTCGCGGTAAAACAAATCCATTACTGTGGCTTCTTTTTTGTCCTCAGTGGCTGTAATCACTCCTTTTGGTTTATTCATCATATAGTAGTGGAACTGGGCATAAGCATAGTCTTTGCCACCATAAGAAATAGTTACACTATTTTCATCTACCTTTGTTTCAGGTTTATTTATTTTTTCTCCGTCAACTAAAATAAGGCCCTTCTTTAGAAGAGCCTTTACTTCAGACCTGGTTCCGATATTTAATTCAACCAGTAATTTATCTAATCGCATCAATATGAAATTACCTCATAGCCTGTTTCTGTTACAAGTACCTGATATTCCCACTGAGCAGAAGGCTTACCGTCTAAAGTAGAAACCTCCCAACCGTTGTTAGGATCAGTTTTAATCTTTTGTGTGCCCATGTTAATCATTGGCTCAATTGTAAACATGAATCCTGGAACTAATAGTAGTTCTGTGCCAGGAAGTGTGTTATATCCAACCCATGGATCCTCATGGAACTCCAAGCCTACACCATGGCCACCGATTTCACGTACAACCTGGTACCCATTTGCATGAGCATGCTCACAAATAGCAGCACCTACATCGCCAAGGAATCCCCATGGCTTAACCTGCGCCAAGCCTAAATCGCAGCATTCCTTTGTTACTTCAACCAGCTTCTTTGTCTCTGGATCTACATCGCCAATCATAAACATTCTTGACGAATCAGAAAAATAACCATCAAGAATTGTAGAACAGTCTACATTTACGATATCTCCACTTTTAAGAATAACATCCTTAGATGGATATCCATGGCAAACCTGATCATTTACAGATGTACATACACTATATGGGAAGCCCTCGTAGTTAAGTGGTGCTGGAATACCTCCCATTTTGATTGTTGTCTCATGTACAATTCTATCGATTTCAGATGTTGGCATACCTTCGCAAATAGCCTCTGCAACAGCATCAAGACATGCCATATTAATAACTGCAGATTCTTTAATCTTTGCAACCTGCTCAGGTGTTTTGAGCATATCGTGTCTTGGTACCTTGTGGCCCTTAACTGCAAAGCTTTCGATTTTTCTATCCATTGCCTCATGGCACTGCTTGTATTTACGGCCACTGCCACACCAGCAAGGGTCGTTTCTGTTTAATTTAACCATCTCTATTGCCTTTCTTCTTTTATTTCTTTTTCTTGTCCTCATCAGTTAATCCATTAATATAATTAAGCTTACCGTGGGATAATGTTATATCACCAAGTACCAGTCTATCCCAAAGTTTGTCGTTCGTTTTGACCTGGTGTTGTTCCATTATCTGCTTATAATAGTACCCATCATACTTGTAGGCAGCCTGACTAGGGCCAAGCTCCTCTGCCAAATAATTCTGATATTTTTCAGCTATGGCAGCAAGTCTGATTTGTTCGTTAATAGTTTCTTCTGAACATGGAAGCTTTTCCCACTGAATATCAAGCAGGTCTTCCCAGAAATCCGTGGTTCGGTATTCTAGCTCCTGCTCCTCTTCCTCTGTAAGGGTATCCATGCCTTCTGCCACTGCCATCTGATAAAAAAGATGATCGTGAACTGCCATCCCCAACACAACCTCTTTTGCCTCTAGCTGTATGAAAGTATCGTTTGTGTGGAGATTCCAGTAATCCTTGGTGTAATCAGGATTATAGATTCTGGCCTGCTCTTCTATCTTACCTTCTTCGTAGAGGATATAAAAAGCTAAATCCTGGAATGTGATTTCCTCTGAATCAACGGTAACCGCTGTATCCTCCAGGTGTTCCTGATAGTTCAGCTTTGCTCTGTTATTTCCCATAGTAAGAAGTGCGTAGGCCATTACAGCTACGCACAGAATTAACACTATAGGTTTTACGAGTTTATTGATTCTCATAGTACCCTTCGTATAGTAATTATTGAATGGCAATTAACTGATCGGTAATTAGTAATACCAGTAGCAGTACTTTGTGCTTCCACAATTGTACCTCCACCTTGGTATATTGCTACATGTCCTGGGTAGCAAACTATATCACCGGGTTGCATATAATTGTAACTAACTTCTTGACCCACACTCCTAAATGAACCAGAAGTCATTCGCGAACCATAAGTAATGCCAAAGTTGGCCAGTACCTGCTGGACAAAACCAGAGCAGTCACATCCACCGCCAAGGGAATTTCCTCCCCATACATATGGACATCCTACATACTGATTTGCAAAAGAAACAACACTGGATCCGCTAATGCCAGTAGCGTAACCAGGATTTAAATCTCCATTAACATTGTAGCTTGAACTTGCTGATGTGTTGGCGCCACCGGATGTGTTGCCATTTGCTGCCGCTGCAGCTGCTGCTCTTGCTGCTGCAAGTGCCGCTTCTCTTGCTGCAATTTCTTTTGCTTCCTTCAGTTCTTCATCCAAGTCATCCATCTCGCCCTGCTTTTCACTAATCATTGTTTCAAGGGCTGATTCCTGGGTTGCTAATTCTGATTTGGATGCTTCCAAACCTGCCTTTTCTTCGTCAAGAGCAGTTGCTAATTCCTCGATTTCAGCTTGTGTAGCTTCGAACTGCTCAAGCTTTTCTCTATCATAGTCATATACGCTGCTTGCGTACTCTAATCTATTTAAGAACTGGCTAATAGAACCAGACTCAAGTAACATCTCGAAAACACTAGGGTCCTCAGTCTCATACATATATTTGATTCTGAGCTTCATAGCTTCGTATTGCTCGTCCCTTGCATCCTGTGCTTCCTGCAAGGCTGCTGCTGTTTCTTCTATTTCTGCTTCTGTATCTGAAATGGCTGTTTCTATTTCTGTAATCTGGCTAACTAATTCGTATAAATCAGAATCCAATGTGTCGATTTCATCCTGTAAAGCATCCTGCTCCGCCTCGATTTCCGAAACAGAACGTACCGCTTTAGAAATAATTGAATCTGATGCAAGAAGACAGCCTATAAGGGCTACTCCCAAAACAGACTTAAATATTTTTTTGTATTTCATAAACACTATCTCCAAAAACCTGAGCCTAAGCCCAATATCTAGTGCAAATTCTCATAATCTCTCTACATTATGATACAAGTTACAAGCCCAGTTTTCAATAATTTTACACAACTATTCAGACATCCTTCACAAAAAAACAAAAAAGAACCGCCGGAATAATCCGACGGTCCTACCAAATCCATATTTAGTTGTAACTAGCAAACCAAGCTTAGCAAAGTTTCATGCGAATCTCTTTAGTAATAATATCTGTATAACTGAAAGAAAGTAACTGTGATGGGCTTGTTTCTGTGTCGTCAACTAAGATAGTGAATACACTAGGATAAGCCTCCTGTATAACACCCTGCTGGATGTCTACCTTATTACGTCCTCTGTCTAACTGAATTACAACTCTACTACCGCACTGCGATCTAACCGATTCACGTACTTTGTCAAAGTCCTCGCGTTCCACGATGTCCTCCCCCTTTTCTAGCATTTGAGTATTTAATGATATACTCTTATGTCGTTGGGGCTATTTTATCACTTTTTGTGAATTTTGTCAAAAAGTACGGCCATTATTTTGAATAATTATTATAAAAAACTCCTGAACCACTTACAATCATCACCATTTTAAGCCAAATTAAATTTAGATATAACTGATAGTTTATTAATACCATTCATTTTTTATGAGTAATTATTCATTTTCTCTTCATTGATAATTAATTATAGCTATTCTATAATATAAGCATTCGGAGAAAATATCTGAATAATACATCAAAATATGGAGGACTCTATGATTAGAACCATAATAACAGTAGCTTTCGTTGTTATATTCCTAATTTGTAGTATTCCAATCTGGCTAATTCTTCTTATCTTAGGTTTGTTCAATAAACCAGCCAAGGATAAAATCGCTTACAACATTGTAGCTTGGGCATTTGGCGTAGTTGCATTCTTAGCCGGAGTAAAATACGAAGTAAAAGGACTTGAGAATATTCCTAAGGACAAAGCAGTACTTTTCATTGGTAACCATCAAAGCTTTTTCGATGTAGTACTTGGTTATCACCTTTGCCCAGCAGTCACTGGTTTTCTTTCAAAGAAAACCTTTGAAAAGGTACCACTTTTAAATGTATGGATGCACATGAATTATTGTCTATTCCTTACACGAACAGATCCTAGACAGGATTTAAAGCTTATTATAAAAGCACAGGAATACATTAAATCTGGCATTTCAATGTTTGTTTTCCCTGAGGGTACTCGTTCAAAGACTGGCGAGATGGCTGAATTCCACGAAGCAAGCTTTAAAATTGCCACAAAAACTGGTTGTCCTATCGTACCAGTAGCTTTCACAAACACAAGAGAAGTTTTCGAGACACATCTTCCTCGCTTAAAGAAAACTCGCGTCATCGTTACCTTCTGCCCTGCGATTGACACTACAGTTCTTGAAGGCGACAACAAAAAGAAGCCAGGCGCATACGTAAGAGGCATTCTCGCAGATCAGTTAGAAAAAGACGCAAAATTAATCTAAATCAAAAGGCACCTCGTCTGAGGTGCCTTTAATATTTATGCTAATCTTTCTTTTAATGCTTCAACTACTTTTGTAAAGTTCATAAAGTGTGATGCCTTTACTAAAATGGTATCTCCACCGCGGATGATAGGAAGTAAATCCTCAAGCATAAGATCCACATCAGTATAATGATGAGCCATGCAAGAGCTATTCTTCTGAGATAATGATTTATTAATCTCTTCTGATAAATCTCCCACAGTGAATACATATCCAATATGATTATCCTCAAGAGCCTGTCCGATTTCGTAATGAAGCTGACGCTCATCCTGTCCAAGTTCTCCCATATCACCAAGGACTGCAATTGTTCTGCCTGTAGCCTTTCCAAGGACCTCAATAGAAGCCTTCATTGATACAGGGTTTGCATTGTAGCAATCATCGATAATGTTGATATCACGAATAGTAATGATGTTGTTTCTACCGGCAATTGTTTCTGCCTTTGATAACCCTTTTGCAATCTCCTGAATTGTAAGGCCAAGCTCTTTTCCAACAGCAGCTGCTGCAAGTCCATTCATAACATTATGGCTGCCTGGCAATGGGATTGTAACATCGATATGTTCATCCCCAACATTAAGAGTTGCATCAGTTCCTGTAAGACCATTTGGCTTTACATCTGTGGCATTGATTTGCTGACCGTTTAGGCCATAGAAAATCTTTCTAAGTCCTAGTGTATTGGCATTGATTAGCTTGTCATCATCACCATTAAGGATAACAAGACCATTCTTTGGCATGTGTTCAAATACCTCTGTCTTTGCCTGAAGAATACCGTCTCTAGACTTTAAAAACTCCAAATGACACTGGCCGATATTTGTCATAACAACAATATCTGGCTTTGCAATATCGCCAAGACGATGCATTTCTCCAAAATCAGATATTCCCATTTCAACAACTGCAACCTGATGATTGTCTCTAATTCTACAGATTGTAAGTGGAAGACCGATTTCGTTATTAAAATTGCCCTCAGTCTTTAAAACAGAAAATTTTGTTTCAAGAACTGATGTAATCATTTCTTTTGTACTAGTCTTTCCTACGCTACCAATAACACCAACTACTGGAATAGAAAGCTCCATTCTGTATGCTGTTGCAATTTGCTTAAGTGCAAGCTTTGTATCCTGAACCTGAATATATGGTCCGCTAGGATTATCAAGCTCTTTCTCAGATAATGTAGCTAACGCACCCTTTGAAAATGCATCCTCTATGAAATCATGCCCATCCACACGAGCGCCAACCATAGGAATGAAAAGGAAATCCTTTTCAACCTTACGATTATCATTTACAGCTCCTGCAATCTCCTGATTCTGTGCAGACTCACAGCCAGTTTTTAAAACTAATCTTCCGTTTGTAACTTCGGCAATCCTTGCCAATGTCATGTTCTTCATAAATATCACTCTTACTTCTATATCTTAGTATTTCTTTAAAGACACCTTAATCAAATGCTCACATAAATCTTCAAAATCCATGCCAATAACCTTTGCTTCCTGTGGAAGTAAGCTTGTTGGTGTCATTCCTGGAAGTGTGTTTGCCTCAAGACAATAGATGTTTTCATTTTCATCCATCATGAAATCCATGCGGGCATATGTAGTAAGCCCAAGTGCCTTGAATGCCATCTCGGCGTATTTTTTCATAGCCTGAGTAGCTTTCTCGCTAATGTCAGCTGGGCATGTCTCTACTGCAGAGCCAGCTGCATATTTATTCTTGTAATCGTAGAATCCCTGCTTTGGTGCAATTTCAATAACAGGAAGAGCCTTACCTTCCATAACACCATCAGAGAACTCACGGCCCTTAATGAACTGCTCGATTACAACTTCATCTTCCCATTCAAATGCTGCATCTAAAGCTGCATCTAAATCCTCTGCCTTTTCTACGATTGTAACACCAATAGATGATCCACCGCAGTTTGGCTTTACAATACAAGGGAATTTGTCAAACTTAAATCCTTTTCTGTTTGCTTTTTTTAGAGATGTGCCAACAGGTGTAGGCACACCTGCTCTGTTGAAGAATTCCTTTGTCATCTGCTTATCCATAGCTATGGCGCTTGAGATGTAGTCATTTCCTGTATATTTGATTCCATATAAATCAAAAGCAGCCTGAACCTTACCACTTTCGCCATCTCCGCCATGAAGTGCCATAAATACAATATCAGCCTTCTGGCAAATCTTTATAACATTTGGTCCGAAAAAGCTTGGGCTCTGATCAGCTCTGCTTTTAATGATAGCATCAATATCTGGAGCTTCTGATGGGATTGTTTCAACCTTAACCGAATTGTTAATGCTATCCTCGAAAATATCTGTAATATCACACTCTGCATCAGAATATCCCATAAAAACATCAAGTACTAATGCTCTATGTCCTCTGGCTCTAAGTGCCTCTGCTACCATTGAACCAGATTTAAAAGATACGTCACGCTCAGAGCTAAGTCCGCCTGCTAAAACTACTATATCCATAATATATCCTCTTTAAAAATGTTTTTTCCGAACCACATTATACGTTTTTTCTTTCAATATATAAAGTCACTTTTTTATTTATCTACTTTATTAGTCTGTTATGGTGTAATAGTTATTAAAATAATTTACCATAACTGCTGCCGCTTCAAAGAAATCATTTATTATTTTCTCCCCCTCCGTGTTTCCCATCTCTTTAAACAATTCTTGCTGCAGACACATAACCTGGAAGAACACTCTTCCGTCAATATTTTTAATGGCTTTTGAAAAGATATATCCAATGCACTTTTCAGCTTTCATATAATCATGCTTCGCTATAAGTAATTTCGCTAAACTTGCTGAAATAGAATTACATCTTTTTCTATAATAATCAGTGTTGTCATGAAAACCATTATTTAGTAATAACTCATACAGCTCCTGCGCTTTTTCAAGATACCCTGTCTCAAGTAAAGCATTTGCCTTCAGATAAATACCAAAATGCTCCAATTTAGTAAACTGATGGCCAGTTAGCAATTTAGATTTTTCCATTTCTTGATTCGTCGGGAATAATTTCTCTATTCTTTCAATAAATTCCTCCTTATCCATTCCGCTCTTCAACATGTAAACTAAATCACTAAGCAGCACGTATTTCTGATGCTCCTCATTTTCATGATCCATATATTTTTTAAACTTTTCAAGTTTCTTTTCAATGGTCTTTTTTCCCTTAGAATTTAAGGCTAAAATTAGTTCCTCCTTAACTTTTTGGAATTCCAAGTTCTCATCCATTGTCAATTCATGATAATCAACTCCATGCATCTCAAATTCGACGCAAATTTTGTCAAAGGTTTTCACGCTCGGACAAGTCTTACCTGTTTCAATTCCTGAAAGAGTGGAAGGTGCACATTTTAGTTTCCATGCCATGGTCTCCTGGCTCCAACCATTAGACTTTCTGTAACTGTGCATATTTCTTCCTAAATTCTTCAATACCATAAAAATAACCTCCTGATATATCTTTCTACCCAAAGCGGAGATTATATAATCAGGAGGTTAAAAATCCTTGAAAATTTTATTATAAAATTGCGAATTTAGAACTCTGGTTCAATCAAGCCATAAGCTCCATTTTTTCTCTTGTAAACCACGTTGATTTCATCTGTATCAGCGTTGCGGAACATAAAGAAATCATGTCCTAACATTTCCATTTCAAGGCATGCATCTTCGGCATACATTGGCTTCATATCAAATGTTTTCTTACGGATAATCTGGATTGTCTCCTCGTCCTGTTCCTTCTCCTCGATGAAATCCTGTGCAAATATTGTTCTAGAATCTGATTGTTTCCTATCTATAATTTTATTTCTGTGTTTCTTTAACTGAGCTTCTAATGTGTCTGTAACTGCTTCGATTGAAGCGTACATGTCTGAAGTAACTTCCTCTGCTCTAAGATAAGAGCCTTTCATTGGAATAGTAACTTCTATTTTCTGACGCCCTTTCTCTACGTCTAAAGTAACGATAGCTTCTGTGTCCTTATTGAAGTATTTGTCTAATTTCTTAAAACGCTCCTCCACTGCGTCCTTTAATCCCTGTGTTAACTCAATGTTCTTTCCAGTAATTGTTGTTTTCATGATGTCTACCACCTTTGCGACGTATTTGAAAAACTATAAAACAGATTAGTGACATTCACTAATTTTATATTTGCTAGGAAGTTTTTCATGTAAAAATTATACCAATAGTATTTCATTTTCTCAAGGCTTTTATCTGAAATCTTTCTTAAATAATTATTAATTGTGTATACAACAGTCCTTGGCGTATTGTGTTATACTAAGCACAGATATTACATTGGAAAGGCGTATATTTATGAAGAAAACTGCAATTATCACAGGTGCCAGCCGAGGAATCGGAAAAGCCATTGCTGTAGCCCTTGCTGCAGAAGGATATCATCTGGCATTGTTTTGTCATAACAATATAGAAATGCTGAATCAATTAGCTTCAGATTTAAAAAATGAATATAAAGTTGAGGTATACACTTATCAAGGTGATATTTCTGATAGTAGCTTTGTAATAGATTCTTGCAAGGATGCACTTGCCAAACTAGGTCAGGTAGATGTGCTTGTTAACAATGCAGGTATCGCTCACATAGGTTTATTAACTGATATGTCTGTGGACCAGTGGAACACAATGGTTAACACAAATCTTTCGCCACTGTTTTACACAGCAAAAGCTGTGGTACCTTCAATGGTTAATAAAAAGGCTGGAAATATTATCAACATCAGCTCCATGTGGGGCACTGTTGGAGCCAGCTGCGAAGTTGCTTATTCTGCTACAAAGGGTGGAGTCAATTCCTTTACAAAGGCTTTAGCCAAGGAGCTAGCACCAAACAATATCGCCGTTAACGCTATCACTTGCGGTGTAGTTGATACAGATATGAATGGAATGCTATCGGCCGATGAAAAAGCCGAGCTTGCAGAAGAAATACCTATCGGTCGTTTCTGCCAACCCGAAGAAATCGCTGAAACAGTTCTTGGCATAATAAAAGCCCCATCATACATGACAGGGCAAATTATTGGTGTGGATGGCGGCTATATTTAATTATTCCGCCATCAATACTTTCCATTATTCTACACCTACTTATCCAGTATTGCTTTTATATAATCCTTAAACTTCCTTTCTTCCTCCTCAGGAAAACATATCGTTGCCCCTATTCCTGTAAGCCAGCCGTACAATTGAGGCGAAACCGCAACTGATATACGAGCTCTAACCAAATCTTCTCCTTCTGCTCGAATATCAATATCCGCCCCAAATTTATCCAGCACAACACCAATCAATCTTTTATCAAATCTGATGGTTACCACTCTTTCATCGCCTGCAAACATACTGATGTGTTGCTTTGCGTATTCGTGAGGATTAAGAGCACCGCGCTGTTTATCACCGCTTCTTTCCTCTTCGAGCATCTCGGCAGATATTATTTTATCTACGCGATAGTGCCTTATCTGCTGGCTATCATCATCGTATGCCACAAGATAATAGTTCTCATCATTTCTAAGAAGAAATGCGGGACTTACAACATAAATTTTGCCACCATG
This sequence comes from Pseudobutyrivibrio ruminis HUN009, assembly GCF_000703005.1. Classification (NCBI taxonomy): domain Bacteria; kingdom Bacillati; phylum Bacillota; class Clostridia; order Lachnospirales; family Lachnospiraceae; genus Pseudobutyrivibrio; species Pseudobutyrivibrio ruminis. The sequence goes on along the minus strand of NZ_JNLH01000001.1, from coordinate 1,142,654 downwards.
CCTAGGCTTCATCTCCTTTGTGAGAGTCCAGTCCTGATATTTAAAAGACATTTTTTTATTGTTATCAAGGCACTGGTAAATCACATCAATGGAATAGAAAATCTTTTCATTTCCCGTGGACCTTTTCTCTGGCACAACAACCTGACGAGTCAACTGAGCAGCTTCATCCATACTGGCCAGCGTGGTTATCTTTTCCACAAGTTCCTTTGTTTTCTTTTGAGATATGAACTTTGATGCACCTACCGCATCCACAAGTAGTTTGAGTTCCGCAAGCTCAAATACTCGTGAGCCTATGTAATAGCCTTTGTCCCCTTTTACCACATCAACACCGGCTTCCATAAGCGTAGCCATATCTTTATAGACAGTTTTTCTCTCTGCAGGGATTCCTCGTGCTTCGAGACGCCTTGTCATTTCAATAGCATTGATTTGGTGATGTTCATCACTTTCATTCATGAGGATTTGGTATTCATTTATGATTTTATACTTCTGTCCTCCAACGTGTGGCATAACGTCTCCTTAACTATTTTTTATTAAAGTATTATGATATATTATATATTTGATTATAAAAGATTTATAGAATGTTTCAAAGGAATTATATGAGTAGAACAGATTTTTATAAAAAATGCAGATTAGATTATCCTACCTTTACTTATCAGGGATATTCGTACGATTTAAATGACGAAGGCATTAGCATGACCTTTGATTTTTCAATTGATGGATTATCAGAGTTTCATCCAACCTGGTTCATACCTCGCATCAACGCTGTAGATTCTATTGACGAATCACTTATTGATGATATGGTATTTTCACTTGGTATGGTAGAGCTTATTAGCTATTGGAAAATAGCTTGCCCTCCTACCGTTATTATTAAAGATAGAAAGCTTACAGACCAGCAGATTAGCTGGTGGAAGAAGCTCTATTTTAATGGGCTTGGTGAATTCTACTACACAAACGGAATCGAAGAAGACTTCGACGCCTTCATGACAGTTAAATGCGAAAGCGACAAGACTACTCGCCAGTTTACCCCAGTAGATATACCTACAGCTTCTACTAATAAAAAGCCAAAGGTTCTTATACCTGTAGGTGGCGGCAAGGATAGCGTTGTTTCTATTGAATTGCTTAAAGAAAAAGCTGATATCAATTGCTATGTAATCAATTCAAGAGGTGCAACAGATGCTACTGTTGAAGTTGCAAATCTCACAGATAAAACAATCTACGCAAAACGTACATTAGATAAAAACATGCTAGATTTAAACAAGCAGGGATTCTTAAACGGTCACACACCATTTTCTGCCTTAGTTGCTTTTTCAAGCATCATCGCAGGATATCTTAACGGATTAAGCTTTGTAGCTCTTTCAAATGAAGGTAGCGCAAACGAATCCACAGTACTTAACAGCTATGTAAACCATCAGTATTCAAAGAGCTTTGAATTTGAAGCTGATTTCAGAAGCTACGAAAGAAATTACATCGGTTCTGGTGTATTTTATTTCAGCTTCCTTCGTCCACTTTCAGAGCTTCAGATTGCCATGCTGTTTTCTCGTTTCAAAAAATACCATGGCATTTTCAAGAGCTGTAATGTAGGAAGTAAGCAGGATATCTGGTGCGGACATTGCCCTAAGTGCTTATTTGTTTATATCATCCTTTCTCCTTATCTTTCAGTTGAGGAATTGGATGCAATATTTGGAAAGCGCTTATTTGAGGATGAAACCTTAATGGAAGATTTCGATAAGCTATGCGGCATTCTTCCAGAAAAGCCATTTGAATGCGTTGGAAGTCGCGACGAGGTAAATGCATCTGTTACTGAAGCAATCAGCAAATACGCTGCTCGTCAAATGCCTCTTCCTGTACTACTTAAGCACTATCAGGATGAAGCTGTTGTTCCAGCTATTCCATTTGCAAAATATATAAAGCAATATTCAACAGAACATGCTTTAAATGAATACTTTGAAAATATAATCAAGGACGCTCTTAACAATGAAAGAAACAATTAGAAATTTAATTAAAGACAAAAAAGTTTTAATTCTAGGATATGGACGAGAAGGACAATCAAGCTTTCGTATGATTAGCTCTGTAGGCGGGTACCAGGTGCTTGATATTGCCGATGCAAATGCTGTTAGTTCCGATTTAACATCAAGCCACAAGGTTATCACCGGCGCCAACTATCTTGACTGCCTAGATGAATATGATGTTGTTTTCAAAAGCCCAGGAATTGTTCTTCCTAAGGATATTAAAGAATACAGCTGCCATATCACCTGTCAGGCAGACCTATTTTTGCAGGTTTATGGTGCTCAGACAATAGGAATTACAGGAACTAAGGGAAAATCCACAACATCTTCACTTTTATATCATATACTGAAGGAGTGTGGTAAGGATGTTCTCTTCGGAGGAAATATCGGATTACCAATTTTCGATATCACTGATCAGATTCATCCTCGTACAATTATTGTATTTGAGCTTTCTTGCCACCAGCTTGAATATGCTCATTATTCACCATCAAAAGCAATCCTCTTAAATCTTTATGAGGATCACCTGGATCACTATGGTACAGTTGAAAAATACTGGAATGCCAAGAAAAACATATACAGAAATCAAGGTTACTGCGATTTCCTTTTCTGCAATCCAGAGTTTTTGCCAGCTCCAGGAGAATGCAAAGCTACTGTTATCAAGGTTAAATCCGCTGATTTACCTTTCAACTCATTTGATGAGATTGAAGGCGTAACACTTCGCGGTACACACAATCTTTTCAACACAGCATTTGTTTACGATATCTGCAGAAGATACGATATCACTGACGATGAATTCAAGCAGGCATTAACTACTTTTAAAACTTTGGCTCATCGTTTACAGTTCCTCGGCTCCTTAGATGGAGTTGATTACTATGATGATTCAATCTCTACAACTGTAGAATCTGCCATTAGTGCAATTAAAGCCATTCCAAATGCCGGCACAATCCTTCTTGGCGGAATGGACAGAGGTATCGACTACGATCCTTTGGTTGCATTTTTACAAACACGTAGCTTAGAGCATATTATTTTAATGTATGATAGCGGAAAAGTTATTTTAGAAAAGCTTAAGGCCGCTACTAACGATGAGTTCATGACTCATGTACACTACATAGAAGAACTTGCAGATGCTTGTACCTATGTAAAAGAAAACGCATCTAAGGGTACTGCTGTTATTCTTTCACCAGCTTCAGCAAGCTATGGTCACTTCAAGAATTTTGAGCAGAGAGGCGATTTCTTTAAAGAACATATTGGACTATGAGGATAAAGTATGGGTAGTACACGATATTCTTTTTTGAATGATGAAGGTCCTGCAGTTAAACACTGTTCTAAATGTGGTAGACGTATACCACTTAGCTCACCTTATGACCAGTGCAAAGAATGCATGAAAAAAGAACTCTTTCCAAAAGTGAAAGAGTTCATTAATGAAAACTATGATGTCAACGAAATGATTGTTGCTCAAGAGTTTGGTATCGACCGAAGCATCATCCATGAGTGGGTCCGTGATGGTCACTTGGAATATAAAACACGTCCACAACTGTAGAATTTATATTCTACTGTCGTGGCATGTGAAATATACTGTTTGTCGTTCGTCGGCAATTTTATGAAGGAGTTTTAATGACTCCTTTATTTTTTTGTCATCAAGATTTGTAAATGGATCATCCAAAATAAGAATTGGCTTCTCATCTGGATAAAGCACGTCAACAAGAGCAAGTCTGGAACAAAGAGCAACTAAATCCTGGTATCCCTGAGACAGATATTCAGCACTTTTGGTGCTTCCAGAATATGCCAGCTTTATATTTAAATCCATATCAAGCTCAAAATCCTCAATGGCATATCCTGATTTTGTAGCCTCCGGACCATTAATCAATCCAAGGTATTTGTGAAGTCCATTTTGAAGCGGTTGCATATACTTAGACTGGAAGCTTTCTCTGGCTCTTTGAAGGAAGTCCTCTGTCTTTGTAAGAAGCTCAGCATTCTTTTTGTACTCCTTTTCCTTTACCTCAAGACGTTCTATTTGCTCAGAAATATCGCTTAATCTTTCAACATCCTCAAGTGCCTGTGCGAGATTTTCTTTCTCCTGCATGATTTGTCTATTAAGCTCCATGATTTGTTCATCCAAAGCATTTTGCTTTTGCTGAAGATCATCCACTGACTGAACCTGCTCATTCACATCGTACATTTCCTCAAACTTAGCGATTTCTTCTTTGAGGTTGTCCACACGCTCTTTTATAGCAGTGTAGGCGCGCTTTTTAATACTGATGCTTTGAATCTGTTCAAGACGCTCAAGCGACTTATCAATTGGATATCTTGAAAGGATATTGTTAATATCCTCAGTCATAGTCTTTATAGAGCTTTCATGACTGTCAATCTCTTCCTGCTCCTCAAGGTATTTTGCATACTTTTCAGCATCCTTTTTGAGCTGTGCAAGGAATTCGTATTCCCCGCCCATTTCGTAGAGATTGATTCCATACCATGTAGCAAAAGGCTGTATCTTTGTGTATAGCTCTAGCTGCAAATCTGCAAGCTCATCAAGTGTGCCTTCTGCTTCCTGATGTCTTGATTTTTCTTCTTCAAGAAGATGTCGATACTGATCCAGCTTTCTACGAATTTCGTATACATTTTCCTGCATGGTATCAGCTCTGGTAAGAAGGAAGTGGGACAGAAATTCTGAGCACTCTTCCTGCAATTCTCTAAGCTCTAATGTGCTGAGTTCAAGGGCATCCTCTTCTTCCGATACACGCTCCTCGTATTCTGCAGCCTGTTTCATTTTATTCTTGTGAGTACGTCTTCCGCTGATTGAAAGAATAACCACATCCACAATGATGGCCACAAAGCTGACTATTTCTACAATTCTTCCAACAATATCTGTCAGATAGTTGCTAAACACAACACCTGTCATAATAAAGATTGCCAGGAAGATTGTGCCAATAATGTGCCAAACGCTAACTGTATTTTTCTTGTTGAGTTTTTCATTTGCCTCTCGCTCCGCTCTAAGGGCGATAAGCCTTTCGTTGCTTTGACTCACCCTTGCCTCAAGGCCAGTAATCAAAGTTGTCTGGCGTTCTATATGAGAAAGCTGTTCGTCGGTAGGCTCCATTTTATCAAAGAAGAATTTAAGCTCTGTGAGCTGCTTATTGGATTCCTCTGAGAGTTTTGAATGCTCTGCCTTTGCACGGAGCTCTGAAAGATTCGATGCCATTTTGTTCCACATAGCAAACTCAGAATCATCTGGTATTCTCTCTGTAAATGGCTTATCAAAAACTGGTGTCTCTCTACTTCTATCCTCTGATAATCCTCTTAGGGCACGCTCATGAACAGCCAAATCTCGCTCAGTCTGTTCCAGCATAACAATTTCATCATCGCTAGGAATCCCTGCTTTAAAGAATTCTTCTAACTCCGACAGCTTGCCAAGCTCGCTATCTAAGTTTTCTTTATGAATTCTGTATGCACCAAGCTCCTGCTCCTTTTTACTTTGAAGCTGAATTGTCTCGGCCAGCTTAGTTTTTTCTGCATTAAGCTGATTAAGATTGCCCTGCTTTTCCTCTACCAGGCAACTCATGGCCTCAACACTTTCCTCTATAGCTGGAAGCTTTTCGTATTCTTCCTTGCATTTATTTATTTCGCTTTTAACGCCATAAAGCTTGCCTGGATTGATTTTACTATTTCTAGTGTATTCAACACGTGCATCCTTTACGCTCTTTAAGGCTACATCAAAGTTGCTGATGTCATCTCTGGCAGCAGTAAGATTTCCCATTTTTGCATTGAGGGAATCTGTCATTCCTGTTCCCAAAGAAAGCTGTGGAATATATACACTCTTCTCAAATGAATCCCTATCAACTCTGAATAATTCTTCACCAATATCCTCGGTATAGTCGTTTGACAAAAGGCCTGTCACATCATCGTAAAGAGCGAATGTATCATCCTTATCTGTCTTGCCAAAGGTACGCTCGATTCGGTATCTACGGTCTTTTGCCGTAAAGACGATATTTCCTCCACAAAGACTACCATCCCATGGAAGATAATGATTTCTCTCTAAAAGCTTTTTCTTTGTATTTGGAGAATATTCCAATCCATAAAACATGGCCTTAATGAATACTGAAAATGTGGTTTTGCCCCATCCATTTTCCTGAAGTATTGGATTGAAACCTTCATCAAAATCGTATTTAAATTCTGTAATCTTGCCAAAGTGGGCAATATAGCATGATACTAATTTCATTCAATATCCTCCCCCATAATGGCTCTAATTCCTAGTTCGATAATCTTGGCTTTCTCCTCTTCATCCATATCCTGAGCCTGAACCAGACGGACAAATTCGCCCTTCAAGCTCTTGTCGTATTTGAAGCTATCATAATCAACCAATGTCTTTGTTCTGTCATAACATTTTACGAAGAAATATTTATTCTCAAACAAACGCACAAACCGTACAATATCAAGCTCGTCATCCAGCTCACGTTCGCCAGTAATAACGAACTTGATAAGGTCCTGGTCGTCTACATCAAGTAGCAATTCCTTTGCCTTTGCCACTGTATCCTGAAGGGACATATCAGCTGTAACTTCTACCTGAATTTCATGAAGTCTTCTAAGGGCAAATGGAATAAACTCTGATGTGATTTTTCCATCATCTATATCCATCAGCACAAAGCCCTTATCTCCAGTTTCATCGAAGCCACGACCCTCAAGACAGCCTGGATAGCAATACACACCTCTATCATCCAACTGCTCATAAATATATTTATGCACATGACCAAGAGCAAGATAATCAATAAACTTGCCCTTTAAAGCAGTGGTATTGATGATTTCAGCACCATCCCTGCCATCATAATCAGACTGCTGCCCATGCAACATAACGATATTAGTGTTTGCAGAATCAAGCACCAAACGTTGAGCCATAGTTGCAACGTTTGCAGAGTTAATCTCCATACCAGTAATCACAACATCATCTAGCTCATAGCTAGTCCATCCATCATCTGTAAACATATGGAAATTAGAAGGTATCTCATCTATACCCTCTTCCATAAAGTCGCATCTATCATGGTTGCCCTTCAGATAATAAAACTCAATCTGAGGATTATTTACTATCTGCTCAACAACTCTTCTTTTAACTTCTTTTCTAATGTGGATTTTATCGAATAAATCTCCGGCAATAAGAATAGCACGCACCTGATTATCGAGAGCGTACTCTACCATACGTTCAAAAGTCTCTATCAACTCCGAACGCCTAAGAAGTGCCTGGTCTTTATCAAGATTGCTTTCCATCTTGGAGTCTAAGTGCAGGTCTGCACAATGAATAATTCGCATACAATCTCCCTAACAATTTCTCCCTTATTCTTGCCTATAATTCTAGCACAACTCCCGCCCCCGTTACATCTTCTTTTTCACCAAAAAGTAACGGCACCCACTATTCACTTTTTCATAGGGCCGGGCTCCCCCACTGTAACACGGGCGCTGAAACTGCAAGAGAGTGACATCGCATGAATATTATGTTTTTCTAAGGTACAAGGAGAACACACTAATTTGTGGTGTCTTTTGCAGGTCTGTACATTTTCTGAATCTGTATGTCTATGGACGGACACATGGTTCTTGATTAGATTATGGATTTCAAAAACTATGGTAACCTTTGGGTGATTTTGGAAAAAGCTTAGTAGAACAAAAAGAGATATTTGATATGGATGAGCAGCTGTCGCCAGGACGGCGACAGCAGTGGTCACGCTGAAACACGATGTTGAATGTGCCACGGTGCTCATACATACAAATATCTCTTTTTTAGTTCTACTTAGCGAATGTAATATGAACCCAAGGTACCATAGCTTTGGAAATCCATATTTATAGTTTAAAAGTGTCCGTCCTAGCCTATACAGATTCAGAAAAGGTTCATCCCGCAACAAGACACTCACAGTGTGTTCTCCTTTTGTACCAAGAAAAACTATAATATTCGCGAAATCGTCACTCCATTGCAGTGCAAGCGCCCGTACCACAGTGGGGGAGCCCGGTCTGTAGACCTAGATTAAATTCAATTCCTTCATCCCATTATATATTCCGTCTTCAGTGATATTCGTTGTAACGAAATCCGCTATCGCCTTTAAATCATCTGAAGCATTTCCCATGGCAACCCCAATGCCAGCATATTCAATCATTTCAAAATCGTTTGGTCCATCTCCAAAGGCAACTGTGTCTTCTCTTTTGATTCCCAAGTATTCCACAAGCTTTTCCATTCCTACAGCCTTTGTAATTCCACCAACTGCTATTTCACCAGAGGATTCGTTTTCATTTTTAAAGCTCATGGCAGTAATGTAGTAATCTTCCCCAAGCATCTCTTTTATCTGTCCCAGCGATAATCCTGCCTTGTAATAGCATATTTTCTCCGCATTTTTATACTTACCTGCGTTATTTATTAAATTGTCATCTACATATTCATGCTCGAAAATCTGTGAAATATTCTTTGGAACCTTACCCTTTAGACGTTTCTTAAAATTCTCATGCATCGCCTCAAAACACTCTGTAGTACCAACCACCTTATCCGTGCATTGAAGCATGTATATCATTTCTTGAGATTTCATAAAATCAAGAAGTTTAGATAGCTGTGCCTCTGTCATATAGTTTGCAAAAATCTCTTTTCCTCCATATGAAACATTAGCTCCTGCTGCAGATACGAATCCGTCGAATCCGAATTCTAATAATCTTTCTTCGATTTGGCAGATGCTTCTGCCTGTACATAAAATAATCTTGTGGCCATTAGCCTTAGCCAATCTTAAAGCTTCCTTGGCAGATTCTGGAAATTCCCCGCCAAAATTGATGAGTGTACCATCAATATCAAAAAAAATAACTTTCTTACTCATAATAACTAGACCTCGTCGTAATTAATTCGATTATTCCATAATTGAAATTATCTGTCTAGACTATTATTTTCTAAAATATACATAAAAAAGTGAGGTCACCTATGATTACATAAATGGCCCCACCCCTTATCAATATTGAGTATTATTTAGGTTAAATATTGTTTTCAGTGTCCAACTTAAACTGACTAACAACCCTTGTTAAATCATGTGCAATGCCATTTTGCTTATCTGACATTCCATTAATCTCAGTTACTGTCTCAGATAGCTCGGAAACAGAATCCATTACTTCGCCACTATTTGCTGCTGTATTCTGAGTGGCCTCTGCAATATTTTGAATTGCTGATTTAACCTCGTTCATAATTTCCTGAATTGATTCAGTCATATTTGAAAGCTTCTCAGATGTTTCTTTAATTGATTCTGCATCCTGTCCATATCTTTCAGCAACACCTACAAAGTTTTTATAATCTGGTGTTACTGTATTTGAAACATAGTCAAGAAGGGATTTAGCGTTAGTAGCAAGGCCTTCAAAGGCATCCTGTATAGCAGAAATAGTTTCCTGAATCTTCTCTACAGAATCTGTTGTCTGACCTGCCAACTTACCAATTTCTGTTGCTACAACTGCGAAGCCTTTTCCTTGCTCGCCTGCACGTGCTGCCTCAATTGATGCATTAAGAGAGAGCAATGTAATCTGATCTGCAATGTCTGCAATTACACTTGCCATCTCACCAATGTTTTCAACAACCTGAGACTGTGCAATACTGTCTTCCAGCTTGGTCTCGAAGCTAGACTGCAAGGTTTGAGATTTATCGAAGGCCTCCTGGCTGTTCTTGCCGATTTCTGTAGCTCTCTTCTGAATATCAATAGCAAGATCCAAGCTGCCTTTAGTCTCATCATTTAAGCTGTCTGTAGACATTGCAACCTGCTCAACAGATGCTGAAAGCTGCTGTGTTGCAGCTGAGGAATTCATCATATCCTCGTTTACAGCTGTCATAATATCTACAATCTTATCGAACTCAATCTTCAGCTCATTCGCAGAAGATTTAAGATTATTGCTCGCCTCGTTAATATCCACTGAATAATCTGAAATACTTTGAATAACACCCTTGTTATTGCCGTACATATCATTCAATGAGGTTGACATTACAGCAAGCTCATCCTTACCTTTTACAGAAAGCTTCTCAATTGTAAAATCGCCTTCCGCAAGCTCTGTAGCAAAGTTTTGAACCTTTCTGATTGTCTTGGCCACGCCACCGATACCCATAACAATAATTACTATTGCTACTACCAATGCCACAATACATACGATTACTAAACGATTGATTAACAGGTATATTGGCTGTTTTAATTCATATGCATCAATGGAAACCATAAGCTTCCATCCTGTCAAATCTATAGTATCAAAGTATACTTTGTAATCAGTCTTTCCTGCGGTATATCCAGATGTTCCTTCATCTTCAGCAAGCACTGTACTCATCATCGATACAACAGATGCATTATCATCTTCTGTTAAATAGGCACCTGATTGAACTTTTTCGTCATCATATCCTGCAATAAGTAAACCGTCTGCAGATGTAAGGATGCCTACACCTGTTTTTCCTACTGTTACATTACTAATAATTTCGGTAATAGCGGAAAGTTCGATATCTACTGTAACGCAGCCAATCTTTGTGCCGTTTACAACAATAGGAGTAGAACATGAGGACATTACTGTTCCTGATGTTGGATCATAATATGGGTCCGTTATTACAGGGCCATCGCTTGCCATTGCATTTGTATAGTATTCCTGAGCGAAATAATCATATGTGGAATTACTATATTCCCATGTAGTAACTGATTTGTCACCATCCTTATATACATATGGACCATAATATTGTTGCTCTGGGTCGTAGGCATATGGTTCGAACCACAATCCTGAGCCTAATACGATATCGTTTGTTGCAATCATATCCTGAAGCATTTTCTCATATGCTTCCCATGTTGTGTATGTATATGATGAAGCAACACTGATAGCGATGGAATCTGCTAGAGTTTCAACATCCTGCAAATATCCGCTTACCTCAGAACTATTAGCTCGCAATTCTGCACTCATAGACTCTTGAGTTTTTGTATCCACAAGAGCGTCACTTGATGTTGCAGACATAATAGTCAACACTATCTGTGCTATTACGAGTATTGGTAAAATCATTACCAACATCTTTGTCCCGATTTTCTTAAAACTCATACTTACCCCTCCATATTGTCTGATAATTGATTTTATTTTAATCTATAATTGTGTATAAATGTTGAAAATTCAACGTCATCAAGTGAACATTTTGTGCATAAAAAAGCGCCCCTAAGGGCGCTAAGCTTACGATTCAGATTGTTTTAAGAAGATATTCTCTATCGCATTTATGATTTTTGTCTGCATTGGTGGCTTTACAAAATAGCCTGCTGGTTTTAAATCGAGCACGGCATCTACATGCTCCTTATCCGCTATTCCTGTGAGGAAAATAACTGGAACATTTTTGTAATCATCCTCTGCTCTAATCATTTCAAGAGTCTGCTTACCATCTACAACTGGCATCTCATAATCAAGAATGATTAAGTCTGGCCTATCCTGGCCCATAGCCTTCATGCACTGAGCAGCAGATGTAGCAAGTGTAACTCGATATTTATCTTGAAGCATATTTCGCATATTTCTAAGGAGCACTGGATTATCATCTACAACAATGATATGGCGCTTCTCAGTTTCCACTACAGCGTTCAGAATAGCATCTGCATTCATGCTGAAAGCCTTACAGATTTCTTTTATAATTTCCTCACGGCTAGGCTGCTGAATATGCTTGCACTGTCCTGAATAGTAGTAAGAAATAAACATTTGCTTCTTGAGCTCGCGACCAAATGTTATTACAGGAAGTTGATCGTTGTACTCTCGAATCGCTTCAAAAATATCTTCCTGATGTGTTTCAAAGTCGTCAATGTCCATCAAAACTAAATCAGGAGCGTATAACTTCAACATGCTCTTAACTATTTTTGCACTACTAGTACATAACTGTGTATGGAAATGTTGTGCAAGGAATGAATTTACATCTGATGGTGATTCGTTACTAAAATCTCCCACTATAAGTATTTTACGCATTTTGTATTCTCCTTAACTAGCTTTGTAGCTCTTCAATATCTGCAAGTGCCTCATCTTCTTCTAGATTCATAATACGAAGATTTAGTTGCTCCAATTTGATTTGTTTATCTTCATCATAAGAATATGACATAATCTGTTTCATAATATTATCAGCCTGCTCTGAGTCATGTGTCATAATAGACATCTTTAACATTTCTAGCAAAGCAAATAACTCGTCAATATCCTCTAACTTAGGTTTTTCAACATCCGAAGAAAGAACCTTCAGTCTGTCATGCATTATTTCCAACTCTTCAATAAGAATTGGTGTAATTGCTTTTATTCTATCGATATTATTATCTTTTGCAGCGAACTCACAGGTCTTTGCAAGTCCACCTAAGGCTGTGGCACCGATTGTATTAGCCATGCTTTTAACAGCGTGAACTTTTATACGGTAATCTTCAAGTGTATTTCCGCTGTCTATATCTTTATAATACCGAAGAATCTCATCCCTTTCAAACATTATTGAATCATAAAAATCCACTGCCGTCTGAAATACCATGTTTGTATCAGGGAAATGAAGCAGTGCATAATCCCAATCAATTCCTTCAATATCAGGAAGCTCGATTTTCTTAACGCGATTCTTCCTTGCCTCATCTTTTGCATCCGGCTCGTGATACTCTAGTAAGGACTCTGGAAGGAAATCGCGGATTGTTTTTTCAAGCTGTGCTGGAACTACTGGCTTCGAAAGGAAACCGTGGAAGCCAAGTGTTAAATATCTTTCTTTTGCTCCCGCAATAGCATTTGCAGTAAGAGCAATTACCGGTGTGCCCAAGCACTTATTACCTTCAAGCTTTGCCATAGCTTTGAAGGTTTCGACACCATCCATACCAGGCATCATATGATCCAGGAAAATCATATCGAAATGCTGATTCTTGATAAGTTGCAAACAGTCATATCCATTTTCAGCTTCAACAACTTTTACCTTTGAATCTCTAAGCAAAGCCACAAATACCTTGCGGTTCATAGCATTGTCATCTACTACAAGGAAAGTAGCATTTGGCGCCTCAAAGCTTGTGCTGTACTCATAATTTGAAGTAAGCTGCTTTAGCTTTTGCTCGAAATCTCCGATTGGCTCAGGATTAACAACCTCCTGACTGATTGTAAATGAAAAAGTAGAGCCCTCGCCATAGGTACTATCTACATTTAATGTGCTGCCCATCATCTTAAGAAGATTTTGAGTAATGGGCATTCCAAGGCCTGCGCCTTCAATGTTTCTATTTCTATTAACTTCCAGTCTTTCAAAGGACTCAAACATCCTTTTAATGTCCTCTGGCTTAATTCCAATACCTGTATCTTTAACAGAGAATGTAAGCTCAACGTACTCTCCAAAGCTCTTTTTACATGTGGTGGTTATTTCAATGTAGCCTTCCTGAGTATACTTAACTGCATTTGTAATGATATTTGTAAGAACCTGTTTGATTCGAATATCATCACCTAGCATGTTGCAAGGAATATTGCTTGCAATGTTAAGCTTTAATTCCAAATTCTTTTCTTTTGCCCTCAGCACAACATTATTCAAAACATCATGCATAAGGCTCATGAAATCATATTCGCCTTTGACGATGCCCAACTTACCGGATTCGATCTTGGTGATATCCAAAATATCATTAATCAGAGAAAGCAAATTCTGTGATGCAGTCTTTATATCAAGGGCATATTCTTCAACAACCTGTTCTGATGTTTCTCTCAGAATCATTTCATCCATACCCATAATGGTATTGATAGGAGTTCTGATTTCGTGAGACATATTTGCAAGGAAATTACTCTTTGCTTCTGTTGCAATCTGAGCCTGCTTCTCCGCCTTCTTAGCCTGCAAAGTTTTTTCTAGCAAATCATCATTATTTATTGCTGCCTGTCTATATAGTTTTTCATAAATCGATCTTTGGAATTTGATGATGGAGCCAATAGCAAAAGCGCTAATCATCATTGATTGCACAACATCAAAAAATACACTTCGCTTTGTCTGTAAGCTCACAACATATTCTGGATGATAATAAGAAATAACGTAGCAACCAATAATGATTGCCACATCAGTTAATAACATAAACAAGAAATCCATGCCATCCAAAAGCATGAAAATAAAAATTAGTCCCATGGAAAACCAGCAGACCATTCCACTGTTGATTCCTCCTGTAACAAAGAACATTACAGGGAAGAGAGCTATTCCAACCACAAAACATACAGCTATTGTGCTGTTTTTCAGCCTGTTCATATAGTTGGCCATATATATGCAAACTGCATCTATTACTACCGAAACAATAATTACTGCAGTCAAAATTCCAGACATACCATTGATTATATTGAATGGAATTGTAATAACTCCACCAATAAATCCAACAATAGTTATGATGTTAAATAAAACCAAATCTATAGGTAGGTCTGGACTAAAAAACTTTTTCTGAAATGCCTTAAGTTTATTCAAAACAACGTCCCCATTATTCCTTACAAAGTGTGTATTTTCGCCGAAAATACCCTAAAATAAATATAATGGAATAAATAAAATTGTACAATACCGGACACACGAATAATTCGTGAAAAAACTGTGAAGGCATCACATTTGTCACCTATATATTCTCAATCTGCCAGTCAATGGGGCTTAAACCCTTAGATTTCAAGAATTCATTGGTCTGCGAAAAGTGCTTGCAGCCAAAGAATCCTCTATATGCAGAAAGAGGTGATGGGTGTGGTGCTTTCAGTATTAAATGATTTGGGTTATTAAGCTTTGCGCATTTTTTTGCTGCTGGTGAACCCCAAAGCAAAAATACTATCGGACGATCCTGCTGATTCAGAATGTCGATAACCGCATCTGTAAACTGCTCCCAACCAATACCTGCATGGCTGGCAGCCTGATGAGCCCTAACTGTAAGCACATTGTTAAGCATAAGAACACCCTGTCTTGCCCATTTCTCCAGATAACCATTGTTTGGAATATAACATCCCAAGTCATCGTTTAGCTCTTTATATATATTCACAAGTGAAGGTGGTGTTTTCACTCCCGGTTTTACCGAAAAGCAAAGGCCATGTGCCTGCCCTGGCTCATGATATGGATCCTGTCCAATAATAACAACCTTTACCTCAGATAACGGTGTGAAATCGAAAGCATTAAAAATATCATCTGCTGGTGGATAAACCAGATGCTCGTGATATTCCTTTTTTACTGTTTCGTATAAATTTTTATAGTATGGCTTTTTAAACTCTGGAGTGAGAGGCTCAAGCCAATCATTTGTAATTGCTGACATACTACATCCTTTCGTTTCTAATTTGTCATAATATTATGAATATTGCAAAGGTTTCCACAAATCACATCTGCGGCATCTTTTAACGCACATCTATTCATATTTATTCTTTTTACGTGCTCAATTGCCTATTAATCTTTCATGCTTGACGAGAAAAATCAACTTTGCATTCATACTTTATTAGGAAAAAATTGGATTTTGCTACTGCAAAATCCAATCATCTAAAGGTAACCAAAAGCCTAAATCCTTAAGCTCCTGTTCAATAATATCAAGTGTTTCCTCGTTATCTGCACTAATGATATGATAATGGTATCCACTTGTAGCAGAGCTTAGGGATTTTGATTTTCCGGAAACTATCGCCTCCATAAATTCCTTTGCTTGCCTTCTTGAGCTAACATTAAGTGGCGCCTCGAGGCGATTATAAAAACGATGGTTAATAATGATATTTTCTGCACAACCACCATTATCAACTATTGCAAAAAGCTCATCCAATATCTGATCATCATTGTGATGACTCTTTATTATTCTTTTGCATTTGTTCTCCGATGCTAACACATATCCTCGGTTTGTTGATGTGATTTCTATGCCATTAGCTCTAATTAATGCAATATCCGTAACCACAACCTGGCGACTAACATCAAGCTCGTTTGCCAAGGCTGTGCCCGATACAGGCTTATCCGATTTTCGAATTATCTCTATAAGTCTTTTTCTTCTTGCCTGTCCGTCCATAGTTCCTCCCTTTATGCAGATTAAACTGCATGTAAGTTTTTCATTGAAATATCAAGAATTGGAGCAGAATGAGTTAATGCTCCGCTTGAAACATAATCAACTCCGCTGTCTATTATATTTTTTATATTCTCTTTTGTCACGTTTCCTGAGCATTCTGTTTTAGCGCGACCATTAATAATTGCAACAGCCTCTTTCATTGTGTCAACATCCATATTATCAAGCATGATAATATCTGCTCCAGCTTCAACTGCTTCCTTAACCTGCTCAAGACTCTCTGTTTCGATTTCAATCTTTCTAACAAATGGAGCATACTCCTTTGCCATCTGAACAGCCTTTGTAATAGAGCCTGCTGCTCCGATGTGATTGTCTTTTAAAAGAATACCGTCAGAAAGATTGTATCTGTGGTTTTGTCCACCGCCACACTTTACTGCATACTTCTCGAAAATACGCATGTTAGGTGTAGTCTTTCTTGTATCAAGAAGCACTGTCTTGCTTCCCTCTAAAAGCTTTGCCACCTGATTTGTGTATGTTGCAATTCCACTCATACGCTGAAGGTAATTAAGAGCCACACGCTCTCCTGAAAGAAGCACACGAATATCTCCCTTCACCTTTGCCATAAGTTGTCCCTTTGTAACCTTATCGCCGTCCTTAACATACTTTTCCACAATTGTATCTTCATCAAGTATCTTGAATACACGCTCGTATACGTCCATTCCACAGATTACTCCATCCTGTTTACATATAAGCTCTACCTCACCCGCCTGTGGGCCAGGCATAACAGAGTTTGTAGTAACATCTTCACTTGAAATATCTTCTCTTAACGCCATTTTAATAAGCTCATCAGCATTAAGCTTCATTGTAATATTGTTCATTTATATAGCCTCCTTTTCGGCTCTCAAGTCTGCTTCTTTTTTAATTTCACCAACCACCATTGCATGATAGTTTTCCATGATACTTGGAAGGTCCTCATAACCATCCATGTTTACAAGATTATCAAAATCCTGAGCTGTTTTATAGTCATTTCTTGCTGCAATATCCAGTGCTGCACGCTTTGCAAATACAAGGCTTTCAAGCAATGAATTGCTAGCAAGACGATTCCTTCCATGTACCCCATTACAGCTTGTTTCGCCAACTGCGTACAGCTGTTCCATTGTTGTTTTGCTGTCTTTATCTACATAAATGCCACCCATGAAATAGTGCTGTGCAGGCACCACTGGAACCCAATCAGTAAGCGGATCATATCCAGCCTCCTTGCACTTGTTGTAGATATTTGGAAAATGATTTAAAATTTCATCCTTTGGAATTGGTGAAAAATCCAGCCATACATGCTCAGTTCCCTGCTCCTTCATCTTGTCAAAGATTGCATGACTAACCACATCTCTTGGCTGTAATTCATCTGTAAATCTTTCACCGTTCTTATCTCTGAGGACTGCTCCCTCTCCACGAACAGACTCAGAAATCAAAAAGCTTCTTCCACCCTGCTTAGTAAATAATGTGGTAGGATGAATCTGAACATAATCACAGTTTTCCAGCTTTACATTGTGATACATAGCAAGTGCCAGAGCGTCCCCAGAGATATGCCTGAAGTTTGTCGAATGAGGATATACACCGCCTAAGCCTCCGCAGGCCAGCACTGTTACATCCGCTTCTATTGCTGTTGTTTTACCATCCATATCTGCAACAACAATTCCATAGCATACATTTTCATGACAAACCCAATCAACCATAGTTGTATGAGCCATCAAAGTGATATTATCTCGCTCCTGCGCTCTCGCCAAAAGCTTGCTTGTAATCTCGCGTCCTGTAATATCTGCATGAAACAGAATACGATTATTTGAATGTGCTCCCTCTTTTGTAAAAAGGAACTCACCATCTTTTTTATCAAATTCTACCCCATAGTTAACCAAATCATTTATTATACTTTGAGAGCTCCTTATCATGATTTCCACCGACTCACGACGATTCTCATAATGTCCCGCTCTCATTGTATCTTCAAAATATGCCTCATAGTCTGATTCGTCCCTAAGCATACATATTCCGCCCTGTGCCAAAAAGCTATCGCATCCATCCAAAGCATCTTTTGAAATGCATAATATTTTTTTATCCTGTGGTAGGCTCAGCGCGCAAAACAAACCAGCAACACCTGTACCTACGATTACAACATCATATTTCTTTTCCATGATTCATACTCTTTCCCACAAATTATTTTGCCAACTCCAGCATTCTCTTAAGTGGAACCAATGACTTCTCTCTCTTTTCGTCACTTACTTCAACAACGCCTGTGCCGTCTCTCAAACAATCCCTTACCTTCTCCAAAGTAACCTTCTTCATGTTTGGACAAATCTGAACAGACCCTGCTGAATAAAATGTCTTATCAGGATTATTCTTCTTAAGCTGATAAAGCACGCCCAGCTCAGTAGAAATGATGAACTCCTTTTTATCAGATGCAGTAGCATAATCAATAATCCCTGATGTACTTCCAATATAGTCCGCATACTCCAATACATCTAATGTACACTCAGGATGAATAAGAACCTCAGCCTCAGGATGAGCTTCCTTTGCCCTCTTTACAGCATCTACCGTCACTGCCTTATGAACATGGCAATAACCATCGTTAAAAATGAAATTCTTCTCAGGAACCTTACTAGCAATATACCTTCCCAGATTCTCATCAGGAATAAAGTAGATATTCTTATTAGGCAACGACTTTACAATCTTCATAGCATTTGAAGAAGTAACACACACATCAGAATGCATCTTCAGTTCCGCAGTAGAATTGATATAGCAAACAACTGCCACATCATCATACTCAGCCCTCACCTGATTAATCCTTTCCACTTCAGCCATATGAGCCATAGGACAATCCGCTTTTTCATCAGGCATCAACACCGTCTTCTCAGGATTGAGAATCTTAGCCGATTCCCCCATAAACTTAACACCTGCAAAAACAATGGTGCTCTCCTTCAAATCCACTGCAACCTTTGCCAAATAGTAACTATCCCCCACATAATCCGCTATAGCCTGCACATCATCATTCACATAATAATGTGCCAAAATAACAGCGTTCTTTTCCTTCTTTAACTCCTTAATCTCTTCTGCCAGAGTAGACATAACAATTCTCCTTTTACATGCCAATCTCAGTTGACAGCAAGTATACCACATGTATAGTCTACTGACAAGACACTTGTCAAAACACCGTACATCCTCCAGCACTCCAACTCTTTCAGGCCGCCATGCCCTCCCGGCCGCTAACGTATAATGGCCACCCTACCCCGGCCCCGGCACACCCGCCTGCTGCCTCCTGCAAGTATCATTGGAGCAGATTTTTGGATTACCTTAATGTGTAAAGTCGCCCATATGTAGGTGTACTTACGAAGCTTTTACTATTCGAAGGTAATGTATGGGTGGGACGGACAATGGTAATTTACATAATCATCTAGTCTTAACTAGTCTTTGTATTATTACTTTTGCTACTACATTCACTAAGAAAAATTAAAAAAGAGATATTTGTATGAATTGGCACCGTGGCACATTCAACGTCGTGTTTCAAGTGACCACTGCTGTCGCCGTCCTAGCGACAGCTGCCAATTCATATCAAATATCTCTTTTTATTTTTCTAAGTTCACTACAAAGCAAATAGTAATAAATACAAAGCTAGTTTAAGACTGATGATTACTTGGAGTAGTGTTTGTCCGTCTCCACCCATACCTTACTGATAGAATTGTAAAACTTTGTAAGAACCCCTATGCCTGGAGGGCTTGTTCGATGCCGAGGGCAAGTTGGTCGGCGCAGCTGGTGCCTTTGAAGCCACAGAGGTTGCCCTTGAGGATTTCTACGGTGTGGGCTGCATCGGCGCCCTCAAGGAGTTTGCTAATGGCTAGTGTGTTGCCTGCGCATCCCCCAGTGAATTTTACGTTGTGAAGCTTGCCGTCCTCAATTTCGAAGTCGATTTTGCGGGCACAAACTCCCTTTGGTGTATAGCTGTATTTTTCCATTTAAACTCCTTTTATCGCTCTGCCAGTGAGCGTATTACATTGTGTCTATTGAATTTAGCATGTCGAGGTTTTTGACCTCAGTTTCTGTAAATACGTCCTCAGAAAAATCTGCAGGCATTACAGATGGAGAGTACCAAACCTGACCCATGAAATAATTCATTATTTCTGAATCTCTGAAACTATAGCCGTGACGGGCATAGATTTCGTTTTTTGCGATGTGTATAACCTCTGCAGGTACATTTTCAAAATCTGCTGTGGTGTAAACTGTTGTGTCTGTGTTGAATAAGTATGTGCAGTAGCAAGCATCACCGGTGACACCACGTGATGTCTCCCAATAGCTTGATACTGTAGGCCAGTATTTGTTGTCTGTAAGGTATTGGCTGCGTTCGGATATTGCCGCAGATATTTCCTCAGATGACCAGTCTTTGATGGTGTCAACGTATTCGCCAGGATCCACAACTGTGATAACAGAATTGTCTTCTACAGCCTCCTCTGAGGATTCTGTGGATTTTGCTGTGTCGGTTGTTTCTACAACTTCTTCCTGGGCTACCGCATTTTCCTCGCTCACTGTAAGTTTTTTATCCTTCTTGTGAAGGGCATTATAAGAAAAACAGCCTGCAAGTAGACCTACCACTATACATACCACGATTTCGATTGTCCATCGACGAACATTTTTGTTGCTATAAAGTTTAACTATAAACTTGCGTAAATCATCAAAACGTGAAAACATTTCTTCCATAGCTACTCTTCCCTTTTTCTGTTTTTCTTTAGAGTATACCATATTTTGACGAATTTGTTACATTATATTGCGTTTTTGTTACATTGTGCGTTCAATTTCATTTCTGGTGGCTGCTACACTGCCTTGAGCCATTTGCTTGCTACCGCCACCCTTAGCCCCTAGAAGTTCTCGCATTCCTGCTGCAATTGCAGCACAATCTCTGGTCTTGCTTCCAATTACAAAGTTGTAGCCCTCTTCATCGTTTCCTGAAAAGATGCAGCATAATCCATCATGCTTTTCAACCAAAGCATTGACTCCATCACGCATTAACTTTGCATCTAAATCCTCCGAGAAGATTGTAATATCTGAAACCTCAGAAGGATAACTTTCAATCTGGTTCATCAAAATCCCAGATTTGATATCGTTTATACGATACTTTAACTGCTTGCCTTCATCCATTAATGAAATGATTTTGTCCGGGACTTCATCCTCTTTACAGCTCAGTGTGCGATATGCTTTTGCAAGCAATTTCATACGACGGTTGTAATCATCTAAGGCTCTTAACCCACAAAGAATATAAATTCTTGTTCCGCCTTTGTATTTCTCATGCGAAACTACCTTTAGCATGCCAACCTGGCCTGTGCTTTTAACATGAGGTGCACAGCAAGCACATAAATCTACCCCTTCGATTTCTACCAATCGAACTGGTCCATCAATTTCCTTTTTACTTCTGTAGGCTATTGCTCCAAGCAATTCCTGTTTAGGATAATATGCCTTAATAGCCACATCAGCAGCAATTATTTCATTTGCTCTTCTTTCGATATGCTCAACCATATCCTCCGAAAACTCGATATTCAAATCTAATGTGGCTGTATTGTCGCTAAGGTGGAATCCAACATTTTCAGCACCATATTCATTATGAGCAAGTCCTGTAAAAATGTGCTCTCCTGTATGCTGCTGCATGTTCGAAAAACGATGATTCCAATCAATCACACCATGAACTTCCTCACCAATCAGGAAGCCCCCTTTGCAGTAATGATAAACTGTATCCCCCTCAATCTGTACATCCACCACCTGATGATCATCTAAATGACCTATATCACTGGTCTGCCCCCCTTGCTCAGGAAAAAATAGTGACTTATCAAGAACTACCTTATAAAGCTTTTGATCATCGATTATAGCTTCGTCGCAAGAAATTACTTTTGCAGTAAAGTCCTTTGCAAATGCATCTTCATCATAAAGTGCTATTGTTTTCATATTTATTCACCCTTAGTTTTTGCCGATTGGAATGCCAAAAATCTTTGTCTGGAATCCGTCTCTTAAGTTTTCGTAATCTGTGTAGTTAATAGTAGATTTAAAATGATTATTCCAAGTATCCTTTAGCTTGTCACAGATTTCCTTGCCGTTTTCTTCGTTTGTAAGAATAGATGGAAACACGTAATAAATCATGAAGTAATTCAGATTCATTAAATCAGCACCTCTTACCTTGCCAAACTTTTTGAATGCAGCTGTTACATCCTCACAAAGTTCCTTTGCGCTCGCTTCAGCATCATCGGCTTCCACCAAATCCTTTAAAAGTTCGTAGCGCTGCTCATTAAACATATCCATTTGTTTTTCATAGTCCTTTTTGTTGTGGACCTTGCTAAGATATGCTACATCCTCAAACAATTTTTCAACATTAAATCCCATCAATAATACCTCCTAAATCTTTTATGTCATCAACCTTTGCTGCGTAACCATCTACAGAATCACCATAGCCATAGGCTGCCCAGATGAAATCTACCCCCGCTGCATCGCAAGCATCCTTATCGCCTTGAATATCACCAATATATACCGGTTTCTTTAAACCATTTTTCTTGGCAATTCCCTTTATGTTATCAGCCTTTCCAAGGCCATTGTCACCATAACAAATGAAGTCAGTGAAATACTTTCCGTAACCACTTCTCTCTAGAAATGATTCGATATATCCCTGCTGACAATTGCTTACAATAAAAAGCTTTGTCTTTTCACACAGAGTCTTGAGTGTTTCTTCTAAACCTTCGTATGTTGTATCACCCTCTGACTGTGCCAAATCCTGCATTTCATACTCTTCACAGAGCTTCACTGTATCGTATCTACGATTTGGATCTTCGTCAGGAATACAAGCATCAGCAATGTCTGTCATTGTCTTTCCAAAAAGCTTCTGAAGTTTCTCTGGTGTAAACTTTACGTCATACCCTTTATCCTTGCAGGCTCTTTCCCAGCTTGCAGCGAATAGTGGTGTGTTGTCCCAGATTGTTCCATCCATGTCGAAAATCAATCCATCAGTATGTATCTTGCTCATTTAATTGCTCCATTTTCTATATATAACTGGTGCTATTTTATAACATTTTCAGTATAATTGATAGATAAATTACCTAGAAAGGAAACGGTATGAACGACGACGATCAACTTTTATATAAACGATTAATAGAGCTCTCCAACAGAGCTTATCAAAATAACATATATACCTTCAGCGATTTTCTAAGCCTCTCCCAGCAGGATGTACTTTTTCAGGCTGCAAGGGACAAATCTTTTGCGCCTATCAAATACGATTTGTTTGGCGGTTATGAAAATTGCGAGCGTAAAATGGTTCGCTTTGGAAGTGAGGCGGATTTTGGATACGAAATCGATTATCCAATCAAATGTATCAAGGTAGAGCCTCTTGCAAAGAAATTTGCAAAGGAATACACCCACAGAGACTACCTGGGCTCTCTCATGAGCCTTGGCATCGACAGAAAAAAGTTTGGCGATATCTTTGTGGATGGCATGGATGCATATATCTACGCCGATGAATCCACCGCAGATTATCTTCTAGAAAACTTTGTTTCTGTAGGTCGTAATTCCGTTAAGTGCTCCATTTCAGAATTACCTGAATCATATAAAAAATCAGCCCTAAAGGAAACCACCATACAAGTAGCGTCCCCTAGAGCTGATGCTGTTATTTCTAAAGTTTATAACCTAAGCCGCAAAGACACGATTCCATATTTCACAGAGAAAAAGGTATCGGTTAACGGGCACATTGTCGAAAACAACGACAAGATTCTCTCTGCTGGAGATTCGGTATCTGTCCGTGGCTTCGGTAAATTTAACCTTGTAGAAGAAGGTGGCCTGTCTAGAAAAGGCAAGCTCAACCTTGTGGTAGAAATCTTCGGCCGATAGCCGCTGTAATTAATGTCTCTTGTATGCAGGCATTAACTGAAGCTTGTGAAGATTTGCCACATGCTTTCTATCAATTGATTCTCTAACGTCGGCTGGAATGTCGGCGTTGGAATCTGAAATATATTCATCAAGCTGAGCATACTTAAATCCAAGCTTATCTTCATCAGACATTCCTGATAATCCATCAGAAGGTGTCTTGTGTACTAACTCATTTGGAAGTCCCAAATATTCTCCAATCTGAAGAACCTCTGTAACTGTGAAATCCTGAAGCAATGAAACATCACCTGCTGCATCGCCGTACTTTGTTGAATATCCAACATAATCCTCTGAAGCATTGCATGTGTTTACAACGAATGAAGTAACAGGCTGTCCCTGTGCAACTGCGTATAAAGTAGACATACGAAGTCGTGGTGCCAAATTGATACGTAAATCCTTTGTTACTTCAAAAACGCTAGCCTTTTCAAAAGTAGCAATAGCTGCGTTGTAGTAATCTGTGATAGGTACTACCTCGTTTGGTATTCCAAGGAAATCTACAAGCATTTTAGCATCTGCCAAATCTGACATCTCGCCATTTGGCATAATGATTCCAACTACTCTATCTGCTCCAAGTGCCTCTTTTAAAATAGCTGCTGTAACAGAGGAATCCTTTCCACCAGAGATACCAATAACTGCTCTTGTGTTATCTCCAAATTTGTTGAACCACTCTCTTGTGTACTCAATCAGCTTCTTTGTTTGATCTTCAACATTAAACTCTCTCATCGTTATGCTCCTTATTTCAGTCGATATAATTCCGACATTCTACGTCCTACAATTGACTTTTCTTTCCTACCAACTGGCTCAATTCTGTCAGCAACCATAATTCTAAAGTTGGCCTTGTAAAGGCTATGACCTAAAAGTAACTCATAGATTACCTGTAAATCAGGAAGTGTAAATTCTTTGTTAGCCATGCTGAATGGAAGGTCCGTATATTCGATTTCTCTTCTAAGCTTAATCATTGCCTCAACAATAATCTCGTCATGATCGAATGCCAACTGAGATTTGCTCTTTTGCGATGCCACAGTGTTTGCATATCTAACATTTCCGTTTTGGAATCTCTTTGTAGAAAGCTGATATACGATTTCCACTCCAATATCGTCATTGAAAATACGAAGCATATTGTCTGTAAACTCGAAATCAAACCATGCTGCTTCCAATGCATCATCTCCACCTCTTACTGGTGGTGCAACTGGAGAAAGTGCCATGTAGGCAACGCTCATTACACGTGTACGTGGATCTCTGTTAGGCTTTGAGAATGTGTAAACCTGCTCAAGGAATACATTCTTAAGACCTGTCTCCTCCTTAAGCTCGCGGGCTGCAGCCTCATAGCATGATTCATCCTCGTGTACGAATCCACCTGGAAGAGCCCAACAATTAATGAAAGGATGTGCTCCTCTTTTTATAAGTAATATCTTTAAGCCAGAATAATCTTTTTTAGGTCCTAATACCATCATATCAACTGTTACGGATGGTCTAGGATAATCTCCTGGGCTGTACTGTGCAAGAAATTCTTTTTCTGTTAGACCGTTCTTGTCCTTATACTCCATCTTATCCTCCTATAATCCCTCATTATTAATAATTCCATAGTAGTAATGTACTACCTGTTTTATATTTTGTCAATCATTATTCAATATTTCTTACTATTCTTATTTATGATATACTTAGTACTTGAAATCTAAATATTATGATGATTGGAGAATTATTTTGAGAAAAAAACTAATAGTAATCCTTTGGATATCATTGGTTGTTTTAGTTATTGCCTTTTGTTCTCTTGTAATTTATCAGAACAAATTGGCTAACGAAAAATTAAAAGAACAAGAACGTATAGAAGCTGAGCAGGAAGCTGCTGCTTTAGAGGAAGAAGAAGCTGAAGAAGAAACCGATGAGAAGCTTCCAGCTGACGAATATACCTTTACAGATTTAGAAGCTACTTATTTTGCTCAGTCTGACGCCACTGTTCGTGAAGAGCCATACGACACTGCCGAAATAATCGGCACTCTTTCCATTGATTCCCGCATCACTGTTGTGGGCACATGCAACGAAACTGACTACTACAAAATAAAAATTAATGGAGACTATGGTTATATTGCCTTTGATGATGTTTCAGAAGAGTATATTGACATACCTGTTCCTTCTGCGACAAAAGCTGTCCCTACAGCAACAAAGGATATCCTTTTCATAGGAAATTCCATCACTTTCTATCCAGCCACATCAGACTGGTGGGGTTCAGGATGGGGATGCGGTGCATCAGCACCTGCCACTGATTATGTTCATTTGACTGTAGCTGCAAAGGGATACTCATCATACGATTGCATGTCTCTTAGAGCATGGGAGTTTTCAAGCACTAGAAATTACGAGCTTGATGACTTGGATCCATACATCACCAACTATCAATACAGCACTATCGTTATTGAGCTAGGAGAAAATGTTAAGGGACATGAGACTCATTTCAAAGAAGATTTAAAGGATATGATTACATATATCAAATCTTACAATCCTAACGCTCGTATCGTAATGCTTGATAATTTCTGGAAATATAGCAGTATCATTAGTACTAAAAAAGAAGTTGCTTCAGAAATGGGCTGTACTTATGTAAGCCTTTCAGATATACAAGGCGTTGCCGAATATCAGCTTCAGGAGGGTGATCAATATACAGCACCAGATGGCACTGTATATACAATCGGTTCCTTCCTTGCTGGTCATCCAAACGATGCTGGATATGCTGCAATCGCCCAGCATTTAATAAGTGCTTTGTAGTATTATTTCAAAACGTTAATTACACGTTGCATTGTTTTAAATGCTTCGTAGTCGTATCTTTCTACGGCTTCAATAACAATTACATCAGAGTTTTTGATGTCAGAGTGTATTTGCGACATATAATCACGATGTGCAAATGTACACTGAGTAAAATCCTTTGAAATATAAGGCATCATGTTTACACGAAAGCTGTCGCCGATAAGGCACAGCTTTTTTTGATTTGCTCCATCGCTTGTGGTACGGCAAACCATTGCCTCCGTATCCAAACCATTCACTGTAATTTCTGGTCGATAATCCACTGTGTACTCCACATCATCGTGGTAGATTTGATCATCTGGTATTCCCATGTATGTATATAATTCATATTTATCTGCATCCTGAATACCAGCAATCCACTCAGACGGATCAGTCTGTTCAACCCCCATTGCCGCGTAAAGAGCATTTGTACCGTACAATGCCCCCATGTGGTTCCAATGACTATCGTATTTATAATAGGTACGTGTAACTCCAGCAGCATATAACGATTCTGTCAAAGGATACAAAAATGGAGTTGAGCAATTCTCAGTTATATAACTGTGTAACTGCTGCTCTCTTTTATATGTGTTTACTATATCTACTGTAGGCATATACTGGGAATATACCTGAGATTTATTTGGAGCGATGTAAATGTATAGCTCCTTTCCCTGCGCCGTGCATAATGCCTGTAATTCATTAAGTGTAGCTGCGTAGCTAGCCATTTCACTCTCACTAAGTATATTTGTGCCCTGATAGCATTCTATTTCGTTTTCTCCATATAAAAACAGCCAATTTTCTCTAGCAATTATTACATCCTGATATACATGAAGTGGGAAGTACGTATCCGTTCCAGCAACCTCTTCTACCGACTCATTTGTTTGAGCTTCCTCTCCTGGAACAATAGGCTTGTTCGTTTCACCCTTGTCAACAGTTTCAACTATGTTTGTAGGAGTGTAAAGCTTGTTTCCGATAGCAGTTTCAACCTTATCAAACTGGCCTTCCACTGTATCATTAAGAGATTTGTACCAGGTTATAAGGGTATATCGAAATGGTATTCTATCGTCAATAAAGCTTGAAACAGTTTCTCCAGAGTTAAGCAAATCGCCCCAGTCTATTGTGGCCGCCTCTCGATTCTCTGTCTCTACATTGGAAATCTTCCCATAAAAATCAGGAGCAACAACTCTAAGCAATCCTCCGCCCACCCAAGGGAACACAAGAATTGCTAAAAAGATTAATATGAAGATTTTGTTCTTAAGATTCGTAAAATTCATATTGCTCCTTAAAACTGATAATAAATAAATGGATTGTATGTTCCATTTACAAGGAATAACAAACTAACAAGTAAAAGTGCAAGGCATACTACCATGTTGCCCTTTACCGCTTTTACGCTCATATGAGCCTGCACAAATCCAGCAAATATTATTGCTGCAAATAATGCAATCACACCCATTCCTGACAAATATGTAAACAGGTTCAGTATTCTGATTCCCCCTGCAAACATTCTAGAAATATATGTAAATGCAGATATTATGGAATCGGCTCTAAATACTACCCACAAAAGATTTACCACAAAAAATGTCAGCAATCTGTTTAGCATTTTCACCGGATTCTTTTCCAATATCTTTCCAAACCAAACTCTTTCGAATATAAGCAAAATGCCATACACAAGCCCCCATGTAATAAAGGTCCAGTTAGCTCCATGCCATATTCCTGTTAAAAGGAATACTATAAATATATTCATACAGGTCTTCTTAAGTGAGCATCTGCTGCCACCAAGTGGGATGTAAACATAATCTCTAAACCATGTAGATAAAGAAATATGCCAGCGTCTCCAAAACTCTCTAACTGATTCCGCTCTGTAAGGATGATCAAAGTTTTCTTTAAAATCGAATCCAAACATCTTTCCTAGGCCAATGGCCATATCAGAATATCCGCTGAAGTCATAGTATATTTGGAATGTGTAGCAAATGGATCCAAGCCATGCGACTGTGGCATCTAGCTGGGATATATCAGCTGCCCAGATTTTATCTGCAATGGACGCTAACGTATTTGCGATAATAACCTTTTTGCCAAGGCCAAAACAAAACCTTTTGATACCAGCTGCAAACTCGTAGCTTCCGACACTTCGCTCTGTCAACTGACCTGAGATATCTTTGTAATGAACAATAGGACCAGCAATCAGCTGTGGGAAACATGAGATATATAACGCAAAATACCAAAAGCTACTTTGTACCTCCACCTGGTCATTGTATACATCGATTACATAGGACAGAGCCTGAAACGTAAAAAACGAAATACCAACTGGAAGAACAATCTGAGGAAGATTTAATGCACCTGTACCCACTCCCGAAAATAGATTTGTAAATCTATCTGAAACAGTAAGACTTCCTCCAAAGAATATATTTTCAATTATTGCTATGAAAAAGTTGAAATACTTAAAGAAAAACAGAATGCCTAAATCAAGAACAACCACCGATATCAGCGATATCTTGTTGAACCTACGGCTATGACGATTGCTTGCGCACAAAAATCCTCCAGCCCAATTTATAAAAATAACTATGCCTATCAGCAGGAGATATTTCACCCCGCCGAAAGCATAGAACACCAAGCTGAATATTAAAAGGATTATGTTGGAAAGCTTAATCCTATCTGTATATGCCCCACCTTTAAGCCTTGGGATTCCATAGTAGGTCAACAGGCATAAAGGTAGGAAAATTGTAGTAAATATAATAGAACTAAAAACCAAGTTATTCTCCCTTTATAATACTAGTTTTTAATCATTAGTGTTGTAAGTGGCTTTTTCTTGTTAAAAAAAGTAACTACTACATCACATACATAAGCCCCGATAAGAGTCACCACTGTGCATCCCAAAACCTTTGCTGGGAAGCTGATGTTTGGAAGAAGTGACTGCACTAATCTGATGCTGTAAAACTGATTTAAATATATCAACAGGCTCATCTTGCCACACCAACCAAATACTGGTTTGTCAAATACCTGATGACATGGATTTACATTTGAAAATGTAAGAATTAAACCAATCATCATGATAAAAAGTGTAGGGAAACTATACTTAGGATCAACTCCTGTTACCGCATATCCAAATACAAGTAAATAACAAACTAGCTCTACTATTGCTAAGATAGTTTTCCCTGCCTTTGTAAATTCGATTTTGTTAAGCTGTCTTGTAAGGCTGTATGCACTACATCCAAGCGCCATTTCAGACATTCCTCTAAGGAAGCACTTGTAGAAGTGACCTGTCCAACCATCAATTCCAGCTAAGCTGTTGTATTCATGAGCCATGTAGCCCAGCACGAAGAGGGCTAAAAGGGGGCATACAATTTTTACAAAAGCTTCATAGTGACGTCTAAGGAAGTACCAGAAAATGAATGTGACCATAAGCCATACATCCAAATACCAGGTAAGCTTATTTACCCATGTGCTATCAAATCCAAAGACCTGAAGGAAAAATACAGAAGCCCATGAATCAACCACATAGCTGATTCTTCCTTTTACTGTATTCTCCAAGAAATACGCATTTACGATAATCGTAAGAATAATCGCAAACAAATGATATGGAAAAACATTTTTGATTTTCTTCCACATCATCTGTGCTGTTTCTGTACCAATTAATTCTGTGCTGACAGCTCTTTTAGCAAAAGCACTGGCAGCCAGCAAATAGCCTGAAACCAAAAAGAAAAACTCTACTCCAATATACCCATGATTGAAGAAGTATATTCCTTTTATTCCAATGCTAATATTTCCATCCACTGCAAAACGCTTGTGAATATGGAAAAATAGAATCCCCAAAGCAAAAATAAAACGTAAAAACTCCACTCGTCCATTTTTCCCTTGTTTACTCATATCTTCTAAAAATCTCCTTCGTGGATATCGTTGTCATCCACATCATCTACCATATTTTCTCTTGTGTATACACGCTTTGCCTCACGCTGCTGTTCAACCTGAACTGAAAGCATTTCCTTTACATTTGCAGAATGCTTTACATTTCTGATTTCAAAGGTGCCAAGACTTTTGTCCGATGAGCTAACAATGATAGAACCTACTCCAAAAATTCTCTGACCCAAGCTACGCTTAAGCTGTAAGTCAAGAATTCTATATAGCCTAACTTCATTCTGCTCTAAATTGAAAAAGCCTGTTTCAACAAAAAGTCTATCTTCACTCATGCTGTACTTTGTGAAGCTGATAGGTAAGCCAAAATGTCTTTTTCTATCGTGCCATAAAATGTTTGCCATAGTTATCCTCCCAATAAATAAATGATGTAGCCTTCGGCTACTAGAGGAGGCTTTTTCTGCGCAAAGCTTGAAAAAACCTCCTCATTAATTATATCACTTATGCCTCAATTGTTCCTTCTCTTTTTGCTATAGACTTGAGAATCAATCTTGTTAAGAAGAATGAACCAACTGCAAGTACCCCTAAAACAACCGCAGTTGAAATCATGCTAGAAGTATTAGCACGTTCTGCCTCAGCCGCTTCTGCAAAGTCCATCCCAACCTGTTCCATTGCCCAATTCATCATAAATAGAAGAGCCATATTGTATCCATTGAATACGATATGCATAATCATCGATGTAAAAATGCTTCCGCTAGCTCTGTTTGTGTAAGCAAAAATCAAACCTAACACAGTTGCATAGCAGAACTGGTTAATATTCATATGTGGAGCACCAAACATCAGAGCTGAGATAATAGCTGCAGCTGTGAATGACATTATTTTATTAAGTCTATTCGTGAAGAAACCTCTGCATACTATTTCTTCTACAACTGGTGCACAGAGTACTGTAGCTACTAATGTAAGTCCAACCGATTCTGATGCAAACTGGTCAACTCCTTGAACCATTGTATTTGGGACGAAAAACTGTGAAAGAACATTTGCAAACATTGCCATAGGGCTAACTACAATTACAAGTAAAATAGTCTGGAAGAATGTAGCTACCTTAATTCCTTTAAACCCAAATGCTTCAACAATTGAATCTCCCTTTTTGATAGTATATGCAAACACTGGAATCAAAAGGCAGATGTCCAATGCCAATACATGCATATAGGTTGGCACGCTGATTCCTGCCACATTACCTATTACATTTAGAAGGGTTCCTACAGCAAGTGCAATTACTATTTCTAAAATAAATACTAAAACTAACTTTACTAACTCAATTTTGTCAAAAGTCTTTTCCATCGTCTCTCCCTTTATAAATCATTATTTACTGCTACTTTCCTTGTTGTAAGCCAGTTAATAATCAATGTTAAAACAATAAAAATAATAATCTTCATCCAAATACCTCCCTGACTATACGCAGGACTAACAACCATATCTATGCCACTTGCCACAACATCCATTGCGCCTGGCAAAAGATGCAATAATCTCGGAGAACCAAATGTCACTAATAAAAGCAATACATAGTATACCCAGTATGCATTTTTTCCATATCGAATAATACTATTACCAGCAATACCAGATATCAGTGTAAATATTCCAAAGCAAATTGCTCCTACTTTGAATATGACATTGACACCAACCGCAATTGGAAAGCATATCATAATGATTGTTATAAGTAAGATTTCAGCCAAATCGAACAATCGCATATATGCAAACAGCTTTCTTCTTGTCATTCCAAAAGATATACCTTTTGAAAAGTCCAGTGCTTGCATAAATGGTTTGATAAATATATTCAGTCCTATATATGCGCCAGCAACAATACTTACAAGTATTGTAGGCATTTCTATCATATCATCAATTCCTATAGCAAGTATCACCGCAAGAATCACTGCCGAACATACCATTACAATATTAAATATTTCGCTGGATTTCCTTATGGCGAAAGTTGCTTTTAAATCTCTTATCATATCGTCCCCCTACCTAACCATCATGGTTTTGCTGAGCTTGTATACCCATGCTTCCAAAACTACATATATCAG
This sequence comes from Pseudobutyrivibrio ruminis HUN009, assembly GCF_000703005.1. Lineage (NCBI taxonomy): Bacteria > Bacillati > Bacillota > Clostridia > Lachnospirales > Lachnospiraceae > Pseudobutyrivibrio > Pseudobutyrivibrio ruminis. The sequence goes on along the minus strand of NZ_JNLH01000001.1, from coordinate 1,110,062 downwards.
CACAATTATTATTGGGAATATAACTGGAGATATACTAGCTATACTTGTTAATAGATATATATTGCCGTGTACTGCAGCGCTTACGCCAATTGAACCACCTAATATGGCACAGCCAAAAGCAATTATAATAATTACGATTTTGCCATAACGTCTAAGCTTGTATCCAACAATAAGTCCTGCAGCACCAGTTAGCAGCGCTAATAATCCTGTTGAATATGCATATAGCACAAAGAATTTACTCAAGAACAATGATCCAGCCAATGCCACAACAGCAGTATTACATACAATCATAATTAATTGCCTTATTATTTGGCCCACGAATATATCTTTTCTTCTTGCCCCCATTGAAAGAGTAAGACTGTCATACCAACTTGGACCGTACATAGAATAAATACCGTTCATTAATGGCGTAAATAGTCCACATACCATACAGAACATTCTAGGAACATAGTCCGTCAAATCCTCATCACTGCCTATTAAAATCCATTCTACAATTAGCACTAATTCTATTAACAATACAATTCCATAGCTTTTTAGACCATTGAGAAAATAGTACTTATACGTTCTCTTTGAAAGATTAGACATACTAAGCCTCCCTTCTCTCATCCACACTCATGGCATAGAAAAGATTCTGAAGTGAAACCGGTTCTACTAGTACCTCACCATCAAATCCATCAACAGGCGCATCAGCAAGTACTGTAACCACCTTGTTACGTCCGATTGACTCTGGATGATAAACCTTTAAATCCTTTACAGCTGCATCTACGACTGTTTCTTCACCGCTGATGCGATATGCTCTAGCTAATAAGCCTTCTGTATTTTCCTTAATAACAATCTGGCCATCATCAATCATGATAACCTCTTCAAACAATGATGCGGCCTCTTCGATGATGTGTGTACTGATGATGAATGTTCTGCCTGTAGCTGCATATTCTTCAATAACGAGCTTGTAGAACTGTTCTCTTGCTACAACATCAAGTCCTGCTACTGGCTCATCAAGGATTGTGATTTCTGCCTTGCTTGCAAGTGCAATGATAATTGTTACTGCTGAAAGCATTCCCTTTGAAAGCTTGCTGATTCTCTTCTTTACATCGATGTTAAAAAGCTTAACAAGCTCCTTTGCGTATTCCTCATCCCAGTTAGCATAAAATGCTTTTGCTGTAGATAAATATTCCTTTACTCTGTATGTGTTTGGGCCAAACATTGTGACCTGTGAAATCTCTCTCGAATAACAGATTCTTGACAGTGCCTTTTCATTCTCCCAAACAGGCTCACCGTCAAGTGTAACTGTTCCTTCTGAGGCAGGATTTTGAGCTGTAAGGATAGAAAGAAGAGTAGTCTTTCCTGCTCCGTTTCTTCCAATCAGTCCATAAATCTTTCCTGTCTCAATATTAATGTCTACGTTCTTTAGAACTGTATCTTTACCATATCTTTTAACGATATTCTTTCCTACTAATGTGCTCATATATCCTCCATTCCTCCAATAAAGAAAAACTATACTTCACTAGTTTCATCAATAAGCTTTTTCAAATCTTCTTTTGTAATACCAATTAACTTTGCCTCGCTAATTATTTTTTTGAGGTAAGTTTCTTTGAAGCTTGCCTTGCGAGCTTCCATTATTTTTTCTTTAGCTCCTGCCTGCACAAACATACCAATACCTCTTTTCTTGTAAATTATTCCTTTATCAACCAATAGATTAATTCCCTTTCCAGCCGTGGCAGGATTAATCTTATAAAACTTTGATAGCTCTGTTGTGCTAGGCACTTGCTCTTCTTCCTTAATAATGTCCCTTAATATTTCATCTTCTATCATTTCGCTAATCTGTAGATAGATTGATTTATCTTTCCCTAAGTTGCTTAACACATCCCCACCTCCTTTACTTCATCGGTTAATTACTTGTGTAATTAACCATATCACCATATATTATATCTGTCAATTATTTTTCTAATATTTTTTTGCCAATAAAAAAACGTAGCAGACTCTTTCAAGTCTGCTACGCCTTATATTTACTAGGTTTTTAAGCCTTATATACTTAATCGATTCTCCTTCTGTAAATTATTCTTTCACTCTCATATTGAACATATCTAACATCCTCAGGATCGAGAAAATCCCCTTTTTTAACTGTAATTATGCCATCACTATGACTTGTTTCTATTCCTTTCTCTGGATTAACCTCTGTACCTAAAGCAACTAAATACATCCAAACTACAAATATTAATCCTCCTATTACAGCACCCATTATAATAAACAGGTTTTCTAATGCATTAAATCTCTCTAATTTTTTAGTTACCTTATGTCTTAAGATATAGATACATAAAAATCCTATTCCTAATATCCACATGAACAGAACTAATTCATATAAATCCATATATATAAATTCTCTCAGTTCTAATTGTTTTGGCACACTGTGCAAAAGTATATATAATACTACAGATAGAACTGCAAGCACTTCAAAATATATTGTTGCGAATCGCTTTAAAGAGTCTTCTTTCATTTCGCATCCTCAAATACTTTCTCTGCTCTCCAATATGAATAGTTGAACTTTCTAATGCTACCTGCATAATTAGTTTCCCACTGATCAAAGTAGATATTATCTTTGTATTCACTAAGTAACTGCTCATTTGATTCAATAGCTGGAATAGCATCCAATGATAAATTATATACAATGTATCTTTGTACTGAGCCATATATACTTGTATCAGGCATATCTGCATGTGCCAAATCATATTTTGCTACCTGATAATCAGGATTAGCAAATGCAAATGCTAAGTAAGCAACAGTGATTGTCACCATAGCAGCTTTGAATACTGGAAAGTCTGATTTATACAATCCAATAATCAAATATGCAAGCCAAAGGCTAAGAACGCAAAGGAACCAAAGTACAAACAATCTAAGGAATGTAAGCGTATACGCTCCGATGTATAGAATCATTCTCATTGCAGAAGATGCAATCATTATGTATGTACATATGCCGATGATTGATAGAATACATGTTAGCAACTTATTCTTTGCAAACATTCTTGAGCAAACTGACACAAGTGCCACGTTAATCAAGCATACTGCAAGCAACTGGTAGAGTCCCTCGTGAGCATATTGTGCGTATGTGTATCCAGCTGGTAAAGTCATGCTTCCTGTAAATAAGAATAATACCTGTATCAAGCAGAAAAGAAGATACACTAAACCAAGTAGAACCGTGAATGTAATAGCTATAAGCGGATTTGTGTTTCCCTGCTTTGCTGGGCCAATTCCAATTTTCTTCTTATATAAGGAATTTGGAATTATATATGCGCAGATAAATGAGATGCACAAAGTTAATACTATTCCAACAATGTCTCCAAAGTTATCTGGTAGGTGGATGCCCTCAAATACTTTTTCTAAAATGCGGCTGAACACTGCATCTGCTGACACAAGCAAGCTAACAACCACTGCAAGAAGCGGAACTGCAACAATAAGTCCTATAAGAACTGCCATAATAGCATTCTTTTTTTCTTTACTTGTCTCACTGCCTCTTTCCTTTACAAAAAGAGCAACGTCCTGAAATGGCCATGCAATGTTTGCTATAGGTCGTATCATTGTAAGTGCGATTCCGCCAAGCCATCCAACTATATCCCAACCAGTAGTATCAATGTAAAGCTGCATGATAAACGAAAAGAATAGTAGGAATATGGCCAATCCGCTAAGCCACTGAATGCTATAGCTTGTAAACATGCACTTTGTAACTGATAGCAATAACAATGAAATCACATAAAATAAATTTAATCCTACTTTTCCATTTTTGTCTTTCAGGAATGGTAAATCATCTGACTTTCTGACTGCATATATTAGGCCAAATGTTATTGCCATAAAAATTGGATAAGTGATTCCTGATTTATTCTTGTACAAGCAAAACGTATATACGATAGCAAATACAAGAGATAATAATCCATATTTTCTGAAGCTTTTTGCATCGCCTTTAACCTGCGCCTGCACTGGGGCTTCTATAACAATATTTGTCATACTTGGTTCATTATAATTATTTTCTCTAGCGGTATTGTCCATAACTATTCCTCCTCATCTACAACATATTCCAATATGTCTCCCGGCTGGCAATCAAGTGCTTTACATATGGCATCCAAGGTTTCCAGCCTAACTGCCTTTGCCTTATTGTTTTTTAGAATTGAAAGATTGGCATTTGTGATTCCAACTATTCCTGCCAGCTCAGTCAATCCAATTTTTCTTTTTGCCATCATGACATCTAAATTTATTACAATCATATTTTCACCTGAGCTTTCTATATAGTTAAATCATTTTCCTGCTTGTAACTAACAGCTCTTTCAAATACTCGAGCTAAAACCTTGCTGAATAATCCTGCAAAGAAGAATACTCCTGCCACTACAACAGCCGAAGGTGTGAAATATACGAAGCAACGAAGTAGCTTCACTCCAGTGATTACAAATGCGTATGTTCCCATCTTGTAAAGACTTGTTACATTTTGCATTACAAAGCAATCATCCTCGATAACTGTTTTCATCATCTTTCTAAGCTCAAACAGAATCAAAAGTGCTGAGCCGCCAGCTACCATAATGGAAACAACTGCATATGGATAATGCTCTAAAATCTTTGCATACTCTGTTGTCTTGCCAAGAATCTTAATTGTAAGATTTACTGCATATTTCAGACCAAATGGAACGGCCACTTCCATCACTGCTCCTATGAAAAAGCATATGTCCAAAATCCTTTTTACAAATACATTTAATTTATTGTTCATTGTATGCCTCCAATGCATTTCATTTCTTAACTTAATTTTGTTATATCACTCTTATTTTTGTTTTGCAACAATTTTTTATCGATTTGCGATAAATATTTTCCGTTTTACATTTGTTCCAAGTATAAAAAAGCCCACCCCCTCTTCATTGGGATGAGCTAAAAATCAATTATTAAATTACTCTATACTCGTTGTTTTCTAGTATTTCTAGATTCAAATCTGCTTTCTTTGAATGATGTAAAACCTCTAGAGCATTGCGCATATCTGAGTATTCTACGAACTTCCTTGCATCCTCTATTGGAGTATTCTTGGCTTTGCGCTCCACCAGTCTACCACGAAGCATATCTTCATCTGCTGAAATGAAAATAGTGTAGTCTGCCATACTTGAAATATCCTTCCAACCATCTTCATCCAAAAGCAGATAATTGCCCTCCAGAAGCACTATGTCCGAGTCAATCTGGATTGTGTCCTCTACTGGATTGTGGAGATTTCTATCATAGATTGGCCAACCACATTTTGCGCCACTTGCTACTAACTGTACGCGATTTGAAAGCGCATCCAAATCAAAGGTAATTGGTGCACCCTTGATTTCCACCATCTTGATCGTCTTTCCATCTCTGACAGTTTCATGACTAAGTAAGTAGTCCTGATAATGATGAAATCCATCCATTCCAATTGTCTGGATTTCCTTCACCCCATCTGTATTCTTAGACAAATACTCCAGAAAATCAAGAAGCGTACTCTTACCCGCCCCTGGAGGCGCTGCAAGCATCACAAGTATCCTCCGCCCCTTCTCCTGCTGCATAACCGTAAGCTTTCGTAGCAGCGGCACAAAAATCTCGTTGACATTATCTTCACTGTAATACGCCTCAACCGCATAACCGTTGATCGTAGCTGAATAATTCATAGATGTTGAATCTCCCATTTTATTTTTCAAAGAGTAAGAAAGCCCAAGTAGGCATCAAGCTCCGTTGTCTCTCAAAGTAAGAAAGTTCAAGTAGACATCAAGCTCTACTATTTCTTAAGAGAGACGTCCTGTCGAACGTAGAAATAGTAGGCTTGTAGTCGTAACTTGAACTTTCGTATTCATTAGGCTTGTAGCCGTAACTTGGAACTTTCGAAGTCTTTAGAATTACTTAAATATTGGTTTTAAAGCTTCAGCAAGCTTGTCTTTCATTGCCTGTGCTTCAGCGAGATCTTTTCCTTTTGTTGTGAAGTAAGTCTTAATCTTTGGCTCTGTACCTGAAGGGCGTACAACAACTGTGCATCCATTCTCAAGGCCGTAGATAAGAACATTTGAAGAAGGAAGTCCTGTCTCTGCTGTGTTCTTGTAATCTGTAACCTTTGTAACAGCGATACCTGCGATATCCTTTGGTGGATTCTCACGAAGTGATGTCATAATACCAGCCATTGTGTCCATACCTGAAAGGCCTGGGAACTCAAACGAATCTACCTTGTTGAGGTAACGACCATACTCAGCATAAATCTCCTCAAGACGCTGCTTGATAGAGCTTCCGATGCTGCGGTAGTAAGCAGCCATTTCGCAGATAAGCATTGAACCGATAACTGCATCCTTATCACGAACATAAGGACCTGCAAGGTATCCGTATGACTCCTCGAATCCGAAGATAAATCTATCTACTTCTCCATCAGCCTCAAGACCAGCAATCTGATCACCAATCCACTTGAAGCCTGTAAGAACTGAGCGAAGCTCTACACCATAGTGCTCTGCAACTGCATCAGCAAGTGGTGTTGAAACAATAGACTTAACTGCTACAGGGTTCTTTGGCATTGTGCCCTTTTCGATACGTCCTGCTGCAATGTAGTCAAGAAGAAGTACACCAACTTCATTACCAGAAACAAGCTCATAGCTTCCATCTGGGCACTTCATAGCAATACCAACACGGTCTGCATCAGGGTCAGTAGCAAGCATTAAATCTGCGCCCTCTTTCTTTGCAAGCTCAAGACCAAGCTCAAGTGCTTCAAAGATTTCTGGGTTTGGATAGCTGCAAGTAGTGAAGTATCCATTTGGATACTCCTGCTCTGGAACGATTGTGATATCTGTGATACCGATATCGTTAAGTACACGTGTAACTGGAACTAAGCCTGAGCCATTAAGTGGGCTGTAAACAAGCTTGAGGCCAGCTGTCTTGCAAAGGCCTGGACGAACCTGTCTATCTTCGATTGCTGCATAGAAAGCATCCTTGCAGTCATCACCAACGAACTTGATAAGTCCTTTTTCAACACCCTCTGCAAATGACATGTATTTAACGCCATTAAGAATATCTGTCTTTTGAATCTCTGCATAAACGATAGCTGCTGCATCGTCTGTCATCTGGCATCCGTCTGGACCGTATGCCTTGTAACCGTTATATTTAGCAGGGTTATGAGATGCTGTAACCATAATACCTGCGTTGCATTTGTAGTAACGTGTAGCAAATGAAAGTGCTGGAACTGGCATAAGTGCATCGTAAATACGAACATTAATACCATTAGCTGCAAGAACACCTGCTGCAGTCTTTGCAAAAACATCACTCTTGATACGGCTGTCATAGCTGATAGCTACTGTCTGGTTGCCACCCTGAGTCTTAACCCAGTTTGCAAGTCCCTGTGTAGCCTGGCGAACAACATAAACGTTCATACGGTTTGTACCTGCGCCAAGTACACCACGAAGTCCTGCTGTACCAAAGGCAAGTGCTACTGCAAATCTGTCTTTGATTTCTTCGTCATTACCCTCAATCTTTAATAATTCTGGCTTTAAATCTGGATCATCAAGATCAGCTGCAAGCCAACGCTTATATTCATCATTGTACATAATTATTTCTCCTCCATATGTCCTTAACTGTTATAATTTTAAGTTTTCCGGTTAGTGGTGTCAACCTAACCTTAGGCTTTATCAAATAGGGAGATTAGATATAAAGAACCTGCTAGACATACTACCTCTGATTCTTTTTTTATATCTTCAATAGAACTTTTTGAATCCAAAGGCTCAGCTGCAATTCCTCTTTCCTGTATCATGTCAGCAAGCAGCTGTGGCTCCATAGTCCTTGGGTTTGGCACCGCCACTGTGTAGCACTTCTTCATAATTGGAGCCAGTGTATCTATTATCACATCCACTTCTTTATCAGCAAGGATTCCTAGTACAAAAGTAACCTTTTCACCAGGGAAATATGCTTCAAGGGATTCCAATAAAACCTTCGCTCCCTGCCTGTTATGTCCACCATCAATAATCACTGGAGGATTATCTGATAGCAATGTAAAGCGGCCAAACCACTTCGTATTTACGATTCCTTTTCTTATGGACTCCTCAGTAATATGATATCCCTTCTCCGTAAGCTTTCTTGCTGCTGCAATGGCCACTGCTGCATTATCTACCTGATATGTGCCAAGCATCATGGTTTCATATTGACTTCCATCCGAGGTAGCAAATCTCTGACCATGAATATCTCTTGATAAAATCTTTGCAGGCTCCACAAACTCTATTGGAACATTATCCTTCGACTTACAAGTATCTCTTAATACCAGCTGAACTTCCCTCTCTTGGGTAGCACTTACAACTGCTGTACCAGGCTTTATGATTCCAGCTTTTTCAGTAGCTATTTCCGTTAGCGTATTTCCAAGTATAGTCATATGGTCGTAGCTGATAGGAGTGATAATAGATACAAGTGGTGCAGGGATTACATTTGTGGTATCCATTCTGCCACCCATACTTACTTCTAAGAGCACAATCTCACAGCTCTTTTTCAGAAAATAGATAAATGCCATAACAGTCAGAAATTCGTATTCGCTAACAAAGACTCCATCTGCTGCAAGTTCATCGTAGGCTGGCTTTACCTCTGAAAACACCTCAGCAAAATCAGCATCCGAAATATCCTCACCGTTTACTTTAAACATTTCGTTATATCTATACAAAAATGGCGAAGTAAAGGCACCCGTAACAACGGATGCCTCATTTAAAATACTCGCTAAATATGATGTCGTGGAACCTTTGCCATTTGTTCCAGCTATATGAACATATTTCAATTTATCCTGAGGCTTGTCTAGTTTTTCCAAAAGCATTAATTCTGCATCTAAAGAGAAATAATCTTTCTTGGCTCCTCCACCCTTGGGTGGAATGAAATGGGGCATGTTTTTGAAAAAGTCTATTGCCTGAGAATAATTATATTCCTTCATTATCTTGCGAACTCTCCTATTCTTGTTCTGCCAAATGCTTTGACGATTGAATAATAAATCACTGACATAATAGGAATCATGATAAGTTCCTTTGGAAGTCGTGCCATGATTGTTGCAAAATAACCGTTCTGAAAATATAAAACGTCCAGCCAGTAGCTGTTTAATATTATTCCAACTACTATAGTGTAAACAACCTGAGTTGCCAACACTCTTGCAAATGTAATCTTTTTGTTGTGTAGCATTAGTCCAAAGATAATACCGCCAACGATACTGCTAAATGTGAATCCTGGGAAGAATGGACCTGTTGGCTTAACTAGGTAGCCACCGATATCTGTGATTCCTCCTACAACTCCTGCTACAGCTGGTCCAAAGAGCTGACCTGCCATCTCAATTGGCAAAGCGCCAAATCTGATTTCTATCAGCTGATTGATTGGTATTTTGAAAAATCCCAGTACAATTCCAAGGGCTGATAACATGGCTGCAGCTGTAAGTGTTTTTGTGTTAGTTAATTTCTTCATAAAAAATACACCTCCTTTGCAGTCTCCTTTTGTCTACAATGAAGGTGTATGTAACCTCGTATGTAGCAGCGGGATGCGACCATAAAACCGCGGATAATCCTTCGTCCATCTGCCAACTCCCTGTGCAAACGGCACTTAACGCTTTACAGTCTACTCTGCATTTCTTGTTAATAGTTGCCTAGATTATATGTGTATTCCACATAAATAGCAATACCTATTACAGAAAAAATCTCCTTTATTTGAGTTTCTCAATTACATCCAAAACGATTGCAATTGATTGCTCTGCAGCCTTACCTGCAAATGTGTTGTAATCCATTGCACTTCCATCTGCATCTGAAATAGAACGGATAAGTGTAAATGGAACTTTATTTACATAGCATGTTTGAGCAATGCTTGCGCCTTCCATATCTGCTGCAATTGCATCGAATCTGTTTCTGATTGTCTCACGCTGCTTGTTTGTATCTACAAATAAATCTCCTGAAGCAATAACACCAACCTCGTAATTGATGCCTCTTGCAGAAAGTACATCTGTAACATTCTTTCTAAGATCGGCATCTGCTTCAAAGTTAATTACATTGATACCAGAGATAAGTCCTAGTGGATCACCTACTGCTGTTGTGTTCATATCATGCTGAACAGCTGACTCTGCAACTGCCACATCAAGTACCTTAAGTGTAGGTACAAGTGAACCTGCCACACCGATATTGATTACATGGTCTACTCCAAAATGAAGCACCATAATCTCTGTACAAATAGCAGCGAATACCTTACCGATTCCACTAACTGCTGCAACAACTGGCACACCATTAACTTCACCCTCAATAAAATTTACACCACTGATTGTTGATGTTTTTTGATTCTTAATGCTTGGCTTGAGATTCTCAATCTCAATCTGCATAGCACCGATAATTCCTAATTTCATATAATCCTCCTAGTTTATTTCTCGGAAGTTACATACACAAGCCTTAGTATTTCTCCGCTCGACTACATGTCTCGTTTGAGAAATCTAAGAGCTTGTGTATTACTTCCTATCTTAATCTGGATAAGTGAATTCCATATTTGACCATGAATTAAGAACGTCCAAGTAACGCTGGCACTCTGTTTTAGCGAGCTGGATATCCAGGTTCTCATAGTGTCCACACTCAATTGCGCTCTTTCCGAATACATCTCCTTCGTGGTCTACTGTCTGTTTGAATACTTTCTTTACTACCTCGAATGTCTTTTTAGGATCTACGCCCTTGATCACAAGGTAGAATCCAGTCTGGCATCCCATAGGTCCAAAGTAAATTACATGGTCTGCGATTTCTGAGTTACGCATATATGTTGCAATCATATGCTCTACCGAATGCATAGTCGCATTATCCATATAATCACCTGCGTTTGGCTTACGAGTACGTAAATCGTATGTGATTATATCTCCATCATCTACACGTGAAATGTAGAATCCTGGAGTAAGTACATTATGGTTAATTGTAAAGCTTTTAATTTTTTCCATTTTAAACCTCGTTTAATTATTATATACAATAGCCTTTGCTAATTTGTTTGCTACTTCTTCACCCTTGAATGTCTTCACAATTTCAAGTGCAAATGGGATAGCTGTGCCCATACCACGGCTGGTAATAATATGGCCATCATGGCAAACACTGTCTGTTGAAACATTTGCTCCCAGCAAATCCCCTTCCATTCCTGGATAGCATGTAGCTTTCTTTCCCTGAAGTAGGCCTGCCTTTCCAAATACTGTTGGTGCTGCGCAAATAGCAGCAAGTCCCTTCTTTGATGTGTTAAATCCATGTATCTGATCCATGAGAGGCTCGCAGAGCCCAAGATTTAATGTGCCTGGCATTCCGCCTGGAAGCACTATCATATCTGCACTTTCAAAGTCAGTATTTTCTATCAGCTTATCACAGTATGTTGTGATGCCATGAGCGCCAGGGACCTTTTTGTTGCCTGTGATAGAAACCATCTCAATTTCAATATCAGCACGTCTCAGAATATCAACAACTGTAAGTGCTTCTATTTCCTCGTGGCCTTCTGCCATAAATATAAGAACTTTGCTCATATCCTTTACCTCCCTACTATTATCATATCAACTAAAAACTATGATAACACAAAAGAAGCCGAATTTCTCGGCTTCTTTTATCATCTATATAATATTAAATTTATGCGTATGCATCAAATCGACTTCCCGCCATTCCATAGCTAGCGCCTACACCTTTCATACTGTAGCTAGTATTGTTTGATGAGAACTGCATTGCTATGTTGTTATAATCGTTTGAAACCTGAAGTGTTTTCTGCTGTCTCTCCAGCGAATCAATTTGAATAGCAGACTCATCGACATCCTGAATCTGTGCATCTGGGTACTGGACAGGAGATGCCCCATTCACTACTCCACTTTGCTTGGTAGACTCAGTATTGTAAACATCTGAAAAATCTGCATCGTTATCAACCGCATAATTCATCGGTTGAACATACGATATACTGCTATATGAACCTATTCCCATAATTGGTGAAATCGCCATACTCATTTCCTCCGTGCTTTTTCATAATACCACTACTGGATTTTTCAAAACCGAAAATCACAATCTTTATAAAGTAAAATCACAGAGAATTCATTGATACACATGATGCCAAAATATGTAGCCGGAAGTATCTACTTTCCGCTTTTATCTAAGGAATCCTGCCACAATTTGTTCTTCTGCCTCTTCTTCTGTAAGTCCTAGTGACATAAGCTTAATAAGCTGGTCGCCAGCAATCTTTCCGATGGCTGCCTCATGGATAAGTGCTGCATCCACATTCTTTGCATCAAGACGTGGAATAGCTACTACGTGTGCATTTCCCATGATGATAGCATCACAGGCAGCATGTCCGTTACAAGCTGTGTTACCTTCGATTGCTACTTCAAAAATCTGCTCAGACTCATCCTTTGCAACAGAACGAGAAACAACATCTGCACTAGAGTTTTCACCGTTAAGAACAACCTTATAGTCAGATGTAGCCTGCTGCTTTCCATGTGTCATAAGAGCCTCATGAATAAGAAGTGTAGCGCCATCTGCAAGCTCAGCATAGTTTTTTCGAACTGTTGAATCAACGCCCTTAATCTGAACCATTTCCATTTCTACATAGCTACCTTCTTCCTGGTAAACAGTTGTAACTGGATTAAGGATTCTAGCACCATTTCCATCACCTTCGCCATAGTGCTTTTCAACGTATTTAACCTTAGCATTTTTGCCAACGTGGAATGTGTGAATACCATCGTGCTGTGAGTCCTGATCTCCGCAGTTGGAAATACCGCAGCCTGCTACGATAGTAACATCAGCTCCCTCTCCAACATAGAAATCGTTGTATACCATATCCTTAAGTCCACTCTCTGTAAGAACTACAGGAATGTGAACGCTTTCGCCCTTTGTACCTGGCTTGATGATGATATCAATACCTGGCTTATCTTCTTTTGTAACGATGTCGATATTTGCTGTTGTATTTCTGCCGGCGCTTGTACCGTTTGCACGGATATTATATGCGCCCTGTGGAATGCCATCTAAATCAGCGACCTCATGTAAAATGTTCTTTTGAATTGCATCTAAAGCCATTACTGGTCACCTCCTAACTTTTCGCAAGCCATATTTGCTGCTGATGATGTACCTAAAAGTTCAGGAAGGATTTCATCCTTTGGTCCCTGCTTCTTAACCTTACCGTTTTCGATAACTACGATTTCATCAGCGATGTTTAAGATACGTTCCTGATGAGAAATAACAATGATTGTGCCATTGATTGTTTTACGCATGTTCTCGAAAACCTTGATAAGGTTCTGGAAACTCCATAAATCGATACCAGCCTCTGGCTCATCGAAAATTGAAAGCTTTGTACCACGTGCAAGAACTGTAGCGATTTCGATACGCTTAAGCTCTCCACCTGAAAGTGAACCATTTACCTCACGCTCAACGTAATCCTTTGCACAAAGGCCCACGCGAGATAGATATTCACAAGCTGCTGCAACTGAAATATTCTCTCCTGCTGCAAGACGCAATAAATCAATTACTCTAATTCCTTTGAAATGAACAGGTGCCTGGAATGCAAAACTAATTCCAAGCTTTGCTCTTTCTGTAATATTCTTCTGTGAAATGTCCTCGCCATCAAGAATAATCTGTCCTGATGTAAGTTCATTTACACCCATAATAAGCTTTGCAAGTGTTGACTTACCGCCACCGTTTGGTCCTGTGATGACGATAAACTTTCCATCCTCTACTGTGAGATTAAGATTATCAATGATTTCTTTGGTAGTGTCACCCTCATCTTCAACCTTGTAACACAGGTTTTTGATTTCTAGCATATTTCTACTCCTAACTCTATAAAACTCTCCCTAACCACTATGCCAGTAGCAGTTAGGCACAACTAATTCGATTGTACAAAATTAATCGAGCTTTATTATATTACCACGTTTTGCTCCGATTTTTTATTAAAAATTTATTAATAAAGGGCTACTGAGAAACATTCTCAGTAGCCCAACATTTTTCATTGACTAATTAATTGTTCGCTTTTTCTTTTTTTGCAATCATTGGTAAGATTACGCCAAGTGCTGCAAGAACAATTGGTGTAAGGATGTTAAGGAATGTGTTGAATAAATCACCCTCAACATACATACCAAGTAAGCAGCTAGCTGCTGTTACGAAGAAGCACCAGCATCCTGCAAAGATAGCTACGCCCTGATTCTTAACAAACTTGTATTCAGGATTGAATTTCTCGCCAGCCTTACGAAGCATGATGTATGCGAAGAATACCCAAAGGTAACGAAGTGGCATACATACTGAGTTAAGCTTTGTAAGCTGCTTAAGAACTACTGCTGCACCAGGAACGAATGACTGGATAAGGATGATGGCACCTGAAAGAACTGCAACCATCTTGATACCATTTACATAAGCACCTGCATCGTTCTTCTTGAGAAGCTTAGATGGGATGAACTCTCTAGCATCCTCATTATCAAGAAGCATACGAAGTGGAGCATCAATTGAAATAACAAGTGTTGAAAGCTGACCGATAGCATTGCAAAGTGCATATATAATCATGATTGAATTTCCAACATGATAGTACTGACCAAGCTTCTGGAATGCCCAGTAAGAACCGTTTGAATTGTATGCATCAAAGTTTGCATTGATCTCAGCTGGGTCAAACATCATTCCCATTGCGATAGTACCAAGAATAGCACATACCATAACCATGATAGCAAGTGTAATCATAGCCTTAGGGAATCCCTTTGAAGGGTTCTCTACCTTGTTAACATATGGGGAAATCTTTTCACATCCACCTACTGCAAATACAAGGATTGAAAGTGATGTGAAGTACTTAACATTAAACTGTGGAATAAGTGTCTGTCTTGTAAATTCCATTGATACATAATCAGCATGAGGATTGATTGCAGGTGCTGCAAACATCATGATGATGTAAAGAATAGACATAACAAACATTGATGTACCTGCGATTGTAGCAAGCTTCTTAAGTGGGTTAAGACCACGAGATGCTACGTAGCAGAATAAAATCAAAATAGCGAATGTTACAAGCTGAACTGCAAGTGTTGGGAAGCTATCATAAGTTTCACCATTTCTGAAGATTGCCCAGCTAAGAGCCTTTAAGCCACCTGATGACTTAGAAGCGATGTAAGTAATGTGGCAAGCCCAGTATGTCCAACCAGCATAGTAAGCTGCCTTTGCTCCAGTTGTTCCGAAAATCCATGAGCTGACACCTCCGCCTGATGTCTTGAATGCTGAACCAAGCTCACCTACCATAAGTGCGTATGGCACGAAGTAGAGTGCAAACATAAGAATCCAGCTAAAGATGCTCTGGATGCCGTTAAAGTAGATAAATCCGTTTAAAACGTTTCCGAATCCCCATACAGTAGAAAACGCCATAAACGCAAGTGTAGACCACTTGATTTTTTTTGAATCCATTAATTAAATGTCCTCCCTTTTTTCTTTATCGGTTTAAAGCGAATATTAGTATTATACAGCATCTCTTTAAAGAATTAAATCAGGAATTAAATATTCAGACAATTTGCTTTAACACTTTAAACAACTCACCTGTTTATTAAATTGTAATTATATAGTTTTTGTAGTCCACTGACTGCAATCCCAAACGTCTGTAGCAAGACCTTCGTAAAACTCTGGCTCGTGACATACCATAAGGATACTTCCATTGTATTCCTTCAGGGCACGCTTTAACTCATCCTTGGCATCCACATCCAAATGGTTTGTAGGCTCGTCCAAAAGAAGAAGATTTGTCTCACGATTTAACAGTTTGCAAAGACGAACCTTTGCCTGCTCTCCTCCGGAAAGCACTCTACACAAGCTTTCAATATGCTTTGTTGTAAGGCCGCATTTTGCCAATGCAGAACGAACTTCATTTTGATTGTAAGATGGGAATTCATTCCATATTTCCTCAATACATGTTGTTGAAATATGCTGATCCATCTCCTGCTCAAAATATCCGATTTCCAAAAACTCTCCCTGATAAACTGTTCCTGAGAGAGGTGGAATAAGACCAAGAATACTTTTTAAGAGAGTAGTCTTTCCAATACCATTTGCACCAGTAAGTACAATCTTTTGCTTGCGCTGCATTTCCAAATTCAGCGGCTTTGATAGTGGCTCATTTTTGTCATAACCAATAATCAAATCCTTTGTAGAGAAGATTACACGGCTAGGTGTTCTCGCCTCTTTGAAATAGAATTCTGGCTTTGGCTTTTCTGCTGCAAGCTCAATTACGTCCATCTTATCAAGCTTCTTCTGACGTGACATAGCCATATTTCTTGTGGCAACATTTGCTTTATTTCTTGCAACGAAATCCTTAAGCTCTGCTATTTCCTTTTGCTGACGATTATAAGCTGCCTGAAGCTGACTTTGCTTCATAGCATAAACTTCCTGGAACTTATCATAATCACCAACATATCTGTTGAGCTGCTTGTTATCCATATGGTAAATAAGATTGATTACTGAGTTAAGGAATGGCACATCGTGTGAGATAAGAATAAACGCATTCTCATAGTCATTCAAATATCTCTTAAGCCACTCAATGTGTTCCACATCCAAATAGTTTGTAGGCTCATCCAAAAGAAGGATATCAGGCTTCTCCAAAAGGAGCTTTGCCATAAGTACCTTTGTACGCTGTCCGCCTGAAAGCTCCGTAACATCTTTATCCAGGCCAAGCTCTAATACGCCAAGTGCACGTGCTACTTCTTCAACCTTTGAATCAATCATGTAAAAATCATGCATTGTAAGAAGATCAGCGATAGTTCCTGCCTCTTTCATGCGCTTATTCATTTCGTCATCGTCAGTAACATCACCAAGGCTAGCGTAGATATCATTCATCTCCTGTTCCATCTCATAAAGGAAATCGAAAGCAGAGTGAAGTACGCTTCCAATTGTCATGCCCTTTTCAAGAACTGTATGCTGGTCCAAATATCCAACACGAACCTTCTTCGACCATTCGATTTTTCCCTCATCAGGCTGAAGCTTTCCTGTGATGATGTTCATGAATGTAGACTTACCTTCACCGTTCGCTCCAACAAGACCGATATGCTCGCCTTTTAATAATCTAAAGGAAACATCTTCAAAAATAGCTCTATCTCCAAACCCATGGGATAAATGTTCAACGTTTAAAATACTCATAAAAAACCTTTCTATCTCTAACTCTGTTTACGCATTCTACTTAAATATGATGAGGTGGCTGCCGTATAAGAACCTGCTGGCGCTTTTACCTCTGCCTTTATTGTTTCTTCTTTTTGTGGCCTCAGCTCATTTATAAATACTGATTGCTTGTCAGTATATTTGAAGATTGTAAGCTTCTCTTTTGCTCTTGTTATTCCTACATAAAAGATTCTACGTTCTTCTTCAAAATTTTTCTTGTCTTGAACTGTTGCCCTAGAGTTTGACCTAATGACCTTATTAGGAAATACTCCGTTTATTGCATCTATTAAAATGACATTCTCATATTCCAATCCTTTGCTTGAATGAATGGTGGAAAGAATAAATTTTGCCCCAGGAGTATATTGCTTTTCCTGCAGTAGCATTCTAAGTTCATTCAACCTGTTTAAGAATGATGGAATATCCTTTTCCTGCTTTGCTAGCATCTTTAATATAAAGACTTTGTTGTTATCTATATTGTTTGAAATGAGATATTCCCCGTAACCCATAAACTTTTCTATTCTATTTATGGCCTTGTATGGGTTCTCACTGGCCATGTTCTTAAAATGAGTCCTGAGAGATCTGCAATTTCCAAGCACATGTCCATTAAGATTTATAAGCTCTGCTGCATCAAGTATTCCTGAGTGATTTCTCTCTGCAAGCTGACACATTTCAATTGCATCCTTCTTGCTCAGGTATGTCTGGAATTTGAAATAAATCTTCATAAATATTTCTTCATCCATCGGTACAAATGCAAAGCGAAGCATGTTCACTATGTCTATAACCACTCTGTTTGTGAAGAAGGCCATATCTGCATTTTTAATGTTGTATGGCACGCCTTCCCTTTCCAACAGGTCTACTAGTGGCAAAACGCTTTCATTATCTCTATATAAAACAGCAGTCTTTCTATTTACATCTTTTGCCAAGCTTAGCAGATATGAATACTGCTTCTCACGTCCAAGCTTTACAAACTCAATATCTGTTGATGCTGCTTTTGTAGCACAGATATGCTTTTTATGTCTGTCTTTGTTGTGCTGGATAAATATGTCAGCAGCCTCTACGATTCTTGCATTCGAACGATAATTTTTATCCATCACAAGGACCTTTGCGCCTGGATGCTGATTTTCAAAATTGAGCAAGGCATCAGGATAGGCTGCTCTAAATCCATAGATACTTTGATCCTCATCACCTACCATGAAAAGATTGCCCTTAGCGCCTGCCAAAAGAGCAATAATCATATGCTGGATTTTGGATGTATCCTGAGCCTCATCTACGCATATATACTTGTAGATTTCCTGAAAATGATTAAGAACCACTGACGAGCTTTTAAGCATTCTATAGGCGTACATCATCTGGTCATCATAGTCCATCATATTGCGCTGCTTAAGTTCATTATTGTAGGTCTTATAAATCTTTATTAAATCGATGCCCTCATCCTTGCCAAGCTTCTTAATCTCCTCATCAGAAAGGTACATATTTTTACAATATGTGATAAGGGTTCTAACTCCTTTGATATCACTGTCTGTTGGATATTCTCCCACAACGTTTACATATATGTTTGTCAGTAGCTGCCCTGTAAACTTTTCATCTGTGCACAATTCAAATGGGTCTTTTCCAATCATTCGACCATAATATGCAATTATCTTTGCACATATGCCATTGATGGTTCTAAACTCCAATCGGTCAGCAAGCTCCGGTCCAAATATACTAACGAATCTTTCAGACATATCCTTTGTGGCTGCCACCGTGTAAGTAAGTGTTAAGATATTTTCCGGTGCAATGTCCTTGCAATAAATCATATATCCCAATCTATTTACCAGAACTGTGGTCTTTCCACTTCCTGGCACAGCAAGAAGCAGCACAGGGCCTTCTACGGTCTGCACTGCTTCCTGTTGCTGTGAATTCAGCCTTGATATGTACTTTTCAAAAAAATCTTTTTCCTGCATAAATTACAAATCTAAAATTTCTATATCTATTTCTTCTAATTCAACGTCCTCATCTACATCTGATGGTCTTGGACGTTTCTTTTTCTTTGGTCTATTGCCTCTTTCCTTTTCCTTTTTCTTAAAGTAAATCTCTGGAATGAAATGCAAAACAAATATTGCCACTACAATATACAAATGGCAAAAGAAGATATTTGTGATTACTCCGTTATGTTTTAATAAATATGATGTGGAATATCCATATAAACATAGAATACCAAGGTAAGTCAATCCCATAATCATAATAGGAATGTTTGCCGCTGCCTGCTTAATACAATGAAGGAAATCCTTAAAGCTTGCATCAAAATAAACAAATCGACCTATCATAAGTGTAAGGAAATAAGTGATAAACATATCATAATTGTTATCTTCATATATAAACTTGATATAACAAAAGATGAGAATCATATACAGCATGCCTGTAAGTCTGATGGATGCCATTTCATCTCTATCAAGTCGCTTTAAAGGAACTAATATATGGTCAAAAAATGTGTTGACCAATATGGATATTATCATAAATACCAGCAAAAGATAATCCTTATAATCGCTCCAGAACTGATAAAAAGCTCCCGCTGTCACAAAGCGATTAATAAGATAATATGCCGCCATAAATCCTATTATGCTTCCGCCTGAAAAAATCAGCTCATAGAATCTTTCTGTCAAAGAGAAAAACTCATGTTGCAGCTTGCGAGGATTTTTGAAGCGGCCCTTTGAGTAAATATAAAATGCAGCGTAAACAACTGCTAATAATACCAATGCTAATACAAAGAAAATAATACAATCTGGTAATGTAAAATAATGCTTTACATATTCTGCGTAACTCATAATCAGCCTCCATTATTTACAAATATCTCATATTACGTTTAAAACATTTTAAATTTTACCAAACCTCTACCTATTTTTAAATGTTACTTATTGTTAGAAATAATTCAATTTATGCTATATATTTTTATACTCTATTTACTTTAACAAGTTAAAGCGTTAAAATATCACTTAATAAATGCCTTGGTATAAGGTAAATAAACTAATAGGGAGTTCTTATATGAAACTAGTAAAAGCGTATAATAGCGTAAGTCTTATTATTAGGATTTTATGCGGATTATTGATAGGTGCAGTCCTTGGACTACTTTTTGATAATCTCCAAGTTGTTTCACTTCTAGGTACTATTTTTGTTGGAGCATTAAAGGCTGTTGCACCTGTACTTGTATTCGTACTTGTTGTATCTGCCCTCGCTCAAGGAAATGATAAGCTTGATAGAAGATTCGGTCTTGTTATCATCCTTTACATGGTCAGCACATTTTTAGCATCAGTGGTTGCTGTTATCGGAAGCTATATTTTTCCTCAGACAATCATGCTCAGTGAAGCTGCTGAAGCAGAAACTGTACCTACAGGAGTTGGTGAAGTTCTTTCAAATCTTCTTGTAAACATGGTTGGCAATCCTATCGGTGCTATTGTTGACGGTCGCTATATCGGTATCCTTTTCTGGGCTGTTGTTCTTGGTCTTGCTTCTAAGAGAGTTGCCAGTGACAACACAAAGAAGGTAATGGAAGATTTTGCAAACATCGTTTCACTTGCTGTTAAATGGATTATCAATCTTGCTCCATTTGGTATCATGGGACTTGTTTATTCAAATGTTTCAACAAACGGACTTGCAATCTTTACTGATTACGGAAAGCTTTTAGCTCTATTAGTTGGATGCATGCTTGTTGTAGCACTTGTAATTGATCCACTTCTTGCAGCTATCGTACTTCGCACAAATCCTTATCCACTTGTATTCAGATGCCTTAAAGAATCAGGTGTGACTGCTTTCTTTACTAGAAGCTCTGCTGCAAACATTCCTGTAAATATGGAGCTTTGCGAAGCACTTGGCATGGACAAAGAAATGTATGCTGTATCAATTCCACTTGGCGCTACAATCAACATGGACGGCGCAGCTATCACTATCGCTGTTATGTCCCTTGCAGCTGCCAATACTGTTGGAATCCACGTATCATTTGCAACAGCTCTCATCCTTGCATTCATTGCTACTCTTGCAGCTTGCGGTGCTTCCGGTGTTGCTGGTGGTTCATTGCTCCTTATACCAATGGCTTGCTCATTGTTCGGTGTTAACGCAGATGTAGCAATGCAGGTTGTTGCTGTAGGCTTTATCATTGGTGTAGTTCAGGATTCTGTTGAGACTGCCCTTAATTCTTCTGGCGATGTAATGTTTGCAGCTACTGCAGAATACTCACAGTGGAAGCGCGATGGCAAATCTCTTCCTACATTCCTTGGTGGAACTACTAAAGTTGATATCTAATTCTGTCTAGATATATTAAAAGCTCACCTCTTAATGAGGTGAGCTTTTTGCTTTTAGAATAAATCTAATGAACTGTCTAAATAGATTTCTTCTCTGACTATAAGCTGATATTCCGGTTTTACCATATAGTACAATATGAATTCCAAAACTATTGCACTTCCCAGGCTACGTCCTTCTATTTTGAAATTAGAAAAACCCATTGGCATATATGTGTTTTGAATATCCTCTACGCTGATAAAACCAGGATTTCGCATTGCATCTGAGAATCGGTATCCTCTTTTAGCCTGAGGCGATTGACATATGTGATCCTCGCAATCCTCCCCGAGACTTTTACGGCTAACATTCTCATAGCATTCTTTTCTATCTGTGCATCCAAATGAGCAACATTCATTGCACAAAAATTCCACCTTATCTTTCTGGATTGTGGATAACTGACCTAGTTTTTCAAGTGATTTGTTTAAACGAAAGTCCGGAACTACATATTTGAAATCTTCTCTATCAAGTTCTGCTTCTAAATCCTTAAAATCTGTTAGAACTTTTGTTGTCGATGAAACAAAATAATACTCTGGATAGTTTTGCTTTATATAATCCATAAGTAAGTCGGAGTATATGATAATACCGTTTTGAGTACCCGTTTTTTCAAATAGCTCACACAGCCTGTTGCATCGCTTATCTGTTAGATGCTCTTCTCGGATTAATGAATTGCTGAATGTAAGTCTTGCTGATATACCGTATTCCCTGAGTAGCTTTATTACATCAGTTGCCTGTTCTTCGCCAAATCCAACGCGGCCTCCGCCCCACAGGCAATCTGCTGGAGCACCATAGATTGAACCTATTTCACACCAGTCATAAAAATATTCTCTGTGCTTTTTGAAGAGTGGTAAAAGAACTCTATAAAATTCATAAAACTCAAACAAACCTGGTAAATGATAATATGCTTTCATTCTTGCTCCTAACATGATTTTCTATGGCAATTATATCATTTATTTAGCTTATTCTTGTGAAGTATTTTGTATCATCTTCATGATGTATATATGCTCCATTTGCCAGCTGTGCTTTAAGACTTGGAGTGTTATCCTTGTTTACTGATAAATAAATCTCTTGTATATCCTTCTTTCTGGCTTCATTTATAGCAAGTTTTAATCCCTTTGTAGCATAGCCTTTTCCTCTATATGCTCTTCCTACACCATATCCAATGTGACCTGAGCCTTCTCTAAGAGCATCGTTCAAACAATGTCTCAGGTTGAATATTGCCACATACTTATCCTCATCCTCTAAAACAAATGTAGTATCTGGCACAAATCCTTCAGGAAGATTCTTTCCCATGGACCAATCTCTTTTTATCTCTATCCATTCAAGGAATTTGTCATAATTGTAGCCATATACCGGATTCAAGAAACCATTCTCATCTGCCTCAAATGTCATAAACAATTCGTAAGTCTTTTTGTAGTCTGAATCCTGTACTCTAATTAGTTCCATAAGTGTATCCTCCTGTTGTATATTATTTTCCATATCAAATGATATGAAATAAAGGTGTCCGCTTTATTAGCAGACACCTTTATTATTTTGTGGAAGTATACATCTATATCCTTGAATAGTCAAGCATTTCCCCAATATTTATAAATAATCTTTTGCATTTGAGGCATCCACGCTTTCAAATGGAACCCACAAATGTAATTTATCGCTTGAAATCGAATCAAAGTCACTAATGGATCCGCCATTTGCAAGTTCTATTGCCGCCTTTGCTGCCTCAGCTCCCTGTGGTGCTGCTGGCTGATATACTGTGAATACCATCTCTCCGTCTATAATAGCCTGACAACCATCCTGTGTTGCATCGACACCTAAAATTGGCATATCACTAAGATTAATATTATTATCCTGGCACGCTTGGATTGCACCTCTTGCCATGGCATCATTATTGCAAACTATTATGTCAAATTGTATGCCTTTGCTTACTGCAAAGTTTACATATTGTCTTGCAGTATCTGTATCAAAATCTGCAAAGTCCTCAAATACATAGTTTATCTTTTTACCACTGGCATTAAGGCCTTCCTTTAATGTTTTAGTTCTTCCTACTGTTGCAGAATGTCCATCAAGGCCCTTCAATAATAATACATTGATTTCATCCTTTGATGAAAACATATTTAATATATACTCTGCCTGAAGCTGTCCAGCAACACCTTCATCTGATGCACAGTAAATATATTTATCCTCTTTTAAAGTGGCATCATCAGGTGCATTATTACAGAAAATGATAGGTAAATCTCCTGCTGCCGCCTCTAATTGTCTAGCGGTAGATGCATCCTCTGCTATGCACATTATTGCATCATAGCCATTGCTTTGGGCCGACTTAATAGATTCTATCTGCTTCTCCAGAGAATTCTCTGCATAATCACACTCTACTACGGCACCTACACTTTCTGCATATTCCTGTGCCCCCTCAGCTAATGTATCTCTAAATGCATTTCCTTCTTCCTGCGAATATGTAAACAGTATTTTTACACCACCACCGCCAGATGAGCTGCCTTTTGAAGAAGATAATCCACAACCAGAGATACATAATGATACTAATAAAACTAGTGATAATATTTTCTTTCTCATCTCGATTACCTCCATTAAATCTTAAACTGGTGTACTTGTTTGTCTAATTCAACTGAGGTTGATGCTAACATCTCAGATTCCTTAGCAACCTTCTCACTGTTGCTTGTCAGCTTAGATGACTGTTTTACAATTTCTTCTGATGTAGATAGGATTATGTCTGCACTTGCCGCCTGCTCCTCTGAAATTGCTGCTACATCAGTTGCAACTGCATCTACTTCACCTACTTTCTCTATCATGGCAGCAACCATTTCATTAGTCTGCTGAATATTCTGGTAAATTAATGAGAATGTATCAACTGCATTGTTGATGTATTCACTACTCTCATCAATACTCTTAACACTTTCTTCTGCCTTCTTTTCAGCATCCTTTACAAGATTATCAATTCCGTAAACAAGTTCTGTAATCTGCTGTACAGAATTTGTACTTGTCTGAGCTAGCTTACCAATCTCGTTTGCAACAACTGCAAATCCTTTTCCTGTTTCACCCGCTCTGGCTGCTTCAATAGATGCGTTTAATGAAAGAAGATTTGTCTCCTCTGCGATACTACCAATCAACTTAACAATTTCTGTAATTTCATTAGATGCTGTTCCTACGTCGTTAATAGCATTCTGCAAGTCATTAATTGATGAAATGATATTGCTCATTGCATCACTGACTTTTTCCATGTCCTTCTGACCCTTGTTTGCTACAGATACAGTTTCTGTCATTTGCTCGCTTACGCTTTCGCCATTTGTTCTAGTATCTGTTACAACCATCGCTAGTGTTGTTGCACTGTTGGCGATTTCATTGATTGAGCTTGCCAATCCATCAACAGTTTCATTCAAGCCCTGCATAGATGTTTCCTGCATTTTTGAAGCATCATACATTTCTCTTGATACTGAATTACTTTCATCAGCCTGATTATTAAGATTAACTGCAATATTTCCAATCTTGCTTATCAGACCCTGCATAGTGCCAGCGAAATCTCTGATTCCCTCTGACATAGAAGTAATTTCGTTATTACCTTTGACTTCTACTTCCATGGTGAAATCACCATTTGTCATTGTATTGATAACTCCTGAAAGCTTATTTACAGGATTAATCAAGATATGTACTGTTCTTTCAATCAATACAATCAGAACTAAAATACCAACTATCGCAATTACTGCCAGGACCTTTCCAAGCATTCTAACATCATTAAGAATAATATTTGAAGGAACAAATGAAACCAGTATCCAATCTGTACCACTTACCTCACAAAACGCTGTCATATTTCCATTGATTTCTTTTGTTGATAAATCATCAGAATTAATTGAATCAGCTACTCCACTATAGAATTTATCAGAACTATAGTCTGCGATATTTGCGCCAACCTTTGTTGAATCTCTATTACTGATAATTGTTCCAGTTGTGGCTTCTACAAGAAATGTCTCAGCATTTTCCATCTCAACATTAGAGTTAACAATAACGCTGATTTTATCCAATGTAACATCGGCACCAAGTACACTAATTCCTTCTCCATAATTAAGCATACCTGTAGCACTTATTACATTAACGCCATCATTATTAACATATGGTTCACCATATGCCATGTTGATTCGTGTAGAGCCTTCCTTGTACCAATTAGACTCTCTGACATTGCTTTCTGTCTTTGATGAGCCGGCACCAGTGATTAAACGTCCATCGCTTGTTCCAATATAGAATCCATCAGCAAAAGTACTGTTATAGCCCACTGTACCATCCAATATCAGTTTTAGACCTTCCTCATCTGGAGTAGTACTTTCTATTGTGTTTTTAAAAATTTTGAAAGAATCCAAATTATCCTTCATCCATGACTCAATGTCATTTTTCTGACTTCTAATGGATGTCTGTAATAATTCTTCAGCTTCTTTTCTTAAACTATTAGAAGAAATCTGGTACGAGATTGCCACTAAACCAACCATCATAACTGCTACTATTGGAATAATAATAACTAGCAAATTAAACTTGATGGAACCTCTTCGTTTTGTTTTTTTAAGCCCTTCCATTGAACCCTCCTTCAAAATTATTCATATATCACACTATATTTAATAATGTCATTGCATATTCCTTGATACTAGCCTTTATGATACAAAAAGATTATTAATTTTCTGTGTATCTTTCATGTAATATGTATATTTATCAATAAAAAAAGCCCTCCGAGGAAAATCCTCGAAGGGCATAATTTTATAATTTGAATTATTAAATATAGCCTACAATTTTTTAATTTTCTTCATCTAATTTCTCACTGATTCTTATATACCAATCCTTTTTTTTATTAAGCATATCAATAAATCTTGCTATCCCAACGCATACAAACCAACAAAGAATTGAAATTATTGCTACTAGTATATAAACCATTATTTTTCCCTCTTTTCATCTTTATCTTTTTTCTCTGGACCATTTTCAATCCACCATGCAGCAACTGCTCCACCAAATATTATTACTGCAAAAACTCCTATTAAAATATTTTCAAACATATTTTTTAACTCCTTTGCACGCAAAATAAACCTATGCATTTTCTGCATAAGCTTAAAATCCTAGTTGAAGTTTTAAATACGTTTACGCCCGTCCTTATTGTGGATAAATCTGATAACGAAAGTTCTAAGATATGTTGCTTCAGATATGAACAGATTATATCTTTTAAATATATAGGAACATCCTAATATAACTAATATGAGTATATATAAAAAATATCTAAAATTAGAAAATGTTTTCAGTTGAACTGCTTTAGCAATAGTACTTGCTACTACAGCACTAACACTCTTTTCACTCTTGATTTCCATCTGAACACCATTAGGCACATGTATAGTTATAGATGGTGAATCATTATAACTAAATGCATCTGCCTCGGTAAGACCGTCCTTATCAAGACAGAAAAAATTGCATAACAAAAAAAGACATACAAAAACATATATAATTTTTCTAATTATTGTCTTTTTCATTATATGCATCTTTCTATATAATCTCTTATGTTCTACATTTTCCCTTCACCTATTATCACCCATTACATTTTTATTTTCAACAAAGAAAAAAGCCCTCCGAGGAAAATCCTCGAAGGGCATAATTTTATAATTTGGGTTGGGCTGTTCGCTCGAAATTATTCGATGATTGTAGCAACACGACCAGAACCTACTGTTCTACCACCCTCACGGATAGCGAATGTAAGACCCTGCTCCATAGCGATTGGGTGGATGAGCTCGATTGTCATCTCTACGTTATCGCCAGGCATGCACATCTCTGTACCTGCTGGAAGCTCGCAAACACCTGTAACGTCTGTTGTTCTGAAGTAGAACTGTGGACGATAGTTGTTGAAGAATGGAGTATGACGACCACCTTCATCCTTTGTAAGAACGTAAACCTGAGCTGTAAACTTTGTGTGGCATGTTACAGTACCTGGCTTAGCAAGTACCTGTCCACGCTGGATCTGGTCACGGTTAACACCACGAAGAAGTGCACCGATGTTATCACCAGCCTGAGCCTCATCAAGAAGCTTACGGAACATCTCGATACCAGTTACAACAGTCTTCTGTGTATCTTCCTTGATACCGATGATTTCAAGTTCGTCGTTAAGGTGAAGAACACCACGCTCTACTCTACCTGTAGCAACAGTACCACGACCTGTGATTGTGAATACGTCCTCTACTGGCATAAGGAATGGCTTATCTGTCTCACGCTGTGGATCTGGGATGTAAGAATCAACAGTATCCATAAGTTCCATGATCTTGTCGCCCCACTCGCCGTTTGGATCCTCAAGAGCCTTAAGAGCTGAACCCTTAATGATTGGGCAATCATTGAAGTCATACTCTTCAAGCTGCTCTGTAACTTCCATCTCTACGAGCTCGATAAGCTCCTCATCGTCAACCATATCACACTTGTTAAGGAATACAACGATGTAAGGTACACCT
Source organism: Pseudobutyrivibrio ruminis HUN009 (assembly GCF_000703005.1). Classification (NCBI taxonomy): domain Bacteria; kingdom Bacillati; phylum Bacillota; class Clostridia; order Lachnospirales; family Lachnospiraceae; genus Pseudobutyrivibrio; species Pseudobutyrivibrio ruminis. The sequence continues at coordinate 1,082,176 of NZ_JNLH01000001.1, read as the reverse complement.
ACCTGACGAGAAAGAAGGATGTGCTCCTTTGTCTGAGCCATAACACCGTCAGTTGCAGCTACTACAAGGATAGCGCCATCCATCTGAGCAGCACCTGTGATCATGTTCTTTACATAATCAGCATGGCCTGGGCAGTCAACGTGTGCGTAATGTCTCTTCTCTGTCTGATACTCAACGTGAGCTGTAGAAATTGTGATACCTCTTTCACGCTCTTCTGGAGCCTTATCGATGTTCTCGAAATCTACCTTAGCGTTACCAGCTACACGCTCAGCAAGTACCTTTGTGATAGCTGCTGTAAGAGTTGTTTTACCGTGATCTACGTGTCCGATAGTACCGATGTTACAATGTGGTTTGGTTCTGTCAAAATGCTCTTTTGCCATTTTTAAAAATCCTCCTTAATATACTGCCCCTATTTGGGCAAAGTTAGTTCTATACTCTCAGTATCTCGATTATATCGAAAATACTGAGAGTTTTCAACTATTTATGTTTTATTTTGCGTGGTTAGAGATGATCTGCTCCTGAACGTTCTTTGGAACTGGCTCATACTTCTCGAAGAACATTGAGTAGTTACCACGTCCCTGTGTAGATGAACGAAGCTCTGTTGAGTATCCGAACATCTCTGCAAGTGGAACAAGTGCTCTAACAATCTTGCCGCCGCCAAGGTCATCCATTGACTGGATCTGACCACGCTTTGCGTTAAGTGATCCGATTACATCACCCATGTATTCCTCAGGCATTGTTACTTCAACCTTCATGATTGGCTCAAGAAGAACTGGAGCTGCCTTAGCCATAGCTTCCTTGAAGCACATTGAACCTGCAATGTGGAATGCCATTTCTGATGAATCGACTTCATGGTAAGAACCATCGTAAACGTCTGCTTCTACACCAAGAACAGGGAATCCGCAAAGGATACCAGCCTTAGCTGCTTCCTCGATACCCTCACCAACAGATGGGATGTATTCCTTAGGAATAGCACCACCAACTACTGAAGACTTAAATCTGAATGTCTCTTCAGCGTTAGCATCAATTGGAGTAAATCTAACTTTACAATGACCGTACTGACCACGTCCACCAGACTGCTTAGCATACTTGTATTCCTGATCAACTGCCTTTGTAAATGTCTCTTTGTATGCAACCTGAGGTGCACCAACGTTAGCCTCAACCTTGAACTCTCTAAGAAGACGATCAACAATGATCTCAAGGTGAAGCTCACCCATACCAGCGATGATTGTCTGGCCTGTCTCCTGATCAGTATGCTGACGGAATGTAGGATCCTCTTCAGCAAGCTTTGCAAGAGCTTCGCCCATCTTCTGCTGTCCAGCCTTAGTCTTAGGCTCGATAGCAAGCTCGATAACTGGCTCTGGGAATTCCATAGACTCAAGGATTACTGGATGCTGCTCATCGCAGATTGTATCACCAGTTGTTGTAAACTTAAGACCTACAACAGCTGCGATATCGCCAGAATAAACCTTGTCTAACTCTGTACGCTTGTTAGCGTGCATCTGAAGAATACGACCAACACGCTCCTTCTTATCCTTTGTAGCGTTAAGGCAGTATGAACCTGAGTTCAATGTACCTGAGTATACACGGATAAATGCGAGCTTTCCAACGAATGGATCAGCCATAATCTTGAAAGCTAAAGCTGCGAATGGCTCATCATCTGATGAGTGCTTCTCAACTGGGTTACCATCTAAGTCTGTACCCTGAATAGCTGGTACGTCTGTAGGAGCTGGCATGTACTCAATGATAGCATCAAGAAGCTTCTGAACACCCTTGTTTCTATATGCAGATCCACAGCATACTGGGATAGCCTTACACTCGCAAGTTGCCTTACGAAGTGCAGCCTTAAGCTCATCAACTGAAGGCTCTTCACCCTCAAGGTAAGCCATCATAAGATCATCATCTAACTCACAGATTTTCTCAACGAGCTCTGTGTGATAAAGCTCAGCATCATCAGCCATATCAGCTGGGATGTCTGTAATAGAAATATCATCACCCTTATCATCGTTATAGATGTATGCTTTCATCTCGAAAAGGTCGATAATTCCCTTGAAATCATCTTCCTTACCGATAGGAAGCTGAAGAACGATAGCGTTCTTCTTAAGTCTATCACGGATCTGATCAACAGCTCCGTAGAAGTTTGCACCAAGGATATCCATCTTATTGATGAAAGCCATTCTTGGTACGTTATATGTGTCAGCCTGTCTCCAAACATTCTCTGACTGTGGCTCAACGCCACCCTTTGCACAGAAGACACCAACGGCGCCATCAAGTACACGAAGGGAACGCTCAACCTCAACAGTAAAGTCTACGTGGCCTGGTGTATCAATGATGTTGATACGGTGCTCAAGAGCACCCTTCTTAGGCTTGCAGTTTTCCTGCTCAGTCCAGTGACATGTTGTAGCAGCTGAAGTAATTGTGATACCTCTCTCAGCTTCCTGCTCCATCCAGTCCATGGTTGCAGTACCTTCATGAGTATCACCAATCTTGTAGTTAACACCAGTATAGTAAAGAATACGCTCTGTAAGTGTAGTCTTTCCGGCATCGATATGAGCCATAATACCAATATTTCTGGTACGCTCAAGTGGATATTCTCTTCCTGCCACTGTTTGTCCCTCCTATTAGAATCTGTAATGAGCAAATGCCTTATTAGCTTCTGCCATTCTATGCATTTCTTCTTTTCTCTTAACAGCTGAACCTGTGTTTCCAGCTGCATCCATAATCTCGTTTGCAAGACGCTCTTCCATTGTCTTCTCAGTACGTGTACGTGAGAACATTGTGAGCCATCTAAGGCCAAGGGCCTGACGACGATCTGGTCTTACTTCGATAGGTACCTGATATGTAGCACCACCGATACGTCTAGCCTTTACCTCAAGTACAGGCATAACGTTGTTCATAGCTTCCTCGAAAACCTCAAGTGCAGGTCTTCCAGTCTTTTCCTCGACTTTGCCAAATGCACCATATACAATCTTCTGAGCTACACCCTTCTTACCATCAAGCATGATGTTGTTGATAAGCTTTGTAACTACTTTGCTATTGTATATAGGATCTGCCAAAACGTCTCTTTTTTGAGTATGTCCTTTTCTTGGCACGATACTTCCCTCCTTAACTATAATTTGTTAGATCAACGGTACTCACAAATTTACTTGTGTTCATGCATTATTTATTCTATAGAGAAAAAATAACAACATTAACCAAATTTTTGTGATATACAATAAATTTCCTAAGCCTTTACGCTATTTTACTTAGCATCCTTAGGTCTCTTAGCGCCGTACTTTGAACGTCCCTGCTTGCGGTTTGCAACGCCGGCTGTATCAAGAGTACCTCTGATTACGTGATAACGTGTACCAGGTAAATCCTTAACACGACCACCACGAATCAAAACAACGCTATGCTCCTGAAGATTGTGACCTTCGCCTGGAATGTATGAAGTTACTTCGATTCCGTTTGAAAGACGAACTCTGGCAATCTTACGAAGAGCTGAGTTAGGCTTCTTAGGTGTAGCTGTCTTAACAGCTGTACATACACCACGCTTCTGTGGAGAAGAAGTGTTAGTAGGCTTCTTCTTAAGAGAGTTATAACCTCTCTGAAGTGCTGGTGCTGTAGACTTCTTTACAGATGTCTGACGACCTTTTCTAACTAGCTGGTTGAATGTTGGCATTCTTTTTTACCTCCTAATTTATTTCTTTACGCAAAAATAGGCATAAATATCCTATTAGCGCATGCTAGAACATTATATTTCCTTAATTTCATAATGTCAAGGTTAAAAATGTGAAAAAAAGACCCTGGCAATGCCAAGGTCTTTTATATATTTTGATTATTCTACATCTACAAGCTCATCTGAAAGTGCTTCTGCACCATTAGCCTCGCCTTCGAACTCTTCTACAGGCATTGCTGCATCTGCAAGCTGATTGTCTGTTGAAAGAGGAATGTTTGAATATCTCTTCATACCTGTACCAGCAGGGATTAAGCGACCAATGATAACGTTCTCTTTAAGTCCGTTAAGTGGATCAATCTTACCCTTGATAGCTGCATCAGTAAGAACCTTTGTTGTCTCCTGGAATGAAGCTGCTGAAAGGAATGAGTTAGTAGCAAGGGCTGCCTTTGTGATACCAAGGAGTTCCTGTGTACCAGTTGCAACTTCCTTACCCTCTGCCTCCATCTTCTCGTTAGCTTCTTCAAAGTCAAGCCAGTCTACAAGTGAACCAGGCATAAATCCTGTATCACCAGCCTCGTCAACTCTGATACGCTTTAACATCTGACGGCAAAGAACTTCGATATGCTTATCGTTGATATCAACACCCTGTAAACGGTAAACACGCTGTACTTCACGGATGAGATAATCCTGAACAGCTGACTTACCCTTGATTGCAAGGATATCATGTGGGTTTACAGAACCTTCTGTAAGCTCATCACCAGCTTCAAGTTCCTGACCTGAAATTACCTTGATACGTGATCCGTAAGGAATTAAGTACTTCTCTACATCACCTGTTTCAGAGTTTGTAACAACAACTTCTCTCTTCTTTGTCTTTGAATCTTCTTCGATTGAAACTGTACCAGCAATCTCTGTAATGATTGCAAGTCCCTTAGGCTTTCTAGCCTCGAAAAGCTCCTCGACACGAGGAAGACCCTGAGTAATATCGTTACCAGCAACACCACCAGTATGGAATGTTCTCATAGTAAGCTGTGTACCTGGCTCACCGATTGACTGAGCGGCGATGATACCGATTGCTTCACCAACCTGTACAGCACGACCAGATGCCATGTTAGCGCCGTAACACTTAGCACAAACACCAACGTGTGAACGACAGTTAAGTACGTTTCTGATCTTAACTCTCTTGATTGGGTTGCCCTTATCATCAACACCCTTTTCGATGATTGCAGCTGCACGCTTAGGTGTGATCATGTGGTTAGCCTTAACGATAACCTCACCCTTAGCATCGCAGATTGTGTAGCATGAGAATCTACCAGTAATACGATCCTTAAGTGATTCGATTTCTTCACGACCATCCATGAATGCGTATACCCACATACCTGGAATCTCGCGATTTGTACCAGCAACACAGTCAGATTCACGAACGATAAGTTCCTGAGCAACGTCAACCATTCGACGGGTCAAGTATCCTGAATCGGCTGTACGAAGAGCTGTATCAGAAAGACCCTTACGAGCACCATGAGCTGACATGAAGTACTCAAGTACATCAAGACCCTCACGGAAGTTTGACTTAATAGGAAGCTCGATAGTCTTACCTGTTGTATCAGCCATCAAACCACGCATACCAGCAAGCTGCTTAATCTGCTTTTCAGAACCACGGGCACCTGAATCAGCCATCATGAAGATGTTGTTGTACTTATCAAGACCATCAAGAAGGTCCTTAGTAAGCTCATCATCAGTCTCTTTCCAAGTATCAACTACTTCACGATAACGCTCTTCTTCTGTAATAAGACCACGCTTATACTGACGTGTAATCTTATCAACTGTCTCCTCAGCCTTTGCGATAAGCTCTGGCTTCTGAGGAGGTACTGTCATATCTGAAATTGAAACTGTCATGGCAGCAATTGTTGAGTAGTGGTAACCCATTGCCTTGATATCATCAAGAACTTCTGCTGTCTTTGTAGCTCCGTGTGTATTAATAACTTTTTCAAGAATCTGCTTTAACTGCTTCTTACCAACATGGAAGTCTACCTCTGGCAAAAGCTCGTTCTCAGGATTAGTTCTATCTACATAGCCAAGATCCTGTGGAATGATCTCGTTGAAGAGAAGTCTACCAAGTGTTGATGAAACATTACCTGTAACAACAGTTCCGTCAGCATGCTGCTTTGAAACACGAACTGTGATACGTGCATGCATTGTTAATGCATCGTTCTCGTATGCAAGAATTGCCTCGTTAAGGTTCTTGAAGATTTTGCCTTCGCCAAGCTCTTCTCTAGTATCACCTACAGACTTACCACGCTCCTGTGTGAGGTAGTAAATACCAAGTACCATATCCTGTGAAGGAACGGCAACAGGACCACCATCTGAAGGCTTCAAGAGGTTGTTAGGTGAAAGAAGCATGAATCTACATTCAGCCTGTGCCTCCTGAGTAAGTGGAAGGTGAACAGCCATCTGATCACCATCGAAATCGGCGTTGAAAGCTGTACATACAAGTGGATGAAGCTTGATAGCTCTACCTTCTACAAGGATTGGCTCGAAAGCCTGAATACCAAGTCTATGAAGTGTAGGAGCACGGTTAAGCATAACTGGATGCTCTTTAATGACATCTTCAAGGATGTCCCAAACCTCTGGCTCAAACTTCTCTACCATCTTCTTAGCATATTTAATGTTGTGAGCCATACCATTACCAACGAGCTCCTTCATAACGAAAGGCTTGAAGAGCTCGAGTGCCATCTCCTTTGGAAGACCACACTGGTAAATCTTAAGCTCTGGTCCTACGACGATAACTGAACGACCTGAGTAGTCAACACGCTTACCAAGAAGGTTCTGTCTGAATCGACCAGACTTACCCTTAAGCATGTCTGAAAGTGACTTAAGAGGTCTGTTACCAGGACCTGTAACAGGACGGCCACGACGACCGTTATCGATAAGAGCATCAACAGCTTCCTGAAGCATACGCTTTTCGTTACGTACGATGATATCAGGAGCACCAAGCTCTAAGAGTCGACGAAGTCGGTTATTTCTATTGATAATACGACGGTATAAGTCGTTAAGATCAGATGTAGCAAAACGGCCACCATCAAGCTGTACCATAGGACGAAGATCTGGTGGAATAACAGGGATAACTGTCATAATCATCCATTCAGGTCTGTTTCCTGACTCGCGGAATGCCTCAACAACCTCGAGTCTCTTGATGATACGTGAACGCTTCTGGCCTGTAGCGTTATCTAATTCGATCTGAAGCTTTGTAGCCTCTTCATCAAGGTCAATATCCTTGAGAAGCTCCTGGATAGCTTCAGCACCCATTCCTACTCTGAAGCCGTTACCATACTGCTCTCTAGCTTCCTGGTACTCAGCTTCTGTGAGGACCTGCTTATACATGAGAGCTGTCTCTCCTGCATCAAGAACGATGTATGATGCAAAGTAGAGAACCTTCTCAAGTGTTTTTGGTGAAAGATCAAGAATAAGTCCCATACGTGAAGGAATACCCTTGAAATACCAAATATGTGAAACTGGTGCAGCAAGTTCAATGTGACCCATACGCTCACGACGAACGCTTGCCTTTGTGATTTCAACACCACAACGATCACAAACTACACCCTTATAACGAATCTTCTTGTACTTTCCGCAGTGACATTCCCAGTCCTTGCTAGGTCCAAAAATCTTTTCGCAGAAAAGACCATCCTTCTCAGGCTTCAGTGTACGATAGTTGATTGTCTCTGGCTTTTTAACTTCGCCACGAGACCACTGTCTGATCTTTTCAGGTGAAGCCAATCCAATCTGTATTGCGTCAAATGCTATTGGTTGATATGTCGCTTCTTTATTCTCTGGCATTTTCTAGCTCCCTTCCTATTTATTCCTCATCAAAATCATCTGCTACATCTGTAAAATCATCATCTTCTTCAAATGCTGCATCATCTTCATCATCAACAAGATCTCCATCAGAATCAAACTTCTTTGTAGAGAATCCTGCCTGTGCGAATGAATTGTCATCCTCGAAGGCAAAGTTTCTATCGCTTCCAGCGATGATTGCATTGAGGTCTGTATTTCCATATTCACTTGTTTCCATAAGTTCAACTTCTTCACGATTTTCATCGAGAACACGAACATCAAGACCAAGTGACTGTAATTCCTTAAGTAATACCTTGAATGACTCAGGGATACCTGGCTCAGGGATGTTTTCACCCTTGATGATAGCTTCGTATGTCTTAACACGACCGATAACATCATCAGACTTCATTGTAAGGATTTCCTGAAGTGTGTATGATGCACCATAAGCCTCAAGAGCCCAAACTTCCATCTCACCGAAACGCTGTCCACCGAACTGTGCTTTACCACCGAGTGGCTGCTGTGTAACAAGTGAGTAAGGACCAGTTGAACGAGCATGAATCTTATCATCAACAAGGTGGTGAAGCTTAAGGTAATGCATGTGTCCGATTGTTACAGGACCATCAAATGGCTCACCTGTACGACCATCGCGAAGCTGTACCTTACCATCACGAGAGATTGGAACACCCTTCCAAAGTGCACGGTGTGCACGGTTTGTAGAAAGATACTCCATAACATCGTCACGAAGAATATCAACGTACTTGTCGTAGAATGTCTCCTCGCCGTTTGTAGCTTCTTCCTTGTCAAATGGCATATTTACATAGTCATTTGCAAGCTCAAGTGTATCCTGGATATCAATTTCATTTGCACCATCAAATACTGGTGTTTCAATGTCAAATCCAAGTGCCTTTGCAGCAAGTGAAAGGTGAATCTCAAGGACCTGACCGATATTCATACGTGAAGGTACACCCAATGGGTTAAGTACGATATCAAGTGGACGACCGTTTGGAAGATATGGCATATCTTCTACTGGAAGTACGCGGGAAACTACACCCTTGTTACCATGACGACCAGCCATCTTATCACCTACACCGATTTTTCTCTTCTGAGCAATGTAGATACGTACTGATTTATTAACACCTGGAGAAAGCTCATCGCCGTTCTCACGAGTAAATACCTTTGCATCAACAACGATACCGTAAGCACCGTGTGGAACACGGAGTGAAGTATCACGAACCTCTCTTGCCTTCTCACCGAAGATTGCAAGAAGAAGTCTTTCTTCTGGAGTACGCTCTGTCTCTCCCTTAGGTGTAACCTTACCAACAAGGATATCACCTGCACGAACCTCAGCACCGATACGGATAATACCGCTCTCGTCAAGATCCTTAAGTGCATCATCACCTACACCAGCAACATCACGTGTGATTTCCTCTGGTCCAAGCTTTGTATCACGAGCATCGATTTCGTACTCTTCAATATGAATAGATGTATAAACATCATCCTGTACAAGTCTCTCTGAAAGGAGAACCGCATCCTCGTAGTTGTAACCTTCCCATGTCATGAAACCGATAAGAGGGTTCTTACCAAGGGCAAGCTCACCATTCTTTGTAGAAGGACCATCAGCGATAACCTCGCCTGCTTCTACATGGTCACCCTTGAATACGATTGGACGCTGATTGTAGCAGTTAGACTGGTTTGAACGTGTGAACTTGAGAAGATCATATTCATCTCTTGTTCCGTCTTCGTCAGCCTTGATGATAATACGCTTTGTCTCTGACATCTCTACGATACCAGCGCGCTTAGCAACTACGCAGACACCTGAATCGACAGCTGTCTTTGGTTCCATACCTGTACCAACAACTGGAGCCTCTGTAGTAAGAAGAGGTACTGCCTGACGCTGCATGTTTGATCCCATGAGGGCACGTGTAGGGTCATCGTTCTGAAGGAATGGAATAAGGGCTGTAGCAACTGAGAATACCATCTTTGGAGATACGTCCATGTAATCAAACATAGTCTTATCGTACTCCTGTGTCTCCTCACGGAAACGACCAGATACGTTCTTTCTCATGAAGTGGCCTTCTGCGTCAAGCTTGACGTTAGCCTGTGCTACATGATAGTTATCCTCTTCGTCTGCTGTCATATAGACAACCTCGTCTGTTACGCGAGGATTCTCTGGGTCTGATTTATCAATACGTCTGTATGGCGCCTCAATAAAACCATACTCATTGATACGAGCATAGCTTGCGAGAGAGTTGATAAGACCGATGTTTGGTCCTTCAGGTGTCTCGATAGGGCACATACGTCCATAGTGAGAATAGTGTACGTCTCGAACCTCGAATCCGGCACGATCTCTTGAAAGACCACCAGGACCAAGGGCAGAAAGACGTCTCTTATGTGTCAACTCACCAAGTGGGTTGTTCTGATCCATGAACTGTGACAACTGTGATGAACCAAAGAACTCTTTGATTGCAGCTGTAACAGGCTTGATGTTGATGAGGTTCTGTGGAGAAATATCCTCAAGGTCACGAGTTGTCATACGCTCACGTACAACCTTCTCGAGACGTGATAAACCGATTCTGTACTGGTTCTGTAAAAGCTCACCAACAGCACGAATACGACGGTTACCAAGGTGATCGATATCGTCATCCTTACCAATGCCGTACTCAAGATGCATATTGTAGTTGATTGATGCAAATACATCCTCAACTGTAATGTGCTTTGGAATCAAATCAGCTACTGAACGCTCAATAGCATCCTCAATATCTTCTTTTGTTGTGTTTTCTGAAAGAATTCTCTCTAATACTGGATAGTATACGAGCTCTGTAATACCAAGAGCCTCTGCATCGACATCAACAAACTTTGTGATATCAACCATCATGTTTGAAAGAACCTTTACATTGCGTGTCTCAGTCTGGATGAATACATGAGTAACAGCTGCATTCTGGATTTCATCAGCCTTCTCAAGTGTAATCTTATCTCCAGCCTTTGCGATAATCTCGCCAGTTGTAGTGTCAACTACATCCTCTGCAAGAATCTGACCTGCAATACGGTTGCGAAGCATAAGCTTCTTATTGAATTTATAACGTCCTACCTTTGCAAGATCGTAACGTCTTGGATCAAAGAACATACCGTGAATTAATGACTCAGCGCTGTCCTTTGCAAGTGGCTCGCCTGGACGAAGCTTACGATATAACTCAAGTAAGCCTCCTTCGTAGCTACCCTGAGGATTCTTCTCAGTGATAGAAGGATCCTTAGCAAATGTAGCAAGAATCTTTGGCTCTTCGCCAAATACATCAATAATTTCCTGGTTTGTACCTAAACCAAGAGCACGAATAAGTACTGTAACAGGTACTTTTCTGTTACGGTCTACACGAACATAGAAAACGTCATTGGAATCTGTCTCATACTCTAACCATGCACCTCGGTTAGGTATTACTGTACATGAATAGAGCTCCTTACCAATCTTGTCGTGACCGATAGCATAATAGATACCTGGTGAACGAACAAGCTGACTGACGATAACACGCTCTGCTCCATTAATAACGAATGTGCCAGTCTCTGTCATAAGTGGTAAATCACCCATGAAAATTTCATGCTCCTGCATGTCTCCGGACTCCTTGTTTACAAGGCGTACCTTTACTTTCAAAGGTGCTGCGTATGTTGCATCTCTTTCCTTGCACTGTGGGATGGTGTACTTAACTTCATCCTTGCACAATGTAAAGTCAACAAAGTGCAACTCAAGCTGATTACCCCTATCCTGAATAGGAGAGATATCAGCAAATGCTTCTTTTAATCCGTCCTTAACGAACCAGTCATAACTGTTCTTCTGGACCTCGATTAAATTAGGCATTTCAAGTACCTCTTTTTGTCTCGAGTAACTCATACGCAAGTTCTTTCCAGCTTTCACTGGACGTATTCTGTTTTTCTCCATTGACGTTCCACCTCTCATAATATTTAAATTTGGATAAATCTTATCAAATAAAATGTGTGAAAATCCGTGCATAAAAATAAGCATAGAAATACACACTGCACCACAATAGTGCAAACTACATTCTATGCCAAAGTCAATAACAAAGTCAAGTATTAAATTATATATTTTCAAAAAAATTTAGCAGGTTCAAATGAACCTGCTAAATATAAAACAATCGAGTTTGAATTACTTAAGAGTAACCTTTGCACCGATCTCCTCAAGCTGAGCCTTGATTGACTCTGCTGTAGCCTTGTCAGCTGCTTCCTTGATAACCTTTGGTGCGCCATCAACGAGTTCCTTAGCTTCCTTAAGTCCAAGACCAGTAGCCTCACGAACAACCTTGATAACCTTAACCTTCTCAGAACCTACTTCTGTAAGCTCTACGTCGAACTCGTCCTTCTCCTCAGCTGCTGCTGCATCGCCAGCTGCTGCTGCAACTACAACGCCTGCTGCTGCAGAAACGCCGAACTCTTCCTCACATGCCTTTACAAGGTCATTTAACTCTAATACGCTAAGCTCTTTGATAGCTGCGATAAACTCTTCTGTTGTCATCTTTGCCATGATTATTTTCCTCCATTAAATAATAATTAAAATCAATTAAATTACTCTGCTTCTGTTGCAGGTGCTTCCTCTGCTGGAGCCTCTGCCTCTGCAGCTGGTGCCTCTGTAGATGCACCACCCTGCTCTGCGATCTGGTTGAGAACGCGAGCGAAGTTTGTGATTGGTGACTGTAAGCTTCCAAGTAACTTTGAAAGAAGTTCCTCTCTGCTTGGTACAGCTGCAACTGCTGACATACCATTAGCATCATAGAATGTACCTTCTACGACACCAGCCTTGATCTCAAGGTTTGTAGCTGTCTTAGCAAATTTAGCAAGAATTCTTGCTGGAGCTGTAGCATCATTCTTTGAAACAGCGATTGCACTTGGTCCTTCAAGAACATCATCAAGTGATGCAAAATCTGTTCCCTCGAAAGCACGCTTCATAAGTGTGTTCTTGTATACCTTGTAAGTAACACCAGCCTCGCGAAGCTGCTTACGTAACTGTGTGTCTTCTGCAACTGTAAGTCCACGAGCGTCTACAACTACTACTGAAGCTGCATCCTTAATCTGCTCTGAGATCTCGTCAACTATTGGCTGCTTTAATTCAACTTTTGCCACGAATTTTTCCTCCTTATAATATTTGTTTGTTGCTTATATGAGGATAAAGTAAAACCCTCTATGTCAAAGACATAGAGGGTGATTAATCGATAAATACTTAATCGTCCTCGGCTGGTAGATAAAATCTTTACGGCTAACGCCACCTGCTGTCTTCGGCAACAACTTTATGCATTATATCATCATGTATATTGGGCTGTCAACAATTAGTTTGAAACCTTTGCTACGTTAAGCTTAACGCCAGGACCCATTGTAGGAGCAAGTGAAATGCTCTTAATGTACTGACCCTTTAAGCTTGCTGGCTTAGCCTTGTTGATAGCGTCCATAAGAGTCTGGAAGTTGTCCGCTAACTGCTCCTCTGTGAAAGAAGCCTTTCCGATAGGTACATGGATAATGTTTGTCTTATCAAGTCTATACTCAATCTTACCAGCTTTGATTTCTTCAACAGCCTTAGCAACATCCATTGTTACTGTACCAGCCTTAGGGTTTGGCATAAGTCCTCTAGGTCCAAGTACACGACCAAGACGACCAACAACACCCATCATGTCTGGAGTAGCAACTACTGAATCGAACTCTGCCCAACCTTCGTTCTGGATCTTAGGGATGAGTTCCTCGCCGCCTACGAAATCAGCGCCTGCAGCCTGTGCCTCATCAAGCTTAGCACCCTTAGCGAATACTAAAACTCGAACAGTCTTACCAGTACCGTGTGGAAGTACTACAGCACCACGAATCTGCTGCTCAGCGTGACGTCCGTCACAACCAGTTCTGATATGAGCTTCAATTGTCTCATCAAATTTTGCAGTAGCATTCTTCTTTACCTGTGCGATTGCTTCTGCTGGATCGTATGCAGCTGACTTATCGTATGAGCTAACAGCTGCAACGTATTTCTTTCCTCTTTTCATGTTTACCTCCTGTGGTTTATCGAGCTAATGCTCTCCCACTCAAATCTTTAATAGTAAGAACGTTGTTTTCGCTAAGCTGTGAATTATTCAACAACCTCAACGCCCATTGATCTACATGTTCCTTCGATCATGCTCATAGCAGCCTCAAGTGATGCTGCGTTAAGGTCAGGCATCTTTGTCTCTGCGATTTCCTGAACCTGAGCCTTTGTAATCTTTGCAACCTTTGTCTTGTTAGGTGTGCCTGAAGCCTTCTGAAGCTTGCAAGCCTTCTTAATAAGAACTGCTGCTGGTGGAGTCTTTGTGATGAAGCTGAAGCTTCTATCTGCATAAACAGTGATAATTGTAGGAACAATTGTATCTCCCATATCTGCTGTCTTTGCGTTAAACTGCTTTGTAAACTCCACGATGTTTACACCATGCTGACCAAGTGCTGGACCAACTGGTGGGGCTGGTGTAGCCTTGCCTGCTGGAATCTGCAACTTGATATAGCCTTCAATTTTCTTTGCCATGATATTCCTCCTAATCCATCTTGCGTACGTCTGTGAAATCAATTTCTACTGGTGTTTCACGTCCGAACATTTCAACGCTGATGGTTACTGTCTGCTTCTTAGCATTGATAGACTTAACAACGCCCACAGTATCTTTCCAGGTACCGTCTACGACACTAAGAGTATCTCCGACTTCGAAGTCAACCTCAACGTTGACTCTTTCAGTGCTTTCGCCTAGTAAGTATGCTTTAACTTCAGCCTCTGACAATGGCACTGGTTTACTTCCTGGTCCAACGAAGCCTGTAACACCTCTAGTATTTCTGACAACGTACCAGGTCTCATCATTCATAATCATCTCAATAAGAACGTAACCAGGGTACATCTTCTTTGAAACTTGCTTCTTGACGCCATCCCTAGTTTCGGTAACCTCAACCATAGGTACTCTTACATCAAGAATCTGCTCCTCGAGATGTTGTGTCTCGATAGCCTTTTCAATGTTTGTCTTGACTTTGTTCTCATAGCCTGAGTAAGTATGAACTACATACCACTTTGCCTCTGCCATATGCGATGCCTCCATTATAAATTAACTAGGATATTTACACCCTTGTTGATCACTGCATCTAAAACGATGATGATCACTGCTACAACTACTGACACAGCAACAACTGCTGTTGTCTGTTTTGACACGTCTTTTGGATCTGCCCAGACGATCTTTCCGAACTCTGTCTTAAGACCCGCAAAACGTCCTGACTTGGTTTTCTTTTCCTCTGCCATTTCGCACCTCCCGGATGACTATTTAGTCTCTTTGTGCATTGTGTGCTTCTTGCAGAATCTGCAATACTTCTTTGTTTCCATTCTGTCAGGGTGTGTCTTCTTGTCTTTTGTCATGTTGTAATTACGCTGCTGGCACTCTGTGCAAGCTAATGTTATCTTTGTGCGCACAACTTCCACCTCCGTTAAATTTCTACTTTGGTCTACTTACGCTCACTTGTCATAGCGAACAATTTGACAAGGCGAAAAAAGAGCATAAAAAAAAGACCTGCTTTTCTTAGTCGCTAGCTAAATTTAGCATACGACGCAAGAACTGTCAAGTCTTTTTCATTATTATGTTTAGCCCTTTACACCGCCAAGTGTTACGCCACCTACAATATATCTAGAAAGTATTAGATATACAATTATAACAGGGAAGATTGAGAATGCAATCATAATATAAACCTGTCCCATATCAAACTTTAACCAGTCTGCATTACGAAGCTGAGCAATTAATATAGGAAGTGTCTTCTTTGTATCATCATGAAGAACAAGTGCTGGAGTGAAGTAATTGTTCCAGCTACCTACAAAGCTGAAGATTGCCTGTACAGCTATCGCTGGCTTCATAAGGGGTACTACAATCTGGTTAAATGTTCTAAATTCGCCTGAACCATCAATTCTGGCAGCCTCGATTAATGAAAGAGGCAATGTCGAATCCATGTATTGCTTCATATAGAAGAATACAGCTGGAGATGCAATTGCAGGGATGATAAGTGGAATAGCACTATTATCTAAATGCATCTTATCAATGAGCTGTAAGAAACCAAGTACAGTTACCTGTGTTGGAATCATCATAATCATTAATATGAAAGTAAACATGAATTTCTTCAATTTAAAGTTATATGCATGGATAGCATAAGCTGTCATTGTTGAAAAGTATGTTGCAAGTGTTGCTGTAAGCACTGCGATTACAAGTGAGTTAATCATACCACTTACAATAGGTAATGTTCCATTTTTCAAATTTGTCCAGTTCTCTATAAGATGGACACTTGGAAATGGTGTAAAGCCTGCGCTCAATTCTGAATTACTTCTAGTAGAATTGATAAATAGTACATAGAACCAGAATAAGCACAAGAATGATATCAATATTAATACTATATAAGAAACTAGTCTTCTTGCATGGACTCCGCCGCCTTGGCTATTACTTGTGTTATTTGCCATTTTTATTCTCCTCATCTATTTTACTTAATCTCAACGATTTTATTTCTGTTCCTGAACATTAGTAAACTTATAAACTATCAAGCTTAAAATGGCTGTAATTATAAACATAAATACTGAAAGTGCACCTGCAAGTCCAAAGTTCTTACTATATAAATGCTTGTTCAAGTACATAATCAATGTCATAGATGAACGCATTGGATTACCTGTACCATTTGTCAAAATCTGAGGTACATCAAACATCTGCAAACCACCAATAAGAGATGTAATCATAACATATACAAGAATTGGTCGAAGCAAAGGTAATGTTATTTTATAGAAAATCTGATTAGCAGTTGCACCATCAACCTGAGCAGCCTCAAAAAGAGATGGATCAATTCCAAGCATACCTGCCATCAGAAGAATTGTCGTATTTCCAAACCACATAAGGCAGTTCATTGTAGCTACCAATCCACGAACACTTGCTGCATGATCCATAAATGAGAATGCTTCCTTGAATACACCCAACTGGATAAGCAATGAGTTTATTGGTCCGCTATCTGCAAACAATGTAAAGAACAGCATAGCAAAAGCTGATGCCATAATTAAGTTTGGTAAATAAATTACCGTTTTAAAGAATGTCTGACCTTTTAATCTAAGAGATGGATCTGTAAACCATGCTCCTAATAATAATGAAAGAATAATCTGTGGCACAAAGCCTAAAACCCACATAATCATTGTATTCTTGAAATACAATGGCAAATCACCGTTAGTTATGATTGTTGCATAGTTTGCAAGACCTACAAAATTAGGTCCAATTTGTGTAAGTCCTGAACGGTAATTTTCAAAGAATGAATTGTAAATAGTTGAAACTAGTGGGATCAACTGGAATATTAAAAATATTACTGTAAAAGGTATCAGAAAGATATAACCCCACTTATTATATCTAACAACTTTGCTCTTCTTGTTCATAAATGCTCCCTTTTAGTTCTTTTAAATAGGGCGCACAGGGCCAATCCCCATGCGCCCCAAATCATTTCACAGATTAGTTGCAGCTAGAATTAGTCTACTGAAACATCTGGATACTTCTCATGAACAGCTGTCTTGAACATATCAATAGCTTCGTCTTTTGTTGCATTTCCTGTGAAGTAGTTCTTCATTGCCTTCTGGAACTCTTCTGTACATCCCTGATCGTACTTAGAAAGGTTTGAAAGATCTACTGTCTCAGCGCCTGCTGCAAGCTGCTCGTATGGATTCTGTCCGCCGAGAAGGTCAAGGTTACCTTCGTCTGATGATGCAAGTTCTGCAAGAACTTCCTTGCTATTTACGCAGTCAGCGTATGTTGTAGCAATATCCTTAAGAACTCCCTTATCTGTTGTCATTGTTACAATGATATCTTTTACAAGGTTAGCGTTGTCTGTACCTGTTGCAGCGCATACCCATGTACCACCCCAGTAGTAAGACTGAGGACCTTCGCAGTATCCCCAACCGCCCTGGTTAGCGATTGTGCCATCCTGATCTGCATCAAGGCAGAAGTTGAAGAACCAAGCTGGTCCAAAGTAGCAGAATACCTTTCCTTCTGGTCTCTTACCCTTTGCCCAGTCATCACTCCAAAGATCATCTGTATCTTCAGCGCCTGCTTCAATAAGTGCCATAGAATCATCTACCCACTTATCAACGTTAGGATCGATAACAAGCTTGCCATCCTGTACCCACTGTCCAGATACGTTGTTAGCATATGTACGATATGTATCGTTTACAGAACACATTGTGTAACCTGCATCAGCTACCTTCTGAGCTGTCTCATTGTACTTATCCCAATCAGCTACTGCTGCCTGAACCTCTGCTGGATCATCTGTTCCAAGAACTTCCTTTGCTGCCTCTCTGTTGTAGATAAGACCTGCTGAGCATGCCTGCCATGAAGAGCCTTTAAGTCTACCATTGCTATCTGTTACGATGCTCTGTGTGTATGAATACTGATCTGCAACCATATCAGAAGTAATGCCGAGGTCAGATAATGGCATTGTTACATCTTCGTCAACATACTTAAGAGCGTAGTCAGCTTCAACTAAGAATAAATCTACCTTATCATCTGCAGCTGCGTCTGGCTGAGCGAGAAGAGCCTCATCAAGGTTGTTCTGATATGCATTGTCTGTAGATGGTGTAATGTTCCAAACTACTTCAACATCACCAATCTTTCCGTGAGTAGCATCTACTTCTTCGTATCCAGGATAGAAATCCTTTACACGTGTCTGCCACTCATCGTTCCAACAATAGATGTTAAGAACTTTACCTGTATCCTCAGGAAGTTCTACTGCTTCTGCCTCAGCATCAATCTCCTCTGTTGATGCTGGAGCTGCTGCTTCTTCTGTAGAAGCTGTTTCTGAGCTTCCACAGCCAGCAAACATTGTTGCTGTCATTGTTGCCATTGCGAGCAAACTAACTAATCTTTTTTTCATTGTGTGTTCCTCCCAAAATATTTTTCCTGGACTTTCGTCCTTTGATGCTGATAACACATCAACATCATATCTACATTAATTTGTTTGCATTTATATAAGTTGATTTCTCAACTAAATGCCTAATTCAGCTTCTTGAGGGTATCACCTTCAAGCAGTCTCCCTTTAACTACAACCCTTTGTACTAATGTAGTTTTTGGTCTTTCAATTAAATCGATAAGATTCTTTCCTGCTTGTCTTCCTAACTCTTCTGTATCCTGTCTGTAAGTAGTAAGTCTTGGTCTAATATGTCTCGCTACTTTGATTCCATCGAATCCAACTACTGATACATCATCAGGAACCTTTAACCCTTTTTCTGATATTGCCCTCATACCGCCATAAGACGCGTAATCATCAGGATAGAAAATGCAGGTTGGTCTGTTTTCTAATTCCAACAGCTTTAATGTGCATTCATAAGCACCATGTGTATCTCTATATGGAGATTCCATTAAGTACTCATCCGGAGTTTCTATTCCATATTCTTCCATCTTTTTATGGAAGGTAACTAATCTTGTGCGTGTTACCGAAGAATCAGCACCGTGTATGTAAGCGATTTTTCTATGGCCAGAAGCTACTGCAAAATCTACAAGCTCTGTCATGCCTCCAACATTATCCGAAAGGATTGTTGTCGTATCATTATAGACATGATCAATTGTCACAACAGGTATGTCGCTCTTTACCAGCTCAACCACCTCGGGATCTCCGAAGTGAACATTTGCAATTATGACCCCATCGAATCTTCTGTATCTTGCATGTGTGAGATAAGAATCTCTTCCAGGTCTTGATCTGTCATTTGAAATGAAGGTTATATCATATCCTTCTTTTTCAACTTCTCTTTTAAAACCTTCAAGAACACTTGCGAAAAAGTCATGCTGTAAACCGCTGTTGGCATCGTCCATGAAAAGAACTCCTATATTATGTGTACGATTTGTTTTCATGGATTTTGCTGCTGCATTAGGAACATATCCTAATTCATTAGCAACTTTTCTGATTCTTTCCTTTGTTTTTGCGCCGATGTCACTGTGATCATTCAGTGCTTTACTAACTGTAGCAACTGATACACCGCATCGACCGGCAATATCTTTTAATGAAACCATCACTCTCTCCCTAGTGTGTTAAACATTCGCTTAATCGTTTTCGTAATTTCAATATAGCCCCTTTTTACGAAATGTACAATAGTTTTTCGAAAATTTGTCTTTTCGTTACAGTTTCGTAACCCGTTTTAGTGAAATATCGCCAAACATTTAACAACCTAATTGCTTTTTAGGATAATTATGGTATTCTAATGCCGAGAAATTATATCTTTTAACTTAAACGTTTACGCTTCGTTTTCTTTAAATGAACCGCTTTTCTCTCAAATTATTCACTTAATCGTTTTCTGTATGAATAATTGGTTCTTAGTTTTAGGGAGGAATATATGAAGTTCGGACATTTCGACGATCAAAACAAAGAATATGTAATCACAACTCCAAAAACCCCATTACCATGGATTAACTACTTGGGTTGTACCGATTTCTTTTCTTTAATATCAAACACATGCGGTGGCTATACTTTCTATAAAGATGCAAAGCTTTTACGTATGACTCGTTATCGCTATAACGACACAACACCAGATACAAATGGTAAGTATTTCTATATTAAGGATGGAGATACAATTTGGAATCCTGGCTGGCAGCCAACCAAGACTGAATTAGATTCCTATGAATGTCGTCATGGTATTGGTTACAGTAAGTTTACTGGTGCTAAAAATGATGTGAAGGCTGAGCTTATTACTTTTGTTCCAATTGGTGATCCTGTTGAACTTACAAAAGTAACAATCACAAACAACAGCTCAGCTCACAAAGATATACAGCTTTTCTCGTATGTAGAATGGTGTCTATGGAATGCCGATGATGATATGAAGAATTATCAGCGTAACCTTTCAATCGGCGAAGTTGAAGTTATTGATTCAACTATCTATCATAAAACAGAATATCGCGAGCGTCGTAATCACTACGCTGTATATTCAGTTAATACTAAGATTGATGGTTTCGAAACAAGCCGAGATGAATTCAGAGGTGCCTATAATGGTCCAGATAAACCTGCAGCTGTAATTGAAGGAAAGCTTCACAATACTATCGCTTCAGGATGGTATCCAATTGCTTCACATCAGATTAATCTTTCACTTGACGCTGGAGAGTGCAAAACTTTTGTATTTGCTTTAGGCTATGTGGAAAACCCTGAAGATGAAAAGTGGGAAAAACCAGGAATCATTAATAAAAAGAGAGCTAATGCTCTTCTTGCTAAATATCAAACTACAGAAGATTTTGACAACGCACTTGCAAAGCTTAATACATACTGGGATGGACTTCTCAGCAAGTTCCATGTTGAATCAAATGATGAGCATGTAAACCGTATGGTTAATATTTGGAATCAATATCAGTGTATGGTTACATTCAACATGTCTCGTTCAGCTTCTTACTATGAGACCGGTATTGGGCGAGGAATGGGATTCAGAGATTCTTGCCAGGATTTACTTGGATTTGTTCATCTTATTCCAGACAGAGCTCGTGAGAGAATCATTGATATTGCTTCAACTCAGTTCCAGGATGGTTCAGCATATCACCAGTATCAGCCTCTTACAAAGAAGGGTAATTCTGATATCGGTTCAGGATTTAACGATGATCCACTTTGGTTAATCGCTGGTACATCTGCTTACATCCGCGAAACCGGAGACACATCAATTCTTAAGGAAATGGTTCCTTACGATAATGATATGTCAGTCGCTACAACACTTATGGAGCACTTAAAGCGCTCATTTGATTATATTGTAAATCACAAGGGTCCACATGACCTTCCACTTATTGGTCGTGCTGACTGGAACGACTGCCTCAACCTTAACTGTTTCTCAGAGCATCCAGGCGAAAGCTTCCAGTGCTTCGGACCTAGTGAAGGACCTGTTGCAGAATCAGTATTTATTGCTGGTATGTTTGTAAAATATGGTCGTGAATATGCAGCTCTTGCAAAGCTTATGGGAGACACTGCTGAAGAAGCTCGTGTTCTTACAGAAGTTGATAAGATGACTGCTGCTATTGAAAAAGATGGCTGGGATGGTGATTGGTTCGTAAGAGCTTATGACGCTTACAGCCACAAAGTTGGTTCAAAGGAATGTGATGAGGGACAGATCTACATCGAGCCACAAGGTATGTGTGTAATGGCCGGTGTAGGCGTTGATGATGGTAAGGCAAAGAAAGCCCTTGATTCTGTAAAAGAAAAGCTTGATACAAAGTACGGCGTAATGATTTTACAGCCTGCTTATACGAGATATCATCTTGAACTTGGTGAGATTACATCATATCCACCAGGATACAAAGAGAATGCTGGTATCTTCTGTCACAACAATCCATGGATTTCAATTGCTGAGACATGCATCGGCCGTGGTGACAGAGCATTTGAAGTTTACCAAAAAACCTGTCCTTCATACATCGAGGACATTTCAGAAATTCATAGAACTGAGCCATACGTTTACTCACAGATGGTTGCTGGCGCAGATGCCAGATTCCATGGTGAGGCTAAGAACAGCTGGCTTACAGGTACTGCTGCTTGGACATTTACAAATATTTCCCAGTATATCTTAGGAATCTACCCAACCTTAGAGGGATTATCTGTAAATCCATGTACACCTGCTGCATTTGGTGATTTCAATATCACACGTGAATACAGAGGTGTAATATACAACATCGAAATTAAGAATCCTAACAAGGTTCAAAAGGGTGTTGCTAGCCTTACTGTTGATGGCAAGGAGATCGAAGGAAACGTTATCCCATTCGATTCTTCTAAAAAAACAGTTAGCGTGGTTGCTACAATGAAGTAAAAGAGTAATAGCTTTACTTTCTTCATTTAACCAATTCTCCTTCTTCAATAAGAGCTCATACGCCCCAGTATGAGCTCTTTATTTTTGACTTTTTCTTTATATACAGATAAATTATAGCTATGAATAGAACATTAACTTATGAAATCAATTCTGAATATGCAGGATATTCTATAGATAAATATCTAAAAGCTCATGGTTACTCCAGCGCTAACATCACCGCAATTAAAAAAATGCCAAACAATGTGGTTATCGATGGTGAGTGGGTACATATGAATCGCAAACTCCAGGCCGGCGAGATTTTAACTGTAAATATCTCCGAAGATGATTCATCCGAAAAGATTCCACCAGTAAAAATGGATTTGGATATCGTTTATGAGGATGAGGATATAATCGTCATTAATAAGCCTGCTGGACTCCCTATACACCCTAGCTTAAATCACTACGAAGATTCCTTAGCAAACGGTCTAGCATATTATTATGAGGCTCAGAATAAGCCTTTTATATTTAGATGTGCTAATCGACTAGATAAGAATACTTCTGGGCTTACTGTCATTGCTAAGCACTTAGTTTCCGGAAATATTTTATCTACGATGGTAAAAAACCGTGAGTTTCATAGAGAATACTATGCCATCGTCCGTGGTCATCTTGATGAGCCTGAAGGCACAATAGATGCTCCTATAGGACGTGTAGACGATTCTATTATCACAAGACAGGTAGATTTTGAAAATGGCGAGCGCGCCATCACCCACTATAAAGTGATTGATGAGAAAAAAGGGCACAGCCTAATCTCAATTCATCTTGAGACAGGCCGTACCCATCAGATTCGTGTTCATTTTCAATATATTGGCCATCCATTAATCGGAGACCATTTATACAATCCTGATTTTGAATATATGACAAGGCAGGCTTTACATTCACACAAAATCAGTTTTATTCACCCTATAACAAAAAAGGCAATGGAGTTTGTCGCTCCATTGCCTGATGATATGAATTTCATTACATCTGATTTTTGAGATCCTCGTATTCACGATTAATCTCTGCCACAGTAGCTGTGTCGCCAGATTCTCCATCAGGATGGTAAATCTTAATAAGGTCCTTATAACGCTTTTTAAGGGCCTTTGGTGTGGTGACACCAGAAAAGAACATCTCCCCATGGACGATGTTATCCTCAGCTACATAAGGCTCCACAGAGTGAGCCTGTACTTGATCAAAGAATTTCTTCTTTCTCTCAAATTGTAATTTATCATCAGCAAGCTTTTGAGTTTCCTGGATTAGTAATTCCCATTTCAACTCAAACTGTTTTTCCTGCTGTTCGAGAGTATGAATCCTTGCTTCAAACTCTCTTCTTTCTTTTAGCAAATCATTCCATGCTTTTTCTAACTCTTTATGTCGGTCCTCAAGTGCTTGCATGTCGATCTTGCCTTGACATGTGAGATCCTTTGCCATAATAACTCTCCCGTATAGTATTACATCCTAAGTATTGTGGAACATTCCCCAAACTTGTAATGATTATACTATATGTTGTACATGCTTGTAAAATAAAATATCCATTCTATCTTTTGTACACTATGCCGGTATATGGTTGAAGGCTGACGTGAAGGTTTCCTCCTTCAACAATTATATCGGTAGGCATTATTGAATAGCCAACCTCATTGGTCATAATTACTCTTTCCAAGTTGCAATTTAATGGAACGCCAGCTATCCAAACTGGAATATCCACTTCTATGCCATTGCCATTGCTGTTGATAACTACGATAACTTGCTCATTGGCTGTGAATCTGGCATAGCTAATAAATCCCTGACCACAATTTAAAAATCTAAACGATCCCTGCTTAATGGCTGGACTTAGTTTATGAACCATAATCATATCTCTAGTGAAATCGATAAGATCATAGTTACAATGGCCCCATGGATATGTTCTGCGGCTATCTGGATCTGTGAAGCCACATACGCCAGCTTCATCACCATAATACAATGTCGGAGCACCAGGCCATGTCATTTGTATCATTTCAGCCAGCTTCATAACAGGAATACTTACACCATCCTCAGCAGCCTTAGCCCCTTTGGTGGCAAGTCTTCCTACAGTGTGATTTGTTCTTGTCAAAAATCTTGAATGGTCATGGTTAGAAAGCTGATTCATTGCGCAATACAATGATGGAGTCTTCAGCCTTGCCATAAAATGGAGCATTGTATTTTTGAATCTTTCACCGTCACCAATAGCGCTAGGTTGGAATTCATCAGAATGCTTCTCCATTCCCGTTAAAAAGAATGTAAGCGGCTCCATAAAGGCATCATAGTTCATTACTGTATCCCACTGGTCACCAGCCAGCCAGGCAGTCGGATTACCATAATGCTCTGCAAGGATGATTGCATTTGGATTTGCTGATTTTACTGCATCTCTAAAATCATGCCAAAACTTATGATTAAACTCTTCTGAGTGACCTAAGTCGGCAGCTACATCAAGTCTCCATCCATCGCAATTATATGGCTCACTAACCCATTTTTTACCTATATTGAGGATATACTGGCACAATTCAGGCGATTCCTCATAATTTAGCTTTGGCAACGTATCATGACTCCACCAGCCGTCATATGATTTGTTGTCTGGCCATGTATCCTCATAAAAGTAGAAGAAATTGTGATATGGGCTGTCCTTGCTTTCATAAGCTCCTGGAGCGTACCCCTCTTCCTTTGAATAAATCTTTTCTCTGTTGAGCCATTTGTTGAAGGAACCACAGTGATTAAATACACCATCAATAATTACGCGTATTCCCTTCTCATGAGCTTCTCTAACAAAGTCTGCAAAGAATTGATTACTTGCTTCAAGATTTTCCTTATTGGTCACTCTAAGCTTGTATTTAGTGGCATGAGAATTGTCATAATCCCCATCCTTTAGACACTCTCCTCCATCTTTTTTAATTACAGTGAGGTGAGGATCTATGTAGTCATAATCTGAGGTATCGTATTTATGGTTAGAAGGGGAAACAAACAGCGGATTGAAATATATTACTTCAACCCCCAAGCTTTTGAGATAATGGAGTTTCTGTCTGACTCCCTCTAGGTCTCCGCCATAGAATCTTCCTATATCAAGATTTGCAGGTATAGAATCCCAGTTCTCAACACGCTCAACTGGTGCTCCTACATAATGATATTCATTTGTTTCTACATCTGTGCTTGGGTCGCCCTTATAGAATCTATCCACAAGGATTTGGTACATAACCGCACCTTTCGACCAGGAAGGTGTGGAAAAACCTGGCATAATAGAAAACTCGTAATGTTCTCTATGATCACGCCAAAGACCTACTCTATCGTAATAATATAGGCCATAGTCTCCCACTATTTCAAAGTGATATCTAAACTCTTTATCTTCAAGCTTAACATCGCATGTATAGTAATCAAACTCTCCACGAGTTCTCTCTAGATGCATTCTAATGTTCTTATCACCAGATACTAAAAAAGCCTCCAGGTCTTCCTGATGGTATACACGCAATCTGATAGTTACTAAGTCAAAAGGCTCCGGTTCCATAGGAGTTCTATATTCAGCTGTACCGTCCGAGTAAATAGCTTGGATGTTCATTCCAACTCCCCTTAGATATTTTTAGATAGTAAAAAAGACAGCAACGATCGCTGTCTTTTTAGGAGAAGGTATTTTTACTATGGGGTTAGTAAAAATTATATAATGTATTGGGGGGTTTTTACGATGATTATTATATGACCTCACAATACTTAAGTGTGCACAAATATAACAAATACCAACTATGACTTTTGTGCATATTGCACTATTCTCCCCAGTTTATACCCTCTACAGCGGTCTCATTCGTACCTGAAGATTCAAATAGGGCCTCAAACTCGCTTCGTCCTATCTTTTCTTTTTCTAATAATAGATTAGCACATTTGTGTAGTATCTGTTCGTTTTCTCGCAAAATTTTCACAGCTTTTTCATAACATTCATCAATGATTCGTTTAACTTCATCATCGATGGCTTTAGCTGTAGCCTCTGAAAAGCCTTTTGTATGAGCCAAATCACGGCCGATGAATACTTCTTCATCGTCATCACCGTAGTGAATCATACCTATATTTTTTGAGAATCCATACTTTGTTACCATGTTTCTAGCCATCTTTGTAGCCTGCTTGATGTCATTAGAGGCACCAGTGGTAACATCGTCAAATATAAGTTCTTCGGCAACACGTCCACCCAAAGAAACGATAATATCCTGAGTCATCTTGCCTTTTGTATTAAAGATCTCGTCATTTTCATTGATAGGCATTGTGTAGCCTGCTGCACTTGCACCTGTAGGAATGATAGATACTGAATATACCGGTCCTACATCTGGAAGCACATGGAAAAGAATTGCATGTCCAGCTTCGTGGTATGCTGTAATCTTCTTTTCTTTCTCTGAAACAACCTTACTCTTCTTTTCTTTACCAATTCCAACCTTTACGAAAGATCTCTTGATATCTTCCTGAAGGATATATTGTCTTTTTTCACCAGCTGCTAGAATAGCTGCTTCATTAAGAAGGTTCTCTAAATCTGCGCCAGTAAAACCAACTGTTGCCTGAGCAACCTGTTTCAAATCAACATCCTCCGCTAGAGCCTTGTTGCTAGCGTGTACCTTGAGGATTTCCTCGCGGCCCTTTACATCAGGGCTGCCAACATAAACCTTTCTATCGAAACGTCCTGGACGCATGATAGCCTGGTCTAAAATATCTACACGGTTTGTAGCTGCCATAACAATGATGCCTTCGTTAACACCGAAACCATCCATCTCTACAAGAAGCTGGTTAAGTGTCTGCTCTCGTTCATCATGGCCGCCACCCATACCTGTACCACGGCGTCTTGCTACCGCATCAATCTCATCGATAAACACGATACATGGTGCATTCTGCTTTGCTTCCTGGAACAAATCACGGACACGGGAAGCACCAACACCAACAAACATCTCAACAAAATCTGAACCAGAGATTGAGAAGAATGGAACTCCTGCTTCTCCAGCTATAGCCTTTGCAAGAAGTGTCTTACCTGTTCCTGGAGGGCCTACTAAGATAACTCCCTTAGGGATTCTAGCACCGATTTTTGTGTACTTAGCAGGATCCTTCAAGAAATCGACAAGTTCTTCAACTTCTTCTTTTTCTTCCTTTAATCCGGCTACATTATCAAAAGTAGTGTGAATGTCTTCTTTGTTGGTAAGCTTAGCTCTGCTTTTCCCGAAGTTCATCATTCTGGCATTGGCACCGCCACCACCAGCGCCCTGCGCATTCATCATAATCATAAAGAGAATAAATACTGCGCCTAAGACAATAAGCATTGGTAACAATTCAGAAATCCAACTGTCATGTGGAATATCTGAAACAGTATAAGCAACCTTTGCTTCTTTTAATTCATCCTGAATTTCGTTAACATCCGAAACATAAAGAGTAGCCTCTGTGCCATCAGTAAGAGTAATTTCTGCTGCGCCAGTTGGCACCTCTTCATTCTGAGTAATATTGACTGATTTTACCTCATCTCTTGCCAAGGCCTTGTCAAATTCTCTTCGGGTGTATGTGGTAGTTGATTTACCCATGCTTGTGTAAAGAATAGCTAACACAACAAAAACAAACAAAGCATAGATAATCATTCCTGAAGCTCTGTTTTTCTTCAAATCCGCCTCCTAATCTAGCTCTACAACGCCAATGTATGGAAGATTACGATACTTCTGGTCGTAATCAAGGCCGTAACCAACTACGAACTGATCTGGAATAGTAAATCCAGTGTAATCAACGTGTACATCTACCTCACGACGATCTGGCTTATCAAGCATTGTGACCATACGAACTGACTTAGCGCCACGATCTTTGAAAAGCTGACCAAGGTAGTTTAATGTATTTCCACTATCAATGATATCTTCAACGATGATAACGTTCTGGCCTGTTGGATCTAAATCCAAGTCCTTTTTAATCTTAACTACACCAGAAGAAACTGTGCCGCTACCGTAGCTTGATGTAGCCATAAAATCGATAATTACTGGAACTGTGATTCTTTTTGCCAACTCACAAGCAAAGAATGAAGCGCCCTTTAAGATGCAAACAAGAAATACTGATTCTCCTTCATAATCCTTGCTGATTTGTGCTCCTAATTCTGCAATACGTGCTGCCAATTCTTCTTCAGGCAAAAGAACTCTGATGTTCTCACTCATTTTACTATTCCTCCGTATAACTAATCTCTAATACTCGAGTGGTATTTTTTGAAATTTTGTAATACTCGCTGACTCGGTGACCAACCACCCACATTACATGATTTCCATCACATACGAGTGGCACCTCATCTCTTAAATGTCGTGGAATTTTTTCATCTACAAAATAATCCTGTATAGATTTGCGATTTCCATCTGAATCGATGCATAGATAGTCACCCTCTGCACGGGTTCTTATTACAATATTAGCCCCTATTCTATCACAATCAAACCATTTCGTATAGGTTTCGGTAGGGTATTTCATGCTCTCTTCGTAATCAAATTCACGATAATTAAAAGTAGGATTAATCTGCTTTTGATTATCCTCATTTTCTGTATCAATTACATATATTTCTTCATAGGATATGATAAGGGTCTTTTTGTATGGAAGCTGAATTTGACGTTCTCCATCTTCGTTTAATAGGTCCAGGATAGAATCCACGTGAACAGCAGCCACATCCTTCTGATATGGCATAAACTTGCTTAAATAATCCTTTATCGCCTGGCTAGCGATTACACGTGGTGCAGTTGCGATAGTTCTTTTTCTAAGCTTATCTCCATCAAGCTTGGCCATCTGAAGCAAACCATTGGACTCCAGAGAGATATACTCTGCAATTTCAGATAGTCGTGTTGTCATATCCGAAATATGCTCTAGGGCTCTATCATTTATCTTAGTTAATTCCGGCATGATGTTGTGTCTGATTCGATTGCGGTCGTAATCAGTTTCGGCATTTGTTCCATCAATGCAATATGCCACTTCATTTTCGTTGAGAAATTCCAATATGTCTTTCTTAGGAACTGCAAGCAAGGGGCGAATGATTTTATCACGCTTTGGAGAGATTCCGCAGACCCCATCCAATCCTGTGCCTCTTGCCATGTGAAAGAGCACAGTTTCAGCATTGTCATCAGCATTATGTGCCACCGCTATCTTTGCTGGTATCCCCTGCTCCTCAAAAGCTGCTGCAGCCCTCTCAAAAGCGTCATATCGGGCAATTCTTGCCTCTTCTTCGATAGAACGACCTGATTCCTTTGCAAGCGCAGGAATGTCGATTCTAAGAGCATTTAAAGGAACATTGAATTCCTTGCACAACGTCTCCACATATTCCTGATCCTCGTCTGCATCCTTGCCTCTAATCATATGATTTATATGAACCGCTGATATAGTCAGATTGTATTCTTCTTTAAGTGCCAACAGTACAAAAAAAAGGCACACAGAGTCAGGTCCACCTGATAGACCTAGGACGACTCCATCGCCTTTGTTTAGCATATTGTATTTTTCAATATATTCTTTAATCTTCTTTTTCTTTAAAAATAATCCAATTGTCATGTGTCAATCCAAGTTTCTGTGATGCTTCACTTTCTATATATTCGTCAGTACCAACGTATTCCTCGTATTCCTTTAACTGCTCACTTTTTTCGTTTGCTTCATCCACTTGGCTTTGAAGCGATTCCTCCTGCTTCTTTAAGTCCTGATTCTTATCGTATAAACGAACCATCTGGACAGTCATAACGCAAATCATGAACAGCATGATAACTGCAACATATATTCTACCTGTTGAGGTTTTCTTTCGTCTTTTAACTCTTCTAGCTCTTGCCATCAAATACCTCGATAACTGATATTAAATATACTTAAATAGGTCTGCTGCCGCATCCTTTTTTGTGGTGTCCTGGATATCCAAAACCTCTACTTTTACATTTTTGTTTCCAAATGCTATTTCTATTATATCACCAATTTTAACATCAGTGGATGCTTTCGCAATTTTTCCATTGATTTGAACTCTACCACTGTCGCATGCTTCATTAGCAACAGTACGACGCTTTATAAGTCTACTAACTTTTAAGTATTTATCAAGTCTCATTCCATCACCTCATTAAAAAATAGGGTCCGGCAAAACCGAACCCTAACCATCATCTAAATAAAATATACATTCAATTAGTTGATAGAATCCTTAAGAGCCTTACCAGCCTTAAACTTAGGAGCCTTAGATGCAGGAATCTTCATCTCTGCGCCTGTCTGTGGGTTTCTACCTGTACGAGCTGCTCTCTTAGATACTTCGAATGTACCAAAGCCTACAAGCTGAATCTTCTCCCCCTTCTTAAGCTCTTCAGCAACAACCTCTGTAAAAGCCTTTACAGAAGCCTCAGCGTCCTTCTTAGAAATGTTAGCCTTGCTAGCGATAGCTGCTACTAATTCTGTCTTGTTCATTACTATTCCTCCTCGAGAATTTGTATTGTATTATAGCGGGCTTTAGCGCCCTTAACTACAATATCCTTTATAATTCTTTTGCTTTACGGTGTCAACAATAAAACCCCAAAAAATCCCCATTTTATAAGGTTTTTATGGATTATTACAAATTTTTTGCACATTTTTTAAACATTATTACTATTTACAAATCCTTGCATTTTAGAAAAGTTCACTTTTTTTTCACATATTCCTAATTTCCAAGCTTACTTATAAGATCCGAAATAGTTGATAAATAGTCCACTTCATAGTCAAAATCGTCTGATTTTTCTTCGGTTTCAGTCTCATTTTCTGTAGACGATTCTTCACTATTTTCCTCTTCTGTTGACTCGTCTTCCTGGACAACTTGTGAGTCAGTGGTGTCTGATTCTGATTCCGCCTCTGACTCAGATTCTGTTTCCATTTCAAGAGTAATTGTAGCTGTTTCAGAATTAACTACTAAAGTCTTGTTCCAAGCGGTATAACCATCACACTGAACTACCAGTTTATGATTGCCATACTGAACGTACTGTGGCTCTGCCGGATCAATCATTTGGCCATCTATGTAAACATAGGTATCCGCAACTGTAACAATAAAGGTAATCAAGCAGAAGGATGGCCCTTCGCCTTTCAAATCATCCAAATTAACCTGCGTTGTTTCGTTTCTACTGACTGTGTATTCGGCGCTGCCTCCCCAGCCGTTGTTTGCTACGGTAATTTTGTATGTTCCCTCAGGAACCTCGATAACCTGTTCTCCATTTACCATAGAAACAATCTTGTTACCAATAAAGATAAGACTATCATCAAATAACTCTGTGTTTGTAAGATAGATGTAGCCATGTCCTGTGGTAACAGCAATAGAGATAACCTGCTTATCCTGGCCAATGACCGTAATTACATCATCCTCGCTGATGCTTGATAGCAAAATCTTTTCAGAATCTGAATAAACCTTTGTCTTGTCCGTAATCTTGTAATTGGTTCCATCAATAGTGATAAGATTTTTACCGGCATCAAGAGTGTATTTGGATATATCTTCATAAGCCCAAACATCATCTGATTTCTGAACCGATGATAGTGCCCCAGAAGCTGGAAGCAAATCTCCAATTGTAACAACTGTACCTGCAGTAAAGCTTGCCCACAAAGCATTACCCCCAAATTTATCAAGGAATTTTGTGGTCATATTATAGTTGTAGCGCAGTTGCTTGTCCTCTTCCAAAGAATAGAGTGCGATGGTTTCTTCCATCATATCTAGACTTTCTACGATATACAGCCCCTGTGGCTCTTCCTCCACAAGTGCCGTATCCTCCTCCACAGTCTCCTCCTGCTTTTTCAGGGCAGAGCCTGTGTGTTGAGTAACCGTAGCAGTATTAGGGTGACTTCCGCACCCCTCAAGCAAAGCTGCGCTCATGCATAAAATCAATGTTAAGTTAATTAGTTTTTTTGCAAAAATCCCATTCATACGATTATTGTAGCATATCTTTTACACGATTTAACAGATATTCTCTATCGTTCAAATCCGGTTGGTCTACTACTTCGTCAAAAACCGTTTTAAGTATCTGACCGATTTTTTGTCCCTGAGGCACTCCCATTCCTATTAAATCCTTACCATTAATCTTTAAATCTTTAATAGATAAGCAGTCCTCCTGCTCAAGGATTTTATGGTACATTTCCTCAAGTGAATCAATATATGCAAACTTTTCTTCGCGATTTTGCAGGCTTTGGCCCCATGTATCAGCTCGTTTAACCGCAAGAAGATTTTCAAAATTATCTTTTCCTACTCTGATAATCAGACGGCGAACATTTCTCGGATTAATTTCTGGTCTATCATCATGATTTTTAACCAGATTGCAAACTGCATCTGTTGTATCATTATCAAATTTCAGTCTGCGCAAAATAGCCTTTGCCATTTCGGCACCCTTCATAGGATGCATTTTGAAATGGTCTACACCCTCATCATCTGTTGTCTTACATACAGGCTTTGCCACATCATGAAGAAGCATTGTAAGCCTAAGTACCTTATCAGCAGGACAGTTTTGCATAGTAACAATGGCATGCTCACCTACCGTGTACATATGATGCATATTGTTCTGCTTGCATTCCATCATCGCGTTGAACTCAGGGAAGAAAACATCTGTAAGACCTGTCTCGTAAACATTTCTCATCCTCTCCGGATGTTCAGATGTGATTAGCTTTACAAGCTCTACCTGGATTCTTTCTGCACTGATTCTATCTAGGGTAGGAGCTAGTGTCTTGATTGCATCATATGTGGCTGGCTCGATTTCAAAGCCAAGCTGCGCTGAGAATCTGAGAGCGCGAAGCATGCGAAGAGCATCCTCCGTAAAGCGCTCAGTAGGATTTCCTACGGCCTTGATAATGCCATTCTGCAAATCCTGCTCGCCACCAAACAAATCCACCAAGCCTCTGGTGTCGTTGTATGCCATGGCGTTGATAGTAAAATCGCGGCGCTTTAAATCCTCCTCAAGGGAAGCTGTGAATGTAACTTCCTTTGGATGACGGCCGTCCTCATACTTGCCATCTACTCTGTATGTGGTGACCTCGTAGCCCTCACCATGAAGCAACACCGTCACAGTACCATGCTCAATGCCTGTGTCAAATGTACGCTCAAAAAGAGCCTTCACCTGCTCTGGCAAGGCCGATGTGGTGATATCCCAATCGTGAGGAATTTTCCCTAGAATGCAGTCACGGACACAGCCGCCTACTGCATAGGCTTCGTGTCCGTTAGATTCTAAAATATTTATTATTTTTGAAACGTCTGCTGGTAAATTCATATTAATAAGCTTTACCCCAATATACTAATTTCTTAGCTGGCTTGCCGCAGCATGCGCATACATCAGAAATGTGCTCCTGATCATTAAATGGCATACAACGTGAAGTTACAGCTAAATCTTCTTTTATCTTATTCTCGCACTCAACATCGCCGCACCACATTGCACGAATGAAGCCAGGCTTGTTGTTAGCAATTTCTGTGAACTCTGCATAGTTGTGAGCATCCCAGATATGGCTATCGCGGTGAGCCTTTGCGCGCTCAAACATATCCTTCTGGATAGTCTCAAGAAGCTCTGCTACCTTTGCCTCTACCTGATCAAGTGGGCACTCAATCTTTTCACGTGTATCACGGCGAACAAGTACACACTTGCCTGCCTCGATATCCTTTGGTCCAAGCTCTACACGAACAGGGATACCTCGCATCTCTGCCTCAGAGAACTTCCAACCTGGTGACTTATCTGAATCATCAAGCTTAGCACGCATTGTCTTACCAAGACGCTCGCAAACCTCGCCTGCCTTTTCAAGTACGCCTTCCTTCTTCTGCTGAATAGGAATAACAACTACCTGTGTAGGTGCGATACGTGGTGGAAGTACAAGACCTGAATCATCACCATGTACCATAATGATAGCACCAATAAGACGAGTAGTCATGCCCCATGATGTCTGGTAAACATACTGGAGCTGATTATTTTTATCTGTGTACTGAATACCAAAAGGCTTAGAGAAGTTCTGGCCAAAGTTGTGTGATGTACCAGACTGTAAAGCCTTACCATCGTGCATAAGAGCCTCGATTGTGTATGTAGCCTCAGCACCTGCAAATTTCTCTTTATCTGTCTTCTGTCCGCGAACTACTGGCATAGCAAGTACTTCCTCGCAGAAATCAGCATAGAGGTTGAGCATCTGAACTGTACGCTCCTCAGCCTCCTCAGCTGTTGCATGAGCTGTATGGCCTTCCTGCCATAAGAACTCACGTGAACGAAGGAATGGACGTGTCTCCTTTTCCCAACGAACTACAGAGCACCACTGGTTATAAACCTTTGGTAAATCTCTGTGAGAGTGAATAATATCTTTATAGAAATCACAGAAAAGAGTTTCTGAAGTCGGACGAACGCAAAGACGCTCCTGAAGCGGGTTAAGACCACCGTGTGTAACCCAAGCTACCTCTGGTGCAAATCCCTCAACATGATCCTTCTCTACCTGTAGAAGACTCTCTGGAATAAACATTGGCATATATACATTCTGTACGCCAGTTGCCTTGAATCTTCTGTCTAACTCGTGCTGGATATTTTCCCAAATAGCATACCCATCGGGCTTGATAATCATGCATCCCTTTACAGATGAGTATGCAATCAAATCTGCCTTAACAACAACATCGGTATACCATTGTGCGAAATCCTCTGACATAGAGGTAATCGCTTCTACCAGCTTTTTTTCCTGTGCCATTTCAATCTCCTTTGTAATAATTATTCGCATTTTACTATGAAAATGCCGTATTTGCCCGTTTATTTTATAACATACCGCCACTAAAAACAAGCCCACCTCACGTAAGGTGAGGCGGGCTATCTATTATATCTATACCAAATAAAGTTCTTCGAAGCGCTTGACTGGAAGGGGCTTGTCGAAGAAGTAGCCCTGCAGGTAGTCGGCTCCGGTGCCACGAAGGTATTCCATTTGTTCCTGAGTTTCTACGCCTTCGATGATTACAAGCATTCCCAGGGCTTTTGCAAGGGTGATGATTGTGTTGACAATCTTGCGGCCCCTTGTAACATTTTTGTCCATTGATAGGAATGCCATGTCCATTTTGAGGATGTCGGCTGGTACTTCTTTTAGCATGTTTAATGAAGAGTAACCACTGCCGAAGTCATCGATTTCTACAAGGAAGCCGTATTCCTTGAGGGAGTTGATGATTTCAAGCTGACGCTCTTTCTCCGTCATGAATATGGTTTCTGTGATTTCTAGCTTTAACCGGGATGGGTGAATGTGATACTTTTCAACTAGTCCTACCAAAGTTTCGTATAAGTCGATATAGTAGAAATCCTTTACGGAAATATTTACCGAAATTGAAAGGTCATCGAATCCCATAGATGTCCAGTAAGCAAGTCTTTTGGCGGCCTGTTCCCAGATGTACATATCAAGCTTGTAGATGTAGCCAGTCTTTTCCAAAAGTGGAATAAATGAAGCTGGTGCAATGATTCCGCGGTCCGGATGAATCCAGCGAACCAAGGCTTCCGAAAGCTTTACCTTCTGGTCCATATTTACAATTGGCTGAAGGAACATCGCAAACTGGCCAGTCTGTAATGCTTCCTCAAACTCTCCAAGAATCTTTTGCTCGCTAAGGTACTCGCGGCGAAGCATGTCTCCGTAGTAGGCAATGGAGTTCTTGAAGCTTGAGCTAATTGAATCAATCGCAAGGAACGCTCCATCTACCATGGAAATAACTGGTGCCTGCTTGTCAAAGATTTCGTATACACCAACAAGGATTACCATTCTGTACTGGGCATTGTTGAGGTAGTTGCTTACCATGTTCATGCCAGTCATAAAAAGCTCTTCGGTGTAGCGGCTCTTTGGCATAAGAACTGCAAATCTGTCCGCTTCAAGACGGGCAAATGTTGCACCCTTTTGAATCTTTTCTCTGATTGTGTCAGCGCATCTGATAAGCAAACGATCTGCTTCCTCAACACCAAACATGTCGTTGATAAGCTTGAAGCCTTTAATGTTGCAGCATACCATTACATATTCTACATTTGGATATTCATCAAGGATATTACGAACCTCCTCAAAGAATGCTTCTCTGTTTAGGGCTCCTGTAAGACTATCGTGGGTACTACGATATTTTTCCTCTTCGTATGCAATGAAATCTCCAGTTACATCATAGAAGGATAAATAGCATCCGCAGTAGTAGCCTTTTTTGTCGTATATTTTGTTGAAATGAATATCGAATCGATATTCATCTCCATTGATATTGAAGATATCATTCCAACTTGAATTGGAAATAGAGTTTGTTTCTCTTCCATCTCGCCATTTTCGAAATCTATCTTCAAATACTCTTTTCTCTCCACTAGGACAAAACAGTCTGTTTGCAAACTGATTTGAGTAGATACAACAATCATTTTCATCAAAAGAAATAAGTGCACATTCCATTCGCTCGGTGATGGTTGTAAGCATGTACTCAACAAATGTTTTTGGATTGTACAAAAGTGAGTAGTAGCCAACATAAACTGCCGCAACTGAATAGAAGCATATCGATACATCAACTGGGAAATCAAAGAACAAATACAGTACATTCAAAAATATAATTCCCACAAACATAATGAGAATTGCCAAATATCTATTTCTATGAAAACCACTCGTTATGATTGTCTTCTTTAAAAGAACTACAACAATAATTGCTACCAATATGTAGCAGAACACCAAATGCACTAAATAATAGTCATTAATTTCAAAGGCGTAGAACCATTCCTCTGGATTCAATCTACGCTCTACTAGTGAAAATGCATGGTGCCACTTTTGATTTGCAAACAAACTAATGCTGTCAAGCACAGCAATTGCAGCTATTATAAGTGGTGCCGAATACGTATCTAACCAAATTC
This sequence comes from Pseudobutyrivibrio ruminis HUN009, assembly GCF_000703005.1. NCBI lineage: Bacteria > Bacillati > Bacillota > Clostridia > Lachnospirales > Lachnospiraceae > Pseudobutyrivibrio > Pseudobutyrivibrio ruminis. The sequence continues at coordinate 1,045,077 of NZ_JNLH01000001.1, read as the reverse complement.
TTGTATATTGTCTTGCATAGAAAACAAATGTAATCAAAAGCCAATCTATTCCAGCAAAATATAGTGCATAACCAAACTCAACCTGACCGAAATCGTGAGTGGAAATTGCTCGCACGTAAGCCAAACTTGTTATTATTCCAACTATAAAAAGCTGAATAATAGATATGCTCAGTTTACTATGTTTAATTGTGTGTCGTGTTCCTATGTATACCGCACATGCAAGCATTACAAATGCTGTCAGCATGATTAGTAAACTGTATATCTTAATCAAATGATACCCCCCGTTCTATGCTAGCCTGCCACCTTGCTGTCTGCGAAGTCTGCTCCCTTAGGTTTAATGTCAAATCCCATTCTTTCACCTGTCACTGGATGATTGAAACCAATGTGATATGAGCATAACGCAAGATTATGTCCTGTAGAAATTCCGCCGTATTTTACATCACCAACGATTGGCGCAGTTCTGCTGGCCAATTGGATGCGAATCTGATGATGTCTTCCGGTGAACAAATCAATATCAAGAAGCTTTTTGTCATCCCAGTGGTCCACTGCGCGATATCTAAGAATCGCTTTCTTGGCACGAGGATCTGACTCCTTTACTACCTTTGATAGATTTGTACGATTATCCTTTACTAAATAATCAACAAGCTCTCCTTCGTCCGGGAAGGATTCCCTGCTGATTATGGCATAGTACTTCTTACTAAAAATGTGGTCTGTAATCTGCTTTGTAAGCTTATTTGCAGCCTCAGATGTCTTAGCAAAAACCATAACTCCCTCTACAGGCTGATCCAGTCTGTGGACCACATGGGCAGTTGGCTTTTCATTTTTGGATGCGAGATAATTGTTTATCTCACTGACCATATCCTTTTCTCCGATGCTTTTTGTCTGTGTTGCCACTCCCGCTGGTTTGTAGCATACGAGAATGCTATCATCCTCAAAAATTATGTCCATGCATTATACCCCCCTTATTATTTGAGTCTTAATAGAATTTTAGCACTTTTCTGTATTCTTTCATAGATTTCGCAAAATTCTTACACTTTAAATCTGTAGCCTACGCCCCAGATTGTTTCGATGTACTGTGGCTTTGATGTGTTCAACTCAATCTTTTCGCGAATCTTATTAACATGCACTGTAACGGTAGAGATATCACCGATCGATTCTTCTCCCCAAAGGGTCTCAAAAAGCTGTTCCTTTGAGTAGATAACATTTGGATTCTCTGCAAGGAATGTAAGTAAATCAAATTCTTTTGCAGTAAATGTCTTTTCCTCGCCATTTATCCAAACACGACGACTAGCCTTGTCGATTCTAAGTCCACGAATGCTGATTTCATTTTTTTGAATAGCTGGCGACTGAACGAGGCGCTCATATCTTGCAAGATGAGCCTTTACTCTCGCTACAAGCTCACTTGGTGAAAATGGCTTTGTGATGTAGTCATCTGCACCGAGGCCAAGTCCTCTGATTTTGTCGATTTCTTCTTTTTTAGCTGTAACCATGAGAATAGGTACATTTTTAACCTCACGGATACGCTTGCAAAGCTCAAATCCGTCTACACCTGGAAGCATTAAATCCAGGATGTACATGTCGTAGTTGCCTGCCAAGGCCTTCTGCAAGCCCTTTTCTCCATCAGCTTCTATATCTACTTCGAAATTAGAAAGCTCTAGGTAATCTTTCTCAAGTTCTGCAATTGCTTCCTCATCTTCGATGATTAATATTCTACTCATTTACAACCTCCTCATTTTCAATGAATTTTCTAATGACGAAATACATTGTTGTACCTTCGTTTTCCTTGCTTGTAACCCAAATCTTGCCGCCATGGTCCTCGATAATTTTCTTTACTATTGAAAGACCAATTCCGCTACCACCGGCTGCAGAATTGCGTGATGTATCTGCTCTATAGAATCTATCAAAAACATATGGTAAATCATGTGTCGCAATTCCCTTGCCATTATCTGATATTTCCACTTGAACAAAATCACCAACATCCTTTATAACGATGCCAACGCGGGATGCCACATCTGCCCTCATGTATTTAACGGAGTTGCTGACAATGTTGTGAATGATACGACCAAGCTGCTCTGGGTCTGCAATTATCAAAACATCTGGATCCACAAAATTAGCATAATCAAGCCTGATGTGCTGGTTTTCAAGATCCATACCAAGCTCTTCAATGCAATCCTCAAAGTACGCTCTCAAGTTGAGCTTCTGGAAATTGTATGGAATCTTGTTGGTATCGATATTTGAATACAAGGTCAGCTCATTAATCAGCGTATTCATTTCATTGGCCTTGTTATATATTGTGCGAATGTATTTCTCCTGCTTTTCAGGAGTATCTGCAACACCATCAAGCATGCCTTCTGCATATCCTTTGATTGCAGTGATTGGGGTTTTAAGATCGTGAGCGATATTGGAAATCAATGCCCTCTGCTCTGCCTCATCCTCTAATCTATCCTTGGCATTATTCTTAAGGCGAACTCGCATATCTTCGAATGCATTGCAAAGCTCGCTCATTTCATCTGTGCCCTGGCTTGCTACGCTAAAATCAAGGTTGCCTTCTTTGATATTATTAGCTGCAAGCTTCAGCGTCTTCAGCTGTGGAGCGATTCCACGGTATATCCAAACAACCATAATAATTGCTGTCACTAGCAAAATAATAAATTCAGCCACACAGAAGTTGGTTACCAACTCGTCAAATTTACCAGCCTCATCCATATAATTCTTAAATGAGTGCATGATTTCGTTGGATATAATTTGCTCTTCAGTGGCCTCTAAAACGATTTTTTTCATTCCCAGCATCAAACTGCAGAACAATGCAACCGGAACAAGTGTGATAATGAAAAACGAAATAATAAGTCTGTTTTTTAGTTTCATAATACTTACCTCACAAAAATAGGCAGCCCCTAAGGACTGCCTAAATTATAACATAAGTGATTTATTAAAGATATTTCTTTAAAGCCTCTGCTTTGTCTGTTGCTTCCCATGGAAGCTTAACATCTGTACGGCCGAAGTGACCATAAGCTGCTGTTGGACGATAGATTGGACGACGAAGGTCGAGCATCTTGATGATTCCTGCTGGACGAAGATCGAAGTTCTCGCGAACGATTTCGATAATCTTTTCATCTGAAAGCTTTCCTGTGCCAAATGTATCTACCATAACTGATGTAGGTTCAGCAACACCGATAGCGTATGAAAGCTGAATCTCGCACTTATCTGCAAGACCTGCTGCTACGATGTTCTTTGCAACGTAACGTGCTGCATATGCACCTGAACGGTCTACCTTTGTGCAGTCCTTTCCTGAGAAAGCACCGCCGCCGTGACGAGCGTATCCACCGTATGTGTCTACGATAATCTTACGTCCTGTAAGACCTGCATCGCCATGAGGACCACCAATAACGAAACGTCCTGTTGGATTGATGTAGAACTTTGTCTTATCATCAATCATGTCCTTTGGAAGGACTGGATCGAATACGTATTTTTTGATGTCTTCGTGAATCTGTTCCTGAGTAACATCTTCATCATGCTGAGTAGATAAAACTACAGCCTCAAGTCTAACTGGCTTGCCAGCCTCGTCATACTCTACAGATACCTGTGTTTTGCCGTCTGGGCGAAGATAGCTAAGTGTGCCATCCTTGCGGACATTGGTAAGCTGAAGAGCAAGTCTATGAGCAAGAGAAATAGGATAAGGCATGAGTTCTTCTGTTTCGTTAGTAGCGTAACCGAACATCATACCCTGGTCACCAGCGCCTGTATCCAGGTCATCTGTAAGTGAGCCTTCCTTTGCCTCAAGAGCCTTGTCAACACCCATAGCAATGTCAGCGGATTGTTGATCAAGAGCGACCATAACAGCGCAAGAGTTTCCATCGATGCCTTTCTTTCCATCGTCATAACCGATTTCAAGAAGAGTCTTGCGTACAATAGCTGGAACATCAAGCTGTGCCTTTGTTGTGATTTCGCCTGTTACAAGAACGAATCCTGTACATGAAGCTGTCTCACAAGCAACACGGCTCATTGGATCTTCAGCTAGGCAAGCATCGAGGATGGCATCCGATATGGCATCACATACCTTATCTGGATGGCCTTCTGTTACTGACTCTGAAGTAAAAAGTAACTTTTCCATTTTTTGACTCTCTTTCTTAAAATAAAAAAATTAGTTGCCTAAGCCTATATAGTATAACGTCATATGGGAGTTTCAGCAATATACATATTTTTGTAACTGTCATCGTCTAAGTATTGCCTTGTAATCCCGAAATTGTATACGTATAATTATAATATATAATTATGAAAAATTAGAGGTAAAACAATGACACTAGCAGTAGACGAATTGAAGGCTGGTATGGTTGTAGCAGAACCTATCTTGACCAAGCGTGGCCAGACCATTTCAAAAGCTGGTGAAACGCTGACTAATCAGCTTATTGCCAAGCTCGCCTTCTACAAAATCGAAGCGGTTACTGTTGAAGACCCCGAGCCCGAACCAGAGCCTGAGCCTGAACCAGAACCTGAACCAGAACCAACGCCTGCTCCTGCTTCCGCTAAACCAGAATCAAGAGTAAGTGATCAAATCACCTATACTCAACGCCTGAAGGCTTCACCTAAGTTTCAGAAGTTCCAATCTGACTATGCGTTGAATATTGGTTATTTAAAAGAAAACTTTGAAGCTATTATCGCAGGAGGTGGTGCTGAATGCTCCGACCTCATGCTTGAAAACTGTGAGTCTCTTTTTAAATCAAAGACTTCACTTGAGCTTTTAGATATGCTTTCAAACATGCGTAACTTAGATGACCCAATTTACACTCACTCTTTGAACGTAGCCCTCATTTCCCGTTCAATCGGAAAATGGCTTCAGCTTCCAAAGAATGATTTGAACGTCCTTACACTTGCTGGTCTTCTTCATGATATTGGAAAGACACAGATACCAGAATCTATTCTGAACAAGCCTGGTAAGCTGACCGCAGAAGAATACGCCACAATGAAGACTCATCCTCTTCTTGGCAAAAAGCTTCTCAATAATAAGGGCTTTGATTCCAGAATCCTTTCCGCAGCTCTTCAGCATCATGAGCGAAGCGACGGTAGTGGCTATCCTAGAGGCCTTCTGGAAGATGAAATGGATGACTTCTCATGTATCGTTGCCATTGCTGATGTTTACGATGCAATGACTTGCGCCAGAGCACATCGTGATCCGCTTTGTTCATTCCAGGTTATTGCTGAGTTTGAAAAAGAAGGACTTCAGAAATATCACACTAAATACGTGCTCACATTCCTTGAGCGTATTGCCAACGCATACAGCAACAGCCGCATTATTCTTAATAATGCAAAAACAGGCCGCGTGGTTTACATCAATAAGAGCAACCTTTCACGACCTGTTATTCAAATGGACAACGGCGACATCATCAATCTCGCCGATTCTGTCAATAAAGATTTATATATTAAAGCTATTCTATAAAGGCTTCCTGTATTCTGTCTTTTAATCCAGAATATCTAGCAGCCTGGGATGTATTATCCACCATAGAATAAAATACATTTGCGTCGCCTACCATGGTGACGCATTTTTTTGCTCTAGTAATGGCTGTGTAGAGAATGTTTCTGTTCATCAGCATCTTCGGACCATCCATAACTGGCATTACAACTGCTGGATATTCAGAGCCCTGAGACTTGTGAATAGTAATGGCATATGCCAATTCCAACTCATCCAAGTTAGCAAATGGATAAACCACTTTTCTTTTTTCTTCGTATTCTACCGTGATGGTCTTAGCCCAATCGTTGATATCCTTGATGATTCCCACATCTCCATTAAAGACACCAACGCCCTTTTCGATGGTGATGTTGTAGCCACCAGTAACCTCCCACTCAAGCTGATAATCGTTGCGAATCTGCATGACCTTATCGCCCTCACGGAAAATACGAGTATCTCCTGACCACTCTTTTTTGTTAGGGGCAGGTGGATTTAGGAAATTCTGTAGGATACCATTTAATCGCTCTACACCAATCAATCCCTTTCTGGTAGGGGTGAGGACCTGTATCTCGCTGATGCCTGCATCTACGTATTTTGGCATTTTGTCTCTAACAAGAGTAAGCATGACATTGATGATTGTATCTGCATCGTCTCTCTTTAAAAAGAAGAAATCCTTTGATTTATTATCAAGCACAACATGCTCTCCCTGATGAATTTTGTGAGCATTTACGACGATGTCACTTTCCTGAGCCTGACGGAAAATCTTTTTTAATGTAACCGCTGTAAATCTTTCTGATGCCAAAATATCCTTTAAAACATTTCCCGGTCCTACACTTGGTAGCTGATTTTCATCACCAACCAGAATAAGTCTGGTGCCTGGTGAAATTGCCTTTAGCAGTGAATACATCAATGAAACATCTACCATGGACATCTCATCTATGATGATTACATCGCACTCCAAAGGATTCTCCTCGTTGCGGTCGAATCTTGCAAAGGATGTGACGCTATCATCGTCATTCATGTTGCCTGCAACCTCAAGCATACGGTGAATTGTTCTAGCTTCATAGCCTGTGGCTTCACTCATTCGCTTGGCTGCGCGACCTGTTGGCGCCCCCAAGAAGATATTGTAGCCCTGGTCCTCAAACAGCTTAATCATGGTGGTGATAGTTGTTGTTTTACCAGTACCTGGACCACCGGTAAGAACGAAAAATCCTCGCTCTGCCGCTGCAATTACAGCATTTTTCTGAAGCTCATCAAGCTCCACATTCTCCTCGATTTCGATTCTGCGGATAGTATTTGAAAGGTCTTCTTTATCAACCTTATATTTCACATCAAGCTCGCGAAGCATGCCGGCGATTGACTCTTCCATGCGATAGAATGCCTTTGAATACACCTGGCGATTTCCTTCAGAGTCTTTTTTTATAATTATCTTGCTATCCATGGCAAGGTTCATAATCTGGGCATCGATTGCGTCCTCATCTACCTTTAGCAAATCCTGGGACATACGATTGAGGGTCTCGATTGGTAGATAGGTGTGCCCCATTCCAGCGCCCTGGCCAAGGATATATTGTATTCCGCCCTTAATTCTGAATTCAGAATCCACCTTTATGCCAACTTGGCTTGCGATTTCATCTGCAGTTTTGAATCCGATTCCTGAGATTTCATCTGCAAGCTTGTATGGATTTGTCTGTATAACATTGTAGATTTCATTGCCGAAGCGATTGTAGATTTTGATAGCCTTATTGCCATGAAGACCATATTTATCAAGAAAAATGATGGCATTGCGGATATCCTTAGCTCCAACAATCTGGTCGGAAATTTCCATAGCCTTTGTGATGGAAATGCCCTTCACTTCTGCCAGGCGTTCAGGCTCATCCTCTATGATTCTGAATGTATCGGCACCGAACTTCTTTACAACTCTAGCAGCGAGCTTTGGACCGATACCCTTGATAGCTCCTGAGCCCAAATATCTTTCCATGGATAGCTCATCTGCCGGTGCCTCCACCTCATAGCTTGCCACCTTGAACTGCCTTCCGTAGGTTGGATGCTCCACAAATTCTCCTCTAAGAAGAAGATTTTCACCTTCTCCAATTACAGGAAAAAGTCCTGTACATGTGATCAAATCATCGTCTGCCACAAAGTCCAGAACTGTGTATCCATTATCTGTATTTCTAAAAATTATGTTTTCTACGTAACCCGTTAATTCTTCCATGGGTACAATAATAGCATAAAAAAACACCGCGTACTATATGTACGCGGTGGTCATTATGCTAAAACTTCTGTCACTTTTGACGCGTTTGTCTGTGCGATGTCTTCTGAAACTGTAGCTGCGTCAACACCTGCGGATTCTGTCTGAGCGCCTGTTGTTCCGGTAATTCCATAGTTGCGCATAATCTGCTCAACAAAATCATCTGTTACATCTCCACCGATTTGATCTACAAGCTGAGATGCAACCTCTGTGATTGCTTTGTCCATATACAAATCCTTGTACATCGACATGTTTGTGTCTTTGTTTTCTTTGTCTTCGTTTACGAAAGACTCCTTAACCTGCTTTACAACCTGCTCCATCATGTAAGTCTCGAAGCTTTTTACAGCCTCTTCGATTTCTTCTCTTGATGAATTCTGGGAAATATTGCCAATTGATTTGGCAGTTGTTTCCGCTGCTGCTTTTGCTTGGTTGGTGTATTGCGATTGCAAATACGTATTCATACTCGTTAAATCCATTTCTCAATCCCCCTATTAGATAGATTTGGCATCATCCGCATCCCCTCTTCTATCAACTAGTTAACCTCCGCTCCGCGTAGGCTTGTTACTTTATCTCTTAAGGTTATTAGCCTGCTCCAACATGGTGTCTGAAGTAGTAATTGCCTTTGAGTTCATTTCATATGCACGCTGTGAGATGATAAGGTTTACCATTTCATCTGCAACGTTGACATTTGAGCCTTCCAAATAGTTCTGGAGAACAGAGCTTCTGATAACTCCATTTGTATTCCATTCAGAAACTGGCTCACCAGAAGCTACAGTCTCATCATACAAGTTTTCACCGATTTTTGAAAGACCAACTCTGTTTGTAAACTGGTACAAAGCAATTGACTGGCCTGTGTTGGTGTATGTACCATCAGGATTTCTATATGAAATAGACGCATCGTCTGGATTTACAGTAAATCCATTTTCACCAGCTGTTGCAGGAAGTGTAATTGGCTTTCCTGCCTGATCAAGTACTTTATAGCCTTCAGCTGTAGTAAGGACCTTTGCACCAGTATTATCGATAGCCCATGTGAAGTTACCATTTCTGGTGTAGTGAGTCTCCTCACCATCCTGCACTGCAAAGAAACCTTCGCCTGTGATACACATTGCTGTATTGCTATCATTTGCAAGCTGTGGTCCCTGTGTAAAGTTTGAGTTGATTGAAGCAACTCTTGTTCCAAGACCAACCTGAGCGCTTGTAGGCTTTGCTTCACCCTCTGCGTTTGTGCTGGTTGCCTGGAGTGTCTGGTATAGTAAAGTCTTGAACTGTGTATTCTGAGCTTTATAAGATGTAGTGTTAACATTAGCAAGGTTGTTTGCAATTGTGTCTACTGATGTCTGCTGACTCTTCATTCCTGAAGCCGCAGCCCACAAAGATCTCATCATAAGCTAATTCCTCCTAGAATTTGGCCATTTATACTTGGCCTACTTGGTTGACGGTCTTATCTAATGTTTCGTCCTCAGTCTGAATCATTTTCTGGCCTGCCTCGTATGCTCTGGCTATGGTAATCATTGTAACCATTTCATCGACTACATTGACATTGGATGATTCCAAAACGCCCTGCTCTATGTAGCCATTTTCTGCTTCTATTATTTCTCCTCCATCAATAAGTGAATAGAGGTTTTCACCATATTTATTAATGTAATCGTAATCAGCTACATCCACTAATCCGATTGTATCGACTTCCTCACCATTCTGAGTGATGGTACCATCCTTCGATACTGCATATTCCAATGCTGGATCAATCTGTACGTAATAGTCCTCACCGTACTGTCCGGTAAGAGCTCCCTCCGAATTGAGAAGGTAATCTCCGTTGGATGTTCTGATATAACCATCTGTGTCTACTGTGAAAGCACCGTCTCTTGTGTACATAACAGATGTCTCACCAGCTTTGTTGGTGTAAGCAACTGCGAAGAATCCACTTCCTGCGACTGCTAAATCTGAAGGTTTATCGGTAATCTGGAATCCGCCCTGCTCCCAGTTTGTGTAAGTCTCGCCTACCTTTGTACCAAGAGAAATGTATCCGATTCCCTCTGGTCTGTTTGCAAGTGCTGATGTGTCCTTAATCTTGATTGCTAGGCGTTCGTCAAATGACTGTGCCACCATGCCTTCCTTTTTAAAGCCTGTAGTGTTGGAGTTGGCAAGGTTGTTAGTAATAGTATCAAGACGCTTCTGCTCATTAATCATGCCTGTATAGGCTGTATAGAGTCCTTTTACCATGGAGTCTCCCTTCTTTTAGACTTGGTTATAATACTCTCCATCTCTTTTATCGGTTTTCCGAAAAATAAAATTAACCCCTTTTATGGAAAAATAATTATTTTTCATAATCATTTTACCATATAAAGGGGTCAAACATTCAATATTATTTAATTAATCTCCTGCAAGAAGCTCTACATAGCGACCTGTACCGATAGCTACGCATGTCATTGCTTCGTCAGCAGTCATTGTGTTGATGCCTGTGCGGTCCTCGATGAGTTCCTCAAGACCACGAAGAAGTGCACCACCACCTGTAAGAACGATACCTCTGTCTGCAACATCGGCTGCAAGCTCTGGTGGAGTCTTCTCGAGAACTGAGTGAATAGCCTCAACAATCTGCATTGTAGATTCCTTGAGTGCTTCCTCTGTCTCCTCTGAAGAAACAGTAATTGTCTTTGGAAGACCTGAAACAAGGTTACGTCCTCTAACGTCCATAGTCTCTGCCTCGCCAAGTGGGAAGCAACGACCAATTTTAATCTTGATATCCTCGGCTGTACGCTCACCGATAAGAAGATTATGCTTCTTTCTCATGTAACGAACGATAGCTTCGTCGAAGTCATCACCAGCAACCTTGATAGATGTGCTGACAACTGAGCTACCAAGTGAGATAACAGCGATATCTGCTGTACCACCACCGATATCTACGATCATATTTCCCATAGGAAGTGAGATGTCGATACCAGCACCAATAGCTGCTGCGATAGGCTCCTCGATAATAGAAACCTCACGAGCGCCTGCTGCGAAAGCTGCATCCTCAACGGCACGCTTCTCTACCTCTGTAGCGCCAGAAGGAACACAAACAGCAATACGAGGCTTACGATAGCTCTTCTTGCCCATTGCCTTCTGAACGAAGTACTTAATCATTTTCTCTGTAACTGTGTAGTCAGAGATAACGCCCTGACGAAGTGGACGAACTGCCACAATATTTCCAGGAGTACGTCCAATCATGAGACGTGCCTCCTCGCCGATTTCCTTAATCTTGTTAGTATCTCTATCAAAAGCCACAACTGAAGGCTCTTTTAAAACAACGCCCTTGCCCTTTGCATATACAAGAACGCTTGCTGTACCCAAATCAATTCCGATATCTGATGCTGCCATGTTATTATCCTTTCTAATTCTAATCTATTCTACTGCCTTATCGGCAGAATTGCGCATTTTCACGTTTCTATTATATACGAATTATTTCATTATTCAAGTATTTCTAATCTCCCTTTTGCCAGTTACGCATACAAGCCTTAGTATTACTTCGTCGCGAGATTGGCTCCTTAAGTAATACTAAGAGCTAGTCTGCTACTGGCATCCGAGTAATAAAAAAGCCAGCGTAAAACGCTGGCGTATTTCTCGGGGAGTGCGACCAAAGTCTCCTTCGGTCGCTGAGTTATGAAAAATTTGGTATTAGCTTTCCGCTAGTACATGAAGTAATATACAGTGCTTATGTGATGGCTATGTGAAGTTTTGTGAAAAAATGTAACCTATTGCCAATCTTCCTCACCTCAATAAACATGCGGTTTTATATATATTCTTTGAGATATTGACCTGTATAACTCTTTTTCACTTTAACGATGTCTTCAGGTGTTCCCTTGGCAATTACTGTTCCCCCGCGGTCACCTCCGTCTGGGCCCATGTCAATTATGTAGTCTGCACACTTAATAACATCAAGATTGTGCTCGATTACAACAACTGTATTTCCAGAATCAGAAAGCTTACGCAGAATCTCAACAAGCTTGTTTACATCGTCAAAATGAAGACCTGTAGTTGGCTCATCTAGGATGTAGATTGTTTTGCCTGTTGCTCTTCGTGAAAGCTCTGTGGCAAGCTTGATACGCTGAGCCTCACCACCTGAAAGTGTTGTACTTGGCTGACCAAGCTTGATGTAGCCAAGTCCTACATCATACAATGCCTGAATTTTGTTGAGGATACTAGGAACATTTTTAAAGAATTCCACAGCCTCTTCAACTGTCATATCAAGCACATCGTAAATTGTCTTTCCTTTATAATGTACCTCTAGAGTTTCGCGATTGTATCTCTTACCACCGCATACCTCGCAAGGAACATAAACATCTGGAAGGAAGTGCATCTCAATTTTAATGATACCGTCTCCGGAGCAAGCCTCGCATCGGCCTCCCTTTACATTGAAAGAGAATCTTCCTTTATTATATCCGCGCTCCTTTGCCTCGGTTGTGCCGGCAAACAGATCTCGAATCAAATCAAACACACCTGTGTATGTGGCAGGGTTTGAACGAGGTGTACGTCCAATTGGAGACTGGTCGATATCGATAACCTTATCAAGTGCCTCTGTGCCGATGATATCGTCGTGCTTTCCAGAAACCTTTCTTGCTCGATTCAGGCGCTTCGCCAAATCCTTGTAAAGAATCTCATTTACAAGGGAGCTCTTTCCCGAGCCAGAAACACCCGTAACAACTGTCATGATTCCCAGTGGAATATCAACGTCGATGTTTTTAAGGTTGTGCTCGCGGGCGCCCTTGATTGTGAGCCAGCCCTTTGGCTTGCGGCGCTCCTTTGGAACAGGGATGCAAAGCTTTCCGCTAAGGTACTGGCCTGTGATGGAATCCGGACATGCCATGATTTCCTCTGGTGTACCAGCTGCAATAACTTCTCCACCGTCCTTGCCGGCGCGAGGTCCGATATCCACAATATAATCCGCTGCTCGCATTGTATCTGCATCGTGCTCAACAACAATCAGCGTATTTCCAAGGTCTCTAAGGCCTTTCAGGGATGCTAATAACTTGTCGTTATCTTTTTGATGAAGACCGATTGATGGCTCATCAAGGATGTAGGCAACGCCAACAAGTCCCGAACCAATCTGTGTTGCAAGACGGATTCGCTGGGCCTCTCCACCTGAAAGTGTGGCAGTGGCACGGCTAAGTGTAAGGTAATCCAATCCAACATCCACCATGAATTTCAAACGAGCCTTGATTTCCTTCAAAACAACAGCACCAATCTTCTTCTGCTGCTCTGTAAGATTGAGACTGTCAATCATTTCGTACAATTCACGAACAGGATACTGAGTCATTTCGAAAATGTTTTTATCATCCAGAGTAACAGCAAGGGATTCCTTCTTCAAACGCTGACCATGACAGCATGGACAATCACTGTAGAACATGAACTCCTCGTACTCTTTCTTTGCTGACTCTGAATATGTCTCTTTATATCTGCGGCTAACGTTTTCGATAAGGCCTTCGAATACGGTAGGGTACACTCCGCGGCCTCGTTGGCCTTCGTAATAAACATCTACTGACTTGTCGAATCCATGGATGAACATGTGGCGAATCTTCTCTGGAAGCTCCTTGTATGGAGTGTCCAGTGAAAACTTGTATTCCTTTGCAAGCGCCTCAAGCAAAGCATGAGCAAAGCTTGTGGACTTGTTGGATGACTGCCAGCCGATAACCTGAACTGCCCCCTCATTGAAGGAAAGGCTCTTGTCAGGAATCATTAAGTCCTCGTCAAATTCCATCTTGTATCCAAGACCGAAGCACTCTGGGCAGGCACCAAATGGATTGTTGAAGGAGAAGCTTCGTGGCTCCACCTCGTCAATGCTGATTCCGCAATCAGGACATGAAAATCCCTCAGAAAAGTTGATTGGTTCTCCATCGATAACATCAACAATCATCAGGCCCTCTGCTAGCTTGAGCACTGCTTCGATTGAATCTGTAAGACGCTTTTCGATACCTTCTTTTATAACAAGTCGGTCAACAACGATTTCAATGTTGTGCTTTATATTTTTATCAAGCTTTATCTCTTCAGATAAATCGTATACATTTCCATCAACGTTTACACGAACATAACCCGATTTCTTTGCCTTTTCAAAAAGCTTTTCATGTGTACCCTTACGGCCTCTGACAACTGGTGCAAGAAGCTGAATCTTTGTACGCTCTGGAAGTGCCATAATGGCATCAACCATCTGGTCTACAGTCTGTTTGCTGATTGGCTTGCCGCAATTTGGACAATGAGGCACGCCGCATCGAGCATATAACAGACGCAAGTAGTCGTAAATCTCTGTAACTGTGCCGACTGTAGAACGTGGGTTGTGGTTGGTGCTCTTCTGATCAATTGAGATGGCAGGTGGCATACCTTCCATGTGCTCTACATTTGGCTTTTCCATCTGGCCAAGGAATTGGCGCGCGTAGGAAGAAAGAGACTCCATGTAACGGCGCTGTCCCTCGGCAAAAATTGTATCGAATGCCAACGAAGATTTACCTGAGCCTGATAATCCTGTGAGAACAACAAATTCATCACGAGGAATATCCAGACTAATATTTTTCAGATTATGCTCGTTGGCGCCCTTTATTTTAATGTATTTTCTTTCTTTCATTATAATTTCCTCTTATTACTCTTCAGACATATCTCTAAGCATGTTCTTTAGCTCTACCATCTTGTCGCGGTATTCTGCGGCAGCCTCGAAGTTAAGCTCTGTTGCGGCTTTCTTCATCTTCTTTTGGATGTCTCCAATGAGCTTCTCAAGCTCCTGCTTGTTCATCTCTTCTGGATCCTTCTTGAACTGCATCTCCTTGTGGGCTATTTCCTTAGAAATAGAAATAAGCTCGCGAACTGATTTTTGAATTGTCTGAGGAGTGATTCCATGCTCCTTGTTATAAGCCTTTTGAATCTCTCGACGGCGCTCTGTCTCAGAGATAGCCTTTTCCATGGATTCTGTCATAGTATCAGCGTACATAATAACGTGGCCCTCAGAATTTCGAGCGGCACGTCCAATGGTCTGAATTAGTGAGCGCTCGCTTCTAAGGAAGCCTTCCTTATCAGCATCCAGGATTGCTACTAAGGTGATTTCCGGAATATCCAATCCCTCTCTAAGAAGGTTGATTCCAACCAGAACATCAAACACATCCAGTCGCAAATCCCTGATGATTTCTGCACGCTCCATGGTATCAATATCGGAGTGCATGTATTTAACTCTCACGCCAAGCTCGGCAAGGTAGTCTGTTAAATCCTCTGCCATTCGCTTGGTGAGAGTTGTAATCATAACCTTATTTTTCTTTTCAACTTCCTTCTGGATTTCGTTGAAAAGATCATCAATCTGGCCCTCAACTGGGCGAACCTCAACCTCTGGGTCCAACAGACCTGTTGGGCGGATAACCTGCTCTGTGCGAAGCAGCTCGTGCTCTTCCTCATAATCACCTGGCGTGGCTGACACGAACATAATCTGGTCGATTTTTGATTCGAACTCACCAAAGTTTAAAGGACGGTTATCAAGGGCCGATGGCAATCTGAAGCCATACTCTACCAGCGTCTTTTTGCGGGCCTGGTCACCTGCAAACATACCACGAACCTGTGGCAATGTGATGTGGCTCTCGTCCACTATAATAAGGAAGTCGTCGTTGAAATAATCAATCAAACACTTTGGTGGCTCCCCAGGCTGCTGATTTGTCATGTGACGGCTGTAGTTTTCGATGCCGGAGCAGAAGCCTGTTTCCCTCAGCATTTCAATATCAAAATTGGTACGCTCTGCGATACGCTGAGCCTCGATAAGCTTGTCCTCGGATTTGAAGAACTTCACTCTCTCCTCCAGCTCTGCTTCGATGCTGGCGCAAGCTGCGTTAATCTTGTCCTGTGGGATAACATAGTGGCTGGCTGGGAAAATCGCCACATGCTCAAGCTCGCGTTTCACCTGTCCTGTCATAATATCTGTCTCGCAAATGCGGTCAATTTCATCTCCGAAGAACTCGATGCGAATGCCGTAATCGCTGGTGTTGGCAGGGATAACCTCTAGCGTGTCACCGCGAACACGGAATGTGCCTCGGTCAAAATCCATGTCATTTCGCATGTACTGGATGTTAATCAGTTCATGGATAACATCATCCCTGTCCTTCATATCCCCTGGGCGAAGGCTAACCATCATGTTTTGGAAATCGTCTGGCTCGCCAATGCCGTAAATACAAGAAACAGACGAGACAATAATTACATCTCGTCTTTCTGATAATGAAGCTGTGGCTGAAAGTCGCAGCTTGTCTATTTCATCATTGATTGAAGAATCCTTCGCAATGTACGTATCAGTACTAGGTACATAAGCCTCTGGCTGATAATAATCATAGTAAGACACGAAGTACTCAACAGCGTTTTCTGGGAAGAATTCCTTGAACTCAGAGTAAAGCTGGCCTGCCAAAGTCTTGTTGTGAGCGATAATCAAGGTAGGCTTATTGAGCTGCTCGATAACATTGGCCATGGTGAAAGTCTTTCCAGATCCGGTAACGCCAAGAAGTGTCTGCATCTGGTTTCCTTCCTTGAAACCTCGCACCAAATCTGCGATTGCCTGAGGCTGGTCGCCTGTTGGCTTATATTCTGAATGTAATTTGAAATCCATAGTTTAAGCCTCCAAATTAACATGTGTGGGTGAATGGGTAGTGATTGCGGCCCTTTGTAAGTTAGGGCCAGTTCTGCAACGAGCCCTGGTTCAATTGTGCGCAATCGTATGTATTGTATTATATCACAGAGGTTGGATAAGTCAAACATTTGTTTGTTAAATAAAATGTTTCTCTCTCGCGTTATTATACTTGACATTTTTGTTTTATCTATGTTATATATAACACTCGTGTGATTCACAACACACATTTCAATTTCATGCAGAATCAATTTTGTAATGAACAGCAGCATTACAGTGATTATGTGCATGTCACGTCGATAAATCGGCACTTTCCCACCAAAGACAATTGAATAATGGCATGATATGAGTAGATTTTTGTAGATTTTGGTTGTGCGGTAACTTTCTGCAGCTTTTAGCATGGGCTTAACTTCTAGGTATTTAAGTGTTTATTCTTAATCCTTTTATACCACTTACTCTCTCTTTAAGATAGTTAAGTGCATTTTTCTATTTTCTTATTACGCTTACTTTTTCTCTGAAAAGTTAAGTGTATTTCAACTTATCTATGAAAAAGTTTACCGCTCAACTTTATTTGTTAAGTGTATTCTCTAATCTTTCGAAAATCGCTTATCCTCTCTCTTTTTTTGTTAAGCGTTTTTCAGTCATTAATTATTTCCACTTATACTTATATAAAAATGCATAAGTGCTAATTTCATTCTTCAAAAATACACTTACATTTTTCAAAAAAATGTGCGCTTTTTTCCTTTTCTTATAATTACCACTTAACTTTTATCTACAATCATCTCACGTGGCATTATTTATCCAAAAGACACATAATTAGCAAAGGAGTTTTAATGGTTACTGAGATTAAATCAAATCGTCCTTCTATATTTTATAACAATACGGGATGGCCCAATCATCCAACACAGACAATAGTGAGAATGCCAACTACTGAAGAACTAATCTCCCTAATTCGATCATATATTAAGTCTACTGAAAAGGCACTGACAAAGGCGCCTACCGGGCGAATCCAGTTGCATACTAGCAAGGGCTATCCTCGTTACTATTATTATGCTGATAACTCAGCAACTGGTAAATACGTTTCAGCTAATGACATACTATTAATATCATCTATATGTCAAAGAGATTATAATCTAAAGATTCTTAATGCTCTTTATAATCAGCTTAAACGAATCGAACATAAGCAGCAGGTTAATCTTCCTTATGAACTTGATCAAATTTATCATTCTTTTAAGAAAGGAAAACAAAGTATGATATCACCCATTATCAGTCCAATTGAAGATTATATTAGAGAATGGTATTCCCTTACACCAGCTTGCCAAAATACTTTTCCAACAAAAACAATTTATTTAACAAATAAAGGAGAACAGGTGCGTTCAAAGTCTGAAAAAATAATTGCCGATAAGCTACAAATGATGGACATTCCTTATATTTACGAACCAAAGATTGTAATAAATGGAATCAGTAAATATCCAGATTTTTTTGTATTAAATGTAAAGACTCGAGAATCTTTTATTTGGGAACATTTTGGTCTATCTGACAATCCTAATTATGCTTCTCAAAATCTAATCAAAATGGCATTATACGAAAAAAACAAGCTCTATATGGGGCGAGACGTCATCCCTTCTTTTGAAACTCAGGAGCAGCCACTATGTGCCGAGCTTATTGATGATAAAATCGCTACATTTCTCCTAAAATAACTTCTTTATATTCTATCTAAAAAACGAGGATGCCTATCTATTGACATCCTCGTTGTATTCTATAATTCATCCTCTTTTGCGATGTCCTCCTCGGTCATGTATTTGCGGAAGACTTTTTCGAGAATTGGGTGCAATGTGCAAGAAACAATTCCTGGCGCGAATAAGATTAAAAATAGGAATCTATAGCAAAGGTAATATATGGCAATCAAAAGCACAAGCATTACCAAAGTCCAGCCGATGTTTGCAATCATGAAAACTGCTGAGACTTTGAAGGATTCCTTGAAGCCATTTTCAAAGCGGGCGATGTACGCAAAATGGTAGATTGCCCAAAGCACTGTGAATACTAGAAGCACCATGAAGAAAATTGATGCTGCAGCAAATGGGCTATCTGGGGATAAGTAATTTCTGGTGATGTAGATGTCGCCCCCAAGGATTGCGTATAGCAAAATGAAAATCAGCCATGATAATGTGGACTGTTTGAAGTTATCCTTGAATGAGTGGAAGAACTCAGTGGTGTAACCGCGGCCCTTGTAAATGCATTTGTGTGTGGCATAGTAAAGGGCTGTAGAGCTGGCGCCGATTGTCACAAGTGGCAATGAGCATGCCAAGAAGTAAAAACTAATCAAAATCACGTCTGCGATTTTTGAAATCCCGTCAATAAATCTGTTGTTAAATAATTTTTCCAAAACCTATTCTCCTATTTCTATTTCATAAAGCAGATTGTAGAAATTCTGCATGTATTCTTCATTTCCTGATAAATCAACAATAACTAAATAACACATGGTGTCGTCCAAGCCGAAGTATTCCTGCACTTTTGTGCCGGAAATGTCGATGGCTGCGTAGTTATCGAAGTATGTATCATCATTTTCGTTGCGTTGACTGAAGGTAGCTTCGCGATTTGCCCATAAATCTAAGAGATTGTCGGGAAGCTGCTTTGTCACATCAAGTGGTGTGCCAAGGTCGCATAAATACTGGACGCCTGCTTCATCAGTGAAGGCGAAATCCATCTGACCTGATACTGTATAGATATCGATTTGATTGTAGTAGGCTGTTGAATTTGCATCCACATCTCCGGATAAACCAGCCACCATTGAGAAGCCTTCGTGCTTATCCATGCCAAGCAAATCTGGCATTGTCTTCTCTAGATTTTCATCAACCTGAGATGAATTGATAACAACTCCGTAAAGCTTGTAATCTATGTACGTCATCTGATGGTGGACGAACCAAGCAATCACTCCGATGATGACAAGCACAATCAGCATGTGCATCCAATAATACGTAAATACGTATCCAATCTTTTTATCCAGCGGCATCTGGGCTAGCTTTGCTTTTTCCCCTGCCCATGTTTTAGTAACCTGTTCTTGCTCGTTATCTTGATATGCCATAATACCCCGCTCCATTATTTCGTCTAGAACTTATCGTAAACTAAAAAAACGGCTACCGCAATAAGCGATAGCCATTTTTAATAAACATTTTATATTCGATTAGATATCAAGAAGCTTTGCGTATGCTGCAAGTGCATCTGATGTATCGCCAGCAAGTACCTTCTTTGCAAGTACCTTACCAAGCTGAACACCTTCCTGATCGAATGAGTTAACATTCCATACAAATCCCTGGAACATAACCTTGTTCTCGAAGTGAGCAAGAAGTGCACCAAGTGTCTCAGGTGTAAGCTGATCACCAACGATGATTGATGATGGACGGTTGCCTTCGAAGTATTTGTTGCGGTTGTCGTCATCCTTACCACAAGCGAATGCCATAATCTGAGCTGCAACGTTTGCCTTGAGCTTCTGCTGTGATGTGCTGCCTTCGATTACAACGTCTGTTGCCATCTGGCTGTTCTTGAAGCCAACGAACTGAAGAGGGATGATGTTTGTTCCCTGGTGAAGGAGCTGGTAGAAGCTGTGCTGTCCATTTGTACCTGGCTCACCAAAGATAACTGGACCAGTAACGTAATCAATTGCCTCGCCGAAACGGTTAACGCTCTTGCCGTTTGACTCCATGTCGAGCTGCTGTAAGTGAGCAGGGAAACGGCTAAGTGCCTGTGAGTATGGAAGAACGGCTGTAGACTCATATCCAAGGATGTTTCTCTCGTATACGCCGATAAGTGCATCAAGTAATGCTGGGTTCTTGCGGATATCTGTGTTCTTTGCAAGAGCATCCTCTGCAGCTGCACCGTTAAGGAAACGAGCAAATACATCTGGACCGAATGCAAGTGAAAGAACTGCGCCACCTACTGAAGATGTAGATGAGTAACGTCCACCGATGTAATCATCCATGAAGAATGCATCAAGGTAATCAGATGACTTTGCAAGTGGAGATGTCTCTGATGTAACGGCGATCATGTGCTTTGAAGCATCAAGACCAGCGTTCTTAAGAGCATCCTTAACAAATGACTCGTTTGTAAGTGTCTCAAGTGTTGTACCTGACTTAGAAACGAGGATGAAAATAGAGTGAGCAACATCAACGCCTGCAAGAACAGCTGCTGCATCATCAGGATCTACATTTGAAATGAAGTGAGCCTCCATCTTGAATGTACCTGTAACCTTTGCCCAGTTCTCAAGAGCAAGGTACATAGCGCGAGGACCAAGGTCTGATCCGCCGATACCAATCTGAACAACAGATGTGAACTTCTCGCCTGCTTCGTTAACGATTTCGCCAGCGTGAACCTTGTTAGCGAACTCAGCGATGCGCTCCTGCTGCTTTACATAGAATTCTCTCTTGTTAACGCCATCAGCAATAACATCATCGCCAAGCTGACCACGTGTGAGCTGGTGAAGAACGAGACGCTTTTCACCTGTATTGATAACCTCTCCGTTGTAGAGGGCTGCGAACTTGTCAACAAGCTGTGCCTCGTCAGCAAGCTTTGCAAGTGCATCAAGAACTGTGTCATCAACCTGCTTTGAAGCGAAGTTATAAACCATGCCGTTTGACATTGGCACACAGTACTCAGCAACACGCTTTGCACCATTTGCACCAGCCATAGCTGTCTTGAGCTCTACCTGATTCTTAAGCCTCTGGAGAGTCTTGAATGACTCGAGCTTATCAAAATTTTTCCATTCTACCATTTTGAACACTCCTTTATATAAAACAATGTATATTGAAAACGATTTCAGTGAAAATTTTATAATAAAAGCCATGGTATTTCAAGAAACACCACGGCTTTTTCACAATAATTCCTATTTATTACACTTGAAATTGATTTATCAAATCTTCGATTCTTACAGAAGACTCTGATACTGCTGTAGCGCTTCCATCCACTTTCTTTGAATGAGATGCAACCTGCTCAGCTCCCTCTGCAAGTGTTGTTGCTGTAGCGCTTACTTCTTCTGTGCTAGCTGACTGTTCTTCCGAAATAGCCGCCATAGCAGAAGCTATGCCATCAATGCTTCCAATTTTCTGAATCATTTCTCCAACAGTTTCACTAGCATTATCAAGGCTCTTGAAAATCTGCTCAAAAGTTTCACCTGCTGTATTTACAGACTCCATACTTTGATTGATTTCCCCAACATTCTGCTGAGCCTTTTCTGATAAGAGCTTGATTTGCTCTGAGATTTCTTTGATAATCTCCGAAATCTGCTGAGTGCTTTCCGCAGAATTCTGAGCCAATGCACCAATTTCATCTGCAACTACCGCAAATCCTCGACCTGCTTCACCTGCTCGCGCAGCTTCAATTGAAGCATTCAAAGAAAGTAGATTTGTCTGGCTAGAGATTGAATTAATCATATCTACAATTGAATCAATCTTCTTTGCTGATTCATCTACAGAGCAAACAACATCATTCATTTCCTGCATAGAATCAGCAACAGCTGTCATTCCAGACTGCACAGCTTCCATATCCTTTTGACCAGTACGGGCTGCGGATACTAAATCATCCATAGTTTCTTTTGTTGATTCACTCTGCTGTGTAAGGTCGTCAACCTGCTGCGCAAGATCAGTCGCATTCTCAGCAAGCTCTGTAACGGCGTTTGCCATGTCTTCCATAGTTAGCTGAATCTGCTGCATTGCACTTGCCTGGTCCTCTGCACGTTCATTAAGATCTGTTGAAACCTCTTTGCTTGTGTTTGCTTCTGATGCAAGTGTTCCTGACATTGATTTTATTTCTACCAATGTCTCTCTCATGCTAGCCACGTAATCATGCATATTATTATTCATGATTCCGATTTCATTTTTTCCACCTTCTGGAATTTCAACAGTGAAATCACCACTAGCAATCCTTGTGATATTTTCAGTAAGGTTGCTTACTGGCTTTGTAATCATTTTGTTAATCAAACTAAGAAGTATAGCTGTGATTGCAACTACAATGCCTGCTGCAATTATCATGCTTATATACATGAATGTGTTTAGTTCTTTTAACACAGCATTTTTAGACACATATGCAGCCATTATCCAGTTTGTATTTGGCACTTCATTAAATGATACAAAATAATATGTACCTTTTATTTGAATTCCTTCTACTTTGCCAATCTGATCCGAAGATAGTTCTTTTCCAATAGCTGTAGTCATTGGATCATCACTGTGTGAATCGATTGTTGTTCCTATGAATTCTGTCTCTGGATGAGCAAGAATCATATTCTCATAGAAAAGCATTGTTTTGCCAATTCCACTAGGCTGATAAAGACTTGCAGTAGCAGAAATATCTGACAAGGAAATGTCGATTGCCATTACACCTTTTCTGCCATCTTTCAATGTAATCTGACGTGATGCAGATACTATCATCTCATTTGTTGAATCATCTATGTAAGGTGCACCAAGTGTCATCTGGGATTTATCAGCACCATCTTTGTACCAATCACGCTGAGTTGGGTCGTAACCTGCCCCTGGATCCCACCCTGATGGATCAATATAAGTTTTATCTGATAATCCTATATAGCAACCATTTGGAACCTGTTCAAAAGCTGTTAATGATGGCTGCAAGATAGCTGCGATTTCCGAATCATCCATAAATGTTCCCGATTCTACTAAATCGGCAGCACTATCAAAATAGTTTAAAATGTCTCCAAGCTGAGAGCCGATATCCAAGGAATTAGCTCTAGACTCTTGATTTAAGGCATCTGTAGCAGATTCTGTGATTACAGATTTTGCTCGAATTGCCACAAAAGAAGTTACAAAAACAATAGCAACTGCAATCATTGGAATCAATGCCATCAATAGCTGCCTACTAATTTTCTTATTGCCTCGCTCCTGTCCTTTGTTCTTTTTGTTCATTATTATACCTCCACTCATAGGTAGTTTTTACACTATCCTCAAATATGTCTTTTTTGCCTCGCCAAAAAGGCACAAAACTCATCATAGTCCTAATATTGATTGAGGTCAATACATCACAGACTTAAAAAGAGCTGCCTCCCAACTTCATTCAGAAGTTAAAAAGCAGCTCCTAAGCGAATACTGATAATGTCATTATTAGTTCCTTTCTCGAATTGTCTTTCCGCTGTGCCTTCGCGTCAGCCAACCTGACCTTTGTCAAATCAGCCAACGGAGATTTGGTCTTCCTGCCGAAAGAATCAATTCTTTTGTTTTATATTCTTTATATCGGCAGGAAGGATGGAATATATTACCCTCTCTCATTCAACTCCACATCAAGCCCTAATAGATTTGCTATTCTCAGAGCCTTGTCTAATTCAATAGTCTTTTTCCCATTTTCCAAATCAGACAAAAAGCTTGCGCTTATTCCTGTAAATTCTGATATATACTTCTGCGTATATCCCAGTTTTTTTCTTTTGTTTTTTATTGCTGTTCCAAATGAATTTGAATCTGTTACTTTCATAAACACCTCTTAGCCGTACGGCTATATTTGCCTTTGCATTGTATAAAATTAGCCGTACGGCTATATAATCTTATTTTGATTATACATTTCGCCGTACGGCTATGTCAATTCAGAATCTTACACACATTTATATTCCCATTCTGATATGTTTCGTGTCTCAGTTGAAAAATTGGCCCCTATTATCCATTTATCTCGACTATCTGCTGAATAAGGAATCAAATATCTATTGTCCTCTATTTGTTTTAGTGCTTCCTGTGCAGTCTTATTTACTTTGAATTCGAATATAAATATGCTTTTATTTGTTTCAACTATACAATCGGCACGGCCATTAGCACTATGCGGTTCAACCTTTACAAACTGTCCCAATAAAATGAACACTATATAAATCACATTTTGAAAATCTCGTTCAACTAGCTTTGCATCCTTATTATTCGTATAAGGCAAGCTTTCAAATAATGACTCGAATCGCCTTTTCATTCCCTCCAAATCATTGTTTTGAATATCATTAATAAAAGATCTAATCTCAAGAGGTGATATGCCCTCGCTATTATACATAAACATAGGTGCAAGGCTCTTTAAAAAACTATATCTAACCTCATCATTCGGATAATCTAACAGTAATGCGTTAATTTCTGCATCATACTTCTTTATAGTCAAATAGCCTGTTTGGTACAGTAAAGGGATCAGATTAATCTCATCTGCCTTATATTCTAATAAAGCATATCTTTCAGCATAAAGCTTACCTTCAGTAATTAGTTTTACATCAAAATCCTCATTCTGTATTTTTTCGAGTAAAAATGTCGGTGTACCAGTACTAAACCAATAAGGCTCGAACTCATTATTATTAAGAGAACATAAAAGACTATATGGGTTATATATATCAGGAGAATCATTATGAAAATGATATCCATCATACATTTTCTTTAGTTTTTCTCTACATGCAGCCTCAGTTAAACCTAAAGATAATGACATTTTACTAACGTATGATGAAAGATATAAATCTATTTCCTTATCTGTTATTCCACAAATAGCTGCAAATTCCTTATTGATAGAGATATCTGTCAACTGGTTTAAATCGCTAAATATGCTAACTTTGCTAAACTTCGTTACCCCAGTAAAAAAAACAAACTTGATATACTTGTCGTAGCTTTTTAATGTACTGAAGAAACCTTTGAATACGTCCTTATTATGCTCTTCCTTAGAAGTGTCAGTAATAACATCTAACAAGGGTTTATCATATTCATCCACTAGAACTACTACATTTTTTCCAGTTTTAGCTACAGCATTTTCAATGAGAAATCGAAATCTCTCCGGCAATGATGCTTCTCTTTTCTCATCGCCATATATTTGCTCCCAGCTAGTCAAGTGTTCATTTAATACTTCTTCTAAGGCATTTTCTCTAGAATATGTATCTTTATTAAAATCAAAATAAAAAACCGGATATTGCTGCCAAGCATCTTTATTATTAGCTTCCAATTTTTCTATTTCAAGCCCTGTGAAAAGTTCTTTTTTGCCTTCCCAATATGCCATTAATGTGGAAACCAATAAACTTTTACCAAATCTACGTGGACGACTCATAAAATATGGAATCCCAGCGTGAGCCAATTTATATACATATTCTGTTTTATCTATATATAAGTACCCTTCAGTCCTTATTTTTTCGAAATTTTGTATTCCCAATGGCAGCTTCTTTTCCATAATTATTCTCCATTTTGCTGTTCTAACGATATGCTTATACAAATATTAGTAATTACAATTATATTACATCACATCAACTATATTTGTCATCCTTCCGAAAAATGGATCTTCTACAACAAGATTCTTAAATGACTGATCTGTAATTTCCAGCTTTCCAATTAAAATTAAAAATGCCTCATCCAACATTTTATTCTGCTGTCTCATGGACACGGGAACAATTTCTAAATAATCATCTACATACTGCATAATTCCCTGCTGCATTCGCGATACACATTCCAGATTCTCATCGCTTCTAGTTTCTTTTGCATATACAGGTTGTCCCGCTTCATCAAATTCATCAACAGATGGCATAGGTGATGTAAGAATAGTTTCTAGAAAATAATAGTTATCAAATATAGCACTGGTATCACGCTCTTTTTCTGTGTAGAAAGATTCTATATCTACACCTTTATCAGCCATAAACTCCGGCTCAAGTTGTAAGAAATACAATCCGCTCATTTGCTGACGCATAAACTTCTGTAGAAATAATTGCGTCGTGCCCTTAGCTACAAAATCGAATACACCTAGTTTTCCATCTGGCAAATTTAATGAATCAATGTATTTTAAGTAGTTGCGGCGTTTATCCTTTGCCTTTTCCAATATTAGCGCATTCCTATCTTTGGCATCTACGTCTTCTTCTATTCCAAACCTGACTAACATACTTTCCTTTTCGGTACCAAAGAATTTCATGCTATCTACATAATTAATATCATCTTCATCCATTATTCCTGAACGAATAGCAGATATTCTGGATGTCAAAAAATAAAAACCATCTTTATCTTCACAAAATCTATTATAAATTTTCTCCAGTAAATACCCGTCTCTCGCACATAATAAGATGCCGTCCAATCCAAGTTCTTGTTTCTTTGCAATCATCCATTGCATAAAATCTACTATCATCGGACCGCATATATAGTAGCCTATATCGAAACAATCATTTATTTCTATTTTTGCGCCATTCTCAAATTGAAATGGGCTTAAAAACTTTCTTGAAAGAAACAATCCAAGCTTAGCTCTGTCAGAATATGTCTCTGCTATCGATTCAACTCCCATTCCACCAAGCGCGTCCATGATGCTATTATTTCCATATATGTGAAAGGTGTCGATTCCATATTCCTTTGCTTTCTCTATATCTGCAAATTCATCATTTCCAATATGAAGAATCTTCTTTTCTCTATTTGCCTCAATAACATGTGAAAATAGTTTCTGTGTTTTGAATGTACCATATTCGCAAGAGACAAATAACTCATCAAATATATCTAGTCCACACTTTGCCAGCAATTCCTCCATTTGTGCTTTTGAATAATAAGTATCACTTGTAAGAATTACTTTTTTCCCGTTTTTCTTTGCATGTGAAATAATAGTAGTCATACCATCTCTAGGAACTACCATTTTACTGTCTATTTGAAATTCGATAGATGCTAATTCTTCAGCCGACTCTTTTATACCAGTGAGTTTTTCTTTTACCCATGTATAAATATCAAGAAGTGTTGGAGATGAATTACGGGATAATTCTTTTTCAGCAGCAATTCGTATATGCGATAATTCTTTGACACCTACTTGATTAGCAACCAAATCAAATATATCTGTGTAATCACTTATTTTTCTGTTGATGAGGGTATCAAAAAAGTCAAAGCTAATTACATCTGATTCATCTATCTTTTTGAATAAATCATCTTTGGTATAGGTTTCGATATTTGAAAATTCATAGGATGCTCTCTTTTCTTCTAATAAATTATTTCCACGAACATCATATACTTCTACACCATTCGCTATGCAAGCGTCTTTAATACGCTTTGCAATCACCTTACATGATCCTGGACGAGCAACAACTATTATTCTCTCAACTTTAAGATCAATAGCCTGTTGCAAAGAAATAATTGGATAGCCAAATGCTTCGCCTGATTCTTTAAAACCATCTAATAAACCAACTATTTTAGGCCCACTTCCCCACTGGGAAATGAGCCTTTCTGTTTCGGTACCAAGACCGTAGAGTGCTATGGAATTAAAATTACACAACCATTCTTTATTCAAAATTCGCACCTTGTTTTTTAACCATCTCCATCTATTCGTAGTTATTTACCACATCAGGAAATTGGCAACATTCCATCTACTTCCAATTATAAGTTATGTATTATTTTCAAGCTGCACTGCAACAGGGACTCTATTCTTATTGCTTGGTCCCCATCCCGAGCAGTTCTTGCAAAAATCTACATATCCTTTTGTTGTATATCCAAGCATAAATTCAACCAATTCTCCACGTCGCTCATCTGTCATTTTACTTAAGTTAAAATAATCATTTTGGCTTTCATCGTATAAACCTGCTTTAGATGCAAATCTAGCAAAATTACATGAATACAGTTTCCCTCCATCATACGCATGCCAAGGATTATTACAACTATCAAAATAATGCGTCAACTCATTTTCATTCATCCAAGAATTATCTGTATTTTCTATATCTAATGAGAACCACTCTTCAACAGTATTATCAATCCATTTAATTTGATATTTTTCAAACTTCTGAATGATTTTTTCCCGCTGATTAGCTTGCTTTTTTATTGAATCAATATAATTGTCCAAATATACTGTCATATCGTATTTTTTTATGAGTTCACAAGTCTCATCACTCGGTACAACGGTCCCATTAAACACAGTTTCATAAACCCCAATTTGATTTCTATAGTTTTCGCCTATGTACTTTATCACTTTATTAAAATCTCTATACAACAAAGGCTCTCCCCCGGATACTTGAAAACGTTCAGAATAATCAATCCACTTAAAATACAAATCTGCATCTTTACGAATACAATCATAGTCATATGTAATATGCTTCTTTAAATAAGGCGTGAAATTAAGGCAGTCTCTACAATTCAGATTACATGTTGTATCTGGCACAATACATCCAGATGTTGTATACACTTTATTCATTGCATAAAGCGAAAAAAGTGGCAAAAACGGATGATTTAATCCATAAATATCGCCCCAAAAAGAATCATTATATAGAAAATAATCCCATCCATGAGTGTATCCTGCTCTATTTAATCTTTCAACCATCTTATTTCTATACTCATCCATTTGGGTGACAACAATAATATGGCTCACGTCATGTTGACTAAACAGTATATCATCGGAATATATCGGATATGGATATACATCTTTTTCTTCTGCTGTTATATCTATCGTAATATAGCAGTCCACAGCTTTTCTAAGGAATGGATGACATATATTTAACAAGAAAAACTCCCTTGAAGATTCATTCCCATATAAGCATATCTTTTTTCTTTTTGATAAATGGTCTGATATTTCTTTATATTGTTTTCCTCGATTAGTCCATCTCATCCTACTACCTCTTCTCCACCTGTATCGCAGGATAGTACCAATTTTCATTTATTAAATAGTAACCGGCACATTGATTGCAAAACGATGTATATCCTTTATTATTATGGCGCAGTCTAAACTCTATTAATTCTTTCTTTTTACTCACATCATAATCCGTCAAATCATAATAATCATCTTTACATCCTTCCAATAATCCAGCTTTTTCAGCATATAACATATAATTACATGCTGAAATCTTTCCATTTTCAATTGTTGAATATGGATTAGCACAACTATTAAAAAAATCCATCAGCTCTTCTTCGGATTGCTTTTTTGTTCCAGGATAAATCTTAAACCAACGATCAACATAATTATTTAAGTATCTAACACCAAAACTTTCAAACTTTCTTTCGATATCTTTTCGTATCTTTTTGTGTTCATTTTGTAACGAAAGCGTGTAATCATCTAAAAACACAAATATTTTACGCTTTGCTAAAAATTCACATATTTCATCATTCGGAATAATTGTGCCGTTCGTAACAGTTTCCAATCTAAAAATTCTATCACGATAATTATCATCTATATACTCTAATACTTCTTTAAAATAAGGATATAAGAGTGGCTCTCCACCAGTTACTTGAAATCTCCATATTAAATCAACAGCATTAAAAAATACATCTATATCTTTCTTTACATTCTCCAACGAATACACTACAGGCTTTTTTATATAAGGATTAAAATTAAGACACTCCCTGCAATTTAAATTACATGCGCTAGATGGGACGATATTTTGTGATGTAAAAAATACTTTGTCATACTTGTATAGGAAATATATTGGAATTAGTGTAAATAGAAAATCAAAGCCCATAGCAATTTTATCTTCTTTTACTCCATTCGCAATCAACAAATCCCTAATCTCATCTCCTGTCTTTCCCAAAGGACATGCAACCACCAAATATCTATCATTTTCTTTATCTAGCGCCTCATATAGCTCTCTAGGAGATATAATTCGTTGTCCACAAAAACCCACAGATTGAAGATTTTCATTCCTATCCACAAAAGAAAAACTTATATCCGAGAACCACTCCCGTCCACATTCTATACATTCCCATATTTCTTTTAAATGGCCTCCGATCCCGTAAAAATATACATGTTTTACACTTGCTAAAAATCTTCCAATACTGTCAAATTCATGGCTCTTATTATTCCATTTCATTGCTTTATTCCTCCCAAATACTCTCATTAACCGGAAATAGTCTGAACAAATAATGATTAACCTCGTTGTATGTCAAAATATTTTGCACACCATATTCTATTAATTGTTCTCTTATTTCTTCAATATGTTGTGCCATTGCAATAATGACAATGTTTCGATCCATTGCTCCATCTATTTCTTGTAGCGCCTTACATGACAAACCTGAGATGATTGTCCCTTGTTTTGCAACATCATTATCAATAAATCCTGCTGGTTCAAATCCATAAGCCCTAAGCTTCTCCAGCATCATATTTCCATATCCACCAGCGCCAAATATATAAACTACTGAGTTCTCCGGCATTGTATGCCCCAACAACTCTTTCCACATGCTTATTGCAGCATCATTTTTTTTATAATTTAACCGCTCTTTAACAATAAGCTTTTTCAAATATAAAAGGATACTATCTGCCGGTTTGCACGTTTTTAACAGGGTATATAGGTTATAATTAAAATTTAATACACTACCACAAAAATCAGTTTTTTCTTCTGTTGTTAATTCTTCGCAGAAATCCTTAAACATTTGATTATATTCCTCTTTATGGCAGGCCATTGTACGCTGCCCCTGCTCTCTATGGAGGCGGCCAATAATTAATGGCTCTTCAACAAAAACTGACTTTTGTCCTCGCATCACTCTAAACAAAAATTCACTATCTTGTGTCGCCAGTAGATCTGTCCTATATTTTCCAACTCGTTCAAAATGACTTCTATGAAGCAAAACTGTACTTCCATGAATTGCCAAAAATACAGGCGCAAAACAACTATTTTCCATCTCTAACTTATCATGAACTGTAAGCCAATTAACATGAGTTGTCGTATTTGACTCCATATCCAAAAAGTCAAAATTTCCATGACAAATAGCTTTTTCATTTCCACTATCTAGTATAGCCTTCATCTGTAGCTCAATTTTATTATCATAGAACACATCATCATGTGATAGCCAAGCAAAGTATTCTCCTCGCATTTGTTCTATTCCATAATTGACCGCAGTTGCTACTCCACCATTTTCTTTTTCAAAATATCTGATTCTATCTCCATACGACCTTGCTACTTCTGCAGTCGCACCTCCATCAGTCGATCCATCGTTTACTACTATCACCTCACAATTTTCATATGTCTGTGCTAACGCACTATCAATCGCTTCTCGCATATAATTTGTTCCGTTATAAACTGGAATAATAATCGACACTAAGGGTTCTTGCATATTCT
Source organism: Pseudobutyrivibrio ruminis HUN009 (assembly GCF_000703005.1). NCBI lineage: Bacteria > Bacillati > Bacillota > Clostridia > Lachnospirales > Lachnospiraceae > Pseudobutyrivibrio > Pseudobutyrivibrio ruminis. The sequence continues at coordinate 1,013,792 of NZ_JNLH01000001.1, read as the reverse complement.
TACCTCCATCATTATCTAATATCTAGTTGTTCTGTTATGTATTTTAAATTTCTTTCTCCAAAATAAGGAAGTATCGTGTAAGGAATATTTTCGTCGATACAACGTTTTGCTAAAAAAACTGCTCCATCAATCACTTCTTGTGGCAACATATCAGTTTTTGAAGTTATATCACAAGAAATATACACCTCTTTTGTATTATTGCTTTTGGCTATTTCAATAAATCCATCATAGTCTTCTTGCGTGCAATTATCTGAAAGTAAAATATATTTTAATAATATTTGTATTCCATCATTCGAATAATGCGCTAATGTACTTACCACTTGTTCAAAAGCATCTACTCCCTTAACTTTTATATATGTATCCGCTGTCCCCGCATCAATACTAACATTTAAATAACTACTGCAATCTTTTTTGACAGCTCTTGACACATCCTCGTCATAGATAATTGCATTAGTGAAAACTTGAAGAGGATATTTTGAAACTGTGCTAAGAAATTTTTTCTTATTAGGTGCTAATGTTATTTCTCCACCAGATAATTGTATTGGTTCTGATGGATCAAATCCTCCTCTTTTTTCTAATAATGCCATTAACTTTTCGATATCAATAGATTTTGCTTTCTCTATTTCCTTCGGGTTATAAACTGCATTTTTTCCATTGCTAAGAAGCTCACAATATGAGCATTTTAATTGGCATGGATAACTCAATGATAATGCCAACACTCTTATGCGTCGCTCCGTTGACCATCGAGCTTTGCTTAGAGCAGGACAATCTGTACACGCATTTCTCGTTTTCTTATCCTGTAATTCTCTAATTATGGTATCTCTCTGCTGTATAAACGCATCCACAGTTTCCTCTAAAGAAGACTTCCAATTTACGTATGGAGCAGAATTTCTTATATTATCTAATGAACAGCAAGAATATATACCTTCATTTGTAATAATCGCTACGTTTTCCAACGATGGGCAACTTATATACACCTCATTCATTGACCTGTTAATTATGCGCTCCCTATCAACAATACCTTCTTGTATTATTTGTCCTTCAATTTCTTCTTTAATCGGGCTAGCTGGAGAAATATAAACATAGATATCATCACCTAGACTTTTTAATTTTTCCTTTGAAATGATCGGCAAATTCTTAATTTCTTTACCATGCTTAAGAATGTCTGAATCGCAAAACGCAATTACATCTTCCCCCTCTTTGATGCACTTTTCATATGCTACATTTGCATTTTTACCAGCACCATAAATGACAGTTTTTCTAGCCATTCACATCCTCCTCACATAATCAATAAACCACGCAAGATCCAAAGTATCCTTAATTTCAGTCCTTTGAAAAGCTGAATCTTTCGAATCCTCAAACTCTGTTATTATTTGGTGATACTCTTCATACGAAAGTCGGAAATCAATATACTTGAAGTCATTTTTTTCTATATCATATATTAGCAATGTGTCACACTCGTATGGGAAAAAAAACACTTTATTATTACTTTCTAAAACATCTACAAAAGGCTGCGCATTTTTTGATAATCCATGAATATTATTCCAATCGATAACACCTAGTGTTTTATTATTTTCTATGATTCTTATTTGATTACCTCTAACCGGTATAACAATATCCCCCGCTTTTTCAACATGTACAATCCTTGTATATGCCATAGATCCATATTGTGGAATAATAGTAGTTCTATATTTATACGGAAGTTCCACTTGTTTATTATCATATTCATCAATAATTATTACTTTATTATCTGAAGCAGATAGCACTTTGCAAGCATCAAATGTATTTGTACCATATGTAGCGAAAAGCTTCTCAATACCTTCCACCTTCTCAATTGTTAATTTGAAGGTTTTGATATTAAAATATGCCAATTGCGAATATCCCGGTGTAACATATAAACAATTATCCCCCTTTTTTCCCGTTCCCAAAAAATCTATTGAATTATGCACAATCACGTCTTTTTGGCAATTCATTTGAACTGGTATCTTAACTATTTTCTCTTGCTCAAAAGAAAAAAACCAAGCATACCCTAATAAGACAGCTGGAAACATCAGCAGTTTTCCTTCCTCAAGCATTGTGCAATTATATGATATGTATTCCTTCTCTATATAAACATACCTTATTGATTTCTTAGCTATATCATAAATAGCAATATGTTCGGCAACGCAAGGAATCAATAATATCTTTCCTTTATAATAATATGCTCTCGTATAAAGTGAGCCGGAGTAATTATCCGTCTCATCAAATGATGTAACATATTCAATTTTTAATGTTTTTACACTTAAAAAGAATAACGCGTTAAACGAATTAGATGTAAACCAAAAGTTTCCTTCTTCATCCTTACATACAGCTTGTGTTTGAATGTATACGTTTTTATCTTTCATCATTTTCCTGTTCTGCTGCCTTCACTTTATATGGATTAAGTTCCATATAACCTGCACACTTCTTACAAAACTCTACGTACCCTTTTTCTGTATACCCCAGCCTAAATTCTACTAATTCCTTTTTCTTCTGAGGCGTATAATTCTTCAACGAATAAAATTCGTTTTCCATATCCGGCACACCCTTTTCAGCATTATATGCAAATGCTGCATAATTGCATGAATAGAACCCGCCATCACGATATTCTTGCCATGGGCAGTGACATTTATCATATCTTTCTATTAGTTTATCTTCATCCCAGCAACCAACAGGATGTGGGAACAAACTTATCCATTCATCATACTTACGAACTATTAAATCTTCTCCTTTGTCTAGCTCATTAAGTATCTGTAAATTCGATGTAATATTATTTTCTTTGTCTGGAATCGAATCTCTATAATCATCGAATGTTATTCTTATTTTTGCATTCTTTAATGTATCCAACAGAGCGTGAGAAGGCTTTATTGTCCCATTAGTAACAATTCCAAACTCATACATTTTTCCTCTATAGTTTTCATTAATGTATGAAATTAATTCTGGTAAATCTGGGTACAAAAAAGGCTCGCCACCAGAAATAAAGAATAATCCAGTGTAGTCAATATATTTAAAATATAAATCTATTTCCGCTTTCAACTTATCTATTGAGCGGAATGTAAAATTTTTAATATAATTTGTGAAATTAAGACATGCCTTACACCTCAGATTGCATGCGTCTGTCGGTAAGATACAAATTGATGAGAAAAACACTTCATCATGCTCATAAGCCGCATATATAGAAATGAACTGTTCGAAATGCCACGCATTTTTTCCGATTTCAAAGCCCATATTAGATACTTGCTTATCAATAGAATCTATAAACTCAGAGGCAAAACTAATGATGATTCCAGTATCATTTTTAAATTCTATCTCATTAGGAGAAAAAACATTAGCACCATTAATTTTTTTACCCCACAAGGATTTTTCATTATCAATGAACCCCTTTATTTCTATCCCTTTATATCGATTACTAAGAACATCTAATACCATCTTTCCATCGTGTCCTGCTCCAAAGAGATATACTTTTTGAATTCTTTTTATATTTTCGTACTGAGCATCAAACTCATGCCCCTTATTCTTCCATTTCATCAGACAACCTCAAACATTCTTCAAACGTGTCGTTAAATATAGCGCTATCAATATTTATTTTTAAGTAATAATTCTTTATTCCCATACTCTCAAGCTGCACAACAAATGGTTTATAAAATTTATTAGTTATAACCACCATCGCTTTTTCAGGTATATTTTCTATTTCAAATTTTTTGCATATGATTCCATCTATAGACTTTCCATCTTTTTTATAGTCATTGTCTAAAAAAAACATAGGTTTAAAACCGTTCTTTAGCAGTTCATAATTTAATCTTCGACCATAAGCCCCAGCTCCCACTAACAATATGTTTGTTTCAATTGGCTTTTCTACGTTTTCTAATTCATCAGTCACAGGCCCCAAGCCCCGGATAATCCCCCTTATCTTATTAATGGTCTTTGTTTTATTACCACTAAGACTCGCTAATTCTTCATCACTAAGCTGAGTTAAAATCCACTCATAGAACTTTTTATTTTCCCTATTAACTGTTTCCTTATTTGTTGCTGTACCCGCCAAAGAGTGCAATCTGACATAGCTTCCTACATCTTTTACAAAGCATATATTTTGCCCTCTTAACAACCTAAAAATAAAATCATTATCCTGAGCAGTCATTAGTTTTTCATTGAACAATCCTATTCTTTCAAAATGTTTTTTGTGGAATAATAAACTACTAAAATGCAATTCTCCCCATAACAACAAAAATATAGAATTCTCTATTTTTTCAATAGGAAAATACTTTTCAAACTCTGACGCAACGCTTTGCCTGGTATCTTCATCAAAAAATTCATAATTCATAGCAGATATTTTCATTTCATCTCCACTATTTTTTACAGCCCTCATCTGCTTTTCGATTTTCGATTCATCAAATAAATCATCATGCGAAAGCCAAGTGAAATATTCACCAGTCATTTTTTTTATGCCAGTATTTAATGCTGACGCTACACCACCATTTTCTTTTTCAATATATATTATCTTCGATCCATAATTTTTTAGGCAGTCCCTCGTCATCCCCCCATCTGACGACCCATCATTTACAACAATGATTTCAATATTCTTATAAGTCTGTTTCAACGCACTATCAACAGCCTGACACACATAATTCGAACCATTATATACAGGAATAATTATTGAAACTTTATCTTTATTATCTACTTCACACATATGTCATGATACCATCTCATATATTCTACAAGGCCTTCTTCCAGCTCTTTTTCAACTTTAAATCCTATTTTTCGTTCTATCTTTGAAGCATCAGCCTTGCAATGTTTAACATCACCAACTCGTTCTGGCTTGTAATCAACTCCAACTTTTATTCCTGCTATCTCTTGCAACATTTCTGCGAGCTTATTTATTGTTATGCTTGACCCACTTCCCAAATTAAACACATCTGTCTCATTACATTTAATAGACGAAATGTAATTAGCTCTAGCAACATCAGAAACGTTTACAAAATCTCTTGTCTGCTCACCATCTCCGTATATTGTCAATTTTTCATTATCATATATACGTTTCGCAAAAATAGGAATAACATTTCCATATGCGTCATATCTCTGGTTATTTCCATATATATTAAAATATCTTAAACATATTCCTGTAATATTATGTATACCCGAATACGAAAGAATCATCTTTTCCGCAGCTAATTTACTAACCCCATATGGAGAGTCTGCATTTTGTACATGATTTTCATCAATAGAAGGCTCTTTTAATTCTCCAAAAATTGCCGCTGATGATGAATATACTATTTTCCCAACATTGTTTTTTCTCATTCCTTCAAGAACATTCACAGTACCAACTAGATTAATAGTTGAATCTAGTGCCGGATTATCTATTGAACGCTGTCTTCCCACAGAAGCGGCCATATGGTAAACAACATCTATATTTTCAGTTGCTCTCGCAACCATATCTGCATCTCTCACATCTCCTGCTACAAATTCAATATCATTGTTCGCTATATATGATGCGATGTTTTCAATATGACCTGACGAAAGGTTATCTAATACTCTAACATCATGCCCCTCTTCCAATAATAATTTTACAAGATTTGAACCAATAAACCCTGATCCACCAGTAACTAAAGCTTTCATTAAATAATTCCTCCTCTATTTTTAGCATACACTCAATAGTTTATCTTCTTGGTAATTAGTACTAATTTAATACGATTAACTATATATCGGCAATTATGCCACATTCCTTTAATAAAAAAGGCCCCGCACCACTAGGTGCGAAGCCCTTGAATTATTACCATATTACCATTACTCCCACCAAGCATTCAGTTTTAAATTAGCCTAGCTTCCCCATCCGTGGCTAGATTTACTCCACGGATTTATCATCATGTATTAATTATATTGAATATAGTAGGGTTATTCAATAAATATCGAGTGTGGACACAGAATTGTCACAAGGATTTTTTCATCTCAGTATGTTCTGCATACATCGGTCTTCTCCACATAAACTTTAGTCCGCATAATCTTTATTATTCCTGATAATATATTCATATTTTTTTTACAAGATTTTTTACCTCTTGTGAATCGTAGTTTTTGCTTGCAATCTTCCTCCAATATTTCTCATATAATTTTTTTATCTGTCGGAAAACTTCTTGGACATCGGATATATAAAACTCTCCATTTTCATCTATTATAGGATAATAATTACCACACAAATCTTTATCAAGTACTAATGCTGTACTCGCAGTTGTTTGACCTTGATGCATTATGCCACAGCGAATTCCTTTGTAAAATATGGTTGCACGCTCATCTGTGATATCTTTATCTATTAATTTTAATACATAAATATATGCATCTTTAACCTTTCCTCCATCTTGATTCGACAAATCAAGCCCATTTACGAGCTCATAATATAATTCAATTAATATGCAATTAATTGTCATAAGTAGAAATGAAGTATTAACAGCACATCTTTCATCTGTTGACGGCATGAGTCTGCTTTTAGCAGGTTCTATATAGTTTTCCTCTAATCTTAGCTTTGTATTTTCCTTTATTAAATCCAAGTTTTCCTTTGCAGATATACTATCATTTATCAAAACCGCTTCTTGAAATCTTTTTAATATATCTGCTGCCTCATCTGTTTCAAGGCTGCTATTAAAAAAAGTTTTATTATTGATAAACATAGTCCAACCATCCCTTTATCTGCTTAATTTATGTCTAGACACTAACATTCACTAACTTTCATAGAGTACTACTCCCTCTTTTTCAACGCTGTTGAAGAACGGATAATTGTCCACCCATTTATAAAATAGTTCCTTACTATGTGTCATAGGATTTATCTCTACATCATTATATATGTTGAAGTCATATGTTTCATCAAACAGCTTCTTTTGAAATGCCTTAGCTTCAATATCACTGATATTTACAAGTATCATAATATCAATATCAGATCCGATTTTTTTATCCCCTCTTGCATATGAACCAAAAAGCATTATCTTCTCGAGCTTTGAACCATATATCTGCTTTATTATCTCTATGTAGTTTGCTAGTATTACATTTACTTCCACATCTGCTCTACTCTCTTCATATTTCTCTCTATTTCTTTGGAATAATGTCATACATCACAATCTTTCTTTGAGAGTTCCATAATCAAATTAACATTATTCTTTAGCAGCCCTTTATATCCCTCAATTTCCTCATCTAAATATCCATGTATGTCTTCCCAACGATATTTCGGTAACCAACAAACCGCATTATGAAATCCATCATGCTCATCAGGTGTTTCTATATACACTTTGACTGTACCATCTGACTTCATCTCAGAATATGTTATTTCGGTTTCATCTGTTAATGTTAAAAATGGATACATCATATCTAAATCCTCCAAAACCAGCGATGACTCTTATATTACATTCAAAAACATATGCTATTTTCAACTATGGGCACTCTGTGTCTTTCATATATATATCGTTAAAAAAGCCATCTAAACTATGTAATGTATAAATTAGACTTTCATAAACTTTAGCAGTATTTTCAATCGTATAAGTTGTATTTCTCTTTTGCGAAAAGTACGTTTTCATTTTCATATCAAAAGGGTATCTATATTTGCTTGATGTACAATCAATTCTTTCGATAGTATCAATCACAATACTAATATCCTCGAAGTATATTTTAGCCTCTTTATTAGCCGGATCATATAAATAATACCAATCTTTAATTTTTTCCCACAATTTACTTATATTGTGTTTTCTTTCATTTAATATTTTGTATTTTTCATCATTCTCTATAAAATTATTGTCATAGATTATTTTTTTTAATATAATTTCAAGAGCTACTCTATAGAAGTATACCATCGGAAAAAAAGCTTTTTTATCTATTTCTCTATTTTCTATTTTGTGGCGAATCATGACTCCACATCTATAATAACCCTCAATGTATTCACTGAACTTGTCTCTAAATCTTCCTAAAACAGCTTTTTCATAACAGGTGCCGCCTTCCTCTAATAATGTAGGATTATTTGGTTTCTTATATATGTTTAATCCTTTTGATTGTAAGCCAATAAATGCATATCTAAATTTTTCTATTAATCTATTCAAATCTAAATCTACTCTATTTTCAAAACCAAAAGTATATTCTTCTCCAAACAGAATCCTCATATCTTTATTCATCATGAATGGATACCGAAATAGGTCGGACTCTTTATCGTTTCGATGCAACTCCTCAAAAAACTTTGTAAGCCATATTTCATCATCTTTTGAAAAACATACTGTTTTTTTTACTAATTCAAACAATGCAAGTAAATCATGTCCTGCATTTATTGTACAATTATTAGAATCGTGTGAATTCGTTAATATAATTGATTTCATCAATAGTTCTAACGCATGCCTGAATGAAAAAGCCATAGGGAATACCATTGTATCCAAAATGCTTATGTCACTAGTTTCAATTAAAATATAATCGGCAATTATATTTGCTACATAAAAATAGTTTTCAGCATATATTTCTAAATCTTTATAATGCAACCCGCTTGATTTTACACTTACATCATGATTTACTCCGGTATTTTCAATCTTTATATTTTTTACAATATTTATATCTTCATCAAATGGTTTATTTGGCCACATTTTTACAAATCCTCGTTCAGGAATTATTTATTCTCTTAAATTCAATAATTTTATATCAACTTAATCCCTCAAACACCCATAAGGCACCACTTTAACCCCATTCTTGGTAGTATATGCCATTGGTGCATTAGCGCAGATTACTATCAAAGCTGATGGCTCACGGTACACCGGTTTTGGATGTTTTTCATTTTCTAATGCTTTTTCGTTGTGCGTTCTAATAACATCTCTGAATTTTAACAACGATTTCTCTGCTGCATCAATTTGATTTGCCCCTGTTTTAACTTCTATAAGCGCGTATCTGCCATCTGCTAATTCATATATAGCATCAGCCTCTAATCCTGTATCGTCAGTATAGTGTTTTACATGAGCATCATGGACTTCAGCATAGCTAAGTAAATCTCTTAAAACCATATTCTCTAAAACATGACCAAATAAATCTAAATCGTTATTAAAATAATCAGGTGCTATTCCGAGTGCTGCAAGTGCTATCGATTGATCTAAAAAAATATGTTTCTTAGCCGCTCTTATTGCTGTTTTTGACCTTATCTGAGGTGTCCATGCATCTATATCTTTAATTACATATAGCTTTTCTAGCACTTCAACATAGGAGAATAACGTAGCATCTGTAATTTCTTGTGTTGCCTTTACATCTGCAAAAATACTTGTCTTTTTTGCTGTTGTTGCCATATTTCTAGCGTAAGACCAAATCAACGTTCTCATCCATTCTGGATTCCTCTTTATTCCATCAATGTTTGATGCATCCTTGGTATATATTTGATTAAAATAATCTTTTGCAATTTTCAGTTTAGCCTTTTCATTGCTCAAAGCTAAACATCTAGGCCATCCTCCCCTACAAGCTACCGTAAACAGTTTTTCTAATGATGTATTATTTAATTGTCCATCTATGTCATAACTATCGTCTTCAATAATTTTAGTTATTGATACTAAGCCATTTGACTCTCCTAATTCAAAAAGTGTCATTGGATACATTGTTATCTCTGATATTCTTCCAGTTCCCGTATGCGGTGTATCTACTCTTTTACTTGTTGAACCAGTCAAAAAGTATTCTCCTACCGATTCTGGATTATCATCACAATTTTTTCTAATAGAACCCCATATTTTAGGCGCATCTTGCCATTCGTCAAATAGAATAGGCTTATTATTTTTTAACAATAACGAAGGATTTGTTTCAGCTACAGATAAATAAGCTTCTCTTTTATCTTCATCCTGAAATTCAATTACAGTTTCACAACGTTCTTGCGCTGTACGAGTTTTTCCGCACCCCTTAGGGCCGACTATATTTATTGCGTTAAATGCCATAGCCCTTACATCTAGTTCGTCATCTATTATTCGTCTAATATATTCCATATTTCATATGCTCCTTATACACATATTTTACCATTGTTATCAGACGTATTCAATTTCATTTTAGTAATTTCGGCATTTTTATTTTAGTAATTTCGGCACTTTTGTTTTAGTGTTTTCGGCATTTTTGTTTTAGTGTTTTCGGCTTTTTGTTTTAGTGTTTTCGGTTTTTATAATTTCCTTTTTTCCAAATAAAAATGAGATGGTCCCCCATCTCATCTTCTACAAGTACTATATATTCATTTTTGTTTACTCCAACGATTTTTTATGTTTTAAAAATTCAAACCATTTCCCTTCCTACCGATTCTCCCCAATCAAACTCATATACCTCTATTTCACCATCATATTCTTTGAGTCGCTCGGAAAAGGATTTATGTTCAAATAGTTTACTACTATCTTCTGGCTTTTCCATTCCAGCCATTTTCTGTTTTAAATAATCCAATAACTCCACTTTTCCATCCTCTTTTACATACATTTTAATAACTTTTTCAACTTAACTTCGATTATAACATAAGACACAAATAGCTTCGCAGCATCAGCCGCGAAGCTATTTTCACCTTTCTATTTTTGTGAAACTGGTTTTGCTAACCTTAATTTCCTTATCACCTTATTATGTCAATAAAAATTTACAAAAAACGTAGTTTATGTCAAATTTTATCGACATTATAATTTTTCTCCATATTTTTTGAAATAAAACACTACGGCTAATATATTAGTCTTTTCCGCTTATTTCATCCAATATGACTAATATATTAGTCCATATTCAACTCTACTCCCCATTATCTCAGGTTTATTTTCTCATCATTTTAATTTATATTTAAATCATTTCACCAGAATTTTAAACTACCCCCATCACCTTCACATACTCTTCCTTCTTATCCCTCATAATCTCAAAGCCTTCCAGAATCTCCTCCAGCCCGAACTTATGAGTAATCAGCTTCTCAGGCTTCACTGCGCCCTGCTGCAATCTGCCAAGCACGTAGTGCCAGTCGTCGATGGTGTCGTGGGTGAAGGATGAGTTCCAGGTGCCCACCAGGGTCAGCTGGTTGCGGAGAATTTGCCAGTATGCGTGGCGGTCGATGTTCATGTCACTGGATGGGTTGCCAACAGTGCAGACCACGCCGCCAGGGGCGGCTGCATTGATTCCGGTGATGAGGCTTTCTGTGGAGCCCACGCATTCGAAGAAAAGGTCCACATCTGAAATCTCTTTTACATAGTGAGCTTCGTCCACGCCAAACTCAAAGGCTTTCTGCCTTTGTATCTCTTTTTTTCCGATAGTATACACATTTTCAAATCCCATGTCCTTCAAAAACATGGTCAATAGCAAGCCGATAGTACCAAGGCCTATTACAGCCACCTTAGCTTTGCGAAGCTGGCCCAAATCCTGCAAGTCCTTACCGCAGGCTCTCAACCCCTGCCTAATCGCATGCACAGCCACAGCCATTGGTTCCATCATGGCAGCCTGCTCCATGGAAACGCCGCTGCCTAGCTCCATCAGATTCCATTCTGGCACTGCCACATACTCGGCGAAGCCGCCATCCACACGTGAGCCCAAATAAGAATAGTTTTTGCACATTTCGTATTTCTTTTCCACACAGCAAGGGCACTTCTTGCATGGAATAAGTGGAAAGATTCCAACAGCCTTGCCGGCCCAGTCACCAGACACGCCTTCACCAACTTCACAGACCTCGCCTGCAAATTCGTGACCTATCACAAGTGGCATGTTGTGGGCGCCGTCCTTGTAGGCTCTTGGTATGTCCGAGCCGCATATACCGCAGGCCTTTACATGCACTAAAACCTCCCCCTGTTTAGGGGAAGGTTTTGCTATATCATCTATTTTGATTTTTCCAACATCTTCTAAAACTAATGCCTTCATTTCATCGCCTTTATCTGTTCAGTAAATCGTTCTAAATCATCACTTGTAGTGATTTTAAAATTGCCCTCGTCCCCTGCAATCATATGCATTTTCATGCCTGCCATCACTGCAGGTTCTGTGGATCCGTTGATTCTCATAATCTCACCAGAATTTACAAGCCTTTCATTGGCCTCCAAATATTTACCATACACAAAAGTCTCTGGCGCTTGACCAGCAAATATTTCCTGGCGGTTCAAAAGTGAATCAATCTCCAAACCGTCCTTGCTCAAATAAACTGTATCCTTCATTGGAAGGACCGGGATAACTCCGTCGTATCCACTTATAGCTTCAAATGAATCCTGAATTGTTGATAACCTAAGATTTGGTCTGGCTGCATCGTGGATAAAAACGTTATCATCATCGCTGGCAAACTCTCTAATATCCTTCAGCCCATTATAAATAGACAACTGCCTATTCTCTCCTGGCTTTGAGAAACCACAAATCTTTTCCTCCACACCATACTGTGCAGCCCAATATTTAATCAAATCCGCCCATTCCTCATGTGCAACAATTTGAATCTTATCTATTAATTCACTTTTCTCTAGGGTCTCCATGCAGTACATGATGATTGGCTTGCCTTCCACATCCAGATACTGCTTTGGCTTCTGCGAACCAAGCCTGCTGCCGGTCCCCCCTGAAAGTAAAATCGCTATATTCATATGCTTACCTATAAGTTCATGTTTCTAATATCGTTGATAATCTCATCATATGGACGTCCCTGGCCAAACAAAAGTGTAGTTCCAAGAACAAATCCATCAAGTCCCATTGGCGCGTACTTCATAATCTTATCCTTTGCGCAGGCGCCATCCCAATAGAGCTTGAAGTCCATCTCCTCCCTAAGCTCCAGAAGACGTTCCACCTTCTGACCAACATAAGGCAGATACATCTGACCAGCGTTTCCAGGATTTACAGACATTACTAAAACCTTATCAACAATGCGAAGCATCTCCATTACCGTTTCAATACTTGTACCTGGGTTGATAGCAATTCCAGGAATCATCCCTGCATCGATAATCTTCTGCAATGTTGTGGATGGATGATACTCTGCCTCAGGATGGATGTAGATAGTATCGCCCTTTCTCAAATTCCTGATAAACAAATCGATTGTGTTGCTAGGGTGCTCAACCATCAAATGAACATCCATTGGCTTATAAGTAACTCTGGAAATATATGTCATATCATTCAAAGACATGGCAAAGTTTGGCACATATCGACCATCCATAATATCGATATGGAAAGAATCGATGCCTGCATTTTCCAATTCGTTTACTTCTCTGGCCAAATGTCCATAATTGGCACACATCATTGATGCATTTAATTCAAAGCTCATACGCTCTCCTTTTCAAGCACATCCACATTTTGGATCATGATTGGTTTTTCTAATTTCTCATACAACTGCACAAGACTGCTTGGGTCCCCGTAATAGGCGTCGCTAATTATAATTGCTCTGTCCATATCTGGGGTGTCATCATAGATTCCCCAGCCTTCAGCACGATAATCCTCAATTATCTTTTTATATTGGTCACGAATCTCAGGAACCATACTTTCGATGGTTGCCATAGTAAGTGGATGTGGACGCCACAAAAGGGCTACATCATCCTTACACTCCTTGAATACTTCCAAGGCATCCTTTATCTTATCAATCATTTTTTGCTTCTGATTGAGCATGGCAACTACGCTTGTATTGTAAAAAATGATTTTCTTTCTGCTGCCATCTGGCTTAGTGATAATCTTCTTCCAATCCTCTGGAATATCCTGTTCTTCTTTCGACATACGAAGCAGCTTTTCCACCTTTGGCGAGCCAGTACCTTTTATTTTGGCCTCCCAGCTAGGTCTGGTATCTTCTCCAAACTGAGCAGTAAGCACTCTGATATAGGCCTCACGCATCTGCTCAGACTGAACAATGACCTCATCTGCGTTTACCACACCCTTCGATAGCACATATCCCTTCAAGCTCTCAAGAACATCAGGATTGTCCACATCTGGCTCCGCCAATACGAAGTATGGTATGTAAATAAGCTTGTCTGTAAACTTTTTGATGTTATCTGTATAGAAATATGGATGTACCGATGTTACGTAATTCCAATCATCGTATGGATTGTGAATATACACCTCCTCTGGATGAACACCCATAAAATCAAAGTTTTCAAATGAAACTACTGGCACATTATCTGGATAGTCATTTCCTTCGTAGTGCATTTCTTTTACTGAACCATCCGGGTTCTTGTCGAAATAAGGTATCGGAATTACGATAGCTGTACAGTTGGGATCTTCGTTTGCCTTCATCCAAACGCTCTCAAGTGAATCCCACATGCTTGCCTTATATGGCAAAAACACTTTCACCGTAGTGATGGTGATATCATTATTTGCACTTTCTTCAATTCTGTTAACCATGGTATCGAGGCGGGCCTTGGCAGAGTCTGCCGATAAGCCCCTTTCAGATTGAATCTCCTCGTGAATTTCATATAGAACTTCGCAAAATTCTTCCAGCAATTTTACTGTTGGATGACCTTCCCCTTCTTCACCCTCAATAAAAGTACCGAAATCAATCGCGCGCTGTTGGCACATTTCCAGATATGAACATGCCCCTTCAACATCCACATTTTTTGCGGATAAACTTGTGTAGATTCCTTCTACAATCTTCCTAAATAATGCAATGTAATTAGTAATTTGTTTAGCCTTAGACTGTCGCATCAATTAGTCTCCTATTTTTCTACAAACTCCCCAATCGCCTCTACCGTAGCCTCTGTCTGCTCTTCCACGGTGATTGTAGGCTCGCCATCCCCAGACTGCATGCCATAGTCCCCAAAGTATCCGTGGCAGCCACCCTGGATAATCACCTCTTCATAATCTGCAGGCAGATTTGCCAAGTTTTCATTATATTTCTCCATATTTAATACGCCGTCTTCAGAACCGCGGATTGATAAAACATTCATGGCTGGTTCATCTGTCAAATCCTTGGTAGAGTATGCGGCAAGAAGAATCAGTCCTTCGTATTCGCTCTGATGTCTGTCGGCATAAAGCGATGCCATGGCTCCGCCTAAGCTGTGGCCGCCTAAGTACCACTCATCGATTTGGGGATACTTAGCCTGGATGCCTCTGGCCCCATTTGCATCAAACATGGCCAGATAGTATGGCATTTCAACAATGATGCACATGATATCCTGCTCTGCCAGCTGTTCCATCAAAGGAGCATATGCTTCCGATTCTACCAGCCCGCCTGGATAAAAAATAAATCCGGCCACTGGATTTTCCGGCTCAAATACGATTGTATTATCAACATACTCCACAGTTACTCCCTCTGCTGGATTGTTGATGTACTCCATGGCTCTATCTGTAGCCTGATAATAATTATTTACATAGCTATAGAACTTAACTACGATTGCAACGATTAACACAAGGACCATAATCCCTGTAATTCTTAACTTTTTTCCCTTATTACTTTTCATTTATACCCTTATTAACCCTTTTCTAGAATGCCCCTCAATGTACCGCCAGTCTGTTAATCTGGGTTGCTATATAACCTGCTCCGTAACCATTGTCGATGTTTACCACCGAAATTCCATTGGCACATGAATTAATCATGGTAAGAAGTGCCGATATTCCGCCCATGTTGGCTCCATATCCTACGCTAGTTGGCACAGCAATAACCGGAACCTTAACCAGTCCGCCTACCACTGACGCCAGCGCGCCTTCCATGCCTGCCACTGCCACCACGCAGTTGGCTTCATTTAAAGTATCTACGTTTTCAAGCAATCTATGAATTCCGCTTACTCCCACATCGAAAACCCTAGTTGCCTTACTTCCAAAATACTCAATTGTTTGTGCTGCTTCCTCAGCTACAGGAATATCTGCTGTGCCAGCTGTCAGCACTGCAACATTGCCGATAAGCTCTGGCTCCTCAAAATCCGGCTTTTTTGCCTTGAGAATCCTGCTTACTTTATCATAAGTGGCTGTTGGCAATACCGCCTTTACGATTTCATACTGATGCTCAGATGCTCTGGTACCAAACACGCAGCCATCTCTTTCGTACATCTTTTGATAGATATCTACCAGAAAGTCATCCATTTTGCCCTGGCAAAAAATCACTTCTGGGAATCCTGTCCGATTCTTTCGATCAAAATCCAAGTTTGCAAATTCCATTCAGAATCCTCCTAGATACCTCCATTATAATGGAAATGCAACAAAAATAAAACGGGGTAGCACTGCTACCCCGACATCATTGCCTACATCATTTCCATATAAGCTTCTGCGATTCTCTTATAGTCAATCTGGTTGGTGATCTTTTCTACTTTGAAATCTTCCTCTCCAACCTTTACTCTGTAGATGAAACAGCCCTCATCGCTAACTGTGTCTCCATCCACCAAAGCCGCTGCAACATAACCCTTGTTCTCAAATTCGAACTGATCTATTACAGCCATCTCAACCTCATCGCCATCTTTAGTGTTAACCACAAATGTGATGTACTCTTTGAATTCATTATCCATCGTTGGGAACCTCCTTCTAGGATTCATAGCTCTCCCCGACTATAGGAAATATTGTACAATAGATTTGTGTATAAGTTTAGCAAAATTTATGAATTAAAAGCGAACTTCATATGTTGTTGGCATAGTCGTGAACCTAGATGTCTTTTCCATCAACGCATTTGCCTCTGCCGACAACTCTTCAAATATTGCTTTAATTTCCTCTATATCGTCTGTTTCATTTATTCCCATAGCAAAGCTCTGCAGATTGATAGCAGAAAACTGAATATCAGAAATCATGTCATTAAATCTAGCCTTGATAGAATTAACCGACATACTGATATCATTCATTTCACCTGGGAACTCATCCATATCGGCCACAGCCAAATTTCCCTGTTCCATCTCAGACAGTACATACTGCTGAATATGGATAATATCCGAAAGCTCCGCCAAGCTCATAGCCAGCTTGTTCTGCAAATCACCAATCTCGTCATCGGCCGTTGCAAAATCAATAGGTGTAGAGAAATCACCCTCCATGATTCTATCCATTGCTGGATTGATTTTATCCAAAGGCTTAAGCACTTTTCTAACTGTATAGGTAATATCCCCAACCGCAAGAAGAGCACAGATGATTGCCACAAATATACTGATTCTTATTCCTCTATCAACATGTGCCAAGAATCCTTTTTCTGGATATGCCACTGCCACCGTCCAGCCACTGTCATGGAGCTTTGTCACCGAATATACCATCTCTGTGCCAGTGTAATCCTTTGCCGTAATATATTCACCCTTGGAATCCAGCACTTCCTCAAGCTCCGGCATTACTTCTACTGCCGAAACAATAGCTTCCGATGTTGGATTGTACTGAGAATTTGGATGAACGATGATATTATCCTGGCTATCAAGCAGGAATCCGTATGAACCTTCCTCGAAATCGATTGTATTCATAAATTCCTGAATACTCTCAATATCTGCATCCACAGCAACTACGCCTACCATTGTGGTTCCCCAATATACTGGCGTTGCCACCGTAACCATCATTACATCTGGCCTGGTTGCACTTGCATATGGGTCAATCACAACTGTGTGACCATATTTTGCAGCTTTTTGATACCAGCCTCTCATTCTTGGATCCACACCAGTTGCTTTAAAATCGATTCCCCTAGCCATTGTCATGTTTCCATGATAGTCAGAGAAGTATACATAGAAAAACTCAGGATGATTAAGAGCCACTCTATCTACAACCGCCCTTACTGTAGCCTCATTTAAATCTCCGATTGCCGTAAGGCTGGTTGCCATATCCTCAGTTACTGTGGCCATATCATTCAACCAGGTTTCAACTTCATGAGCACTCATCTGAGTGGCCAATTCAAGCTTAGTCTCCTGCTGTTCTATTATTCTTCTAGACAAATATACCAGGTTGATAACTGTCATAACTGTAACAGTAATTACCAACGCTGCAATCACATGTCTTGTTATCTTTCTTCTGATAGATGAACGCTTCCTATTTTTCATTCTGAATCCTCTCAAATCCACAATGTCACTAAGGTACTATACGAGTATCTTAGTATATAAATAAGAGAATTCTGTGAAAAAACTATTTAATTTCTCGCAAAAACAAAGCAATCGTAGCGAATCGCTTTACCTTCCAAACTGTAGCTTGGTTTTCTATCTGCCAAGTATGGCCCCTTCAGCGGACGCTTAATTACAATTCGTTTTGGATCCGCCGCCACTGCTGCATCTAAAAGCTGTTCTTCTGTAGAGCATGGGCTTTCAAGCCTTTGAATCAACTGAAACTTCTTCTTTATCAATGCGCTCTTCTGTCTTGCTGGAAACATTGGATCAAGCAGCACGATATCTGGCTTAAAGTCCAGTTTTCTCATGCCTTCCGTGCTATCTCCACAAACCAGCTTCATTCGCCCTACCGCTTCTTTCAGCTCTGGGATTTCCAATGCTCGTTCCATACCATCCTTCAAAAGGACAGCTATAACTTCATCAAATTCATAAAGCTGCACCTGAAAACCTGCTGCCGCTAAAATAAGGGAATCCTCTCCAAATCCTGCAGTTGCATCGATAAGAGTCTGTGGCATTGGCTGCCCCTTTATTCTGGCGGCCTTCACAAGCATCTCTCGCTGAAGATTGCTCTGCTTTAATCTTGGAAGCATTTCCCTAAAATCTACCATTATAGAAAGCTCACCGTCAGTCAAAGTGAGGCCCTCAGCATTTTGCTGAAGGCTCAAATTAACTGTGGCAAGCTTTGTATTAAATCTTAATAATTCTTCATTTGTCATGAACTATTTGTCCTCTTTGCGAAGAAGATCCATCTTCATGTTGTAGTAGTTTGGAGTCATATCTAGGTAGTGCTTGTGAGGATTCTCGAAACGCTGCTCCTCAGGCCATACACTTGTCTCCAATTGAGTCTTAACACGGTTGCGGATTGTCTGCATATCCTCATCCTCAGCTACCTGCTTTCCACCGCGGATAAGAGGCTGCTGCAACAACTCAGCTGTGCAATTTTCAAAGATGTGTGTGCTCTTCCATGGCTGCTCTGGGTCTACAAATTTGTATCCACCCTCTGCAGTTATATCCACTTCCTCGCCCTTAATGGCAAGCAAATCTGCAACTGCTCTGCCGTGCTCGTCCTTGATTCTATATACATCCTTTAATCCAGGATTTGTAATCTTTTCAACAGTTTCAGAAATCTTGATCTTTGGAATCACCTGGCCAGTCTTTGAATCTGTAACTGCACAAAGCTTGTAAACAGCACCAAATACAGGCTCTGACTTTGCTGTGATAAGTCGCTCACCTACACCAAATGAATTTACCTGTCCACCCTGCTGTAGGATAGATGTGATAGTGTACTCATCCAAAGAATTGCTTACGATGATTTTGGCATCTGTAAAGCCAGCATCATCAAGCATCTTTCTAGCTTTCTTTGTAAGATATGCCAAGTCACCAGAGTCGATTCTGATACCAAAGCTCTTTGATTCAATGCCGGCATCCTTCATCTCCTGGAATACCTTGATAGCATTTGGCACACCTGATTTTAAAACATTGTATGTATCTACCAAAAGGATGCAGTTGTTAGGATAGCTCTTTGCAAAACTTCTGAAAGCTGCAAGCTCAGAAGTACGGTAATCGTTGTCATCAGATGTGAAGTACATTACATAGCTGTGGGCCATAGTTCCACCGATTGGAATATCGAAGTACTGGCCTGCAGATACTGTAGCTGTACCGCTGGCACCGCCGATGTATGCTGCTCTAGCACCATAAATAGCTGCGTCGTTGTTGTGAGCACGTCTTGCTCCGAAATCTGAAACTGCACGACCAGCTGCTGCACGAACAATACGACTAGCCTTTGTAGCAATCAAAGACTGGTGGTTAACCTGAGCCAAAATCTCTGTCTCAACAAGCTGTGCCTCAATGATAGGGGCAGTAACTGTGATAATTGGCTCGTTAGGATACATGATAGTTCCCTCTGGGAATGCATCCACATCACCTGTAAACTTGAAATCCTTAAGATACTCAAGGAAGTTCTCAGTGAAGTGTCCCACACTTCTCAAGTATTCAATATCCTCGTCAGTGAAGTGCATGTTAAGAAGATAATCCTTAACCTGCTGAAGTCCTGCAAAAATTGCAAAACCGCCTCCATCTGGATTTACTCTGTAAAACACATCAAAGCTAACCCTAGTATTGTTATCGATAGTAGGGTCGTTAAAGTACGCATTTGCCATAGTAAGTTCGTACTCATCCATCATCATGGTAAGATTACGAGCTTTATCCTGTGTTTGCTTCATCATTTCCTTCTTTCTCCCAGTTTATTCTCCTGGTGCACTGTTAATTACTTTACCAGTATTCCAAAGCATTGCTGCTTTCTCTGCAGCTTCTAATCTGCCCTCTTCTGTCTTGAAGCCAACAGTACCTGTGTAGCTTCCGCAATCAAGGCATGCCACATAATATCCGTGATCCTCTGCCTCAATCAAACCTGCGCCTCCGCAGATTGGGCAATCATGTATGTCAATGTTTTCTGTAATATCGCTCATGTGTATCTCCTTAAAACCGTATTTCTAAATTATTATAATTTAATTACAGTAAAAAAGCTATCTTGTAAGCAACAAGCTCTGATATTTCTCAAGCGAGACATGTTGTCAAGCGGAGAAATCATCAGGCTTGTAGCTGTAACAAGATAGCTACACAGACTGTCTGTATATACAGATTTATTTAGCTGATGCTTTGAGCAATTCAACAATTTCCTTTTCTGTAGTAAGGGCAAGCACCTTCTCTGCGAGAGCATCTGCCTCAGCCTTTGACCACTTAGAAATAATTGAACGTGCTGTAAGTACAAGTACAGGGTTTACACTGTATTCCTTTAATCCGAATGAGATAAGGAGTGGAATCATAAGTGGATCTGCAGCGGCCTCGCCACACATACCAACAGTGATGCCAGCAGCGTTACCAGCCTGGATAATGTTCTTGATAGAACGAAGTACAGCTGGCTGGAATGCTGAGTAAAGGTATGCAACTTCTGCATTTCCTCTATCAACACTCATTGTGTACTGTGTTAAATCGTTTGTTCCAATTGAGAAGAAATCAGCTTCCTTTGCAAGGATATCAGCGATAAGTGAAGCAGCTGCTGTCTCTACCATGCAACCAACCTCGATGTTCTCATCGAACTTAACGCCTTCTGCTCTAAGCTCATTCTTGCACTCCTCAACGAGAGCCTTCACTGCGCGAACCTCGTCTACACAAGTAACAAGTGGAACCATGATCTTAACATTTCCGAATGCACTAGCTCTGAGGATACCTCTAAGCTGAATCTTGTACATCTCAGAATTTGCTAAGCAATATCTAACTGCTCTATATCCGAGGAATGGGTTTTCCTCTTTTTCAAGTCCGAGATATGGAATATCCTTGTCACCACCGATATCAAGTGTACGGATGATAACTGTGCGGCCACCCATGATTTCTACAGCTTCTTTGTAAGCCTCGAACTGCTCTTCCTCTGTAGGAAGGTGTGGTCTATCCATAAATAAGAACTCTGAACGGAAAAGACCGATGCCTTCGCCGTCGCATTCAACAGCTTTTCTAGCATCCTTTGGTGTACCGATGTTGCAGAATAATTCAAGCTCTGTTCCATCAGCTGTAACTGTCTTCTGTCCAATGAACTTCTTAAGCTCTGCCTGAGCCTTAACGAACTCTTCGCGCTTAATTACGTACTGAGAAATAACTTCTCCGTCTGGGTTGATGTAAACATCACCCTCAGTACCGTCTACGATTGCTGTATCCTTATCCTTAACGATTTCTGTGATGTTAGGAACTGAAAGTACAGCTGGGATCTCAAGTGCTCTAGCAAGAATTGCAGAGTGAGATGTCTTACCACCAACTTCTGTAATGATACCTACAACGTTCTCCTTAACAATCTGAGAACACATAGAAGGTGTAAGATCATGAGCAACAAGTACTGTACCTGGTGCTACCTTACTAATATCAACATCCTCAATGCCAAGTAAAAGCTTAAGTAAGCTGATCTTGATATCAGAAATATCTGATGCACGCTGACGCATCATATCATCTTCCATCTTTGAGAACATGCCAATGAACATATCGCAAACAGCTGTAACTGCAGCTTCTGCGCACTGACCAGCTTCGATCATCTTTGTCATCTCGCCAGCCATAGTAGGATCAGCGATCATAGCAAGATGACCTTCCATGATTTCTGCTTCCTTAGGACCGATGTTCTTTCTGATGTTTTCAGCCATAGCTGAAGTCTCTGTCTTAAATGCTTCGATTGCGTTATTGAATCTAGCCTTCTCTGCCTCAGTATCATCGATGTGCTTAGATTCAAAGCTTAAATCGTGCTCAACAATAAGACAAATGCTTCCGATACCAATACCTCTAGACGCTTCAATGCCTTTGTACATAAGTATCCTCCTGTATTAGTCTCCGAGACCGCTCTCTACTAACTCTACTGCCTTTGCAAGTGCAGCTTCCTCATCAGGACCATCACACTGGATCTCGATTTCAGCACCACACTTAATGCAAGCTGCCATAAGCATCATAACGCTCTTTCCGTCGTATGCGTTACCGTTGAATAAAATCTTAACATCTGAATCGAATGGTGTAACAGCTGCGCTGAATACTGTAGCTGGGCGCATGTGCATACCCTGTTCGTTAGTTACCTTTACCTTCTGTGAAACCATAAATAAAACTCCTTTCGTTTCGCAAAATACAATTATCTATTTTATGTGTCTATACTTTATAGAATAAACGGGAAGTCTATAAAGTACAAAAACATAAAATCCATTCTAGGGGAGCATAGTCCCCCAGAATGGTTTTTTATCGTTCAATATATTAACAGATTCTGAACTATTCTTCTACATTTTTTTTCAATAAGCCAAGAAGTACACAGCTTACAACTGAACCAACTGCAAGAGCTACAAGGTAAAGTGCCCAGTGGCCAACTACAGGGAATACGAAGATTCCACCGTGTGGAGCCATAAGTGTACATCTAAATACCATTGAAAGTGCACCAGCTACACCAGAACCAACCATAAGAGATGGGATTACGTGAAGTGGATCTGCTGCTGCGTAAGGGATAGCACCCTCTGTGATGAAGCAGAAGCCCATGATGAAGTTAACTGGGCCAGCCTTTCTCTCAGCAACTGTAAACTTCTTAGGGAAGATAAGTGTTGCAAGAGCGATTGCGATTGGAGGAACCATACCACCAACCATAACTGCTGCCATGATCATCCAGCCTACTTCGTTCTGCTCTGCAAGAGCTGCTGTACCAAATACATATGCTGCCTTGTTAAGTGGGCCACCCATGTCTGTTGCCATCATTGCGCCAAGGATAATTCCAAGTGGTACAAGTGATGTTGTTCCCATGCCTGAAAGAACACCAGAAATCCAAGCGTTAAGTGCACCAACGATTGGGTTAACAGCGCACATGATAACACCGATTACTGTAATACCGCAAAGTGGGTAAATAAGAACTGGCTTGATACCTTCAAGAGACTGTGGAAGCTTGTCGCAAAGCTTTTCGAGCCACTTCATGAAGTAACCAGCTGCAAAACCTGCTACTAAAGCGCCAAGGAATGCTGATGGAATGTTTCCTCCTGGAGCTGCAAATGTAGCACCAGAAGCTGCAAGAGCACCACCAACGAAACCAACTGCAAGACCTGGTCTGTCTGCGATTGACTGAGCGATGAAACCAGCAAGAATTGGAAGCATGAATCCAAATGCTGCACCACCAACTGTCTTGAACCAAGCTGCTACTGGAGTGTTCATACCAAAGTTGCTTGGATCAATTGAGTAATCATCAAGTAAGAATGCGATAGCGATAAGGATACCACCACCGATAACGAATGGAAGCATGTGTGATACACCATTCATAAGGTGCTTGTAAAGCTGACGTCCGATTGACTCGTTGCTGTCGTCAGACTTCTTTGAAACTGCACCTGTGTGATGATATACAGAAGCTGTCTCAGCCTTGTCGAAAAGCTTCTCTGGTGTGTGGATTGCATCCTTTGTAGATGCAAGTACAACCTTCTTGCCATCGAATACGCTCATATCTACGTTCTTATCTGCAGCGATAATAACTGCATCTGCTTCTTCGATTTCCTTTGCTGTAAGAGGATCCTTAGCTCCGCCAGAACCATCTTTTTCTACTCTAAATGCAATACCAAGCTCTTTAGCCTTCTGCTCAAGAGACTCAGCTGCCATAAATGTATGTGCAATACCTGTTGGGCATGCTGTAACTGCAACGATCTTCTTTGTGCCTGAAGCAGCCTTTGAAAGATCTGTCTTGTTTGCACTTGCTGCATCCTTCTCAGCTTCCTTTGCATCGATGTGTGCAAGGAATTCATCAACTGACTTTGACTCAACAAGAGTCTTGCAGAATGCAGGGTCCATAAGCATCTGCATAAGCTTTGAAAGAACCTCAAGATGTGTATCAGCGCCACCCTCTGGAGCTGCGATCATGAATAATAAATTACTTGGCTTACCATCAAGAGCCTTGTAATCAACACCTGCTGGACATGTAATTGCAACAAGACCAGCCTTCTTAACTGCTGCTGACTTTCCGTGTGGTACTGCAATACCATTACCAATAGCTGTTGTGCCCTTTGCCTCACGTGCAAGGATTGCCTCTTTAAATCCTGCTACGTCGCTTAAGTTGCCTACTTCGTTATGAAGAGCAATAAGCTTGTCGATTGCTTCGTCCTGAGAAGCTATCGCCTCTTGAAGCTTGATCCCTCTAGGATCGATAAACTCTGAAATTTTCATATTCCCTCCTACATGTGTTTAAAAATTAATATATATTAACTGCCTTCTCCGAGTAAGCAGCTAATTACAATGTTTTATAAAGTGCATCGATATCTGCAGCCTGTGCAAGACCATCAGAAAATGCTGTTGCAGAACCTGCAGCTGTTCCCATCTTTAACGCTACATCGTAGTCCTTTGTCTTCATATATCCTGCAACGAAACCAGCAACCATTGAATCGCCAGCTCCTACTGAGTTGCGAACCTTTCCCTTAGGTACGCCGATGCGATATCTGTTTCCATTTTCATCAACGAGCATTGCGCCGTCCCCAGCCATTGAGATAAGAACGTTTCTTGCGCCCATTTCCTGAAGCTTTAATGCTCCCTCGTAAATCTCATCGTCTGTCTTAAGCTCTTTGCCTACGATTTCGCCAAGCTCAAAATTGTTTGGCTTGATTAAGAATGGATGATACTTTAATACGTTTGTAAGAAGATCCTTTGTAGCATCAACTACAAACTCGATTCCCTTGCCATCTAAAGCAGAAAGGATTCTTTCATATACATCATCTGGTAAAGAATTTGGAATTGATCCAGCGAGAATAAGTACATCGCCCTCTACCAGCTTTGAAAGCTTATTGAAAAGTTCCATCTGTGCTGCTTCGTCAATCTTTGGTCCCTGAGCATTAATCTCTGTTTCCTCTGTTGCCTTAAGCTTTACATTGATTCGTGAAATGCCTTCTTTTAATTCGATGAAGTCTGTGTCGATTCCTGCAGCCTTAACACCTGCGTCAATTGCATGACCTGTGAAGCCTGCGATAAATCCTAATGCTGTACTCTTTAATCCAAGCTCTGAGAGAACCATTGATACGTTGATTCCCTTACCTCCGAAATAATATTCCTCACTTGAAGAACGGTTTGTCATGCCTGGAAGTAAATCTCCATCCATACGCACAACATAATCCAATGCTGGATTGAATGTAACAGTATAAATCATTACGTTTCCTCCTAGTTTATTCTGCACATACTTTTACTACTGTGTGATTAATATAATCTCTAGCCTGTAGCTTATCTGTGATGATGCAGCAATCACCAATCTGCGCAAATGTGACCGAATTAATCTGATCAAATTTGGTGTGGTCTGCCAAAACGTATGACATATAAGCATGTCTGATTGCTTCTGTCTTAATCATGGCCTCGTCCACATCTGGTGTGGTAAACCCTGCATGAATTGAAATGCCATTGGTTCCCATGAAGGCTTTAGTAAAATGATATTTTCGAATAAACTCAACACAATCTGGACCAACTACTGCCTCTGTTGGGGCCTTGAGCCTGCCTCCAATCATGATGGCTTCAAGCCCTTTGTCCATAAGCTTCTTTGCATGAACTACACCGTTAGTAATGTACTTAGCCTTGTGATTATCAATGTAATCAATCATGGTAAGTGTTGTAGTTCCTGCATCGATGTACACAAAATCATTGTCCTGTATAAGCCCTGCTGCATATTTGCTGATGCAATCTTTTTCAGCTACATTTTTGCTAGCCTTTGCCTTTACTGCGTCCTCTTTGGTGTTTACATCCAAAGTGGATATTGCAGTAGCACCTCCAAATACCTTCACCAGTTGCTTAGAACGATTGAGTGCATTGATGTCTCTTCGAATGGTAGCTGCTGATGTGTCTAGCAACTCTACCAATTCATTTACTGAAACCGCCTTTTTTTCATTGACTATTTCAATTATTTTTGCCCTTCGTTCTTCTGTTAGCATTTTCCACCCCTTGAACAAATTCGATTGAATTTGATTGTTCTAAGGAAAATATAACACCATATTTCGGGCTTTGCAATCATAAACGCTCATAAATAATCACACCTAGTCAAATTCTGTCACTTTTACTATTTCAATGTGGTATATTTTGTAACAATTTGATAAATGAAAAAGGAAGGCACAGTAGTAGTGCCTCCCAAATCTTTATCCTTTCTTCGACAGCTTGTCGTCATACATACGTTTATCTGATAATTCATACATACGATCCTTATCCTCTGTCTCTTTATAAGTTGATACTCCAACTGATACTCTTACTTTTATATCCTCATTACCTATTCTCTTTATCTTTGCAATTTTGTAATTAAAGTCCTGAACTATACTATCCAACTCTGTTTTGCTAGCATACTGGTGCAAAAGGGCAAACTCATCCCCTCCTATTCTAAATACCAGACTATTGTTATTAGTTACCTCCTTTAATCTTTTGCTTACAGCTTTGAGAACCAAATCTCCAAACATATGACCATAACGATCATTTACCTGCTTAAACCTATCAATATCAAATACCATCATTGCAAAATCCGTTTTATCTATATTGTATTGATCAATGTATTTGTCTACAATTTCATCAAAAGCTCGTCGATTTAACATTCCTGTTAATTCATCTGTATTTGATAATGCTTCTAGATTAGCCTTCACTTTTTCATCATCAGTTATATCAACAAAATATCCCAATAATCCAACAATTTTGCCATCAATAACAAATGGCTGCTTGCTTGCTGATATGCGCCTGAGCTCGCCTTTTACAATACACTCGCCTGGAACATTTCTAATTACCTTTCCTTCTTTTATGACCGCCAGTTCATCCTGCTTAAATGGTTCGGGATTAATATGCCATCCCATATCTTCATCAGTTTTTCCCCTTATGCTGTCGACCGTTTTCAAATCATAATAATCCAGGAACATCTGATTTGCTCCTAAAAATCTGCGTTCTCGATCTTTCCAAAAAACACCAACCGGCACAAGTCTTAGGATATTTTCAAAGGCATAATCATTATCGTTTATTTTGTTAATTAAGCTGTTACTGTTATCATATGACATAATTTCACTCATATGATTAGACATGCCTTGCGTAGCCTCAGCAACACAACTCATCAATGCTTCTCTTCCGAATATAGAAATAATCCTTGTAGTGACAGACTTCCATACGTACTCACCATTAGCATCGGATATTCTAAGTAGACCAAACTTAACTCCTCCTGGTTCATATATATGGTTTTCCTTGGCGTGCTCCAAGTCCATCAACTTATAAAACAATTCTCTATCGTCTTCATGTATCTTGTTTTTACATAAGCTTTCTATCATTTCTTTTGCTTTTAAATTTTTATCCCGCACATGTACACTGCCATTTGAAAGGTATATATTTTCATAATAAACTCCATCTAATCCAAAGACGTCAATACATTCGTAAAATGAGAATATATAACTACTTACAATTTTGACCTTGCTTTCATAGCTTTCATTTAAATAGTTTGATAATAATCTGATTGAAACCAGATACGCATCCGTCTGTGTTTCGTCATCATATGCAATATGACGAGCTCTCATATTCACAATATGC
The DNA here is from genome assembly GCF_000703005.1 of Pseudobutyrivibrio ruminis HUN009. Classification (NCBI taxonomy): domain Bacteria; kingdom Bacillati; phylum Bacillota; class Clostridia; order Lachnospirales; family Lachnospiraceae; genus Pseudobutyrivibrio; species Pseudobutyrivibrio ruminis. The sequence continues at coordinate 985,797 of NZ_JNLH01000001.1, read as the reverse complement.
CCATTTTCTACAAATTCTATACTTTCAGCTTCTCCCGATTTCTTAGCTAAAAGGCACATATTCCAAAAATCATTTTTTTGAATCCAAGGCCATTTTTCATCTCCATTTATCATCGCCTCGGCATTTTCCATATTTTCATTACCAAAGATTTTTATTGCCTTTTCATACCCTTCATTGAAATAGGCAAATCTCCACTTATTATCGCGTACAAGGCCCATTGCTAAAGGAAGATCATTTTCTGTAACAGTATCCGGCTTTCCTTCCAACGGATTTTGTCTAAGCAGATCTGTTTTCCCAACTAAATCCAAAAATGCTCTATAATCCAGGTTTTCAAACTTATATCCTGCTTTCTCCACTTCCCGCATACTTTCATCAAGAGGCAGTGGTCGCCCGATATAATATCCCTGTAACAGTTCGCAGCCTAACAGCTTCAAAAAATCGTACTGCTCCTTTGTTTCTACCCCCTCAGCAAGAGTATGAATACCCATATTTTTCAGCATAGATACAGTATGCTTTAATACAATCTTTCCATTGTCTGATGTATCAAAATCCTGCAAAAATTCCATATCTATTTTGGCTAGGTCAAACTGAAATGCTCTCAGCAGATTAAGAGAAGAATAACCACTACCAAAGTCATCCATCCACACTTTGTAGCCATTTTCTCTTAATCTGGATATTTCTTCCTGGATAAATCTAGGATTATCCATCATAACGCTTTCAGTTACTTCTAGTCTGATAATGCTTTTATCTGTATCATATTTTTCTATCAGACTACCAACATAAGAGATTAAATCTATTGTCTCAAAATCAATTCGCGATAAATTCACAGATACTGGGACAGCAGCTTTTAGTCCATCTCTTTTCATTTCAGAAAATTTCGCTATAACTTTTTCGATTACATAGCAATCAACCTTATGAATCAATCTGTATTCTTCCAATACAGATATGAACTCATCCGGATAAAATACTCCTCTTTTAGGATCAATCCAACGAACTAGTGCTTCCCATCCACAAATATTACCTGTGAGGCTTCGTATAATTGGCTGATAATATACCTTTATATATCCTTTTTCTAAAGCTTCATCTACAGAATCTATAATTAATTGTTTTCGTTGTATTGTTCCAGCTAGTTCTTCATCGTAAAACCTATAGTCGATATCATATTTTTTCTTGATGCTGACACATGCCATTCTTGCTCGGTCCACGCATCTTGAAACATCTATGTTGTCATCTTCTAATATGTAAACACCAGCTTTTAGCTCAATATTTATTTTTCTTTGTAGTGCCTTTACGCGTTTTCTTGTTTCAACTATTGAAGGCACTATCTGTATACTATTTGTACAAACTACAAAATGGTCCCCAGAAAACCTGGCGACAAGCTCATTTTTAAATATTTCTTCTAATATCTTTCCTATTTCTACTAATAATTCGTCTCCCTTTTCATACCCGTAGTTAATGTTGTAGAGCTTAAAGTTTTCCATGTCAAAAAAGACAAACCCATACTCAACCTGTTTGTCTTGCGTGTCAATAAGTTCCTGGCCCCATTCTATAAAAGCGTGTTTATCCAGAAGGCCTGTCAATTCGTCTCGATTGTCCTTTAAAAACTCACTCTTCCCCATTACTTGGCCCTTTTCTTCTCCGATAATACATTCTATCACTCATTTGTGAATAAATTTTATACATTCTATGTGTTGCAAAATAGGGCCATCCTTTCTTATAAAATAAGAAGAATGGCCCTTATGATGGCTAACAAGTTTATTTATGCAATTTTCTTTCCCTCTGCCTTAGCAGCTGCTCCCTGAGCAATTGGAATAAAAATCATAGCAATGATGTAGCAAAGTACATACATAGGAATGAAAGTTCCAAGGAATGCAAACAAGAATGCTGGAGCTGGAACTCCTGCAAAAATCTGCACGTTTACAAAGTTCATTGCAAGTCCAATGATTACAACAAAAATGAATACAACTGGTACATTTCCTAGGAATCTTCCAGGAACACTCTCAGGATCAATTTTAAATAACCCTGGAAATTTCATTGCAATAAGTGGAATAGGGAATATCGTATTTACGATACACGCCAATATAAATCCTAGCAGTATATTAATAGGAAGTGCCGGAGTAGCTAAATTTGCAGCATTTCCTGAAAAAATCATTCCACCAATTGACATAGCTGTTGCCAATGGAATATTCATTACTAAGTTAAATACAATAAAGAACTTTAAACTTGGTTTTCCCATTTCGTTACCCTCCCAATAATTCAATTAGACTGCCTTCGATGGTGAAGGAGTTGGTGCTACTACATTTGTATAGTGCTCCTTACGAGCCTTAAACTCTGGATCCTTGAAGAGGTTCATAAGACGTCCCTCGTTCTCAAAGATATCATCGCCGTGAAGCTTCTTTCCTGAGATTGTGTCATGAGCCTTGTGCTCATCTTCTGGAGCAAACTTGAACTTGAATGCACCGTCTACAACCTCAAGTGTTCCCTCAAGACCGCAAAGCTCGCATACACAGTGAGTTGTGCCTGGGAAGATGTAGAAGTTGTTACCATTGCAGTGAGGACATGCACCTGGCTCACCCATCCACTTAGCATTGTCAACATCCTTTGCAGCTTCAACAAGGTTACGTCCGATCTGTCTCATACGCTCAACCTTCTCATCCTGCATGATTACATCCTTTGACCATGAGAAGAACTCATTATTTACTACAGTCCAAGCTGGGCTCATTGCAAGCATAGCGTGATCTGTCTCAACACGGCATGCCCAGTCAGATCCACCGATACCTACAAAAGAAATTGCCTTCTTCTTTAAGTACTTAGGATCAAGACCTTCCTTACCCTGCTCCTTAAGCTTTCCATCAAGCATGTACATCATTCCGATGTCATGTCCAGGGCCCATACGGTCACATAATACGTGGAATAATCCAGATCCACCTGACTCATAAATAGGGTCAACTACAAGAACGCCATCTGCCTCAGCCATCTTATCGAAAAGCTTTGCAAAATCGTCCTTCTGAGAGCAAACCATGCCCTTACCCATTACTAAACTTCTAGAGCAAGCAACACAGCCTGTACAGTACTTGATGTCCCAATCAAATACGTGGATAAACTCGATTTCTGCCCCCATTTCTTTTGCTGCTTCAAGAGCAACACGGCACATTGTATCGTTGTTGCCGTTTCTTGTTCCGCATGAAAGTCCTAAAATTTTCATACCATAAACCTCCTAAATTGTTATTAGTTCCTTTTTATAAAATTGCTCCGCTGAACATTTTTATCTAGTTATTTGCCATACGCTAATTTAGTTACTGGCTTCTCTATAACAAGACTTGTAATAAGGCCTACAATATGAAGAATAGGATAGGTAGAAAACCAAGTTGCTATAAGCGAATCCCCAACTCCAACATTAATAATGGCCATACAGAAGCTTACTATGGTCACGTATATTGCATTTACAATGAAATTCCTTGCCAGCATTTCAAGGAAGGTACCAGGTTTCTGATTGCATATCTTTTCTGCAAACCAGCTTCCAATTAACCCCATCGGAAGAATAATTGCTGCAACTGTGTTGATAGTAAAAGCACAGCAGCATCCTCTCACCCAGCCGGCCAATGAATCTCCACCTGCTAGTATGGTTGCTGTAGTATTGATAGAAAGCGCCATACATACATTGATGATTACATTCCATCTGAAAAAGCGAATTTTATCATCCATTTCTATTTTCCTTTCGCAGGTCGTTTAATTAATAAAGTACAGATTGTAGCAAGTACAATTGCGCCAATCATAATCATGAAAATGCTAAGATATGTGCCTTGCATGTCGTAAATCATACCTGCAAGAGTCCCTCCGAATGATGCCAATAGCAAATTCAAATTGATAATTGAAAAGTTAACAGGATAATTCTTAACACCGTAAAAATCCATTATGTATGCAGAGTTTGTTGGTGTTACACCTCCGTAAGAGAGGCCAAAGAATATAAATCCAATTACAACAAGTGGTAGACTAACTGAGTTGATTGCTACGATGTTGATAAGTACTGAAACTAAGAAAAGCCCGCAATTTAAAAGCATTGTTTTCTTCTGTCCAAGCTTGTCGTACAAACCACCGAATATTACTCGTCCAATTCCGTTGAACACAGAAATAAGTCCTACGATTGTTGCGATAGAGCCTGCTGCAAGTACAGGTGCTGTCTCTGTAACAATTCCACTTGCCTGTGCGATAAGTGCCAATGCTGCTGCGCTAAGCAATATCGCATATACGAAGTAAAGCCAGAAGCTTACCTTCGACACCATTTCTATTGTGGTGAAATCCTCTGAAGTGTTCTTCTCAGATTTTTTATCTTCTACTGCATATGCTTTCTGCTCTTCGGCAGTAGGCTTTCTAACGATAAATGCGCCAATGAAAATTACCGCAAATACGATAATTCCAAGTGCCTTGAATTCTGCTCTCCAGCCATAAGTACCTAATAGCCCGGCATAAACTTTTCCTATAATAAAAGCACCAATTCCAAAACCCATAAGAAGGATTCCAGAGATAAGTCCCTTTTTATCCGGGAACCATTTTGTAACGCTTCCCATTACTGCGTTATAAGAAAAACCTGCACCAAGGCCAGCTAACACTCCAAAACCTAAATAAAGCATTCCAATAGAAGAAATCATGCTGACTAACTCAAAGCCAATCAAGAAAAGCACCGCAGATACAATGAAGATGTATCTCTCCTTAACCTTGTCTGCTACAAGTCCTGCAACAAGACCTCCTATACAAAAGAAGCTCATTGCCAAAGTGAAAGTAAGGGAAAGAGCTCCCTTACTCCAGGATGTAAACTCTGCAGCGATAGGGCTGGAAAGTACACTCCAAGCGTAGATTAGTCCTGCAAACAGAAGCACAATTACTCCTGCGATTGCATAAATCCATCTATTTGTTTTATTCATTTATAAACTCCAAATTTCCAATAAGATTATTCGTAGATTCTTGCCTTTTCCTGGCCTCTCATAACACGAAGAGTTCCTTCGGCAAGAGCTTTCATTTCGTTTTCACCAGGAATTACTTCGATTGGTCCAACGAAACCTACATGCTTTTTGATTGAGTCTACGAACATATCTGAATAAGCAAGACCGCCTGTAAGTACAATGTAGTCAACCTTTCCGTCAACTGATGGGGCAATACGAGCAATTGTCTTTGCTGTATTAAGTGCCATTGCTTCGAAAAGAAGAGCTGCCTCCTCATTTCCATCAACAACCATCTGCTCTACTTCACGCATATCTGCTGTTCCAAGATAAGAAGCAATTCCACCCTTACGCTGAAGCTTCTTCATCATCTCTTCCTTTGTGTACTCGCCGCTGTAGCACAAATCTACAAGTGCGTATGTAGGAAGTCCGCCTGCTCTCTCTGGAGCAAATGTTCCGATTTCATCGTTGAAGAAATCAACAATCTGTCCGTTCGAATGAAGGTTTACTGTGATACCTCCACCAAGGTGAGCTACGATGATGTTTACCTTGTTATAATCAATCCCCTTGTCTGCACAAAGCTTGAGGGCAGCTGCTCTAGTATTTAAGTTGTGTCCCTTTGCAGGAACTCTAACGCCCTTAAGTCCTGTAATTTTGTTTACCTCAGTCATCTCGTCAACTGTGATAGCATCGTAGATGTAAGCCTTTACACCTATTTCCTGGGCAAGGCTGTATGCAATACCAGCACCAAGATTTGAAGCATGCTGATCAACTGGATGATATCTTAATGTATCAACCATCTTCTCATTTACTTCATAAGCGCCAGTCTTTACTGGAGGAAGTGCTCCACCACGACCTACGATTGCTCCAAGAGAATCAAGCTTGTCGCCATGCTTTGCAAGGCATGCCATGATTAGTTCTTTTCTCATATCAAGCTGATCATAGATTGTTGGGTAGTTCTTTAAGTCATCCATCGAGTGAGCAATACTTTCAACCCATTGCTGTTCATCAGCCTGATAAACAGCAATTTTTGTTGAAGTAGAACCTGGATTGATGACAAGAATTTTTTCATTTGCCATGTTTTTCTCCTTATTTAACAGCTGCTGCAGAAACAACTATTGAAAGATATTTCTCCTCAGCCGATGAACCTCTTGAAACCATAACGATTGGGCACTTTGCACCTACGATAAATCCGGCCATCTTTGCACCGCAGCTTATTGCGTACATCTTTCCCATTATGTTTCCAGCATGGATGTTTGGAGCAACAAGTACATCTGGGTCGCCAGCGATTCTAGACTCAAGTCCCTTGAAATCAGCAAGGTCTTTTCTCATAACGCAATCGTACTGGATAGGTCCTTCTACGATACAATTTGTAATCTCGCCTCTTTCATTCATTGCTTGGAGCTCTGCTGCATCAACAGACTCTGGCATCTTTGGATTAACCTTCTCAACACATGCAAGAACACCAACCTTTGGGCAGTCATATCCCATAGCAACAAGTGTGTCTACTGTGTTTTGGATAATCTCTTTCTTCTGCTGAAGGTCAGGATATGTTACCATACCGCCATCTACTGGAAGAATTAATTTGTGATATGTAGGAACTTCAAACATTGTGAAGTGAGACATAAGTCTTCCCTGTCCAAGTCCATATTCCTTATTAACAACTTCCTTAAGGATAATTTTTGTATCAACCTTACCCTTCATAAGGAAATCTGCCTTACCTGAGCTAACAAGCTTTACAGCTGTTTCGCAGGCCTTCTGTAAATCATCAGCAGGAACATCGATAATGTTTTCCTCAGGAATTTCTTCCTCAAGCTTTGCTAAGATTTCTGTAATGATTGCCTTCTCACCAACAAGAATTGGCTCAACAATGCCTTCGCGTCGAGCGTGAACAACAGCCTCAAGTGTGTGATCATCGTTTGCACATGCAACTGCCATAATCTTTCTTGAAGGGTTGCCCTTTACCTTTGCGATAAGCTCATCAAAATTATGAAATACCATATGCTTTACCTTTCAAATCAAATTAGTTTTTGCCATTCTTAACCTTGAACTCACGACCGATTTCAAGACCTTTATCAAAAGCAGCCTTGTTGAGAGGTAAAAGCTTTGGCTTGCTTGAAAGCTTGTGCTCTACTGTGCCCCAAACGATTTCTGGAGCGATAACCTCTGTATAACCTACGTATACACCAAGCATGATTACGTTAAGAACCTTTGCATTACCCATTTCAAGTGCAAGCTCTGTTACAGGTGCTTCTACGATTTCAACATCTGTTCTTTCAATCTTGTCCTTTACGATTGAGCTGTTGATGAAAAGGCGTCCGCCTGGCTTAAGTGTTCCGATGAACTTGTTTAATGAAGGACCATTCATAACGATAAGGTCGTCCATTGTGTCACCAAGTGGTGCACCGATCATTTCATCTGAAATAACTACGTAGCAGTTTGCTGTACCACCACGCTGCTCTGCGCCGTATGAAGGGAAGAATGTTACATTCTTATCTGTTGAATCACATGTTGCAGAAGCAAGGAATTTTCCGAGGGTCATAACGCCCTGTCCGCCGAATCCGGCTACACATAAATTTGTTTCCATTATTTCTCCTCCATTCCCTTGTCTCTAATTACACCAAGTGGGTATTCCTTAAGCATGTTCTCCTCAAGGAAATCAAGTGCCTTAAGTGAATCAAGTCCCCAGTTTGTTGGGCAGCTTGTAACGATTTCAACAAGTGAGAATCCCTTGCCTTCCATCTGATACTGGAATGCCTTCTTGATAGCCTGCTTTGTCTTCATTACATTTGCTGGAGTGTTACAGCTTGTACGTGCTAAATAATATGGTGCAGTAAGCTGGTTAAGTGTCTCGCAAACATGCATTGGATAACCATGCTCTTCAGCGATACGTCCCTTAGGAGCAGTTGATGCCTTCATTCCGAAAAGTGTAGTAGGAGCAAGCTGACCACCTGTCATACCATAAATTCCGTTGTTAACGAAGATAACTGTGAAGTTCTCGCCACGGTTTGCTGCAGACATTGTCTCTGCAAGACCGATTGAAGCAAGGTCACCATCACCCTGATATGTGTAGTAAATTGTATCTGGATTTGCTCTCTTCATACCTGTTGCAACAGCACATGCTCTACCGTGTGGAGCTGTGATGTTGTCGTATGCCATGTAGTCCATCTGAAGACCACAGCAACCAATACCAAGTACAGCTGCTGTCTTATCAACGATACCAAGCTCATCGATAACTTCACCGATTAACTTCATAACTGAAGAGTGCATACATCCTGGACAAAATCCTGAAACCTTGTCCTCCTGAATTGTTTTAGTTCTGCTATATAATAATTCTGCCATGTTAAGCCTCCTGTCCTGCTAATTTCATTACAGCCTCAAGCACGGCCTCTCTTGACATTACGTTACCACCAGAGCATAAGCACTTCTCAACTGGGCAACGACGTCTAACAACTGCTTCAACATCTGTTGCATACTGAGCTGGGATTGACATCTCAACATCAAGAATTGCCTTTACCTTTGAGTAATCCAACTTCTCAAAAGCTTCTGTTGGGAATGGATTAAGAGTGATAGGACGAATAAGTCCAACCTTGATTCCCTGCTTTCTGAGAATATCTACAGAAGACTTAGCAATACGTCCTGAAATACCATAGGCTGTAAGGATGATTTCAGCATCCTCTACCATGTATTCCTCAACCATTACGTCATTCTTCTTCCATGACTCATAAAGTGCTGCAGCTTCTTCGTTACACTTCTGCATAACAGTTGTCTGCCACTGACCTGGCTGGATCCAAGCACGATTTGCATAATCAAGCTCATGACCTATGCAAGCCCACTTCTTCTTTGACTCTCTGATTTCAGCAACCTTTTCCTCAGACATCATCTCTGGAAGCTCAACTGGCTCCATCATTGTTGCGATAACACCATCAGCAAGGATGTGAACTGGGTTTCTATCTCTATCAGCAAGCTCGAAAGCCTTAACTGTAAGATCTACAGCTTCCTGTACTGTTGAAGGAGCAAGTACCATCATCTGGAAACCACCGTTACCAGCTGCCTTTGTAGCCTCGAAGTAATCCATCTGTGCTGGCTGGATTGAACCTACTCCAGGGCCCCCTCTTGCGAAGTTTGTATACACAATTGGAATACGAGCTGATGCACAATATGAGATTCCCTCACTCTTAAGTGCGATTCCTGGTGAAGATGAAGATGTCATTGCTCTGACACCTGCTGATGCAGCACCGTAAACCATGTTGATTGATGCTACTTCAGACTCACCCTGTATAAATGTTCCACCAACTTCTGGAAGTCTTCTTGAGAAATACTCTGGGACTTCGTTCTGAGGTGTGATAGGATAACCTGCGAAAAAACGGCAACCGGCACGTACTGCTGCTTCAGCTACAGCCTCGCTGCCCTTCATAAATGTTCTAGCCATTTTTAATCCTCCTTATAAATCTCAATTGCCCCATCAGGACAAATGCGACCACATGTTAGACAACCTACACAGTCATCTGGTCGTGCAGCCACTACATATTCATAGCCTTTTGCATTTACTTCTGTTCCAACTTCTAGAACATTCTTTGGACAGAACTTCATGCAATAGCCACAGCTTTTGCAACGTTCGGCAACTACATTAACTCTAAACTTTGCCATTATTAGACCTCCTTTATCTAATATCTATATCCATAAACTTAGTCTCTTAACCATTCATAGGTTAGGAACAAGTGTATAGGCATAATCTTTTCTTTTTGGAGCTTGTTTTTTACGGATTCATAAAATCCTTCATGAATTACATTCATCTCTATTTCTCTGTATTCAGAAATGATTTCATTCATCTTGTTTGCACCTTCAACAACTTCATCAATAGTTGTTGTCAGGCCTGCATTTGGATTATCCACAAAGTGAATATCCTCTAAAGTTAAGTGGGAAACTGCGAGTATTTCCGAAAGAAATCGATCAATATGTTCAATGTCTTGGCAGAATGGTCTGTAGTAATTTAGTACATACATGACGCACATAGATTTCTTGTCCACACCAAGCATGAAGCCTCCAATGGATCTGGCGCCAATATCATCTCCGCCTACATCCATAACAACAATGCTTTCCGGATCTGCTAAAAGCTCTCTGACTCCGCCCACAACTGTTGGGGCGTCAAAGAACTGTTCTTCATAGTGGATATTTACATCAGAGAGCTTCCCGCTGTTTAGCAAATCCCTGGATCTAAATAGAGGTTTTGTCATGTCCATATCAATCAGATGGACATGCTTATCAGTATTTTTAGCAAGGTATTCAGCAAGATTGAGAGCTATCTCACTCTTACCACAGCCTGCCTCGCCAATGAGAATGAAATTTGTTTTTTTCATTGCTAATGCATTTTTGATAAGTTGCATTTTCCTACCTCGCTAAAACCTATAAGTGAATTTATCTAAGTGTGATATAGCCCTGGTACTGTCTTAGGTTGTCAGATGTACATCTGTCACCAAGGAAAACTGAAGCTATATTGTGCTGTGGCTTTAAGAATGGGAACTCATCCTGCTGTGCCCAAGCTGGCTTTGTAAGATGTGTCTTTGCAAGGTTTACACAAAGCTCATGCCATTCTTCTGGTCCTTCAAACCAAACCTCAACAACTCTATCGAACTGTGCCTCTGGAGCACCGTAGTTTACGATTACCTTGCTACTTACTACTCTGTTTACTCGAACAGATCCTGTAAGGAATGGAACCACTTCTTCATGGAACCATCTTTCTCCTTCTTCCTTACCGCACTCCTCTGGATACTTGATAAGGAACTGCCAACGGAAGTTTGGTCCATCTTCCATTGTCCTATCTTTTCCCTTGAAATCTTCTTCCCAGTTGATTGGAACGAATGAGAAAATAAATGGTGGGAAATCTCCGCCACCTGCTGCGCGACCTGCGTCGCCAGATTCTGAATTATCATGTACTGTTGCGCTTTCTACATCAGGAATGCATCCCTGCCAGCGAAGTACATCCATTGGCATATATTCACAGAAGATGTTGTTTGCCATCTCTGGAAGATGCTCATTTACTAACCAGTAATGCTCTGTAAGCTGCATCTTTCTTGCACCAAATCTGTCTCCCTCTGGTGGTGTTGGGTATGCCTGGTAAAACGCATACTTTGTTACATATGGGGAAAACTTGCTGATACTTTCTGGCACATGATGATAGTAAAGCCAGTGCTCAAGCTTAGGTCTGTATTCTTCCTTTGCTAACCCCACATAGATTAAGCTTCTCATTAAGTTAAACTCGTAAGCCATAACGATCCTCCTTCTACATCGGTTAGATAAAACTAACCAACTGGACTTCTCTTTTAAGCACATTTATTGTGCATATTTAACTATTTGAGATAATAACACCGCAGATTCTTGATAAAAAATATCAATATTGTTGGACATTGATAACAAAAATGATATAAGTCTGTTAAATTTTTAACCTATATAATGAAGGAATTTTTTGTCCTGATTTGGACTTAGTTGAGAAAATTTTTTCAATAACAAAATTGATATTATTGATGACCACTTTTTAATATTGGACTTAGCTAAAAATTCAGACCTATAATTAAGACAATCACTTATAAGGAGGTTTTTATGAGCGAAAAGTTTTATGCTAAAAGCCCAGGAAACGAAGGCTACATAAAGAACATGGAAGTTGTCGCATATCACGATGCTGACAATCATTACTTATTCCAGTCACAGTTATATAAAACAGCTGACGGCAAGTATTATCTTTACGGCGGCTGCTTCTACGGATATGGTGTTGAAATTATTGATGTAACAGACCCTGCAAATCCACGTCATGTACAGTACATGCCTGTTATGGATCCAGAGGTTTACCCTTACATGTCCACACCAAAGGTTCAGATTGCAGATGATCTCATGATTGTTTCAAATGGTAACTGTCTTGAGTTCCTTCATGGACCTGCTCCAGAGAAGTACACTCCTGCTCCAGGCGGAGTACATATCTTCTCTCTTAAGGAAGACCCTGAGCATCCTAAGAAGCTTTCATTCTGGTCAACAGGTGATGAGGGTAACCCAGGTGCCGGTGTTCATCGTTTCACATATAACGGTGGCAAATATTTACATCTTTCTGCTACAGCAGTTGGATTTAAGGATTTCATCTACAGAATCGTAGATATTTCAGACCCAACAAACCCACATGAAGTTGGTCGTTGGTGGAATCCTGGTCAGTTCTTCGGTAATCAGACCAAGAAGACTAGAGAAAAAGAATGGAATGGATGGCAGGGCTACAACACTTACCCTGGTTTCGTACATTTCCCATATGTTGATGGCGATACAGCTTACCTTAGTTGCGCTGGTGCCGGATTCAAGATTCTTGATGTTTCAAATCCAGAATGGCCACAGGTAATCGGTGAAGCTAAAATGACTCCACCTTTCGCTACAAAGTTTGGAGGCGCACTTTGCCACACATTCATGCCTATCCACGGCACAAAGTATGCTATTGGTATGCAGGAAGGCGAGCGTCAGTGGACTTATAACAAAAATGATTTTGATAAATTCGGCGTACAGGCTATGTGCGGTATTGAGATGTTTGATATCTCTAATCCTGAGGATCCAGTACTTATTTCAGTACTTCCTTATCCTGAGGTTCCAGAGGACTTCCCATATAAAAACTTTAATGATTTAGGATATGGTTATCCTACTTCCTTTGGTCCACACAACCTTCACGAGCCAATGACTGGCAAGCCTTGGCTTGAAGACAGAAGTGACAGAGCTTATGACTGCTACTTCCATGCAGGACTTCGTGTATACGATATCTCTGATCCATACGTACCAAAGGAAATCGCTTACTTCATCCCACCAAACCCAGAGAAGCTTTGCTTCGATGTAAAGATGCCTAACAAGCCTCTTGGCACAGCTGAGGATTTGGTTGTTGATGACAGAGGATACATCTACATGAACGCAATGCATGATGGCGTTTATATCCTTAAATGTTTAGTATAGGTTATTTCTACTAATTTTAAATTCTCCATATATAAATAACAGTTGCCCACGTGACAGCTGTTATTTTTTTGCTATAATAGGTGGCATGAATGATAAACAGATAGAATGTTTTTTACAAACAGCAAAACATTTAAGCTTTACAAAAGCTGCCCAAAATTTATATCTTCCTCAGCCAGCTGTCAGCAGATATATTTCTGCCTTGGAAGAAGAACTTGGAGTAGATCTTTTCATCAGAGAAAACAGCAGACACATCTCTCTTTCTGATGAAGGAACTCTTTATTTCAATTTCTTCCAGCGCTATTTCGCTGAGCTACACAACATCCGCAAGATGCTTGCCAACACCACCAACCATATCCGCTTGGGATACAACATCGGTTGGAATGTTTCAAGCTTTCTTCCAAAGGTTGTTAACGAATGCCGTAGTGAGGATCCAGACTTTATGATTTCATTTGAATGTCTTGGCTTTAGAGACCTTCTTCAGGCCCTTGAGGACAAGCATTTAGATGCTATTATTACTTCGTCTGATTATGTCGAGGGAAGAGCAGATTTGGTAAGATACAAGTTCACAAGCATACCTCGTATCGTGGTATACTCTGAACTTTTACCAGATTTTGACAAAATAAAAACAGCTGCCGATTTCGCCTCATATACTTTCTATATGATTGACGACCCACGTGTTGGCGAGCTGTGTCAGGACATTGAATTATTATTTAGACCTTATGGTTTTGTCCCAAGATTTACTGCAGTTCCAAACATCAATACGGTGTTTGCCTCTGTAGAAAATGGACTTGGAGTGGCAGTCCTGGATGGTTGGTACCAGGGAATCCACCACCCAGGAATCCATTATTTCAATCTCAATGATCATCTTCCAATCTCTATCGCTTGGAAGCGTAACACTATTTCGTCTTCAATTGATATGCTCTACAAAAAGATTAACGAGCATTTCAAATCTATCGACTAAAGACCGCAATCCTTTGCCAGTTGTTCAAAGGCTGGCAAAGAGCGTTCTATCATTTTGTAATCCACACAATATGCAATACGTACATATCCAGGACAACCAAATGTCTTAGTAGAAACTAAGATTATGTGGTTTTTCTTAGCTGCTTTTACAAACTCTTCCTCATTTTCATATGGAGATTTTACAAGTAAATAAAATGCTCCCTGAGGCTTAACAACTTCAAAGCCAAGATCTGTAAGCTTGCCGTATAAAAGCTTTCTATTCTTGTCATAGAAATCTAAATCTACATCTACATCAAGGCATCTTGATACTACAAGCTGGAATAGAGATGGAGCGTTAATATATCCCAAGCATCTATTGGCTACAACCATGGCACCAATCATTTCCTCGTAGTAATCCATTCTCTTAGAAAGAGCCATATAGCCAATTCGCTCTCCTGGAAGGGAAAGAGTCTTGCTGAATGAATACATATAAATGCTATTCTTGATGATAGAAGGAATGTAAGGCACTTCATCTCCATCGTATACAAGCTCTCTATATGGCTCATCTGCGATTACATAAATTGGATGCCCCACTCTCTTTTCAGCCTTCTCCAAAATATCTGCTAGCTTCTGAAGTGTAGCTGCAGGATAAACCTTTCCTGATGGATTATTTGGATTGTTTACAATGACACACTTTGTTTTCTCGTTGATAAGTGCATCAAGCTCATCCAAATTCAAATCGAAATCGTCAAGCTTTGCTGGTACAACCTTCAAGATACCGCCATAGTTTGCCACATAGCTTCTATATTCACCAAAATAAGGAGCGAATGCAATTACTTCATCCTCATATCCTAAAAGGGCTCTGAACACGCAATTCATGGCTCCAGCAGCACCTACAGTCATAACGATATCTTCTGGCCCATAGCCCATATCAAACTTTTTATTTAAGTTGTTTGCAACGTTTGATCTAACCTCATCAAATCCTGCATTCTTCATATATCCGTGAACATATGCATCAGGATTCTCAGCTAATATATCCTTAATAGACTGAGTAACCTTCTCAGGCACAGGTGCAGCTGGATTTCCCAAGCTGAAATCGTACACATTCTCTGCACCAACTTCAGCCGCAAGCTGTAACCCCTCTTCAAATAATTTTCTGATTGTAGAACTGCCTGCTACAAGCGCTTCCATGTTCTTCGAAATAACCATTCTTCTCACCCTCTCTGTCGCTTTAAATCGTTAAATTACTTTGTATTATATGCCTATTTTCAACCAATGTCCATGCAAAAAAATAAGAGACTAAACAAATGTTAGTCTCTCATTTTTATCTATACTCATTCATTCCTTTAATTCATGCTGCTTCGAGAGATTGTGAGGATGTCATGGAGAATTTCTTTGGTGCTTTCCATGTCAGCTTCACAATCTTGATTAAGAGTGATGCTAGATTCTGAAGATGCAGCAACTTCCTGGGATGTTGCAGATAGGTTGCTGATGGCATCCATTACCTTGCTATTAGCATCTACACAGCCATCTACGTTGTCGGAAATCATTGCTACGCGGCGAGCAAGATCTGTGATTTTCTCAAGGATGATTTCAAATTTCTCTCCAGTTTCTGCAATCATTTCACCCTGCTGATTTGCTGAGTCCACGCTCTTTTGCATGTTT
Organism: Pseudobutyrivibrio ruminis HUN009; assembly: GCF_000703005.1. NCBI lineage: Bacteria > Bacillati > Bacillota > Clostridia > Lachnospirales > Lachnospiraceae > Pseudobutyrivibrio > Pseudobutyrivibrio ruminis. The sequence goes on along the minus strand of NZ_JNLH01000001.1, from coordinate 970,282 downwards.
GTAGATGCTGTATTTACACGCTGGATTAATTCGTCTATTGTTGATGAAATCTGCTCTGCCGATTCCTTTGTATGTTCTGAAAGGGCACGGATTTCGTCTGCTACTACTGCAAAGCCCTTGCCAGCTTCACCTGCTCTAGCAGCCTCAATAGAAGCGTTAAGCGCAAGAAGGTTTGTCTGGCCAGAGATATCAAGAATTGTACCAACAATATCTTTTACAGTTACGGCTGATTCCTGAAGCTCGCTTGTCATTGTGGCTGTCTCAGCGTTAATAGTAGATGCCTCGTCTGATTTAGCTCGAAGCTCTTCAATGAGGGCATTACCGTCACTAATATTCTCAGATACTTCATCTGAGTTGCGTCTCATAGCTCTAGCCTGATGTGCAATTTCTTCTAGTGAATCTGTGATATTAGAGTTCATCTCTGTTTGAGTCTGAATAGCCTCTGCTGTAAGGTTTACAGACTCGCTAATCTGCTGTGCTGCTTCTGCACTTGAGCTAACCTTTGATGCCAAAGCTTCCATTGCATCATTAGCATCTTCAAGCTTTTTGGCAATTGTGATACCTGTATCTTTTATAAGCTCAGAGCTTTCTTCCTGTAGTCTGATATTTTCTTCTATCTCATCCATTGTCTCTTTATTCTGATTAGAATTAAGGCGCACATAGAATATACCCATAAGAGAAAGTAATACCATGAATATAGTATCTGTCATGACTGCAAAATGTCTGTCTGCCACTTCTACAGAAAACATATAAAACAATGGGATATATAACAAATTAATTACTGCTGTAATTATTGATGTAGCTATAGTCAGTTTTACATCATTAAATAAAAGGGAAAGAATAATAAATGATGGTCCGAATGCCCACATGTATGTGACATGAACACTTCCTGCCATCAATACAGCGTATCCAATGAGCATTGAGCCTAACATCAAATATCTGCCTCTGGTTCTATGACTATATCGCAAGTATGCATAGATTGAGCAAATAAACATTATAATCTGTATGATAGACATAGTTGTGGTATTTACAAATGAAAATCCCACTCGCTGATCACTATAGAGAATGGTGGCAGCCAATTCGAACACTTGAATAATACATGCCAACTTAAATCCTAGCTTGTTACTTTCATATATGTGTCTTTCCTTCAAATCCATAAATAGTCCTCCTATCCCTTATAATTAAGAGAATATATTGATTTTCATTTATTTTCAACAAGGTTCACAGTTTGTTACGCTTTTTTCACATAAATGTTCATTAATAGCCTTTTATAACAATAAAAAATACCTTCCTGAAATATCATTCCAAGAAGGTATTATAGCCTAAATTAATTATTCTGTTACAACGTTTTCTTTAACATCATCAGCGTTTTCTTTATTGAATTCACCTGCTGCTAATCTCTTTTCATAACGTGTGTAAATGATCCATGCTGCTAATCCAAAGATTACAGGACCACTTAATGACCAGAATGTTGTCTTGATATCGCCATCAAGAGCTGGCTGAATAATAGCAAATGCATTTGCAAAGAAAAGTGTAAGTGTTACAACATAGCCCCAGAAATTTGCAGACTTCTGTGTCTTGAATACTTCGAAGCTTCTGTCGATGTTCTTCATCTTCTTAAACTTAGGGAATGCAAATGAAATAAACATGTATGGTACTGTCATACCAACGTTTACCATTGCTGTAAGGATAACGAAGAACTGCTGCATTGTATCGCCACCAAATGAAACTAAAAGAACCATGATACAAACGATTGCACACTGAATCCACATAGCGTTCTTTGGCATACCGTCTTCTGCAATCTCACCCATCTTACCTGGCCAAAGCTCCTTTGGAGTTCCGTCGATAATCTGCTTAAGTGGTGAATATACAAGTGTAAACATAGCACCCATAAGTGCAAGAAGCATAATAAGTGCATATACTCTAGCGAATCCGTGAGCAAGAGCAACCTGTGTAGCAGCTGAAGCACCAAATGCCTTACCAAATGCTGCTGCAAAGTTTGACATGATAACATATGAAACATTTCCAAGTGTAATATTGTCTGAGCCAAGGATTTCGCTGTAGTTTGTAAATGAACCTACAAGCATGATAAGAAGTGCATAACCAACTACGATTACCATAGCTGCTGTTACGATTCCCTTAGGGAAGTTCTTCTTTGGGTTCTCTGTCTTATCAACAAGACCACCAACTGCTTCGATTCCGCCGTAAGCGAAAAGTGCATATACAATAAATGATAAAATCATGATAGGGCTGCCCTGGTAAGCTGCGTTAAGAGGAACCATCAATGACTCTGTGCCAAGGAATGGCTGCTCAAGCTGTCCGCGACGAGCGATAATCATAACGATTGAACCAACTACTACCATAATGTTGATTACAAGAACTGCTGTACCACCAATTGATGTAACCTTGCTAATCTTATCAATACCCTTTGAATCAAAGTATGTGATAAAGATAAAGAAGATGATTGCCATGATACCAAGAAGTCTTGAGCCAGAAAGGATTTCTGAACCAAAGAAAGACCAGCTTGATGTACAATCTTCACCAAAAATAAGGTTTGATACAGGTACCCAGATACCTGATGAAACATTTACCATCCAAAGTACATATGATGTGTACCACATGAATGTTCCAATGAATGCATACTTAGGACCTACTGACTTGCACATCCAAGAATACATACCACCTGTCTCATCCTTAAATGCAGAACCAAACTCTGCTACCATAAATGCAAATGGTATAAAGAATAAAATACCAGCAATTACAAACCAAGGAATTGCTGCATATCCCATCAAGTAATAAGAACGTGGGATATTGTTAAATCCGTATACTGATGTAAAGATCATCAGTATGAGGGCCATGAGCCCTAATTTCTTTTCTTCTTTCATTACTACTTCCTTTATAAAATATATTCTTTATTTAATTTTCTTATACACGCAGCGTCCTCGATTATACCATGATTCTCTATGTCTTTAGGGCTCATAAACACAGAAAATACAATACATTAGCACTTTAAACTTTAGAACTTTAAATGCTAAAATTTCATGCAACAAAAAAACCTCCCTGGATATTTCTATCCAAGAAGGTTTTAAAAGCTTATTTTAGTATAACTTAGCACCAGCTGGGATGTGGTTATCAATCATGAGAAGATGAAGCTCCTCATCCTCGCTGTCCTTAAGGTTGTTAACAGCGCTAAGAAGCATACCGCATGATTCAATGCCCATCATTGCTCTAGGTGGAAGGTTTGTAATAGCTACAAGTGTCTTTCCAACAAGCTCCTCTGGCTCATAGAATGCATGAATTCCTGAAAGGATTGTACGATCTGTGCCTGTACCGTCATCAAGTGTGAACTGAAGAAGCTTCTTTGACTTTGGTACTGCCTGGCAAGCCTTTACCTTTACTGCTCTGAAATCACTCTTTGAGAATGTCTCGAAATCAACCTGCTCCTCGAAAAGTGGCTCAATCTTTACGTTTGAAAAATCGATGCTAGAATTTGGAGCAAAGAATCCATTATCAACGCCTGTTGCCTGTGGCTTTGCAGGGTTAAGTGACTTCATAGTAGGGAATAATAATACGTCACGGATTGCAGCGCTATCTGTAAGAAGCATGCAAAGTCTGTCGAGACCGTATCCGATACCGCCTGTAGGTGGCATACCAATTTCAAGTGCGTTAAGGAAGTCCTCATCTGTGTGCTCAGCTTCGTCATCACCAGCTTCTGCATTTGCATCCTGTGCTGCGAAACGCTCACGCTGATCGATTGGATCGTTAAGCTCTGAGTATGCGTTACACATCTCCCATCCGTTGATGAAGAGCTCGAAACGCTCTACCTTTGTAGGGTCAGATGGCTTCTTCTTTGTAAGTGGAGAAATCTCGATTGGATGATCCATAATAAATGTAGGCTGGATAAGATTCTCCTCACAGAACTCCTCGAAGAAGAGATTAAGGATATCTCCCTTCTTGTGACGGTCCTCAAACTCGATACCCTTCTCACGAGCAAGTGCCTTTGCAGCCTCATCGTCTGCAACTGTATCAAAATCGATGCCTGCGTACTTCTTAACAGCATCTGTCATTGTAAGTCTTTCGAATGGCTTGCCAAGGTCGATTTCGACTCCGTTGTAAGAAATCTTTGTAGAACCAACAACCTTTTCAGCAAGATATCTGAACATGCTCTCTGTGAGCTCCATCATACCTTCGTAATCTGTGTATGCCTGGTAAAGCTCCATAAGAGTGAACTCTGGGTTGTGACGAGCATCAACACCCTCGTTTCTAAATACACGGCCAATCTCGAATACACGCTCAAGACCACCAACGATAAGTCTCTTAAGGTAAAGCTCAAGAGAGATACGAAGCTTACGCTCCTCGCCAAGTGCATTGTAGTGTGTGAAGAATGGACGAGCTGCTGCACCACCTGCGTTTTCAACAAGCATAGGTGTCTCAACTTCCATGAAATCACGGTTCGCAAGGAAGTTACGGATTTCACGCATCATAAGTGAACGCTTAATAAATACATCCTTTGAATCCTTGTTCATGATAAGGTCAACATAACGCTGACGATAACGTGTGTCTGTATCTGTAAGACCGTGGAACTTCTCTGGAAGAATCTGAAGTGACTTTGAAAGAAGAGTCATTTCCTCAGCATGGATAGAAATCTCACCTGTCTTTGTTCTGAATGCATATCCCTTAACACCGTAGATATCACCGATATCCGACTTCTTGAAATCTGCATATGAATCTTCGCCGATTGCGTCACGAGCAACATAAACCTGAATGCTGTTCTGTAAGTCCTGGATATTGCAGAAGCTTGCCTTACCCATAACACGCTTAAACATCATACGACCTGCAATGCTAACGTGAATTGGATCTGCATCCATGATAGCACGACGCTCGTTGTAATCATCATTAATGGCCTGCTTTGCAGCCTCCTCATCCATTCCATCTGTGTTAACAGCTGGACGACCTGCTAAAAGCTTTGCCTCATGCTCCTCGTAAAGAGCGCGAACTTCATCGCTGTGATGAGTCTGATCGAATTTTGTGATTTGGAATGGATCCTTGCCAGCTTCCTGAAGTGCAGAAAGCTTTTCACGGCGAACCTGAAGTAACTGATTAATATCCTGCTCTGCCATAATTTCTCCTTATCTATTTAAAAACATTTTAATTATTGTCAAACTACTTGATTATAGTCTAGTTTCCTCGATTGTGTCAAGGAACTATACTATCTGCTGGAGCCATACATCGCTCTTTACCATGAAATATCCCATGATGTTTTTGATTATTTCTGTTCCCTGAACAAAGAAGTACACCCAAACAATTCCAAGGCCTGTAAAATGAGCCAATACAAATGCTAAAGGAGCCATTACAACCCATGTAAACACTGAGTCGAACAGGAATGTTACAAGTGTCTTGCCGCCTGAACGAAGCGTAAAGTATGAGCAATGGCTAAATGAACAGAATGGCATCCATAGTGCAGCTACAGCAATAAACTTTGTTGCAAGTGCTCTGATTTCAGGTGTTACATTGTAAATGTGAGGGAACAATCCACCAAATGCAAACATGATAACTGCCATGATAGTACAGCAGAATACGCTGAAGGCAATCATCTTATTATCTGCATCCTTTGCTTCCTCAAGCTCACCTGCGCCAAGGTATTGACCAACAATAATGCTGATACATGCACCAAGCTGGATGAATACAATATTAAACAGATTTCCTACGGTATTTGAAATGCTAAGTGCAGTAAGTACGTTCATTCCACGTATTGAGTAACTCTGTGTTACTGCGCTGACGCCTGCTGCCCAAAGTACCTCGTTGAGCATAAGTGGCGCACCTTTGATAAGAATCTGGTTGAATATCTTTCTTGGGATTCCAAAACCAAGGTAAGCTCCTGCAAGATATTTATTTTTGTCTGCGTGAGTGTGAGCCCAAACTATTACGATGGCTGCTTCAATGTATCTTGCAATAACAGTTGCGATTGCGGCGCCTTCTACACCAAGCTTTGGAAATGGGCCAAATCCGAAAATCAAGCAGTAATCCAAAATCGCATTTGTAGCTACTGCAACCATACCTGCAACCATTGGCACTACCGTCTGACCAGTTTCTTTGATATTAGTAGCGTATGCTTGGTTTACAGCGAAAGGTATCAAACCAATCAAAATAATACTTAAGTATTGAAGTCCAAGTGAAAGTGCAAGCTCTGTAGATGCGCCTTCACTTTCTGTAAGGAAAAGGGAAATAAGCTGGCTTCCCCAAACCTTAAACATCAAAATACCTAGTATAGTTACAAGCAATGTGGTGTAGAGCTTAAATCGGAAAGTGTACATATGACCTTTGTGATCGCCCTTACCAAAATACTGAGCTCCGTAAATACTTCCTGCGGAAGCTGCACCAAAAACTGCCAGCGAAAAAACAAAGTTTAACTGATTGACTGTTGCGACAGCAGATATTGCTTCCTGTCCCAATTGTCCAACCATGATATTATCCAGGAAACTTACGAAGTTGGTAATTGCATTTTGGATAATCATAGGTGTTGCCAGGAAAATATATCGTCTGTAAAACGCCTTGTCACCGATGTATTTTTTCTTAAGTCTAGCTAGCATATTTTCCTCCTTTTATTGTGTGATTATTTATAGGTACAAAAAAAGCGGCCCTGAATAGGCCGCTTTAATGTGCGATATTACTTGCTCTTCTTTGCAGCAAGAATCTTGTACTGGAATTCTCCAGCTTCTGTCTCTACTGTAACAGTATCGCCCTTCTTGTGTCCAAGAATAGCCTTACCTACAGGAGACTCGTTAGAAATCTTGCCCTTAAGGCTGTTTGCCTCTGTAGAACCTACGATTTTGTACTCAACTTCCTCGTCAAACTCTACATCAAGAAGTGTAACGGTCCATCCGATGTTAATGTTCTTTGTATCGTGTTCTTCTGTAACGACCTCAGCGTTTTTAAGAATCTTTTCGATTTCTTCGATACGAGCTTCGATATCTCTCTGCTCATCCTTTGCTGCATCGTATTCTGCGTTCTCAGAAAGGTCGCCCTGCTCACGAGCTTCCTTAATCTTCTGTGATACTTCTTTACGTTTATTGACCTTGAGATCCTCAAGTTCGTCCTCTAATATTCTAAGTCCTTCAGCAGTAAGTAAATTCTTCTTTGCTTCCATATTATTTCCTCCAGGGTCTATAATTTTCAAAAGAGCCTTGCCAAGCAAGACCCTACTAACTTCAATAACTTAGTGAATTATAAGCCACCCACATATTGATGTCAAGAATTCCAAATTAATTCATAAATTATTTAAAATTTGCCAAAAAGTTGTGGAAAAGAGCTTCTAATTCTTCGTATGATTCTACATCATTTATCATGCCTCTGAGCTTGCTTGCACCCTTGTATCCAGCGGTGTACCAAGCTGCATGCTTGCGCATTTCTCTAATTCCAAGGTAATCTCCTTTGAACTCGATTTGAAGTCTGGCATGACGAAGCATTGTATCAATCATTTCCTCGATAGGTGGTTTGCCAATCACTTCTCCAGTTTCAAAGTAATGAAGAATCTGATGGAATATCCATGGATTGCCTTGTGCACCACGACCTATCATAAATCCATCGCAGTTTGTCTGCTCCTTCATGGCGATTACATCCTTTGCATCAAGAATGTCTCCGTTCCCAATTACAGGGATTGATACTGCATTTTTTACATCAGCAATAATACTCCAATCAGCCTTTCCAGAATAGTATTGCTCACGGGTTCTTCCGTGGACTGCAACGGCAGCTGCACCTGACTCCTGTGCGATGTGAGCCATCTCCACCGCGTTAATATGTTCATCGTCAAATCCCTTACGAATCTTAACAGTGACAGGCTTATCGATTGCCTTTACCATTTTTTCTATGATTTCTCCAGCCAATTTAGGATTCTTCATGAGTGCAGAACCGTCGCCGTTATTAACTACCTTGGGAACAGGGCATCCCATATTGATATCAAGAATATCGAAATTACGATGCTCGATTTTTGCTGCCATGGCTGCCATAATTTCTGGGTCTGAGCCAAAAAGCTGCAGACTTACTGGGCGCTCTCTTTCATCAACAGTAAGAAGACTTTCAGTGTTCTTGTTGTTGTAGTAAATGCCTTTGGCGCTGACCATTTCCATGCAGCAAAGAGCCGCTCCCTGTTCCTTGCATAACAGACGAAATGGCAGGTCTGTTACGCCTGCCATTGGTGCCAAAATTAAATTATTGTCTAGTGTTACATTTCCAATTTTTAATTTATTAATCATTATCTCTTTTGCTTATTATAAATAAACTTCATTCCATAGAGTGTAAGATTTGGATTGTAGATATCGATGCACTTTGTTTCGCTTGCAATAAGATTTCCAAGTCCACCTGTTGCTACAACCTTCACATTATCATAGCCACTCTCTTCTATCATGTGTTTTACGATGTATTCTGTCTGACCAATCTGACCGTATACAAGACCTGCCTGCATAGATGAGATTGTTTCCTTTGCGAGAATCTTTTCAGGCTTCTTGATTTCGATTTCAGGAAGCTTTGCTGCATCCTCCCAAAGAGCCCTTGCGCTGATTCGAATACCCGGAGCAGTTACACCTGATACGAATGCTCCATTTCCATCTACCAAATCGTATGTAGTAGCTGTGCCGTAATCAATTACGAGAACTGGACCACCGTAGAGCTCATAAGCGCCTGCTGCATCAACAATTCTGTCTGCACCAATCTGCTTTGGATTCTCTGTAGCGATGCGGATGCCTGTCTTGATACCAGCCTCAACGATGATAGGCTGAATATCGAAGTATTTAATGATTGCACTTGTAAGAGAGTGCATTACATTTGGAACTACAGATGCGATTATAACATCGTTTACCTTTGATGCATCCAAATCGTTTGAACGAAGGATATCCTTGATTACGATACCAAACTCATCTGATGTTCTGTTTATCTTTGTAGTGATACGGAAGTTGCCAAGAAGAGTATCTCCATCAAAAACTCCCATAGTGATATTTGTATTTCCAACGTCGATTGTAAGTAACATTACATGCCCTCCCCAAGGAAAACTACTTTATAGTATGTCTCAAGTGCTTCGAATAATTCTGTTCGTTCTCTCTGCATTCTTTTTACTTCAAGTGCAGAGCCAATCTCGTCATAGAGTAAATCATCCTCGTTGTGATCTACGTCGATTCTAAGACTGCCATCCTCTTCGTAGATGAACTGAATTGTTCCACTAACTTCTTCAGTGTACATAACGCACATGATTTTTAATTCATCCTTAATCATTGGAGGGAGTCCCTCGAAGTCCGGATTCAAATAAAATTTTTTAGTGTAGCAGCTGGCGCCGCATAATACTACTTCTTCTTCCATATCAAATGTATCCATAGATTCCTCTAACAGAAACCTCTCCTGTACTAATTATTTGTTGTTGACCGTCAACTTCTATGATGAGCTGGCCGCGGTCATCGATTCCTCTTGCAATCGCTTCGTAGGAATTCTCCTGAGCCTCTATTCTAACACGTTCGTTCAGATTAGCAAGATATCTTTCGTATTCTTCCTTTAGGCCGGACATATCCTGAGTCTTTATGAAGATATTGTAATACTTCCTAAAGCTCTCCCAAATAGCTTTTGTAATCTCTGAACGATGTCCCTTTTCACCGGATTGCTTCTGCAATTCAATATCTACTGAAGTGGCCTTGAACGCAATTTCCTCTGGGAACTCAGTGTTGTGAACGTTGACACCAATACCTACTACAACGTACCAAACCTTGTTGTCCTTCATTTCCATCTCTGTCAGGATACCGCAGATTTTCTTTCCGCCAAGTACGATATCGTTGGGCCATTTTATTTTGCCCTCTAGGCCATATAGATTTGATAAAGCATCCCTAACTGCCATAGCTGCAACAACGGTGATTGTTGGGATGGCCTCTAATGAAATATCATCTGGTGTAAGCAAGAGTGAAGTTGAAACTGAATCCTTTGTAGGTGATTCCCACTTTCTTCCGATGCGGCCCTTGCCGGCTGTTTGTGTGCCTGCTGAAATAACTAGCCCCTGTGCTTCGTTGTCATGAGCACGTTCTTTAATTCTGTCGTTTGTTGAATCTACAGATTCGTAGTATTCGTATCTTATTTCTTCTAACATGAACCTAATGTTGCATACATGATAGCTTTGATGGAATGCATGCGGTTTTCTGCTTCATCAAATACTATTGAATGCTCGCCTTCAAAAATTTCGTCTGTAACTTCCATACAGTCTATTCCAAATTTGTCGTGAATCTGCTTGCCGATTGTAGTATTCAAGTCGTGGAAAGCAGGAAGGCAATGCATGAATTTTGCATCTGGCTTTGCATAAGAAAATGCCTTTGCATTAACCTGATATGGGCTAAGGTCGTTGATACGCTCTACCCAAACCTCATCAGGCTCACCCATTGATACCCACACATCTGTGTAGATAACATCAGCATCCTTGCAGCCCTCTGCTACATCCTCCGTAAGTGTGATTGTAGCTCCTGTCTTGCTTGCAATATCCTGGCACTGCTTTACAAGTGACTCCTCTGGGAAATATTTTTTGTTTGTGCAAGCCACGAAATCCATACCCAACTTTGCACAAGTGACCATAAGGGAATTACCCATATTATAACGGGCATCGCCCATATATACAAACTTTATTCCCTCAAGTTTGCCAAAATGTTCTTTGATTGTCATCATATCTGCAATCATCTGCGTTGGATGTGATTCATTTGTTAGACCATTCCATACAGGAACACCTGCATATTTTGCCAAATCTTCAACAATAGTCTGCTCAAATCCACGATACTCTATTCCGTCATACATGCGACCAAGGACGCGAGCTGTATCGGCAATAGATTCTTTTTTGCCAATCTGAGAACCTGATGGATCAAGATAAGTTACATTAGCCCCCATGTCGTAAGCTGCAACTTCAAATGAACATCTGGTACGTGTTGATGTCTTCTCAAAAATCAATGCAATATTCTTTCCGGCCATATAATCTTTTTGAGACTTACCCTGCTTTTTTTCAGCCTTAAGCTGAATAGATAAATCAATAAGATAATTGATTTCCTCAGTAGTTAAGTCCAACATCTTTAAATAGTTCTTTCCCTTTAAGCTCATAACGTACCTCCTTAGCGATGTATATTTATGCATTTATTGTAATTAATTATGCATTATACAATAAAAGAGCTCTTGGGTAAAGCCCAAGAGCTCAGATTTTGCATCAATATATTCAAAACTAATAGAAAACGTGGTTACCAATAATGAGTCCATCTTTTGAACCTGCGCGTCTAAAGTGTGTTGCACCACCTGTTGTATCAACACCTGCAAGGGCATCATAAGCTGCCTGAACACAAGAAGCCTTTGGTCCCTTTGAGATAACTGATGACATACGTGAAGTTGCAAACTGTCCCTTTGCGAAAATAACTCCGCTGATAGTGTTTGCATAAGAACCGCTGCGAACTCTGTTCATAACAACAGAACCAACTGCAACCTGGCCCTCGTAAATCTCGTTTCCTGCTTCAATCTGAATGATTGCTGCAAGAAGAGTAACATCGTCTGCAGAATCAATAATGCTTTGATTTTCTGCAGCGGCAGCAGCTGCTGCCTCCTTTGCCTGACGTGCTGCTTCTTCTGCTGCAGCCTTAGCCTCTGCCTCTTCTTCAAGAGTGATAGCTTCGCCAGTAGCCATGTCCACCTGAACATACTCTGCCTTAACATATCCTGATACGCCTGCTGATGTAACTGCTACCCAGCCATCAACTTCCTCTGCATCAGAATTAACCGTAAGCTTTGTTCCCTCAGAAACAACCTTGAGGATGCTAGAATCCTCTGATGCTTCGCTACGAATGCGAAGTCCTGCTACATCTGTTGTAGCGTATGTATCACATACATCCATTGCAAGCTCATAAGCTTCGATGCCTGTGACACAGAAATCTGCTGATACAAAGCCGTGTGCATTACCTGACTCGATTTCGTACCATCCGTCAAAAACATCTACGAGTGTAGCAACATCGCCAGAACGAAGCTTTCCAATAACTTCTGAATCTGAGCTGGCTTCTGAACGAATAGAAAGATAATCGTCAACCTGTGCCATAACCTTGTCTGCCCACTCATCGTATTCATTTTCTAAATCAGGCTCAACCTGATCTGTTGTAGACGCAACCACTGTAACATCCGCTGATGCATAAACCAGACTTGAATCTCCTGCTGTGAGCTCCATTGATGATACTGCTGAGAATACACCTGCTGTGCTAGTTGGCTGAACATCTACAGCTGTAGTAGAAACCTCTTTCTCAGGTGCGCCTGTGTATGCGCCTGTAAATAAGAGCATCAATGCTACTGCAAGAGCTCCTGACTGCATAGTACGTTTATTGATATACTTTCGATTCTTATCGTACGCTGCAGCAAGATAATTGCTAAATTTAACCATAAGCCTCCGTTGTTTTTTACAAAAAAATTCTATTTATTACAACTTTGTTACGAAGGCTAATATAACATTATTACAATTTTTTGTCAAATTACGGCATCAATACAGTCCCAAAGCTCTTGATATTTGATTGGTTTTTGGATGCAATACTTAGCTCCCATAAGCTTATATTTAAGCAAATCTGTCTTCTGTCTGCCTGAGCAAACTATGATTTTAGCGTGCTCATCAAGCTGGAGCAATTTATCTATTAGCCAGTCTCCGCCGATGCCACCTTTCATCATAATATCTGTGATTACTACATCAGGATGAAATGCTTCATACATTGTGTATGCGTCGTAACAATCCTGTGCCTCGATAATTTCTGCATCATCAGAAAGAATTCTTTCCAAAGTGCGTCTTGCAAAAAGTTCGTCATCAACTATTAATACTTTCATTAACCATTCCCCTTTTTTTCATAATAGTTATTCTCCATAACTAATTTTATCACGTATTTTCGCCGGATTGTACTATTATTTGACTTTTAATTCACGATTGTTATCATGTAAATGTTCAAATAAAAATACTTAATATTTATATAAGAGGTTCTATATGAAAAAGATAGTAATGACAGGCGGTGGTACTGCTGGTCATGTCACTCCAAACCTAGCTTTAGCTCCACTTCTCAAGGAGCAGGGCTACGAAATCTACTACATCGGTTCATATACTGGAATCGAAAAGAAATTGGTAGAAAATGCAGGCATCACCTACTATGGTATTTCATCTGGCAAGCTTCGTAGATATCATGATTGGAAGAATTTCACAGATCCTTTCAGAGTTATCAAAGGCTTTTCTGAAGCAAATCAATTGCTCAAGCACATTCAGCCAGATGTTGTATTTTCAAAAGGCGGATTTGTTTCTGTACCAGTTGTTATGGCAGCTGCTCGTCAGCATGTTCCTTCTATTATTCATGAGTCTGATATGACTCCAGGACTTGCCAATAAGCTAGCTATTCCATTTGCCACAAAGGTATGTTGCAATTTCCCTGAAACACTTCAGTATCTTCCAGAAGGCAAATCAGTTCACACTGGCTCGCCTATTCGCCGAGAGCTTTTCACTGGCTCAAAGGAAAAGGGCCTTGAGTTCACGGGATTTACTGCCGACAAGCCAGTTATTTTAATTATGGGTGGAAGCATTGGCTCCCGATTCATCAACAATGCTGTTTGGGAATCACTTGATACACTACTTTCAGATTTTCAGATTGTTCATTTAGTTGGTAAGGGAAATATCAACAAAGATTTGGAAGGCAAGACCGGTTATCAACAATATGAGTTTGTCAGTGAACAATTAAACGATGTGTTCGCCATGACAGATTTGATGATAAGCCGTGCAGGTGCAAACTCAATTTGCGAGATTCTTGCTTTAAAGATTCCAAACATTCTTATCCCGCTTTCAGCTGCAGCTAGCCGTGGAGATCAGATTCTTAATGCAGAAAGCTACAAGAAGCAAGGATTTTCAACAGTTCTTCAGGAGGAGGAGCTTACATCTGAAATTCTAATTAATGCGGTAAAAGATGTTTACGATAGAAGAGATTCTATAAAAGAAACCATGGCATCAAGCCATTTGTTAGATGCTAATAGCACAATATTAGAGTTAATAAACGATATTAACAAATAAAAGAAAGGAGCCGGTACATTAAGTACCTGCTCCTATTTTTATCTTAGTACAATGATGAAGCGATTGCAGCTCCGAAAACAGCAATCAAAATAATGTAAAGTACTAACACGATAGCTACCCAGATAAGTGCAGCTCTAGCCCAGTTCTTCTTAGATGGCTTTGTGTTGTTGCTGAATGACCAAACAAACATCAAAACGATGTTTACGATTGGAATACAGCAAAGAAGTGTTGTAAGCATCCACTCACCTACACCAACTGTCTCATCAACTACAGGCTGCTGGTATACAGGCTGCTGATTAACTGGCTGACCTGTCATTGGGTCAAAATTCATATTGTTGTCCATATCTCTTCTCTCCTTTTTGTTATGAAATTAACATACCTGTAAATTATAAATTTCTTAACTTTCAGAGTCAAGAGATTAGTTAAATCTTTTTAAAATAATTTTTTTCACTATTATTTTATAATGAAAGCTTCTTTACAACCTCTGCAGTCTCTTCTTCAGTAAATGACTGATGGCTCCAACCGCAAATTGTTTTATCAGGATCATCCTCATATCTTGGGATGATGTGGATGTGTAAATGATGGACTGTCTGGCCTGCTGCCTCACCATTGTTTTGTACGATATTTACGCCGGCGCAGCCAAGTTCTGCCTTCATTTTATTTGCTACTTTTTTAGCAAGTGGTAATGCCTTTTCAAGCACATCATCATCTGCCTCAAGAAGGTTTGCAAAGTGATTCTTTGGAAGGATAAGTGCATGTCCTTTTGTAGCAGGATCTGCATCCAAAATTACCTTAAAATCATTATCCTCAAAAATAGAATTTGTTGGAATATCTCCATTTGCCAACTTACAGAAAATACAATTGTTGTCCTTCATTACATTATCCTCCTAGCTAAAATTGAATATTTCATCAAGCATGCGAAGGGTTCTGAAATTGCCCTTTGCTGTCATATCTCCCACTGAAAATGCACGCTGGAATGTTTCACGGCCTGCTACGATGTTGTCCATGATTGAGCCGGAAAGCTTCATGTAAACATCAATATTGTCTTCTTTGCCGTAGTGGCATTCAAGCTGCTCACCCATTACATTCATAAATAATGGCTGGCTCTTCCCCTCGACCATAAATAGATATTTTGCATAGAATTCTGGGTTTCCTCTAAAGTGAACCTTGAAATCGTTTATGTATTCATTAGCGCTGTCTTCCTGCTTCTGCCCCATCATATCTCTGAACATGCTCGTAAGATCGGCGATGTCTGCCTTCTGTGTCTGAACATACTCATCGTCAGATACAAACTTTGAAAGCTGCTCTGATTCCTGTGGTGAAAGCTCAAGCTGAGCAGTCCTGAGGATGCTTCGTGTGACAGCCTGATTGCTGGTTGGCAATCCCTTTGTATGCTGTGAAATTGTGCGGTAAAGTGTCTCTACTTTCTTTTCGATAATGTGAGCATATTCCGCATTTTCTCTGAATTCTTTAAGATCCTCTACGTATCCGCAGAAGCCAGAACATGGCAAGCCACCAAGAATCTCCCAAGCATTTTCAAGGGTAACCATAGCCTCACGCTCGCCATAGGTTGTAGACATTACAACAGGCTGCATGTATGTGGTGGCAAGAGCTGATTTATCAGCATACAGCCAACATGCATCCAAGAACTGATTCATATATCCGCCGATTCCAAGCCATTCCACTGTGGTTGCAAGAATAATTCCATCTGCATCCTTAAGTGTCTGTGGAAGCATTGAAATCGCATTTTTTTGTTCGTAAATATTGTAAAGGCGAACCTCAACCTGGAGCTCTGTCAAAACCTGCTCCATTTTGTTAATTACATATAAAGTTGGGTCCTCCAAAAGGCCTCTTCCGCCGTAATAGATATTAACTTTCATACATCATTCCTCATTGATATCATCCTGTTTTAAAGTATAATTTTTTTCGGACTCAAAATCAACGTGTGACCCCTTTATTAATGTAGGAATTCCGTAGGTAAAGAATGTTATGACTAAGCCTGCAGTAAGACCTCCCAAATGACCTACATTATCTGTTCCAGCATATGCGAAACCGAAATAAAGAGTAAGTCCCGCCATAATCAGCATTCTTTTGGTGCTTATTCCGTTATATTTCCCTTTGTGTACAAGAATAACAATAAGCATTCCACCAACTATTCCAAAAATTCCACCGGATGCTCCAGCCACAATATCGTTTTTTCCCATCAAACACATAAAAAAGAATGACAAAAAAGAGCCAGTAAGTCCTGACCCTAAATATATTCCTAAATAACGCACTGGTCCCACTGCTCGTTCAAAAATCTGCCCAAGCAAAAATAAAAGCAGCATGTTATTCATCAAATGTTCAATTCCAAAATGCATGAATGTAGCTGTAAGAAGACGATACCACTCCCCATCTGCAAGTACTTTGTTTGGGTTCATGGCACCGTTTAACAGCATGAATAAACCATCCGTAGTGTCACCCATTATTTCCAACACTACGAATGTAATGATATTTATAGCAACCAATATAAAAGTTATTGGTGTTTCCTTTGGATTAAAATACTCGTCCCTCAAAATTATGCTAGCATTTCCTGTGGCATTCTGTGTAAAAGCTTACTCATTGCCACTTTGTGCTCTTCCTCCATCTCCGTAAGTGGAAGTCTAAGGCTTCCTACATTAAATCCTAACATATTCATTGTGGATTTAACAGGGATTGGATTCACTTCACAGAACAATGCATCTACTAACTCAAGGTAATCGAGCTGTAATCTTCTGGCCTTTTCCTCGTTGCCATTAAGATATTCCATAACCATATCGTGAGTGCCCTGAGGTGCAACATTGGAAAGCACTGAAATTACACCAATTCCTCCGAGGGAAAGAATTGGGATAACCTGGTCGTCGTTTCCTGAATAGATATCAAGGCATCCTCTGCAAAGGCTGGCAAGCTTGGTAATCTGAGAGATATCTCCGCTTGCTTCCTTGATTCCTACGATGTTTTTATTCTCAAGGCCCAACTTCATAGCTGTTTCTGGTTGGATGTTGCATCCTGTACGACTAGGTACATTGTACATGATAATTGGAAGGCTTACTTCATGAGCGATTGCTGTGTAATGCTCGTACAAGCCCTGCTGTGTTGCTTTGTTGTAGAAAGGCGTAACAATAAGAAGTCCATCTACCCCAAGCTTTTCAAGCTTCTTTGAAAAATCAATAACAAGCTTTGTAGAATTGGCACCTGCTCCTGCAATAACAGGAATTCTGTGGTTAACTCGTTTTACTGTAAAATCTATAACAGAAAGCTTTTCTTCCTCAGTCATTGTGGCTGGCTCGCCTGTTGTGCCGCATACAATGATTGCATCTGTATGGCCTTCAATCTGTCTATCAATTAAAGTTCCGAGCATGTCATAATTTACGGTATCGTCTTCGTTAAATGGAGTAATAAGTGCTACTCCTGCTCCCTTAAATAATGTCATGTCCATCCTCCTTAATAATATCTTCGATAAGCTCACGCTCATCCATGTGGTGCTTTACACCTTTTATTTCCTGGTAATCCTCATGACCCTTACCTGCAAGTACCACAATATCACCTTCTTTTGCATTTACAAGGCAATAACGAATTGCTTCCTTACGATCAGGGATTGTTACGTATTCGCCATCAGCTTTCTTAACGCCGATGAGAATATCATTGATAATATCCATTGGCTCCTCGTTACGTGGGTTGTCTGATGTAACAACTGTAAGATCAGCAAGCTTTGAGCTTACCTCTCCCATTTCATAACGACGGCTCTTTGCACGGTTTCCTCCGCATCCAAAGAGGCAAACCAATCTGCCTGGCTCATAGGCCTTGAGAGTTGTAAGAAGGCTATCAAGAGCCATTGCATTATGTGCATAGTCAATCATGACTGTAAATTTCTTTGAAACTGGCACAAGCTCAATACGTCCCTTTACGTGAACATCCTTGAGGGCTGCCTTGATTTTATCCTCTGCAACATCAAACTGCTTGCAGATAGCAACTGCTGTAAGTGAGTTGTAAACAGAGAATGTTCCTGGAACGTTTACCTCAACATCCATGTTTTCCTTGCCGGCGATGTGATACTTAACACCAAGAGCGCCGTGCTCCTTGAGAAGCTCAACATTTTCAGCAATAAGGTCGTTGTCCTTACCGTAACCATATTTAATGACATCGCAAGTGTGTCCCTTAAGGATACCATCGATGTGCTCGCTATCTCCATTAAAAATACCTACTTTACACTGCTGGAAAAGAAGGCTCTTGCAGTGCATATAATCTTCAAAATCCTTGTGCTCATTCTCACCGATATGATCTGGCTCAAGGTTTGTGAATACACCGATGTCAAAAGTGAAACCTGAAACTCTGTGAAGCATAAGAGCCTGGGAGCTAACCTCCATAACTACTGCATCAAGGCCAGCATCAACCATCTGTCTGAAAAGCTCCTGAACACGGTATGATTCTGGAGTTGTGTTTACAGCAGGAATGCGCTCCTCACCAACGATTGACTCGATTGTGCCAATAAGACCTGTCTTGATGCCTGCCTTTTCAAGGATTGACTTTACCATGTATGTGGTAGTTGTCTTGCCCTTTGTACCAGTGATACCGATAGTCTTAAGCTCCTTTGCAGGGTGACCAAAGTATGCAGCTGAAAGAATTGCAAGAGCCTGACGGCTGTTCTTTACTTTGATGTAAGTAACACCTGGAACTGTTTCAACATCTTTTTCGATGATGATAGTGCCTGCGCCCTTTTCGATTACATCTGGAATGAAATCATGGGCATCTCTAACTGTGCCTGAGATGCAAACAAACACTGAATCCTTTTCTACTTTTCTTGAGTCGTATGTAAGTGTAGATATTTCGCGGTCTAATTCTCCTGCGAATAACTCATAGTCTAATTCTTCTAAAAGAGTTGTTAATTTCATTTTTATACCTCTATTTCTCCTGAAAATACCTCGGTTGCTGGACCTGTCATGAATACGTGATTGCTTGCGCGGTCGTATTCTATGGTAAGGTCACCACCTCTCAGGTGAACTAATACTTTGTCTTCTGTCTTTCCATTAAGGATGCACGCCATAACACATGCACATGTGCCTGTTCCGCAAGCCCAAGTCTCGGCGCTACCGCGCTCCCAAACTCGCATGTTAGCCTCAGTACGGCTGATAACCTGAACAAATTCTGTATTGGTACGCTTTGGAAATCTTTCGTGATTTTCAAAAAGTGGACCGTATTTTTCAAGTGGGAAATTTGCTGTGTCATCTACAAAAACAACTGCATGTGGGTTGCCCATTGAAACGCATGTTATGTTCCAAGTCTTGCCGCCTACTTCGATTGGTTCATCAATGACCTGGTCATTTTCAGAAACCACTGGAATATCTGCAGGTGTAAGAATTGGCTCACCCATATCTACGCGAACCTGCTGAACCTTGCCGTTTTCTGGATAAAGGATAAGAGTAAGAACTCCGGCTCCTGTTTCTACAGTGATTTCAGTTTTGTCTGTAAGCTTGTGGTCGTAGACATATTTAGCAACGCAACGAATGCCGTTACCACACATCTCTGCCTCTGAACCATCAGCGTTATATATGTGCATTCTGAAATCTGCCTTGTCAGATGGGCCGATTGTGATAAGACCATCTGAGCCGATTCCGAAATGTCTGTCGCTAACTTTAATAGAAACTTCTGCTGGGTTATCAAGCTGCTCCTCAAAAAGATTTACATAAACGTAGTCGTTACCGCAGCCATGCATTTTTGTAAATTTCATATAATGTCCTTTCGAAACTAGTTAACTGTACGGTTTCTATCATACCACAAGTATACTCCGCACTTTTTAATATTATAATGCCGCTTTGTGCTTAAATTATTGCAAATAGTGCTGATAGATATATAATAAATTTAAGATATTATAGGAGGTTGCCATGGATAGATACTCGAAAAAAGGCTATTTATATGATAATTTCAAGATTTTTCATCTCGTGGATTCGAATTTGGGTGAGATTGATTTTCATTATCATGATTTCCATAAAGTGCTGATACATCTATCTGGAAACACCTCCTATTCCATAGAGGGCCAGACTTTCGATTTGCAGGCAGACGATATTGTTTTTGTCAGTGCAGGAGAAGTTCACCGTCCTATTTTTCACGATAATTCCCCTTACGAGAGAATCATCATTTATATTTCAAAGGAATTTTTGGCAGAATACAGTCGCGAGGGAAATGATTTATCTTATTGCTTTAGAAATGCAATGGAAAAGGGTTCTCATGTTTTGAGACTTCACTCTTTCAAGAATTCTAAGGTGGCTGCTGCTGTCGGAAAGCTCACCACCAATCTTGGCAAGGAGGATTACGCCAACGAACTTTTCATGCAAGTGCTGTTTTTGGAATTTATGATTGAGCTGAATCGAGCTGCAATCAGCGATGAGGTTGAATATATTTCTACCAATTATGCTGGGTCAAAAATCGGAGAGATTATTCATTATATTAACGAACACCTGGCAGAGGATTTGTCTGTGGATGCAATAGCTGGGGAATTTTTTCTTTCCAGGTATTATTTAATGCATACTTTTAAGAATGAAACTGGCTATACCATCGGAAACTATATTACTATCAAGCGTCTCTCAATGGCACAGTCATTGATTAATTCTGGTGTCGCTATAGTGGAGGCTGCTGAGCAGGCCGGCTTTGGTACCTACTCCACATTCCTTAGGGCATACAAAAAGACCTATGGCACTAGCCCTAAGAAAAAGGCTATGTCACAGGCCTCGCTGTCATTTTAATGTATTAGAAAATATAGCTTGCAATATATTCAGTTTTTTCTGGGATAGCAATTCCTGGATCTGCAAGCTTAAATGTAAGCTGCTTTCCCTCTTCGCGACACTGATTTTCAAAGTGATACATTGCGATACCTAAATCTACTTTCTGTAAATCATATGTGCCATTGTCGTAGCCGCGATCCTTCTTTTCGTAGAAGTGTGCACCATTTTCAGTTACTACTACTCGCCATGGTTGCTTATTAACAGCTGATGGCGCAAGGCGAACTGCTTCAAGGGCTAAAAGAATACCACGTTCCTTTGCCTCATCCTGAGTAAGTGGGGTGTTGAAATCACCTTTAAAGAATAGGTCTGAGAAGTCAAATCTGGTGTCGGCTTTTACTCCTTTTCTCATAAGCACTTCCTTAACACCCATTTTATCAGCCTGGTATCCAATAGGGCTCATGCATGGCATAATTTCATCTGCCTGAAGATTTGAAGCAGCTTCAAATTTATCTCTTGGCATTGTTCCACCAATCCAAACTGAACCTATTCCTTTACTTTCCGCATACATTAATAATTCTTCAAAACTATAGCCATAGGCAACATCTGCATTTTCGCCTTTTTTGACCTTTGCTGAAATATAATGCTTTTCACCAGATAGAACTGGGCTTGATAAGTCATAATCTTCCTTATTTAAAAACACAAATTCAACTGGGATATTGTATGGATTTACAATACTTGTAGAGTAAGCCTGTAAATCCTTTAATTCTTCTTGAGTTAATCCCTCTCCATCAAAAGTTCTAACACTTCTTCTATTCTTTACATCATCAAAAAACATATACCGTACCTCCGATTAATTTATATTATACTATTTGATTGTGCAAAATCAATCTAAAACATTATAGATTTATGTTATAGCGGGATAATCGCTCTCTTTTTGTGCATTATATACATTTTGCGATTGTGGAAATTGTATAATTTGTATAACTTCTCAATGGAAGTTTTCAGAAATCATGGTATTCTATAGATGTTGATTGATAAAAATGTTTATAGGAGGTTTTGACATGAACATTTTCAAAGAGTTATTTGACAGCGAAAACGGCAAAGTTATGACATTCATAGATTATTTAAAAAGCAGCTACATCGACTAAGTCGATTAGCTGCTTTTGTTTTATATTTTCATCATCTTTTTTCTTAAGAATAATTCCATTGCCATTGTGACAACTTGATTTAAAGTACATCCATTTTCTGCTGCATACACTGAAGCTTTTTCATGAATCTCTGGTGATGTTCTTACATTGAATGTTCCTGAAAACTCTTTTTCTGGAACCTTTCCATATTTTTCACATATTTCCAAATAATTATCAATAGAATCATGAAAAGAATTCTCTAATTCTTCAATTGAGCTTCCATGAAAATTCAATGAATCTTTTATTCCAAAGACCTTTCCAATAAATATATTGTCGCGGCTATCATAGCCTACTGTTGCTCGATATCCTTTATATTTCATCATATCTGATTTCATAAGCTACTACTCCTTTTCTCCAATATCATTTATATATTTTTTAATCATATCAATCTGATATTTATATAATTCCTTACCTGGATGTGGCCCATCAAATTGAACTATTCTACCTGTTTTAATATGAATATATCCTATACTTGAACCTCTACCTCCCTGAAATTTATCGCAATTGCATTTACTCATAAGAGCATCTAAATCTCTAACTGTGAAGTTTTTAGGATATGGTTTTCTAAATAATTTTTCTAATAACTCTTTCTTTTTTGGCATTTGAATCATGCAACTAAATTCTAGTTACATTTTATCATCCTTTCTTTATTTTTCAAATACCCAATTACATAATATATAATTTTTACTTTATTAATATGTCTACAGTGTGGGCGCTGGCGCCGAGCAAGTCGGCGCGCTCGCAGACGGCCATTTGATAATTAATAAACTGCATAAACTGTTCCTCTGATAATGCATTAACTTCCCTTCTCATATGATTAGCAGGTCCATCTGGAGAAATAATCTGCATTCGCTCTAAACCAACCTCCTCATTTAGACTTGCTATATCTTCTGTTCGCATAAACATATACAAATCATCAGCGCCCGGCCGTACGTGGAAGGCTTCATCCAACTTTCCCTCAGCAATATTCTCTAAGACGTGGCCCTCTTTAATTCCATAAGTCAAGAAGGCATACTCATTCATTACATACGCAACAAGAATATATCCCCCAGTCTTTGTAACACGCTTTGCTTCTTTCAAAGCTTGTAATTGCTCTTCTCTAGTCTTTAGGTGATACATCGGTCCAAACAACAGTGTCAAATCAAAAGACTCATCCTCAAATCTTTTGAGCTTAAGTGCATTTCCCTGGAAAGCCTTTACACCTGTGCCCTTGGCTTTAAGCATACCAAGGTTGTGCTTCACCAATTCCACTGCTGTGACATCGTATCCCTCTTCCCAAAGAGGGATACTGTAGCCGCCTGTGGCGGCTCCAATATCCAGAATCCGGATATTAGCTTTATCTTTTCCAGTCTCTGCTGCAACCATATCTAAATATTTGTGGACATATTTCATAGTAACAGTAAACTCCATAATTCCATGGCGGCTTCGCAGGCGTTTATCCTCATTGAATTTGTTATAGTATTCTTCTAAATCTGTCATACTTTATCCTTTAAATGTAAGAACCATCTCAAAATGAGATGGTTCTGTCTAAATCACATGTAGTTTATTTAAGCTAACGGGAAGACACATCCATTTGAGATTGCCCTTCGGGCAAAGAGGATGTGTCGTGGCAAATAAAAAATGAAATCAAGTTTCATTTTTTTATTTGCTTCTTCCGCAACACTGTTTGTACTTCAATCCCGAACCACATGGACATGGATCGTTAGGGAAAATCTTCTTTTCCTTTCGAACCTTTGGTCCTGAAGATGCTGTGTCGTCTTTGTTTGTACCAGTAACCTTAGCTACTTCCTCACGCTCAACCTTCTTTTCAATGCGGATTCTGTAGAGCATTGTAAGTGTATCATTGATGATTGCAGCATTCATTGCATCAAGCATATCGTAGCTGGCTGCCTTGTATTCATCAACTGGATTACGGTTACCATAAGCCTGAAGACGGATACCCTGACGAAGCTGTTCCATATCATCAAGCTCTTCCATCCACTTACGGTCGATAACTCTAAGAAGGATAACTCGCTCAACCTCACGGAACTGCTCTGGCTGCTCGAATTCTTTTTCCTTTTTATCGTACATATCAAGTGCAATTTCTGTAAGCTTTTCTTTGAGCTGCTTTTTCTCTTTGATGTTGCCAAGAGAAAGCTTTGTCATTACAGGAACTGGAATGACTGGGCAAAGGAGGTGGTTAAGCTCCTGAAGCTCCCAAAGGTCTGTTTCAACATCATCTGGAATTGTCTTTTCGATACATTCGTCAACCTTGTCCTTAATCATGCTGATGATCTGCTCATGCATATCCTCGCCCATAAGTACACGACGACGCTGCTTATAAATAAGCTCTCTCTGCTCATTCATAACCTGATCGTAATCAAGCAAGTTCTTACGAGCTGAGAAGTTGTTTTCCTCAATCTTCTTCTGAGCCTTTTCGATAGCATCAGAAAGCATCTTGTGCTTAATCTGCTCACCCTCTGGAACACCAAGAGAGTTGAACATTGTGATGAGACGATCTGAACCGAAAAGTCTCATAAGGTCATCCTCAAGTGAGATGAAGAACTGTGATTCACCAACGTCTCCCTGACGACCTGAACGTCCACGGAGCTGGTTATCAATACGACGAGATTCGTGACGCTCTGTACCGATAATCTTAAGACCACCGGCAGCACGAGCTTCCTCGTCAAGCTTAATATCAGTACCACGACCAGCCATGTTAGTAGCGATTGTAACTGCGCCATGCTTACCTGCTTCTGCTACGATTTCAGCTTCCTTCTCATGATACTTTGCATTTAATACATTGTGCTCGATTCCTTCGCGACGAAGCATCTTTGAAACGAGCTCTGAAATATCGATATCGATTGTACCAACAAGTACTGGCTGTCCCTTTTCGTGAGCCTTTTTAACTTCCTCAACAACTGCTTTGTACTTTTCAGCCTTTGTCTTGTAAACAGCATCATCATGATCGATACGCTGTACTGGACGATTTGTAGGAACCTCTACAACGTCCATTCCGTAGATATCACGGAACTCCTGCTCCTCTGTAAGAGCAGTACCTGTCATACCTGCCTTCTTGTCATATTTATTGAAGAAGCTCTGGAATGTGATGCTTGCAAGAGTCATAGACTCGCGCTTAACCTCAACACGCTCCTTTGCTTCGATAGCCTGATGTAAACCATCTGAATAACGACGACCTGGCATGATACGTCCTGTGAATGAATCAACGATCATAACCTGACCATCTGAAACAACATAATCCTGATCCTTAAACATAAGATTGTGAGCACGAAGTGCAAGGATGATGTTGTGCTGGATTTCAAGGTTTTCTGGATCTGCAAGGTTCTCGATGTGGAAGAACTGCTCAACCTTTGCAACACCCTGTGCTGTAAGGTTAACTACCTTGTCCTTTTCGTCTACGATGAAGTCACCAGTTTCGTTACGCTCAACGCCCATGATGGCATCCATCTTTGAGAACTCAGGAAGGTCCTCGCCTCGCTGAAGCTGACGAGCAAGAACATCGCAAAGCTCATAAAGCTTTGTAGACTTTCCAGACTGACCTGAAATGATAAGCGGTGTACGTGCCTCATCGATAAGAACTGAGTCAACCTCATCGATGATACAGTAGTGAAGGCCACGCTGAACCAAATCTTTTTCGTATACACACATGTTGTCACGAAGATAGTCGAAACCAAGCTCGTTGTTTGTGATGTATGTGATATCACAATTGTAAGCTGCCTGACGCTCTTCCTTTGACATGTCGTTTAAAACAACACCAACTGTAAGGCCGAGGAAACGATGAACCTCACCCATCCACTCAGCATCACGCTTTGCAAGGTAATCGTTTACAGTAACGATGTGAACGCCCTTGCCTTCAAGTGCGTTAAGGTATGCTGGAAGTGTTGAAACAAGAGTCTTACCTTCACCAGTACGCATCTCTGCGATACGCCCCTGATGCAAAATAACACCACCGATGAGCTGTACTCTAAAGTGCTCCATGCCAAGGGCACGCTTAGCAGCTTCACGAACTGTAGCGTATGCCTCTGGGAGGAGGTCATCAAGTGTCTCTCCGTTAGCAAGTCTCTCCTTGTATTCTATTGTCTTATGGCGAAGCTCTTCATCAGTAAGAGCCCCCATAGCTTCTCTATATGATTCAATTTTATCTACGATTGGATTGATGCGCTTTAACTCGCGCTGTGAGTGTGTTCCAAACACCTTATCGATAATACTCATTTCGTTAACTCTCCTAACTAGGGAAAATCCCACAAACTTTTATTATTTTACCAAAAATAAAGGGAGTTAACAACAAAAGTTGGCACTTTACACCAATTACATAAACACATAGGATTCCGATGCAAATTGGATTATATCCATAGGTTTTAATTTATACGGAATACGATAAGACAGTATGTTTCCGTTTAACAATGTTCCATTTAAACTGTTGTTGTCCACAAGAAAGAAATCATCACCTTCCTTTGTGATTTTCCCATGGTTTCCGCTGACTGTACGAGCCTTTAAAATAGCATCGTTGTTCCTTGATGAACCAATCCTAAAAATTTCCTTGTTTATGATAAAGTCATCCTCGTTATTATTTCCATCGTATACGAGCTTTCCAACAGCCTTGGCTTCAGTTAAAAGAACTGTTTTTTCTTCTAGCTCGTAATCTGGCTCAACAAGGAAATCCTCAGTGTATGAGTCCTCTTCATCTTTTACCGATTTTCTTTTTGAAATAATATCTTTTGTTGCTGATAACAGCTTTTCTACAAAAGACTGCTTTGGCTCATCATCTTCATAATAATTTGCCAGGTAATCCATATCAGGGTCCTCTTCCAAAGTGACCTTCTCTACGTAAATCTCAGGTCGTTCTGTTTCGGGCTCCTGCACATATTCAGCATTATCCTGAAATGGTTCTTTGTATTCTCTATCTTGAAGGCAATCAATTATTTCTTCTAATGTGTAATCATCCTTCAGACATAAATCGTATGCCATATACAATTGCTTTGCAGATTCCCTATCAGCCTGGGATGCCTTTGAAAGGAAAAATTCCATCAGTTGCCTAAACTGTTCCTGAACTGAGCCAAACTCTCCAGGATAATAGCAAAGGCTAAGCTTGTAATTCTCGTTAGATTTCTCCAAGAAGACAGATTCTTTACTTATCCAAATATGCTGCTCATCGATAAGATACTTTCCTACTTCATCAAGTGCCAGCTGCAAATTTATGATAATTCGCTCCAGCATTTCTATATTTAAATCATGGGCATCAATAAAGTCCTCCAGATTCTCTTTTCGACTTATTGTATAACTGCGCTTTTCCTTACCATCCAATGCAAAGCTACTCATGGTTAACAAAGAAGATATACGGTTGGCGTTAATCATTTTGTTCTCATAATCGATGCTTTTCCCATTACCATCTATCACCATAAAGCTTTCATTGTGCTTTCGTTCATAACTTATTTCCATATACTCTACTCCTTTATAGCATGATATATTCCTACAAGCCCTTCCTTTAATCTGAATAGATTTACAGCGTCAAAACTCCCCTCTTTATACTTCACATATTCCAGAGTAATTTGAAATAATTCGTAGGCAACACCGATAGCCATGCCGAATAAGATAAAGCAAAAGCTTATTATGAATGCGGCCTCTACAGTGTAGCTTCCCTTCAGCTTCATAAAACAATTCCTCCTACAGTATGAATTAAATACATGATTATATAGGCTATTAGAAGGAATGGGACAAATGGTATTTCTATTTTAGGATTATCGTATTTACGTATTAAAACTAGCCCTGTAATTGCTGCCAGCAAAGAACTGAGCCATAACAAAACTGCTGTATCTATAAATCCTAAATACAAACCTGTCACTGTTATGATATAAGCATCACCCATTCCAATTTTTTCTTTTGAAATGTAGCTAAATACAATTGTCAAAAGGCCTATTCCCACTCCACCTAATACGCTAAGTAATGTATGGTGTCTGTAGATTATATTTGTTAGTATTCCAAGAATCCCAAATACTATTATTTCTATTACCCGTACCTGTTTTGTTTTCAAATCATCCATAGCTGTCAATCCGTATAGAAAAGCCAATCCAATTGTTTCCATTCTCTTACTCCTCATCATGAGCTTCCCCTGCAGAACATTTACTGCAAGGTGCCATACTATCCTTCACTTCCTCATAAAGGACCTTCTTTATGTTGTGTTTAATCTCGGTGCAATTCACATCATTGTGGTAGGATGTACCGTAATCTGTAATGTACAAAAAGCCATTTTCATCCTTGTTTTTGCATCTATGACATTCATAATAAATTGCTCCGCTTTTATTTCTTTTGTCCTTAACCTCTCCCTTCGGCACTCTGTGCACCGATGGATTAAGGTAGGTGCAAAAATAATTCACATGATAAACAGACCCATGTTCTGTTATATACACATAACGACCATCGGACTCATATTCTGCCTTATCATACCCTACCCATTTTCTTGTTCTGGCACGCTGATTTACATCGAATGATAAATTTCCTAGCAAGCCAACAGGAAAGGTCATGGTATAACTGACTTTTAAATCTATATAGTTGCCTTCCGCTTCGCTTCCTAGAAAATTTAGACCTATAGCACCACCATCTATAAACTCTAGTGGTACATTATTTTTTGCCACTTCTATGGCTGCAAGTGATATGGTTCCCGCTAAAAGCCCTGCCTCGGACAATTCTCCATGCACAGATGGATCTTGTTCATTTGGATTTACATCCTGATTAGATTCGCCTGTATTAGCTACATTTCCAAGAGTTACTGCCATAGTTCTACTGGCAAAATCTATTGATTGTTGGATACCAGACTGAACCTGCAACACCCTAAAAATAAACATTCCAAATACCATCAATGAAATAAATAATGGCATTATTATGGCCGCTTCAATAGTGTAACTAGCTTTCTTAAAGGAGGCATAAAAAGGTATCTCCATATCTTCTCTTTTGCAGTTAAGAAACGCAGGCATATTACCTTTCTTTAAACTATTTATATAAACAATCATTTTTAAAACCGGTGCAAATGGTTTTATTTGGGAAACAAATTTGAAGTGAAACTGAGACACCTTTTTACACCTCCTTTCGCTAGATTAATAAGATATATATTTATGTTTACTCAGGCTGTATTCACCTACAGTATTACTGCTATCCAGTAGTGACATGAACATCTCATCCGCAGCATATGTGATAGTTACATCTGCTGCAAAAGCCATGTTATCCACCTTTACATTTTTATAATCCTCAGTGGCATTCAATGCATTTTCCATTACATCGCAAGCTCGCATAGCAAGAGTATTATTGCTATTCAAACTAAGAAATCCTATGAGATAGTCTTTATAACTAATTCCTGTCTCACTGGGTTTCGCTTTGCAATTTACATCCAGGAAATTTGATAGGTGCCACACATCTGATGTCCACTGGTCTAGATTTTTAATCAAAGGCACCTTGCCGCCTGAAATTAAAAGACGTACATCAAGAGTGCTTTCTATATATGCCCAAGCTGCTATGACTGCATACTTTACAGCTTCAATTATTGCTGGATTCATAGTGAATCCTGCTATGATGTCTGCTATGGCCTGAGCTTGAGCAACCATGGATGCATTACTCATGATGGTCGAAAAGTTGGCCGCTTCTCTAATGAGCAAGATTTCTTCTAGCACTGTAGCCAGCGACTGTACATCTGACTCTTTTCCTGCTATCAAATACTCAACCTCATATTTCATTCCATCATGTTTTAAATCCACGCCATAATAGCTATAGCTTGTAAGCAAATAATCTATAAACAATGCTTTATCAACCAACATATTGCCATTAGTAATTTCCATGTTTCCTGTGTTTAACGTTCTGTGTGATGGCATAGTACTTAAGTCGATTTGTACATCTGATAATTTTTCGGAATCTGCTACTGTAGACAAAAATCCTTTTTGAATAGATTCTTTCATCGCGGTAAATGCATCCAGTGGATTGTCATCCACCTCTTGTGGTTCCGGATAATCTGATGGATTTGTATCTGGATTATCATCCGCTGCCGCAGCTTGTTTTTTTGCTTGTAACGCAGCCTTCTCATTATCCAATGTTGATTTTCCATCTGATGCTTGCTGTTCTACAGAAACCTTTTCTACACCGTTTATACTCTCTGCTTTCTGCTGTACGCCAGTAATTATCTGCTCAGCCAGACCGTCCTTTGCAGCCTTCACTCCCAGCATTACCACGCCAGCCCCATTGCTATCTGTAAGCAACGAATAATTGGCAGCACTACACGATTCCGGTATGAGTCTTGCATAATTACTGCCATATTCCATGTTTGCATTGTATGTACAATATTCCAGTATTTTTTGCTCCAATGTGGCCGGTCCAACATTTCCACTTCCATATCCCAAGTCCACCGCAAGAATTCTATAATTCGTCCAAAGATACGGATTATATTCTGAGAAACCACTCTCCACCGCCATGTCAGTGTATTCCTGGCTAAAATCCTGTAATTCGTATATACGAATACACTCGCCCATGGTAAAAATTAGAGTCATAACCGAAACCATTACCAGAGCAACAAATACTGTTAAAGAACCCTTAGCCACTATACCTTCTTAGCCTGCTCATTGATTGTTTTGAAAATGCTCTCAACCAACGAGTTGAGCTGTTCTTTGAAAATAAGCACGATTCCGATTAAAACGACCAAAATCAATATCATCTCTACTGTTCCAATTCCATCTTCTTCTGTAAGGAAATCTTTAATCTTTTGTTTAAGCATTAAATAATACATTCTTTACCTCTTTCTATATATTCATTTGCATAATCGCAGGCACAACCAAAATTACAATTACAATAAAAAGCATGCCTGCCATTGGAATCAAAAGCTTCGTTGAAGCTTCCTCTCCAGCTTTTATAGCTCTTTGCTTTCGCATTTCAAAAGCATATTTTTCTTCTTTTTCTAAGCAGCTTATTAGGTCTGCTGAGCCCTTCCTCAAGTTCTGCGCAAGTAGCATAGCAAGTTTTCTATACTCCTTGCTTTCACTATTCATTCCCAGGTCCTCAAGGGCTGCCACCTCTCCTAAGCCGTCACACATTTTGCGGTAGGTCACGGATATATCTTCATACCCTGGGCGGAATAATCCCGATTTCTTTTTCAGGTTATATCTTGCGATTATTCTCTCCAAAGCCTTCCTAAGACTCATACCTGCTCCCATCAAAATGGATAGCTCACTGACTATCATTGGATAATCTTTTTCTTTCTCTTCTATTTCTAATTGCTTAGCCTTTTTCTCATCCTTCTTTTTCCCAAGGTGAATTCCAATTACCGTGACAATCCCTAGGATTATGACCTGCAATCCGCGGTAATTCATCTTCCTTTTCCAAGATAGCTCTATATTTTCCACTTCCGTTGGAAGGACCATAATATCTTTATCACGTGTTGTAGAATCTACATTTTTTACAGCTTTCTCGATTGCCTCCAACTGACCATCCAATGTCTGTGTGCTTTTGTGACATACAAATACCGAAAAGCTATAAAGCTCCGTCCACTCCTCGTAACTCAGTTGAGCTACAAGATTTACAACTTCACCCTCTTCAGGAATTTCTGCGGTTCTAAGCTTGCCATCGTTTGATATCAACCCGTACTTATCAAAAGTCCAATAGGCATCTATCATCCCATCGCAATAGCTTGATTTCAGATTTAGGTCATAGCAAACCTCATTTGCAGATTTGTTCTTTCCCAGATAAGTAGCTTCTATTTCTTCTATAGCTTGGCTAATCTTTGTAGATATCTCTTTATCTGAAAGGCTCTGATCAGATACCTCTACCGACAATTCTTTATTCTGATCTAAAAAATTTAGCTCTAAATCTTCTGTTGTATTCCCTGTGCCTGCAGCACTTCTTTTTATAGTTCCATCAAAGTTTATTCTTGTTTCCAAATAGTCATGTACAAGCAGCCCTATCCCTAAAGCTAGACACACAACTATAATTTCTATCAATTGCTTTGAGGTTAAATCATGATTCTTTTGCAAGACACCCACCTCCCTATTTTTAGACCTTAATATCAATTATCTTTTTTCCTAACATAATCAAAAATCCGTATGCAATCAGGCACGCTGTCATTATGAATACGCCTGCCAAATTTCCATACAATGGGGCAACAAATCCCTTTGAAGTAAGTGTTATGTAGGCAAGAATTCCTATTGGCATAACGCACATTACTTTTAGTTCCAATCGCTTTTCTGTTGTGATTGTTTCTATATCCTGTTTAACAGCCAAATTGTCTTCTATCTTCATGGCTGTTTCCCTGATATTCTTTCCATAGTCACCACCACTTCGCTTCGCAAATGCGATAATCTCAGCCAAGCTTATAGCCTCTTCCAAACCTACCGACATAGCAAATTCCATAAATGCTTTTTCCAGCTGGACATTCATAGAGATTTTTTGATTCATCACGTGTGCATATGGCAGCAAAACAGAATCATTGGGATACAGTCTTTTCAGCTCATTTTCTGCCTGCTTTATACCTCGTTCTAAGGAATATCCTGTCTGAAGTCCTTGCACTATTAAAATCATGAATTCCTTAAACTCTACAAGCATTCTCGCTTTTCTTTTTTCCCTCCGCTCTACTCGATTTAGGTGAATCCAAAACGGAACTACACCTACACCAATCAAAAGCGCCACAAGGGATTTATAAAACAGAAAAGCTATTACACATGTAAGCCCTATTCCTTGAAATAGGGGCACGATATCATCCTTCTTTAGCTTTAGATCTGCATTCCATTTGCCACTAGCTTGTCTTGGTTTATTAGGCTTCCTACCTTTTCCCATTGGCCCACTATCCTTCCATTTACTTCTTCTATCTCTTTGAATCTATACAGTGGATTCAATTGAATTTCATTATTCTCAAGCCCTAACACTTCTGTAATTTCTAGCAGTTTTCTACTTTTATCTCGTAGTCTTCCAAGCTGAACTATAATGTCAATTCCCGATGCAATCTGCTGCCTAATAGCAGGCAACGGAATCTCTGCTCCCATCAACACCATAGTCTCCAAGCGTGACAACATATCCTTACATGAATTGCTATGACCAGTTGAACAACTTCCATCGTGACCGGTGTTGAAGGCTTGAAGCATTTCAAGAGCTTCTGCACCTCTGCACTCACCAACAATGATTCTGTCCGGACGCATTCTAAGAGAGGATTTGAGCAAATCCCTGATAGTAATTTCATTCTTACCTTCCAGGTTTGCATTTCGCGCCTCCAGACGAACCAGGTTGTCTACATTTTTCAGCTGAAGCTCTGCGGAATCTTCTATAGTGATTACTCTTTCATCACTAGGTATAAATTCACCTAGAGCATTCAAAAATGATGTCTTACCACTGCCTGTTCCACCTGACACAAATATGTTGTATCCGCTTGCCACCAGCTTTCGTAAAAGTTCTACCTGCTCCTCCGAAATAGAACCAAAAGATTTCAATCTTTCCATGTTCATTTGCTCTTTTGGAAACTTTCGAATTGAAAGAATGCTGTAGTCTACAGCCGCAGGTTTCAACACAATATTCACACGTGATCCATCAGAAAGTCTGGTGTCTACGATTGGGTTTGACTCATTAACAATCTTGTTACTTTGAGCAACGATATTTTGAATAATGTCATTCAATTTCTCTTCCGAGGAGAATTTTTCACTGCAATGAACCACTCGGCCCTTCTTTTCTATGAAGATATTCTCCGGGCCATTAATCATTATTTCCGTTATCTCTTCGTCGTTTAACAAGTCCTCCAGAA
Source organism: Pseudobutyrivibrio ruminis HUN009 (assembly GCF_000703005.1). NCBI lineage: Bacteria > Bacillati > Bacillota > Clostridia > Lachnospirales > Lachnospiraceae > Pseudobutyrivibrio > Pseudobutyrivibrio ruminis. The sequence goes on along the minus strand of NZ_JNLH01000001.1, from coordinate 936,529 downwards.
CATCCAATTTACGCAGAGAATTAAAGACATGATTTTCAATCTTTTTCCTTTCTGATAGCGAAATTGGCCTGTTCTTTCCTTTTTCGATTATGATATTTTTTATTAAAGTTAATATTTCTTCATCAGACACATCCATCGATAAATCAAGTGCATTCATTACCTCCTGACGTATCTCTTTTTCTAAATCATCTGTAACACTCAACTGCATTTTTGACCTTCGTACTAATTAGCTTTTTTACAAACACGCCTAAATTGCCCTGCATCAACTCCTGAATCTGGTATGTACCATCAGTCAGATTTCCTGCAGACATAGGAAGTATCACGCTCTCCCTATCTACTTCTGCATTTATTCGCTCAAGATATTCCATAAATGCTTCCTGGCCCTTTTTGAAGTAATCTCCCGGTTTTCCTAAAACATAAAGGTGTTCGAACCTTTGTAGGATTGATATGAATCCGTTTATTGTTCTTCCAAATAAAACTACAATCACGTCATAATCTGATTTGGCAAGAACATCAAACAGCAAATTCCATGTTTCTGCCTCAATCTCACAGAGCTCATTTGGATTTCTAAATGGCTGAATAAAATCAAATCCCATAAAGTTTCTTACATATGTATTTATGTCAAAATCACTTACGCTTGTATTGATTTCGTATAGAAGATCTAGAAGATTTCTTTCCATTTCACTGCCGATTAAATCCGGCATTATCGATATCTCTTCTAAATCCAAGAACAGAACTTTCCCACCTGTCCTGTATCCCTGACCCAGCGCCATTGAAAATGGCAGCTGCAATTCATGATCAACAGGAGAATACACTCCTATAAACTTTGAATTTCCATTAGACTTTTTTATACTAGCGCTTACACCTTTTTGTTTTCGCAACTCAGTTATTTTTCCCAAGACGTTGTCGATAGATTGATATTTATATATGTAATCTTCATCTTCCACATCCGGTTCTTCACATAAGAAGTATTTGCGTTTTACTTCTCCCTTAGGTCTAAACTCGGAAACTTCTTTAAAATCCTCAGACATAATCGCTACATCATAGCAACCCTCATCGGAAAAGAAGCTTTCTGTTGTTGTAAAAATATGAATGCTGGCATCCACATTAGACATAAGATATGAAGCAAACTTTAATATGTAATCTTCACAACAATCACATAAGGCAACTTCCAAATTTCTCATGGTAACTCCTCCATTATTTCTCTTGTTCATTTATACTGCAGTAAAAAAAACGCAGTCGTTATATAAAAAGAATAATGAAGCTTTCTTCTTATTAATTGCCCTTCATATATACTCACAATGACAATCGCGATCCCAGCAAGAATCACAGAAGTGATCATCGTATTTACGGTAATGTCTGCACCCACCAGTGTTGCCATTACAGAAAACAATTTGATGTCACCAGCGCCAAGCTGTTTACCAAAAATATACAGCAGCGATAAACATGCTATTGGCCACATTGCTTTCATAAGGAAGTATGCAATTCCTATCCATCCATAGCTCAACAGGTTCACATAAATTCCTGCTAAGTAACCCAGGATGATTAGTTGATTTGGAATCCTGTACGACCTGGCATCAAACAGCGATGCCGACGTCAAAATGCTCCAGATCAAAAACGTACTCGTCTTTTTCACCTCCTGTCGACGCAACAGTATGCCACTGATCCTGGAATTCGTCTAACGCGTTTGACGCTATGAAATTCGATTGTATATTTTTCACAAACTTTTTCTTTATACAAAAACACAAAAAATGAGACCCTAGCGAACTAGAGCCTCATTTATTATTTACTACTGTTATGCCCAAAATCCTCTTCTTGCCTGGTTACCCATAACACTTTCATTCAAAGAATTTTTTCCATAAGTTATTCCTGCCATAATATGTTGTGTATTTTGCATAATCGGTGCGGACGTATCTTCCTTTGCCAACTGGTCAAAGGCATCTCCTAACTCATCCATCACCTTTTTTGCTTCTAATAATCCGTCAGAGTTTGCCTTGTATATGGACTTGGATACATTTCGCTGTACATAATCGTAAAGCGCGTACAGATTTCCACTTACCTTGTATTCAAAATTTAAATCTTTCTGGAGGTGACTTACAACCTCTGCACACTTTTTCAGTGCTGCGATTGCTTCTGTCACTTGGCCAGCTTCAAAATTGTCCAGCGCATCTGTTTCATATTCTTCATATATATCATAAAGAATTGAAATCAATCCACATCCATTGCTGGAAGCTATTTTCAGGGTAAAAGCTGAAATCTTATCTCTGTTCATTTATTTCACTCCTATAAAGGCAAATTTGGTCTAAATTCTGTCGTCGCCCTTGGGGCTCCTGACACTAACAAGTCATCGCAAGCTCGACTTTTAGTGTCACCTTATTGAAGCAACTGTAATGCAAGTTGTGGTAACTCATTTGCCTGCGCAAGTGCAGATGTACCTGCCTGCTCCAATACGTTGAGCTTTGTGTACTCAACCATTGTTGTTGCCATATCAGCATCCTCTACTCGAGAGATAGCTGATGTCATATTCTCTTCTGTTGTATCAAGAGATTTTGTTGTATGCTCAAGTCGGTTCTCATATGCACCAAGCTGAGATCTGACTGAAGTCACATAATTGAGAGCTGTGTCGAGAGAATCAAGTGCATCCTCTGGACCATTCACTCTTGTTACACTAAGGTCATCGATATACATGAACTCTGTTGTAACTGCTGCAATTCTTACTTCCATGTTTTGGTTCTTATTTGCACCAACATGGAGTGTCATTGAGCCGATGTCTGTAACGTTGAATTCTATTCCTCCAACGTAACTTGCTTCTGCAAGGAAAGATAATTCAAATCCATCTACATCTGTAACAGTAATGTGATTTCCATCATATCCTGTAGTTGCCTGTGGCCCAAACATTGATGGTGATTCCTTTTTCAATTCAACAACAGCATCATCACCTACATTATGGATAATTGCACCTTCTGTAATCTGGCCCTCAGGGAATCCTAATGCTACGGCAAATTCCTTTGAAGAAAATTCAAGCTTCAAATCTGCCTTTGCACCATATTTCAACGAATAGATTGCAATGTTCTCATCTGGATTTGAAATTGTTGCACTACCTTTTTCACAAGCATCTCGCATAGCTTCATATACCGCTTCACGAGACATTCCTTCCGTGAATTCAACGCCATATCCGTTAATATTCATTGTTCCAGCCATTGAAAGTGCTGTAGCTGTTGCACCTCCCAGTAACGGATTAACTCCACCTGCTGTTCCGCGAGTTGCAGCTGATGTTATATTCAATGTATATAATCCTGCTGGAACTGTGTTTGAAGTTTGCATACGAGTTGCATGCTCAGCATAAGTTCTATTATCAAGTGAACCATTTAATAGGTTAATTGTATTGAACTCTGTTGTTTCTGCTACTCTATCAATCTCCTCTAAAAGAGAATCTATTTCTTTTTGAATTGTCTCACGTTCTGAATCTGAGTTTGTGCCATTTGCAGCTTGAACCGAAAGCTCTCTCATACGCTGAATCATATCTGTTACTTCATTAAGAGCACCTTCAGCTGTTTGAAGTACTGAAATTCCATCGCTACTGTTTGTTGAAGCTTTACCTAATCCATCAATCTGTGCCTGCATTTTGCCCGCAATAGCTATACCAGATGGGTCATCTGATGCATGATTGATGTTAAATCCTGAACTTAACTTTTCCATTACATCTGCAAGGGAACTTTCTGTACCAAGAAGTTGGTTGTTGGTAATCACCGCTGACATGTTATTGTTAATTCTCATAGTTGCCTCCTAAATAGCCGTAATAAAAGCAAGTCTAGCATCCGTGCGGTGTATTTGAAATTGTTAGGTCTTCCATGTCCTTACACATTTAATATCGGACGAGCCCCCTTAAACTTAACCCAATATATGCAACTTTTCAGGTATAAAAAATGCAAGACCTTGTATTTCAAGGCCTTGCATTCTATAGTTTCTCACTATTCATTTTTTATGGTTTCTATTTAAAACAATTCTGCAATTACATTTATGTAGCCACGGGCAATGCTGTAGAGGGCCTGTGTCTGGATTTCGTCCTGGCTAGCTGCGCCGGAAACGCCAGCTGCTGCTAGTCCCTCATAATTTCCCTGCTCCATATTATAGATGTCAGCTGCGCTGAGTCCGAAGGACTGTGTGAAGCTGAAGCTAAAAGCGTAGCCTGTTTCTTCCTGCATAATCTGTGCAATCATAGGAGCTTGGCTGGCAAACATTTCTCGCATCTGAGCAGTTTCACATTCTACTGATGCGCTGACTGAGCCTGCTTCATAGCGGAATGTTGTGGACACAGTACCTGTAGTCTGCAAATGAAGTGCCATTTGAATGAGACCTGATTCACCGTCACCACGGACAATTTTCAGGTTCATATTGCCAGCTTCATCAGCAACCATAATAGGGATATGATATGTTTCCCCTGTGCGAGCCATTTCTGACATAACCTTTGTCTGCTGCACAACGAGCTTCATACCATCCATATCTACAGTGCGGACATCCTCCGTTTCAATCATGGTTTTCATGACATTCTCAGCTAGGGTTCCTAGAGCTTCCTGGGCCTCTGCCATTTCCTCAGGTGTATGGCAAGCCTCAGCAAAACGAGAGTATGCTAATTCAATAATGTCATCCACATCCATGCTTTCAAGGGCTCCAAAAGTAGTGGCTGCTCTGCCAGTTGCTTTAGAGAATAAATCCTTGAACACTTGGCCATTGTTTTCAACCATTGCCTCCACTGCTGCAATCATGTTTGCAGAATGAGGTAAGTTGTATTCATCTAATATAGAAGAAACTTTTGCATCCTCTGCAATAGTTGTCTTTAGCTGTTCTGTCACATAATTGTTGTAGGCAGCTTCAGCCTGCTCGTCGGAAGTATCTTCCATTGCGGTTGCAAACTGGTCTACATTCATTTCCATGATTTGCTCTTCGCCGAAGACATGCATCTTTGCAGGAGTCATAGCTTCCTTAGCGTCGCGACAACGGTTTGTAAGGAAGACTTTCTCGATCTGTTCTGTAATAGAAAGATCCTTCACAACCATCTCGTCCAGCTGACCAAACTTGTCGTCTATTTCATACTCTTTGCCTGTGTGCTTGCTAGAGCGAACAGCAGTCATAAGGTTTCGTAATGTCACCTCTGTGCCCTGACTTATCAACGCACCTATGGCTGCACCATCAGACTTTTCCACTTGATGAAGAAGTCTGTACACACCCACGTATGCGTCTCTCTCTGCTTCAGAGATTTCCGCGTTGTGCTCGGCCTTCCAAAGGAACTTTGCGAAGCTTTCTTCATCAGATGTGCTACCCATTTCAGCCTTAATGCTTTCTGCTTTTGCCTTAAGACTTTCCATAGTCATATCAAGAGGATTCTCTCCTCGCTTAATCATTTCTGCAACAACAGCTGGTGTCATGCTCTTGAATGTGCGAGCCACCATTTCTGTAGAAGCCTTCATTGTAGTAACCGACTCTGCTGTAATTTCCATTTTGTTGTAGGCAAGTACACGGACTGCCTTCTGACTGGCTTCTGTTGCCTCGATATCAAGGTCTGCCAATATGTCATCCACATTCTGGAATGCCTTGTTCATGCTGTCACCAAGGTCTGTTCTAACCTCTGTTCCAACAGATTCATAGGTCATTTCCATGCGAGAGTATTCCGCTGTAACTGAAACGCTGACTTCATGGACATATGAAAATGTCTCTGCATTGATATTTGAAAATCTTCCAAGCATGGCAGCTGGCGCAGACTGGATGTCTGCCATCTCGTTCATTACCTGCTTGAACAGATTTACATTTGCATTTGTTGCTTCGTTATTTTCTGCCTTCATAAGAATCTGAAGGAGATTTGTTTCCTGTAATTTCAGCTTATCAAGGAGATCAGACAGGTCACTTGTATTAACAGTTATGCCATTTTTCATCATTGTAAATGTGGCCTCAACTGTCATTGTGAGCTGGATTTCTGTAAGCTGGCGCTGAGCAGTAATAGATGAAAGTGAGCTTGCATCCATTCCCATGACTTCTTCAAAAGTTTTCTTGGCCTGGTCCATAAGAGAGTAGCCAGGGATAAGATATGCATCTGTTGGCTCTTTGCCTTCTGCTACAATATCATCTATCGCATTTACGATATTTTCTTCAGATGGTTTTTCGTACTCGCCAAGCTCAACCATGTACTCAAGATGTTCCTTTGTGATTGGAACATCTTGCTTGAGCATGGTTGCCACAGTATCTTTCAATTCCTGTGGTGTCATTGGTTTCTGCGCAGACTCGGTTAATTCACCTTCGACTTGTTCTATAAGTGAATCTAGTTTATCTCCTAAATCTTCAAGAAGACTGATTATGTCTTCGTCGGTTGGCTCTGCTGTGCCCTTTGGGCCTGTTGGAGCCGAATATGTGGCGTTGTAGATATTGGTGATGGTTGGCTCAAGCTCATTCTTTACAAGATATGCCTGAGCTTCCACTGGCAAAGTATCAGATAGGCCACGAGTCATTTCAACTGCCTGTGCCACTGAGCCGGTCATTGCTTGGATCTCATCCTGATCAAGGCCTCCCATTTTGCTGATGTCTTTTCCAGCTTTTGCAAGATTCATTTTGATTTCGTCCACAACTGTGACGAGAGCCTCTGGCTCCATGTCCATTGGATTATGTCCATCCTCGCGAGCTTTTGCTGTGGCTTCCTCGTCCCAGCCGCGCTCGATATTCTTAACCTTATCAACTGTAGACATGCCAAGAGCTGATGCCTCATTTACCTCCTTGGTAAAATCTTCATCAGTCATTTTTCCTCTATTATCATAGAATGCGTTGTCTACTGAAAGTGTTCTTAATTCTGTATTAAAATTTGCTTTGTTATCGTCCTTGATACCGCTGGTGCCTACGCCAAATCCCTGGTCCGAAGCACCTTCTGTTTTGATGTAATCCGTTACCTTGAGTCCTTCAATTTGCATATAGTTCCTCCGCGGTAGTTTTTCTTACATTCTTTATTTCGGATGAGTTGTAAAAAAAATTAATGCCGAGGAATTTTCCTCGGCATCTAATCTATATTATGAACAATTTACACTCATTGCTACGTTGGGCACCGGCTGGCTGACGCCCTTGTAATTATCGTAAACATTTTTTAAATCCGCTGCCAGAAAACCTGGAAAACAAGCACAAAGTGTATCGAAATCCATGCCACAGCTACACATTGCCTCTACGGCTCTCAAATCCTGTTCCTTCATACCGGTACCTCCCATTACATATCTAGATACAATATCTAGCACTAACTTGAATATTAGTATAACAATATCTTGTGAAAAAACAATGTTATTTTTCATAACCAAATCAATAAAAAAGCTCCCATACCTGGGAGCCTGTTGGCAATCACATTATGAACAATTAGCTTCTTTTATCATCATGTTTTCCACGTTGATTACTCTATAATCTGAATAACCTGTGTTTTCTGTTGTCTTCTTGTAACCTGGAAAGCATTTGCAAATTGAATCAAAATCCATTTCATTCTCTAATAATAATTGTAATGCCCTTAAGTCTTGTACTTTCATGTCTCGTCTTTCTTCCTCCCCGTAGTTTCTTCCCTCCGAAGAACTATTACGGGAGCTAGTTTAACAATAGAATGTGAAAAAGCTATGACCAAACTTTTTAAAATTTATGATTCTTTTAACGTAATTGCCGTGCTTCTATGGAAAGTCCACCAGTATCTCTTTTTCAAGATACTTTCTCATTCCGCTCCATGATTTTTCTATTGCCATAGTTCTCCCCATTTTATCTGTACGTATAAACCTTATATGCATTTCCCTGAATTTTTTCTACTCTTACTAAGCCATTCCAGGTATCATCCGTCCAATCTGATTTCATAAACATAATGCCTTCTAAATCATCAAAACCTGATTGCCAAAAAATGATATTTGTATCCCTGTTTTCGATGTATAATATTTTTGTGCTAGGCATTTCTTCAACCTTGCACTCTTCCACAGTTTCCCCTTCTGCATATAGGACGATTTTATGCCCATCCAGCTTTGCTGTATCAAATTCCTTATCTAGCAAAATACTGTAGATAGGAACTAATTCATTTATCTCTTCTGTATCATTATTAGAATGTACAACTTTACAATAAAATCCACCCATCAAAGCTATAATAATTGTTATTATCAACAGCTTCCTATAATTAGGTACCTTATTTATCATTACTCCTCCGATTGTTTCTCTGTATATAGGTTAATCTCTGCTTCGCAATCCAATTGTTAAGTGAAAAATTCTAGTTTATCGTTTTCACTTAAAAAATAGGCGAGCAGTTAAGTGAATATAAGAATTCTTTAAATAAACTTAAATTAAGTTAAATAATTTTAAGCAATGTTAAGTGGATTTCGTGATGGTTGATTTTCACTTAACAAATTGTGTTCTACTCTTAAGTTTATTTTTATCGCTGCAGAATAAACTTAACTGGCCAAGAATTTTTGCTATAAAAGTTAAGTGGAAACGTATTTATTATTAATTCACTTAACAGCAAGTTGTGATTTTAAGTGGAAGTTGCTCAATTTTCAAATCCACTTAACTTTCTTTCCACTTTTATATAAGTGAATTTTGAAAACGAGCAAATAAACTTAATATCCTAGTAAAATAATTATTTTTCTACTCCATCTGCAAGATACCATGATACTGGAGCCCATATAATTCTACGCTCATATGTTATATTTACATCAGAAACCCAAGCTTTAGGCGTATTCTTCATCTCCCTCGCATCCCCATCGCTTTAAATCTTTCTTTAGTTCCTGTTCTGCATATCTTGCATATTCTCTAAGATCTTTCTTCCCGATTTCAAAAGCACAATCTATTTTTCCATGAACTTCCTCTGAACTCCAGATAGCTTCCTCAGGAGACATACCACCAAGATTTGTTTCAGAAGTAATTAATATTACATTCGCATAACCCAGAAAGGCCATTAAATCCATGTAGATTTTTTTATCCACTTCTGAACATGGCTCATGCAAGAATAGTAAAATCTTATTAGATCTCTTAAATAAGCGTGGCTTGCCGTTAGTCTTTTTGATATAAATTCTATTTAAATATTTGAAGAAATTCTCTGCTGCTGTGTAATCAACAACTCGGCCTAGTTTAATTGGTATGCATGGTTCCGATTCCAGCTCACTCCTACCAATGTATTGCATACATTCATTGCCCAAACAAGCAATTTTTCCATTTTCTCTAAACATTAGTAAACAGCATTTTTCTTCATGTATGGACCTTGTCTTATAATCATAAATCCTTACGTCTGCTGCTGAATCAAATTTTCCCATTACAAATCGTCTCCTGTTTCATGTGTTTAGTAATCCAATTGTTAAGTGAAAAATTGCATTTTATAGATTTCACTTAAAAACTGGGCGAGCAGTTAAGTGAATATATAAAATTTAAAAATAAACTTAAAGTAAGTTAAATAATTTTAGATAAAGTTAAGTGAATTTTTTAATGGTTGATTTTCACTTAACAAATCGCGTGCTGCTCTTAAGTTAATTTCTATCTCTGCAGAATAAACTTAACTGGCCCAATATTTCTGCTATAAAAGTTAAGTGGAAACGTATTTATTATTAATTCACTTAACAGCAAGTTGTGATTTTAAGTGGAAGTATCTCAATTTTCAAATCCACTTAACTTTCTTCCCACTTTTATATAAGTGAATTTTGAAAATGAGCAAATAAACTTAATATCCTAGTAAAACATGTTTTTCCGTAGCATTTTTCCTTCTCCCTTAGACATTAGGAAGCATGCTCTCAAATACAAGCGATACTAATATCATCCCGATAGAAATAACAGGTGCAATTAAGACTAATACATAGCTTATTACTTGTTTTATCTTATTGCTTGCTAGTTTGACTGTTCCAAAAATACCACAGGGAACTGTAACAAAACACGTAGCAACCCCAGTAAGACCAAACCACATTGATAAAAATAGATTTCTCTCATATGAACTAAAAACCCAGTTGCTATCAAAGGTCTTCATACTGTCATGAATTAATGTTAAGCTGACTACAATTATCACTAGCCCAATCCAATACCCTGAAATCTTTGAAAACACTCTAGTTATCTTCATTTCCTTTTTCATTACTCCTCCGTCTTCTTGTTCGTATATACGTTAATCTCTACGCCGGAGTACATGCCTTCTGGTTGTACCCAGAAAGTGTACCAGCCCTTTTCTGTTTCATAGGTGTAGTAATCCAATTGAACGTAGCCGTTGTCGAAAGAGTTGTCGCTCTTTGTAAGTGTGCCGTACTTTTCTTGAAGATCTTCAAGTGTGGCTTCGAACTCAACTCCCTGGGCAATCTTAAATGGATAATCCTGGTATTCGTTGAAGCCAAAAATTGTTGCGCGGACGTACTGCACAGGGATGTCACCTAATTTAGCTTCTTCGCCTGTGTTGTTTATTACAAGGAAATTCATTTTGCTATATTCATTTCCTAAATAGTATCCGGAAAATTCGTACTGCTCATCAGGTTGAACAATGGTATCTGCGCTATCGTCAAAAATGAATCCCAACTCTAACAACTGCTGATAAGTTGTTGGCAGCTGAATAACTGTGTTGTCAATCTGGATTGTGAAATCATCCAGGCTGTCTGAGAGGGCCAACTCAGGGAGGCCTGTATACTCTGCACCAGGACGATACTTGTCTGTCTTCGCTTTGATAGTCATCGCCTGAGCGTAGCTGTAGTTTGAGCCGTCCTCCTTAAGAGTGGTGTAGTATTGGTCCATGTTTTGCTGTCCGTTTAAAACAGATACAAATAAAACGAATGAGCTGACCTTGCCGTCTTCTTCTGTGATGCAGATTTTGCTCTTGTTGTCGCTGTCATCTGAGATATAAAGCAAGATTGAATCTGTCATGTCATCGTTTTCAATTTCGAATTTATCAATAACATCCTTGGCATCTTCCATGTCCATTCCGGACTTTATATCACCTGGAAGTGATACTTCTACATCTCCCAATGTGGCGGTGTCAATATAATCTACAAATCCGTACTGCACATCAGTGTAGCCTTCTGAAATAGCTTCGGTAGTGACTTTGATGGTCTTTCTGTTTCGGGTAAGCTTGATGGTGTCGTCTCTGTTTACGTCCAGCTCAGAAGGAGCATCCTTTATTTCCCAGCCGTTGTCTGTAAGCTGCTTGATAGTAAATGGGACGTGATACAAATCACCATCGATTTCTATGTTGCCACTTGCTGGATTCTCACCAAGCTCAATTGGAGCAATGTAGCCTTGCACAAATTCAGGAGCTTTTCCCTCCAGGGATTTTGTATCTACCTCCTCAGGCATTTCATCAAAATATGTAGAGTAGGCTTCGCCTGTCAATTCCATATCATAATCGATTGCATATGCGCCATCATAATATGCAGCCATCCCAACGAAGGCCTGCTGCAGCACAACTCGGTATCCTACGCGAGATGCATCGCCACAATCCCCCTGTCCAACATGACACATATATCCAGTCACATAGTTGTCGCCGTAATCGTCGAAGCTATCAAATTCCTGCTGAATCATTTTGGCAACAGGCACTGCATGCATCAAATACTGATTGAACTCTAAATCACCTGCGCAGTAGCTGGCCGCCAGAATCGACTCAGCTGTGCCCAGGTTGTAAGCTCGCTCATATGCTTTTGTATAATCTTCCTCAACCAATGCACTCGCCGCCTCTATCGCAGCATCCCCATCCTTTGCATTGTTTTCATCGAGGTATTTTTTTACTGTTTTTATATCCTCTGCTGTTGAGCTGGTTCCACCAATCTGCTGCCAATCCAGGCCCTGGCCTTGAACCTCCACAGCAGTTGTTGCCAACAGCCATCTTACTAAATCATTACTCACATTGCTTTCCGTGCAATCTGAAAATGAATCATCCACTAATGGTATATCCACTAACTCCTTTTTATCGATTTCAGCCGCTTCTTCCTTTTTTGCATTTTCCTTGGCAGCTTTGAGGGCTTCACCTGGGATAGTGGTAAATTCGCAACCCGCAAGAAGCACCGCCGACATAGACAGAGCCGTTAACACTACCATTTTCTTTTTCATAAAATATCCTCCGCGCATTATACAATTCTATTGCAATTGTTCTATTATCTCTTCCTCTGAATATTCTCCATATAATTCTTCAAAAGCGCAAGAATTATATTCCTCAACTCTTTTCTTTAATTCTTCAGGTGATAGTTGCTCATCAGTGTAATTATTATAATTTACGGTTTCTTCCTCGTAATAACAATCTTCTGAGTATGTAGTTACAAGCTTGTTGTTTTCTATTTTCATGAGTGTATAGCCGTATGTTTCCATGTCATGTCCAAAGTATCTAAGACTATTTTTATAAGGTACATATTCGTAATTCACGCATCCACCTACACCATATGCACAGCATTCCATAGGCTCTGTCACTGTGCTATTAGAAAAGCTATAGACGCTTATCCAGTATCCTGTATCATCAACAAGAAGTTCGGGTATATCATCTTCATCTATATAAACCAAACTATACTTCAAATCTAATGATTCATTTTCTATTTGGTTAAACGCCACAATTGCCTTGTATGCATCACTATATGAACTGATTTCACCATTAACAAGTCCATTTGTAAGCGTATTTATAATATCCTCTGCAGAATAATCATCAGATAATTCTTTTTCTACATATGATTCTATATCATCATCATTTACAAAATAACACGTATCCTCTTCGTATTCGCGCACACAACCTCTGTAGAGCCAGAAATCCTTTTTTTCATGATTGTAACCAACAAAAACAATATCAACGTTTCCATCAAAATTATAATCACATGTTTCTATTTCTGTTATTTGCTCTGGGAATATAAAATTAAAATCACACTTCTTTTCACCATCAATTAGGTATTCTACTCTCTGATCTGAGCTGCCATTGTATTGAGGTATGATTAATTCGATTTCACCATCAACTAATTTAGACTCTAGTTTGACCCTTGATTCACTAGCACTCTCTTTGCTCCATATAGATTCTATTTCCTTTGTTTCTTCTGAACTTTCTTCTTCTCCCTGCTCAAACTTTGTCAAAATGTCTTTGGTATCTGCGTCGGCACCTGTACTATCTTGTGAACAAGCCGTAATGCTAATGGCGCATGCAAGGCTTGCCGCAAGCACTACTCTTTTTGTAATTATATTAATGCTTCTTTTCATACTATTTTTTCTCCCTGTTGCTAAATGTCTCCACCTCAAACTCTTCCCTGGTTCCATTGAAGACATTTACATCAATGTATCTTTCTTCACCTTCGTATCCATTTAGTACTGTTCGATTTGAATACTGCCAAAATGTCCATTTTACATCTTTTGGAACCTTTGAGTAGACGCTTCGATACCATAAATCACAATCATCAAAATAGCCATTTACTATTGTGTCATAACTATTTTTTGTGACATAAAGCACAGGCTTCAATCCATATTCTTCTTCCAGAATATCCACCATCTCTCTTAAATCTTTCCGAACAGCATCAACATCGATATCATCGACGCCTTTTTTATCTCCGTAGTATTCAACATCGATAACAGGTGGAAGCATACCTTCTGTCATACTTACATTTTTACAATAATTTTCAGCCTGTTTTTTCCCAGATGATTCGAAACTAAAAAAATGATATGCACCAACTCTAATGCCTGTTTTCAAAGCATTATTAAAGTTTGCATCATAGTATTCATCAACATGTGATGAACCTTCCGTAGCTTTTATATACGCAAAACTTATGTCTTGCTCTATAAGTTGATTCCAATCAATAGCCCCCTGATATTTCGATACATCTACACCAACTACTGGGTACTCTTCTCTACTTGGATTATTGAAATGTATTATCCCCATATAGAGCATTGAAGCTATTAGGATAAGAATTATACAAATAACTATCGGGATTATTATGTATTTCTTTTTTATATGAATGTTTTTCAATCAACTCCCCCTGTATTACACTTACTCTCAATATCGTATATACGTTATTATATTACTTTACTCATTTAGTAGTATTGTAATACTCTTCATTCCTGCTTTCAAGGGATAATTATAAGATTTTAAATAAAAAAATCGGCCTCCTAGGAGTCCGATTTTCTCCACTAAAATTACACTATTTTACATCCCGTACATAATAAACATCTATCCATTCTGTAGTATTTTCAGGATAATATAACAATATCATCCCCTCATCTACCAATGTTATAATATTAACGCAAGCATCACTATAAATACTGATACTATCCCCAGTGCTATTGCTGTCCCAATTTTATTTCTTTTAACAATTATTTTGTCCATTTCTTTATCCTAAAACTGTAGCCCACCAATGATATCAAATCTTTGTCCAAGCTGAAGCGTCCAACTGGTAATCCTGGATTTGGGACTTCAGTTCCTGCTCAAATTTTTCCTTTGATACTTCGTTTCCATCAATTAAAAATTCAGGACACTTAATTGACTCATCGCCGTTGTTATCTTCTCTTACAAAAAGCTCTGTGATTGGCTCCGTCTCGCCTGTCGCATCGTACTTGAAGATGGTGTAGGTTATAGAACCACCATAGTTGTACTCCTCAACCATGCTCCCATTATCAAGAGGATAATCAAAACATGTCTGCTCTAAACTATCGCTAAACCAGCACACCACTTTGTTATCTTCCACATGAAAAACAGAAGAAAATCCCTCTGGCTGATTCTCCATCTGGATTATCATCTCCTCTTTTCCATCTCCATCTAAATCCAGCAATGTATACTCATAAGTAAACTCATCGCTCCGAAAGTCCGGAATATACCATTCCTCCTGCTGGCCGTCCTTAAGAACCGATGTATCTCCCAGCGCAAACTTTGTCAAAATGTCTTTGGTATCTGCGTCGGCACCTGTACTATCTTGTGAACAAGCCGTAATGCTAATGGCACATGCAAGGCTTGCCGCAAGCACTGCTCTTTTTGTAATTATACTGATGCTTCTTTTCATAAATCTATCTCCTCCGCCTTTTCTTCAAAAAGTAGGGCCCCTGCCTCACCACAAATCAATGACTCTATATTAATTATGTCGTCTATTTACTTATTTAGTAGTATTGTAATACTCTTTATTGCAGCTTTCAAGGGATAATTGTTAGAATTTTTAGTGAAAAAATAAAGCTGCCTCAATTGAGACAGCTTTACTGTTATTGAACTAAATATTTAAGTTTCTGTAATTCGGTAAGCTCTGCGTCACCGTATCTTTCTTTAACCTTTTTAATTAAGTCGTCCTGTGTTTTAACATTAAA
The DNA here is from genome assembly GCF_000703005.1 of Pseudobutyrivibrio ruminis HUN009. NCBI lineage: Bacteria > Bacillati > Bacillota > Clostridia > Lachnospirales > Lachnospiraceae > Pseudobutyrivibrio > Pseudobutyrivibrio ruminis. The sequence continues at coordinate 921,271 of NZ_JNLH01000001.1, read as the reverse complement.
CTCAATCATGGTTGTTCCATATGCGCTGACAATTACCTGTGCCTGAGGTATGTATAATCTACCGTACTCAGCATAATCCAAAAATCCATATGAATTCAAATCAATTATGTACATATCTGTATAATTGAAAATAGATAATTGATTCTTTTCCTCATCATAAATGGTATATGACAAGTCATTAATCTGGTTGTTCATCAGGAACACATTCTTATCCTGTTGTCTATCGTATATGCGGAAATACAAATCATCTCCCTGTAAATACAACAGATTATTATCCTTTGAAAATTCCACGTAAGAATAGTCATCACCATAATATTCAATGGTATTTTCAGCTTCTTTTGTATCCCAGTTATAAACTCTCAAATAGCCATCTTCTGTGATGACAGCAATTATATTGTCATCCTGACTTGTTTGAATATCATTTACTTTGTAATCCTCGAAAATTGGTTTCGACTTTCCTGAGATGGCATTAACCTTGTATGCTTTGCCATAAACATCTATACCATATACCGTTCTTCCGTCATTTGACACAGCAATGTTCCAGAAATTGAAATCAACCTCTCCACTGTATATTATTTTTCGAGCTTGTGTATCGATTACATAAAATTCCTTATCATCACCATAAGCAACATATTTCAAATTTGTAGATATTGCATAATCAGTACTAATAAGATCTTCTTCTGATATTTTGACTTCCTCAGTCTTTTTATCGCTAACTGAATAATATATTACAGCCCCACTATAAGTTGGGAAGATGATTGTATCTTCATCTATATAATACAATTTTCCGTATCGCCCACCGTCGATATCAATGGTTCCAATTTCTTCGCCGGTAGCTGTTTCGAAGACTCTACAGGTGTATGCATTTGAGGCTGCATCGTTGCTAGTCTGCAATACATATGTGTCCCCGGAAGGGCTCATCGCTGCTCCACCATAGAAGCCGGAATCCATCTCCGTTTTCGCAACATAATCTTCATCTGCGTTAAATTTCAAAACAGTAAGATTTGGACTTCTGAATCCTGATGATACAAACACACCATTTTTTATATCAAACTGAACTAACGAGCTTGCAACATCGACTATTAAATCGTCTTTCACCTCGCCAGTCAGTGCATCGTAGTAAGCAAACTTTCCATCATAAGTACCTACGAAAATCAATTGTGTAGTTCCACTCATCATGAAGTTTTCAATGTATGAGTTAGTAGTGAATGAGCTAACCTCTTCTCCAGTATCCAAATCAAGTGTAAACATTTTCTTTGAAGTATTAACAAATAACTGGCGATACTCTACTCCGTTTGTCTCAACTATTCTACTTCCTATTTTTGTATAGCTAGAATCAAGGGCGTCACCGTTGTGTTCAAAATCTCTCGACCATTTCACTTCACCAGTTTTTGAATCGCACTTGATAAGATGCATTGGAGTGTCTTCAAATGTAGTGATAGCATCATAGCTCATGCTGACTACTGCAAAATCTCCGTCCTTTGTAGGAGCGATATCAAGTATTGCACCACCTTCTACTGGGACATCGATAATTGTATCTGTTTTAAGATTGATAACAGAAGCGTAGTTTTGATCCTCGTCGTTACCTGGCAAGTGTTCAACATACAGGGTGTCTCCATCCTTATTGAACATCATAACCGCGCCATAGCTCACTCCTGTCTGATTCTCATATTTCTTTAAAGACTCACCAGTTGTGGCATCCACAACTTCTATAAAATCGGACCTTTCATAGGTTTCTTCGTCATAGTGAGAAGACTTTATAGCCACATACTTTCCAAAGTCATCTACTTTTGCAAATGTGATGCCATCCTCAGGCGCATATTCATACTGAAGTTCACCCTGGTCATTATAGCCACGAAGATAATAATCTGACGCAACAACAGCAATATCTCCTGCGAACCCTACGGCCTTAATTCTGTCATCTTCCTCTTCAACAACATCAACCGGCTTTTTAAAAGTGCATTCACCGTTATCCAAATTCCAGATATAAATCTTGTTATTGTTATCTACTGATATGACTCTGTTGCCATCTTCATTAATGGCAAAATCAGAAATATTTACATCGTGATTCAGCTTTAAATCATGCTCCAGATTTAATCCTAGATTATAAGTACCAAGGGCCTGAGACAATGCAAACACTGGGTCTGTCACATATGGGCGGCCGTTTTCTTCGGTACCGATTCCTTCCATTGCAACTAAGGCTGCTGTTTTGGCATCGCCATCTTCTAACACATCAAGTGATGTAGCTGCAATTACTCTTGCTTCATTTACAAGCTTCTGCTGGTACTCTTCGTTTATCTTTGCAAGGTTGTAAGCTGTGTATCCGCCAAACGCTACTGCAAGGGCTGCGATAGATGCAGCGATTCCAACGTTTCGGCGCATCTGGCGCTCTCTATGACGCTGCTTTAAATCGTCATAATCTACATGCAAAATAGAAGCAGCCAGACGAAGTGTCTCTGTTTTTAGCTTCTTCTTTACCTCTTTCTTGCTTTTACCTCTAACATCTGCTGCAAGAGGCTCCACAAGATTACCATTTTCATCTGTCAAAAGCTGTGGTGGAAATGAATCTGCTGGTTCTCCATCTACAAGCACTGCTAAGATATTCTCACGGCCATGCATCTCAATGAAGGTGTCGATTTCCTTCATTACCCAATATGAATCTTTTGTCTGTGGAGAACAAATGACAACTAGAAAGGCTGCTTCTCTAAGAGCCGCCTCAATATTAGAGCCCAGGTCGCTTCCGATTGGAAGCTCCTCCTGGTCTCTGAAAACTCTATCTATCTTTTTTCTGCCAATTTCCTTCTGAATCTTTCTAGGAATCTTGGTTGTCTCGAGAGCCTTGTGCACTCTCTTTGCCACAAACATATCCCGCTCCAAATGTCTGTAGCTAATAAATGCATCGTATTTCATAATCATTCTTCCCTTTTATTATCTATAACTCTGTTCTGCCGTCTAACGCTCGAAGCAATGTGACCTCGTCGATGTACTCCAGGTTTCCGCCAACTGGAACACCGGAGGCAATTCGGCTCACCTTGATGCCTGTTGGTTTAATCAGCTTGCTGATGTAGGCCGCTGTGGTTTCACCTTCCAATGATGAGTTGGTGGCGATGATGACCTCCTCTACATCTGTCTGCTGCAAGCGTACCATCAATTCCTTTAGCTTTATATCTCCTGGGCCTATGCCCGCCATTGGGGAGATTGCTCCGTGAAGCACATGGTAAACGCCCTCGAATTTGCCTGTCTTTTCATAGGCCGCCAAATCCCTGGTATCCTCCACAACCATAATGATGTTTTGGTTGCGCTTTGGGTTGGAGCAGATTGGGCAAAGCTCATCGTCAGTAAGTGTGAAACACTGCTTGCAATATCTCACATTTTTCCTGGCCTGCACGATTGCATTGGCCAAATCGTTAACCTTTTCCTCATCCATCCCTAATATATGGAAAGCCAGCCTTTGGGCTGACTTACTTCCAATACTAGGCAAATCACTTAGCTCCGCTATTAAGTTGCTAATTTCTTTGCTGTAATATTCCATCTATTAAAATCCTAGTCCACCTGGCATCTTTGGCATAGATGCTGCTGTGATTTCATCAATCTTGTGAAGTGCTTCGTTTGTAGCTGCCATAACAAGGTCTTCAAGCATCTCTACATCATCTGGATCTACTGCTTCTGGATCGATGTGTACCTTTGTGATTTCCTTTGAACCTGTAACTGTAACTTCAACAACACCGCCACCGGCTGTGCCTGTAACTTCTGTCTCCTCAAGCTTTGCCTGAGCCTCTTCCATCTGGCGTTGCATACGCTGTGCCTGCTTCATAAGGTTGGCCATATTGGCTCCACCCATTGCTCCTCCTGGAAATCCGCCTCTTCCTTTTCCCATATTTAAATCCTCCTATTACTCTGGGTCAGTTTCAATTTCTATACCTAATCCCGCGAAGTAGTCTCTTACGTCTGTCTTTGTGTTCTGTGAACTAACACCGCTGGAATTAATCTCTACTTTAATGGTTACTGTCTTGTGAATCATGCCTTCGATTGCTGCCACGATTTCATCCAGCACTTCTGGGCGATTAACAAAATCTCCTGCCATACGCTCGGAACCTGCTGGCTGGTCAAATATCAGCACAAGCTCACCCAAGTCGTTAGTTGTGACTGTAGTAACCTCTTTCAAATACATTTTTATATTAGGTGCCACCTTGCCAAGCACTGCGTTCCAGTTGCTTGCCACCTGCTTTACCTCTTCTTTTACTGCTGCTGGTAATGGCTCCTTTTTTACAGGAGCTGCACTGGGTGTGGCGCCTTGTGCCTGAGGTGCTGCCATCACTACTGGCACTCCCTCTTCCACCTTTTTCTCAAGGTTTGCCATTCGATTGTTGAGCGCTGAAATATCCTGCTCCATCTGTGGCTTGCAAAGCTTTATCAGGGCTATCTCTATCAATACTCGCTTTTGGCTGGCGTACTTGATATCGTTAGAAAGTGCTGACAGAACTTGAATGTATCTCATTAATATCTCTATGTCAACCATCTGGGCTTCTTCTTTTAGAAGTGCCAGGTTGTCAGAAGACATTTCAAGCACATCTTCCATATCATCTGAGCTCTTGATAAGCATCAGGTTTCGTAAATACCATGTGAAGTCATTTACGAACTGATTCAAATCGCGACCCTGTGTGATGATTTCCTCAAGGATGCCAATGCACTGGGTGATTTCGCCATTAATGATATGACGAAGCAATCTTGAGAACACCTCTGTATCAATGGCACCAAGTACCTTTAACACATTGTCATATGTAAGGGTCTGACCAATGTAAAATGCGATACACTGATCCAGCAAACTAAGGCCATCACGCATTGAACCATCTGCAGCCTTTGCGATGTAACGCAAGGCTTTTTCCTCTACCTGCACGCCTTCCTTATCCATCAGCTCCTGCAAACGAGCAGCGATTGTGTCAATGGAAATACGATGGAAGTCGTAACGCTGGCATCGGCTAAGGATTGTGATTGGAATCTTGTGCACTTCTGTTGTGGCCAAAATAAACACAACATAAGAAGGTGGCTCCTCCAAAGTTTTCAGCAAGGCATTGAAAGCACCGGTACTAAGCATATGTACCTCATCGATGATGTATACCTTGTATTTTCCTTCTGTGGGAGGGTATGCCACCTCCTCAACAATCTGTCTGATGCTGTCTACACCGTTGTTTGATGCAGCATCCATTTCTATTACGTTCATGGAATTGCCGGCTGTGATTGATTTACACATGGCACATTCCATACAAGGGCAACCATTCTGTGGGTTCTCGCAGTTGATTGTACGGGCGAGAATCTTGGCGATAGTTGTTTTACCTGTTCCTCTTGTTCCTGTAAAAAGATATGCATGTCCTATACGGTCACTTTTTATTTGGTTTTGAAGAGTTGTAACGATATGGTCCTGTCCTTTTACATCGTCAAATGTCTGCGGACGGAACTTTCTGTATAATGCCATATAAGACATGTCAATTACCTACCTATTATTTATTAGCCTGGCTTAGTCGCCGAAGCTTATTCCGATTCGTTTCGCTTCCTCTATCATCTGGCAATCTGGCTCAACTACCTTGAGCTTGCCTGCTACCTTTTCAAGTGGGATGCGCTTTGTCTTGCCATCTACCATTGCAATCATGTTGCCAAAATCGCCATCCATGATAGCCTGGGCTGCTGCAGAACCAAGGCGTGTGCAAAGCACTCTATCATATGGATCTGGGCTTCCGCCTCGCTGCATATGACCTGGAACTGTAACACGAACTTCGATTCCTGTTTCCTTCTGGATGCGGTCTGCAATCTCGTAAGAAACTGATGGATACTTCGAAGTCTCAAGCTTCTTTTTGTAATCCTTCTTTGAAAGCTTTGCATCTTCTTTGGAAATTGCACCCTCGGCAACTGCAAGAATTGTGAAGCCCTTGCCTTCTTCCGCACGATGATTGATGGCCTTAATGACCTTCTTGATATCGTATGGAATCTCTGGAAGCAGGATGATATCTGCACCTGATGCAACACCAGCATAAAGGGTGAGCCAACCAACCTTGTGGCCCATTACCTCTACGATAAACACACGGCTGTGTGATGATGCTGTGGTGTGGATGCAGTCGATTGTGTTACATGCAATGTCGATTGCACTCTGGAATCCGAATGTCACATCTGTTCCAAAGATATCGTTATCGATTGTCTTTGGAAGATGAATGATATTTAATCCTTCCTCGCGAAGGAGGTTTGCTGTCTTCTGAGTACCGTTTCCACCAAGGATAACCAGGCAATTAAGATTGAGCTTGTAGTAGTTTGACTTCATAGCCTCTACCTTATCAAGTCCATTCTCATCTGGCTCACGCATAAGCTTGAATGGCTGACGGCTTGAGCCCAAGATTGTTCCTCCTCGTGTAAGGATTCCTGAAAAGTCCTGGCTAGTAAGAAGTCTGTAGTCCCCATAAATCAAACCCTTGTAGCCATTGAAGAAGCCGTACACCTCCAGGTCCTTTACATTTGCAGCAAGTCCCTTTACAACACCACGCATTGCAGCGTTCAGTGCCTGGCAATCTCCACCACTTGTAAGCATTCCGATTCTCAACATAAAAACCTCCTCTTAATTTTGATACGTTTTTAGTTCATATCCTCAATAACTTTTCTTACATAATTGTAAACACGCTCTGTTGAAGCAATTGATAAACGCTCCTTTGGAGTGTGAATATCGTACATCTCTGGTCCGATTGAAACTGCATCAAGTCCTGGAAGCTTTGAAGCTAAAAGTCCGCACTCAACACCTGCGTGGATAGTCTCTACGGTTGGTGCCTCGCCGTACATATCTGTGTAAATCTTTACCATCTCGTCTCTGAAGCTAGACTCTCTTAAGTACTCCCAAGCTGGGTACTCTCCGTGGATTGAAGTCTGGCAACCGAATGCCTTTGCAACCATAAGTACCTTGCGGATAAGTGCGTTCTTTGCGCTATCTACTGAGCTTCTAAGTGAGCATGAGTACTTGATTTCGTCATCTAATACATTAAGAATACCAAGGTTAAGTGATGTCTCTACTAAGCCTTCGATATCGTGGCTCATTGTCTGAACGCCGTTTGGCATGCACTGAAGGAGCTGGATGAAACGCTCTGACTGAGCAGCGTTTACACCGTCAACTACTACATTACCTTCGTTTGTGATAACGATTTCCATCTCTGGGTCTGTGATTGCAAACTCATTCTTGATTGCAGCTGCTTCCTTTGTCATAGCTTCGATGGCTGCTGGAGTTGTAACAACCTTTGCGCTTGTAGCACGTGGGATTGCATTGTCCTTTGTTCCACCAACTAAATCTACGATGCAAACCTCGCCAGCCTCAAGACCTGCTGCAAGAACTCTGTTTGCTACATAAGAAGCGTTTGCTCTACCCTTATCGATTTCTGCACCTGAGTGTCCACCTGTGCAGTTCTTTACTTCAATTGAAACAAGTGCGCCCTTTAAAGACTCCTTCTTTACAGGGAACTCTACATCTACACGACATCCACCTGCGCAACCTGCAAGGAAATGTCCTTCTTCTTCTGAGTCAAGGTTGAGAAGCTTGCGGCCCTTGAGCATTGAAACATCGATGCCTGCTGCACCTTCCATACCTACTTCTTCTGATACTGTGATGATAACCTCGATACGTGGGTGCTTGAGCTCCTCGTCCTCAAGGATTGCAAGTGCCATTGCTACAGCGATTCCGTCGTCGCCACCAAGTGTTGTGCCCTTTGCTGTAACGAAACCATCAACGATTTCAAGGTCAAGGCCTTCTGTAAGCATGTCCTTCTTGCAGTCATCATCCTGCTCTGCAACCATGTCCATGTGTCCCTGAAGGATGATTGGAGATGCATTCTCCATTCCCTCAGATGCTTCTTTAATCATGATTACGTTGTATAAATCATCCTGATAATACTCAAGATTGTGTGCCTTTGCGAAATCAACTAAGTATGCGCTGATTTTCTCCTCGTGATAACTTGGATGAGGGATGTTACAAATCTCCTCGAAATAATGAAATACTCTCTCTGGCTTACAATTGCTTAATACTGCCATTTTATAAATCTCCTAACTATTTATTTATCATATTCACCGAACTCACATCCGATGTTATAAGCTTCCATATCGTCCACCAATTCCCATTCGAATTTGGCCATAGAACCATCCTCATTGTCCTTGGTTTTCAAAATCTTTTTGTATAGCTTTAATTCGCCTACGCCATTGCCGCCATTCCAAAGATTGTTGTGGCGCTTCTCTCCATTTGGCGCTTCGTAATTAATAAGAAGCATGTCCTTTTTCTGACATGTGAAGTGGCCCTCTATCTTTGCAAGAGGTGTCTCCTGGGTGATATTCCAAACCACCTCATCCCCCTCTGTGGTGCAAGCAAAATCTGTCTTTGTAAGAGTCCAGAACTTTGAGAAGTTGAACTCATATGGCTCGCCCTCATACCAAACTGCACCAAGGATAACATTTTCAAATGTCTTTCCTGTGCGAATCTTTGGGCGTCCGCCGCCTATATCAAATGCTGTATTTTCAAGCCACTGACCTGTGAGCTTGCTCTTTAAATGAGAGCTTGCCAGCCATACCCATGGGGATGTGAAATCTTTTCCCCAGTTTTTATCTGCGTAGCCGTAGCAGCTGTCTTTATCTACAACATATTCTTCACCATCTAATATAACAGAGCCGTTGAAGAATGTCTTCATTCCCTCGGCATGCCAGAACATTTCGAAGGCTTCCAATTCACGCGATGCCCAGCTTGCGCCGTAACCCACGTTGAAGGCAATGTTCTTTTCGATGTTTAGGTCCCAAATCATCTTGCCTGACTGGCACATCCACTCTGGATGATTTGCTACATCCTCCTCTGTCACTTCCACCATACCAAGGGTACGTGTCTCTGAGCAGAAGCAGTTATCTGCGCTAATCAAAAATGGGGCATCTTCCTTTATGTTGACCTGGTTCCAGCCAAAGAAACGATGAAGCTGCTTTGCGCCCTCGCCCCAACATCCTGCCTTTACCATCATGTAGGATGGCTTTTTGCCTGCTGCTTTATTTTCTGGAAGCTGGCCAAACACTGGCGCATCCCCACCAAGCTCTGGATTGATTGTAAAGAACTCTATAAAGAATGCCTTTTCCTCACCTGTCTTTTTGTTGTGACCTGTGAAGCTGTGCCACCACCAGTCATAACCCTCGCTGGCCAAGGCACCCTTTAACATGAAGTTGTTTCTCAAAATATCAGAGTGATTAAAGCTGCCTTCCAGCAACTTATCCTTTACATCTAGGCCGTCAATTTTTTCTAGAACTGTCTCCCCTAGTTGACTAATCTTTTCCTTTACCATAATTCTGTCCCCGCTGTTTAATAACGCTTGATTTGATCATCCTCATCAGTTGTAGTCTTATCGATATTACGAATTTCTACCTCGTATGAATAGCTGTCATTAACCTTTACTGTTGCTTTATCACCAACATGCTTTCCTCGGATGGCTGCACCTAAAGGCGATTCTATGGAAATAAGTCCCTTTAATGAATTGCCGCGGATGCTTGTAACAAGCTTATATGTTTCCTCGCAATCATCCTCTGGAATGTATATTGTAACTGTATTATTTATACCAATCTCATCATCTGCACTTGTATCATCTACTACCTCTGCAAACTTAAGCATTTTTTCAAGATAACGTATACGGCTATCGTTCATATTCTTTGCTCGTTTTGCTTCATGATACTCAAAGTTCTCGGAAAGATCCCCTTGTGCTCTGGTTTCCTTTACTTCTTCTAATAACTTTGGTCTAAGAACTAGCTTGCGCTCATCTATCTCGGCCTGAATCTTTTCTATATCTCCTTTTGTAAGACGCTCGCCCATTGTACTGCCTCCTAATTCTTACTATATAATTTCTCAATCTGTATTATAACACAAGTGATGCTGTATCTAAAAAGCAATCTTCAACTAATATAGCCAAATATCAAAAGGCGCCGCTATACGCGACGCCACCTTATTAATATACAATCTTAAATTTGCTATTTACAATTTCTCCGACAGGAGTGTTCTTCCTGATGAAATCAATAACCAAGTCTGGCATTTCTTCTGAGTAGCTGCGAGCCAATGGAGCATTGCCGATGCATTCGTATCCGCCGGTGCCTGTTGCTCGGTAGTTACTGGTGGAAAGTGTGTAGGTTTCTGTGTCAGAAAGCTCTGTTCCGTCTAGCTTTTTGAGAGTGACAACTCTATCTCCTACTGGGCGAGTGATATCAAATGTGTACTCGAGGCCAGCGTAGAAATCATAGTTGTAGTGCTCTACCTTTGGCTCAAGGAATACCTTGGAAATCTTTACTTCATTAGTAGCAGCATCGTAGTCGAAGTACTCAGCACATCTTTCCAATGCTTCCTTGATGACTGCCTTTGTTACCTGCTTTACTTCTACCGTATTTGCGAATTGATAAATTGCAAGTACGTCTCTTACAGTAATCTCCTTCTTTAGTCCAAGTGGGTCATTTGCAAGGCTAGTGCATGAGAAATCTGCACCTGTGAAATCAAGCTGCACCTGGTTGAAAATTGCTGCCACCTTGCTGCCATTCACTGCTGCATCTATCTTTGACTCTGGAGCAATTTCCTTTTCCAATGAGCCGATTGGCTGATCCAACCAAACCTCTACGCAGTCAGTTAAGTCATCCATGAAACCGTGCTCATCGATAATGTACTGAAGTCTTTCATCAACAGGATTTACCTCCACAAGCTTAGATGAAATACTAAGTCCATCATCGCCCCTTACAACCTGTAGCTCGCAGAACTTTGTGGCATTTGATGGTGGCTGAACACCGTAAGTGCCATCAATTTCAACACCCTCAACTGGCATATGCTGATGACCTGTGAGTAAAATATCAAAGCCAAACTCTCGGGCCATTTTGCATGCCTGATTTTCTGTAGTATCTGATAAAAGCTTTCCTGTAGCTAAGTCTTCTTCGAATCCACCGTGATAAATGCATACAGTGATATCGCATTTATCCTTGAGATACTCATACTCTTCTTTTAGCACATCCATTGGCTCAAGCACCTGGAGAAGCTCCAAATTTGCTGGCTGCTCCCATACGTTTACATAGCCTGTAACTGCACCTGTGATTCCTACCTTTGTGCCGTCTGCCATTGTATGAATCACGTGCTTTTTAATATCAAGCTTGCCGCCCTTATCTAAAACATTAGCACATACAAGTGTTGCATTCATGCTATTTGCATAATCCACAATTGCATCATAACCAAAGTTGAAATCATGATTACCAAATGTGTAGTAATCAAGGCCCATTTCATTGAAGCCCTCGGCCATAGGATGGAAATTGTATTCATCCTTGTGCTCTAAATAATATGTCATAAGTGGAGTTCCCTGGAGAGAATCGCCACCGTCAATAATCAATGTATCATCGTCTTTTTTTATCTGGGAAGAAATGCAAAAAAGCCCTGAGTTCTCAGGGCAGTTTTTCGCATAATTCACAGGATTTAGATGACCATGTGTATCAGATGTAAATAAGATACGCATATTTGCCTCCTTTAACCTCTAGTGAGCTTAGTTCTGATTTTTGTTGAGATGTACTCAATAACAAGAATCAATATAATTAATCCAGCAAGGATTGCTCCTGCCTCGTTCCATCTGTATGCATTCATTGCAAAGATAAGTGGAGCACCGAAACCACCGGCACCAACTAAACCAAGGATTGTTGCATCTCTAAGGTTGATATCAAATCTGTAGATTGCTGTTGATGCAAAGTTTGGCATAAGCTGTGGCAAAATACCGTAGCGGATTTTCTGCCATGTGCTGCATCCTGCTGCATCAAGTGACTCGATAACGTGAATATCCAAATCCTCGATTGCTTCTGTGTACATCTTTGTAATCATACCAACTGAGCAAACGCCCATTGTGAGAAGACCGGCGAAAGCACCAGGTCCTGTAACACGGATAAACATAAGACCGTAAACAAATGCTGGGATTGTACGAATGGCCATAAGAACGATTCGTCCAATGAACGCGATTGGCTTTGGTACTAAGTTTACTGCTGAAACAAAAGCAAGTGGTATTGAAATGATAGCACCTACAATTGTACCAAGGAATGCAATACAAATTGTCTCAAGCATCAAATATGGTACGCCTGATGTGGAAAAGTCAAATAAAAATCCAAGGTCAGGTGTAAAAAGTCCCTTGATGATGTTCCATGCAATTGTGCTGCTTCCATCTGCTGCACCTGTTGCCTCTACTGCACTGCAGCTCCACGCAATAAGAGCAAGTGTGATTACAGCGATGCATGTATTGTAAACCCAATTCTTGGGTCTCTTTTCATAAGCTTGTTCTATTCTACTATTCATTACGCACCTCCATTAAACCAATTTCTTACGGAAATATCTGCTGATTGATTCAATGATAAATACCGTAACGAAGAGTGCTATAAGAATCATACCAACGCTTGGATAATCTCTCCAAGAAATACGCTCGTTAAGAATAATACCGATACCGCCGGCACCTACATAACCAAGTACTGCTGCATATCTAACATTTCCTTCGAAGTTGAAGAGGCAGTTAGATAAGAAGAATGGCAATACCTGTGGGATGATTGCTGTAATGAATGCCATTGGACGTGTTGCACCCATAGCTTCCATTGCCTCAAATGAACCCATATCTACTGTTTCAATTTCCTCGTATGTAAGCTTTCCAATGTAAGCAAATGAGAAAACTGCAATTGAAATAGTACCTGCAAGTGTACCAAATCCTACGATAAGTGTTGCTACGAGAGCTGTTACGATAGTAGGAATTGTTCTTACGATACTAAAGAATAATCTAACGATTGAAACTACTACTTTGTTGCGACATACGTTTGTGCTGGCAAGCATTGCGAAAGGCACTGATAAAAGTGAACCTACCAATGAACCAAGAAGTGACATCTTGATAGTGTCGAAAATTGGTCCCCAAACGTAATCCATAAATTCTAATCTAGGAGACTTAAACATATCGCCGATGATGACGAAGAATTCTCCTATTCTCTGGGCTAAAACTGTCATGTTGAAGCCTGTAATCTTGACTGACAAAATACACATTGCCAAAATGATGATTGCGTAAACAGGGCCGCGGGAAGCTTTCTTCTCTACGGATTTGCCATTAGGCAATGTGTAAACGTGAGGTTTAAAAACCTTATCATAAATACTCATTCGTTTACTCCTCTTCTTCCTGTACGTTACCCTCGGCATCTACTTTGCCATTATATATATTTGCTAAAACCTCCGGTGTTACTTCACTGGCAGGTCCATCATAAACGATTTCACCAGCTCTGATACCAACAACTCTGTTAGCATATTTGAGAGCTAAATCAACGTGGTGGATGTTAATTAAGATAGAAATGTTCATGTCCTCGTTGATTCTCTTGAAATCACCCATAACCTGATTTGCAGTAACTGGATCAAGTGCAGCAACTGGCTCATCAGCAAGGATGATTGCTGGATTCTGTGCAAGTGTTCTAGCAAGAGCTACTCTCTGCTGCTGTCCACCTGAAAGCTGGTCAGCACGAACGAATGCTTTATCCAAGATACCTACTTTATCAAGACACTCAAGTGCCTGTAACTTTTCTTCCTTTGAATAAATACCGAATACTGATCTGTACCATGGCATGTCTGGTACAAGTGCTGTTAAAACATTTTTAATAACTGTAGTTCTAGTAATCAAATTGAATGATTGGAAGATCATTCCAATTTTTCTTCTGAAACGTCTTAGCTGCTTTCCTGAAAGTGACATAACATCAACATCATCTACTGTGAGCTTTCCGCTTGTTACATCGTGCATTCTGTTGATTGTACGGATAAGTGTTGACTTACCTGCACCAGAAAGTCCAATAATAGCAACAAATTCCCCCTGCTCAATTTCAAGGTTTACATGCTTTAATCCCTCGAAACCATTAGGATATTTTTTTCCAACATCTTCAAATTTAATCATTTAATAACTCCATTTCTTTAAAAAAAGGAAGATACCGAAATATCTTCCTTTAATAGTTCGATTATTCGAATAAATTAAACATTATTGTAATGACATAATAAGCTCTTGAGCTTTTCTCTCTGAATCGTAATCCTCTGAGTTAGCCTCAACATAACCATTGTGGCTGTAGATAGCGATTACTTCCTTACCAGCATCTGTGTTACCAATGTTGATGAAGGCCTGTGAAAGAGCAGCCTTGAAAGCATCGTCCATGATTGGAGATGACTTGCTAACACTGATTGTATCGTTGTAGATACCATCTGTTACACCAATAACATTTGTCTCATCCCAGATGCTTGCGCTTCTGCCGTACTCTGATGTCCATTTATCTTCGTTGTCTCTTCTTGCGTCTGCGTATGTAACAAGTACATCTACCTGACCAGATGCAAGTCTTGAGAATGCTGTACCATAGTTATCTGATAAAGCTGTGTGTGAAAGATCTGTAATGTGCTTTCCGTAATTGTCCTGAAGCCAAAGTGAAGGATAAATATATCCTGCTGGAGATGAAGAATTCATAACGCTCCAGTTAAGTCCATCTAAATCTTCCCATGTAAGCTCTTCTCCATTGTTTACCTTTTCAGCAACAGCCTGACCTGCCTCTGAAGGGCCTGCAATGATAAGTGCTCTATAGTATGTTACCTGCTCTGTTGTAGCCTCTGTAGGCTTGTTGTCATTCCAATCCTTTGCATTATCGCTGTCGATTGAAAGACCATCTCTAGTTGCTGTAAGAAGTACATCGCAACCATCTTCGTATAATACGTATGTACCACCTGGAATAAGTCCAACGTCGATAGTACCAGCTGAAAGTCCCTCTCCTACTGCCTCAAAGCTAGTTCCAACTGTGATATCTACCTCGCCGATATCATAACCAAGGCCTGCAAGCTCGTTTGTAAGGAGCTCCTTAAGTGGCTCTGTAGCTGTAACGATTTCGTCTGGCTCACGTGATGGTACGAAACCAATTGTTAATTTGTCAATTTTAACATTTCCGCTTTCTGCGTCTGTTGTCTGAGCTGTCTCAGTCTTTGCTGCGTCACTACCGCATCCAACTAATAATGACATAGCTGTGACACCAACAAGCATTTTAGAAATAAACTTCTTCATCTTTCCCCTCCTGGAATATAATTATCGTTGTTATGCTACATTATTATAGAAGGATATGCAAGCACGATTTAATTTCTGTTTTTATTTAAATACAAAAAATGGCGCCACCTATGTGACGCCATAATTTTATAAAATTTAATCTTTTGATTTTGAGGACGCTCCACGTCTTTGCTGATAGACCATATTAAGCATGTCCTGCTGATATTTGTCATCATTGCTAAGGGCCTTTAGCTTGTCCTTAACGACATTTTTTCGAGCACGCAATGTCTCAAGCTCCTTGAGAAGATTTGCCTCTTCGTCCTCGAATGCTTTTAATTCTCTTTTGAGATCTTCTATATCTCGTTTTGTCTCAGCATCTAACATGTTGTGCCTCCCCTAATTCCTATGATTATTTTGCTTTTAAGTCCTGACGAACCAATGCCTTCTTCAAGGCTACCTCAGCTCTAAGCACATCAAGATTTGCATCCTTTTCAGCTAGACGAGCTCTCGCTCTGTCTTCCGCGCTACGGGCACGTTCAACATCAATCTCATCTGGCCATTCAGCAATTTCAGCAAGCAATGTCACCTTGTCTGGAAGTATTTCAGCGAGTCCCGCATGAACTGCAGCCTTTTTCACTCCCTCTGCCTCGGTGATGGTACAAATGCCTGGTGCTATAACTGTCGTTAAGGGGATGTGCTTTGGCAGAACGCCAATTTCACCCTCAACTGTATTGAATTCAACCATTGTTGCTTCACCTTCATAGAAAGTACGCTCTGGTGTAATGATTGAAACTTTAAAGGTGTTATCTGCCATGAAACGCCACCTCCTATTTGTTCTGATTCATCTTGGCACGAACCTCGTCGATTGTACCAGCATTGAGGAAGTAGCTCTCAGGGATATCATCATGCTTACCTTCAAGGATTTCCTTGAAGCCGCGAACTGTCTCAGCGATTGGCACATACTTTCCTTCAAGACCAGTAAACTGACCAGCTACGAAGAATGGCTGTGACAAGAATCTCTGAATCTTACGTGCACGGTTAACAACAAGCTTATCCTCTTCTGAAAGTTCATCCATACCAAGGATAGCGATGATGTCCTGCAGCTCTTTATATTTCTGAAGAATCTCCTGTACTCCACGAGCAACCTCGAAATGCTCCTGACCAACGATACGTGGATCAAGGATACGAGATGTAGAACCAAGTGGGTCTACCGCTGGATAAATACCAAGCTCGGCGATAGAACGCTCAAGAACTGTAGTAGCATCCAAGTGTGCGAATGTTGTAGCTGGAGCTGGGTCAGTCAAATCGTCGGCAGGCACGTAAACAGCCTGTACTGATGTGATAGAACCATTCTTTGTAGATGTGATACGCTCCTGAAGAGCACCCATCTCTGTCTGAAGTGTTGGCTGATAACCAACGGCTGAAGGCATACGACCTAAGAGGGCTGAAACCTCTGAACCAGCCTGAGTAAAACGGAAGATGTTATCGATGAAAAGAAGCACATCCTTTCCACCCTTATCTCTGAAGTACTCAGCCATTGTAAGTCCTGTAAGACCAACTCTCATTCTGGCTCCAGGTGGCTCGTTCATCTGACCGAAAACCATGCAGGTCTTGTCGATAACGCCTGACTCCTTCATTTCATAGTAAAGGTCATTACCTTCACGAGTACGCTCACCTACACCTGTGAATACTGAATATCCACCGTGCTCAGTAGCGATGTTGTGGATAAGCTCCTGAATAAGTACGGTTTTACCTACACCGGCACCACCGAACAAACCGATCTTTCCACCTTTCTGATATGGGCAAAGAAGGTCAACGACCTTAATACCTGTCTCAAGCATTTCAGTTGATGTTGCCTGCTCCTCAAACGATGGTGCTTTTCTATGGATTGGCATCTTCTCAACACCTGTAGGTGCTGGCTGCTCATCGATAGCTTCACCAAGTACGTTGAAAATACGTCCTAATGTTGCCTCACCAACAGGAACCGAAATTGGTGCTCCTGTAGCTACTACATCCATTCCACGTACTAAACCGTCTGTAGGACCCATGGCAATACAACGAACTGTATCGTCACCCAAATGCTGCGCAACCTCAACAACCAGTCTCTCGCCGTTATTTCTTGTGATTTCAAGAGCGTCGTTGATTTCTGGAAGCTGGCCTTCGCCAAACTTTACGTCAAGTACCGCACCGATGATCTGAGTGATTTTACCAATATTATTTGCCATCTTTTCACTCCTATCTGCTTTTTTAAGAAAGCGCCTCTGCACCAGCGATAATCTCGGTCAATTCCTGAGTGATTGATCCCTGGCGGGCACGATTGTATTTTAATGATAGATCACTAATGATATCCTCAGCATTATTTGTAGCTGAATCCATTGCCTGCATACGTGCACCGTTTTCTGAAGCAACAGCTTCAACTAGTGCGCCGTAAACTAATGAAGTAACATACTTTGGAATGATAAGCTCTAAAGCTTGTTCCTCGTTTGGCTCAAAATTCATAAGAGCTTCCGCTCCTGTTGATTTTGCAGCCTCTACATCTTCTTCACTAATTTCAGCTGGTAACAGCTTCATAAGCTTTGGAATCTGGCTTACTGTATTTTTGAAGTGTGTGTACACAAGATAAATCTGTCCGATTTCGCCATTAGCATAATCAGAAAGAACGTCATTACAGATTGCCATAGCATCTGCATAGGTTGGTGCCTCCATTACTGGAGAATAGTCCTTTGCCACAGTGTAACCCTTGTGGGCAAGGCTCTCACCACCTTTATGACCTATTGTGTAAAGCTTTACTTCATCAGGCTTCATGCCGGCACCTGTAATCATCTTTACAACGTTTGAGTTGTAACCACCTGCAAGACCACGGTTTGATGTGATGACGATAACGCCAATCTTATCAGAACCATTATCCTGCAAATATCTGTTGTTTACGTTGCCAGCCTTGGCAAGCATGCTACAAATTGTGTTGTACATAGCATTGAAGTATGGTGTAGTCTGCTCTGCCTTTGTTCTAGCCTTCTGGAGCTTTACTGTAGATACAAGCTTCATGGCCTTAGTGATCTGCTGAGTGCTACTAACACTCTGTTTTCTTCTTTTTATGTCTCTCATTGAGGCCATAACAGATCACCCTCCTTACTTGTAGCTCTTTTTACACTCCTCAATAGCAGCGATAAGCTTCTGCTCTATGTCATCCTCGAGAACCTTAGTTGTCTTAATAGCCTCTGGAATCTCTGGATACTTTGTATCAACAAGATCAAATAAAGCTTTTTCAAACGCCTGAATATCTGCTGTAGGAATATCAAGAAGATATTTCTTTGTAGCAGCGTAGATAATCATAATCTGATACTCTACTGGCATTGGTGCGTACTGTGGTTGCTTAAGCATTTCCTTGATACGCTCACCTTGTGCAAGCTTCTCAGCTGTATCTGCATCAAGCTCTGAACCGAACTGTGCGAAAGCTGCAAGCTCTCGATACTGAGCAAGCTCTACACGGATAGGAGCTGCGATTTTCTTCATAGCCTTAATCTGAGCAGAACCACCTACACGGGATACTGAAAGACCTGCGTTTACGGCTGGTCTGAAACCTGCGTTGAAAGCTTCTGTCTCAAGATAAATCTGACCATCAGTAATTGAGATAACGTTTGTAGGAATGTAAGCTGATACATCGCCTGCCTGTGTCTCAATGATAGGAAGTGCGGTAAGTGATCCGCCACCCAGTTTGTCTGAAAGTCTAGCTGCACGCTCAAGAAGTCTTGAGTGTAAGTAGAATACATCACCTGGGTAAGCCTCACGTCCTGGTGGACGACGGAGAAGTAATGAAAGTGTACGGTATGCAGTAGCATGCTTACTTAAATCATCATAGATGATAAGTACATCCTCACCGTTTTCCATCCACTCTTCACCGATGGCACATCCTGAATATGGAGCGATGTACTGAAGTGGAGCAAGCTCTGAAGCTGTAGCAGCAACAACTGTTGTCCATGCCATAGCACCATATTCCTCTAATGTCTTAACAAGGGCTGCAACTGTTGATGCCTTCTGGCCAATTGCAACGTAAATACATTTTACGCCCTGTCCCTTCTGATTGATAATTGTATCAATAGCGATAGCAGTCTTACCTGTCTGTCTATCACCGATAATAAGCTCACGCTGTCCACGTCCGATTGGAATCATGGAATCGATGGCTTTAATACCTGTCTGCAATGGTGTATCTACGGATTTACGAGAGATAACGCCTGAAGCAACACGCTCGATTGGACGGAACTTTGTAGTATCAATAGGTCCCTTTCCATCGATAGGCTGTCCAAGTGCATTAACTACACGTCCAAGCATTGCATTTCCAACTGGAACCTCAACAACACGACCAGTAGTCTTAACTGTATCGCCTTCATTGATGTTCTTGTCGTTACCTAAGAGTACGCAACCAACATTGTCTTCCTCAAGGTTTAATACCATGCCGTATACTTCGCCAGGGAACTCTAAAAGTTCGCCCTGCATAGCATTCTGTAATCCGTGAATACGTGCAATTCCATCAGCAACCTGAATGACAGTTCCAACGTCTGACACGTCAAGCTGCGCAGCATAGCGTTTCATCTGCTCTTTAATAACCGAGCTAATCTCTTCTGGTTTTAAATTCATGGAGCGCATTCACCTACTTTCAATTGAATATTTGATAACTCGTGAGTTAATTTACTAATCTGAGTCTTGATTGAACTATCAATGACTCTATCTTTAATGCGAATTACCATACCCCCGATTAATTCAGGGTCTACCTTGTATGTCATGACAAATGAAGCATAATCGGTAGTTTGAAGTAAACGCTTCTCGACATCGTTTTTCTGTGCTTCTGTCAATTCCATAGGAGTTGAAACTGTTGCCTTACCAATCTTTTTATAATCAAATACTCGATCAATGAAATAGTTGAGCACTGCCTCAATATCCTTTGAATGGTCCTTCTCTTCAAGCATTCTTAAAAGTCCTACCATTTCATCACTGACTCTGCCTTTGAAAATCTCGTCGATGATTTGAAGCTTTTCTTCTTTATTAATTTTTGGATGATTCATCATCTGAGAAAAGCCGTCGTTTGATTTAACAACATCAATGACTCCTTCAGCTTCCTTCAGGAAATCATCGATTTTCCCTGATTCCACAGCTAGCTCAAACAATGCATCACCATATACGTTTGAGACTAATTTAGCCATGTTCCTTCACCCATTTCCTTAAGTGTTTGCTCTACTAAGGAATTCTGAATTGTTGTGTCGATGTTTGCAGCTACAACCTTCTGTGCCATCAATGCAGCTACAGAAATCATTTCCTGCTTAACCTCGTCTGCAACCTTCTTCTTCTCAAGCTCAGCTTCCTCATTTGCTCTTGCAATGATTGCTGCAGCTTCTTCCTTAGCATCGCTTACAATCTTGGTTTCACTCTTTAAGGCTTTTTGTCTTGCTTCTGCTAAAATTTCATCACGCTCTTTGCTGATGTTCTTTAGCTTTGCTTCGTACTCTGCCTTTAGCTTTTCTGCCTCTTCCTTTTCTTTCTTTGCATCTGCAATGTCCCTTGCAATGCCATCTTTTCTATCCTGCAGAAGCTTTCTTGCTGGATTGAAAAGCTTGTTTGACATTATAAGGAATAGGAAGAACATTGCTATGGCTAAAAGCACTGCATCATTTACTAACTGAAAGTCTAAATCAAATAGTCTTTCCAACTTTTAGCCCTCCTTCTTAAAAATTTTCTTCCTAGTTTCCTTAGCCTACTAATGGCTGTACAAAGAGTAACAGAAGGGCAATTACAAGTCCGTAAAGACCAGTTGTCTCGGCAACGGCCTGACCAAGTAACATAGTAGACATGATCTGTCCCTGTGCGCCTGGGTTACGTCCAACGGCTGCTGCACCATGACCAGCTGCAATACCCTGTCCAATACCAGGACCAATACCAGCGATAACTGCTAAGCCGGCACCGATTGCTGAACAAGCTTTAATTAAATCTTCTCCTGTAATGTTCATAAATGTTTTCCTCCTAATATAGTAAACTTTTTGTTTTCAGTCCCTTTTAAGAATCACCGTAAGACTGAGCTATGTATGTCATTGTCAACATACAAAATACATAGGTCTGGATTGCACCTGAGAAAATATCGAAATATACATGCAATGCTGCAGGCCATATCAAGGCGAACTTTCCTAGCAATCCATATACAAGACCCATAATGATTGTTCCTGAAAGAACGTTTGCAAATAAACGTAGTGACATTGAAATAGGCACCGCAATATCGGATATTACGTTTATTGGCAGCCAGATAGGTAGCCATGGTGGCAATGGAGAACACTTGTCAATCCAAATGTCCTTCGCGCTCTGGTGCCTTACCTTTACTACATGAATGCAAACAAAGGTAATTAATGCAAGGGCCAATGTTGTGCCGTAATCGGCTGTTGGTGGTCTTAAGCCAACCAAACCGGATAAGTTAGATACCAAAATGAAACAGAATATGGTACAAATCCAGTTTGCAAACACTGGTGCGTGCTTACCCATACTTCCTTCCACCATCTTATCTAAGAGTCCTACTATCAACTCCAAGATACTCTGGAAGGTATCAGGAACTTCAGTGGCATGCTTCAGCTTACGATTGGCGATAAGAGAAAATATTACCAATGAAAGCCATACGATAAGGATGCAGACATGGGAAGTTGTGATCCAAACTTCATGACCAAAGACTTCGTAACTAAACAAGCCCTTTATCATGTCCACAGTATCGCTCGAGGCCAGCAAAATTCCTTCTGTCACACTTTCACCTCCTTTGTATTAAGTTCTTCATTATTACCCTCGGATATATTGGAACTAGTTTTCCCGAGTCTCTTTATTAGCAAAGGCTGTGCGTACGCACTGACCTTAAGCCCTAAAATACCGATGAGAGCTGTAAACATGTTGCCAAGTTTAAAGACCATCATCAAAATCATTACTGCGCATACGATTAAGTATCGCATTACAGATTTGAAGGAAAGATATTTTTCATGCCCCTTTCCCATACGAACTGATTCTTCAATAATCATCGCTATGTGGATTGCCATAAATGTGGCACATCCAATGCCTATTAGAAGTCCGCTGGTGTATCTGACTTTATCAGTTACAAACCAAACCCCAATCAGTTCAATTAAAACACCGTATATTAGTATTCCTAAAACCAAGCCAGGTAGAGCTTGATTTAGTCTTTTCATCCAATTAATCATGCTTTTCCTCTGACTGATTTTTTGCCTCTTCTTCCAGACGTCTTGCTCGCTGCCCTGGGGATTCTTCATTCTTTAAGTATCCCTTAACAGAACGATATGCCCCGTTAAATGCTGCAACTATGCCTATCAGAATTCCTCCGATAATATACATGTCGCTGTGAGAACTGGTCACTTTTGATAACACAATCCCCACCGCCATACATAAGAAAATCGGCACTATAACATTTATTCCAAATTGAAGTACCATTACTAGCGAATTGGCCACTTCACGATTTGTCTTTTTCTTGTCCCTCAATGTAAGCTCCTATTTGTTCAATTTACAGTTGCTTAAAGTGTAAATGAAATCTCTCTACCAGTATGCTGATACTGATGGAATTCAACTCCAGCAGCTCTAAGCATGCGCTTTGATGCTATAACTGATGGTGTGTTTTCGTATTTATCACTGTCGTAGATAACAGTTTTAATGCCTGACTGAATAATAGCCTTTGCACATTCGTTACATGGAAATAGTGACACGTACAGCTTTGAACCTTCCAGTGAACCACCTCTGTAGTTTAGGATTGCGTTCAATTCGCTGTGTGTTGTATAGAAATATTTATTTTCCAGAGGGTCCCCTACTCTTGCCCAAGGGAACTCATCATCTGAACATCCATTTGGAAAACCATTGTAGCCCATTGATAAAATCTTATTGTCCTGGCTAACAATACAAGCTCCAACCTGTGTATTTGGGTCCTTAGATCTCATACCCGATAATACTGCAACGCCCATAAAGTACTCATCCCAGCTAATATAATCAAGTCTCTTATCACTCATGGTCTATTCCTCCAATACGTATATAATTCTTGCCTTATTTATATTTATGCCTCAATAACCCTCATTAACTTCTCAATCGAAGCTTTTAAGACTTCGTAGCACAAACCGTAGGTCTGTACTGAGCCACCGTAGGGATCCATCACCTCAAGCTCGTCCCCAACGAGCTCGTTTAAAACGCGTGTATTTTCCTCTGTGGCGTTTGCATATTCACTTAATATTTTTTGCCTTTGGGTCTCTTCCATTGTGATTACAAGCGTGGATTCGGAAAAATCCGTATCTAGCAATTGCTTTGAAGAGTAATCCTTCACCGTAGTACCATTACTGATTAAAATTGCTTCCGCCTTTTGATTTAACGGCTCCGGGAACTGAACTATAAGTCCCCTGGCCTCACAAATAATCGGCCTGCTATGCTCAGTGGCATGGAAAATCGCCGCGGCCATGGGGGCCCTGGATGTTCCGCTGCCGGAAGCAAAAATCACTCTATTAATATTTTTCATTTCTTATTCTCCTGACTGCCGGTTGATGCCTAAACGTCAAGTGTCTTCTGACCAGCTGCTTTCAACAATCTGTTCATGATTGCCTGCCCCATTTTTGGAGTAGCGAAGCTTTCAGAATATATCAAATCTACGCCCAGTTCGTCAAACTTTCGTAGAATGTCGTAAAGATTGTGAGCTATGCTGCCCTCGTCTGATCTGTCCCCTATTACAAGAATCTGACCTTCGCTATATCTATCCGCAGTTTCTGATGTAGCGATAATACCAACCTTTGAACCAGCCTCAATTGCCGCTTTTGTAAGCTCATTGATTTTGGCTACGACTTTATCCTCATCACCGGAAATGATAGTCAAATCACCCTTAGGTGCATAATGCTTATATCTCATTCCTGGTGCTTTTGGCTTTGCTCCACTGGTGGTGCCTTTGTCGTTGTAGACAATTCCTGGGTCGATTCTGACCTCTCCGACCACCTCTTTAAGCATTTCCATATTGATGTATCCTGGCCTAAGGATTGTAACAACAGCCTCTGTCAAATCTACGATGGTAGACTCCAATCCGATATCTACAGCACCTCCATCCAAGATGGCGTCTATCTTTCCTGATAAATCCTCGTATACGTGACTAGCCTTTGTAGGGCTTGGTCGGCCTGATGTGTTGGCGCTAGGCGCCGCAATCATACATCCACTTTCCTCAATAAGTGCTAAGGCAATTGGATTGTTTGGCATTCTAACTGCCACCGTATCAAGACCACCTGTTGTCTCGTATGGGATAACCTCGTTTTTGTTGACCACCATTGTAAGTGGTCCTGGCCAAAATGCATCTGCCAGCTTTTTAGCGTTCTCTGGCAAATCCTTTGAAATTTCTTGTAACTGTGAGAACCTTGCAATATGTACAATTAAAGGGTTGTCCGATGGACGACCCTTTGCTGCGTATATCTTACGCGAGGCCTCCTTATCTGTGGCGTCTCCGCCTAATCCATAAACTGTCTCTGTCGGAAAGGCTACAAGCCCTCCCTTTCTAAGTATCTCAGAAGCCTCACTGATATATTCCATATTGATTGGCTCTGCAGAAACATCCATAATCCTAGTAATCATACTCAAAATTATATCACTTTTCCATTAGAACTCAATCTTTTTGAACTGTTACAAAGCCCATAAAACCATGATTTTTTTGTGTTCTCTTATAGGTACTTTGCAATAATATTCCATACTCCTGTGCTATCAAAGCCCTTCTTCCAAAAAGCTCCTCCAGCCAGATTGTATTTATCCATTACTTTCAACTTTTCTTCGATGGAAGTTTCATCCTCCACCCAAATCTTATAAGTTGTGCTTCCATCAGCATATTCTGCGTAGTACTGACCGTACTCATCTGACCATGCTGCAGACACACCATTTGTCTTAAGATATGACTGGATTGCATCCATACCATAAGCTGTGCTATCAACAGAACCATCCTCTGCCACTTCCCAAACTCTACAATAAAATGGCATGCCAAGGATTACCTGCTCTGCTGGTACATCATTAAGTGTGTCAGCCACACCCTGATCTACCCAATTAATTGATGCAACTGAACCTGCTTCCTCGCTTCCGCCGTAGTGCTCATCGTAACCCATGATTATTACATAATCCGCATACTTAGCCTGCTGGGCACGATTATAAATCTCAGATGAAGCAGTAGGTACATAATTGTCTACGGAAAGAATGATATCGTTCTTTTCACATTTAATTGAAAGCTCCTTGATGAACTGAATATATCCATCTGCTGCATCTCCTGAGAGCTGTTCGATATCGATATTGATTCCATCAAGACCGTATGTTATCGCCTGTGCAATAAGATTATTAACCAATGCATCTCTTGATGATGTAGTGTTTAAAACAGTTGTTGTATCAACATCTGCATCCTCAAGGTTGCTAACAAGCCCCCATACCTGCACATTATTTGCATGGCATGTACTTACATATGAAGAACTTGCAATTGAAGCAATTCCACCTTTGTTATCGTTAAGATAGAACCAGGTTGGTGACATAACATCAACACCTGTTGAGCTTGCAAGAACTGTGGCAATATCTCCATTTGCCGACTGGTTTGTAACCTGATGCCAAAGCAATGAAATATCCTGTCCTACAGAGATATGGTTATATGTACGCTCAGGCAATTCTGCCGCTACTGTCTCGGTACTATTAAATGAAATAGCTCTATTTTTGATGTAACCCATTACACCATTTTCTGAAACAACAAAGCTCCACTTACCTGTATCGCGAACAACGTAAATAGCTTCGCCCTTTGTAACATCCTCAAGTACAGGGCTCTTAGGACCATTAAGCTTTCTAATCTGAGTCTTACGCTTTGCAGTATACACATCTGTAGATGAACCAACAGTCTGTACCACAACTCTATCAGGCTCTGAATAATAATTCAGCTTAAAGTCAGTAAGAAGCTTAAGATAATCCTCAGCAATATAAACTGTATCATCCTGGGCCAAAACTACTGGCATGCCAAGGCTATTATTACTCTTATCTATTGAATAATCTGCGCTACCAACTGTCGCAGTATAAACTTCAGAATCAGTAGCATATCTCAAGGTAATCTCTGATGAATCGTAAACATAGCCATCATCAAGATAATCCTTTACAAATCCAAGCTCCAAATAAACATTGCCATCATTTACAATGGCATAACCATGTTCCTCGAGCTCAGAACTAATATACTCTCCATCCAAAACTACCGCTGCTTCGTTTTCATGGAAAACCTGGAAGTAATCTGCCAAATCCATATGCTCTTTTGTAGGCGTATACTTCTTAATGGCATATATTCCTACAATCAACACCGCAAGTGCTATGATTCCTGCCGCAATGTAAATATACCCCCTCGGAATCCTAAATCTTTTCTTTCTCTTTCGTCTATGTCTATACGTATTGCTCATAAGCATCTCCCTCGTATCTATATTCCTTCAAAGTATAACAAACCATCCCGCCAAATTCCACCTTTATGTGGCCCCGCTCCCCTGCACTGCACCCCGGCCCAGGCCCCTCCCAACTTAATAAATTGTAAAACCCGCCCTTAGTGTACAGGGCTCATACTTATTTACTTGCATCGTCTGCGGATTATGTTTTTCTAAGCATCACGTGTCGCATTTTTTATGGTGCGTGTTCTTTAAATTCTTTGCTCTTCTGACGCCGCTGTTGGTAGAGTGGGCACAAAAAAAGAGCACCGCGAATGCGATGCTCTTTAACCGGTTTTCTTGATTAAGCTATTAGCCCTGAGCGATTGCTCCTGTTGGGCAAACACCTGCACATGTACCACACTCAACGCAAGCGTCAGCGTCGATGTTGAACTGTGAATCTCCCTGTGAGATAGCACCTACTGGGCACTCAGGCTCGCATGTACCACATGATACGCATGAATCAGAAATAACGTATGCCATAGTTAAAATCCTCCTTAAATATCTTATTGATAAAATTAATCAATTTCGTTTTATGGAATTTATATTACACCTAAATTGTGTCTAAATCAAGGACAAAATTGTTTTTTTTATAAATCCCTTTAAAATCAAGGCTTACCGCGGTTATATTAGTCTAACTCCTGTTGATTCAGGCTAACAGTTGTTTTAATTGTGTACACAAATTAGTTTCTCACTTACTTCAAATTGAGCACAATGTAATTGTATCTAATCCACAACAATGGAATAATGGTTTGCGAAAAGAAAAAAAGCATGTTATTATCAATTGAAATGTTAAGAAAGGAGAAGTCAAAATGGCAAGAGTTTCTAAAGCAACTATGATCGGCGAGCTTCTTCAGATTGATGCTGATGTAGCTCCTATCTTACTTAATATCGGCATGCACTGCCTCGGATGCCCATCTTCACAGATGGAGACTATCGAGGAGGCAGCTATGGTACACGGTATCGATGCTGATGATCTCGTTGAAGAGATTAATACATTCCTTGATTCAAAGGCTTAAAATGCAAATTAAAAAAGAGTTTCGCTCTGCGAAACTCTTTTTTTGTTTGCCACGACGCAACCCATTGCCGAAGGCAATTATAGATGTTGCGTCTTCCTTTTATATCATTGCTAATTTCTGTACCGCATCACCGTTGACAAGTACTTCATAGTGTTCAGACATGTATTGGTCTGTGCCAACTACATAATTCTGCTGATCACTGTATTCTGATAAGATGTTGCATACTTTATTGTATGTTTCAGCTGTATCATCTGATTTGCTAACTACTAAATAGTATTTGTTATCAAATGGACTCTTATATAGAGAATTCTTTCCCTTGTAAAAGCTACCAAGTATTCCAGAAAGTCTGATTACATCATCAATGTTATCGAAGACAAACATCTTTGTGATGTCCACTGGCAAGCCTTCTTTAGCTGCCTTTTCTGGTGAAGCTGTAATAGCTTCCTGTGCCTTTTCAATAAGGCTGTTGAAGATGTTAAGTATGTCATCTGCTGCCGCCTCATTAAATGGCTTTGCAGGTGCATCGATGATTTCTTCATCATCATCGTAGTCATCGTCATCCTCTGAAAATCTTGAGAAACGAGTATCAAGCTCGTCTGGATTTTCTACCTTTGTCACAAGAAGGACAATGGATTCTGATGGAAGTGGTATTGCTTCTATCATAAGTGGAATATCTTCCGCTTCAAAACCGTACTGGTAAGAAGCCTGCTCCATAAGTTCTCTAAATAATTCTCTGGCCTTTGCAGAACCGTAAGCTAATTCTGAGAGCTTAATGTGTCGGCTTATTAAATCTTCTCTAGACAGAGTGCATCTGATCTGGTTTTCGTTGATTCTTTCAATCTTCATAAAAATCACCTCCCGATCGATATAAGATGCGCTACTATTAGCATTTTTCTTATATGGATTATATATATATTATATCGGAAAGTAAAGCAAAGATACCATATAAAAGATGATAAAAGTATTAAATTTTTATAAAGTGAATTGTTATAAATCAAAAACATTTTTCAAATTTGTGCTTGCATTATAATTTATTCTGTGTTATAAACTTGTCTGCGAGATGCCTTTCCGAAAGGAAGGAGCTGATAGATTGATACCAAAAGGTATTGAAGACAAGTACGAAGTCATTCGTATACTGCAAGAAACAGCAGCTACCGCAGTATTACTTGTCAATTACAAATCGATAGGAGCATTAAGAATTCTTAAAGCCATTCACAAGGCGAGTCCTAATGCACACAGCATCCTATCCGAAGCACATCTTTTACAAGGGATTAAATCATCCCGAATACCCACCATTTATAGTGTAGAAGATACAAATGATATGTACTACCTAGTTGAGGAATTTATTGAAGGAATTTCCCTCCGGGAGTATCTGTTACAAACTAAGTTATCTAAAGAAGAGTTATATAGATTGGCCATAGAAGTATGCCATATCTTTGAAGCGTTGCATTCTGCAGAGCCAGAGCCTGTGCTTTACAGGGATTTAAAGCCAGAGCATCTAATTTTGCAGGGTGATAAACTACGCCTTATTGACTTTGGTATTGCTATAAAAAAGTCTCAGTCGGCTACGGCTATGCCCTTAGGCACAAAAAATTGGTCCGCACCTGAACAGTTAAAAGGCCAAAAGCTTGATGAGCGTTGTGATATATACAGCGTTGGAAAGATAATTGAGTTTTTGCAGATTAATAGTTATGCAAAAGATGATTTCAGGTTAAGAAAACTAGTAGATAAAGCTACTGCTGCAAGTCCATCTGATCGATACAACTCTGTCAATGAACTATTGTCACAGTTGCTTAAGCTACAGGGAGTTAGAGCTAATGAAAATACGGAATCAGGCATTCGCCATAGACAAATAGCCGTGATTGGTGCCGATTGTGGAGTCGGGACCACTCATATCGCTATCAATCTATGTCGCTATCTAAATAGCAAACATATAGATACATACTACAAAGATTTTGAAAAAAACACTGTTCATCATCTTTGGGAGCATTTTAAAGACAGCCACGTTAGGTCAGGTGTTTTATACCACAAAAACTTTAGAGGCATTTTAAATTATGGTGATGCCGTAGAAAGTTACGCACCTCCAACAGGTCTTTATGTCCTAGATTGTGGAACTAATGATAAATACATTTCAGATGCCCAAATTATATTTTATATAGTAAGTGCATCTCCTTGGAAAACTATAAATTATCCATACTGGATTAAGGATAAAACTGTTTATGTTATTTCTAATTTCTCTAACAAACTTTTTTCCTTAAAGCTAGCAAAGGATTTGCAAAAAAGAGTTTTCATGTATCCATCAAATAAATGGTCTTTGAATATTTCTAAAGAAGAAGAAAGATTTTTTTCTATGGTTTTGAAAAATGAAAAGGATTTTACTGTTTAAGCACTGGCTTAATAAGTCAACAAAAAATAAATTCGAAAAAAATAAAAAGATATCTGTTACAGCGGTTTCTCATAAGCTTGGTGTCACTCACTTGTGTCTTTGCTTAGCAAATTTTTTAAGCTCTGGGCTTAAAAAGCCTGTTCTTTATATTGAGCTTTCTGATGATAGCCAACTATTGGGATTTGTTGGAGAACATCAAGTGAAATATAAAGACATCACTTGCTACAAATACATGGATGTTGTTTACGCTTTGGGATGTAACACATCCACTGCAAGCTTTCTCGTTAACGAATGGGATGGATATGTGATAGTGGATTTCGACAAGCTTACTCCAGAAAACGCTTCTATTTACAACCAGTGTGACAAACAATTTTTGATAGGTTCTATTATGCCTTGGTGTAAACGAGACGTTTACAAATTTATAAATAATATGAAAGGAGTAATAGATATGAAAAGCATTAGGTTTTTAACCAAATCAAATGAAGTTAATGATAAAGCGTTATTAAATATAAAGAAATATGATTCAATTCAAGGCCTACCTATCATAAATAATCCTTTTCGTTTGAAAGAAGCTGACTTTGAAGCATTGTTTCGACTAATAGAGTAGCTGCGGGGAATGAGTTATGTATGTGTTACTCTAATTATGGACTCCAATATCGTCAAACTGAGTTCATTATGAAAAAGACAAATAAATACGGAATTAAAATTAAAATAAAAGAGAGTACAAAAATAGAGGGCGAAATATCGCCCTCTTATTTTATTCATCGTGATTTGAATACTGGCTTCTATCGCGGTTTGCGAATCTTGTGTATTCTGGGAGCCATGTAAGCTCAATAGTTCCGATAGGACCGTTACGTTGTTTAGCAACGATGATTTCTGAAACGTTTTTCAATTCTGTATCGTGGTTATAGTAATCATCACGGTAAATGAACATAACCACGTCGGCATCCTGCTCGATGGCTCCGGATTCACGCAAATCTGACATCATAGGTCTGTGATCAGGACGCTGCTCAACCGCACGGGAAAGCTGTGATAGTGCTATAACTGGAACATTTAGTTCACGGGCAAGTCCCTTAAGTGATCGTGAAATTTCCGAAATTTCCTGCTGTCTACTTTCTGATTTTCCATTACCTGACATCAACTGTAAGTAGTCGATGATGATAATAGACAAACCAAATTCCATTTTGAATTTTCTACATTTGCTTCGAAGCTCACCAATTGAAATACCAGGTGTATCATCAATAATAAGCTTTGAGTTACCGATTTTACCAGCACCTTCAATAAGGTTTTCCCAATCTGCCTCTTGAAGATTACCTGTTCTAAGCTTTTGTGCATCTACTCGTGACTCCAGAGCAAAAAGACGGTTAACTAATTGCTCCTTTGACATTTCCAGTGAGAATATAGCTGCACAAAGATGCTCATGAATAGTGATGTGCTGTGCCAAGTTAAGAACGAAGGCTGTTTTACCCATTGAAGGACGGGCTGCAATAAGGATAAGATCCGATGGCTGAAGTCCAGCTGTCTGTCTATCCAAATCAATAAATCCTGTT
The DNA here is from genome assembly GCF_000703005.1 of Pseudobutyrivibrio ruminis HUN009. Lineage (NCBI taxonomy): Bacteria > Bacillati > Bacillota > Clostridia > Lachnospirales > Lachnospiraceae > Pseudobutyrivibrio > Pseudobutyrivibrio ruminis. Next base: position 889,774 of record NZ_JNLH01000001.1, on the reverse strand, counting down.
GGGATACCTGTAACTACACCCTTCTGCTTTGAAGCCTGCTCAATCTTTGCGATTGCATTCATAACAACCTGACGAATTGGAACATAATCTGTATTTCCTCTGTTCTGAACCAACGAGAATATATCTCTTTCAGTCTGGTTCAAAATAGTATCAACATCTTCTGTACCTTCAAAGCACATGTTTTCAATATTTTGATTTACTTTAATTACGTTTCTAAGTATAGCCTTATCTTTTACGATGTTAGCGTAGCTTTTTGCATTGACTGTGGTTGGTACTCCAAGTACAAGCTCCTGGATAAATTCCAGCGAAGCAAATTCTGGTGGAACTCCTTTTTCTTTAAGCTTGTTTTGAAGAGTAACCTCATCAACCGGCTCGCCAGCATTAAAAAGCTCTACGATTGCTTCAAAAAGCATTCCGTACTGCTGATGATAAAAATCGTCTTTAATGAGGATTTCTGAACATTCAACAATAACATCTCTATCAACAATCATTGAACCGATTACTGACTGCTCCGCCTCCAAAGAGTTGGGCATTTGTCTGCGAATTACATCTTCCATTATGTATTCTTTCCTTTATTTATTGTTCTGAAACATGCACACGAAGTGTTGCTGTAACCTTTGGATGAAGCTTTACCTTTACCTCGTATGTGCCAAGTGCTCTGATTGGATCATCAAGAACAATTTTCTTTTTGTCGATTTCCTTGCCGTACTGCTTCTTAGCAGCCTCAGCAATTTCTTTTGTTGAAACAGATCCGAAGGTTCTTCCGCCCTCACCTGTTTTAATCTTTGTTTCTACTTTCCACTCTGCAATTTCTTTTTCAAATGCAAGTGCTGCCTCATAATTTTCCTGAGCAACTTTTTCATCGTGTTTATTCTGAAGCTTAAGGTCGTTCAGAGCTGCGTTTGTTGCCTCTACTCCAAGCTTTTTCTTGAAGAGCATATTTCTTGCGTAGCCTTCGCTAACCTCTACAACCTCGCCTTTTTTACCAAGTGACTTAACGTCTGAAAGAAGTATTACTTTCATAGCCTAATTTCTCCTTCTTCTAGCATTTTATCTATTGTTGCTTCAAGGTCCTCACGAACCTCATCAAGTGTACGATTTTGAATCTGGGCTCCTGCAATATTTACATGTCCGCCACCACCCAATCGGGCCATAATACTTTGAACATCGATTTCATCGATTGAACGAGAACTTATGTAAATCTTGTCCATGTATTTTGTCAAAACAAATGATGCTTTGATACCTACGATATTAAGAAGCTCATTCGCAGCCTGGGCACCAACTACTGTTGGACTTTCAAGATTTCCATCTGGCTCGCATTCTGCAATGGCAAATGCATCGCGGTATACTGCTGCATTTCTAACAATTTCAGCACGTGCCTTGTATGTCTCCATGTTTTCACGAAGCATCTTTCTAACTCTAGTAACTTCTGCTCCATTTCTACGAAGGAAGGCAGCTGCCTCAAATGTACGAACACCAGTCTTTGTCATAAAGTTGTTTGTATCAATTAAGATACCTGCATAAATACAATCAGCCTCTGTTGGGTTGATATTGATTTTCTCTGCGAAATACTGAAGCACCTCGGCAATCATCTCACTTGCTGATGATGCATATGGCTCGATGTAAGAGAGAATTGGATTTTCAATAATCTCCTCCACCTGTCTGTGGTGATCGATTACAACGATATTTTTGTTTTTATATAGAAGTCCTGGACATTCTACATAGCTTGGTCTATTTGTGTCAACAACCATAATAAGGGTGTTGTCATTGCAAAGATTGAGTGCCTGCTCACTTGTGATGAACATGTCATCTGGGTACTCGCCCTTTTCTGTAAAGCTCTCTACTACTGGTCGCATTGAGCTTGTGATTGTATCAATAACGATATTTACAGGCTTGCCGATTTCTCTACCTGCGCAGAACACACCAACTGATGCGCCCAAACAGTCTGCATCAGAAAGATTGTGTCCCATAACAATGATTCTTTCTCTTGTTTCCATAAGCTCGCGAAGGGCCTGTGCCTTAACTCTGGCCTTTACACGAGTTGAACGCTCAACTTCCTTACCATGAGTACCATAATAAGAAACGTCCTGTCCGTTCTTAACAACTACCTGGCATCCGCCACGGGCAAGTGCAAGGTCGATTGCAACATGTGCGTACTGTGCCTTTTGGTTGTAGTTGTCGCTTCCAAGTCCGATACCAATACTAACTGTGATATCTTTATCATTTCCCATCTTTATTCCAGTGATATCTTCTACTATAGAGAATTTATCATCCTCGAAGTTCTTGAGATATTTGTGCTGGAACATGATGAGGTATTTATCTTTTTCAAGACGGCTGACGATTGCATCAGCCTCACCAAAGTATTTGTTAATCTTTCTATCAAGAAGTGCTAAAAGCATTGAACGCTTTGCATTCTCTACCTGGTCAAATACTTCATCATAATTATCTACATATAGAAGGGCCATTACCATTCCCTGGTCATTTATCTTGGCCTTTGTAGCTTGAATATCTGTCTCATCAAACAAGATGATTGCAACCAAACCATCTGTGGCCTCATCCATGTTGGCTACAAGATTGCTGCCCTGAAGTGGCTCGGTCATATCAAGTCGCTGAAGACATGCTAAATACTTTCTTTCATTATATTCAATATGAATATCGAAGTTGTCGTCCTTAGCATGATCGATTCCTTCACGTGTGATTTCTGAGAAGATGCTAGTGATTGATTTGTTGTATGTTTTGTTTTTATCTACAAGCTGGCAAAACTCCTCATTCATCCACATTATTCTTCCTGTGGAATCCAACAATACATATGGCAATCTAAAGTTCTTTAAAAGTTCCTTTTGAACTGTTCCATAATGAACTGCATATTCAATTATAGTGTTTTTAAAGGATTTAAGATTTGCTTTGTAGTATGCAAAACAAGCTAAACCATAAAGCAAGACAAAGGCCAACATTATACCTGCTGACTTTGGGTTTACAAAGCTTAGAATGATACAACCTATTAAAAAAATAATAAGCATGTACAGAGGGAATCTTAGATATCTTTTCAGACGATTCCTATACTTTAATGCTTCCATAATATTCTCCCAATCAGTTAATTCTCTACTATCATCAGATAGTTACCTCAATTCTACCTTTGGCATGTATTATATCATATCACATCCAGTTTTATATAATTTATTATCCAAGTATGGAATATATGCTCAATTCATATAAGGACATTTTGTATATATTTCACAGCCCGTTGTTAAAATAACGAAACGTTTTTGTATTTTTTGGTTATTCTAACATTGTTCACAGTTTCACCATTTTTTATAATTTTAGATAGTTAAGGGGGGAACCCTAAATTTTCAAAGAGAGGATATTTTATTATGGCAGACATTTCATTAAAAAACATTAATAAGGTTTATCCAAATGGCTTCCAGGCTGTTAAGGATTTCAACCTTGAGATTAAGGATCAGGAATTCATCATTTTCGTAGGACCTTCTGGTTGTGGTAAGTCTACAACACTTCGTATGATTGCAGGTCTTGAAGAGATTTCTTCAGGTGAGCTTCTCATCGACGGAAAGCTTATGAACGACGTAGAGCCAAAGGACAGAGATATCGCAATGGTATTCCAGAACTACGCTCTTTATCCACATATGACAGTTTACGATAACATGGCATTTGGTCTTAAGCTTCGTAAAGTACCAAAGGACGAAATCGATAAGAAGGTACGTGAGGCTGCTAAGATCCTTGACCTTGAGAAGCTTCTTGACAGAAAGCCAAAGGCTCTTTCAGGTGGTCAGAGACAGCGTGTTGCTATGGGTCGTGCAATCGTTCGTAACCCTAAGGTATTCCTTATGGATGAGCCTCTTTCAAACCTTGATGCAAAGCTTCGTGTTCAGATGAGAACAGAGATTTCTAAGCTTCATGATTCACTTGGAGCAACAATGATCTACGTTACACATGATCAGACAGAGGCTATGACACTTGGTACAAGAATCGTAGTTATGAAGGACGGTGTTGTTCAGCAGATCGATACACCAGCAAACCTTTACCAGAAGCCTTGCAACCTCTTCGTTGCTGGATTCATCGGTTCACCACAGATGAACTTCCTCAATGGTACACTTAATGCTGATTGCTCAGCTATCCAGGTTAACGGTGCTACAATCCAGATTCCACCAGCAAAGACAAAGGCTCTTTCAGAGAAGAACTACGGTGGTAAGGAAGTAATCCTTGGTATCCGTCCAGAGGATATTCACGATTCTCAGATTTACGTTGATACACAGTCTGCTTCAGTTATCGAAGCTAAGATTTCTGTATACGAGCTTCTTGGTGCAGAGGTTTACTTATACTTCGATTATGCTGGAACTCAGGTTACAGCTAGAGTTGACCCACGTACAACAGCAAGAGGTGGCGACACAGTTAAATTTGCTCTTGATATGGAGAAGGCTCACTTCTTCGATAAGGATACAGAGCTTACAATTGCAAACTAAATCGATAATTAATTGATAAGTCAAAGTTGTTGATTTAAAATGGAGGTATCTTTTTGAAAGGTACCTCTTTTTTTATGAATTTTGATGATAAAAAGGAAAAATTACTAGAACAATTATCAAAGGCTACTGGCATTAATTTTCAAATTACTGATTCAGAACTATCAGATGAGGAAACCGTCAACAAATTAAAAGAAATGGTTGTCCGCTTTAATGTGCTGGACTCAAAGAGCTCTTTCTATAGGGCCTACTTAACCAGAGAGCTTTCCTACTCTGATGCAGCCGCTTATATTCATCGCTTTCATATTGATGAAAACGCAATCCGTATGCTTTTTTATTTGGAAAGTCAGGTGGATTATCCGAAGGAAGCTGTGTCATTGCTAAAAAGCTTGCTCCCTGATTCCCAGGATGCTTTAGTTCAAATAGATTCAAAACACATTGCAATTATCGTTCATTTTGATTCCATTCCAACTGATGAAGATATCATTCAGTACTGCAATGAATTTTTGGATATGCTGGAGTCAGAGGCTTTCCTTAGCTTTAAGGTTTCATATGATTTGCCGATAAGCAAATTCACTGAGCTTCCTAACTCTTATAAAGATATTGTTTTGGCTATGCATATTGGAAATATATTTAGAAGTTCCGACCATGTATATTCATATAGCACTATGGGACTTGGTCGATTGCTTTACAATATTCCTGAAGAAGAAGTTGAAACATATCTAAACAATCACATAAATATCGACATTTTAGCGCAGCTTGACGTGGAAACTTTGAACCTTTTAGAGGCATTTTTTGATAACGATTTGTCACTTGCTGAGACTTCACGCAAAATGTTCATTCATCGAAATACTTTGATTTATCGTCTGGATAAATTCGCCGATCTAACAGGATATGACGTGAGAAAATTTTCGGATGCAATTACAGTGAAGCTATCATTGATGCTTTACAATTACATTCGCAGTAGATAAATAAGAATTATCATTTAAGTTAATACAGAACTTAAAAATAGCCAATTAGTAGGCTTGTAGCCGTAACTAATTGGCTTTTAGTTTTTTGATATGAAATTATACAAATGCTTTAATCTGCTTGTAGATACCCTCAGCATCTAATTCGTATTTAGCGAGAAGCTTAACAGCTGGGCCTGACTCTCCGAATGTATCCTTTACACCGATGCGAAGCATCTTTGTAGGGCACTTCTCTGAAAGAACTTCTGCAACAGCTCCACCAAGACCACCGATAATTGAATGCTCTTCTACTGTTACAACCTTGCCTGTCTTAGATGCACTCTTTACGATAAGATCAGCATCGATAGGCTTGATTGTGTGGATGTTGATAACCTCAGCATCAATTCCATCCTCTGCAAGCTTCTTTGCAGCTTCAAGTGATTCGTTAACCTCGAGACCTGTAGCAATGATTGTAAGATCCTTGCCCTCTTTAAGAACAACACCCTTACCAATTTCAAACTTGTAATCTGGTCTATCGTTGATTACAGGTACTGCAAGACGTCCAAAACGAAGGTAAACTGGACCATCCATCTTGTAAGCAGCCTCAACAGCAGCCTTTGCTTCAACATCATCAGAAGGATTGATGATTGTCATTCCTGGGATTGTACGCATAAGCGCGATATCCTCGTTACACTGATGTGTAGCGCCATCCTCACCTACTGAAATACCTGCGTGAGTTGCACCAATCTTTACATTAAGGTGTGGGTAACCAACTGAGTTACGTACCTGTTCGAAAGCACGTCCTGCTGCAAACATTGCAAATGATGAGCAGAATGGAACCTTTCCTGTGCTAGCAAGACCTGCTGCAATACCAACCATGTTTGACTCTGCAATACCACAGTCAATATGACGCTCAGGAAATGCCTTCTTAAAAATACCTGTCTTTGTAGCCGCTGCAAGGTCAGCATCAAGAACTACTAAATTGTCATATTTCTCACCTAAAGCAACGAGAGCGTTACCGTAGCTCTCACGAGTTGCGATTTTCTTAACATCTGCCATTACTCTTCACCTGCTTTCTTTAATTCTTCCATAGCGATAGCATACTCCTCGTCGTTAGGAGCTTTTCCGTGCCATCCTACCTGGTTCTCCATAAATGAAACGCCCTTGCCCTTTACAGTCTTCATAATGATAGCTGTAGGCTGTCCTTTTGTTTCTCTTGCTTCTTTGAAAGCAGCGCGAAGCTGATCAAAATCATTGCCATCTGCAACTTCTACTACATGGAAGTTAAATGCTCTGAATTTATCTGGGATTGGATATGGGCTGTTTACATCCTCGATACGTCCATCAATCTGAAGACCATTGTTGTCTACGATTACGCAAAGGTTATCGAGCTTCTTTGCTGCTGCGAACATTGCAGCTTCCCATACCTGTCCTTCCTGGATTTCACCATCTCCAAGAAGTGTATAAACTCTATAAGATTCATTAGAGAGTTTTGCTGAAAGAGCCATACCTGTTGCTACAGAAATTCCCTGGCCAAGTGAACCTGATGATGCATCAATACCTGGTGTATGCTGCACACATGGATGTCCCTGTAAGTGACTACCAATGCTACGAAGGCCCTTTAAATCCTCAACTGGGAAGAAGCCTCTCTGTGCAAGTGTGGCATAAAGACCTGGTGCTGTGTGTCCCTTTGAAAGCACGAATCTATCTCTGTCTGCCTTCTTTGGATTCTTTGGATCGATATTCATCTCCTCAAAGTAGAGGTATGTAAACACCTCTGTTGCTGAAAGAGATCCGCCTGGATGTCCAGCTTTTGCAGCGTGAACACCTTCAATGATTCCCTTGCGGACTTCAATAGCAGTTTTTACTAGCTCTTGATTTGTCATTTTTCTCCTCCTAAAATCATTGGGTAAAACCTATAATTATCTCATTTCATCCAAGGTAATCAACATAATGTTTTTGATTGCTGATGAAATGGTGATAGCATTTTCATGGAAGCCTGCATTAGAAAATACAAGATAAAATGCATCTCCCTGTCTATGAAGCTGTTTTGTCTTTTCAATTAACGACTTTAACTGCGCAACTTCTATTGGCTCATGGATGTAGTAGCACTGTGCGAAAATTGTAGCAGATTTGCCATCGCATTTACCAAGTGATACCAAATCAAAGCCATCTGTGGTTCCTGCTTCATCGTCATTAACCCACCAGTTTCCAATCTCTTCGATTGTAAATGGAAGAAGGTTATTATCGCTTCTGTCTCGCAAGTATTCTGCACATATTTTGATGAATACTTCCTTCATATAGTCATCAATGTCTGCTTTGATTGTGTTCCAAAGCTCATCCACCTGACCTGAAATATATAAATTGTAGTTTGCCACAATGTGCTTGTACCAGAATAATGTGCTGGTATTAACAATTGAATAACGTGTTTTCTTTCTATTTGTAATTTCTGTGATTGCGGTATCCTTTGTACAAACGCCAATAGACATAAGCGAATTTAAGTAAGGAACTACAACATCCTTTGGCTTTTCAACCTCTGCTGAAATCTGATTAACTCTGTTTAATCCCTTGGCAAGTGTAGCTAACATATAGTTGTAATATGATAGCTCGCGAAGCTCTGTAGCCATTACCACCTCTGGATTCAAACCGAGATTGCAATTCTTATCTAGAAATAGTTTACATGCAACTTCTTTTATTTTATCCTCGCCCTGTATAGGACTGATGCCATATATATCATATCCATCTATTCCTAAAAGTGCTGCTACACGTATCAAGTTGTATGGAATACCACCTGTTATACCGTATAAAAATGCAGCTTCCTTTGGGCTAGCATCAGCGAAAAACTCGCATGAGTCGTAGAATCCTAGTGGCTGAACCACCAAATCAAGTGTTATATCGTTTTTCCAAAGGGCCTTTTTGCCCTTTATGTATTTATCAACTAGCATAAACGCATCGGAACATAGAATTAGTTTTACTGGTAATTTCTTCCATTCTCCGACGATATATTCATGAAGTTTTTTATCAAAATCTGGATTTGATTTAACAATATGAGGGTATTGGTCAATGATGATAAGCTGCTTAGTTTTTGCAGCCCTCTTAGAAATTTCTTGGCAAAATGTCTCCCCATCAAGAACAGTTGACGAACCTATAGTTTTGCTAATTTGCTCAAACTGATGCTTCGCAGTAGTCTCGTAAGCCTCGAAAAAAATGGTTTCTTTGTCCTTTGCAAACTCTCTTAACAGAGCTGTCTTTCCAACCCCCAATTGGCCAGAAACAACTGCAACGGATGCTTCTTCTCCCTCATAAAATCCATTTAGTTTTTCAATTTCTGATTTGCGTCCTTTAAACATAACACCTCTCCTTTACACACTAACCAGCGTGCAAATCCATGGTATCACGTTTCAACTATGGATGCAATATTCTGAAAATAATAAGATTTAATTTTTATTATTCTAAACTATTTTAGATTATTCTTTAATAACCTTTCTTTACTTTAGCATTATCTCTTATTTTTATCAACTATGCATTCTCTTTTTTTACCATATAATGGCTAAAAAAAGACCTGACGGCTCTTCACCGTCAGGTCAAAAACATCTTTATTAATTAACTTTATATGCATATCCTTTTTCTTTAGCATTTGCATAGTTAATGTAACCTTTTTGTCTATAAGGATGCTCTTCCCAAAGCTTATCGGCTGTTGGCTTCCAATTAGCTGCATATTCCGCACACTTATCGCATAAATGCTCAACAGGTTCTTCCTGCTCAACGTCTGTTGAATGAGCGCCAGAACGCTTAACCATCTCTTTAAGTAATTCTGGATTTTCCAACATTGGACAAGGTCTTAGCATATTGTCATTAAATGGTTGTCCTTTTCTGTACTCCATAAATAATGGCTGCTTGAGGCACTCAATAAGAGTTTTTTCACGTATATTTGCACCAGAATAATGAATAAATACACATGGTTCTACATCACCCTTTGGATTGATATGGCAATAGTTTCTTCCTCCGGCAATGCATCCACCTACAAACTCTCCATCGTTCTGGAAGTCCATAACATAGATTTCCTTACCACCTTCACGGCCACGAACTTCACGAAGTCTATGATAAATGTACTCTCTTTGTTCTGGAGAAGGCATTAATTCTGGAGAAGCCTTCATTCCAACTGGCATAAGATGGAAATACCAAGCAAATCTTGATCCATGCTCAATCAACAAATCAAAGAATTCATCAGATGTTACTGAATCCATATTCTTTGATGTGTAGCAAACTGAATTACCGAAAATCAAACCATTTTCATGAAGTAAATCCATGGCATGAATAACCTTTGCAAATACACCTTCGCCACGTCGGAAGTCATTTGCATCTTCAAAGCCTTCAAGAGAGATTGAAAGTGAAAGATTTCCAACTCTCTTCATCTCATCACAGAATGCCTGATCTACAAGTGTACCATTAGTATAGCTATGGAATGCACAATCGTTATGTTTCTCGCAAAGCTTGATAATATCAGCCTTTCTAACAAGTGGTTCGCCACCAGTTAACATATAGAAGTAAATTCCAAGTTCCTTACCCTGTGTTACAATGCTATCTAACTCCTCAAAAGAAAGATTAAGCTTATGGCCGTACTCAGCTGCCCAACAACCAGTGCAACGAAGATTGCATGCACTTGTTGGATCCATGAGGATAAGCCATGGTATATTACAACCAAATTTTTCTCTATTCTCCCTAATCATCTTGGTACCCTTAAAGGCTGCCTGATAGCCAAGATTTAAAGCTGTCATTTTAGCAACATGTGGATCTGTTTCTGTTAATAATCTAGTCACATAATTCATCCACTTTGAGTCCTTTTGATTGATAAGATCTCTAGCACCTGCAAAAGCAGCTGTACGGAATCCTTTACTTGTTCCACCCATCATTTTCTCTGTCATATCAACAATCTTTAATAGGCTTTTCTGTGGATTCTTTTTTACATTCTTCAGAACTTCGTCTATTGCCGCACTAAATGCAGCTCTTTCAACATTATCTTTTACTCCCATCGTTGTTCCTCCGTTTCCATTAACCTAACTTTAGTATAGTTGCCAGCATTATTTATTCTATATACAAAATTTTTTCTTTGTTTCTGCATTTATACAATTTTTTCTTTATGTATAGCTATGCTATATAATCTTAATTCACAGTATTTTAGCAATATGTGCCACTATATGTGGTATCATGGTTCTATACTAAGTAATCGTTTTATTATTGCTTTAGTATAAAGGTAATCTTGCTTAGTAAATTTGGGGTAAATTGATTTATTGTATTGGGAGAATATATGCCAGGTTTTATTACTCATTTGACTTTCGGAGAACAATCTATATCTTTCATTCAGTCTGACGATACTAAGAATCTGCTTGAAAAACATCAGACATGTTTTGGATTGGGCCTTCAAGGACCTGATATCTTTTTCTATCACATCCCTGCATACATCTTTTATAAGAAAAATATTGGAAATGTAATGCATAGAGAACGGGTTATGCTGTTTTTTGATTATCTATTTGATGCAAGAAATAGCTTTGAAGATGCTCACGATAGACGTATTTGTGATGCTTATATAATGGGATTTATAGGACATTATTCTTTAGATGTAATTTGCCATCCTTATATCTATTTTAAAAGTGATCATTTTAATAATCTAAAGAAAAGCGGAAAATATGATTTCGGAAGACATGTATCCCTAGAAACAGATATTGATCATTTAGTACTAGAGCATTTTAAGCATGTACTTCCTAGTCAATTCGACTACGCAGCGGCTGTATCTCCATCTGACAATGAGAAACGTGTTATTTCAGAGTTACTTTATATCAGTATTAATCGAGCTTTCCCTGAATATCATATACGATTTGGAACTATTAAGAATGCTATAAAATCATTTATCAAATTGAACCGACTAATGAACGATCCTTCAGGGAAAAAGAAAAAACGCATTCAAAGAATAGAGCATCTATTCTTTAAATGCGATGTTATTTCATCAATGATTCCAAGTGATACTATTATAAAATACAACGACCCTTGCAATTCTTTTAATGCCAATTGGCACAATCCTTGGAATCCAACAATTAATAGAAACGAAAGTATTTTTGAATTATTCAATGAAGCTATGCCCGAATTCATAGAACGAATATGCCTTTATATGAAATCATGCGGTAATACTTCGTTCTTTGATTCAGATATAGATACTGTCACTGAAACTAATATGTATCTCCATTATAGAAACAAATTGTTAGAAAGTCTCAGTGACAATAGTTATTTATCAGGTCTACCACTTGATTAATTAAAGAAGTCCTTTACCTGATTGTATATTATTTTCATTAAACGTTGTCTAGCTTCTACAGCTGCCCATGCAATATGTGGTGTAATGATAAGCTTGTTGCTATCTTTAATATTGCGTAATGGGTTTTCTGGAGACATAGGTTCAATATCAAGTACGTCTAAGCCAGCTCCTGCGATTTGTCCACTTTCAAGGGCTTCTGCCAGATCTTTTTCCACAACAATTGGGCCTCTACCAACATTGATAAGAATGGCACTGTTTTTCATTTTTTCAAATGCCTTCTTGTCCATTAAATGTAATGTATTTTCATCCAATGGAGCGTGGATTGAAATAACATCTGATGTGGATAACAATGTATCAAAATCAACCTCTTTGTAGATATCACTATGATTCTTTCCACTAGTAGAATAATAAACTACATTTGCACCAAGACATGTAGCTATTTCAGCCACTCTTTTTCCTATGGCACCTAAGCCAATAATACCCCAGGTCTTATTAGCAATTTCATTAAAATGCATCTCAAAGTGTGTAAATAACTTATCATTTACATACTTTTCGCTTTTTACATAATCATCATAATAACTTAAATGCTCATATAAATAGAATAATAATGCCAATGTATGCTGAGCAACTGCTTCAGTTGAATATCCAGCTACATTTCTCCATTCAATATTTCTCTCAGCTAAATAGTCTTTATCTAGATTATTAGTTCCTGTAGCTGTAACACATACAAGCTTAAGATTATTAGCATTACCAATTGTTCTTTCATTGATTGGTACTTTGTTTATTATAACCACATCAGCATCTACTGTTCTTTCAGCAGCTTCTTCTGGAGTTGAATAATCATAAATAACAACTTCCCCAAATTCATTAAAACAAGTTAAATCTATATCTTCACCAATAGATTTTCTATCTAAAAATACTATTTTCATATTGCCTCCTTTAAATACAAAAAAACCTTCAAGCATTATATCTTGAAGGTTTGTAAAAAACAAGTGCCCAGAGTCGGAATCGAACCAACGACACGAGGATTTTCAGTCCTCTGCTCTACCAACTGAGCTATCTGGGCACGTAGTTGCGGGAGATGGATTTGAACCACCGACCTCCGGGTTATGAGCCCGGCGAGCTTCCAGACTGCTCCATCCCGCGATATTAAAAAAGATGGGCGGTGGTGGATTCGAACCACCGAAGCAATTTGCAGCAGATTTACAGTCTGTCCCCTTTGGCCACTCGGGAAACCGCCCATAGTAAAATATTTAATTAAGTGGGACCTACAGGGCTCGAACCTGTGACCCCCTGCTTGTAAGGCAGATGCTCTCCCAGCTGAGCTAAGATCCCACATTATTAAAACGACCCCAGAGGGACTTGAACCCTCGACCTCCGCCGTGACAGGGCGGCGCTCTAACCAACTGAGCCATGAGGCCATTTAAGGTTTATAACAACCTCAAAACTTCACACAGTAAAACTTAGTGTCCGAAAATTCGCTACACATCTTCCTTTTAGAATAAACCTTCGATCTATTAGTATTCATCAGCTGAATGCGTTACCGCACTTACACCTTGAACCTATCTACCTTATCGTCTATAAGGGATCTTATTTCCTTGAAGGAATGGGATATCTCATCTTGAGGGGGGCTTCACGCTTAGATGCCTTCAGCGTTTATCCCGTCCAGACTTGGCTACTCAGCTATGCCGTTGGTCGACAGCTGATACACCAGTGGTCCGTCCACCCCGGTCCTCTCGTACTAGGGGCAGCTCCTCTCAAATATCCTACGCCCGCGCCGGATAGGGACCGAACTGTCTCACGACGTTCTGAACCCAGCTCGCGTACCGCTTTAATGGGCGAACAGCCCAACCCTTGGGACCTGCTACAGCCCCAGGATGCGATGAGCCGACATCGAGGTGCCAAACCACTCCGTCGATGTGAACTCTTGGGAGTGATAAGCCTGTTATCCCCAGGGTAGCTTTTATCCGTTGAGCGATGGCAATCCCACTTTATACCACCGGATCACTAAGTCCTACTTTCGTACCTGCTCCACCCGTCGGTGTCGCAGTCAAGCTCCCTTCTGCCTTTGCACTCTTCAAATGGTTTCCGACCATTCTGAGGGAACCTTTGAGCGCCTCCGATACCCTTTCGGAGGCGACCGCCCCAGTCAAACTCCCCGCCTGGCATTGTCCCACCACCGGTTCACGGCGGCTGGTTAGAAATCCAATACTACAAGGGTGGTATCCCAACAGTGACTCATATGAAACTGGCGTCCCATAATCTTAGTCTCCCACCTATCCTGTACATGCAGTACCGAATCCCAGTACCAAACTGGAGTAAAGCTCCATGGGGTCTTTCCGTCCTGGCGCGGGTAACCAGCATCTTCACTGGTACTTCAATTTCACCGGATGCATTGTCGAGACAGTGCTCAAATCATTACGCCTTTCGTGCGGGTCGGAACTTACCCGACAAGGAATTTCGCTACCTTAGGACCGTTATAGTTACGGCCGCCGTTTACTGGGGCTTAAATTCAAAGCTTCGCTTGCGCTAACCTCTCCTCTTAACCTTCCAGCACCGGGCAGGCGTCAGCCCATATACATCACCTTACGGTTTCGCATAGACCTGTGTTTTTGCTAAACAGTTGCTTGAGCCTATTCTCTGCGGCCTACATAAGTAGGCACCCCTTCTCCCGAAGTTACGGGGTCATTTTGCCGAATTCCTTAACAATGCTTCTTCCGTCGGCCTTAGGATTCTCTCCTCATCCACCTGTGTCGGTTTACGGTACGGGTACAATAAATACAATAGCGGCTTTTCTCGGCACAGACTCTACTTACTTCTCTACTTTAATTTCGATACGCATCACGCTTTTGTGTTGATAGGCGGATTTGCCAACCTATCCACTCTTTCGCTTGCACCAGTCTTTCCATTCCTGGCTTAAGTTTTATCCATGCGTCCCCACAGTTCTGATTTATTGCAGTACAGGAATCTCAACCTGTTATCCATCGACTACGTCTTTCGACCTCGCCTTAGGCCCCGACTTACCCAGAGCAGATCAGCTTTACTCTGGAAACCTTAGATATTCGGCCTGAAGGATTCTCACCTTCATCTCGCTACTCATTCCGGCATTCTCTCTTCTTGTTCCTCCACTGCTCTTTACAGTACAGCTTCGTCGTACGCAAGAATGCTCCTCTACCAATTAACTGAAGTTAATTCCTAAGCTTCGGTGTTGTGTTTTAGCCCCGGACATTTTCGGCGCAGGACCTCTCGACTAGTGAGCTGTTACGCACTCTTTGAATGTATGGCTGCTTCTGAGCCAACATCCTAGTTGTCTATGAAATCCCACATCCTTTACCACTTAACACACACTTTGGGACCTTAGCTGTAGGTCTGGGCTGTTTCCCTTTTGACTATCCAACTTATCTCGTATAGTCTGACTCCCGTACATCGGCTATCTGGCATTCGGAGTTTGATATCTCTTGGTAAGCTTTGACGCCCCCTTAAGAATTCAGTGCTCTACCTCCAGTAGTCTAATACGAGGCTAGCCCTAAAGCTATTTCGAGGAGAACCAGCTATCTCCGGGTTCGATTGGAATTTCTCCGCTATCCACACCTCATGCCCACCCTTTTCAACGGATGTGGCTTCGGCCCTCCATTTCCTTTTACGGAAACTTCAGCCTGGACATGGATAGGTCACCCGGTTTCGGGTCTACAACCACTGACTAATCGCCCTTTTCAGACTTGGTATCCCTTCGGCTCCACACCTTTGGTGCTTAACCTTGCCAGTAATCGTAACTCGCCGGACCGTTCTACAAAAAGTACGCCGTTCCTCATATAAAGAGGTTCGGCAGCTTGTAAACACAGGGTTTCAGGTTCTCTTTCACTCCCCTCCCGGGGTTCTTTTCACCTTTCCTTCACAGTACTATGCGCTATCGGTCACTAAGAAGTATTTAGGGTTACGGGGTGGTCCCCGCGCCTTCAGACAAGGTTTCTCGTGTCTCGTCCTACTCTGGATACTACCATGTCACTTTCGTTTTCGCTTACGAGGCTTTCACTCTCTTTGGCTGGCTTTCCCAAAACCATTCTGCTAACAATCGTGAATCAATTATGTAGTCCGAACCCCGAAATGCACGCATCTCGGTTTGCCCTCTTTCCATTTCGCTCGCCGCTACTTTGGAAATCGATTTTTCTTTCTCTTCCTCCGGCTACTTAGATGTTTCAGTTCACCGGGTTCCCGGCCTAACGTTATGTGTTGGCGTTAGGTCAACTGGAGTCTTTCCAGTTAGGTTTCCCCATTCAGATATCTCTGGATCATTGCTTATTTGCAGCTCCCCAAAGCTTTTCGCAGCTTATCACGTCTTTCATCGGCTCTTAGTGCCAAGGCATCCACCCTGCGCTCTTGATTGTTTAATCTCTCAAAATATGTAGCTTGATATTTTTTTCAAAATCGTTCAATAAGAACTTGTTTGGTTTGTTAATTCTCGGATGTCTTGATATTTAAGATTATCTTAAAATCATTTATCTCTACTGTATGAAGTTTTCAAGTTGCTATTTTGATCAAAAGCTTTCGCTTTCAACCATTTGAAAGTTTAACTTTGTTAAGCTCTCAAATGATCGCCGCTTTTAGCGGTGATTTTTATATATGAAAGCAAGTTTCCTTGCTGTTTTAGCAAACCCGGCAGCCACCTGCTTTCCCATGCCGTCTCCAGCATAGTATCATCGGCCGATTAGGTCTTAACCATCGTGTTCGGGATGTTAACGGGTGTTACCCCTAACCGCATCGCCACCGGAAATCATTATTTATCAGGTTGATACCTGAACAGTGAAACAAATCTCTACTTTTTCCTTAGAAAGGAGGTGATCCAGCCGCACCTTCCGATACGGCTACCTTGTTACGACTTCACCCCAGTTATCGAGCCTGCCTTCGGCTGCTCCCTCCTTACGGTTGGGTCACAGACTTCGGGCATTCCCAACTCCCATGGTGTGACGGGCGGTGTGTACAAGACCCGGGAACGTATTCACCGCGACATTCTGATTCGCGATTACTAGCGATTCCAGCTTCATGTAGTCGAGTTGCAGACTACAATCCGAACTGAGACGTTATTTTTGAGATTTGCTCATGGTCACCCAATTGCTTCCCTTTGTTTACGCCATTGTAGCACGTGTGTAGCCCAAATCATAAGGGGCATGATGATTTGACGTCATCCCCACCTTCCTCCCGGTTCACCCGGGCAGTCTCTCTAGAGTGCCCATCCTAAATGCTGGCTACTAAAGATAAGGGTTGCGCTCGTTGCGGGACTTAACCCAACATCTCACGACACGAGCTGACGACAACCATGCACCACCTGTCACCGATGCTCCGAAGAGAGAGCACATTACATGCTTTGTCATCGGGATGTCAAGATTTGGTAAGGTTCTTCGCGTTGCTTCGAATTAAACCACATGCTCCACCGCTTGTGCGGGTCCCCGTCAATTCCTTTGAGTTTCATTCTTGCGAACGTACTCCCCAGGTGGAATACTTATTGCGTTAGCTGCGGCACCGACTCCCTATGGAAGCCAACACCTAGTATTCATCGTTTACGGCGTGGACTACCAGGGTATCTAATCCTGTTTGCTCCCCACGCTTTCGAGCCTCAGCGTCAGTAATCGTCCAGTAAGCCGCCTTCGCCACTGGTGTTCCTCCTAATATCTACGCATTTCACCGCTACACTAGGAATTCCACTTACCCCTCCGACACTCTAGTTCTACAGTTTCCAATGCAATACCGGAGTTGAGCCCCGGGCTTTCACATCAGACTTGTAAAACCGCCTACGCTCCCTTTACACCCAGTAAATCCGGATAACGCTTGCACCATACGTATTACCGCGGCTGCTGGCACGTATTTAGCCGGTGCTTCTTAGTCAGGTACCGTCATTATCTTCCCTGCTGATAGAGCTTTACATACCGAAATACTTCTTCGCTCACGCGGCGTCGCTGCATCAGGCTTTCGCCCATTGTGCAATATTCCCCACTGCTGCCTCCCGTAGGAGTTTGGGCCGTGTCTCAGTCCCAATGTGGCCGGTCACCCTCTCAGGTCGGCTACTGATCGTCGCCTTGGTGGGCCGTTACCTCACCAACTAGCTAATCAGACGCGGGTCCATCTTATACCGAAAAACTTTTCACACCACTTCATGCGAAGCTGTGCGCTTATGCGGTATTAGCAGTCGTTTCCAACTGTTATCCCCCTGTACAAGGTAGGTTACCCACGCGTTACTCACCCGTCCGCCACTCAGTCAACAAATCGTCACCCCGAAGGGATCGTAATAAGCTGCTTCGTTCGACTTGCATGTGTTAAGCACGCCGCCAGCGTTCATCCTGAGCCAGGATCAAACTCTCATGTTAGACGCATAGTTCCATCGAAGATGGGACTGTGCTAGTAGCAAGCTTGCTTGTTACATTTAAAAAGTTTAATTCCGAATCAGTATAAAACTGACTTGTTTACTAATAAAGGTTTTTGTTTCGTCTTAGAAACTAAATGAATTTCAAGGATACATGTTTAAAAAACTTGTATTAATTCAAGGTTTGTTTCACTGTTCAGTTATCAATCTTCGCTTTGTTGTTGCCCTCAGCAGCAACTCGTTTATATTATCACGATGCTGTGTTTTTGTCAACAACTTTTTGATTTATTTTTTAAATCATTTCTTTTAGAAAACTCAGTGTTTTCTAAGTGTGCCGCTCTCAGCGGAACGAATAGTATAATAGCAAAGGATTTCACTAAAGTCAACACGTTTTTACAAAAAAATTATTGTCTTTATTTTCCGATAATTTTAGCAATTATATTGTTCTCATAGACGAAATACAATAGCTGGTCTTTTTCGGCGTTTTCTATTACAAACTGCCCTACGGCAGAGGCAGGAAAACAGCTAGCAATATACATCAGTAACCATATTGCCAACATACCCTCTAGTAGGCCTGCAACTACACCAAGGAGGCGATTCACATCTCTTATTCCTGGAACTAAGCCTATGCCCTTGATGATCTTATCTATTATATATATAACAAGTATGCCTATAAGCACTGCGATTATTGTGGCTATACCATTTATGGCAGCATCGGTAAGTTCTTCAGCTATAAATCTAATGGTGGCGTCTATTGAATTCTGTACACTCTCTGTTATTTCATCTTTAATTGAAGATGGCACCATAGACATGACTGCCTCTTCACCTGTGCCTGCTTCCTGCTCTTCTGAGGCCGTATATCGCTCTGTAAGATGGGATACAATACCTTCTTGGATTGTATATGGCACCTGAGTAGATGTAGATATATAATTATCAATAAAATTGCTGCCGTAGTTTACAAAGCATATCAAGAACACCCATGCTATGATTCCGAATATGATTCTCAGCATGCCTCTTCTTGCTCCACGTATAATGCAGAACAATAATATTAAAGCCGTGATAATTAATAAATAGTTTATTTCCATTTAGCTTCCTACTTGATATATATTTCTTCTGTTTTACTATCCTCTATTAAATAGTATCTCTTAGATGTAGTTCCTGGAATAACACCATAGACTTTATCTTCAAATGTACAATTGAACTTTTTGAAGCCCTGTAGGTTATATATACTAATCTCGTTTTCATTACTTATATAGATTTCATTATTATCTAAAATAGTAATATTATCGTAGCTACTTTCTATTTCTTTTGAAATAAGTCTAAATCCATACAAATTATATACGTTCAGTTCGTTTTCAATTTCGCCATTATCTGTTGCTGTCTCGCAAATATATCCAAAATGACTATCATTATAGAAAACACTCTTCATCTGCTGGTCAACTGTAATTTCTTTTGCAACAGTGGCACGAAGATTATTGTTGAAAATGATTATCTTTGAATCACCAAAGGCAATAGCCTTATCATTTTTCATATACTCTACTTTTGGAATCAACGCGCCAATATAGTTGTATGAAGCAACTATATTATCCTCTTCTTCTTTACCTGCGCTAGTAAAATCATAGAATACTAACTCAGTGTCTAATTCACCATTATTTACATTTATGATAGAAAGCAAAAGCCTTGTAGCATCTGAAGAAAGAGCCATAGACACCGGATAGCCTCTGTTTTCAGGATGAATTTCACCTGACACAAGGACCGAACCATCCCTATCATACATTTGTATATAGCTGGTAGTTCCTTCTTGAAGCAATATTGCTACCGTTCCTTTATCTGCCACTCTTGCTTCTATAACAGGCGTAGTTGTCGAAATAGTATTGATATACCCTTTTGACGAGAATACATCTACTTCTGTTCCTTTTTTATCAAATACGACAATATAATCCCCGCAAAAATCAATGTTGGGGTTTGTCATATCGTATGTGTAGTTCCAGATTAATGTACCGTCAAAGGTGGTATAGAATATGCCATCAGCACTGTACTTAATTAAATTATTATTAAAGCTGCGATAATTGCTCTCGCTAGAATCTTGTCTCTCCCAGGTCTTTTCAACTTCATAATCATCATATGTGGTGATGATTCGTATAACAAATATGGATATAACAATAAATATCAGTAATAAGATGATAAACAAATAGCGTTTTTTAGGAGGCCTATAGTCATCATCTACACGTCTTGCTACAACAGGCTCCTTTTCATCTGTTTCCTCTTCATTGTTTTTTTCTGGTAACTTTATAATCTTAAATTCTTCCATATTTCTCGCTTCTTACTATTTTTTAAAAAGAAAAGGGCTGCATAAACAGCCCAACTTTCTTTAATAAACAAATATTGCTATCTGATATGGCGCCATTGAAAATCCTATTGAGTACTCTCTACCATCACATTCTTCATGAATTGGTGTGCAAGTCTCAGGAATTATTCCGCCTTCGCCTCCAAATTCCTTGTTTTCACTATCAAGCAATAACTTACATCGTTTATTTTCCGGAACACCTACTCGATAATCTTCGTATTTCATAGGTGTCATATTAATTACAAACAACAGATTATTCTTTCCGTTCTTTGCCTTACGAATAAAGCTAAAGATACTGCGATAGCTATCGTTGGCATTTATCCATTCAAAACCAGCCCACGAAACGTCCTGCTCATACATCGCAGGGTATTGTCTGTATATATGTAGCAGTTCTTTGAACATGCGGGCTACATGTCTGTGATTTGGATTATCTAATACATACCAATCAAGCTCTCTGGCCTCACTCCATTCTGTTCCCTGAGCGAATTCCTGACCCATAAATAAAAGCTTTTTGCCTGGATGTCCCATCATGAAGGCGTATCCTGCCATCAAGTTTTTATATTTATCAACCTCTAATCCAGGCATCTTTGCAAGCATAGAGCCCTTCAAATGAACAACCTCATCATGGCTAAGCACAAGAATGTATCTTTCTGCTTCATTGTAGCTCATCGCAAAGGTCATTTTGTTGTGATTATCTTTTCTGAAATAAGGATCCAACTTCATGTAATCGATGAAATCATGCATCCATCCCATATTCCATTTGTAGGAGAAATTTAAACCTCCGTTTTCAACATCTCCTGTAATCTTTGGCCAAGCTGTAGATTCCTCAGCAATCATAATAGCACCAGGGTTTCTGCCCCTTATCAAAGTGTTGATATGCTTAAAGAACTCTATTGCCTCGAGGTTTTCATTTCCACCATGCTCATTAGGAATCCACTGACCTGGCTTCTTGCCATAATCAAGATACAGCATTGATGCAACGGCATCTACTCTAAGACCGTCTATATGATAATGTTCAACCCACTGTAGAGCACTACCAATTAGGAAGTTTTTAACCTCTGGTTTTCCATAATTGAAAATTTTTGTTCCCCAATCCGGATGTTCTCCTTTTTTAGGGTCTGGATATTCATATAAAGGTCTTCCATCGAAATCAGCAAGACCATGAGCATCTTTTGGGAAATGGGCTGGAACCCAATCCAAAATTACACCTATTCCGTTTTTGTGCAAATAATTGATAAGGTACATGAAATCGTCAGGTGTTCCATAACGTGATGTAGGCGCATAGTAGCCTGTTACCTGATATCCCCATGAACCATCAAATGGATATTCTGCAATACCCATTAATTCAACATGAGTGTATCCCATGTCGAGAACATATTCTGTAAGACTATGAGCAAATTCTTTGTAGCTATAAAAGCCATCGTTTTCTGGTCTTGGATGGCGCTTCCATGAGCCCGGATGAACTTCATAGATTGCAAGTGGCTGTTCCCAAAAATTCTTGGCTGCCTTACGTTGTTTCATCCAAGCATTATCAGTCCATTTGAACTTTGTGTTGTCGTATATTCGAGATGCTGTGCCAGGGCGTACTTCAGCGTATGTAGCATATGGATCCGCCTTATAAAGCTTTGTTCCATCCTCTGTATAAATAAGATATTTGTACAGTTGCCCTTCCTTTACATTTGGAATAAATGTCTCGAATATTCCTTGACTTTCTGGCTCAACTCGCTGCATATAATTGCGAGTCTCATCCCAATCGTTAAACTCTCCAATAACCGCTACTCTACTGGCGTGTGGTGCCCACACGTCAAAGTAGTATCCAGACTCTTTGCCTTGCTTTCCCCTGTGTGCTCCGAGCTTTTTGTAAATGTCATAATGTGTGCCTTGCCCGAATAAATAGGCATCCAAATCTGTAAAATTGCTCATAAACTATCCCCTTTGTTAATTATTTATTTGTCGAAATCCTTCTCTTTTAAGATGATATTACCGTTCTTATCGTACTTAGGCTTATTGAAGAATCCACCTTTTGTAGATTTTTCAATTGCATCATCCATTATTTCAGCAACTTCTTTGATAGTTGTTACATGATCATAACGTCCGATAAGATTGATTCTATTGTAAAGTGCAAGAATTCCCATATCATCTATAGTGCATTCTGCTTCAAGAGCGTATGTCTTTGCAAATGATACCAATTCATCTATTGAGAATACAGGAATAACAATCTTTTCTGTAAATCTCTTGGCAAATGAACTGTCCTTGATAAGAGCTTTATCAATACCCTTTTTGCTATCTTCGATAATAATGATTGTTCCTGATTTATCGTTTTGCATAAGAAGAGACAATGTAACTGCTGTCTCCTTTGAGATTCCACCAGCTGACTCAATAATTAAACATCCGCCTTGGATTTTGCTATAAAGCTTTTGAATATCTTTTTCGTTAAGCTTTTCTCCTGAAATCTTTCCGATTCCACCCTTTGGATATCCAGTCTTTTTCTGTAAAACCTTGATGATGCTAGTTGCCATCTGTGTTTTACCTGAGCCTGGCTCACCAACGATAACAATACTTCCGCCATTTGCGTTTGGCTTATCAAGATATGATGCTGCCCCCTCGATTACACGAGTGATATTGGCCTTCATTCCATTGATTGGGAGGAAGTATGAGAAGATATCAAGATCTTCATCGTCAACCTTAATAGATGACTGCTGCTTTGGCTCTGCAACTGGAGGATTAACTTCAGCTACAGGAATTTCAGCTTCTTGAATCTGTACCTTTTCAATCTGTACGGGCTCTGGCTGTATTAATTCTGGCTGTATCTGATCAACCTCTTCAAACTGTGATTCTGTAGCAACTGGCTCTTCAGCAAATAAATCTTCTGGAAGAATAATAGGAGGTAGATCAATATCATCGATATTGATAGTTGGTTCCTCTATTGTTTCTTCTGTAATATCCTCTTCAGGTTGTTCTACTGTCTCTTCAATTGGAGTTTCTACCTCTGCATCTTCTACAGGCTCCTGGATAAATTCATCGCCAAGCCCCTCTATTATTTCTGCAACGGGCTCCATATCAGGCATAACTATAGCTGGTTCCTCTGTGACCTTTGCTACAGGTTCTTCCTTATAAGTCTCTGCTGGAGCTGGGATTTGTGTATCCACTCCACTAAGTCTATCTATTTCTTTTTGTAAAAGGCTATTTACATCAGCAATCATCTGGGATGCTTCTTTGAAATCCACGTCTTCTGTCTCCTCAGTGTCATTTTCATTTAGCGTTGGAGGCTGCCAACTTGGTGTTGCCTCCTTTAACTCCCCTGCTGCATGCATAATAGCACTTGGTACTGCAGCTGCTGCTCCTGCAAGTGCCGCTTCCTCAGCCGATACAACCGGAATATCAATCATGCCTGTTTGTAATCCATCTGTAGAAAGCATTGGGATGGTAAATCCCGCGTGTGTTTCTGTATATTTTGGCTGCTGATCTTGCCCAGTGTCGTCAGGAACAGATTCCCCTTCTTCTAGCTGAACCTCTTTTTCTTCTGTAGGTTCTGCGGCGCCTAGGTATTCCTCCTTGAGAAGCTCCTGAGAAGACATGCCAGCATCAAGCTTTGACATAACTCCTTCTAATCGGTTCAAGACGTTGTTTGCCTCGCGAAGGGCTTTCGCTCTAGCACTTTCAAGCTCCTTGCTCTTGGCATCTTCCATAGCCGCCTCTGCTGCACGCTTTGTCTTTTCCCACTCTGCAAGGACATCCTCTATGGTCATCTGACCTTCGATTTGTTCCTCAGATTCAGTGCTCTCATCCGCAAGCTTTAGGCTCATTTGGCCATCAAAGCCTTCCTCTAGGTACTGCTGGAATGTGTCGTTTATTGAGAAATCCTCTGGTTCTTCTACAACTTCTTCCTCTGTAACTTGAAGATAAGGTATTTCTTCAACGAGATTCTTGATAGCACCGATGTTTTCTGAAACCTCGCCAGTATCAGTCGCTTTCATGATTTCGTCTATATTCTTTTTAATTTCCGCCTGAAGGTTGATTGTATCAAAACGCTCTGGCCCTTCTGGAAGCTGAATATTTTTGATATTTGGAACAATACTGCTTGAATCAGCAACTGTCTGTGGAGTAATTTCTGTGATGCCGTCTTTCTTCTGCTGCAAGCTACGATATTTATCCTCTTGGGACTTATCAAGAGGCTGATAAAGCATTTTTAATTCCAACGCTCTTTCAACTACTGGACCATCACCAAACCAAAGAATGATTTCGTCACAAAGTGCTATACATTTATCACCCTGATTTGTCTTGTGATAAAGATAGGCAAGCTCGTATGCCCACTCCTCTATAAAATCATTTTCCTTGAGCTGCTCAAGAATCTTGATAAGAGTGGCATTATCTGCTCCCTTTGCAACACTAATATTGTACTTGAGGATATATTTTAGACTATCGTGTGGAGCTATCTGTACAAATTCGTTGTAGTATTCCTGGGCTACATCTATCTCTTTAAGTTTAAGAGAAATCATGCAAAGCTTGTACAGAATCATCCTTCCGATAGGAGAACGCTCATGTGCAACTAATAATAAATCCCTTGCTTCTTCGATTCTACCAGCCGCTTCGTAGGATTCACTTCCTGAAATCAGATCATTGATATTGTGAACCTTTCGCCAATTGATAGTATCTGCAACGGACATTGCATCTGTAAATTTGTTTTTTTCGATGAGATTTTTCATCTCTTCAATTCGAGTACGATATTCCATTTTTTCCACAGAATTATTCTCCAAATTACATACTTATAGTTATTAAAATATTATCATAGCTTGTCATTAAAATCAAAAAACCAGGACTAAAAATCCTGGTTTTTCTAAATTCATTATTTCTTTTTGTTTTTCCCGAAAATAGGAGATTTCTTTTCTTCTTTAACCTCTTTTTCAGCATGCTGTAGAAGAATATTTTTTTCTAAATCGATATATTCCATCTTTTCGTATTCGATTGTTTGCTCCGGTAGATTCCTTCTTTTTACAAGGTAACTTGCTACTCGTCCAATTATGTAGTAAATAATTGCCACAATTGGTACAGCTACAATCATTCCTCCAAAGCCAAAGAAGCCTGCACCTACAACTACTGCAAATACTACCCAGAATGAAGATATACCTGTTGAATCTCCAAGGATCTTTGGCCCAATAAGGTTTCCATCAACCTGCTGCAAAATCAAGATGAAGATGAGGAAGTATATTCCCTTCATTGGCTCCGTAAGGAAGATGATGATGACTGTAGGAACAGCACCGATGTATGGACCAAAAACTGGAACAATATTTGTAACACCAACAATTACAGATACTAATACAGGATATGGCATCTTCATAATTAAGCATGCAATATAGCAGATCACACCAATGATTATTGAATCAATAATTTTACCAATAATAAATCCGTAAAAGATATCTGCTGATTTACGTGTTATTTCAAGGGTGATATTTGCATACTTTGGAGACATTAATCCACATATAAGTTTCTTTGCCTGCGCTTTAAATGTTTCCTTTGAGAGCAATACATACACTGAAACAAACATTCCAATGATTATGTTTACTATAAACTTTCCAACTGTAAGAACACTACTGGTTATAAGAGACATCATATCTGTCTCATCATAATCAATGTACTGATCTACAAAAGACAAACCCTGGTTTACCAAATCGCCAATATTGTTATCCTTGGCCTTCATAAGAGTTTCTTCGTACTGGCCTTTTGTAATTACATTGCACCAGTCCAAAACGCCTGCAATCTGCTCTTCAATATGCTTTGCAAGATAGATGATTGTGCTAATTAGGTTTGGCACTATGGCGTTTATAATAAAGATTACTACTCCAGCCAATACTACTAAAGAGAGTATTGATGACAAAGTTCTATTTGCTTTCCTTGCCCCCAGCTCTGTTTTACAAAACCTATTGAACAACCTGCTAAAGCGCTTTTCGAAGAACTCCATTATTGGATTCATCAAAAAAGCCATTATAAAGCCGATTAAAATAGGTTGAATAACAGTATTCACATGATTAATAGCTGCAGACACACTACGGCTATTTCTCAGCAAAAAGTAGAAGATTATTACAATGAAAGCTGCAATAACATAGCTAAATAGCCTTTTTCTGAGAGCCTTTTGTTCGATTTTTGCCTCTTCGTCTGTCATAAACACCCTCCCTAAGAGCTTATTCTTACTGTCTATTGTAATTGATCAAGCATCCTTTAAGAATAATTTCTCTTTCATCGTCTGTAAGTTCTCCAAGAGTAAGATCAAATTCTTTTAATCCTTCCTCTTTTACAACATACGCCTTAATTGTTTCAGCTTTGTTAACGACTGCATCTTTAATTCCTGGAATAAAGAGATAATCCAAATTCTTAAATGGTAACTCGCCTTCCTTGATTACAAATGGAAGCA
Source organism: Pseudobutyrivibrio ruminis HUN009 (assembly GCF_000703005.1). NCBI lineage: Bacteria > Bacillati > Bacillota > Clostridia > Lachnospirales > Lachnospiraceae > Pseudobutyrivibrio > Pseudobutyrivibrio ruminis. Next base: position 862,934 of record NZ_JNLH01000001.1, on the reverse strand, counting down.
TTCCCCAGTTGATAAGATTTGAACGGTAGCGCTTTGTTGCATATTCATTTGCAATATTTGCCCAGCCGCCAAGAACCTTCTGGCAAGATGCTGCCTGCTCTCTTGCAGAGCCATCACCAGGCTTTACAGCAAAAATTGTGCTACCTACGCCAAAGTTGCTGTGGTTAACATCTGGATATGATTCTTTTACTTTATGTACGATTGTCTTTAACTCTGGAACAGCTTCCCCTGCACACTCTCCAGCTTCAAGAGCCTTCTGAGCTTTCTGGATATTTTTAGCTCTTCCTACGTACTCAGGGTCCTTTCTAGAGAGAGTAAATTCTGCCAATCCAAGAGGATTAGAGCGGTAAGAAGATGTCTCTCCAGATGGAATTAATTCATCTGTAGTGGTAACAGGGTCATGAATCTCTGATACAACCTGTAAGAATAGATTCTCAGGAAGTGGACTCATCTTTGGCCAATCCTTGATGTTTGGTCCAAAGTGGATTTCTGTATCTGGCTCTGCTACGCCCTTAGAATCGAATACGCGGTTTGCATAAATTCTGCCATCGAAATGATATTTTGGCTTTGTAAAGTCTACATCAATATCTGTTGCTGCTGTAAGATATCCCTTATTAGCTGCTGTTGCTGCAATAGAGCGAGCATCCATAAGAGCAACTGATGCAATTTGACCATTCTGAAGCTTTGAACCCTCACGGTTAGGGAAGTTTCTAGTAGAATGACGAATTGAGAAGCCATTGTTAGATGGTGTATCTCCCGCACCAAAGCATGGTCCGCAGAATGCTGTCTTAACGATAGCACCTGTGCTCATAAGATCTGCTACAGCGCCATTCTTAACAAGCTCCATGTATATAGGTGTAGATGCTGGGTAAACAGATAATGTGAACTCATCTGGTCCAATGCTTGTACCACGTAGGATATCTGCTGCGTCGCAAATATTTTCGAATCCGCCACCAGCACATCCTGCAATGATACCCTGATCTACATATAATTTTCCGTTTCGAACTTTATCTTTAAGAGAAAACTCAACCTGACCATCAAGAGATACCTTTGCACGCTTCTCGCAATCATCAAGGATATCCATAAGGTTTGCATTTAATTCTTCGATTGTGTATGTGTTGCTTGGATGGAATGGCATAGCAATCATTGGCTTGATTTCATCAAGATTGATTTCAATCATTCCATCGTAATATGCTACCTGGCCAGGATTAAGTTCCTTGAACTCCTCCTTACGACCATGAATTTCATAGAACTCCTCTGTAGCTTTATCTGTTGTCCAGATAGAGCTAAGACAAGTTGTTTCTGTAGTCATAACGTCTACGCCAATTCTGAAGTCCATAGAAAGATTTGCAACGCCTGGGCCTACAAACTCCATAACTTTATTCTTAACGTAGCCTTTATCGAACACTTCACCGATGATAGCAAGAGCAACGTCCTGTGGACCAACGCCCTTTCGTGGTGTTCCTGTCATGTATACACCAATAACGCCTGGCATAGCGATGTCATATGTCTGATTAAGAAGCTGTTTTACAAGCTCTGGACCACCTTCACCCATTGCCATAGTTCCAAGTGCTCCGTATCTTGTGTGGGAATCTGAACCAAGAAGCATCTTTCCGCCTCCTGCCATCATCTCACGAGCGAACTGGTGAATAACAGCCTGATGTGGTGGAACGTAGATTCCGCCGTATTTTTTTGCACATGTGAGACCAAACATGTGGTCATCTTCGTTGATAGTACCACCTACTGCGCATAGTGAATTGTGGCAGTTTGTAAGGCAGTATGGGATTGGGAATTTTTCAAGGCCTGAAGCCCTTGCAGTCTGAATAATACCTACATATGTGATGTCGTGACTGATTAACTTATCAAACTTAATCTGTAGGTGCTGCATGTTTCCAGAAGTATTATGGCTGGACAAAATACCATATGCCATTGTTTCCTGGTGTGCCTGGTCTTTAGTTACATCCTTACCTGTTGCGGCTTTGATTGCGCTGAGAGCCTCTGGGCTATCCTCTACAATTTGGTTGCCGTTTACAAGGTAAACTCCATTGTTGTAAAGCTTCATCCTTTATTCTCCTTCTAGTGCTTTAATCCAAAAAGGCCTCCGAGACCTTTCTTACCAGGTTTCTTCTCTCCTTCGGACTCTTCTTCCTGCCACTTGAAGTACTCTGCATCTAAGTCCTCTGAGGAGATTCCATTTTCCTCTGCATCTGCTGGTGCATCTAAATCATCGTCGATTTCGAGACCTGCCTTTGCGAAGTATTCTTTATCTATTCTAATTTCAGGAGCTGCATATTTAGGAGCGCTATCATACTCCTCGTCAGTTCCTTCCTCTTTTTCACGGCGAATTCGCATATTTTCTTCATCGATAAGACGAAGGTATTTTTGTGTATCAATTAAATCGTTGAGGTGACTCTTAAGCTCTAACTGATTAGACTTAACAAGTCTTGTTTCCTCTTTGATTTTTTTATTTGCTTCTTCGTATATCTTTGCAATAGATTCTTGGGATTCTTTGATAATTGACTGGATGGAATCCATAGCATTATCTGTATACATTAATGATGCGGCATAGATGTCCTCTGCTTTACGAGTTGCTTCGAAGACAATATCATCCCCTTGCTTTTGCATCTCACGATTTGCTTTGTCACGGCTCTTAACAGTAAGCTCGTGCTCTTCCATCATATCGTACATGCACTCATTAAGCTCCTTGAGAAGATCCATCATTGCATTTTTATCTACAATGACATTTCTTGCGCTGCCTTCGTAAGGCTGAGCCTTTGAAAACAATACATGCATATCTCTAAGTACTTTTTCTGTTCTATCCTGTGCACCCATAATTAATCCACCTTGATATAAAAATACCGAGTTAACTACATCGGTATCATTTGGTAGCCGCCCTAGGAGAACTCCCTCCAGGCGACCCCTCGTCAGATGAACGGTCCTACTTAGTGCTGCTGCATTCCTGCCCTGACACGATTCGCAGGTGCCCATTACGAGGGACCCAAAGATCAACATCCTCTCAGGACGACCGCCAAATGATACCTTATGTCATTACTCGGAGACCTTATTGTATGAAAAAAGGCCCTATTTGTCAATAAAACTACGCGTTACATTAACTGATTTTTCTGTTCTCTTAACTCTTCAAAAAACTTTGTCATCATTTCTGTACATCTTTCACCTAAGATTCCTGTCTCAAGCTCACACTGATGATTAAATTTATCTATTTGTAAAATGTTGATTACTGAGCCAGCACATCCTGCCTTAGGATTCATCGCTCCAACTACAACCTTTGGAATACGAGCCTGAACTATTGCTCCTGCACACATCTGGCATGGTTCCAATGTTACATATAATGTGCAATCCTCTAATCTCCAATCACCTGTTTTTCTGCAGGCTTCCTGAATGGCTGCTATTTCCGCATGTGCCAAAACGCTCTTATCTGTATTTCTGCGATTGTACCCTCTGGCAATGATTTTGTCATCCTGAACAATTACGCATCCAATAGGAACCTCATTGATGTCGTAGGCCTTCTTTGCTTCTTTGATGGCTTGTTCCATATATTTTTCATATACTTTGAGAGTCTTTTTCTCCTCTTTTTCTGCCTGTTTTGCGATGCGCTTCTCTTGACGCTCTTCTTTCGACATCATGGATTTTCCCCTCCTAGTTTGCTATACTTTTTATAATATCTACAGAATAAATTTTAACAGAAAAGACTTTGCAAGCAATCATTTTCTTAAGAAAAATTGCCTGTTTTAGCTTTTAAATAGGAATTATTACTATGCTTATTTTGGGAATGCAAAAAACTACATTATTGGACTATCCAGGAAAGGTTGCTACCACACTTTTTACCGGTGGCTGTAACTTCAGATGTCCATACTGTCATAATAGGGATTTGGTTATGCCTCCTGCAGATGTTTTTGCCTACTCAATGGAGGAAATCTTTGAACATCTCAATAAGAAAAAAAAGATTTTAGATGGAGTCTGCATCACTGGTGGAGAGCCTACTCTGCACAAGGATTTGCCTGAATTTATTAAGCAGATTAAGGATTTGGGTTTATTGGTAAAGCTTGATTCTAACGGAACAAATCCTTCGATGCTTAAGTCTTTAATTGATAATAGCCTTATTGATTACGTTGCTATGGATATTAAACATTCAAAGGAAAAATACAACACTATTGCTTGTATGAAAACCTTTGATATAGAGCCTATTCAAGAATCTATCAATATTTTGATGGAAGGAAAGATAGATTACGAATTCAGAACAACTATTATGAAAGAATGCCATGATAGCCAGGATATGGAAGCTATCGGCAGGTGGCTAAAAGGTGCTAAAGCATACTATTTGCAAAGCTATAAGGAGTCTGAGCAGGTTATCAATCCTATCTTTTCACCTCACTCACTGGAGACTTTAGAATCATTTGTTGATATTTTGAAGCCTTATATTCCTAACACTAGTTTAAGAGGAGTAGATTAATCTATTATTCAGGGGAGGATTATATGCAATTCGAAATTAACACTGAACGTCTTACATTAAAGGTTTTAGGAAAAGAATCAGCACCTCTTGTACTTGATTTTTATTCTAGAAATAGAGACATTTTTGAAAAATACGAACCTATCATTGGAGATGATTTCTACACTTTGAATCATCAAAGAAAAATCCTAGAATTTGAGCATAACAACATTCTTAAGCTGATTATGGTTCGCTACTGGGTTTTTGAGAAGGATAATCCCAACAAAATTATTGGAACCGTTAGCTATCGAAATATTGTAAAGCCTATCTATCAAAGCTGTACCATCGGCTATAAAATGGACAGAGATTACATGAACAGAGGTTATTGTAGCGAAGCTATTGCAAACACTATTCCCGTAATTGCACGTGACTTAGGTATTCATCGTTTCGAAGCTCTAATCTTGCCTAATAATGACCCTTCTATACACATGGTCAAGAAATTAGGCTTCCAATTTGAAGGCGTCCTCCGAGATAAAATCATTATCAACGGGCAACGCCTTGACCACTGCATGTATGCATATCTTGCAAACAATTAATTATTTTAAAATCTTGCTACCATGAGGCTCCAGCACAAAATCATAGTGCTGACCTCGATAGTCAAAGACTATTTGCTTTTCTTCGGCTGTGTTATTTAATGCCACAATCACGTATTCATCATTCCACACCCTTGCAAATACCAAAGTTTCATTCTTTACCTGAACTTCCTCATAAACTCCCTGTTTTAAAGGATTAGAGCTTTTTCTAATCTCCGCCAAGGTCTTTATATGATCAATCAAATCTGGATTGCTCATTTTACTTGGATCTATTTCAGGACGAAGGGCATAGTCTCCATCTCCAGATTTTTTATCACCTTCAATTGCCCACTCGCTACCATAATAGATTGATGGGATACCGGGCATTGTGAATAAAAGAGTGTAAACAGGATAGATATTGGCCTTATCAGTCAACAGATTATATATCCTGTTAACATCATGATTGTCTACAAAGTTGTATAAATATTTGCCAACATAGAGGCCACCCTGGCCCCACTGACGCTTCATAGCATAGTTTATTTCGAAATAATTATGATCGTTGTGGCTTGAATATATTCCCTTCCAACATTCATAATTTGTCACTGCATCTAGCATGTTTTCGTTAACATAAATATTATAGTCTCCATGGATTATCTCGCCCATGAGCCAGAAATTCGATGCCCTCTCTTCAGTGAAGTTCTTAAGCCTATTAAAAAAGCTTCTCTCTATGCAGTCTGCTGCATCAAGTCGCAAGCCATCTATCTTGAAATCATCTATCCACATGCCTACGGCATTTAAAATGTGGTTATCCACATCGTTGCACCAATGATTCAACTTTACCAACTCTTCTGCACCTGACCAGCATTCATAGGACAAACCGTCTCCATGCCAGTTATTTCCAGACAGATTTAAACCAGCAATCCAGTCTTTGTAGGTTGAATTTTCTCTCTTTTCTAATACATCCTTGAATGCAATATGTCCCCTACCAACATGATTGAAGACACCATCGAGAACCACCTTAATATCATTGTCGTGACAAGCTTTAACAACTCTTTTAAAATCATCATTTGTTCCCAATCGGCTGTCGATTTTATAGTAATCCCAGGTATCATACCCGTGGGTCCCTGATTCCATAATAGGCCCTAGATACAAAGCATTAACGCCGATTTCTTTTAAATGAGGTATCCAATCAATTAGCTGTAAAATGCGATGTCCTGCAGTTTCTTCTCCCTTATTCTCTCTGGGACAGCCAAAAGCCCCCAATGGATAAATATGATAAAAAACCGAATCTTTAACCCATCCAATATCTCTCATGCAAACCTCCTTTAAAAACAAAAGGGCAGGATTATCCTGCCCTCATTTTATATTAATATACCTGATTTTTCTTTACTTTTCTCAATTTTTTCATTTAATATTTTAAATGGATGATAAAGTGTAACACCTATAAATACCGCAATTAATCCATAGATGATAAGCGTTAACATGCAGTTTCTATATGTATGTTTATAGAATCCTGCGATGCACTCTCTAAGTGCATTCATTGAATAGTTAAATGGCATAAACTTGTAAAGCACCTGGAAAACCTTTGGAAGTACTTCGATTGGGAATGTTCCGCCGGCACCGGCAACCTGTATAACCATTAATACTACTGATAACGCTTCACCTACATTTCCAAATGAATATGCAAATGAATATAACAACAATGAATAAATCAATGATGTCCATGCGCATGCCAGCCAGAAATAGAATGGATGCTCACATTGTATTCCAACAAACAAAAACGCACCAAGAACTGTAATGATTGTTTGTATCTGTCCAATCACAAATGTTGTAAAAAATCTGCCTAGGAAACATTGCCAGTTTTTAATATTGTTCATTCCTGTTGTGTCCTTTACAGTTGTCTTTAGGATGGTAGACATAATAAGTGCACCAACCCAAATAGAAAGGACAATGTAAAATGGCGCTGTCATTGAACCATTATTTTCCACTGGGTAAATATACTCATCAGAAATATCTACCGGACTGCTAATAAAATCAGACAGCAAATCTGGGTCTGACTGAAGTAATTCCATTACCTTTTGGTATGCTTCGTTTTGGCCAATTGCTTTTATCTCAGCTATCAGTGCTGCTAGCTGGCTTTCCATTTCCACAGCTTCATCTCTTGATTTTACAAGAGAATCCTTAGACTGCTCCATAATCACAGCATAATTATCTAAGTTATCAGCTACCAAATCGATACTTGTTGCATTGTAATTAATAAGCTTTTCTACTTCTTCAACTGCCTTTGATCCTGCATCGATAGCTTCCTGGCCCACAGATGACAATGAACTGTACTGACCTCTAATATTTTTGGTACAAGCAAGTATTCCCGCCACATTATTTACTAATGTGTTTTTAGCTGCATTGAAATCTTCTTCGCCCTTTGTAGTGGCTGATTGTATATTTGCCACATCTTCATCTAGTCCTGCAATTAAATCATTTAATACATTAGCATATTCTGTAATTGCTTCTTTAGCTAAGGCTCCCTCTTCCGTATCAGGAGCATCAACAGTTAACAGCAACTGATATAAACCATCTTCCTCAGTTCCCCACATTTCCTGAATCTTTTCTACAGATTGCTGCATCTGCTCATAGTCAACATTTACATCCAGGCTTAATCCTGCTACTTTTTCATTTAAGGTATTTACATCTGAATCTACTGAGCTTAATTTTTCATTCAGATTCTCTACTTTTCGATCTACTTTTTTCTTCCCTTGTTCAACATCATCTTTGACACCGGCTGCTTTGCCTTGTGATTCCTCAGCCATTGTGCCTGCCAGTTCTGTGATGGTATCGGCGCTATCTGTGATTGCTTCTCCAGCCTCTGATATACTTTCAGTTGAATCCATAAGTGCAATATATGAATCCAAAATAGTAATCATTCCATTTAAGTCTGAATCAAGTTGCTCAAGCTTATTAATACCTGCACCGGTAATGTTTCCCTCTTCATCCAATGTTGCAAAATATTCGCCACCCTTTAAGAGTGATTCTGCCACAGTACTTACAAAAGCATGGTCAACCTCTCGCTCAATAGTGGTCTTTACCTTTGCTGTGATTTTTGGTGCAATGGCATTTTTCTTTTCGTTTTCATAATAAGTAATTATTGGATTTTCAATATCTCCACTTAAGAAACTTATCATGTTGGAACTGAACTCTTCGTCAATGACAAGAGCCGCATAGTAATCACCTGAATAAACTCCATTAACGGCATCTTGAGCGGTATCTGTGAATACCCAGCCAATAGTTGTATTTTCTTTTAGATTACTTATGATAATGTCTCCAACATTTAATTCCACACTACCAATCATGATTCCTTCATCAGAAGAAGCAACCGCTACTTGTAGATTTGTGGTAGCGCTTTCCCCATAAGGATCCCAATTGGACAATATATTAAACCAAGCATAAAGGCATGGTATTACTGTAAGTCCTATGATAACAACCATAGCGACTACGTTTGTGGATAATCTTTTTATGTCTGAAACGATAATCTTAATAACGTTTTTCATCTTTTCAGCTTGTCTCCCATTGATTGAATATCAGTTTTAATCTCTTTTCTTAAATCCTTAATATCCTTTACCATTTCGTTTTTAGCATTGTTGATTTCATCAATGCTTTGAATAACTTCCTCACCTATAAGAACCTGAGCTTCAGCTTCTTTTTCCATAATTCCAAGTTCTTTTAACTGTTCTTGGAGTTCAAAATCCATGTATTCTACATAAAGCAGATAGAAGGCTATTCCAAATAACGAAACAATCCAAAGTACTAAGAATACTAGCTTTGATCTATCTGAGATAAAGCTTATTACTAAGAAAACAAGGGGTAATAAAATATTTACTTTTAATCCAACTTTAATCTTTTTCTGATTCCGTTGATGAACCTGCTGCTGCAAATCCATGAACTTCTCATAAACGATTTCTTTTTCTTTTCCCAAAACTGCCTCCTACATCATTTCGGTATCTTCCATTCGCTCCTCCATATAGTGATTGAGCTTTTCAAATGGAATTCGTACCAAAAGACCTATTACAAGGGATACTCCCATAAATATAACCAATGTGCCTAAATATTTTAGATAGTCACACTCATATGTTCCACACAAGCATTCTCTAATTGAATTGATTGCATATGGGAATGGGAAGAATATATAAACCTTTCTAAAGAACTCTGGTAAAAGTTCAATAGGATATGTTCCCGAGCTTCCTGCAATCTGAATAACTACAAGTACTACTGCAAGTGCTTTTCCTGCATCACCCCAAGTTGTAACAAGTGAATAGATAAGGATGGTAAATGTGGTGGCAATTACAGATCCGGCTAATAAGAATAGCCATGGATGTAAGCACTGCACATGCAATAGGAATATGTCTCCTAATACAATAATCACCGACTGAATCTGTCCAAGCACCCAGTATAAGACATATCTTCCGAAATATAGTTGTCTTTCAGACGCCTCTGGATATCTATTCTTATCTGGCTTAATCTTAATAATAGCTGTTAGAATTAAGGCGCCTACCCAGAATGCCAATGTTGAATAGAATGGAGCTACTGCCGAACCATAATTCTCGATAGGGTATACAGCTTCTGTTTTCATTTCCACTGGTGTTGAGAAGAACTTTCCATATACTTCCGGGTCACCAGATAATGCATTTACCAAAACCTGAATCTTATCTGCCGATCCAGCTTCTTCAATCTCAGCTATTGCATCGATTAGTCTTCCGTTTACATAAACAATAGCTTCACTTGTTTTTTGTAAGCTTGTATCTGCACAATCTACTGTGTTTCCAATTGCATCAAACATTACAACCAAGTTTCCAAATGTTTCACCAACTGTATTGAGTATTGCACTTGAATCATAGAGCATTCCCTCAAGAGACGATAAACCTTCATCAACCTTTTCTCTAAGTGGGCCTGATATTGTTTTGTTTAGCTCTTCACCTTTTGTTCTTGCGTTAGTAGCTGCTGACTTAAGATTCTCTGTACCAGCTGATACTAATTCTTCTTCATTAACATTATTTAATGCATCTATTGCTTCTTTGATAGCTTTGTCAGCTGCTGCTACCTGATTTTGGTATTCTGTTGAAGATGGATCAATCGAATTTATAGCAGTCTGGACTGACTGTATCTTTGCTACCATATCTTTCAAATTCGCTGGTATCATCTGCTCAGGAATACCATTTGTCAATTCGTTATAGGCGTCTAGTATTCCATTAACAGCATTATTGAATTCTTCTTTTGCTGTATTTACTTCTGTATCGTTCAGTTTACCTGGAAGATATATAGCTACGTCAGCCATCTCTAAAGTGTCAAGCATAGCCCCTTTAAGGCTTCTTGCTACTTCTGTTGCATCATTGCTTAGCTTTGCTGTATCAAGTTTTTCATTCATAGAAGCCGCTTTAACTTCTATCTGTGTCAGTGCTCTTTCTACAGTTTGTGAATAAGAATTAATTGTTGTATCAGTCTTGTCTGTGATATTACCAGCTGTTTCAAGAGACTTAGCACTCTGCTCTGCCTGATTCTTGACGTTTGTTGCATCCTGCTCTGCCGCCTCTAAGGAAGCCTTCAACTGCGCATCATTTTCTATGATTGTTGTCATAGCATTTTGATATGTGGTTAAATCTGCGCTAAGGCTTTCAAGCTTGTTTACGATTTCGTCTACTCCGCCCTTTTCCTGCAAATCTTCTGACACATCTGAAGCACTAGAAAATACCTTGCTTACAACAACTTCTGTAAATGCCACATTAATGTTGTTCTGCAAGGACTGGGCTACTGTATCTGAAATTTTTGTCGCTACGGGATTCTTCTTTTGATTCTCATAGAAATGTAGAACCGGTCTTTTGACGTCGTCTGTAAGAACGTTGTACATGTTGTATGTGAAATCTTCATCTACAACAATTGCTGCATAATACTCCCCGCTATAAACTCCATTTACAGCATCCTCCTCTGAATCGACAAACTGCCAATCCACAGAGGTATTTTCATGGAGATTTTCAATTATGGTATCACCTTGATTGTGATACTCACCTTCTTCATCTGTGTATCCTTTGTCCAAAGATATAGCTGCGAACTTTAGCGCTCCTGTGTTGCCATATGGGTCCCAGTTAGAATAGATATTGAACCATGCATACAGCGCCGGCAAGAAACATATTCCTACCACAATAACAAGAGCGAAAAAATTCTTCACTAGACTGATAACATCATCAAAAAAAATCTTTTTAATGGTTTTCATTTTTATTCATCCTTTAGTTCTACTAAGTCTGTCGCATCGCAGATTTTAATTGCATTTCTGCTTTGCTGCTTAACCTCGTATAACATTTTATCTGCGCCCTGAAGATAACCAAACATGCTTGCATCTCTTTCGGGTATTCCATAACAGATACCTTGAGAAATGGTAACAATGTTGTCTGTAAGAGAAAATTTATGCTCCCACTTTTGCTGGTATATTCGATCTCTTAATTCATTTGCTTTGGCCTCCACCATTTCTTTGGAAAGACCTTCATAGATAACTACGAACTCATCTCCACCATATCTTGCTGTGAAAATGCCATCCTCTTTTGCCATTTCTATTAAGGTATTGGCAATGAACTTGATACAATTATCACCTTCCTGGTGTCCATAGTTATCGTTGTACTGCTTAAAGAAATCTATATCAAGGATTTCAACTGCTATACTAGATCTATTAATAAGGGCCTTTTCAAAGGCTTCCTCACTATACTCATTAAGCTTCAGTCTATTATACATTCCTGTTAATGGGTCTGTCTCTGAACGTTTCTGTAAGAATGTATTCTTCTCTTCGACTTTCTTATTGATTTGTGTAAGCTCCATATACGAATTACGCATAACGATCATGTTGCTGACCATTAAGCGATTTTCTCGTTCCATGAATTCTGATAACTCGAAATACAAAACTGAAGCGATTTTATATTCTTCTATTTGGCCTACCCTTCTGTAGTAACGAATCTTTAATGTAAGAAGCTTTCTTTCTAAGTTTTTGATAGATGTATGTTTTGTCAAATCATCAAGAACTGTATATGCTTTGAAGAAATCATCATATTTTTCGATTTTAAGAAGCATGTGTAGATAATCATAAAAATCATCAAACACATCCAAAATAGGCATGCTTGTGCTGGCATGCTTATTTACCATCTCAATCCAATAGTCCCTTGCTTCTTCCTCACCTATTGCCTGATGAACTCGTGCAAAATAGCAATAGATGACTATTCTGTCCATCTCCATCAAATATGGAAGACAATCTGTCCTAAGCTTCTTCTCGATTTCAAGACATCTATCCTCTCTATCAAGATTCAAATAAGCTCGGCCCATGCCAAGTAGGATGGCTGTATAACTTTCAGTAAAACCATCCAAGCTCTTGTGATCTAGAAGATATCTATATGCAATTTCAGTGTGAGAAATGGATTTCTGATATTCTTCGATATTTAAATACAGAGAACCAAGATTCATGTGAATCATCCACTCAATATCTGGAAGTGAATAATCCTCACAAATGCTGATTGCTTTAATGAAATAATCTAGGGCGAATGGAGCATTACCGCGATTTAGAGAAACAATACCTAGCATATTATTTGCCATGGCAACGTATCCCCATTCCTTTACGTGCTCCATAGGTCCCATGCAAGAAAGCATCTGAGAATAGAAGTTAGATGCGTCGTTTAGAAGATAGTATGTTTCGCCCTTTGAAAAATAAGCATAACCAATAAGGGCATCGTCCTTCATGCCCTTACCGTAAGCTAAAAGCTTATCGCAAGCTGATAAAACTGTTCCTGAGTCCTTGCCTCTATTTTTTTGTATTTCACCTATGAGAATTTGTACTTCTCTGCTGTAGCTACGGACATCCATTAATTAAGCTCTCCCTACTAGTCGTTAATCTCCTAAGCCTGCTTTAATACATTTGTTAATTTGGCAAAATCTTCAAGCGATAGCGCCTCTCCTCGTACAGTTGGTACGAAACCACACTGTTCTATAGCATCAGCAATTTGCTCCTTTGAAAAATGAAGCCCATTGCTAAGACCGTTCAATAAAGTTTTTCTACGCTGATTAAACGAAGCTCTAATAATCTGGAATAAAAGCTTCTCGTCACAATCAACTGGCGGATTGTTGTGACATCTCAGCGATATTACTGTGCTTGATACCTTTGGCTGTGGCATAAAGCAACTTGGTGGAACCTCACATATTATCTCTGGATTTGAATAATACTGAACTGCCAAAGACAAAGCTCCGTATTCCTTGGAACCAGGTCCTGTTTTCATTCTGTCGGCCACTTCTTTTTGTATCATGATTGTAATTGACTCAAGTGGTACATGACTTTCAAATAACCCCATGATAATTGGAGTTGTAATATAGTATGGCAAATTAGCCACTACTTTTATCGGCTTCCCACCGTTTTTCTCAAGGGCCAATTTGTTAATATCAACCTTTAAAATATCTTGATTGATAACTGTCCAATTCTTGTATGTAGATAGTGTATCATCCAAAATTGGGATGAGTGTTTTATCGATTTCCACTGCCACAACTTCCCTTGCTTCCTCGCAAAGACGCTGTGTCATTGTTCCTATACCAGGGCCGATTTCTAGAACAAAATCGTCCTTTGTAATGCCTGCTGCATCAATGATATTATCAAGGACATTGCCATCAATAAGAAAGTTCTGTCCATATTTCTTTTGAAATGAGAATCCATGAGCTTCCAAAACAGCTCGCGTATATGTTGGATTACTTAAATATGCCATGTTTATTTCCTTTTACTTTTAGTATACACCCTAAGGGCGTTTTCATAGGTAGTATCTTCTACTTCTTTTACAGTAAGTCCCTTTATCTCTGCAACCTTTTCTGCCACATGGCTAAGATAGATTGAACTGTTACGCTCACCTCTATGTGGAACTGGTGCCATGTAAGGACAATCTGTCTCAAGAACTATGTTTTCGATTGGAATAGCCTCCACTGTCTCTACAAGCTTTCTTCCGTTTTTGAAAGTGACTACTCCTCCAACACCAATATACCATCCCATTTTCACATATTCCATGGCTATTTCCTTGGAATATGAATAACAATGAACAATACCTTTTAGTCCTTGTGTATTATACCTAATAATTGTGTTTAAAGTGTCTTCTGCCGCATCTCTAGAGTGAATAATTACTGGTAAATTTAACTCTAAAGCCAAATCCATTTGTCTATCGAACCAAAGACGCTGTTTTGCTCTTTGCTCTGGCTCCTTCACCCAGTAATAATCAAGGCCGATTTCACCTATTGCAACAACCTTTGGATTTGATGAATTTTCCCTGATCCAATTGATGACATCTTCGTTTATTTCATCTATTTCCTCTGGATGTATTCCTATAGCTGCGTATACATTATCATACTCCTCAGCCAGTTTTATACTGTCCTTACAACCTCTAAAGGTTGCACCTACATTTACAATATTACCGATATTGTTTTCCCTCAATAAATGAGAAAGAAGTTCGACTCTATCCTCGTCGAACTTCTCATCATCATAATGAGCATGTGTCTCAAAAATCATATTAACAAATCTCCGCACCTGATGGCATTGACTTCTCTGGTGTCATAAGTGAAAGGTTGCCTTCAGCATCCTCTGCGCAAAGAAGCATTCCTTCTGAAAGAACACCTGCAAGCTTAGCTGGCTTAAGGTTTACAAGAACCATAACCTTCTTTCCAACCATCTCCTCTGGAGAGTAGTGCTTGCTGATACCAGAAACAATCTGCTTTGTCTGTGAACCAATCTTAACCTGTGAGCAAAGAAGCTTTTTAGAGCCCTTAACTGCTTCACAAGAAACAATCTTACCAACCTGGAACTGAAGCTTCATAAAATCATCAAATGTGATTTCAGGCTTTGCTTCGATATCGATTCCTTCCTCATCATCAGCATCTGCTTCCTCTGGCTGTGCAGGATGAAGCTCTGCAACCTTTGCCATAACCTCATCAAGGTCAAGACGAGCAAAGAGAATCTCTGGAGCATCTGTAACCTTATTTCCGTTTACATAGTGACCGAAAGTAGAAAGCTCATCGTAAGGGATTTCCTTTGCACCAAGCTGAGCTAATACCTTTTCTGATGTCTCAGGCATAAAAGCCTTGAGAAGTGTAGCACCAATTGAGATGCCCTCAACCAAGTTGTAAAGAACAGTAGCAAGTCTATCCTGCTTTGTCTCGTCCTTTGCAAGTGCCCAAGGCATTGTCTCGTCGATATATTTGTTACATCTCTTGAAGAGATTGAATACTTCTGTAATAGCATCTGCAACACGAAGTTCAGCCATCTTTGACTCAACTGCTGCAACTGTACCTGTAACTACAGCCTTAAGATCTGCATCAACTTCCTCTGTAACACCCTTATCCTCAACAACTCCACCGAAGTACTTGTTGCTCATTGAGATTGTACGGTTTACAAGGTTTCCAAGTGTGTTTGCAAGATCTGAGTTAACACGCTCAACCATAAGTGGCCATGAAATAGCACCATCATTCTCGAATGGCATTTCGTGAAGAACGAAATATCTAACTGCATCTACACCGAAGAAATCAACTAATTCATCTGCATAGATAACATTTCCCTTTGACTTTGACATCTTGTCATCGCCACCATCAGCTGACTTTGTAAGAAGCCATGGATGTCCAAATACCTGCTTTGGAAGTGGAAGATCAAGTGCCATAAGGAAAATAGGCCAATAAATTGTATGGAAACGGATGATATCCTTTCCGATGAGGTGAAGGTCAGCTGGCCATAAAGCCTTGAACTGATCAGATGACTCACCATCACAATCATAACCAATACCTGTGATATAGTTTGTAAGAGCATCAAGCCATACATAAACAACGTGCTTTGGATCAAAATCTACTGGAATACCCCATGTAAATGATGTGCGGCTAACACAAAGATCCTGTAATCCTGGAAGAAGGAAGTTATTCATCATCTCGTTTTTACGAGAAACTGGCTGAATAAACTCAGGATGTGTGTTGATATAATCAATAAGCTTGTCAGCGTATTTGCTCATCTTGAAGAAGTAAGCCTCTTCCTTTGCTGGCTGAACCTCGCGACCGCAGTCAGGGCACTTGCCATCAACAAGCTGTGACTCTGTCCAGAAAGACTCACATGGTGTACAGTAAAGTCCTTCGTATGAGCTCTTGTAAATATCGCCCTTATCGTATAGCTTCTTGAAAATCTTCTTAACCTGCTTCTCATGATCCTCATCGGTTGTACGGATGAACTTGTCATAAGATGTGTTCATTAAATCCCAAATATTTCTAACCTGACCTGAAACATTGTCAACAAACTCCTTTGGAGTGATGCCTGCTTCAGCGGCCTTTAACTCGATTTTCTGACCGTGCTCATCTGTTCCTGTCTGGAAGAAAACATTGTATCCTTCCTGTCGACGGAAACGAGCGATTGAATCTGCAAGCACGATTTCGTATGTGTTTCCAATATGTGGCTTACCTGATGTGTAAGCAATTGCTGTGGTGATGTAATAATTGCCTTTGTTACCCATTCTTAACTCCTACTCTTCAAAAATATCCTCTATTTTTTCTCCACATGCACTACAGTACATGGAGCCATTTTTGACTAATGCGCCACACTTAGGGCAGGCTACACCGCCTTTAAGTGCCATGATATCATCTGATATCTCTTTGATTCGAAGAGTCACAGCGGTGATTCGTTTGATATCTTCGCTGTCCTCATCTTTATGCTCTTGATAATACTTTTTTCCAAGCTTTTCATAAAGCTTGATAAGTTCGCCTTCTTTGACCTTTTTGTCATACTGCAATTTGGTCATATCTGTAGCGTTTTGAGCTTTTTTGCTAAGGTCTTGGGTGGTACTTCTAATGCTATCTGAAAGATTGTCTAAAAGACCCATAAAATTACCTCCTTATTCAACCCTTTAAACTTTATGATTTTACCATAACACTGTACTTTTTACCACATTTAATCTATGCTACACCGCCATCTCTTACGATGATATAAGCAAGATATGCCACATAAAGTAGCAACATGATGATTCCATTAACTCTATTAAGATTCTTTTTCTTTAAACACATGAGCCATACAACAGCTGAAAAAGCCACAAGAATCAATGTATCAATAGCGTTTACTGTAAGGTAAGTCATAGGTGAAATTGCACCTGCCACGCCAAGAATCAAAAGTATATTAAATATATTAGAACCAACTACATTTCCAATTGCCATATCAAGCTCATTTTTCTTAGCAGCAACAATTGATGTTACAAGCTCAGGAAGTGATGTTCCAAGTGCTACGATTGTTAGACCAACAAGAGTTTCTGACATACCAAACTTAAGAGCAAGTGTTGTACATGAATCAACTACCCAATCACCGCCAAACTTGATAGCAACAGCGCCGCCAATGATATAGATGATACAAAGCCAGGTTGGAATATCTACAATTTCATTTTCTACATCCTCTTCAGCAAGCTCTGCTTCATGTGCTCTGTGATTTTTTGCGGTCATTAGCATTGAACCAAGGAAGATAGCAAAAGCTACAAGAAGAATTGCTCCATCTAAATGTCCTACTGAGCTACCAATCAGTCCCATAATCATGAGAGCAACTGCACATGCTACTGAAAAAGGAAAATCCTTTTTAATAGTGTCATCAGCTACTTCAAGTGCTGAAAACAATGCACAGCTACCTAAAACCACCATCAAATTAAAGATATTTGAGCCAATTACATTTCCAATTGCAAGCTGATTACTGTCTGCTAAAGAAGCTGTAACAGATACTGAAAGCTCTGGAAGTGATGTTCCCATTGCCACGATTGTCATACCAATTACAAGTGCTGGCACATGAAGCTTTTTTGCTACAGCAGATGCGCCTTCAACAAAGAAATCTGCTCCCTTAATCAAAAATACAAATCCAACTACCAAGAGAATCAAAGCTCCTGGTATTGTGCTAAAAAATGTCATTTTATTCTCCTCCTTTAAAACCCAAATGATATTCCATATAAATGCTCAAGCAAGATTTTCACGCCCAGGAAAATCAGGATAAATCCGCCTAATAACTGGGCCTTTGCCTTGAACTTATTACCAAAAATATTTCCCACATAAACACCACCTGCTGAAATAGCAAATGTTGTTAAACCAATAATTAAGATTGCACGAAGTATGTTAAATCCTTCGTAGAATGAAAAAGTAACTCCACATGCTAATGCATCGATACTTGTTGCAATTGCAAGAAGTGTAAGCTCCTTGTAATCAAGTGGTGGGTCCATTATCTCAACCTTATCCTCATCCTTCCATTCACGGATGGCGTCAATAATCATTTTGCCACCTACATATAACAGAAGTACGAAGGCAATCCAATGATCATAAGCTGAAATCATATCAGCAAAAGCACTTCCCAAGATGAAGCCAATCAACGGCATCAACGCCTGAAAACCGCCAAAGAATAGGGCTATCATAAGCATTTGCTTTTTGTTTACCTGCTTCATTGCCAGTCCCTTGCAGATAGCAACAGCAAATGCGTCCATAGATAGACCTACTCCAAATAAAAATATGTCTACTACACTCATATTAAACTCCTTTTTTGTGAGGGCTAATATAACAAAAAAGACCCACGTGTAACCAAATCTATGGCTACACGTGAGTCTCACTATTTAATGTTTGCCAGGGTAAATCCCGAGTCTGTTGACAAACAACGCATTCTTTTTTAGCGCTAGCTACTCCCTCACGAGATGTATACAATATACTAAACAATCTCGCATAATGTCAACACTAGGATTTTATAGCACCGTCTACGAGGCCGCCCATAATCTGCTTTTGTGCAAATAAAAACAGGATTATCATTGGGATAATTGCAAGGAATGCTGCTGTCAAAATCAAATCCCACTGTTTTACATATGAGCCGATGAATGCTTGTACTGCAACCGGAAGTGTTTTCACCTTTCCGTTATGACCAAGCATAAGTGATGGTAGCAAATAATCGTTCCAAATCCACATTCCATTAAGGATTGTAACCGTCACAATTGGTGGTTTTAGAAGAGGGAAGATAACTCTAAAATAAATACCTTCTGGAGAACAGCCGTCAATTGATGCAGCTTCCTCAAGCTCGTATGGTATGGTCTTTATAAATCCATTTAAGATAAACACTGTCATTGCACCACCAAATCCTAGGTAAGCAAAAATGATACCAGGGAATGATTGAAGCATTGTGATTCCAAGGAATTTACCCACATCTCTAAAGGTTGATATAAGTGGAAGCATAACTACCTGAAATGGGATTATCATTGATGCGATAAATACCATGTATATAAATGCTGACCATTTCGTTTTATTTCTGCATATTACCCATGCTGCCATTCCACCAAATAATGCAAGTAATACCAGCGAAAATACGGTTACTATTGCAGATGTGGCGAAGGCAGACCAAAAACTAAAGTTAGTATTATTTATAACTGATGTCAGGTTATTCATCAGCTTTTCAATTGACATTCCAGCCACACTTACTGGATTACTAACTATATCATTTGCATTTCTAAATACATTTATAACAATCAGAAAAAATGGAAATAGCACTAACATCGCAATGATAATAACTAAAACCCTGATAATAAAATCTAGTACTGTAAATTTCTTTACCATTACATCTCCACCTCCCTCTTGTTAGATACACGAACCTGAATGATAGATACGATTGAAAGGATGATGAAGAACAACACTGCCTTTGCCTGGCCTAGTGCGTAATTATTCTTTGTGATTGCTGTATTATAAATATTCAAAGCCAACATCTGCGTGCCGTTTGTAAGGTACTGTCCCATAAAGTTTACTGAACCAGTTCCATTTGTTAATGCCATATTTACATCGAACTGCTTGAAGGCAGACTGTAATGTAAGGAACGTGCATATTGTAATTGTTGATGCAATCATAGGAAGCTTGATTTTAAAGAAGGTCTGCACAGCAGTTGCTCCGTCGATTGAAGCTGCCTCTATTACATCTGTTGGAACAGTTGTTAATCCAGTAATATAAATCATCATGATATATCCTGCATACTGCCAGATATATACTAAAACAATTGCAAAAAATGCTGTGTTATATTTTGAAAGCATTGAGCTATTGTAGTCAAATAGTTTTAATGTCCAGTTCAATACAACATTGTTAAAAACGAACTGCCAAAGATAACCAAGTACGATACCACCAATTAGATTTGGTATAAAATAAGCTGCTCTAAAGAATCCTACAGCTCTTATTTTGCTTGTGCATAAAACTGCCAAGGCTAGACCTATAACATTTACCGCAATCATATTTATGATTACAAATAAAACCGTTATTATCAGCGACCATAGGAAACTTATTTCAGTAAACATTGCTTTGTAATTACTAAGTCCAACAAAGCCTGTCATTCTAATTCCATTCCAATCAGTTGTCGAATAGAACAAGCCAAGTCCAAAAGGAATTATTACTGTTACGACGAAACAAAACAGTAATGGAAACAGAAATATAATATTTATAATTGCTTTATGATGTTTTTCCGTAGGGTAGAAGTATAAACCACCCAAAAAAGCTATCGCTCCAATTATTAGTAAGGCACCTCGAAATGCAAAATCACTTCCTGTAATGTCCAATGCTAAAGCTGAAATGATTCCAAAGCAGCCTGCCGCTAATAATACTAATGACAAGGATTTTTTACTATCTATATTCATGCCACTATCCCCCTGCAAAATTCAATATGAGATGGAAAGCCTTGAAACTTCCCATCTCATAGATTTTAATTACTGTGCATATGCGTTTTCCGTTACCTGCTTGAATGTTGAAATAAATTCATCCTTGCTAAGAGTTCCTGATGCAAAGTCAGCAAATACCTGGCCTGTGTAGTTCTGTGAGTATCCATCTGTCATTTCAAGCCAATGCCATGCTGATGTCTTACCTGCTGCAGTATATTCAGAGATTGTCTCTGCAAATGGGTCATTTGCTACATATGTGCAAGACTTATATGGGCTGATAAATCCAGCTTCCATAACTAGAACTTCCTGTGCCTCGTCTCCTGCCATCCACTGTAAGAATGCTTCTGCTTCTGTTACATTTCCACCGTTATATACTGCCCACCATGATGGAGAGTTTGTGAGGATTGTGTCGATTCCTTCTTCAAAGGCATATGGAATCATTCCACATTCAAAGTTGCCTGCTTCTTTATATGCATCAGCGTCATCACCTGTCATTGTTGCGCCAATCCAAGAGCCCTGTGTAACAAAGGCATATTTGCCTGATGCAAAGTTAAGAATCTGCTGATCATATGTGCCTGATACTAAAAGTGACTGGTCTGCGTATTCATTGAAGAGCTCAACCATATCTGCAAAATCAGCAAATCTTGCATCATCAAGCTTTCCGCCATCACTTAACATATCAATGTATGTTCTATCATCTCTATCTAGACCCGCATCAAGGTAATTTCCAAAAAGATGATTTCCTGTTGACCAATATAGGTTAACTGGCTCTGCATAGTAACCAATTACTGCTGTAAGTCCAAGCTCATCCTTCTTTGAATCAATAGTTTCAAATGCCTTTCTCATTGATTCTGGACCAGTGATTGATGCTGGATCAACGCCTGCTGCACTTAAAATGTCAGCATTGTAAGCAAGTCCAACTGCTTCTGTTGTGTATGGGAATCCGACCACCCCATCATCACTTGTGTATGCTGCATCTGTATCACTTACCCATGCCTGGTCGCTCATATCCTGCAGCAATCCATCCCAGTTATCGAAGTCTGCTGCCCCACCGCAAACAAAGATATCTGGCATATTATCTGACTGGTAGTAAGCCTTGAGCTCACCCTGGATATCGATACCACCACCCATTGATTCGATTTCCACATGTACGCCTGTCTCTTTTTCATACATCTCAGCAAGCTTCTTCAATTGTGAATCTACTTCGATTTTTCCGTTTACTAATCGAATAGATTTACCTGAATCTCCGCTGCTTGCGCTTCCACTGCCAGTGTCGCCGCATGCAACGATGCTTGCTCCCATAAGTCCTACCAATAGTAATGATAATAACTTCTTTTTCATACCAATACCTCTCCTTCTTTATTATTTTTAGAGCTTTTGCTCATTGGTACCTGATTAAATCTCCCAAACTCCTGCAAACCATGCTGGGACTCTCATCTCTTTTTCCAAATTCAAATTATCGTAATTACGAATTAAGCATGCCTTTTCTTCCACCTCAAAATCCAGCTTGTATTGCACCTCATTGGCACTTACATTACATACAACAAGAATTTTTCTTTCCCCCAATTGTCTTGTGTATGCAAATATATTTTCATCTTCCTTGTCCAAAAGATTGTATGTGCCATATACGATGATATCTGACCACTGGCTATTTCTTCTTAGCTGGATAAGCTTTTGATAGTAATAAAATACTGAGTTCTTATCTTCCAGTTCAGCTTTTGCATTGATTGTCTTGTGATTTGGATTAACTCCTATCCAAGGCTTTCCTGTTGTAAATCCTGCCTCCTTAGTATCGTCCCACTGCATTGGAGTTCTTGCATTATCACGGCCTTTTGCTCGAATGCCGTCCATTAAATCCTCCTCTGACATTCGGCCTCCGCCAACCAATTCCTTGTGAGCATTTAGTATTTCAATGTCTCTGCATTCATCAATTGATTTGAAAGGATAATTTGTCATTCCAAGTTCTTCGCCTTGATATATATAAGGCGTACCCTTCATCATGTGAAGAACTGTGGCGATACATTTTGCTGATAATGGCGAGTCGTCTCCAAGTCTTGATACGATTCTTGGTTGATCGTGATTATCCCAATACAAGGAATTCCAAGCCTGGCCCTCAAGTTCATTCTGCCATTTACTCAAGTTTTCTTTTAAATCTGGTAAATAGAATCTTTTGGTTGTCCATTTTCCTCGTTCGTCGTAATCCAGTCCTGTGTGTTCAAATTGGAAAACCATATTCAGCTCAGAATTATCTAAATTTGCATATTTCTTTGCTTCCTCTATAGTTACGCCTGCGCACTCCCCAACTGTGATCAAGTCGTATTTTGAAAGCACTCGCTTTCTCATTTCCTGTAAATACTCATGAACTCTTGGGCCGTTTGTTGTATTAGATAAGTCCCCATATAAAGCCCCCTCGCCTTTGTTTCCATCTGGTAATCCTGGTACTTTGGAAATCATTGATATTACATCCATTCTGAATCCATCAATGCCCTTTTCACACCACCAAGTCATCATGTTGAATACTTCATCTCTGACTTTTTCATTGTCCCAGTTTAAATCCGGCTGCTTTTTTGAAAAGCAATGTAGATAATACATGCCTGTCTTTTCATCATATTCCCATGCCGACCCTGAAAAACATGATCCCCAGTTGTTTGGTTCTTTGCCATCTTTCGGCTCACGCCAGATATAATAATCTCTCTTGGGATTATCCTTTGATGATCTACTTTCGATGAACCACTTATGCTCATCGGATGTGTGATTAACTACCAAATCCATTACGATTTTGATTCCATGCTCATGTGCCTCTTTAAGCAAAGCATCGAAATCGTCCATTGTTCCAAAATCATCCATTATATCCTGATAATCAGATATATCATAACCATTGTCGTCGTTAGGCGATTTATATATTGGACTAAGCCAAATAACGTTGATTCCAAGCTTTTGTAAGTAATCTAATTTACTTCGTATACCATTTAAATCACCAATGCCATCACCATTAGAATCACAAAAAGATCTTGGATAAATCTGGTATATGACACTTTCTTTCCACCATGCCTTTTCCATTCTGTCCTCCTTTAGTTATACGAATAACCTTGTAACTAAAAATTAACCCAAGACTAATCTTGGGTCAAAGGTTATGCACATAACTATTACTATGTGACATATTTAGTTTTTTATTTTTATTACTTTTTTACAACTGTCTACATGACTCTCTAACAATCAACTCAACAGGGAGTTTTATGTTATGCTCCACTGGCTTATTCTTAATCATTTTCATCATGCTATCTACTGCAGATTCTGCTTTTTGCTGCACATTTTGCCTTATTGTGGTGAGCTCCGGCGTAGATAATTTTGAAAACAATATATCATCATAACCTGCTATTGAAATATCCTCAGGTACTGTTTTTCCATGCTCATTTAAATACTTTATTACTCTTAAAGCGTAAAAATCTGAAATACAAAATACAGCAGATTTTTCTATCAATGCAGGATAAATTCTATCTAATCCTTCCTGCAAATCCTCAGTTTTCATATCGATAATAAAGTGTGAGCTTTCATCGATTTCTATACCGTTATCAATAAAGCTTTGCCTAAAACCTCGCCATCTGTGTCTGGTATCTTCCTCATCATTATCATCAAGCATGGCCACATTTGTATGACCTATTGATGCCAAATAGTTACCAATTTTGTATCCACCATCATAATCATCTATGAATACCTGCACCAGCTTATCGTACTCGTAAACAAAGGCTGCATCTATGGTAACAATTGGTTTTACAAACTCCTGGCTGATTGCAATCATGGCTTCCTTGGTGTAGTTGCTAAGGATAAGCCCATCTAAATTCCATCGCAACGCATCCTTTACAACACGTTCAGGAGACTGGTCCAGGATAATCAAAATATATTTATCTCTTTTTCTAAATTCCTTTTCAAGATATGAGAAGAGAATACTGAAATATGGGTCACCCATAATATCCTTTTTATCGCTAGAATCCATAACCGCTACGCCAATAAGGCCTGAGCATCTGCTTACCAGATTGATTGCAGATTGATTTGTGATATAGCCGCTTTCCGCTATTTCAGCTTCGATTCTTTCTCTTACTTCCTTTGAGACCTTTTCATACTTTCCATGCAGCACATACGATACAGTGGCTGTACTTACGCCACATGTTTTTGCAATGTCTTTGATTCTTACCATAGCATTCTCCTCCTTGTTTTTAGTTATACGCATAACCTATTTACCTGTCAATATTTTTATGTTAGCGTTTACTTAGATTAATCTAAGGAGTGGCTTTTACATGGAAAAAAAATGGTGGCACAACAAGGTAGCTTATCAAATCTACCCAAAGAGTTTTTACGATACCAATGGGGATGGTATTGGAGATATAAACGGAGTTATTGAAAAACTAGATTATTTGCGGGATCTTGGAATAGATATTATTTGGCTTTCACCAATTTATTGTTCGCCTCTTGCTGATCAGGGATATGATATTTCTGATTACTACGATATCGACCCTCGCTTTGGCACCCTTTCTGATTTGGACCGTCTAATTGAAGAAGGGAAGAAGAGGGGTATAGGCATTGTAATGGACTTGGTGGTAAACCATTGTTCCGATGAACATGAATGGTTTAAAAAGGCCTGCGAAGACCCTGACGGAGAGTACGGCAAATTCTTTTACATTGAAGACCACAAGGATGGTGATCCTTTGCCTTGCAATTGGCGTAGCTATTTTGGAGGCAGTGTATGGGAAAAGTTACCGGGACATGATGACAAAATCTATCTTCATGTGTTCCACAAGAAGCAGCCAGATTTGAACTGGGAAAATCCTAAGCTTCGTAAAGAAGTTTACAAAATGATTAACTGGTGGCTAGATAAGGGTATTGCCGGATTTAGAATCGACGCCATTATCAACATTAAAAAGAAGCTTCCATTTTCTGATTATCCTGTGGATGGCGATGATGGACTTTCCTCAATCGACAATATGCTAAAAGAGGCAACTGGGGTAGGAGAGTTCCTTAATGAATTAGCTGATGAGACATTCAGAAAGCATGATGCTTTTACTGTAGGTGAAGTCTTTAATGAAAAGGATGATGAATTGCCTTTATTCATCGGCTCCCATGGATACTTTTCTACCATGTTTGATTTTTCTGCTGAATCAACAAAAGAAGATATTTCTCCTGAGAACTATAAAAACGCGATTTTTAAGGCTCATGAAAGAGTTGATGGCATAGGTTTTCTTTCTAACATCATCGAAAACCATGACGAACCTAGAGGCGTTTCAAGGTTCATACCAAAAGAAGATTTAGATGACACCAGCAAAAAGATGCTGGCAGGTATATACTTTCTTCTTCCTGGACTTCCTTTTATTTACCAGGGGCAGGAGATAGGTATGGAAAACCTGGATAAAGTAAACGATATTAACGATTTGGATGACTGTGCAAATGCAAATATTTTTGAAACATCATTACATGAAGGCAAAACACATGCTGAGGCCCTTGCACATCTTATAAATGTGACAAGAGATAATGCTCGTACCCCTTTCCAGTGGGATGATTCTGAGAATGCAGGATTCACCGATGGTAGCTCATGGCTTATGGTTAATCCTAAATATAAGCATATAAATCTTGCTTCACAGATTAATGATTCAGATTCAGTTTTTAACTTTTATAAGTCACTCATTTCTCTTAGAAAGAATCCTGAGTATGTGTCCACATTTGTTTATGGCAAATTTGCTCCATACAAGCAGTCGCAGAAAAACCTTCTTGCCTACAGTAGGGTAGGAGAGAAGAGTGTAATGGTTATTGCTAATTATCAGAAGGATGCCCAGACACTTAGTCTTCCTTCAAAAATAAAAAAGGTTTTGCTTTCCAATACAAGCAAAACCTTAGACAATTCTTCATTTAACAGCACAGAAATTGTGCTCTCTCCTTATGAATTGTTAGTTGTTGAAATGGTTTAGACACGGGCATCATCTAGACCATTTCTATTGAATTTTTTATAAATGAAATTCACAATGAAAAAGCTTGTGATTCCACCACAGATTCCAATTAGGGAACCAGCTAGCACATCTGTAGGCCAGTGTACAAACACATACAAACGGCTTATGGCGATTAAAGCTGCTAGTACAAGTGCTGGGATTCCAAGCTTTTTATTTCTCGTAAAAATAGCTGTGGCTACAGCAAAGCTAGCATTTGAATGACCTGATGGGAACGAGAAATCCTTTGGAATATTTACAAGCATCTGCACATCAGGCTCAAGCCAACAAGGACGACATCTCATGATAGTTGGTTTTAAAATCAAGTTGCAGATTATAAATGTCATTGCAAGAGATATTGCCGCCTGCACACCCATCTTTCTATTAAATGGCAAAATCAAGAGTAGGAGAGTAGCAACTATCCAAAACCATCCGCCATTTCCCAAAAAAGTAATCTTTGGAACTATCCAGTCTAAAAATCCATTGTGTATACTCTGAAACCAGTGAAGTAAATCCAATTCCCATTGAAAGTAAAAGACATTACCCATTATTTATATTCTCCTTTATACAAAAAAGTGCCAAGGTATCTTGGCACTTTTATTATATCATTTTTATATTTTATGCTTCAATCTTGCAGAAAGATTTCTTGCCTTTCTTAAGAAGGAATTCCTCTGCAAATGCATCCTTTTCGTATGATGTGAATGGATCAGCAACCTTGTCTCCGTTAACTGAAACACCACCCTGCTGAACAGCACGACGAGCCTCAGCACGGCTAGCTGTAAGACCAGCAGAAACAAGAATCTGAAGGATATCTACCTTACCGTCCTTGAAGTCCTCATCTGAAAGCTTGTGGCATGGTACGTTTTCTGAGTTTGCTCCACCTGCGAAAAGTGCCTTAGAAGCCTCGCGAGCCTTATCAGCCTCTTCTGTACCGTGAACCATCTGTGTAAGCTCATAAGCAAGGATATCCTTTGCTTCATTAAGCTGTGCACCTTCCCAGCTGTCCATCTTTTCAATCTCCTCGATTGGAAGGAATGTAAGCATACGGATGCACTTAAGAACATCTGCATCACCAACATTTCTCCAGTACTGGTAGAACTCAAATGGTGAAGTCTTGTTAGGATCAAGCCATACTGCGTTACCAGCTGTCTTACCCATTTTCTTGCCCTGTGAATCAGTGAGAAGAGTAATAGTCATAGCGTGAGCATCCTTACCAAGCTTACGTCTGATAAGCTCTGTACCACCAAGCATATTTGACCACTGATCATCTCCACCAAACTCAAGGTTGCAATCATAGTGCTGGAACATGTAATAGAAGTCGTATGACTGCATAATCATGTAGTTGAACTCAAGGAATGAAAGCCCCTTTTCCATACGCTGCTTGTAACACTCAGCACGAAGCATGTTGTTAACTGAGAAACATGCACCAACTTCTCTAAGAAGCTCTACGTAGTTGAGATCAAGTAACCAATCAGCGTTGTTAAGCATAAGAGCTTTGCCATCAGAGAAATCGATGAAACGCTCCATCTGACGCTTGAAGCACTCAGCGTTGTGATCGATGTCCTCACGTGTAAGCATCTTTCTCATGTCTGTACGACCTGAAGGATCACCAATCATAGTAGTACCGCCACCGATAAGGGCGATTGGCTTGTTGCCAGCCATCTGTAATCTCTTCATAAGTGTGAGAGCCATAAAGTGACCGGCTGTAAGGCTATCTGCAGTACAATCGAAGCCGATATAGAAAGTTGCCTTGCCCTCATTTATTAATTTTTTAATTTCTTCTTCGTTTGTTACCTGAGCAATCAGGCCACGAGCAACTAACTCGTCATAAATTGTCATTGCAAAATTCTCCTTTCTCACATTTTTGAATAGTTAGTTTTGTATAAACAAAAATCCCTCGCCCCCATTACTTAGGGTCGAGGGATTTAAATTAGAGGTGCCAACCAGATTTGAACTGGTGATAGAGGTGTTGCAGACCTTTGCCTTACCACTTGGCTATGGCACCATATGGAAATGAATTTATTTGCTCCGCAAAGAAATTCGTTTCCCACGACACATCCCATTCGCGAAGCGAATTATCAATGGATGTGTCTTCCCGCTATTTCTGGGAAAACCTTTTCTCAAAACACGGAGAAGGAGGGATTTGAACCCTCGCGCCGGTTGCCCGACCTACACCCTTAGCAGGGGCGCCTCTTCGGCCTCTTGAGTACTTCTCCAAAGTTGTAGGTAAATTACTTATTTTGTTTCGACGCAAGTGTTATTCTACTAGAGTAATGCACCATTGTCAACAATATTTTGGGGAAATCTTCACGATTTCCCCAAAAATTTTTCACACTTTAAAATCTAGTAAAAAGACTAGTTGATTGTTGCGTGATAGAAGTACTTCATTCCCTCTACAGTACCATATACACCCTTTACATAATCCTTGATCATGTATGGATCGTTGTAGTAGTAGATAGGGATGATGCACCATGTATCCATAAGGTAATCCTCAGCCTCATGCATAAGCTCTGCACGTGCAGCAAGATCTGCCTCTGAACGGATATCAGAAATCATCTGATCATACTTAGCCCAATCAAGATCCTTGCTAGAATCCTTACCGAACTGTGGGTTGTTGTTTCCTGAAGATGTTGTGTACATTTCAAGCATATTTACAGGATCGTTGTAATCCATGATCCAACCTTCACGAGCGAAGTCATACTTACCAGCCTTACGTGTCTCCTGGAATACGTTCCACTCTTCCTGATCGATAGAAAGGTTGATTCCTACTGTTGCAAGGTCAGCCTGGATACACTCACCAATCTTTACATTACCTTCTGAGTTATTTGTAAGGTATGTTAATGAAATATCCTGTGTAAGAGCATCTGAAGCTGTATCATATAAACCGATAGACTCAAGAAGTGATTTAGCCTCTTCTACGTTTGCTTCGTAATCTGTTGAGTAGTAATCCTTGTTCTTGAACTCACCACCGTTACCATCTGAGCATCCAGCTGGAACGAATGATGTAGCAACTTCCTGGTTGTTCTGACCAACTGTATCAATGATGTACTGACGGTCAATTAAAAGAGTGATAGCATGACGGAATACCTTTGCCTGCTCCTCATCAAGACCAAGTTCATCATAAAGATCTGTGTTGTAGTTGAATGATGCATAGTATGTACCAAGGTTATCAAGTACTACATACTCTGAACTTGTCTTAGCTGTTTCCATTTCCTCTACAGGAATATCATCGATGAAATCAAGATCTCCTGTTGTGTAAGCTGTGTAAGCAGCTGTTGTTTCAGCTGTAAGCATTACGTTAAGTGTTGTAACTGTTACTGAATCAGCATCCCAGTAATTGTCGTTCTTTACATATGTCATATCTGAATCATGATTCCATGATTTAAGAACATAAGCACCGTTACATACGAAGTTGTCGCCTGCATCGTTTGCCCATGTACCAACTGGATCACCATCAGACATAGAAGCTTCTACAGCTTCCTGGTTAACTGGGAAGAAGAATGGGAATGCACATAAATCAAGGAAATATGGACATACGCTCTTAAGTGTTACTGTAAGTGTCTTACCATCTTCAGAAGCAACCACATCTTCATCACCAAGACCTTCCTCATATGTGAAGCTTGGGAAGATTTCACAAAGGTAGCTGTAATCAGCTGCAACCTCAGGAGAAGCTGCACGCTTCCAAGAGTAAACGAAATCTGTTGCATCAAGATCATCACCGTTAGACCACTTTAAACCATCACGCATTGTGAATGTGTATGTAAGTCCATCATCTGATACCTCATAGCTCTCTGCACAAGCTGGCTCAAGCTCGCCTGACTCGTTGTAACGCATCAAACCTTCAAATGAGTTTACTGCAAGACATCCACCATCTACTGATGAGTTAAGAGCTGGATCAATGTGAGCTGGCTCACTAGACATCCAAATATTAAGTGTTGTCTTATCTTCCTTTGTTGTTGCAACTGCTGGTGCTTCACCTGTAGATGAGCTCTCAGTAGATGCTGCCTTATTGCCACATGCAACCATTGAAAGTGCCATAGCAGCAACAAGTACTAATGAGACTAATTTCTTCTTCATACTATCCCTCCTATAATTTTAATCTCTTTATATTTCAATCCCTTTAGGAATTAAAACCAATACCTTCTCTTATTTGTTCCAACATGCAACCATGTGACCATTTCCTCTATCTGTAAATGGAGGCATCTCACATGCACACTGCTCTGTAGCGTAGCGACATCTTGTTCTGAAAGGACATCCACTAGGCATCTTAAGAGGACTTGGAACATCGCCCTCAAGAATAATTCTCTGGCTCTTTCTAGCTGTCTCAGGATCTGGAATTGGTACTGCTGAAAGAAGTGACTGAGTATATGGATGAATTGGGTTGTCCATAAGCTCGTCTGCATCAGCAATTTCCATCATGTGACCTAAGTACATAACAGCAATTCTGTCAGAGATATGCTGAACTACTAATAAATCGTGAGCAATAAATAAGTATGATAAACCTCTTTGCTTTTGGAGGTCCTCAAACATATTTACAACCTGTGCCTGAATTGAAACATCAAGAGCAGATACAGGCTCATCACAAACGATAAATTTTGGATCTACAGCAAGGGCTCTTGCAATACCGATTCTCTGACGCTGTCCGCCTGAGAACTCGTGAGCATAACGTGTTGCATGCTCAGCGTTAAGTCCAACTGTTTCCATAAGCTCCATGATTTTGTCATGGCGCTCTCCCTTTGATGTGTAAAGCTTGTGCACATCAAGAGGCTCACCAATAATATCTTCTACAGTCATACGTGGGTTAAGAGAAGAGTATGGATCCTGGAATACCATCTGCATCTGCTTACGATATGGCTGCATTTTTACATCAATTTTTTTCTCGCTATCATAAAGAACATCGCCATCAAAAACAATACGTCCGCTTGTTGGCTGATAAAGACGTAAAAGAGTACGTCCTACAGTTGTCTTACCACAACCTGACTCACCAACAAGACCAAGTGTCTCACCTGGCTTGATTGTAAATGAAATATCATCAACAGCCTTAAGAGGAACTGTTCTAAATCCATTTTTTACTGGGAAGTACTGCTTTAAGTGGCTTACTTCTAAAATATTCTCGCTACTCATTTACTACTTCCTCCTGCTTCATATTCTTAATATTCATCCAACATGATGCCATGTGTGTCTCGCCAACTCTGATTTCTTCTGGCTTTTCCTTTAAGCAAATCTTCATTGCTTCATCGCAACGAGGACAGAATGCACAGCCCTCTGGCATATTTAGAAGATTGATTGGTGTACCACCGATTGGTACTAATCTTTCTTTGCTATTTGATTTTGTTGGAATAGAGCGGAGTAAGCCCTTTGTATATTCGTGTGAAGGAGAGTAGAAAATATCATCTGCTGTACCTCTTTCACAAACACGACCACCATACATAACGATAATTTCATCACACATAGATGCGATTACACCAAGGTCATGAGTTACCATGATGATTGCCATACCAAGCTTTTTCTGAAGATCTTGCATAAGCTCAAGAATCTGTGCCTGGATTGTAACATCAAGGGCAGTAGTAGGCTCGTCAGCAATAAGGATATCTGGCTCACAAGCAAGTGCCATGGCAATCATAACACGCTGTCTCATACCACCTGAAAGCTCATGTGGATACTGCTTGAGACGCTTTTCTGGCTCATTGATTCCTACAAGGCTAAGTAATTCCTTTGCTCTTTCGTTTGCCTGTTCCTTTGTTTTATTTGTATGTAAAAGAATTGCTTCTTTTAACTGATAACCGATTGAAAATACTGGGTTAAGAGATGTCATTGGATCCTGGAAAATGATAGAAACGCATCTACCACGGAAACCTGCCATCTGCTTAGCATCCCAATCTACAATGTTTTCGCCTTTGTATAAAACCTTGCCGCCGGAAATGCTTCCGTTGTCAGCAAGAATCTGCATTATTGAATATGCAGTAACTGATTTACCTGAACCAGACTCACCTACGATACCAAGAGTCTTTCCTGGCTCAAGTGTAAAATTAACTCCGTTTACAGCACATACATCACCGTTATCTGTAGTAAAGGTAGTATGTAGATCCTGCAACTCTAATATGTACTTATAATCTTCCATCACTATCACCTCTTATCTAGATAACTTTGGATCGAATGCGTCACGAAGACCATCGCCAAGTAAGTTTAATGCAAGTACAATCAAGCAGATTGCAAATGCTGGGAACAAAAGTCTTTCTGGATATGTCATCATACCGCTTCTTGCTTCGTTTGCAAGAGAACCAAGTGATGGCATTGGAGCAGAAACACCAAGTCCTACGAATGAAAGGTAGCTCTCTGTAAAGATAGCTGATGGAATCTGAAGGGCAGTAGTAATGATAATTACTGATAAGCAGTTTGGTAAGATGTGCTTCAAAATTGTACGTGATGTAGATGTACCGATACATTTTGCAGCAAGAACATACTCATTCTGCTTGATAGTAAGAATCTGGCCTCTGATAAGACGGGCCATACCTACCCAATATAAAAGTCCAAATACGATAAACAAAGCAATCATATTTGTTCCAAGTTTGGCAAAAATAGTTCCTTTGATAACACTTCCAAGTGTTTCGTTTAAAACTACAGCAAGAAGAATTATCAACAACATGTCTGGTAAAGAATAGATGATATCAACAATTCTCATCATAACAAGGTCAACTCGTCCACCAAGGTAACCTGAGATAGAACCGTAAAGCATACCAATCATTAAAACAAGGATTGATGCAAAGATACCAACTACAAGTGAAACTCTTGCTCCGTAAATTACACGGATAAAATAATCTCTTCCAAGAGAATCAGTACCGAAGATGTGTGGGAATACGCTTTCCCCTTTTGCTATTTGCTTAAGCTCTGATGCACTGTATTCAAATGGATGTAAGTTTGCAGAACCCTTCATGATATCTGCATAACCGTAAGGAATAACAAGTGGTGCAAAAATAATAACTATGATAAGTGCTACGAGAATTCCAATAGCAAGCATTGCTAAAGGATTCTTTCTAAGACGTCTCATACCATCCTTAAAGAATGTAGTAGATTCGCCCATAACATCCTGCTGTCTTTTTTCTTCGTCTGTTGCCTTTTCAAAATCCTGCATAGAAAACTTGCTAAGGTCAATCTGTGCAGAAAAAGGCGCCTTTTTAAAATTGTCCTTCATCGAATATAACTCCTTTTCAATTGATTCTTAGTCAAGCTTAATACGAGGGTCAACAATCTTATAAACAATATCTGTTATAAGGTTTGCAATTACCATTACTGTTGCAAGGAAGATGGTAGTTGCCATGATAAGTGTGTAATCACGGTTTGTGATAGCACTTACGAACTTTGATCCAAGTCCACCAAGGTTGAAGATTGCTTCTACAACCATTGAACCAGTAAGAATACTAGCAACCATTGGTCCAACATATGTAATAACTGGAATTAATGCATTTCTAAGACCATGAACGAAGATAACTTTTCTCGATGAAACACCCTTTGCCTTTGCTGTGCGGATGTAATCCTGTCCAAGTGCATCAAGCATTGATGTCTTTGTAAGTCGAGTAATATATGCAAGTGGAGATAAACAAAGAGCAAGCACTGGCAAGAATACTAAGTTTTCTCCAGCAGAGAAAGCTTGTATCACACCAAGCTTTACACTAAATACGTAAAGCAAAATAGTTGCTACTACAAACGATGGCATGGAGGTAATTATCGTAATGAAGAAGATAATCAATCTATCCTGCCATTTATTTCTCTTAAGTGCTGCAATTGATCCAAGGATAATTCCAAAGATGATTGCAAAGAATGCTGCAATTAAACCAATCTTTGCAGAGATAGGAAAACTCTCCGCGAAAATATCTTTAATCTCACGACCGTTTTTAAGAGATACACCGAAATCGCCGTGTGCCATATTTTTCATATAAATTATGTACTGCTCCCACAGAGGCTTATCCAAATTATATCTAGCCTCAAGCTGTCTAATAACAGCCTCGTTGACAGCCTTTTCTTTATTGAAAGGACCGCCTGGAATAGCATTCATTGCAAAGAATGTAATCAAACTAATAACGATTACAGTTACGAATGCCAGCAAAACTCTTTTAACAACATATTTTGCCAATTTTTTATACTCCTTTTCTTGTACTACTTTATTTAAAAACCCCGCACAGTTTTTAAATCTAATTTAGAATTTGAAATTCCTTGATAGCTGTTTCGTATAGGTTGTTTCCATCAGAATCAATAACCACGATTACTGGAAAATCCTCTACATAAAGCTTTCGGATTGCTTCAGCTCCAAGGTCCTCGTAACAAATCACTTTTGAAGATTTGATACATTTTGATAGAAGAGCACCAGCTCCTCCAACAGCTGCAAAATATACAGCTTTGTTTCTAACTATGGCATCTACAACATCTGGATTTCTTTTACCCTTTCCAATCATGGCCTTCATTCCAAGGTCAAGAAGCTGTGGGGCGTATTTATCCATACGGCTTGCTGTAGTAGGACCAGCCGACCCAATTGGTCTTCCTTCCCTGGCTGGGGATGGTCCCATATAGTAGATTGTGGAATTTTCAATAGATATTGGAAGTTCTTCTCCCTTATCAAGAGCTTCTTTCATCCGCTTGTGAGCGGCATCTCTAGCAACATATATTTCTCCTGTTATGTAGACATAATCACCTGAATGAAGTGATGTTGCTATTTCTGAAGTTATTGGAGTTTGAATTTTATGCTCCATTAAATCTCCCTTGTAATATGCCTATTTACGTGGCAACAAATATTGATTGCCACTGGTAGTCCTGCAATGTGAGTTGCATATGTATTAATATTTACTGCTAGAGCAGTAGTAGTACCACCAAGTCCTCCTGGACCAATACCAAGATTATTAATCTTTTCAAGCATTTCATCCTCTAGGTCCTTAACCCATGGGGTTGATGGTCTATCATCGAAGCTTCTTGTAAGTGCTTGTTTGGCCATGAGGGCTGACTTTTCAAAAGTTCCACCTATGCCTACTCCAACAACCATTGGTGGACAGGCATTTGGCCCAGCATCTTTTACCGCCGTAAGAATAGCTTCTTTAACTCCCTCGATTCCATCAGCCGGCTTTAGCATGAAAACTCTACTCATGTTTTCAGAACCAAATCCTTTTGGTGCTAATGTAATCTTTAATTTGTCCCCAGCTACATAATCGTAATGGATTACAGCAGGTGTGTTATCTTTTGTGTTGATTCTTTCGATTGGATCTGAAACTACTGACTTTCTAAGGTATCCCTCAGTGTAACCTTTTCTAACGCCCTCGTTTATCGCATCCGTTAAAAGTCCATCGTCGATATGAACTTCCTGCCCAATCTCCACAAAAAATACTGCCATTCCAGTATCCTGGCAAATAGGATTTTGTTCCTTATCTGCTATTTCAAGATTTTCTTGAAGCTGGTTTAAAATTTTCCTTCCAAGCTCAGATTTTTCAGTGTTAACAGAATTTTTTAATCGTGAATTCATATCATCAGATAGATAATGATTTGCCTGAATACACATTTCACTAACGATGTTAACAATATCTGCTGTTTTAATGTTCTTCATCACTATATCCTGTTAATGCTTTAATTTATCGTCGCTTTAAATGAGTAAAGCAATAAGTTTTAAATAAAAAGGGCTGCTATTTTTAAAATAACAGCCCCATTGCTATTACACACTTTTATGATTCGGTTGTTGAACCTTCATTTAATTCTTCAACCTCTTCCGCAAGTATTGTATCACTTTTTCTAACTTTTGCAATACTAATTAGCTTAGTATTTTCTTTTAGGTCGATTAATTTAACACCTGATGTGATTCGACTTAGAAGAGCAGTGCCGGCTACATTGATTCTGATAATTGTACCAGCATCATTGATGAGCATTACTTCATCATCCTTCTCAACTTCCTTTGCTCCGATTAGGTTACCAGTCTTTTCTGTAATCTTGTAACACTTAACACCCTTACCACCACGATGGATTGTGTTGAACTCAGTCATAAGAGTACATTTACCAAGACCATTTTCTGATACAGTCATCAAGCTTTCGCCCTGAGATATAAGCTGCATTCCAATAATCATATCATCAGCTGCAAGGTTCATACCGATAACACCCATTGTTGCACGGCCTGTTGGACGAACTTCCGTCTCGCTAAAGCGGATTGCCTGACCATATTTTGTAACCATAATTACATCTTCATCGCCATCTGTAAGCTTAACTTCAATAAGCATATCATCATCACGAAGTGTAATTGCTGTAAGACCATTCTTTCGAATGTTTTCGTATTCAGTTATCTTTGTCTTCTTAACAAATCCATCTGCAGTTGCCATGAATAAGTATTTATCTTCGCTATAATCCTCAATAGGAATCATAGCTGTTACCTTTTCATCTGGCTGAAGCTGAAGGATATTTACTACTGCAATACCTCGGCTTGTTCTGCTGCTTTCTGGAATCTCGTATGCTTTGATTCTGTATACTCGACCCTTATTTGTAAAGAAGAGGAGATAGTCATGGGATGACATCATAAGCATTTCAACAACATAATCATCATCGATTGTATCCATGCCCTTGATTCCCTTACCACCTCTGTGCTGAGTCTTGAAGTTGTCTTCGTTCATACGCTTGATATAACCAAGCTTTGTGAAGGTAACAACTGTATTAGTGACAGGAATCATATCCTCCATATTGATATCGTACTCATCATATCCGATTGATGTACGTCTATCATCGCCGTACTTATCAGCGATTTCTGTAATTTCAGTTTTGATTACTGAAAGAAGTACCTTTTCATCTGAGAGAATAGCCTTCAATTTTCCGATTAATACCTGTAATTCATTGTATTCCTGCTGAATCTTGTCTCTTTCCAAACCTGTAAGAGCACGAAGACGCATATCAACAATGGCCTGAGCTTGAGCATCTGAAAGACCAAAGCGTTCCATCAATGTAGCTTTGGCTGTTGCTACATCAGCTGAATTACGGATAATCTGAATTACTTCATCGATATTATCAAGGGCGATAAGTAATCCCTCTAATATGTGAGCACGTTCCTCAGCTTTGTTGAGCTCGTACTTTGTACGACGAGTAACAACATCCTTCTGATGGTTAAGGTAATGTACAAGCATTTCCTTAAGGCTAAGAATCTTTGGCTGATTATCAACAAGTGCAAGCATGATAACACCAAAAGTATCCTGAAGCTGAGTGTGCTTATAAAGCTGATTTAAAATGATGTTAGGATTTACATCACGTCTAAGCTCAATACAGATTCTCATACCTTCACGAGATGACTCATCACGAAGATCTGTGATTCCGTCGATTCTCTTATCTTTGTGAAGCTCTGCAATCTTTTCAATAAGACGAGCTTTGTTTACCATGTATGGAAGCTCAGTAACAACAATTCTGTTTTTACCATTGTCCATTGGCTCGATTTCTGTAACGGCACGAACTCTGATTTTAGCACGACCTGTACGGTATGCTTCTTCGATTCCAGCCTTTCCAAGGATTACACCACCTGTAGGGAAATCCGGACCCTTTACAATATCAAGAAGCTCGTCGATTTCTGTATCTCTATCTTCTTCGATTTGGTTGTCTATGATTTTATTAACAGCACCAATTACCTCACGAAGATTGTGCGGTGGTATATTTGTTGCCATACCAACGGCGATACCAGTTGTACCATTAACAAGAAGGTTAGGGTAGCGGGCTGGAAGAACTGTTGGCTCTTTTTCAGTCTCATCAAAGTTTGGCATGAAGTCTACGCCATCCATGTCAATATCTTTACCAAGGGTGAACTTTTCATCCTTGTAGTTGATACCAAACATTGTCATGGAAATCTTTGAAAGACGAGCCTCTGTGTATCGCATGGCAGCGGCGCCATCGCCATCCACAGAACCAAAGTTACCATGGCCATCTACTAGTGGATAACGTGTGTTCCATTCCTGTGCCATGTTGACAAGTGCACCATAAATAGAACTATCACCATGAGGGTGATATTTACCCATTGTATCACCGACAATACGAGCACATTTTCTGTGTGGCTTGTCAGGACCATTATTAAGCTCAATCATAGAGAAGAGAACTCTACGCTGAACTGGTTTTAAACCATCTCGTACATCTGGAAGAGCACGTGAGGCAATTACACTCATGGCATAATCGATGTATGAGGTTTCCATTGTTTGTTTCAGATCAACATCATGAATATTATCAAAAATTTTGTCGTCCATATTTTTCCTTCGTCTTTGCTATCGGGGCTTGCCCCGAAATTTTTTAAGATTTAGATATCTAAGTTCTGTACGTATTTAGCATTTGCCTCGATGAATTCGCGTCTTGGCTCAACCTTGTCACCCATAAGAGTAGAGAATGTAACATTGATTTCTGAAGCATCTTCATCATCAATAACTACACGCTTAAGAATTCTCTTTTCAGGATCCATTGTTGTTTCCCAAAGCTGCTCAGCATCCATCTCACCAAGTCCTTTGTATCGCTGAATCTTGTTTGAGCTATCACGTCCAACTTCTGTAAGGATCTGATTTAATTCTTCATCAGAATATGCATACCAAACCTTTTTGTTTTTCTCCAACTTGTAAAGTGGAGGAGTAGCAAGATATACATAACCCTGCTTAATAAGCTCTGGCATAAATCTGTAAAGGAATGTAAGCATAAGTGTTGCAATGTGAGCACCATCAACATCGGCATCGGTCATGATAATGATTTTATGGTAACGAAGCTTTGAAATATCAAAGTCTTCATGAATACCAGTACCGAATGCTGTAATCATTGCCTTGATTTCGGCATTGCTGTAAATTCTATCTTCACGGGCTTTTTCTACGTTAAGGATTTTTCCACGAAGTGGCAAAATAGCCTGTGTTGCACGGCTTCGAGCTGTTTTTGCTGAACCACCAGCGGAATCTCCCTCTACGATAAAGATTTCGCAGTTTTTAGGATCTTTGTCTGAGCAATCTGCAAGCTTTCCAGGAAGTGACATTCCTTCAAGAGCTGTCTTTCTACGAGTAAGATCACGAGCCTTTCTAGCTGCTTCTCTTGCTCGCTGCGCAAGCAGCGATTTTTCGCAGATAGTTTTAGCAATTGTAGGATTCTGCTCAAGGAACCATGTAAGCTGCTCAGATACAATAGCATCAACAGCACCACGAGCTTCTGAGTTTCCAAGCTTTTGCTTTGTCTGACCTTCAAACTGAGGCTCTTCAATCTTGATAGAAATAATTGCTGTAAGACCTTCTCTAATATCATCACCATCAAGCTGTGGATCTGAATCCTTTAAAATCTTGTAATCTCTAGCATATTTATTAAATACTTTTGTAAGAGCACCTCTGAAACCAGTAAGATGTGTACCACCTTCTGGAGTTACGATGTTGTTAACGTAGCTGTAAGCCTGGTCCTGATATCCATCGTTGTGCTGCATAGCAACTTCAACGTAGATATTATCCTTTGTGCCTTCGCAATAAATAACTTCATCGTAAAGTGCTTCGTTTCCACGGTTGATATACTGAACAAATTCCTTGATACCACCTTCATAGTGGAAGCTTTCCTCATGTGGTTCATCGCCTCTTTTATCTGTAAGAGTAATACGAAGTCCCTTTGTAAGGAATGCTGTCTCACGAAGTCTTACTTTAAGTGTCTTATAATCGAAAATTGTAGTTTCAAATATTGTATCATCTGGAAGGAATGTTACCTTTGTTCCAGTCTCTTCAACAGGACAAGTTCCAATCTCTTTAAGAGGATACATTGTCTTTCCACGCTCATATCTCTGCTTAAAGATTTTTCCTTCACGCTTAATTTCTACTTCAACCCAATTTGAAAGGGCATTAACAACTGAAGCACCTACACCGTGAAGTCCACCTGATACTTTATATCCGCCACCGCCGAACTTTCCTCCGGCATGAAGCACGGTAAATACAACCTCTACCGCAGGGATACCTGCCTTACTGTTAATTCCTGTAGGAATTCCTCGGCCATCATCGACTACTGTAATCGAATTGTCAGGATTAATTGTTACTTGAATATGAGTACAAAATCCAGCAAGCGCTTCATCTACAGCATTATCAACTATCTCATATACTAAATGATGAAGACCTCTTTCAGATGTAGATCCAATATACATACCAGGACGCTTACGAACTGCTTCAAGTCCTTCCAAAATCTGTATTTGGTCTGCACCGTACTCCTGATTTACTTCCTTACTCACCTGTGTTCCTCCGTTATTAATTCTATAGAACCATTTGTTACTTTATAAACTGTGTTTAGCAAAAATCTATTTTTTACAAATTCATCAAGACCTGTGCAGGTAATGATAGTTTGTGTATCAATTAAATTATCAAGCAAATCACTTTGACGATTTTTATCAAGCTCTGATAAAACATCATCTAAAAGTAATATTGGTTTATCATTTATTGTATTTTCAACTAATTTAATTTCTGAAAGCTTTAGCGAGAGAGCGCAGGTACGCTGCTGGCCTTGGCTTCCATATTTTCTAATGTCAATTCCATCAACTGTTATTTTGATATCATCTCTGTGAGGTCCAACAGATGTTTGGCAGAACCTCATGTCTTTTTCCTTGTTTTTAACTAATTCATCAAGAAAAAATATATCCTCTATATTTGGATCATAGGTTACTTCAATATTTTCCTTACCAGAGGTAATCTTTGAGTGGATATCTTTAACAATAATGTTGATATCATTGATA
The DNA here is from genome assembly GCF_000703005.1 of Pseudobutyrivibrio ruminis HUN009. Taxonomy (NCBI): domain Bacteria; kingdom Bacillati; phylum Bacillota; class Clostridia; order Lachnospirales; family Lachnospiraceae; genus Pseudobutyrivibrio; species Pseudobutyrivibrio ruminis. Next base: position 821,514 of record NZ_JNLH01000001.1, on the reverse strand, counting down.
AATTGCTGACGTCTTGTGATTATCTTTTTGCCATAGGATATAAGTTGTTCATCCCATAAGCTTAAAGTTTCTTTTAATTCAGGCTTATAAATCATCTCTTTAAGAAGAGCATTTCTTTGATTTAAGGCTTTGTTGTAATTTGTTAAATCTGAAAGGTAGATTTTATCAATTTGGCAAAGCTCTGCATCCATAAATTTTCTTCTCTCAGAAGGACCATTTTTAATGATGTTTAAGTCCTCGGGAGAAAAGAAAATAATATTTATAAGTCCAAATAATTCAGCTGCTTTTTTTATTGGAACCCTATTAATGGCAATTCCTTTTGATTTATTTTTCTTAAGGTGAATATCTATTTGATATTCCCTGTCATTTTTTTCAACAATAGTTTTGATATGACTTTCATCAGTATCAAACTTTATTATTTCTTTATCACGACTTCCCTTATGGGATTTTGTGGTGCCACTTAAATAAGCAGCCTCTAATATGTTTGTTTTACCTTGAGCGTTATCTCCATAAAGAATAGTAGTATGATCATCAAAATTTATATTAAGTGATTCATAATTTCTAAAATTCTTAAGTTCAATGGATTTAATTATCATTAGTAACTGTTACGCTTTCTCCATTAAATTCAACAACATCGCCAGGATAAATTTTCTTGCCTCGACGAGTTTCTACTTCGCCATTATATTTAACAAGACCTTCTTCAATAACTTCCTTTGCCATTGCACCTGATTCAACAAGATTTGCAAGCTTGAGAAGCTGGCCAAGTTTTATAAATTCATCTCTAATTTGAATAGTTTCCATTAGTTTGCTCCTGGATTATTAAAGTTTACAGGAAGAACGATGTAAATAAATGATCCATTATCATCCTTGATGAAACATGGACTCTTTGCATTTAACATGTAAAGATTGATTTCTTCATCGTCTATTACCTTAAGGGCATCAATAACAAACTTTGGATTAAATCCAATCATGATATCTTTTCCCTCTTTTACAATATCAATATCTTCATTCATTGATCCAATAAATGATGAAATTGAAAGTGACATTGTATTATTTGTTGCATTTACAATAATTGGCTTTTTGTCACCTTCGTTAACAAGAATAGTTGCTCTATCAATACAATCAAAGAATTCTCTTTTATTGATTTTGATTTTTGTTTCATAATCAGCTGAAAGCATCTGCTCAATTTTGAAGTATTCTCCTTCAATGATACGAGATACAACAGTAGTCTGATCAAATTCGAAAATGATGTGGTTATCAGTAACAAAAATATTTACTTCATCATCAATACCACCATCAATGATTTTTACAATTTCATTAAGTGTCTTCTTTGGAACTACAACCTTTACATCAGGTGCATCGTTCTTTAATTCAACATTTCTGATAGAAACTCTGTGTCCATCAAGTGCTACAACTTTAAGCTTATTATCTTTAATTTCAATAAGCTCACCAGTCATCATTTTATTATTATCATTATCAGCAACAGAAAAGATTGTCTGTCTGATGATATCTCTTAATGTAAGCTGTGATAAAACGATTGGCTGATTTCTAGGAATTACAGGAATATAAGAAAAGTCTTCTCCAGATTTTCCTACAATATCAAATTTAGCTTTTTCACATGTAATAGATGTTTTAAATGAAGAATCTGTTTCTATAGTAACTTCATTTTCAGGAAGCTTTCTTACAATCTCAGAAAACTTTTTAGCATCAAGAGCAATGATACCTCTTTCTAAAATGTTTCCATTAACAATAGTTTCAATTCCTATTTCCATATCATTAGCAGTGAGTTTGATTTCACCAGAAGATGCATCAATAAGAATACATTCAAGTATTGCCATTGTGGTTCTGGTTGGTACTGCCTTTGATACAATATTTACTCCTTTAACAAGGTCAGCTTTTTGACAAGTAATTTTCATTTGATACGCTCCCTTTCTTAAACATAAAAAATAAATAACTTTTATTCTAAGTATTATTCTTATAGGTTGTTGATTTGTATATAACTGTGAAACACCAGTATTTATACGTAAAACATGAATTGTTAACTCATGAAAAACTGTGAATTAAGTATTGATAATGTATGGATAAATTGTGAATAAAAAGTGTCTAAATTTTCAAATATTAACCGTTATGTAATATAATAAACATGGTTTTAACAATTTATCCCAAGGGTTATCAACAAGTTATTAACATTAATTAGGATTTATTTTTTTCTTAATTGTTTCTACAAGGTTTCTTGTATTTTCATCTTTATCAATTTCATCTTCGATTTTATTAGCACCGTGGATGATTGTTGAATGATCTCTTCCTCCAAGAAGAAGACCAATTGCTTGTAAAGATGAATCTGTCATTGTGTTACATAAATACATGGCAATTTGTCTAGGTCTAACTACTGAGCTAGATCTATTTTTAGAAGCCATTTGATCAACTGTAATATTAAAGTGCTCAGCAACTACTTCTATTATAAGCTGCGGAGTAATTTCTCTTGAAACATTAGGAGAGATGAAGTTTTGTAATTCTCTCTCAGCAATATCCATTGTAATATCAATCTTTTCAAGTCGTGAGAAAGCAATAAGCTTGTTAAGGGCTCCTTCGATTTCTCTAATGTTTGATTGAATATTTTCAGCAATATATTTTCTAATTGATTCATCAAGATTAAAGTTTTTCTCTTCAATCTTTTTATTAAGAATAGCCATACGTGTTTCATAATCTGGATATCCAATATCAGCCATAAGACCCATATCGAATCTTGATTTGAAACGATCATCCAATGTCTCCATATCCTTTGGAGGTTTATCAGATGAAATAACAATTTGTTTACCCATTGCATGTAATGCATTGAAGGTATGGAAAAATTCTTCCTGTGTTGATTCCTTTCCTATAATAAATTGAATATCATCTACCATAAGAACATCAACTGTACGATATTTATCGCGGAAGCGCTGCATTGCAGTAGCGTTATTGTTTGTTCTAAGGTTTTCAATAACCTCGTTAGTAAATTCTTCTGATGTTACATATAATATGTGAGTGTTTGGATTTTGATTTTCGATGTAATTACCAATAGCTTGCATTAAGTGAGTTTTACCAAGACCTGGTCCACCGTAGATATATAGTGGGTTGTAAAATTCTCCTGGTGATTCAGCAACTGCAAGAGCTGCAGTTTGAGCAAATCTATTATTTCTACCAACGACAAAATTATCAAAAGTAAACTTAGGATTAATAGTAGAATTACCCATTCTTTTTTCTTCAAAAGAAGGTGTTTCTTCTATTTTAATGTGTTCGATATTTTTTTCTTTTTTGATTTGGTTTGCATTGTCTTGAGATATGACTAAGATGTCATCATATTGAATTCCAGTAAGTTCTGCGATTGTGATACGAAGTGGAGTAGTAAACTTTCTGGTTACATAACCAAGTGTCATACTGTTTTGATCACCGTTATAGATGATATATAATTTGTTATCTTCTATTTGAAATAATTCTAGAGGTTTAAGCCAAGAATCATAAGAAACATCAGTGACTTTATACTCATTTTTTAGGTAGTCTAGGATTTCATCCCATTTTTTAACAAGTTCTTCCATATAATTTCCCTTTTATCCACATTTAAACTATTTTATATTCTACCTTAAATACGGCTTTTATTCAATAATTAGTGTAAAAACGTGTAGGGGGTAGTTTAAAGGCTAAAATGGCTTATTTTTTGAATTTGAGCGTTTAAAATTGATATTGTGAGTTATCCACAGTTATAGAAGAGAGTTTTCCACAATTTTTGCCTTTAAAATTCATATAATTTTCTGTTTTTTGTGGAAAAATGTTAATTATTACTATTTTATCCACATGGTTATCCACAGCTTGTAGATAAATAATAAATTTTTTTTTGCAATTTTATACTATATTTAGTATTGTTTATTTTTGATTTTATTTATATCTTGTGTTTTTTAGTTATCCACATTGTTTCATTATTATAATAATGCTTTTTATTATTGACTTTATGGGCTTTTCCTTATATAATTTTAACTGATGTTTTCTCATAAAGAGGAGGTGGATATATTATGAAGATGACATATCAACCAAAAAAGAGACAGAGATCCAAAGTTCATGGATTTAGATCTAGAATGAGCACAGCAGGCGGACGTAAGGTTCTTGCTGCAAGACGTGCAAAAGGAAGAAAGAAATTATCAGCTTAGGCCACAGACCATGTGGTCTTTCTTTCTATTTTAAGGAAAATTTTTGTTATGGAATTTAGTGAATCTCTAAAAAAAAATAAAGACTTCACAACTGTATACAGAAGAGGTATGTCTAAAGCTAACCGACAGCTTGTAATGTATATCTACCATAATAATACAGATCGAAATCGAATTGGAATTTCTGTTAGTAAAAAGGTTGGAAATTCAGTAGTACGACATCATTTGACGAGACTGATAAGAGAAAGTTATAGACTTAATGAAGAGATGTTCAATAGTGGTTTGGACATTGTAGTCGTTGCAAGAGAAGCCAGTGCATCCGCAACTTTTGATGAAATACAAAAATCTTTACTTCATCTTGCAAATCTTCATAGGGTAACTCGAAAATAAATGGAATCGTCGTTTCTATTATGTTGAAGAAGATATTTATATATTTAATTAAGTTTTATCAAAAATATATTTCTCCAATGAAAACTACCAAGTGTCCTTATTATCCAACATGCTCTTGCTACGGCCTTGAGGCAGTTCAAAAGTATGGGGCTATTAAAGGCGGTGGATTAGCTCTTTGGAGAATTATCAGATGTAATCCTTTTTCTCATGGTGGATTTGATCCGGTTCCATAGTAACTGGAGGTTTTACATTGAGCGATTTATTTCTTACCGCTTACGGTGGATCTATCCTTGGACCTATTGCTAAGGTTTTAGGATGGATTATGGATAAGATTTATGTTTTTCTTGCTGGTTTAGGTATTGAAAACATAGCTCTTACAATCCTTATTTTTACTATTCTTATTTATGTTTGTATGTTTCCTATTACATACAAGCAGCAGAAGTTTGCAGTACTTACTCGTAAGATGCAGCCTGAGATGAAGGCTATTCAGGATAAGTACAAAGGTTCTAGAGACCAGGCAACTATGCAAAAGCAGCAGGAGGAGACTCAGGCTTTATATGACAAATACGGCATTTCACCTACTGGTAGCTGTGTTTACATGTTAATTCAGATGCCTATTCTTTTCGCACTTTATAGAGTTTTCTATAATGTACCTGCTTATATTGGTTCTGTTAAGAATATTTTTACAGAATTAGTTAATGGTATTGTAGCTACAGATGGTTTTGCTACTACTATGCAGACTATCTATGATGATGCTGGAATCAGATTACAGCAGACACCTGAATTTGCAAGTGCAGATACTGATGCAGTTTCAAACTTTATAATTGATGTTTTGTATAAGCTTCCTGCTTCAGGATGGGCAGAGGTTGCTGATAAGTTCCCTAGCTTATCTTCATCAATCGATTCTGTTGTTGCAAAGCTTGAGCAGATTAACTATTTATTTATTTTAAATATTTCTGATACACCACTTAACCTTGTTAAGACTGGTTGGGCTGGAAAGAATTTTGGTTTAATCATTGCTGCTTTAATGGTTCCACTTCTTTCATATCTTTCACAGCTTGCTACAATCAAGCTTATGCCTACAAATACTGAGGGACAATCAGATCAGATGGCACAGCAGATGAAGACAATGAATCTTATGATGCCTTTAATGTCACTTTTCATTGGTTTCACTGTTCCTGTTGGTCTTGTTTTCTACTGGATTGTCGGTGGTGTAGTTCGTATTACACAGCAGTACTTCTTAAATAAGCATTTTGAGAAGATTGATCTTGAAAGTATTATTGAAAAGAATAAGGATAAAGCAGCTGCTAAGGCTGAAAAGCGTGGTATTCGTCAGGCTCAGATTTATGAAGCAGCTCGTATGTCTACAAAGTCTTCTTCTATGGCTGACAAGGCAAACCTTGTAAAAAATAATGAAGAAGCAATCAATGCAGCTAATGAGTTAAGATCAAAAGCTAATCCTAATTCACTTGCTGCAAAGGCAAATCTTGTAAAAGATTTCAATGAACAAAATAATAAGTAAGGGGGCAATAATCTTGGAATTCAAAGAATTTACAGGTAAAACTGTTGATGATGCACTTACTAATGCTACTGTTAGTTTAGGTGTTACATCTGATCAGATTAAATACGAAGTTATTGAAGAGGGAAGTACAGGTTTCCTTGGAATCGGTTCAAAGGATGCAATTATTAAAGTTGTTATTTCTGCTGATGAAGATCCAAAGGAAGTTGCTAAGGAATTCCTTGAAGGAGTTTTCGAGGCAATGCAGCTTGAAGTTAATATTTCAATGTCATTTGATGAAGAAGATAAAACTCTTTCAATTGATTTAGCTGGTCCAGAGATGGGTGTTTTAATTGGTAAGCGTGGACAGACACTTGATTCACTTCAGTATCTTACAAACCTTGCAGTTAATCGTTCATCAGAAAATTATACTAGAGTAAAAATCGATACAGAAGATTATAGACGTCGTAGAAAAGAAACTCTTGAGAATCTTGCAAGAAATATGGCAAGCAAAGTTAAGAGAACAAAGAAGTCTGTTACTCTTGAAGCTATGAATCCTTATGAGAGACGCATTATTCACTCTGCACTTCAGAATGATAATAATGTTACTACTCATTCAGAGGGCGAAGAGCCATATCGTTATGTAGTTATTACTCTTAAGAAATAATTTTTGATTTTTTTAGGGTTAGTCTTTTTATTTGGACTAACCCTTCTCTTTGTTTTTAAAAGAATCTAGATAAATATGATTTTAAATAGTATTTTATAGTTAAGTGTTATTTAAAATTATATTTATTAATTTAATTTGGAGGTTTGATTTGTACCAGTCAGATACTATTGCTGCAATCGCAACATCTATGAATAGTTCTGGAATAGGTATCATTCGCGTTAGTGGCGAAGATTCTATTGCTATCGTTGATACTATTTTTCGTGGTAAGAATAAATTAAAAGATTGCGATAGTCATACAATTCAATATGGTCATATTTATTCTGGTGATGAGATAGTAGATGAAGTGCTAGTACTTATCATGAAAGCTCCTCGTAGTTATACTACGGAGGACGTTGTTGAAATAGATTGTCATGGTGGCATTTTAGTTCTTAAAAAAGTTTTATCTCTTTTAGTTAAAGCTGGAGCACGTATTGCTGAACCAGGTGAGTTTACAAAGAGAGCTTTTTTGAACGGACGTATAGATTTATCAGAAGCAGAATCAATTATGGATTTGATTTCTTCAAATTCAGAGCTTGCTATGAAGAATTCTATAAAGCAGCTTTCTGGTTCATTAAATAAAATTATTGTTGATTTGCGTGACAAGATTTTATATGAGACTGCTTATATAGAGTCAGCATTAGATGATCCAGAGCATTATGATTTAACTGGCTATCCGGAAGAACTTAAAGGTAAGGTTGAAGGAATTATTGATACTGTCGATGGATTAATAGATTCATTTAATTCTGGCCATATTTTAAAAGAGGGTATCAATACTCTTATTCTTGGAAAACCAAATGCAGGAAAATCTTCTTTGCTCAATACTTTATCAAGACGAGAGAGAGCAATTGTTACAGATATTCCTGGTACCACTCGTGATACGTTGGAAGAGCAGATTACTATCAATGGTGTTAGTTTAAATATTATTGATACAGCAGGTATCAGAGAAACAGATGATGTAGTAGAAAAGATTGGCGTTGATAAAGCAATTGATTCTATTGATGACGCTGATTTAATTTTATTTGTTTTGGATTCATCGAGACCTCTTGATGAGAATGATGAGTTCATTATTAATAAGATTTTGGATAAAAAGGTTATTATTTTATTAAATAAATCTGACCTATCATCAGTAATTAGCGAGGAAGAAATATACAATAAATACAATAAATGCGTTATTTCATTCTCGTCAGTAAGCCTTGATGGACTTAAGACACTTGAATCTACTATTACTGATATGTTCTTTAGTGGTGAGGTTCGCAGTGATGATACTTTATACATTACAAACTCTCGTCAGGCTGCTTGTCTTAGTAATGCAAAGACAAGTCTTGAGAATGTTTTAGCTAGTATTGAAAATATGATGCCAGAAGATTTCTTTTCTATTGATTTGATGGATGCCTATAGTTATTTAGGTGAAATTACTGGTGAAACAATTGATGATGATTTAGCTAATAAAATTTTCTCAGAATTTTGTATGGGAAAATGATATTTCAAATCGAACAAAGTGAAGATTTGAAATATCAGGAGGGCCTTCGCCCGACTATAAGAAATAAAAGGAGTTATTTATGTCTGTAGTTGAAGAATCCTATGATGTAGTTGTTGTAGGTGCAGGTCATGCTGGTTGTGAAGCTGCTCTTGCATCTGCTCGAATGGGATTAAATACAATTTGTTTTACAGTTAGCATGGATTCAGTTGCTTTAATGCCATGTAATCCAAATATTGGTGGTAGTTCAAAAGGTCATCTTGTCAGAGAGTTAGATGCACTTGGTGGTCAGATGGGTATCAATATTGATCATACATTTATTCAATCAAAGATGCTTAATTCTTCTAAGGGACCTGCTGTTCATTCACTTAGAGCTCAGGCTGATAAAAGTGCTTATTCTCTTAGAATGAGAAAGACAATGCAGGATACTGATAATCTTACACTTAGACAAGCTGAAGTCACTGAACTTATTATGGATGGTAAAAAGGTTGCTGGTGTTAAGACTTTATCTGGAGCTATTTATCATGCAAGAGCAGTAGTTATTTGTACAGGAACTTATCTTAGAGCTAGATGTTTGTACGGAGATGTAATTGAACATACTGGTCCTAATGGTTTAAAGGCAGCTAACCATTTAACTCAATCATTATTGGATAATAATGTAGAAATGAACCGCTTTAAGACCGGTACTCCGGCTAGAGTTGATAGTCGTTCTATTGATTATTCTAAGATGGAAATCCAGCTTGGTGATAATCCTGTAGTTCCATTTTCATTTAGTACCAATAGAGAAGATGTTCAGATTGAACAGGTTCCATGTTATCTTACTTATACTAACGAAAAGACTCATGAAATTATTAGAGCTAATCTTGATAGATCGCCAATGTATTCTGGTGTAATTGAAGGAACTGGTCCTAGATACTGTCCAAGTATTGAAGATAAGGTAGTTCGTTTTGCTGATAAGAATAGACATCAATTATTTGTAGAGCCAGAAGGTCTTAATACAAATGAGATGTATATTGGTGGCATGAGTTCATCAATGCCAGAGGATGTTCAGTACGCTATGTACCATACAGTTCCTGGTCTTGAAAATTGTAAAATTGTTCGTAACGCATATGCGATAGAATATGATTGTATTAAAGCAACTCAGTTAAAAGCATCACTTGAGTTCAAAGATATTGATGGTCTTTTTGCTGCTGGTCAGTTTAATGGAAGTAGTGGATATGAAGAAGCTGCAGCACAAGGATTAGTTGCTGGTATAAATGCAGCACTAAAATTACTTGGAAAAGACCCAATGATTCTTGATAGATCTAATTCATATATTGGTGTTCTTATTGATGACCTTGTTACAAAGGAAACAAAGGAACCATATCGTATGATGACCTCAAGAGCAGAGTATAGACTACTACTTAGGCAGGATAATGCAGATTTACGCCTCTCTAAAATTGGATACGAGGTTGGTTTATTACCTAAAGATAGGTATGATCATGTGGTAGAAAAGGAGCGCCAAATCGAAGAAGAGGTTGCTCGAGTTAAAGAAATCAACATTGGGGCTAGAAAAGAAGTTCAAGCTCTTCTTGAGTCATATGGAAGTATACCTCTTTCAAATGGTATCAAGTTAGTTGACTTAATTAGAAGACCGGAACTCGATTACGATAAGCTTGCACCTATTGATCCAGATAGACCAGAGCTTTCTGATGAAGTAAGAGAGGAAGTTAATATTTATATCAAGTATGAAGGATATCTTACAAGACAGGCTAAACAAGTTGCTCAGTTCAAAAAGCTGGAGTCAAAGATGATTCCTACTGATATAGATTACAATGATGTTTCAAGTTTACGTATTGAAGCTCGTCAAAAACTCACAAAACTTAGACCAGCAAACATCGGACAGGCATCAAGAATCTCTGGTGTAAGTCCAGCAGATATCTCAGTACTTTTAGTTTATTTGGAAACTTATAAGAGTAAAGAAAAATAATTGGTCTGTTTTGAGGGTACTTCTATATACCCTCAAAACACTACGATTTTTTATAATAGGAGATTTATGAGTAGAGATTATTCATATTTAAAAAATACAATCAATGATTGGAATCTTACTTTAGATGATAATCAGATAAATCAGTTGGATTTATTCTATGAGATGCTAGTCGAAAAAAATAAGGTAATGAATCTTACAGCTATTACTGAGTTTGATGAAGTTATAGTTAAGCATTTTGCAGACAGTTTATCTATAGGTAAGGTTATGCCTTCAAATATTAATACTGTTTGTGACCTTGGAACAGGAGCTGGTTTTCCTGGTATACCTATGGCTATTGCTTATCCTAATATTCAATTTACATTGATTGATTCTCTAAATAAAAGAATCAAATTTCTTCAGGAAGTAGTAGATTCATTGGGATTATTGAATGTTACTTTGATTCATGCAAGAGCAGAAGAGGCTGGTAGAAACAAACTATACAGAGAGCAGTTTGATTTAGTTGTTTCTAGAGCCGTTGCTAATATTAGTACATTATCCGAGTACTGTTTACCATTAGTAAAACTCAATGGATATTTTATTAGCTTTAAATCTGGTGATATCAAAGAAGAGGTTTCATTATCTGGTGATGCTATCCAAAAGTTAGGTGGCTCTATGGAAGAACCTGTATATTTTTCTCTTCCAGATACAGATATTAGTAGATCTTTTATTATTATTGATAAGAAAAAATCTACACCTAAGGCTTATCCTAGAAAAGCTGGCACACCTAGCAAGGAACCTTTAAAGTAAATTTTCACATGAAACATTATTATGGGGGATGATTTATGGTAAATGACTTCCTAAAAAAATATCAGGAAGAAATTATTTCTGAAAAAATACAGCTAAAAGAAGATATGGATTTATTAGAAACTAAGATAAAAGAAGAAAAAAAGTTTCTTAATGTACTTGAAGAATCTAATGAATCTTATTTTGTTGAGTTTACTCCTAGAGATATTAATGCAAAAAATAATGCAAAGGCTGCAGAAATTCGTCAAATTCTTTCTGATTTAGAATCTCAAATGAGTAATAAAACAAAACAGATGAAGTTTTACGATAGTAGATTAGTAGAGATTAATGCTCTTCTTAATAATACTGCAGTTATAAATAGACCATCTGATTCTAATAATCAAGTTATAGTTGAAAATAATATTGATGATAATATTAAAAATCAGCTTAATTCTATTAAAGACATTATTGTTTTAGATCCTTATAGAGCAAAAATTGAACTGGAAAATTTAATTTCTAGTCTATAAAATAGTTACCAAACTAGATATAGAAAATGTTTCACGTGAAACATTTTCTATATTTAAGGATGTTAAACACAAAATATAGTATAAGGATTTTTGAATCAACTTCTATATATTGCTATTTTTATAAATAATGTTTCACGTGAAACATTTCTAAAAGATATATAAATTATCAATATCTAGTAAACAAACATCCATATATTGCAAACCAAAACAAAAATTCTTGGTAGAATTGAATATATTGGAATGATATAATTTTACTGTTCACAAATTTAAATACTAAACTATAAAAGAGGGAGACAATAAATGAAGAGAGTAATTGCAATAGCCAACCAGAAGGGTGGAGTTGGTAAAACTACTACAAGTATTAACCTTTCAGCATGTTTAGCTGAAGCAGGTAAAAAGGTTCTTGTTATTGATACTGATCCACAGGGAAATGCAACAAGTGGACTTGGTCTTGATAAGGACGAATGTGAGAATACTGTTTATGATTTAGTTCTTGATCAATGTAGTATTAAAGAATGTATGTATAAGGTTGAAAATATTCCAAACCTTACTATTATTCCTTCAAATGTAGACTTGGCCGGAGCGGAGATTGAGCTTCTTGGTATTAATGAAAAGGAATATATTCTTAGAAATGCAGTTGACTATGTAAAGGATGACTTTGATTATGTAATCATTGATTGTCCACCATCTTTGAATATGTTAACTATTAATGCTATGACAACAGCAGACTCTGTACTTGTACCAATTCAGTGTGAGTATTACGCACTTGAAGGTATTAGCCAGTTGATTCATACAATCGACCTTGTTCAGCAGAGACTTAATTCAAAGCTTAAGATTGATGGCGTAGTATTTACTATGTATGATAAGAGAACAAATCTTTCTTCTGATGTTGTTGATACAGTTAAGAATAATCTTAATGCAACAGTATATCAGACAATCATTCCTAGAAATGTAAGACTTGCAGAAGCTCCATCTCATGGACTTCCAATTAACTTATATGATGAAAAGTCTGCTGGTGCAGAAAGTTATCGTAATCTTGCAAAAGAAATCATTGGAAGAAAGGATTTATAATTATGGCAGCAAAAAAGGGAGGATTAGGTAAGGGACTTGATTCCCTTATTGTTAATAAGAACGAGGGTGTCGTAGTAGCAAACCCAGAACAGCACGGTGCTCCAGTTGAAGTAGAAATTGATAAGGTTGAACCAAACAAGCTTCAGCCTAGAAAAAACTTTGACGAAGATAAGTTACAGGACTTAGCGGAGAATATCAAAATTCATGGAATCATCAATCCACTTCTTGTTCAGGATAGAGGTTCATATTATGAGTTAATCGGTGGCGAGCGTAGATGGAGAGCTGCTAGAATTGCTGGTCTTAAGAAAGTACCAGTTATCATTATGAATCTTAGTGAGCAGGAATTCGTAGAGATTTCCCTCATTGATAATATTCAGCGTGAGCAGTTAAACCCAATCGAAGAAGCTATGGCTTTTGCTAGACTTATTGATGAGTTCAAGCTTAAGCAGGATGAAGTAGCAGAGAGAGTTTCAAAGAGCCGTACTACTATTACAAATGCTCTTAGATTATTGAAGCTTGATAAGCGTGTTCAGGATATGATTGTAGATGATAAGCTTACAACAGGTCATGCTAGAGCAATGCTTGCAATTACAGATTTGGATAAGCAGTATGAATTTGCAGAGAGAGCATTCGATGAAAAGATGTCAGTTCGTGATGTAGAGCGTGAGGTTAAGAAGCTCTTAAATGACAAGGCTGATAAAAAATCAAAGGCTGCTGGTCTTGATCCTCAGCTTGCTGCTGTATATCAACAGACACAGGAAAAGCTTAAGGGTGTACTTGGAACAAAAGTATTTATCAATGCAAAAGACAATAAATCAGGAAAGCTTGAGATTGAGTATTATTCTCAGGATGAGCTTAACAGAATCGTTGATTTACTTGAATCTATAAAATAAACATATGTTCGATTGGAGAAATAATAATGATAGAACAATATCTTGGAATTAGTACAGACTACATTGTAATAGGACTTGCAGCACTAGTTCTGATAATGACAATCCTTTTAATTGTATTTATCGTGCAGATGCATAAGCTTAAAAAGAGATACAAAATCTTTATGCAGGGCAGCGATGCAAAATCATTAGAAGATACACTTGTTTACAGATTAGAGCAGGTAGATGAGCTTATAGAAGCAAATGCTAGCAATGAAAGAAATATTGATGCAATCTTCAAAAATATGAAGGATTGCTTCCAAAAAATCGGTCTCGTTAAATACGATGCATTTAACGAGATGGGTGGAAAGCTTAGCTTTTCACTTTGCATGCTTAATGAGAAGAACTCAGGTTATATCATTAATGCGATGCATTCAAGAGAGGGTTGCTATACTTATGTTAAGGAGATTATAGATGGCAATTCTATAATTCAACTTGCAGAAGAAGAGGAGCAGGCTCTTAATCAAGCTTTAAATGTTTAATGGACGGTATATGATGCATAAATTTTTACCAGCAATTGGATTTAGTAAACTTAATAAAGAAGCACTGAATAATCTTATTCAAGAAATAATTCTTCGACCTGATTACCAGGAGTCTGCAATAGATTTCGAAGGTAATCAGTTTGTTGAGCTTAGATATATGGTGGCAGACAATGTTGGCCTTGTTTTGCGTGGAATCTATAACGATAATGATGAGTTTATATTAGATTACTATTATCCAACTTATCTTGGTGAGAGTATATCATCCAATAATGAAGTGGATGTAATAAAGCAATCTGATAAAGAATGCTATCATGTTATGGTAGATGAAGTTAGATTAGGAGTTAATCTGATTTTTCATCTCCAAAACATGGGAGAGTATCTCAGAAGAAATACCACCAACGGTAAAGGTGTTAAGCGTGATATTAGATTAGCTGCTTTATCATTGGAAGGAAAGGTTATTCTTCCTCTTTACGATAATGAAAAAAGTCGAATAAAAGAGAAAATGAATAACAAGAAACGCATTGATCTTGTAGAGCAGGCTAGAGAGGGGAATGAAGAAGCTCTTGAAAGCCTTACCATGGATGAAATAGATTTATATCAGCGTATTACAAGAAGAGTTTCACGAGAAGATATATTGAGTGTTGTCACAAGCTTCTTTATGCCTTACGGAATAGAAAATGACAAATACGAGATTATGGGTGACATTCTTGATGTTAAAACAGTTGTAAATCATCTCACAATGGAGGAATTATATCTGCTTGTAGTAGAAAGTAACGATGTAGTTCTTGAAGTGTGTATAAACAAGAATAATTTATATGGAGAACCTACAATAGGACGCCGTTTTAAAGGCACTATTTGGCTACAGGGAACTGTTGATTTTTCTTAAGCTTTAGATTAAAATCAAATAGTTGTCGCGTTTGAGTAGCTCAGCTGGATAGAGCGTCCGCCTCCTAAGCGGAAGGCCGTGGGTTCGAATCCCATCTCGAACATGATCGGAAGGAGTCTATGAAATAGGCTCCTTTTTTAATTAGGAAATATAACACTTTGTCCACACAAAATTCGCAACTTTGGGGTAAAATACCTTTGTATGGAGAATTGTATATTGTATAATAAAATATAAATAAAACAATTCAAAGAAAAGGGGGAAAATAAATTAGAGGAGGACGGTAGTGTATGGCAGATTTAAGTTTAACTAAAGAGCAACAGGATACTCTTGGAGAAATTGCAAACATCAGCATGGGTTCATCTGCAACATCTCTGAGCGCATTATTAAATAATTTAAAGGTAGATATTACAACACCAAAAATCGAGCTTATTCGTAAAAGCGAATCACTTGATGATTATCACAATGTTTGCGTGTTGGTACATATAAATTATATTAAGGGATTATCAGGAAGTAACGTATTAATCCTAAAGGAAAATGACGTAAAAATAATCGCTGATCTTATGATGGGTGGCGATGGTACAAATACAAGTGGTGAAATTGGCGAGCTTCAGCTTTCAGCTGTTTCAGAAGCTATGAACCAGATGATGGGAAGTGCAGCAAGCTCAATGTCACAGCTACTTAATAGAGTAGTAGATATCTCACCACCAAAAACAGACAATATCGACGTAGAAAGCGTAAAAATATTCGAGAGATTATTTGAATCACCTGAAATAGATTTTGTCAAAATAACATTTGATTTAAAAATAGGAACGATAATAGATTCAGTTATGGTACAGTTGTATCCTATTTCGTTTGCACAGGATATGGTATCTCTATTTGAAAAAAAGGATTAACTAGGGGGCACAATGGACGAGAACGCAAAGAAAATTCAAACAGAAATAGCCAAGGATAAGATTCAGATTATTCTATCAAGCATAGCACTTGCTGTGTTAATTATCATGGAGTTTTATATCATGATAAATTTCAAAAGCAATTTTATGGCTATGGCGGTAGGAATACTTCTGATGATAGTTGCTTTGTTTTTCCTTATAAGTGCCATGTTAGATATATCTCTTAAGCAAAAAAACATGGAGCAGGAAAAGTATGAGGAAATTTACAATGCACAAAAGGCATCGTATCTCGTCATAAAGAAAAGCTTTGATGAAATGGATCAAAGACTTCGAACAATCGAGGAAAACAGTGCTTTACCTGCTGAAGATATTATTAATGCACAAAAGGCCGTAGCTAAGGTTACTATTTCACGAAGCAAGGAAAATACGGATGCGTTGATGAACTCAAATGATGAGTTGATCAATCAGCTGGTAAATATCCAGGAAAAGCTTGAAAACAATAACAGTCAGATTCTTGAAAAACAGCAAACTTTATTAAAAGAAACAAATCTTGATATACAGCAAAAGATAGCAGCTCTTACATCGCAAATATCTAATATTGAAGGAAAAATCCAAAATGGAATTCCAGTAATGGCTCAGCCGATGCAGATGCAAATGACACCACCTCCAGTAATGCCAGTAATGCCTGAACCTGTGGCAGCACCAGAGCCTGAACCAGAGCCAGTAATGGAAAAACCTATGGTTGAGGAAGTTCCATTAGAAGAACCTGTAGTAGAGGAAGCTCCAGTGGAAGAGGTAATTCCAGAGGAGCCAGTAGCTGAGGAAGCTCCTGTAGAGGAAATAACAAACGTAGAAGATATTGAAATTCCAGAAGAGGTTGTAGAACCTGTAATGGAAGAAATTCCAGCTGAAGAAATACAGGTAGAAGAACCAATTGAGGACGTAGGCCTTGACTTAGACGCTGTGATTGAAGAAGAGCCTACAGAAGAGCCAGTTGAAGACCTGGGCCTTGATTTAGATGCTATAGTAGAAGAACCTTCAGTGGAAGAGGAAATTCCAGTAGAGGAATTGCCAGAAGCTGAAGAACCAGTTGATGATTTAGGCCTTGATTTGGATGCAGTGGTAGAAGAAGAAACTACAGAGGAGCCAGTAGAAGACCTGGGCCTTGACTTAGATGCAGTAGTAGAAGAAGCTCCAGAGGAGGAAGTAATCCCAGAGGAGCCAGTAGCTGAGGAAGCCCCAGTAGAAGAATTAGTTCCAGAGGAACCAATAACAGAAGAAATCCCAGCCGAGGAGCCGGTTGTAGAAGAACCAGCAGCAGAAGAAACTCCAGTAGATGACATAGGTGCAAACTTAGATGCTCTATTAGATGAGGTTGGAGATATTCCAGAAGAGGAACCAGAGCCTGAACCTGAACCGGAGCCAGAGCCTGAGCCAGAACCAGAAGATGATTCTATAGTTATCCCAGATGTAGGAATTGATTTAACTGATCCAAATAGGGTAATGAGTCCAGAAGAAATAGAAAAGCTATTTGCAAATATATAAAATTAAGATACCTGTCTCAAATCAGAGGCAGGTATTGTTATTTATATAATCAATAAACAATAAAGAATGAGCGTGTTGGAATTTTCAGATAACTGTAGTAAAAAAAGTTGTTAAAAAACGTAAAAAAATGAAAAAAAGACTTGCAAAAAAATCAATCAGGCTATATACTTATATTCGTTGCTGAGGCAATAACAAATGAATGAGCGCGATTAGCTCAGCTGGCAGAGCACCTGACTCTTAATCAGGGTGTCCAGGGTTCGAACCCCTGATCGCGCATTTGACCATCGAAGATTCTTCGGTGGTTTTTTTATATCTAAAAATATTTAAAATAAAAGCCTTGATTGTAATAATCAAGGCTTTACTATTATCTACTTGTAATGAGCTTACAAATTGGATTTCCCTTACTAGAAAACTTCTCTTCGTATTCAGTCATAATATTGCCGGCGTTCATAGTCTCATCATTATGTAAATCGTAAGTTACAGCATCAAGTTTCCATAAAGGATGATTGTCTATTTCTTCTACAGAAAAATCAAATAAATCTCTGTTGTCAGTTTTGAATTCAATATGTCCTTCCTTAGAAAGAATTGAATTATATCTGTTTAAGAAAGTAGAAGATGTAAGGCGACGCTTCGCATGTCTGTCCTTTGGCCATGGATCGCTGAAGTTGAGATAGATTCTATCTACTTCATGGCAAGCAAAGATATCAAGTATCTCAGCAGCATCAAAACAGATGAAACGAAGATTAGGAATTTCTTCATCCTGCACCTTCTGAACGGCTCTAAGTAAAACAGAAGTGTATCTTTCGATTCCTATATAGTTAATATCAGGGTTCTCTTTTGCAAGAGTGGTGATAAACTGTCCTTTACCCATTCCAATTTCAATATGAATAGGATTGTCATTGCCAAATACTTCTTTTTTATATGAGCCCTTGAGCTTTGTAGGATTCTGAATGCAATAAGGACTATTTGCAACAACCTCATCAGCTCCTGGGATATTTCTTAATCTCATAATAACCTCCAAAAATAAAATCAAAATGGATTATAACATAAAAATCGTAAGATTAGTATTGCAACAGACTAAATAGAGAAGTTATACTAAATAGTCGTAAAGGAAAAAGAGTATGAATATAAAAAGAAAACTTGCAAAGGCATTAGCCTTTATTTTTATTGCTAACAGCATATTTTCAATGAAAACAATCCAGGCTGAGGCTGCAGATTATTGGCCTAGTGGAGTTGATGTAGTGGCGGAATCAGCCATTGTAATGGAAGAGGAAACAGGAACAATCCTATATTCTAAGAATATGGATGATGTGCATTATCCTGCCAGTATCACAAAAATAATGACAGCCCTTATCGTCTTGGAAAATTGTGATTTGGATGAGACAGTCACATTCTCTGCAGAAGCGGTATATGGCACAGAGCTTGGTTCGTCCAGCATTGCCAGAGATGTTGGAGAGGAAATGACGGTTGAGCAGACACTCTATGGAATGATGTTAGAGTCAGCAAATGAGTGCGCTTATGCATTAGGTGAGCATGTGGCCGGAGATATGGATAGCTTTGTTGATATGATGAATGCTAAGGCTAAAGAACTTGGCTGCAAGAATACCCACTTCAACAACTCAAATGGTCTTCCTGATGAAGAGCATTATACAAGTGCTTATGATATGGCTTTGATTTCAAGAGCAGCATACAAGATTCCAAAGTTTGCAGAAATCGTTGGAACAAAGAACTATACAATTCCAGCCACAAATAAACATTCAGATCCAACACCACTTAATAACCATCATCAAATGCTTCATTACTACAAAACAAATCAGTATCTGTACGATTACTGCTTAGGTGGTAAAACAGGATACACTGTAGTGGCAGGCGCAACACTTGTTACATATGCTAAGAAAGATGGTATGACCCTTGTGTGCGTTGTAATGAAAGATACAACCACAGACGAATACACTGATACAACAAACCTGTTTGAGTACTGCTTTGATAATTTCAGCAAATATGCAGTAGCGGATTTTGCTTCAATATCAGAGGATGATGTTAATGTAACTGGTGTCCTTAGTGAAAACAGTGAATTAATAAAAGTAGACGAAGACGGAATAATTGTTATTCCTAAGACAGCCAGTATATTAGATGTAACCTCAACTGTAGTTCCATATTCTGATGAGGAAGATTCATCAGTTATAGGACAGTTACAGTATTCGTATGCAGATAAATCAGTGGGATATGCCAATTTGATATTTACAAACGCAGATACAACTGGTAGTTATCCATTCGATAACATTCCAGTAGAAGATGGTGGAAGTGGTAAAGAGTATATACAAGTTGATTATCCTAAAATTGGGTTAGTAATCCTTATAGTTCTTGCGGTTATTTGTTTGATTATGTTTATAAGAAGTAAATCAAGTGAGATACTTTTATTCAGACATCGATTCATGAGCAGACATCAAAGACCACAAAAGACAAACATGACTATCATTAGAGATAATGGTAGGAGAAGAAAAAGACGTAGATAAACGACAAGAAATGTCCTGATTCTTCATGATAAAGACAAAGTATAACAAAAACGACAGCCTAAGTTAGATAAGCTGTCGTTTTGTATTATTATAGACATGAAAATTATTTTCACGTTAACAGAAAATATTTATCTATTTATCAGACTATTTATTAAGATTTCTAATTGATGTTTGTTGTTTGTAAACAATATAATCCCATTTGAAGAGTTAATCATGGTAATTACCTTGTCTGCAAATGTATCTGATTCTGAAAGAAGCTGGAACAGATAATCCTTGTATTTGCCATCAGCCTTCAGAAATAGAGTTTCATAATTCTCAAAAGGAACGAGCTCGCAATGAGACTTTGTCATAAGAAAAGAAATTTCTTTATCCTGGCCAAGCTGTTCTTCAGTTTTGTTTATGATGAAATAGCCTCGATCATCCTTTGGCATACCAAGAGCTTTCACTGCACGTTGAACCTGTTTTGTTAAGCTGTCACTAGCAGGGTAAAGAGACTGAAAGTAGCTCATAAAATCAGAGGCACTTTTGAAATGTTCATTTGTACCTCGTTCTAGCACCTCTGTCATTAGTATCTTCCTAATTACCTTCTCACATTCTTTACGAGAAGGATTTTTTCTAAGTGTGATTTTTTCTTCAGACATATATTCCTCCAAAAAGACAAAAATAATAGCTATATTTGTATTATAAGACAAAATTACGACAAAAAGAAGACATTATGCAAAATATCACAGAAATATAGATTAGTTGACACCTCAATAATAGAATGTGATAATGAAGAAAATAACCTCGTAAAGCAAGCAGGAGTGGAAAAAATGGAAAACTTATTTTCAAGAGATGAAAAGAAGCAGTATCAGCTGGAGCAGATTAATGATTTAGTAGAGGCTAACGGCGGATTAATCAAAACAAGTGAAATTGAAGCCCTGGGAGTAGACTATCGTCGCGTGCTTAAGTTCGTAGAAGAGGGATATTTAATCAGAGTAAAAAGCGGATACTACACTACAAAGTATTTCGAGTGCAGTGAGGAGCAGTGGATTTATAAGCTGTTTGGAGAAGACGGAATCCTGACAATTGAATCAGCTCTTTGGGTGTATGGTTATTTAAAGGACAGACCATACAAGTGGAGTATTGCGATTAATAAAAACACAAGTAAATCTAGATTCCATATTGATTATCCAATTGTGGAGCCATACTATACAGAGCCAGAAGTTTTGGAGCTTGGTGTAACAGAGACGGATTTTGCAGGTGGTCGTATGAAAATCTACACCAAAGAAAGATTAATCTGCGACGTACTGAAATATCAGGAAAAGATAGATAGAGAGATATTCAAAACTGGAGTGTTAGCCTACATCATGGATGAAAAAAAAGATGTGGCAAAGCTTATGGAATATGCCAAGGAGCGTAAGGTTCTTAAAAAAGTTCAGAATATGATAGGTGTGTGGTTGTAATGATAAACAAAGGAAACATAAAGGAAAAGTCGGAACAACTAAATATTCCTTTCAAGAATTTGCTTTCTGCAGCAGTATGTGAAATTGTAATTGAGTTGCTTGCCAATGGAAAATATTGCAATGAGCTATATCTATGTAATTCGGCGGAATTCAAGTCAGATGTCTATAAAGATCTTTGCATTAGCAATATCTACTACGAGTATGTAAGAGACCTTGATGATAAAATGGCAATTCTTTACGTGCGAGATATACTAAAAGAAATAATGGCTAAGGGCGCTTTAGAGGGTATGGTGGTAAACGGTTCTGTAGGTGAAACCGGAATCAGCTTAAAAATAACCATTGATGATATGTACATTCCGATAAATCTATATTTCAAAAAGCACGGGGCAAGCCATGAACCAGAAAAAATCACCTTGGAACTGATTGCATACGGAAATAGAAAAGTAGATGTGCTTATCAATCCAAAAGAGGAAGAATTGTCAAAGCATCTGCTTGAGATAATAGATAAACTAGAGCTTATAAATAACATGGATCATTATTATGATGCCTATGAAATCCTTACATCAAATCCAGTAAATGGGCGAAAGGTAAAGGATAGATTAAATGAGCTTGTAAAAGAAAAAGATATAGTTATCGATGACACAAGACTTAATATGCTCAAAAGCTACGGTGATTACACCTACATGAAAAGAAAGTGGAAGGTTGAGTTGAGGCAAAAAAAGAAGTCCGAGCCACAATGGTCGGACGTTAATAATTGCCTAATTAACTTTTTAAGCCCTATCTGGGACGCCATGGAAAAAAACATGGTCTTCCTTGGAGATTGGATGCCACAGCTTAAGCGATTCCTAGATTAAGTCTTAGCAAACAAAGTTGTGCTTCAAAATAGAGAAGACAGCATAGTAATATGAGTTTCTGTCGTTTACTTTGTAGAACTGTTGCTCCATAGAAACAGTGGAAATGCTGTCAATAACTTCTGTATCCACAAGATTGGTATAGCATCTAGCCTGAATGTAACTCTTGGTAGTTTTTTTGAAAAAGATACCTTTGAAAAGAGGGCCGATGCAACGCTTGTGATAAACACCACAGATGGTATCTAAAAATTCACCATCAAACTTAAAAGTTGTGATGTCGTAATTATATGAATGGTCATAGAGATAAGCTGCAATGCGTGGATCCATAAATGGAGTGTCCACTGACATGAAAAATGCTCTATCTCCTGAAATCATTGTAAGGCAGGAAAGAATGGCGCCTACAGGGCCGGCGTTTCGATAGATGTCAGGAATTTCCTGAGCATCAAGGCCCAAATGAGTAAGGTCACCACGCTCATTTACTGAAAGGTAAATCTTATCAAAAAATGGACTGAATTTATCGTAGATATATTCAACCATAGTTTTATCTTCAAAGGGTAAAAGTGCTTTCTTTGTACCCATGCGGGAACTATCGCCACCGCAAAGGATAACTAAAGTCCTATTCATAACATCCTCCTTGCTTTGATAAAATCCATTATATTGATTCTTTGTAGAAAATAAAAGCTAGAAAATGAGTTTAGAAAAAATATTAGAAGATTATTCAAAATCGAATATGTATCCATTCCACATGCCAGGCCATAAGAGAATGCTTGAGGGGCCATACAAAATAGATATGACGGAAGTGGATGGAGTGGACGATTTGCATGACCCAGAGGAGGTTATAGCTGAGGAGCAAAATAGGCTGGCTAGAATCTATGGAGCTGATAAAAGCTTTATTTTAGTAGGCGGCTCCACGGTAGGAAACCTTGCTGCGATATATAGCTGTTGTTGTGAAAATGATTTAATTCTTATCCAGAGAAATTCTCATAAAAGTGTTTACAATGGCGCAATCCTAAGACACTTGAAGGTTGGATATGTTAATTCTAGAGCAGATGAAAACGGAATATATAGGGCAGCAACTTTAGAAGAGATTAAATCTGCAGTAGAAAAATACGGTATGCCCAAAGCAATTCTTCTGACGAGTCCTACTTACGAAGGATATCACTGTAAGCTGGAAGATATTTCAAAATACTGTCACGCCAAAGGCATAATACTGATAGTGGATCAAGCCCATGGTGCTCATCTCGGATTTAATGAAGCATTTAAAGAATCTGCAGTTGGTAAAGCAGATATCACTGTCCAAAGTCTCCATAAAACTTTACCAGCTCTTACACAGACAGCGGTAATGCATGTGAGTGGAAATAGAGTTGATAGTAGAAAGATTGCAGCAGCATTGGATATTTTCGAGACCAGTTCACCAAGCTATGTACTGATGAATTCCATTAGTCACTGTATGACCATTCTTGAACAATCTGCGGATATGTTTAGGGATTATGTGGATAACTTAAAGGATTTCTATAAGATTAGCGGACAATTAAAGCACCTGAAAGTATTGGTAGAACCTAGCGAAACAAAGGATCCAGGAAAGCTTGTAATAATTACAAAGCACACAAATATCTCCGGGGTGGAACTGGCTAGAATCCTCAGGGATAAATACGAAATAGAAACAGAGCTTTCAAGCTTTTCATATCTGCTTGCCATGACAAGCATTATGGATTCCAGGGAAGGTTTTGAGAGATTAAAAAAAGCATTGCTTGAAATAGACGAAGGACTAGAGAATGGAAACGTAGATGTGCCAATGGTCTGGATTGATAGCAAAAAAATAATGGAGCCTTGGGAAGCCAAGAAAGGCGAAGGTCGACAGGTCAACATTTCACAGGCCACAGGACTTGTATGTCAGGATGAGATTTGTCTTTATCCGCCAGGGGCACCTGTTGTAGTACCTGGAGAAGTCATTTCAGCGGAGGCAATCAAACTAATCCGCCAGGCAAAGGAAAGTGGAATACACGTAACAGGAATAAATAATGACTGTATCTACGTTGTCAATTAGCCTTGGCTGAATTATACTTTAGATACAAAAGAAAAAAGAGGACAAAATGGGAAGTATTTATTGCATAATGGGCAAAAGCTCATCGGGAAAAGACACTATATTTAAGCTTTTGCTAGACAAAGGGGATTTAGATTTAAAGCGAATTGTTTCATACACAACCAGACCAATCAGAAGTAATGAAAAGCCTGGTGATGAATACAACTTCGTATCCATTGAAGAAAAGGACAAATTAGTTGAGGCGGGAAAAGTAATCGAAATTCGTAAATACGATACTGTTCATGGTCCATGGTTCTATTTTACTGTAGACGATGGACAGATTGATTTATCGAAAAATGATTATCTTATCATTGGTACAGTTGAAAGCTTTGTAAAGATTCGTGATTATTACGGAAAAGACGCTGTTTTGCCGATATATATAGAGGTAGATGATGGTGTTCGTCTTTCGAGAGCACTTGAGAGAGAACGAAGTCAGGAACACCCAAAGTACGAGGAAATGTGTAGACGATTCTTGGCTGACCAGCAGGATTTCTCCCAGGAGAATCTAGATGCAGCACAGGTTTCCAATGTCTTCAAAAATGATGATGACAGCAGAATCACCTGCGACAGAATCGCCGCCTTTATAAAAGATAGAAGGGGTTAGCATGGATATTAGAGTAAATGATGTGAGCCAAGTTCAACCTACAGACCAGGCAAAATCCACAGCACCTGTAGATGACACATTCAAATTTACACTTGCAGCAGCCGTAGATGATGCTGAGCTTCAGGAAAAGCTCACAAATCTTTTAAACGACATAACCACTCAGGGAAAGCTTTTGTCTGAGCATATGGACATTCGTGACATGAAGCGCTACCGCGGATTGGTCAAGGATTTCCTTAACGAGGTTGTAAATCGAAGCCACAAGTTTTCGCGAGAAAACTTTTTAGACAGACGTGGTCGCCATAGAGTTTATGGTATGATAAAGCTTGTAGATGAGCATATGGACGAGCTGGCAACAGCCCTTGTTCAGGATGAAAAGGACCACATTGATATATTAAATAGAGTAGATGAAATCAGGGGATTGCTCCTTGATATAATCACCTAGATTAGGAGAATTTTGTTAGATGAGCTTTGCGCAGATAGTAGGGCAGGAAGAGGCAAAAAGCCTATTAAGAAATGCAGTTAAAACAGGAAATCATAGCCATGCCTATATTTTCAGCGGTGAAAAAGGCTCAGGAAAGATGATGCTTGCAGAGGCATTTGCGGCAATGCTTCAGTGTGAAAACCCATCCGAGGAAGATGCTTGCATGGAATGTCATTCCTGCAAACAGGCATTATCAAGAAACAATCCAGACATTATTTATGTTAGAAGAGAAGATGGCAAAAACAACATTAGCGTAGATGTAGTACGTGAGCAGATTGTAAATGATGTTGATATCAAGCCATACAGCAGCAAATATAAAATCTATATAGTAGATGAAGCAGAGAAAATGAATCCTCAGGCGCAGAATGCCATTCTTAAGACCATTGAGGAACCACCTGAATACGCGATTATCATTCTGCTTACAGCAAATCATAATGCATTTCTTCAGACAATCCTGTCTAGATGCGTTCTTATCCAAATGAAATCCGTAGATACAGAAAGCATAAAGCGGATATTGCAGACCAATTACGAAACTGTTGATTATCAGGCACAAATGGTGGCAAGCTTTGCCCAGGGAAATGTGGGAAAAGCCATAGCGTTAGCTACAGACGTCACCTTTAATGATGTAAAAAATCGTGTTGTTGCCTTATGCAAAAAAGCAAGCAAAATGGATGAGCAGCAGATAGCTGACGAAGTGAAATCCATCAAAGAGGACAATGACAGAGATAAAAAAGAAGATTCCGATAATGAGAAATTTCAGCCATTTATCGAGCAATTGCTAGATTTAATAACTCTTTGGTATCGAGATGTGCTATTATATAAATCGACATCGAGGGATGATTTACTGCTATTTTCAGAAGATGCCTTCGATATTCACGACCAGGCCCAGAACCTGTCATATCATGGCCTAAACGAGATTTTCGATGCAATCTCAGAAACTAGAGCCAGACTAAATGCAAATGTCAATTTTGAATTGACCATTATGCTTCTTATACAGAGGATGAGAAATCCTGAAAACTAAAGGAGACACTAGATGATAAAGGTTATTGGAGTACGCTTCAGAGGAGGCGGAAAAGTATATTACTTTGATCCAAACGGCATAGAGCTTAAGCGCGAGGATCAGGTTATTGTTGAAACAGTTCGCGGTGTTGAAATCGGAACAGTTTTACTTGTAGACAAGGAGATTTCAGATGATGAGGTTCCAGGACCTATCAAGAAAATCATCCGTAAGGCTACCGAGGAAGACGCTAAAAAAGCTATAAAGAACATTGAAAAAGAAAAAGAAGCCATGAGAATATGCGAGGAGAAAATCGCAAAGCGTGAGCTTGAAATGAAGTTGGTTGGTGCTGAGTACACATTCGACAACAACAAGCTTATTTTCTATTTCACAGCAGATGGACGTATCGACTTCAGAGAGCTTGTAAAGGATCTTGCAGCAGTGTTCCATACACGTATAGAGCTTCGTCAGATTGGTGTTCGTGACGAGACAAAGCTTATGGGTGGCATCGGAATCTGCGGTAGAGAGCTTTGCTGTAAGAGCTGGCTTGGTGATTTTGTTCCAGTATCAATCAAGATGGCAAAGGAGCAAAACCTTTCACTTAACCCTACAAAAATCTCAGGACTTTGCGGCAGACTTATGTGCTGTCTAAAGAACGAGCAGGAAACATACGAATACCTCAACAGCCGCCTACCAGGAATCAACGACACAGTTACAACTCCTGAGGGAATCAAAGGTACAGTTCAGTCGGTAAACGTTCTTCGTCAGACTGTACGAGTTCTTTTTGAAGATGGCGATTTAAAAGAGGTAAAGGATTATCCTACATCAGTTCTTAAGTTCAAGCCTCGTAAGAAAAAGGTACAGGTTTCCAAGGAAGAGGCAAAGGAACTTGCCGACCTGGAGGATAATTAATGAATAATCTGTTGCAGGAAGACGAGCGACTAGATGATTTACAAATAAATGGATATCAAATAATTCAGCATCCTGACAAATTCTGTTTTGGCATGGATGCTGTCTTGCTATCGGGCTTTGCTAGCGTCAAGGAAGGAGAAAAGGTTCTTGATTTGGGAACAGGAACAGGAATTTTGCCTATTCTTCTTGAAGCTAAGACTGAAGGAAAGCATTTCACAGGATTAGAGATACAGCCTGAGAGTGCAGATATGGCACGCCGCTCGGTATTAATTAATCATCTGGAAGAGAAAATTGATATAATAGAGGGTGACATCAAAAATGCTAGTGAAATCTTCGGAAAAGCATCCATGGATGTTGTCACCAGCAATCCACCATACATGACAAATCATCATGGATTGAAGAATCCAAACGATGCCAAGGCCATAGCTCGCCACGAGCTGCTTTGCACATTGGATGATGTGGTGAGAGAAACTGCAGCTGTTTTAAGACAGCGAGGCAGATGTTACTTTGTACATAGACCATCACGCATTGTAGAAATCTTTGAAGCCATGCGAAAATACAAGCTTGAGCCAAAGAGGATGCGCTTGGTTTACCCATACGTGGACAAGGAACCAAATATGGTTCTGATAGAAGGCGTGCGAGGCGGCGGAGCCCAGCTCACAGTAGAAGCGCCACTGATTGTATACAAGGAGCCAGGCCAGTACACAGATGAAATCTACGAGATATACGGATTAGATAAATAATTATCTTCCAATAGGAGATTATAAATGTCACAGACAGGAACAGTATATTTAGTTGCAACTCCAATAGGAAACCTTGAGGATATGACTTTTCGAGCAGTCAGGATTCTTAAAGAGGTGGATTTGATTGCAGCAGAAGATACAAGAAATTCAATAAAGCTATTAAATCATTTTGAAATAGACACACCTATGACCAGCTACCACGAGTTTAATAAAGTGGAGAAGGCCGTCACTTTAATAGAAAAATTAAAAGAAGGTCAGAACATTGCGGTAATCACAGACGCAGGCACACCTGGTATTTCAGACCCAGGGGAAGAGCTTGTTAGGATGTGTTACGACGAGGGAATCGAGGTCACATCGGTCCCAGGTCCAGCGGCATGTATCACAGCTGTTACCATGTCTGGGCAGGCCTGTAGACGATTCGCTTTTGAGGCATTTTTGCCAAAAGACAAAAAAGAACGTCGCAGAGTTCTAGAAGAGACCAAAAATGAGACAAGAACTGTCATTATTTACGAAGCACCACATCATCTGATAGGCACATTGAAAGAGCTTGCGGAGGTCCTTGGTGAGGACAGAGGAATCACTCTTTGTAGAGAGCTTACAAAGAAACACGAAGAAAAAGAGAAGACCACAATCGGTGGAGCTTTAAAATCTTACGAGACAAAAGAGCCTAGAGGAGAGTACGTTCTTGTTATAGCTGGCAAATCTAAAGCAGAGGTTTTAGAGGAAGCAAGAGCGGCATATGAGGACATGACCATTGAAGAGCACATGGATATGTACTTAAGCAAGGGCATGGATAAAAAGGAAGCCATGAAGGCAGTGGCAAAGGACAGAGGAGTCAGCAAGCGCGATATTTACAACGCTTTGCTATAGGAGATAGGAGAATATAATGCATTTCATCGTGGATTTGTTTACAAACAAGATTTTTTTAGCACCTGCAGCAGGATGGTTTGTTGCACAGATTATCAAAATCATCATCGACACAGTAAAATCAGGTTTTTGCAAGGAGAGACTCTACGGCGGAGGGGGAATGCCAAGCTCTCACTCAGCTACAGTTACAGCACTTATGGTTGTGACTGGGGCAATCTACGGGGCTTCCTCATTTGAATTTGTAATGGCATTATTCTTTGGAATAGTTGTTATTTATGATGCAAGAGGAGTCCGATTTGAAACACAGCGCCAAGGCAAGGCACTGAACAATCTTAACGAAGAGCGTAAGGAAGAAGGCAAGCAGCCACTTGATATTAATAGATTCAAGGAAAAGATGGGCCATACCGTTCCAGAAATCGCTGTTGGTATGCTCATTGGAATCATATGTGCTGTAGTTGTTTTACACCTTAACATATAGATTTAAAGAAGGGGGGAAGCGTTTTGGATAAAATTGAAGAACTGAAAAATATGATAGAAGAATCATCGAAAATCGTATTTTTCGGAGGTGCGGGAGTATCCACAGAAAGTGGAATTCCAGATTTCAGAAGTAAGGACGGCTTGTACAATCAGCATGATGTCAGATTCGACATGTACCAGCCTGAGTATTTGCTTAGCCACAGCTGCCTGATGAAGGAGCCAAAGGTTTATTTCGAATTTCATCGTCAAAAGATGGATACGCGAAATATTGAGCCAAATAACGCCCATAAATATCTGGCTAAGCTGGAAGAAATGGGCAAGCTCACTGGAGTAGTCACTCAGAATATTGATGGCCTACACCAGAAGGCTGGCAGTAAGAAAGTTTATGAGATCCATGGCAGCGCACTTCGTAATTACTGCATGAATTGCGGAACCAGCTATCCAGTAGATTTTATTTTCGATTCAGAGGATGAGATTCCAAAGTGCGATTATTGCGGTGGCACAGTCAGGGCTGATATCACTCTTTACGAAGAGGGATTGCCTGAGGATGCAGTGGAAGGCGCAATCAGAGCCATTTCAGAAGCAGATATGATGATAATTGGCGGTACATCACTTACGGTATATCCGGCAGCATCATTTGTTAATTACTTCAGAGGAAAGTATCTGGTAATAATCAATCAGACAGATTTGTCAGTGCGCAGAGCAGAGAATACACTAGTGATTACAGACAGAATCGGACAGGTGTTTACAGAATTAGCTAAGCTTCAGGGAATAGAATTATAAATCCCTGAAATAATACAAAAAATACAATAAAAATTCAGTTAAGCCTTGAAAAACGCACAGCTTCATGCTATTATCTTAATTCGTGGTATAAAACATTTATATCCTTGCTAGGCTAGCATTGCTAGTTTGGCCAATAGACCAAAAGGAGGTAGAAAGCATGAACAAGTATGAATTAGCACTCGTTGTTAATGCGAAGATCGAAGACGATGCAAGAACTGCCACAGTTGAAAAGGCAAAGGAGTATATCACTCGCTTTGGTGGACAGATCTCAGACGTCGATGATTGGGGCAAGAAGAGACTTGCTTATGACATTCAGAAGATGAATGAAGGATACTATTACTTCATCCACTTCGATGCTGAGCCAGGCGTACCTGCTCAGATCGAGGAGAATGTTCGCATCATGGACAACGTACTTCGATTCTTATGCGTTAAAGCTGACGAGGCTTAATAGTATAAGATAAGGAGATTAATTATGAATAAAGTTATTCTTATGGGACGTCTCACAAGAGACCCAGAAGTTCGTTACGGTGGAGCAAACAACAGCGCTGTTGCAAGATTTTCATTAGCAGTTGATCGTAGATTTAAGCGCGATGGAGATGAGCAGACAGCTGATTTCATTAACTGTGTTGCATTTGGCAAGACAGGTGAGTTCCTTGAGAAGTATGCTCGCAAGGGCACAAAGTTCGTAGTTGAAGGTCGTATTCAGACAGGCAGCTACACAAACAAGGACGGCCAGAAGGTTTACACTACCGATGTTGTATGTGAGAATGTTGAGTTCGCAGAGAGCAAGAATTCTCAGGGCGGCGGAAACAGCAGCTTCGACGGTGGCGCAGGTTTCGCACCAAGCTCAGATGCAGGCGACGGCTTCATGAATATCCCTGATGGAATTGACGAGGAATTACCGTTCAACTAAGTCAAGGCAACGAAAGCTTTGACTAACATCTATAGGAGGTTAAATCATGGCTTTTAATAAGACAGGCGATGGTCAGCAGAGAAGAAGACCAATGCATAGAAGAAAGAAAGTCTGTGTTTTCTGTGGTAAAGATAACGTTATCGACTACAAGGATACAGCAAAGCTTAAGAAGTACATTTCTGAGCGTGGAAAGATTCTTCCACGTCGTATCACAGGCACATGTGCTAAGCACCAGAGAGCTCTTACAGTAGCTATCAAGCGTGCTCGTCACGTTGCACTTATGCCATACGTACAGGATTAATTCTTGAATTTATAAGACACTATTTGGAGAAATCCAGATAGTGTCTTTTTTGTAAAAACAGGAAGAATTAGGACGTATATAAACATGGATCATTTTTATTTTATTAGACACGGGGAAACCGTTTGGAACGTAGAAAATAAGATTTGCGGTGAAACAGACATCGAGCTCACAGAAAAAGGTCATGAGCAAGCCATAGAAACTGGTAAAAAGATATTGGAGCAGGGAATTACTGCGGACGTAATCCTGGCATCACCTCTTGTAAGAGCAAAAGAAACAGCGAGACACATCTCTGAGATTACAGGAATACCAATGGAAATAGAGCCAAGGCTCAAAGAGCAGAATTTTGGAAGATATGAGTCCACTCCAAGAGATGGAGCAGAATTCCACGAAGCAAAAAAAGATATGGCAAGCAGATTTGGAACAGGTGAATCTATGCTCCATCTTGCTCAGAGAATATACAATCTCATAGATGATATAAAGGTGTCAGATAGGGAAGCCATCTTGGTAGCCCATAATGGAATTGCAAGAATGGTGGAATCCTACTTTACAGAAATGACAAACGAGGAGTTTTCATCTTGCGGAATCAAGAACTGTGAGGTTAAGAGATACGATTTTTAAACCCCCATATCGAAATTCATTCCAGAGAGGAGGCCAGCATCGGCTTCCTTTCTGTTTTTTTGATAAGGATTATCTTCGTTTGGATAGGCAATCTTAGTGTGGGTGGTGCCGCCTGAGACGTAGGTGCGGCCGCACTCAGGGCAGACAGCAGTATGGATAGAAACAGAGGCCTGAAGGACTTTGCCGCCACTTTCCTCAGCTTTGTCGTAGGCATTGTTTACGTGCTCTTGCTCATGGCCGCGGACACGAGCCGCAGCTGCATTAGGTGATATATGGGCAGCAGATTTAAAGGATACTTGCTCGTCAGATCCGTCCTGATATTTTCTGCTGGCGCAAGTTTCGCATTCAATTATGCCAGCTCGCTTTGCAGCGCGTTCGCTGGTAATATTCTTGGCTAAGGACTCACTTTTGCCCTCAGCACGCAATTCATCTGCAATTTTAGAATCCACAGGATTTGTTGCGCCAGAATTAATAGAATTACTATATGGAGAAAAGTTAGTGTTTATGCCATTAATACCCAACATAGAATCACCACCTTAAAACGGACAAAGGTCATATATAAAGATAATAACATTAATGTACGTCTAAAGTATGAAGTTGTATAATAAGAGCTAAATTTAGCATTTTAGGGAGTATGGAAGGAAAACCAATGAAAAGAAGGATAGCTTTATCAATATGCTTGGCCTTATCGCTAGTAGCATGCGGCAAGCAAACGGTTTTGCAAGAGCAGGTGTCGGCCCAGGAGGCCAACTATAGCCAGCCACAGCCTGTGGAATCTACCACAGAAGATAATGGTGAATATGATTTCACGTTATGCTTTGCCGGCGATATCAACTTTGACGAAAATTGGGCCACAACCCAGTATCTGAATACCTGCGCAAATGGTATTGCGGATTGTATTTCACCGGAGTTGATAAGTACCATGCAGCAGGCCGATATAATGTGGATAAATAACGAGTTTACATACAGCGACCGTGGACAACCACTGCCCGGAAAAGCATACACTTTCAGAGCCAATCCGGCCAGAGTAGAGAACTTGAAGTTGCTTGGAGTTGATATAGTGGGCCTTGCAAATAATCATGTGTACGATTATGGCAAAGATGCTCTACTTGATACCATGGATACTCTAGATGCAGCAGGGATTCCATATGTAGGAGCAGGCCATAATCTGGCTGAGGCAAGTGAGCCAGTGTACATGGAAGTCCAGGGAAAGAAGATTGCATTCGTGGCTGCATCACGTGCAGAAAAGAACAAGATGACACCACAGGCCACGGATACCGAGCCAGGAATTCTCAGATGCTATGACACAGCCCTCTTTGACGAAGAGATAAAAGAGGCAGATGCTAATGCGGATATTGTGGTGGCGCTACCTCATTGGGGCACGGAGTATTCCACAGTGCTTGAGCCGGTACAGACATCTACGGCACATGAGTATATTGATGCTGGAGCGGATGTAATCATAGGAGCCCACACACATTGCCTTCAGGGCTTTGAGTTTTACAATAATGTGCCAATCGTATATAGTCTTGGAAATTATTGGTTCAACGAAAAGACGTTGGATACCATGCTTATCACACTGCATTGCTATGGCGATAATAATGAGGAAAACATGGATGTAATCATTACACCTGCATTGCAAGCAAACTGCACAACACAGTACGTGGCAGATGGTGCAAAGCAGCGCCAGTTGTATGATAGGCTTGAAAGCATATCAGTAAATGCGCAAATAAGCGACGACGGAATTATTACACAGGAAAAGACAGAATAGAGGAGAATTTTGAAAATGAAAAAGAAAATAGCAGTGTATGTTCTTATTAGTGCAAGCATAGCATTTGCCTTGCAAGGATGCGGAGAAGAAAAACCAGGTTTACTGGAGAACGACGTAAAAGAAAAATCAACGGTAGAAAGCGACAGTACCGAAGACATAACGAATGGAACAGAAGGTATTATAAAACTAGAAGAAGGCGAAAATGAGTATACTGAAGCAGTCTATGAATTTGCCTCATCAGTCGATGAGATTCAAGGCGAACAATTTGCAAGTTATCTTGTGGATTTTGATGAAAATGGCAAAAATGAGGCATTTGTTTTGTGTGGGCATCAGGATAAAGAGGATGACACTCGCTGGTATTCATCCACAGTGTGGTTTGTAAATGAAAGCTTAGAGGTGGAACAGCTATTTGGTTGGTATGATCCAAATGTAACGTATTATGTCGAAGAAGAATTTAAAGACATTGATGGAGAAAAATGCTTTTATCTAAGTGGATATAATACTTTTGATGATGAACCCTTTAGCTATATGTATATGCTAAAAGATGGTTCCATAGCAGATGTAACAGAAGACATAAACGACGAAAATGAGGCTTTTGAATCAAAATATACCAAAGAAGAGCTTGAAGTGATGACACCCCAAGAACTATTTGATGCATTTTGCAATGGTGAAATACAGGCTGAGTTCACAGATATAGACGGGAACACAGGATATATTGATACCAAAGACTGGGGATGGTCTGAGGATGATATGAATGACTATCAAAAAGTGGTTGACCCATATGATGTAGATAATGATGGAGAATTAGAATATATCATTGATACAATATATGGAATCATGTGCTTTGATTGCAAAGATGGTAAGGTTACTATGTTTGCAGATGGCGAAGGAACAGCGGCATTTTGTAGTTATATAACATATAATAATTCTACATGGATTTTGTACCAAGACACTATGCATGAAGGCCGCAGTATGTATCAGCTTTATAAGTTTAACGGAAATCTTCAAATAGAGGATTCTATGAATCTATACTGGAATGAAGATGAAGACGGTAATCGTACATATTATTATAATGATGATGAAATATCTGAAGAAACTTATAATGATATTTACAGCGATATTTTTGGTGAGTAAGCAAAGAAATTGAATTTGTAGGAATGTAGCAAAAGGAACAAGTCATGACAGAATTACAGACAGGAAGACCAGCGGACACAACGGGCCGTTTAGACAGAGAAGTCAGAGTATACGATTATTTGGATAATCTTGGGATTGAGTACAAGCGTATAGACCATGCACCCGCAGACACAATGGAAGTTTGCGCTGAAATAGATAAATCCCTTGGTGCATTAATATGTAAGAATCTGTTTTTGTGTAACAGACAGAAGACAAACTTTTATTTGCTTATGATTCCAGGAGATAAAAAGTTCAAAACAAAGGAGCTTTCAAAGCAGATAAATTCAGCAAGGCTGTCATTTGCTGACCCAGAGGATATGCTTAAGTATCTGGATATCGAGCCAGGTTCTGTAAGTGTGATGGGGCTGATGAATGATAAGGACCATGTAGTACAGCTTTTGGTAGATGAGGATGTGAAAAACAGTGAGTTTATCGGCTGCCATCCATGCGTAAATACATCAAGCATGAAGATAGCGGCAAAGGATATTTTTGACGTATATCTTCCAGCAGTAGGCCATGAGCCAAGAATAGTTACATTACTTGGCGAAGACTAGAATTTAAAGGATGGAGGAAAAGACATGGACAAGTTGATACTTGGATATTTGGTCCTTGCTAATATTGCAGGCCTCGCCGTAATGGGAATTGATAAGCAAAAAGCCATCAAAGGTGCTTGGCGCATTCCAGAAAAAACACTATTTTTATTCAGCTTAATAGGCGGCAGCATTGGAACTTGGGCAGGGATGTACCTGTTTCATCACAAGACAAAACACTGGTATTTTGTGATCGGCATGCCAGCAATTCTGATTATCCAGTTGGTTATAGCGGCATATTTAACGGGCTTGATATAGGAGAAAAATCATTAGTGAAATATAAAAATATAGTAGAAGCAAAGTTCATATCACGTCCAAATCGCTTTATAGCTCAGGTTGATATTGATGGGCAGGAAGTAACTGTTCATG
The DNA here is from genome assembly GCF_000703005.1 of Pseudobutyrivibrio ruminis HUN009. NCBI lineage: Bacteria > Bacillati > Bacillota > Clostridia > Lachnospirales > Lachnospiraceae > Pseudobutyrivibrio > Pseudobutyrivibrio ruminis. The sequence continues at coordinate 785,713 of NZ_JNLH01000001.1, read as the reverse complement.
TGAAAAATACTGGCCGTTGCAAGGAATTATTGCTTCCTGGCAGGACGGTTTACTTGGAAAAGGCCACAAATCCAGAGCGTAAAACACCATATGATTTGGTCGCCGTTGAGACACCTATCGGAATAATCAACATCGATTCTCAGGCGCCAAATGCGGTGGTGAAGGAATGGCTGGAAAAGCAGGATTATGACTATATCGACCCGGAGCATAAATATGGCGATTCCAGAATCGATTTCTTCATGAAAAAAGGTGAGGATGAATATCTTCTTGAAGTTAAAGGTTGCACACTTATTAAAGATGGTGTAGGCTTTTTTCCTGATGCGCCTACAGAGCGAGGAGTAAAGCACTTGAGAGAGTTAGCAAAGGCTACAAAGCTTGGCTACAAGGCTATGGTGGCTTTTGCTATTCAGGTAGATGGTGTTACAGAGGTGCGCCCCAATGTGGAGACTCACCCGGAGTTTGGTATCGCTTTACAAGAGGCGCGGGACGCAGGCGTACAGGTGCTGTTTTTGCAGTGCCACGTAGAAAAAGATTTATTGGAGATTATTAATTAACAGATGAAACGTGATTATAAAGGAATATTGCTTACAATCTTGGGAGCCTCCTGCTGGGGGCTCTCAGGTTCTGTGGGCCAGTATTTATTTGATGTGCAGCAGATGGATAGTCAGTGGCTTGTGCCGATTCGCTTAGGCTTGGCTGGAATAATATTGATCATCTATTGCCTTGCAAAATATAAAAAAGAGACTTTCAAGCCATGGGCCACACCTGGCCAGTCTATAAACATGCTGATATATGGCCTGCTAGGAGTTAGCTGCTGCCAGTTTTTATATTTCCTAACTATAGAGCTTTCAAATGCAGCAATAGGCACGATTTTGCAAGATTTAGCTCCTATTTTCATTTTGATGGTGACATGTCTGAATGGGAGAAGATTGCCTAAGCTTGGCGAAGTAAGTGCCATCATACTGGCAATTCTTGGTGTATTTTTTCTTACAACCCATGGAAATATCGAAAATCTTTCAGTAGCTAAGGGGGCGCTGATAGCGGGAGTTGGTAGCGCGGTATGCGTAATGATTTACAATGTACTTGCTCCAAGAATCACCAACGATACACCTGTAGTTATCGCTCAGGCATGGTCATTTTTGATGGGTGGCGCATTTGGATGCCTTGTTTTCAGGATATGGGAAATCCCTTATACACCTAATATTTACGGCCTGCTTGGCATAGCATTTGTTGTATTAGTTGGAAACATTGGAGCATTCACTCTATACATCAGCGGAGTTAAGCGAATCGGCCCAAACAAGGCCAGCCTATATAGCTTCGCAGAGCCTATAACTGCTGCAATCATCGGAACTACAGTCCTTGGAAACAAGTTCACAGTGTACGATGCACTTGGATTTGCATTGATTTTTCTGATGCTGTGCAGTATTACGTTTTCTAAAAAAGAACTAGGAAAAGTCAAATGAAACAAATATATTAATAGATTATTGTTAATTATTTCATGTTGACGAAATATAAAAATAGATTTAAATTGAATATAAGAAGCGTACACGAGTACTCAAACATAAATAAGGCATTTCTATAAGAAGTGCTTTTATTTTTGAAAATGTGCGCACGCGGGTACGCAATATAGTTTACAATAAAATTATTGGGGCGATTCATAAGGAGGAGGAAAAATTTTATGAAGCGAAAACTTATTAGTGGCTTATTAGCTGGATTGATGACGATGAGTTTGTTCTCAGGATGTGGTTCATCATCAAGTGCCACAGCTGCCACAGCGTCTACTGACACATCAGAAGCCAAAGAAAGTGGTGAAGCAACAACAATTTCTTTTTGGTGTAACTTTACTGGTTCGGATGGAGATGTATTAAGAGAAATTGTAGACAATTACAACAAAACAAATACAGATAACATTACAGTCGAAATCGACATTATGGACTATGCAACATTACAGTCTAAGCTACCAACAGCAATTTCTACTGGTACAGGCCCATCTTTTATATTGGCAGGTGTTGAGCTTATCAAGCAGTATAAAGAAAATGACATGATTGAGCCAATTGATGATTTCTGGGAGGTGACTGGAGTCGATAAGTCTAATTTCAATGAGAATGTATTGGAAAAATCGTATTTTGATGGAACACAGTATGGTGTACCAATGCAATATAATCTTCAGTATTTGTACTATAACAAAGATCTATTTGAAGCAGCAGGCTTAGATCCAGAGACACCACCTACTACGATGGAGGAACTGGAGAAGGCAGCAGTCGCATGTACCGATGAAGCAAATGGCATATACGGATTAGGACTTCCAGTAAATTATGGCAACTACGTTGAATATCTGTGGGCTAACGGAGGAGATGTAGTAAATAGCGATGGAACAGAGAACTATTTAAACTCTGAAGAGAATATCAAAACTTTAACATGGTTACAAGACATGATTAAGGAAGGTGTTTCTCCAGAAGCATTGGATGCAGGAGAAGCAGATACCATGTTCCAGGCAGGAAGACTTGCAATGTACACTAGTGGTCCTTGGAATATCAATGGTTTAAATCAGCTTGGTGTTAATTATGGTATTACAGCAATTCCAGCTGGTACAGCAGGTGCCTTTTCACCTGAAGGTGGATGTTCATGGATGCTTACAAAGGGAGCTGATGATAAGACAAAGCAAGCAGCATATAAATTCATGGCATATTGGCTTAGCGATGATGTCTTGAAGGAATGGTCTAACAGAAATGGATTCCCTGTATGGTCAAATTCAGTACTTCAAGATTCGGAAATCCAGTCAAATGAGATTTTAGCAGATGTATCAGCAGCTTCAACAATTGGTAGAGATTGGCATTTGACATTGGATTGCGGATCTCAGATTGATGCTGATGTAATGCAGCCAATGATGGAAAAGATTTTATCTGGAGATGATGTAACAACATGCGTTGAAGAGGCATCTGAGAAATTAGATGAGGTATTAGGTCTATAGAATGATTATGCTGGTGCTACAAAATGTAGCACCAGCATATTGGAGGAGAAACATGAAAAGGAATCAAAAATTAGCATACCTATTCATAGCACCATCATCATTAATCTTCATAATATTTGTGTTTGTGCCACTTTTTGAGGCTTTTTTCATTAGCTTGACCAACATGGATATTTACATGAATGGATACGAGTTTATAGGATTTGAGAATTACAGCAGAATGTTGGAAGATTCGAGAGTTTGGAATGCTACGAAAAATACGATTGTATACACAGGAATAGAAGTTCCATTGCAGATAGGATTATCGCTACTATTATTATTTTTAATGCTTAGTAATAATAGATTTCATAAGTTTTTACGTACTGTCTTTTACATACCTTATGTTTGTTCAATGACAGCAATAAGTATTATGTGGTCTATGATACTAAACAAGAATTCAGGAATGATTGCTTTTTTGTTAAGTAAAATTGGTGTAGAAATCCCAAATTTACTCGGAACAGAAGGATATGCAATGGGTACGGTTATCGCAGTATCTGTTTGGAAAACTTTTGGATATACTTTGACATTATTGTCAGCTGCTGCGCTTGGGGTTTCACAGTCATTATATGAAGCAGCAGAAATAGACGGAGCATCATGGTTTAGAAAATTCATTTATGTGACAATACCTGGTATCAAGGAAACAATAGCTTTCTGCCTGGTAACAACATTAATAGGAGCATTGCAGGTATTTGATCAGATATATGTATTAACTCAAGGTGGACCTCTATATTCAACAGAGACTTTAGTAGGATTTATTTACGACAGAGGATTCAAAACAGCTCCATTTGATGTTGGATATGCAACTTCAATTGCTGTTTATTTATTCTTCCTGATTGCAATAATAACTTTTATTTTGAGGAAGTATTCAACTAGAAGGGAGGAAGAATAATGAGTAAAAGGTCTTTTGACATAATTAGTTATGTATTGCTAACGATAATAATGCTTATTGTATTGCTTCCGTTGTTTTGGCTATTGGTGTCTGCTTTTAAGTCAGATTTTGATGTAATGCAATGGCCACCAAAGTTCTTTCCAACTGAATGGGTTACGACACAGTTTAAGTATGTATGGAGTGTTTTGCCAATACCAACGATGCTTAAAAACACAGTATGTTTCGCAGGTGCTGTGACGATAATTAGTCTGTTTTTTGATTCGTTAGCGGCATATGCATTTTCAAGAATGGAGTTCAGAGGAAGAAAAATTATATTTGGAATAATACTTTTAACAATGATGATTCCATTTCAAATTGTTATGATTCCAATTTATTTGGAAGAATATAAAATGGGAATTCTCAACACTTTTATAGGTCTAGTATTACCACGAGCTGCCAGCGCGTATGGTATTTTTATGCTTACTTCATTCTTCTCGGGGATTCCCAAATCTTTAGATGAAGCTGCTCGTATCGATGGTATGAGTGAAATACAAATATATTTGAAAATAATATTACCTTTATCAAAGCCGGCATTGGTAACATTAGGAATCTTTCATTTAATGAATAACTGGAACGACTTGTTATATCCCATGATGCTCACAAGTACGCAAGAAAAGAGAACACTTTCTGCAGGATTAGCAACTCTTGTTGGAAGTAATGCAATAAAGTATGGTCCAACTCTAGCAGCAACAGTAATTGCAATAGCTCCATTGTTAATAGTTTTCTTATTTGGTCAGAGATTCTTTATGGAAGGTATTGCTACATCAGGTATGAAAGAATAGGAGAAGAGGATGAAAAACAGAATTGTTATAGATAAAGACTTTAAAATTGGAAAAGTGGACAAAAGGATATTTGGTTCATTTGTAGAGCACATGGGTAGAGTCGTTTATACGGGAATATATGAAGGAAATCATCCTACAGCTGATGAAGACGGTTTCAGAAAAGACGTGGCAGAATTAGCCAAAAAGATGGGAGTAGGATTAGTAAGATATCCAGGAGGTAATTTCGTTTCAAATTATAATTGGATGGATGGTATAGGACCTAAAGAAAATCGTCCACGAAAAAGAGATTTAGCATGGAAATCAATCGAAACAAATGAAGTAGGAATTGATGAGTTCATGAAGTGGGCTAAACGATATGACATGGAGCCAATTATGGCCGTAAATATGGGTACAAAAGGAATAGATGAAGCAGTGGCTCTACTTGAGTATTGTAATAGCGAAGAAGGGACATATTATAGTAATCTACGCGTAAAATATGGATCCAAGGAGCCATATAAAGTAAAAACATGGTGCCTAGGAAATGAAATGGATGGCGAATGGCAGATAGGCCATAAGACGGCCCACGAATACGGGAGACTTGCACATGAAATTGGGAAAGCAATGAAGGTTCTAGATCCTACCATCGAGTTAGTAGTGTGTGGAAGCTCAATGTCTAGAAATGCTACATTTGGAGATTGGGAACGAGAAGTTCTTAGCAATACGTATGATGAGGCAGACTATATTTCTCTTCATCAGTATTATGATGGTCAGGATAAAGGAACCAAATCATTTCTTGCTAGGTCTTTAGATATGGAAAGATATATTGATTTGGTTTGTGGGATAGCAGATTTAGAGAAGAAAAAACGTAATAGTAAAAAGACAATGAATATTTGTTTTGATGAATGGGGGGTATGGTCAACACCAGACTATGAAGTGCAAAAATGGGTAGATGAACATCCTTGGCAAATTGCACCACCATTAGGTGAGCAGATTTATACCATGGAAGACTCTTTATTATTTGCAAGCATGATGATGGTATTATTGAAAAAATGTGATAGAGTAAAAATAGGTTGTCAGTCTTTATTAACGAATATAAGTGCATGTATTATGACAAAAAAAGGTGGTGAAGCGTGGGTTCAACCAATTTACTTCCCATTTGAGTTGATTGCAAATAATGCAGTAGGTACAGTTCTTCAATCAAAATATATTGGTGAAACATATTCAACAGATGATATGGAAGAGGTTCCTTTAATAGATAACCTGGCGGTTGCTAATGAAAGAGCCAATGAATTAGTATTATTCTTTGTAAATAGGAGTGAAAAGAAAGAGGAAATAAGCATCGATATCAGATCGTTTAAAGTAAGTGGAATAAGGGAATCAAAGGTATTATTTCATGATGATATAAAAACCAATAACGTAGAGAATCATGATGCTGTTAGACCACAGGAAATCGTCAATTACGAGTTAAATAATGATGACATAAAGCTATTATTAAAACCATTCTCTTTCCAGATGTTAAAAGTTGGGTTAGAATGAGTAGTAGTTTGAGTAGAGGGGAACGATGAGTATCACAACTAATGATTTAGCGAAGCTTTGTGGTGTTTCAAGAACGACAGTAATCAGAGCGTTAAATAACACAGGGCGGATAAATGATGCAACTAAAGAAATGATTCTGAAGACTGCTAAGGAGCATGGTTATAAGCCTGACTTATTAGCACGAAGCTTGGCAAAAGGACGTACTTATACAATAGGTATGGTTGTCTTAGATTCAAAAAATCGATATTTTGCACAGATGATTAGCGCTGTAAGTGCGGAAGCAGAGAAACTTGGTTATGGAGTTAATATTAATCTGCATAACAATGATTCCCAGAAGGAAATCGATAAGATTAAAAGGCTAGCTGCATATAAGACAGACGGTATCATTTTATCATCCATTAACAAAGGAGACGAATACAAGGCGTTTCTCGATGGTTTGGATATCCCAGTTGTTTCTGTGGATAACAAGATAGCAGAAGGGATACCTTTTGTGGATATCTCTCAGCGTAGCGCAATGAAAGCAGCTACAAATAAAGTTATTTCTAAGGGATATAGGCACATTGTATTTGTATGTCCACCAATAAATGGAAATAACAAAGAAAATATTTACGTTCATGAGCAACGTCTTTTAGGTTTCAATCAGGCTATTGAGCAGGCGCAAGATAAATGTACTGCAGGGTATTTATTAGATTGGGATTATCTTGAACATATAGAGGATTATCCAGTAAACAAAGAAACAGCTTTTATTTGCACAGCAGATGAGATGGCCTTAGAAATTATGATGAAGCTAAAAGAAAAAAGGCTTACAGCAGGCAGGGATTATGGATTGCATGGATTCGATGCAATAGATACACTAAAGTATATTTCACCAAGACTAAATTCGGTTAACAATAATGTAGAATTGGTGGCAAAAGAGGCTATGCAATTATTGTTTAATCTAATAGAGGCCAAAGAGAAAGAAAAAAATAAGCGGATAATAGTACCATATGATTTGGTAGATGGAGAAACAATCTAATTATAGGAATAAAGCGCAAGAGATAGCTTAATAGCTTCGCTTGCGCTTATTTAAATTCTAATAGGTTGATATGTTGAACAATAAAGTTGTTAGTGCTAAATTAGATATGCCTAAAAAATGGACATAATAAAGATAAAGAGGTAGAGAAATATGAAAAAGGTATTACTAGTTTTATGTACACTTGCACTAACCATGACAGCTTGCGGAAATAAGGAAGTAAGCTCAGATATAGCGCCTGTGGTGGATTCTACAGAAGAGGTTGAGACATCAGAAGAAGTCGAAAGCTCTGATGATGACAGCGAATCAAATAAGGTAGTTAATCTTGACGAGTATGTAGGCTACTACACAAATTATGATTATGAAGTCACAATCAGCAATGATGGAAGCAACTATTCAATGTCAGTAATTATCTATGGTCTAGCAAACATTGATGAAGGCGAGGTTAAGGCAGGCGAAAATAGCGTAATTTTTGATGCAGTTGATCCAAATGGAGAGCCAATTGAGTTTTCTTTTTATAAAGCTTCAGATGATAGTTATACTCTCGAGGTTGAAAAGACTACATGGGAGTATTTTGAGGTAGGCACAAAGTTTGAAGGCTTACTTAGAGATAACGCAGATGGAGCAAATTAGGAGACTAGATATTATGAAAAAGAAAGCTTTGTTATTAATGCTAAGCGCAAGCCTTATTTTAACAGGCTGCAAAACAATTAAAATTACAATTGAGGATGATGAGGATACACAAGCTACAGAGTCGGTGGAATCGGAATCATCAGATACAAAGGCGGATTCGCTGACAGAATCCACAGAAACAGCAACTACAGATGATGAGACTGAGCAGCTAGAGAATAACGATGAAAATATTACGGAATCACCAGCAGCTATCACAATCAAGAATCCTTCATGGGATAAGTTCAATAACACAGGATTAAATGCTGATGATTACCCACATCTTTCACTTACTAAGACAAAAGAGGAGAGTCAAGAGTGGCTCGACACTGATGTATGGTGCCAGAAGAATGGTTTCGAGTATCAGAAGCTTCCATACTCAGATGGAACATTTACATACATGGGGCTCTATCCAAAGGATGATTATTCATGCACAGCACTTACAATTTCATCCGAGAGCACAGGGGATATCCTTTATTATTTGGATTTATACGAGCTTTGCTATGGCCCAGATGAATCAGGCAGATATTCACAGGCTGTGCAGGATATTCAGTATGCAGTGATGGATGATAATGCAAACATCCTTTATGTTTCAATAATGCACAACGGATATTCAAGCGAGAACCCATTATCAAGCCACATCGTGGCTATTGACCTTCAGAAAAATGAAGTGATTTGGCGAAGCGAGCCACTTGTATCAGGCCTTTGTAATTTCATCGTGGATGGCGATACAATCATCTGCGGATATGGTTTTACATCGGAGCCAGACTACATCTACTTGCTAGATAAGCATACAGGCGATAAGGTGGATGAGATTTCGGTAAAATCAGCACCAGAGCAGTTTGATATCAAGGGTGACACACTTTATGTGGCCACATACAACACAGCCTACGAGTTCACAATTCAAAGATAGAAAAGGATAAATGAATGAGCGAAAACGAAAAACTTGAGTGGGAAGAGGTATCCTGCGAGCATATTGTAAATGACGAATGGATAGATTTCAGAAAAAGCAGATACAGATTTCCCGACGGAAGAGAATTTGAGCCATACTATAGCTACAGCCGCCGTGATTATGTGGTAATAGTAGCCACAGATGAAGACGGAAATTATATTTGTGTTAGACAGTACCGTCACGGAATCAAGCGAGTGACCACAGAGTTTTGTGCTGGCGGAATTGAGCGCACAGATGGCAAAGAATATGGCAACCGCCAGGATGCTGAATCTACAGAGGATGCTCTTGCGGCAGCAAAGCGCGAGCTTATGGAGGAAACAGGATACGAAAGCGACGACTGGAAGTTCCTTCTGACAGTTCCATCAAATGCCACTATGGCGGATAATTACGCCTATATTTATGTTGCAAAGAACTGCAGAAAGGTGAGCGGACAGAACCTTGATGAGACAGAAGTCTTAAACGTACATCTTTACAATAGAGCACAGATTGATGAGATGATTGCCTCAGGTGAATTCCCACAGGCTAATCACATTTTGGCCCTTCTTCTTGCAGATAAAGAATGTAATAAGTAATAAAAAAGTGATTACTCCGATAAAACAGAGTAATCACTTTTTGAATTCCATAAAATCCACTCATCATAGCCGGCATCGTAGACAGCCTGAATCTCGCTGTCGATGGCGGCTTTATCATATTCTATGTGGCCTTCCACATTTTCTGCGGTGAAAGCCTGAAGCCATGGGCGGACTGTCGATTTATCTTCATCTGCGATGGAAGCCAGCGCATCAGTGGAGCCAGATAAAGCACCGTAGATGGTATCGTAAGGATTGGCATCGGGTACATCCAGACCGAAATCTCCGGCAGCATAATGAGATGGATAAATCATTGGGCTGATGTAATCAACAGTTGAGGCGAAGTCAGTGTAGCTTTGTCCGATGTGTTTTGCATCCACATCACTTGTAATGATTGTTCCGAAGACATTGGCGCTGACAGGGGTAAAAGCTTTTTCATGAACAGCAGAAGTGATTTGTGAAAGGAAGCTGTTGATGTATTCTTGTCTGCTTTCATCATCAGAGGCAACGCCATAAACAGCATCTTCTGAGTTCTGGCCTACTGGAAAACGAACATAGTCAAGCTGTATCTCATCAAAACCGAGGAGAGCGCAATCTACAGCAATGTCTGTCACATAATCCCATACTTCCTGTTTGCATGGATTAACCCATGCATTTCCCATTGAATCAACCACTGGCTCACCAGTTGAATCCAACAACGCCAGCTCAGGATAAGCCTCAGCTAAAACTGGATCCTTAAAACAGGAAATTCGTCCAATGACGTAAATATCGTTATCATGAAGGGTTTGCAGTAGCACTTTAATGTCTTTTATGTATGGGATACAAGCTTTGGTCTCGTCGGTATCTGGATTGTCTAGATAAAAGGAGATGTTTCCGGAATCTTCCTTAATATCAAGTACAACAGCATTTAAATCAGTGGAGTTGATAAGATCTATTAATTCATCCATTTTTTCAGCGCCGGCGGTTGGCGCAGTCACATAGATGCCATGGACCTTAGGATGTGAGAAGGAATGTTCATCAGGTGAAATAATAGGAGCGGATCCATTATCATCACTATGTTCATTGATAACGGAGGCTTTATTAACTGAACTTATAATCAGCACGGCAACAAGAATGGCCGCGGAAATTCCAAATGCAATAGCTAAAGGTAAATATCGTTTTATATATTTCATAAAAATCTCCCCAAAAGTATGTTAGGTATAATAATACAACATATTTAAATAATTTTAAAACGCTCTGACAAAATAGTGCTAGAATTAGAACAAGAGATTTGTTGTAATGAGAATGATTCTATGATACAAAATATAGTAAAAATCTTAGGATAATAGGAGTGGCTATGACATATTTAACTTGTTTTTTTCTCGATAATGAGAAGGATATTATTGTAAATCTCTACAAGAATCTAGACAGGATGTACTATGTCCTGACCACGCCAAATCACAGTACGGGCAACCTCATTCGTAACCTTTCAAAAACCTGTAAGCTTCCGCTATCTCAGGATGACAATGGAATGCTTATTATCACAGACGAAATCCCATGTTTTATAGATGGAAATAATCAGGAAAGCTATATATTCAAGCTGGCAGAAACAGAGATTGCAAGCATTTATCCAGATGGCACTGTAGAAAGAAAAGCTACAATCCCTGCCATTGCAAAGACACTCATGAGCCAGACAAAGGATTTCAAGCTTCCTGCTGGAAAGACCATATTCAAAACATTCATCCGCAAGGATTTAAAATTCAGAGCAGATTTGCACACCCACATGAACGGCAATTTAACAGGCGATATCCTTATTGCGCTGGGAATCGCTCATCAGATTCGCTATCCACTTTATTATGTGAAGAAGCTGGAGCTACAGCTCACTGACGCTCAGTGGGAAAAGGTAAATGCGCAGCGTGAAAAGGTTGCTCGCCAGTTCGTTTCTTCGGATTTACAGGGCAAGTATCTGGACCGCAGAATCAATGATAATACATTTATAAACTTTGCAGACCTAATCCTAAATAACCTGGACAATGCAGAGATGAATATCGTAAAGATTAGAAATTCTCTGGCTGTTATCAAGGATGGACAGGCCGTATTTACAAATCTGGAAAAGGTTTACCTATATCGCTATGTATTCTGTAAGGGAAAAGAAAGCGAGGAGCAGATACCTTTTGCAAAGGTGGATATGATTCCAGATGAGGATGTTAAAAACGCCCTTAAGCAGATGCTTCGTGATAGGGAAAATCCTGATTATTGTCACAATACAATCTTCCAGGATAAGCTTCTTTGGATTGCCAGAAGCTACAAAAAGCAGGGCGTTTGCTATGCAGAAATCAGTGACACAACCCTTGTTAAAAAGTACGAATCAATCGAAATGCTTAGACAGGTACATGCGGTGATGCCAAGCATCTACCAGGAGACGGGCGTCATGATTCGTTTCCTTGCAGCTATGCGACGTATCCCTCTTACAATCGTAAAGGATGCCGTCACTCCAGCCAACTACTTAGAGCAGAACCTAGAGGTGCTTAAGGCTACAGCCCTTGATCCATACGTGGCAGGCTGCGACTTCGTAGGTGAGGAGATAAACGATATCATCACTCTCAAGCCTGCCTTCAAAGAAATCGTAAAGATTGCAAAGGCAGACCCAAGCTTTGTTATCAGAGTTCATGCAGGAGAAAACGATAGCCAAAAGGATAACATCGCTCATTCAATTGCCTGTGTAAAAGAATCATTAGAGCCAGGTCAGCAGATGCCAAGAATGCGATTAGGCCATGGACTTTATACATACAGCCTTGCTTCGAAGAAGGGCAAGGAGACATTAAAAGAGCTTAAGGAAAACAATGTGGTTCTTGAGTTCCAGATTACAAGTAACGTTAGATTGAACAACCTGAACTCACTTCAGAACCATCCACTTAAGCAGTACCTTGAAAAAGAAATTTCCTGCGTGCAGGGTACAGATGGTGCAGCCCTTTATGGCACAAACTCTATCGACGAGCAGCTTTCTCTGGAGAAAATGCTTGGTCTTACAGACGAAGAGCTTAAGCAAATGCATGATTCCGAGAGCAAGATAATCGAAGAGAGCCAGAAGGCATATTCTACTAAGAAGGCAGCATTCACAGAGCTCTTAGGTGACAGAGACATGGAGGAGGTTCTACTTGAAAAGATGCAGGCTGTTACCATTTCAAAGGCCAAGGCAAAATCTGCACCAAAGCTTGATGCCAACACAGAGCTGAAGGACCAGATCGAGGAAATCACATGGGATAGAACACCAGTTGTTCTCTTGGGAGGAAGCTTTAACACTGAAAATAGAACAACCAAAATCAGCGCCAATGCTATAAAGCAAATGGACGACATGCTCGAATACATGAGCCCAGATGAGGTTTGCTTTGTCATAGGTCATAAGCTTTCCGGCTATGAAAAATATCTTTTAGACCACAATGATAAGGGCTTCAGAATCTACTCATTTGTGCCATCACTCATCACAAAAAAAGAGGCAGAAAAAATCAAAGACGCCAATGTGAAGGTGCGAGTATCGATTGAGTCGGAAGGCATGGGAATATACAAAAGTATTAACTATGAGATTTTCGAGCGCCGCCCATCAGTGGTAGTAGCCTTCGATGGAAACAGTGCAGCAGCTAATCTTATTCAGGAAGCAAAGAATGGAAAAGGCCGCTCAGCTATCCTGATTTGGAACCATTCAAAGACTCTTATGCAGAAGGCAAAATCCCTTCACGGCTATGTATATTCCTTCGATGGGGACAATCAGTTGGTAGATATGCTTGACTCATTAAAAACTAAATTTAAGAGCAAATAAATAGCTCAAATTTATTTACTAAAAAAAGCAAATGAGCTATATTTAAAGGAGCGAATTTTAGCGACATAATAACAAAAAGGAAGAATATTTGTTAAGGAGGAAAAAATGGGTTTTTTTGATGATTTTGGAAAAAAGATTTCCGATGCTAGTCAAGGAGCTATTGCTAAAACAAAAGATTTTGCAGATGTAGCAAAGCTTAACTCAAATATTTCAGATGAGGAGCGCAGAATCAACAATGCATATCAGCAGATTGGTAAGCTCTATTTTGAAATGCATCTTGAAGACTTTGAAGATTGCTTCAAGGATCACTTTGCTGCAATCAATGAATCACTTGGAAAGATTCAAGACTACAGACAGCAGATTACAAACATTAAGGGCGTTGTAAAGTGCCCTAACTGCGGAGCTGAGGTTCCTAAGGATTCAGCTTTCTGTAGCTCATGCGGTACACCAGTACCAAAGCAGGATGTACCTGCAGCAGAGGCAGTTCCAGTAGAGGAAGCAACTCCTGTTGAGGCACCTGCAGAGGAGGCTCCAGCAGTAGAAGCCCCAGTAGAAAAGAAGTGCCCATCATGCGGTGCAACACTTGAAAATGGTGCATTATTCTGCACAAATTGTGGAACTAAAGTAGAGGAGAATTAATAGATTATGGAAAAGACAAAATTAGGTTTACCAGTAGGTTTATTTGGAGCATTTGCGATTGCAGCAGTAGGTTTTGGTGGATATGTAGCAACAGCTCTTGTAGTAGGATATGTTCTTCTTATGGAAGAAAACACATGGTTAAAGAAGGCTGTAGTTAAGGCAGCTGCAACAATGGTATTCTTTGATTTCCTTATTGCATTAGTTGGAATCATTCCAGATGCTGCTGATTGGGTTGTATCTCTCATCAATACATTTGGTGCAGATATCTACGGAAACTTTGTTTCAAATATCTTCAACCTTGTATGCAGTGTGCTTAGCATCTGCGAAGATATCATCTTCCTTGGTCTTATCTTCAAGGCTCTTAACCAGGGCACAATTGCTATTCCATTTGTTGATGGTTTAGTTGACAAGAATATGTAATATAAATTTCATCATTTAAACAAACTAATTTGCTATACTGACCCCACAGTAAAGGTGGGATGCAGTATGGATTACAATTGGCAAGACGAGAGTAAGCCTTATAGTTCTGACGATGCATATGAGGATTTGGAAAAGCTTAAAGAAATGCTTCACGAGGCTCAGCGCAAAATCAACAGAGGCAAGCTTGAGAAAAGCGATATTGATTTGAGCATCAATATCGAAGTAGATGAAAATAATAAATAGTGTTTAAACCCCTGATTATTCTAATCAGGGGTATTATTTTATATAAACCGTGAAAACTCGGTGAATTTTGCAAAAAAGATTGCGTGCTACTTAATAAAAAATATATAATAAACCCGTAAATTAAATAAAGAAATGAGGAAAAATTATGTGGTTATTTTTTACCCTCGCAACAACCTTTATCTGGGGTCTTGCGGAGCTATTCTATAAGAAAGGGGCAAGACCGGAAGAGAAATTCGCACACCTAAAGATTTGCGTTTCAGTAGGTGTGATTATGGGTATGCATGCAATCTTCACATTGCTTACTCAGGATATCGGATATGATCCAATCAACCTTGTCCGTTACCTTCCAGTATCCCTTTGTTACATTCTTTCAATGGCATTTTCGTTCTTTGGAATGCGATTCATTGAGGAATCAATCTCAGATCCAATCGAGAACACATCAGGTGCCATCGTATCACTTATGTGCGTAATCATCCTTGGTGAGACAATTGCCACAGGCTCAATCATTGCAATCGTCATCATCGTTATCGGTATCCTTGGACTTGGATTCCTTGAGAACAACGGCGATACAGACCGAAAGAAAAAGCTTGGAAAGAAGATGGCAATTATCGCATTTGCGATGCCATTCTGTTATGCAACACTTGATGCACTTGGAACATTCCTTGATATCTATTATTTGGAAATGGAAACAAGTCCACTTGCAAACGTAAAAGAGGCAACAATCGAAGAGGTGGCAAACACATCTTATGAGCTTACATTCTTCATTGGTGCAATCATTCTTTTGCTTTTCATGTGGAGCCGCGGAGTGAAGTTTGAGCTTCCAAAGCAGAGAGATAAAGTGCTTGCAGGTGTTTGCGAGACAGCAGGTCAGTTTACATACGTATATGCCATGAGTGGAAACGGTGCAATCGCTGCGCCAATCATTTCAGCAGTATGCGTAGTATCACTTACACTTTCAAGAATCTTCCTTAAAGAAAAGCTTACAAGAAAGCAGTATCTATTCTTGTTCCTTGTTATCGCAGGTATTCTAATTTTAGCGACAATTGAGGGAGACTAAAAATCGTAAATGCGATATAATCAAGATAATAAAGGAGATAAAATGGGGCGTACATTATATTTGGAATGTAATTCAGGCATCAGTGGCGATATGACTGTAGGTGCGCTTTTAGACTTGGGGGCCGATAAACAATATCTATCAGAGGTCCTAAGCACAATAAAGGCCGAGGGCTTCAAGATTGCATACAGCAGAGTGAAGCGAGCAGGCTTGGATTGCATGGATTTTGATGTAATCCTTGATGAGGAGCATGATGGACACGATCATGATATGGATTATCTTTATGGACATCTCCATGAGGAACATCATCATGACCACGACCATGAACATCATCATGAGCATAGGGACATGAAGGAGATAAATCAAATTATCGATTCTGCAGCCCTTACAGATAGAGCAAGAGAGATTGCCAAAAGAATTTTTAATGTGTTGGCAGAGGCAGAATCAAAGGCTCATGGGGTACCGGTGGAGCAGGTTCATTTCCACGAAGTGGGGGCTATCGATTCTATCGTTGATATCATTTCCATCGCAGTTTGCATGGATAATTTAGATATCACTGAAGTGATCGTTCCAAAGCTATACGAAGGCCAGGGAACAGTCAGATGTCAGCATGGAATTTTGCCAGTGCCGGTGCCAGCAGTGACCAATATTGTTTCTGAATACAAAATTGGATTAGAAATTCTAGATATCAATGGAGAGTTAGTCACTCCAACAGGGGCTGCCACTGTAGCAGCACTTAGAACAAGCGATACATTGCCAAAGGAATTCGTGATTGAAAAAGTTGGCATGGGTAGCGGTAAACGAGACTATGGTTTAGCAGGTTTTTTACGAGCAATGATTATTAAATAATCGGGGAGAAAAGGGGTTACTTACATGGAGAAGATTGAAGAATTTAAGGATTACTCAGCTAGTGAAGTTTTGTATATGCTAAAGGATTTGCCTGATGCCTGCTGTGTTTTCAGGGTTATGACAGATCCTTTTGGCACTGTACATGACATGCAGTTCATTTTCGTAAACGAAAAATATGCATCTTTAGTTGGAAAACCAACAGCAGAATTAATGGGTGCAACATACTATACAACTGTTTCAAACAGGGATGAGGATTGGATAAGACTCAGCTATCAGTCTGCAATTATGCGTCAATCGGTCATCAATCGCACGTTCAATACGCAGTTCAACAAATGGTTTGAATTCTGGGCAGTTCCTGTCTATAAAAAAGGCTTCTGTGCCTTCATCATTCATGATGTTACAGCAGAAAAGCGCAGAGAGGAAAACCATGAAATAACATCTAATTCTAATAATCTAATCTTGGATTGCGCCAAGGTTCTTTCCACAAGCGATTTTAAAAGAGGCATTAGGGCTACACTTAAGTCTCTTGGCACTAAATTAAAAGCAGATAGAGTTTATATCGTAGAATCAAAAGGTGGCGATCTGGGAGATATCTATGAGTGGACTGATAAAAAAAGCGGCACAGGCTTGCCAAACAGAAAAGACTTTGAGCGATTCGATTTCTTCACAATGTGGGATAGGCAGTTGCTGGAGAATAGGGTTGTAATTGTTGAGGATACAAAAGAAATCATTAAGAAAAATAAAGAAGTATACGAGGATGTGCTTCAGGGAACAATTTCCCGTTACATTATCACGGCTATACAGGACAAGGGTGAGACAATCGGCTATCTTGTTGCCGACAATTTCTCTTTGAACCTGGAAATAAATGTGGCAGAAGTATTTGAAACGGTTTCAATATTCATTTCCGAGGAGCTTAGAAACTACATCCTTGGTCAGGAAATGCAATATATGAGTTCACATGATGCTATGACAAACCTTAGAAACAGGAATGCATTTACAGCAACTCTAAACATGATAGAGGGTATGAAGATATCTGTTGGTGTCTGCTTTGCTGATATTAATGGCCTTAAGGCAATCAATGATGAGCAGGGCCACGATGCAGGTGACGAGTACATAAAGGAAGCGGGAGCCATTGTAGAATCAGTCTTTAAAAAGAAATACAGCTATCGAATTGGTGGGGACGAGTTTGTTGCTATCGTACCTCAGGTTGAGAAGGATTATTTCGAAGAGCTGGTAGCAAAGCTTCGTAAGAAATGTAAAAAAGTATCAATGGCCATAGGAGCAACATGGCAGGAAAATGCAGAAAATATGGAAGAGATGATTAACACTGCCGACAAGCTGATGTACAATGATAAGGCAGAGTTCTATTCTTTAAATAACGACCGAAGACGCTAGGATATATTATGGCAAAACAGAAAAAGCAGATTGAATACAGATATTATGAGATTCCAGAAGGTCATTATGTAATGGCTCTTTTGGGAGATAGTTGGGTTCGTAGCTACGGAGCGGAGCAGGAAAATCTGCTTCATTTCCACAACTACATGGAGATTGGTTACTGCTATTGGGGCAATGGCCAGCTTACAATCGAGGAGGCCAATGTTAATTACAAAGGCGGTATAATCACCATCATCCCAGAGAATATTCCACACGAGACCAAAAGTATCAACAATGGAATCTGTAAATGGGAGTATCTGTACATCGATATTAACAGCTTCATAAAAAAGGAAATGCAGTTCAAGCGCATGCTTCCTGAGGAAGTAATAAAGCGCCTTAACAATCAGGGCTATGTAATTCAGTGGAATCAGAATAAGACATTGAATACCATTGTTAGAAACATTATTGAGGAATATCGTGAGCAAAAGCCTTACTATAAGGAATCTGTAAAGGGCTATCTGAGAGCATTTATAGTGGAGCTGCTTCGTATCAACGAGGATATGAGTTCTTCCCTTACAATCGAGGAGAAACGCTTAAATAGCTACATCGAAAAGAGTATAAATTACTTTGCAGAACACTTCGCAGAGGAAATAAAGATGGCAGATGTTGCCGATGAATGCGGCCTTTCTGAAAGCCATTTTAGACGAATATTCGAAGAGACCATGAGCATGAAGCCTTTAGATTATTTGAACATGGTTCGAATAGACAAGGCATGCGAGATAATCCAGAACAAGGATTACGCCATGGAGGAAGTTGGATTTAGAGTTGGATATCAGACTCCATCAACCTTCAACCGCAATTTCAAAAAGCTCACTGGCAAGACTCCATACCAGTGGAAAAAAGAAGAGAATCATTTAGGAATAACAAAAAAGAATTATCAAATCAGTGCAAAGAAAGGATGGTAATTTAGCTAATGCTAAATCACCATCCTTTTTTCACGTTCTCAACATATTTTCGTAGAAAAACAATTATTTAACAATCTTTGATAGTCGAATTTGCACTTTTTTAGAGCAAATTTGTCAGACAATAACCATATATAACTAGTATTATGACCATATGAGGGGTAGGTATTGGGTAATAAGTTGTGCATGATGCACAATAGCCCCCGAACAATTTATACAAATGAAGGAGAAGAAGAGAATGAAGAGAAGATTACTTTCACTCATGCTTGTTGGTGCAATGGCAGCTTCTATGGTAGCATGCGGCAGCTCAAGCTCAGACACAGCAGCAACAGGCGATGCTGCTACAACAGAGGATGGCGCAGCAGCTGCAGCCGATGTTCAGTCAGATGACGAGAACACACTTACAGTTTATGCTTGGGACGAAAACTTCAATATCCCAGCACTTCAGGCAGCTGAGAAGGATTACCAGGATGTTAATCCAGATTTCCATCTTGAAATCATCACACAGTCACAGTCTTCAGATGTTGAGAATGCTGTAACACTTGCAGCAGAGGCTGGTGACTACAGCACATTACCAGATATCGTACTTTTCCAGGATCACTACATCCAGCAGTACGTTACAAATTATCCAGATGCATGGCAGGATGTTGACGATGCTGATTGCGATTGGTCAGGACTTGGAGCTGAAAAGCTTTCATACTCTACAATCGATGGCAAGCATTACGGATTCCCTGTAGATGCAGGAACAGCAATTTTTGCTTACAGAACAGACCTTCTTGAGCAGGCTGGTTACACAATCGACGATGTAACAGGCATTACTTGGGATGAGTTCGATGAGATTGGTAAAGATGTATACGCTGCAACAGGCAAGTATTTACTTTGCATGGACGGCGACGGAAACGACTTATTCTACATGATGCTTCAGGCTGAAGGTGCTTCACAGTTTAAAGACGGTGAGCCATACTTCACAGAGAATGAAAAGCTTGTAGATGTATTCAACGTAGTAGTTAAACTTGCTCAGGACAATGTTCTTTACCTTGCAAATGACTGGTCAGACTACACAGATCAGGCTATCCAGGGCGACATGGTTGCAGGTGTTTACAATGGTAACTGGATCATTCCTACAATCGAGCAGGTTGCAGACAACGCAGGTAAGTGGGAAATCACAACAGCTCCTACACTTACAGGTGAAGAAGGATATGCTTCAAATGGTGGTTCTTCACTTTACATCACAGCTAACTGCTCAAAGACAGACCTTGCTAAGGACTTCTTAGCTTACACATTTGGTGGTCGTTCAGCAGAGGACGGACAGTCTACAACATATGATGAGGCACTTACAAACGGTGGTGTTATCGGAACATGTGCAGCAGCTGCAGAGTCAGATGTTTACCAGCAGGGTGTTGCTTACTTCAACGATCAGCCAATCTACGCAACAATCGTTGAGTACACACAGCATGTACCAACAGTTGAGCAGTCAGATTATCACTACTCAGCACGTACACAGCTTGCTACAGCTCTTCAGAGCGTACTTACAGACGGTGTAGATGTTGACACTGCACTTGAGAATGCAGAGCAGCAGCTTAGATTTGATATGGGATTATAATTCCAATCAACTAAAAAGTACTAAAAGATAATTTTTGGGGAAGTGGTAAACCCACTTCCCTTTTTTAAAAAGAAGAGGGAAACATCGTGGAAAAGAGAAGAAGAGGAATGACGCTTGCTAATAAGCAATTAGCAGCCGGCTGGATTTTTCTTACACCAGCAACAATACTCATTTTCATAATGAGTTTTTATCCAATTATTAAGGCTTTTATAACATCATTAAAAACAGGTAAGGGCGTAAATATCGCATTTGCAGACCCACTTACTTACAATTACACTCGAATGCTACAGGATAGTATTTTCATGACATCCATGAAAAATACATTCTTTTATTTAATAATACAGGTTCCTATCATGTTGGTGCTTGCCATCCTATTGGCTCAGCTTCTTAACAACAAGGACTTAAAGTTCAAGGGACTTTTCAGAACATGTATCTTTTTACCATGTGCTACATCACTGGTTTCATACTCTTTGATTTTCAAGTCAATGTTTGCAACACAGGGTCTTATCAATTCAGTTCTTATGAAGATTGGTATCATCAGCGAGAACATCAACTGGCTTGGAACTCCAGCAACAGCAAAGGCCGTAATCATCATTGCTTTGATTTGGAGATGGACAGGATACAACATGGTATTCTACCTTGCAGGACTTCAGAACATTGAATACTCAGTATATGAAGCAGCAAAAATCGATGGTGCAAGTGGTTGGAAGACATTCTGGTACATTACAGTACCACTTCTTAAGCCAACAATCGTTATGACAGCAATCATGTCAATCAACGGTACATTACAGCTCTTCGACGAGTCAATGAACTTGACTAGTGGTGGACCTGCAAACTCAACAATCACAATGTCACACTACATTTACAACCAGGCATTTGGTCAAGGTGTTGGTCAGTTAGGATACACATCTGCAATGTCATTTATCGTATTCATTTTGGTTGGTATTCTAGCGTTTATTAGTTTGAAAGTAGGTGATTCACGTGACTAAAAAGAGAAATAAATCAATGATACAGCGTAGGCTCATACCTACTTACATCTTTTTGATAATCTGCTCGCTAATATCAGTTTTCCCATTGTATTGGATGATTGCAGCAGCAACAAATGAATCACTTGCAGTAGCTAGAGGTTCAATTGCATTTGGTAATCAGCTTGCTGTAAACTTTGAGCATTTACAAACAGCTGTACAGGGCACACTTTGGAGCAGTATGGGCAACTCATTCTTCTACTCAATTGTGCAGACTATATTTACACTTTTTGTATGTTCAATCGCAGGTTATGGCTTCGAGCTTTATCACGACAAGGGAAAGGATAGACTTTTCGGAATCCTTCTTCTTGCTATGATGGTTCCTGCAGTTGCAACAATGGTTCCTTTGTACGGACTTATTTCAAAAGCAAAATTACTTAATAGTGTTTGGGCGTTCATCCTTCCAGGAATCTCAACACCATTTATGATTATGATGTTCAGACAGAATTCTCGTAATTTCCCACCTGACATCATGGAAGCAGCCAGAATTGATGGACTTCCTGAATGGAAAATCTTCTTCAAGATGTATGTTCCAATTCAGAAATCAATCTATGCAGCAGCTGCTGTTATCACATTTATGAATGCATGGAACGCATATATGTGGCCAAAGGTAGTAATGAGCGACAACCGTGCTCAGACAATGCCAATGTTCATAGCAAACATTTCAAGTGGTTACACCGTAGATTACGGTATGACAATGCTTGGCGTATTATTCTGCTCAGTGCCTACAATGTTCGTATTCTTCGTACTTCAGAAGCAGTTTGCAGAAGGAATTACAGGATCGGTAAAATAAAATGAACGAATTCAATTATGAAATTGTAAAAGACCCAAGAGTTTTTCAACAAAATAGATTAGATGCTCACTCAGACCACGAATTTTATGACAGCGAAGCTTATGCATACGGTGAAAAATCTAATTTCAAGTACTCTTTAAATGGCACTTGGAAATTCGAATTTGCCAAGAATTATGAGTGTTGCGACAAGAACTTCTATGAGGACGGCAGAGATTGCAAGGGATGGGACGATATTAAAGTCCCAGCCCATATCCAACTGGAAGGCTACGATAAAATCATGTACGTGAACACTCAGTATCCATGGGATGGTCACGAGGCCGTAGAGCCTGGCGAAATACCAACGGAGGAGAATCCAGTTGGTAATTACGTCAAGTATTTTACAGTTCCAGAATTCATGAAAAAAGGTCCAGTTTACATCTCATTTCAGGGTGTAGAAAGTGGATTTGCTCTCTGGCTTAACGGCCAGTATGTTGGTTATAGCGAAGATTCCTTTACTCCAAGCGAGTTCGATTTGACACCTTTCATCAGAGAGGGAGAGAACAAGCTGGCAGTTCAGGTGTTCAAATGGACAGCTGGCAGCTGGTGCGAGGACCAGGATTTCTTCAGATTTTCAGGCATTTTCAGAGAGGTTTATCTGTATACAGTTCCGGAGACACACATTCGCGACATCCGTATCCAAACCCTTCTAGATGATGATTATAAAGATGCTACTCTTGTAATTGATATGGATGTTGTTGGAGAGGGACTTGTTCAGATGACTCTTTCTGATGATGATGCAGATGTGCTGAACAAAATGGCAGTAGAAAATGGCAAGAATCACATGGAAATTCACGTGAGGGAGCCAAAGCTGTGGAGTGCAGAACATCCTTATCTTTTCGATTTACAGCTGAATGTATTCGGCCCAACAGGCAGACTTTCAGAGGTAGTAAAGGAAAAGGTTGGCTTTAGAAAATTCGAGATGAAGGACCATATGATGCACATCAATGGAAAGCGCATCGTATTCAAGGGTGTTAACCGACACGAATTTTCATCGTCAACAGGACGTGCACTATCAGAGGAAGATATCCTAAAGGACATCATCACAATTAAGCAAAACAACATCAATGCAATCCGTACAAGTCATTATCCAAACCAGACATTCTTCTACAGATTGTGCGATATCTTTGGATTGTACGTTATTGATGAAACGAACTTAGAGACACACGGAACATGGCAGACACCTATCCAAATCCTGAAGATGAGGGATGATAGCTACGCTGTTCCGGGAGATAGACCAGAATACACAGACAACGTTATAGACCGCGCTCACAACATGTTTGAGCGTGATAAGAACCATCCATGTGTCCTGATTTGGTCACTTGGAAACGAAAGCTACGGCGGAACAAACCTTAGAAAGATGCAGGACAAGTTCCATGAATGGGACAATACACGTCTTGTACATTACGAGGGTGTTTTCAATGATAGAAGAGTAGATTTATCAGATGTTGAATCTACAATGTATGTCTATGTAAAAGATATTAAGAAATGGCTTTCAGAGCATAGAGAGAAGCCTTACATCAACTGCGAGTACATGCATGCCATGGGAAATAGCTGTGGCGCCATGAGCAAGTACACAGAGTACGCCTACGAGGAGCCACTGTTCCAGGGCGGATTTATCTGGGATTACATCGACCAGGCTATCACCAAGAGAGATGTAAATGGTGTTGAATTTGAAGGCTACGGCGGAGATTTCGACGATAGACCAAACGATGGCAGCTTCTCAGGGGACGGCATCTGCTACAGCAAGGACAGAGAGCCTAGCCCAAAGATGCAGGAGGTTAAATTCGATTATTCGAATATAAAGATAACCTTTGAAGACGGCAAAGCCATCATTGAAAACAGAAATCTGTTTACAAACACAAACGAGTACACAGCCATTCTTACAGTAGAAAAGCTTGGCGATTTAATTGCCGAGGAGGAGCTAGTAATCGATTGCCCTCCACTTGAGACTACAGAATATGCGCTAGAGCTTGATTTACCAAGGGATGACGAGTATGTAGTAACACTTTCATTTGTCCTTACAGAAGATACAATGTGGGCAAAGGCAGGCCACGAAGTGGCATATGGCCAGACAACAGTTGGCCGATTCACCTTCGAAAGAGGACCAAAGCAGCAGCTTAAGGTTACTCAGGGATTCCATAACCTGGGCGTAAAGGGAGACGATTTTGAGGTGCTATTCGTAGGACAGAAGGGCCTTAGCTCATACAAATATCATGGCAAGGAGCTGTTAAAGCGCATAGTGATGCCAAACTTCTGGCGTCCAATGACAGAAAACGATTTGGCGAACCAACTGCCATTTAGAGCGTCACAGTGGAAATTAGCAAGCAAATACATATCAACATCAGTTATGGATCAGGGAATCAACGAGTTCCCACAGGTGGATGCCACAGATGAGCGAGTGAAAGTAACTTATACATATCATTTGGCGACAAAGCCTGCAGGAACATGTCAGGTTGAGTATGTGGTATATGCAGATGGACTTGTTGAGTGCACCTTGAAGCTTCCTGCATCAGCGGAAATAGGCGAGCTTCCAGAGCTTTCAATGACATTTGCACTTGATAGCCAGCTTGAAAACCTGGAATGGTACGGCAAAGGTCCGGAGGAGACATACAACGACCGTGACCATGGCAAGCTGGGAGTATTTAGAAATAAGGTAGCTGATAACATGGCTAAATACTTAGTGCCACAGGAATGCGGTAATCATCAGGATACAAGGTATGCAAAGCTGACAGATAATCGCGGTGACGGAGTCCTCTTCCTTACAAAGAATAATGGATTCTCGGCCCTTCCTTACACGGTGCACGAAATCGACGAAGCAATGCATCCAACAGAGCTTCCACCAGTTCATTTCACACATGTGAGAATAGGCAAGCAAATGGGTGTTGCTGGAGATGATACCTGGGGCGCAAAAACACATCCAGAATTCATGCTAGATAATGCTAAAGACATGGAGATTTGCTTTAGTTTCAGGGGTATATAAGGTATAATTAGATTCGGCTACACACGTGGCCGGATCTTTTTATTTAGGAGGTAGGATAATGTTTGAATCAAACGACACATTCGTAGAAGAGGCAGTAAAGGTTATAGAAACAGCCCAGGACAAAACAAAAAAAACATGTGCTGCTGTAGCAACATTCTGCTTGTTGATTGGTACTGTTGGCTATTCAAGAGGGATTTTAACACTTATTATGGCGATTTTGCTCATTATTATGGGTATATTTACGATAATCTTATATTCGAACAAAAATATCGAGTATGAATATGACTACACAAACGGTAGCCTTGAAATTGCTAAAATCATTAACAATGAGAAGAGAAAAAAGGTTGTTACTATCGAGTCTAGCGAGATAAAGATGGTTGCAGCTGTTGGAACAAACGAATCTCTTAAGTTTGACCATGTTCAGCTTAAGACATATGATTGTTCAGCACACGATGAAGAAGTAAAAGATTACATCTTAGTGGCTCATAGCGAGGCAAAAGGCAACGATTTTAAAGTAATATTCAATCCTTCAGACAAATTGCTTACAGCAATGGAGAAATACAATAAGAGAGACATTTATCGTTAGAATTAAAGGAGTAATGTAATGAACGAGCAGGAGTTAAAAGTAATTTTTGAGGAAAAGTTCGGCCAGGGTGGCGATATTCGCACATACTTTGCACCAGGCCGTGTAAATCTTATAGGAGAGCACACTGATTACAACGGTGGCCACGTATTCCCATGTGCCCTAACAATCGGCACATATGCAGTTGCAAGAAAGCGTGAAGATAGAGCTATCAAGCTTTACTCAGCAAACATCGAGCAGGTAGGAGTTATCGAAAGCTCACTTGATGACCTTACAAATAAGGATGCATATCATTGGGCAAACTATCCACTTGGCGTAGTTTGGGCTATGATTGAGAAGGGTTCGGAAATTAAATCAGGATTTGAAATGTGTGTTTGGGGTAATATTCCCAATGGTTCCGGCCTTTCATCATCAGCATCACTTGAGGTCCTTACAGGCACAGTAATCACTGATTTATTCGGTATCGACAAGACAATGACAGAGTTAGCCCTCATTGGACAGTACTCTGAGAACAATTTCAATGGATGCAATTGCGGTATAATGGACCAATTTGCGGTTGCAATGGGTAAAAAAGACCACGCCATTTTCCTTGACTGTGCAGATTTATCCTATAAATATGCCAGCGTAAAATTGGACGGAGCAAAGATTGTAATCACAAATTCAAAGGTTAAGCACTCACTTGTAGATAGCGCATACAACGACAGACGTAACGAAAGCGCTCAGGCTCTTGCTGATCTTCAGACAGTATGTGGCATCAGCACACTTGGAGATCTTACAGACGAAGAATTCGAAAAGTACGGCTCAGCAATCAAGGACGAAGTAAACTATCGTCGTGCAAAGCATGCCGTAGCAGAGAATCAGCGTACAATAAAGGCTGTAGAAGCTCTTAACAAAAACGACATCGAAACATTTGGTAAGCTTATGAATGCCAGCCACGTATCACTTCGCGATGATTACGAAGTATCATGCGAGGAGGTTGATTTCCTTGTAGAGACAGAATGGAGCGTTCCAGGCGTAATCGGCGCTCGCATCACAGGAGGCGGATTCGGAGGCTGCACAGTTGCTATCGTAAAGGACGAGGCTGTTGAAAACTTCAAGGAGACAGTAGGTAAGGCATACAAAGAAAAGTATGACTTAGATGCTGAGTTCTACGTAGTAGACATCGGTGATGGAGCTAGAAGATTAAGCTAATAAAAGATTTTGTAGGGAGGCTATCCGAAAGGGTGGCCTCTTTTTTAATCTAAACAGTTGCATACAACTAATCCTTGTTTTAAAATTACAAAAGATTAAAAAGAATAATGGAGGTATGACATGATTAAAGTTGGTATTTTAGGATACGGAAATCTTGGACGTGGTGTAGAAGCTGCTGTTACTCTTAGCGAAGACATGGAGCTTGTAGCTATTTATACTAGAAGAGATCCAAGTACAGTTACAGTAAAGTCTAACGCACCTGTTAAATCTACTGCAGATTTGGATACAGGAAAAGAAGATATAGATGTACTTGTTATTTGCGGAGGTAGTGCTACAGATTTACCAGAAATGACACCAAAGTACGCAAAGCTCTACAATGTAATTGATTCATTTGATACACATGCAAGAATTCCAGAGCATTTTGCAAATGTAGATAAGGCTTCAAAGGAAGCTGGAAAGCTTGGTCTTATTTCATGCGGATGGGATCCAGGAATGTTCTCATTGAATCGTCTTTATGCAACATCAATCCTTCCAAAGGGACAGGCTTACACATTCTGGGGCAAGGGCGTTAGCCAGGGACATTCAGATGCAATTCGACGTATCGAGGGTGTTGTTGATGCTAGACAGTACACAGTACCAGTTCCAGAGGCTCTTGAAAGAGTTAGAAGTGGCGAGAATCCAGAGCTTACAACTAGAGAAAAGCACACAAGAGAATGCTTCGTAGTTGTTGAAGAGGGTGCTGATAAGGCTCGTATCGAGAAGGAAATCAAAGAAATGCCTAACTACTTCTCAGATTATGACACAACAGTAAACTTTATCTCAGAGGAAGAGTTAAAGAAGAACCACAGTGGTTTGCCACACGGCGGAAGCGTTATCTACACAGGCGAGACAGGATTTGATGGCAACAAGCACGTCATCGAATACAGCTTAAATCTCGATTCAAATCCTGAGTTTACAGGTGCAGTACTTACAGCATACGCAAGAGCAATTTCTCGCATGAACAAGGAAGGCGCTACAGGTGCTAAGACAGTCTTCGACATCGCACCAGCTTACCTTTCACCAATTTCTGCAGAAGAGCTTCGCGCTCACTTCCTCTAGAATATGGTGCCAGCAAGGTAATTCAACACAAGTAAATATAAAAAACAAAAAAGCAGCTAACTTAGTATAGATAAGCGCGAGTAGGGGATACCATGCCGAGCATGGGAAGGACCTACGCCGGCGGGAGGGTTCCCATGCGAAGGTATGGAGGGTGCCCTACGGGAGCTTGTAAAACTAGGATAGCTGCTTTCATAGTCTAGATAAATTTATAAATTGTAGTTGAGTGAGCCTTCTGGCCTGCTTTGGCGATTGGCTGCTCAAATGTAGGTACGTTTATTGCATTTGGGAAGTACTGAGACTCGAAGCATACTCCGAAGCGCTTGCCATAAGGGCAATCTCCCTTGCCGATGTGGCTGTCATCAAGGTAGTTACCAGCGTAAAGCTGTATGCCAGGTAAATCAGTGTAAACTTCCA
Source organism: Pseudobutyrivibrio ruminis HUN009 (assembly GCF_000703005.1). NCBI lineage: Bacteria > Bacillati > Bacillota > Clostridia > Lachnospirales > Lachnospiraceae > Pseudobutyrivibrio > Pseudobutyrivibrio ruminis. The sequence goes on along the minus strand of NZ_JNLH01000001.1, from coordinate 757,216 downwards.
TCTTTCTTCCGCTTGCAGGATCTTCAAGTGTGCAACTTGGCTTGGTAAGAGATGGATTATTGAGGCAGTAATTGTGGTCGAAACCGCCTGCCCAGTTGAGCTGATCGTAGTCAGCATCTGTATCCTGCTTGAGAGCCTTAGGGGTAGTGAAATCCATTGGAGTTCCCTTTACTTCTCGGCATTCTCCGTGAGGAATAGACTCTGAATCAGTGTGAGTATATCTGTCAGCATCAATCCAAACGATGTGATCCATAACAGAACCTGAGTCATGTCCGTTCAAATTGAAATAGCTGTGGTTAGTTGGGTTGAAGATTGTATCAAAATCTGAAACCCCAGAATATTCAAGCTTTAATGAGTTGTCATCGCCAAGAGTATATGTGATAGTGATATCCATTTCTCCAGGGAATCCGCACTCACCATCAGCCTTGTGGCAAGTGAATGTGATATGGCTGTCATCAACAGACTCTACATTCCAAATACGCTTGTGCATTGGATGGAAGCCTGAATGAAGATTGTTCTTGCCATCGTTGGCATCGAGCTTGTACTCAACACCATTTAAAGTAAATTTTGAATCGCCGATACGGTTGCCATTAGGGCAGATGCAACATCCAAATCCAGGTGAATTCTCAAAATAATCCTCAATATTGTCATATCCTAAAACTACATCTGTAAGAATTCCTTCCTTATCTGGAACCCAAAGCTCTAAAAGGTTACAACCAAAATTCATGATTTTTGCCTGCATACCATTCTTATTAATAAGAGTATATGCAATCATATCTTCGCCGTTTTTAGTAACGCCAATTTTTTCTTTTTCCACGATAAAAACCTCCCTATAAAATTAACTTTGACTTCTTGCTGATAGAAAAAGGAAATTATCAGCAAGAATCTACACTAATGATAAATGTATGAGGTTTTTAATACAAGAGATACAAAATAATTAATCAATTTATAAAGGTTAAAATGTCAAAGAAATGACATTATGGTAATATATTTATATCAAAACAAGGCGGTCCGCGAATGAAGGCCAATAACAAGAAAATCTTTCGACTAATCAAACTTCAAATAGTACTGCTATTGCTGTTGGTTTCAGCTGTCACATATTACTATGCCAGCGGCTACGCAGCCCAGGTCTCTGAGTTAAAATCAGAGGCTACTTCTCTTGTAAAAAAATCCACGGAAGATACATTTAGACAGATAGAAACCAGTGAAGTATACGATGCAAATGGCAACACAATTTCTGTGCTGAAGGGAGAGAAAGATGTTTACTATATCACCTACGACCAGATTCCACAGAATGCAGTGAATGCCCTTGTTTCCATCGAGGATAAAAAGTTCTTCGAGCACAACGGTATTGATTATAAGGGAATCGCTAGAGCTCTTTACACAATGCTAAAGGATAAGGAAATCACCCAGGGTGGAAGTACCATCACCCAGCAGCTTGCCAGAACAATCTTCCTCAGCAATGAAAAGACTTGGCAGCGTAAGGTGGAAGAGATATATATCGCATCGGAGCTGGAAAAGAAGTATTCCAAGGAACAGATATTAGAGTTCTATTTAAATAATGTATATTTCGCCAACGGATATTATGGCATCGAGGCGGCAGCCAAGGGCTATTTCAGCAAAGACATATCAGAGCTGAGCCTATCGGAAGTGTGCTATCTACTTGCCATCCCGAACAGCCCAACCTACTACGACCCAGTGGTAAATCCAGAAAACACAATCACCAGACGAAATACTATATTGTCGTCCATGCTGAAGGATAAGGTGATTAGCGAAGCAACTTACACGTCGGCAGTGAACGAAAATATTGTGCTGACAAGGCCAGATAGCATAAAGAATAATTATGTTGAAACCTACGCCTATTACTGTGCAACAAGGGCATTGATGAAGGCGAATGGCTTCGAGTTCAAGACTGAGTTTGACTCGGATGAAGACGAGGAAGCCTACAACAGAGCATACGACGAAGCTTACAATCATTGGAACACCACATTGTTCACGTCAGGCTATCGAATTTACACATCCATAGATTTGACAATGCAAAATGAGCTTCAAACGGCCATAGATTCCCATTTGGAAGATTTCACAGATGTTAACGAAGATGGAATCTACACAGTACAATCCGCAGGAGTGTGCATCGACAACGAGACAGGCATGACAAAAGCAATTGTCGGTGGACGTAGCCAGGATGTGACAGGCTACACATTAAACAGAGCTTACCAAAGCTTTCGCCAGCCAGGCAGCTCAATCAAGCCGCTTATTGTATACACACCAGCCATCGAAATGGGCTACACTCCAGACAGCAAGGTGATGGATGTGAAGCAGGAGGGTGGCCCAGATAATGCCACAGGCACCTATTCTGGAGAAATCACATTGCGGCAGGCAGTGGCACAGTCCAAAAACACAGTTGCATGGCAGCTTTATTCAGAAGTGACACCACAAAAAGGTATTCAGTATCTAAAGAATATGGGATTTTCACACATAGAGAAGGACGACTATGGCATGGCAGCATGCCTCGGAGGCCTTACAGTTGGCGTCAGTCCACTTGAGATGGCTAAAGGATACGCAACCATCCAAAACGATGGTTACATGCGTGAGCCAGATTGCATTTTGCAAATCACCGATTCTGAGGGAGAGGTCCTTTACGAAGCCGAAGAAGAACAGGTGCAAGTTTACGAAGAAAATGCTGCCAGAACCATGACAGATATGCTACAATCGGTAGTGGCCGAGGGCACTGCAAGAGGTATTGACCTTGGCGAAATGCCAGCAGCAGGAAAAACTGGTACAACAAATAATAACCGTGATGGCTGGTTTGTTGGGTACACCAGATATTACACCACAAGCATATGGGTTGGTTCAGATCAGCCTAAGAAAATAGCGGGCTTGACGGGTTCATCTTACCCAGCTAAAATCTGGGAAGAATACATGAACACTATTCACGAAGGATTACTTCCTGCGGAATTCAAAAAGCCAGTTGAATACATCGGCACAGAAGAGCAGCAGGATGAAGTGGAAACTGAGGAAGAGGGCGAATCAGAAGAGGAGCCATATGGCGTCTTTGACGAGGAAAATCCTGGGGAAGAGCCTCAGGAGCCTAATACATATAGGATTATTACTGAAACTTATGATGGAGCAGAAGTTCCAGAGGGCGCAATACCAGATGGCGCCACAGATATAGAGATAACAACCACCACTGAAGAAGTGGAGGATCAGGTTGAATAGAAGTAATATGGAGGATTTTGAAAAAAATGGCAAAGTATGGATTTGGATTGGATCTGGGGGGAACAACATGTAAGTGCGGCTTATTCACAGCAGAGGGTGAGCTAATTGAAAAGTGGGAAGTTCCTACAGATACATCAAACGGCGGTGTAAACATCCTTAAGAATCTTGCACAGACAGTTGTTAAGAAGATGGATGAAAAGAATATTGCTGCTGACGATGTAGCAGGCGTAGGTATTGGAATTCCTGGACCTGTATCAGATGACGGTGTTGTAAACCGTTGTGTAAATCTTGGATGGGGCGTTTTCAACGTAGAGAAGGAATTCTCTGAGTGCCTTGGCGGTCTCAAGGTTAAGGCTGGTAACGATGCAAACGTTGCAGCACTTGGCGAAGCTTGGATGGGAGCTGCAAAGGAATATTCAAGCTCAGTTATGGTTACTCTTGGTACTGGTGTTGGTGGTGGTGTTATCATCAACGACGATATCATCAGCGGTGCAGCAGGTGCAGCAGGAGAAATCGGTCACATCAGAGTAAACTACACAGAGGAAAACACATGTGGTTGTGGAAATCACGGATGTCTTGAGCAGTATTGCTCAGCAACAGGTATCGCTCGTCTTGCAAAGATTCGCCTTGCTCAGAACGATGATGCAAGTAGCCTTAGAGACGTAGAAACACTCGATGCAAAGGCTGTTTTCGATGAAGCAAAGAAGGGTGATGTAGTTGCAAAAGAAATCGCAAGACGCGCTTGCGAGTACTTGGCACAGGGCCTTCAGGTAATCTCTTGTGTTGTAAACCCAGAAGCATTCGTTATTGGCGGCGGCGTTTCAAAGGCTGGTCAGTATCTTGTTGATGAAGTAGAATACAGATTCAATCAAATCGCATTCCACGGCTGCAAGAGCACAAAAATTGTTCTCGCATCACTTGGAAATGACGCTGGTATCTACGGCGCAATGAAGCTTATTCTTTAATTAAGAAATAAGGCAAACAAAAAGGCAGGTCATTTTAAGACCTGCCTTTAATAATTCATATTTACTTTTTAATAACGCCAGCGTATCCCTTGCCAACAAGCACACTTGCAACATCTGTAAGTGTCTTAAACTCTACGTCGCGGCCACTAGCCAACCAATCCTTGTAGATAGATGTGATTGCCTTTGTGTATGAACGTACAATTGAAGGATGCTCAGTCTGGTTGAAGAACTTAGAAAATTCTTCACTGTTCAAAACCTTATCTACAACTGCATTGTAGAAGAATGAATATGACTCGTCGCACATAAGCTTCTTCTGAACCTTGCTGCAAGACTCAAGATACTTGTAGAAGTATGTGATACATCCACTAAGATCCATATCTAATGCATATTTTCCAATGTGCTCTAATAAGTCTGAAGAAACCTCTTCCTCGATTTCATCAATCAAATCATCCAAAGATGTATAGTGAAGATAAAATGTCTTTCTGTTGATTCCAGCTCTTTCTGTAAGATCAGTGATAGAGATTTCGCGATAGTCACGTGCTAGTACGAGTTCATTAAATGACTTTCTAATTGCGGTAAGAGTTCTTCTTACACGTAAATCTTTGCTTCGTTCTCTCATGTTATACTCCTTTTCTTATTAATTACTTCCCTAAGGCGGATTAAGCAATAAATCCATTCTCTAACGATTATGTACTCCCCTATTCAAGTCCTATCATTATGTCTATTGTCTACTATACCACGGATGAGGTCGCTCGTGGACTTTTTAATAGAATTTTAATATTTTTTTTGTTGCTTGGACACAATTTGGAGTGTATAATGCAAATTGTCCGAAACCGAATTGTCCGGAACCGAACATTCCGAAGTCGGACATTCCCAAAGCAAATTAAAGAAAGAAATTATAGAGGAAAGGAGAAGAAATGTGTTCAAAAGAATTTGACAATAAGACACATATAGGTTTTTTGTGCGGAAGCATAGGTCGCGAAGTTAAGGACGCTATTAACAGAGGCGCCTGCGACAACAAAATGGATCTTTGCACAACAAAGAACGGATGGCTTATTGGTTATTTCGTAAGGCAGAAAGAGCCAATTTTCCAAAAAGATTTGGAAAAGATTTTCCATTTTCCTAAATCTACATTGGCAGATATGATTCAGACTCTTGAAAGAGACGATTTGATTGCGAAGGTACCAGTGGATGGCGACGGCCGCAAAAAGCAAATCATTGTTACAGAAAAGGGTATGGAATTCAATCATCTTATAGAGAGCCAAATCCTTGAGGTTGAAGAATACGTCACAAAGGATATCTCTGAAGAAGAAATCGCCACTGTGATTCGTGTCCTTGAAAAGATGCAGCAAAATGCTAGGGAATACAAATCATACGTAGAATTAAAGAAGGAGGATTAATCTTGGTAAAGAGATTATTACAGGAAACAAAAGAATACACCGCAGCAGCATTAGTTACTCCTATTTTTATGATTCTTGAAGTAGCAATGGAAATGATAATTCCACTTCTTGTAGCAGACTTAGTAGACAAAGGTGTTGAAGCGGGCAACATGAGCGAGATTTACCGAATCGGCGGATACATGCTTATTTGCGCAGTCGTAGGTTTGTTTGGCGGCGTAATGGGAGCTGTTTACGGAAGTAAGGCTTCTGCCGGCTTAGCTAAAAACCTCAGAAAGAAGATGTTTGAAAATATTCAGACCTTCTCGTTTGAAAATATTGATAAGTTCTCAACAGCAGGACTTGTTACACGTCTTACAACAGACGTAACAAACGTACAAAACGCGTTTATCATGGTTCTTAGAATGGGATTCAGAGCACCAGTTACAGTTATTGTTGCTATGGTTCTTTCATTTAGAATCAACGTACGTATTGCATCAAACTTCTTTGTTGCCATGGTCATCATTCTTGCATTCATGACATTCGTACTTATCAAAACAAGACCACTATTTGAAATCCTTATGAGAAAGTACGATGATTTGAACGCATCTGTACAGGAAAATGTCACAGGAATCAGAGTTGTAAAGGCTTATGTACGTGAGGCATTTGAAAAGACAAAGTTTATAAACGGCAGCCAGGGAATCTATAAGGCAGCTACATCTGCTGAAAAGATGATTGCATTCACGATGCCAATGATGAGTGCAGTTATTTATGTATGTATCATCCTTATCAGCTGGTTTGGAGCCCATGAAATTGTAATTGAGGGAACACTTACAACTGGTGAGCTTGTTTCATTATTCTCATATTGCATGAATATCCTTATGTCATTGATGTTCTTCGCTATGATTTTCATCATGGTAACTATGTCAGTTGCCAGCATGAAGCGTATTTATGAAGTGCTTGAAGAAAAGACAACAATCACAAATGGTGAGAATCCAATCTACGAAGTACCTGATGGATCAATCCAGTTTAAGAATGTTGTCTTCGGATACAACAAGACAGCAGAGCGTCCAGTTCTTGACCACATCAATCTTCAGATTAATTCTGGCGAGACAATCGGTGTGCTTGGTGGAACAGGTTCAGCAAAGACTACTCTCGTTTCAATGATCTCACGTCTTTATGATGTAGATGAGGGTGAAGTGCTCGTCGGTGGAATTAACGTTAAGGACTATGATGTTGAAGCTATTCGTAATCAGGTAGCAGTAGTGCTCCAGAACAACGTACTTTTCTCTGGAACAATCGCTGAGAATCTTCGTTGGGGCGATAAAGACGCAACAGACGAGGAAGTAAAGCGCGCAGCAAAGCTTGCATGCGCAGACGAATTCATAGAAAAGTTCCCAGATGGCTACAACACACACATTGAGCAGGGCGGTACCAACGTTTCCGGTGGACAGCGCCAGAGACTTTGTATTGCAAGAGCTCTTCTTAAGAAGCCAAAGATACTTATCCTTGATGACTCTACATCAGCAGTAGATACAGCTACAGATGCAAGCATTCGTCGTGCTTTCCGTGAGGAAATCCCTGGCACAACAAAGCTTATCATTGCACAGCGTATCTCATCTGTTATGGATGCTGACAGAATCATCGTTATGGATGATGGTAAGGTCAACGACTTCGGTACACACGAAGAGTTGATGGCTAGAAATGAGATTTATAAGGAAATCTATGAGCAGCAGACAGGAGCCGGTAGCGGCGACTTCGACAAGACTCAGGAAGGAGGCGAGGACTAATGGCTAGAGGACCACAACCAGGATCAATTCCTAAACTGACAAAAGAACAGAAGGCCGCAAGACGAGGAGTTCTCGGCCGACTTGTTAAATATGTAGGAAGCAGATATCCAGCACAGCTTGTACTTGTAATTATCTGCATCTTCCTCTCAGTAATCTGCAATGCAAAAGGAACAGCCTTCATGCAGGAGCTGATAGATTCATACATTCTACCAATGATACAGACTGGCAGCACAGATTTTGGACCACTTGCAGATGCTATCAAGACTTTGATTGTCTACTATGCAGTAGGTATCATCGCAATGTTCTCATACAACTTTATTATGATTTTCGTAGCCCAGGGCTCACTTAGAGACTTGAGAAACGAGATGTTTGAGAAGATGGAGGATTTACCAATCCGCTATTTCGATACACACGCACACGGCGATATCATGTCTGTTTACACAAACGATATTGATACACTTCGCCAGATGATTTCACAGAGCTTCCCACAGATGTTCAACAGTGCAATCACAATCGTTACAGTATTTGTATACATGCTTATGATGTCACCAACCCTTACAGGTGTGACAATCGCAATGATTATCATCATCTCACTAGTTACAAAGACACTCGCTGGCACATCCGGAAGATACTTCCGCAAGCAGCAGCAGGCCCTCGGTGCAGTAAACGGAAACATCGAGGAAATCATGAACGGCCAGAAGGTCGTTAAGGTATTCTGCCACGAAGAAGAAGTAATGGAGAAGTTCAACGGACTTAACGAGGAACTTTACAACAATGCTTATCGTGCAAACAGACTTGCAAACTGTTTAGGACCAGTAAATATGCAGCTTGGTAATGTAAACTACGTTATCTGCGCAGTTGTTGGTGGAACACTTGCCCTAAACGGCTGGACAGGACTTACACTTGGAGCGCTTGTTTCATTCCTTCAGTTTACTCGTTCATTTATCATGCCAATCCAGCAGGTATCACAGCAGTTCCAGTCAATCGTTCTTGCTATGGCCGGCGCTGAGCGTGTATTCGAACTTATCGACCAGGTACCAGAGACCGACGATGGCTATGTAATGCTTGTTAACGCCAGAGAGGAAAATGGCGAAATTGTTGAGTGTGAAGAGCGTACAGGAATGTGGGCTTGGAAGCACTTCCACAAGGCAGAAGGCACAACAACTTATCAGAAGCTTGAAGGCGATATCGTCTTTGATGACGTAGACTTCGCCTACAATCCAGACAAGGTTGTCCTTCACAACATCAAGCTTTTCGCTACACCAGGCCAGAAGATTGCCTTTGTTGGTGCGACTGGTGCCGGAAAGACAACTATTACAAACCTTATTAACAGATTCTACGATATCGCTGACGGAAAGATTCGTTACGACGGAATCAACATCAACAAGATTAAGAAAGCGGACCTTCGCCGCTCACTTGGTATCGTACTTCAGGATACACATTTGTTTACAGGCACAATTGCTGACAACATCCGCTACGGTAAGCTTGACGCTACTGATGAGGAAGTTATTGCAGCAGCAAAGCTTGCAAACGCTGACGGATTTATCCGCAGATTGCCACAGGGCTATGACACAGTAATCAAGGGCGACGGCGGCAACCTTTCACAGGGCCAGCGCCAGCTTCTTGCAATCGCACGCGCAGCAATCGCAGATCCACCAGTACTTATTCTCGACGAGGCTACATCATCTATCGATACTCGTACAGAGAAAATCGTACAGGACGGTATGGACAAGCTTATGCACGGCCGTACAACATTTGTTATCGCCCATCGTCTTTCAACTATCCGCAACTCTGATTGCATCATGGTTCTCGACCAGGGACGCATCATCGAGCGCGGTAACCATGAAGAACTTATCCAGGAAGGCGGTAAGTACTACCAGCTTTACACAGGAAAGATTCAGAATGCGTAAAGCTTTGGAATATAGGCTGGCTTAGGTCTGGTTTCAGGCCGAGTGAGTTGAATAGATTTGGAACCCTTCGCGGCGCTTCGGCGCTGCGGAGGGTTTTTTGTATTATGGAATGTAGTGAGTGTCTAATTGGAATGAGTGGGGGAAATAGGCCTGATTCTAGTTGTTGGTGATTATTGGCTATATTGGTTGACAAGTTTGATTTCAGCAGGTATAGTATCAAACGAGTTTTGAAAGATTTGTTTTCATATAACAATCTAATTGTGGGTTCACGTATCGAACCCGAAATCCCATTAATACTTTAAATTGAATTAGATCATCGTAGATATGCTCTCAGGCCGCCGCACTATGCCCGCCGCCTGAGGGAATGGGCTTTTCGTGCGTCCGTTGTAACAAATATGTAAAAACGATTGACGTTACATAAAATGTAACGTATAATGATGCAAAACAAAATTACGAGGGGAACTATGAAAGAGATAATCCTGGATACACCAGAAAAGAACAAAATATATATGAATCCGCAGCGACAGAGGTTGATTCGTCTGATGCAGATTAGTGGGGAGGCGATGACTCCAAAGCAGCTGTCGAAAGAGCTTGGAATATCGCCATCGGCGGCTACAGCTCACATCAAAAAGCTGGAGAGCTTGGGCGTGCTGAGGCTTGATCACACGAAGAAGATAAATGGAATCACGGCCAAATATTATGCCCTGGAGGATGTGAACATATCCCTGAAAACGAATGAACAGCAGGACGATAGCGTAGTAAATGAGCAGGAAGTGTTCCTAAACTACATGATGAATGAAAACTGGCAGGGGTTCCTAGAATATAAGAGAGATCTTTGGGCTAGAGGCGAGAAAACTACAGAGAAAAAAACTATAGAAGAAAAAGCTACAGAAGAAAAGCCAGAAGCTAGTAATGAAAACACAGACTTACCTGCACCGGTCACCGGCGATGTGATAAGTTCAGTGGCATTCCTTACAGACGAGGACGCCGCAGAGCTGAAGAACTATATAATTGATTTCCTAGCGGCCCACGCCGATAAACAACCAAATACTAAGCCATGGAGCACAACACTTCTAGCCTACCCAGTAGACAAGAAGTAACAACTCAGGAGTAAAACTAGAACAATCCCGGAACAGAATCAGAAAAATTTAAGAACACCCCCGGAACAGATAACTAGCAAACACAGACCTGTAAACAGCACACACAACGAGGTAGAGACATGAAAATTTTAACACAGTACAAAGGATTGACGAGGGCAAATTATGCATTAGCTATCGGAAGAATGGTCACAAACATGGGTGCCATGATTATGCCAATGCTTACGCTGATATTGAACCAGAAGTTTGGTCTGTCTGCATCTAAGACCGCATTATGGATAATGCTTGCGGGCCTGATTAACCTGCCAGCAAATCTGATTGGCGGCCAGTTGGCAGATAGAATTAGCAAGAAGGCCATGATAATTGCCTGTGATGTGGTGTCCATCACCATTTACCTCATCTGTGGAGTAAAGGCCTTCAACTTTGCATCCTTCATTATGATAATGGTGGCAAGCTTTTTCCAGACAATTGAAGGCCCTGCCTATAGCGCTCTGGTGGCACTTGTTACGCCGCCGGGCAAAGAGGATAAAGCCTTTTCAATCCAGTACATGGGCGCAAATGTGGGCTTCATCCTGGCGCCAATCATCGGAGGATTCCTGTTTAACAACTATCTGTGGCTGTGCTTTATAATCGATGCGGTTACAATCGCCATGTCCACAGTACTGATTATTTTGTTTGTAGATGAAAAGAGTAGCCAGGAGCAGGCCAAAGTGCATCAGCCGGAAGACTCAAGAACACCAGCAACCCAGGTAACTCCAACAACCCAGGCAAACCCAGCAGCTAAAGGTTTCATCAGCATGCTCATTAAAACAAACAAGCCTGTGATTCTTTTCATGCTGGCCTTCGCCCTGTACGAAGGTGGTTACAGCCAGTTCTCGTACCTGATGCCAATCGACTTTGCCAAGTATCACGGAGATATGGGAGCTACCATATACGGCACAGTAATGAGCGTAAGCTGCTTCTTGGTAGTCATCTTGACACCAATAATAACTCAAATAGTTGAATCAAGAAGCAACCAATGGAAGCTAACCGCCGGCGTAGCCGCTCAAATCCTTAGTTTTGGCGTATTTTTAGTAAGCCTTGGCCACATTCCAGCCTACTATATCGCCATTGCAATCTTCATTGTGGGAGAAATCCTTACCATGCTTTGCTTCTCCCCATACATCGTGCAGTCGGTTGGGCCAGAGTACAGGGGCCGAGCATTTGGTTGGATAAGCTTCCTCGGAGCCTTGGCAAGCGGTTATGTCATGTGGTACTCAGGTAGATATGTGGATGCAAACGACGACAGAAATGCCTGGATTTTCACAATCGTCATCTGTGTGATAGCCCTCGCACTGTCAATATTGCTGGATTTCGTCACCAAAACCAGGCCACAAACTAAAACCAGGCCACAAACCGAAAATGCCACTCAAACACCCAGTTATAAACCATAACAAAACAATTAAAAAATGTGATATAATAGAGCCATAGATTAACCACCAATTAACAATCGTTTCGGAATAATAGGTGAAAAATATGGTTTTTAATCCGATAAATAAGGAGAGATTAATGTCTACAGATGAGAAGATAGCTAGCGTCTCTGCCTCGTTTGCAATGGAGGACATGATACTCACACCGCTGGAGCTTGAACGTGGGAGAATGATCATTGAAAAAGAGATTGATGTGGAGGATGTGGTCCGCGAGATTACATCTAGGTATGTTTCAGTAGGATAAGCCTATGATGGATGAATATTACCGCTATGAGTACGAGGATAACGGTCAGTATTGTTATCCCCACACTCACATTCTCAAAAACAAACTTGATATACACGACAAGGAGCAGCTCTTTAAAGCAGAACAGGAGCTTAGCTCCGCGCGGTACTTTGAAATCAGCCAGCGCCCAATTCCTGGGGATTTTTCTTTGCAACATCTTTGTGCCATTCATCGGTACTTGTTCCAGGATATTTACGAGTGGGCGGGCAAGATTCGCACCGTGGATATTTCAAAGGGCACGATCTTTTGCCTGACGCAATTCATAGAAATAGAATTTAAAAAGGTCCATGATTGGATAATTGCCAACAACTATCTGAAGGATATTGATGATAAAGAAGAAATGGCAAGAAAGCTGGCCTACTTGATTGGAGAGATAAACATGATTCATCCTTTCCGCGAGGGAAACGGCCGCGCCCAGCGCGTATTCATCGAATACATCTGTAAAAACAGCAACCATTTCGATATCGATTTTTCTAAAACAACTAAAAATGACATGATTCTGGCCAGCAAAGAAAGCTCCGTCCTGAACTACGGTCCATTCGAGGAGCTTTTGTATAAATGCCTGGTAGATATAAAATAGGGATAAAGTATTGTGTGACATTGCCGACATAATCATTGTAACGAGAAAAATTACCTGAAATACAAGACATAGGGGAATGATTAATGGTAATCCAGCACAATACAAACGCTAGTAACTCTAGCCGTATGTACAACTTAACAAGTGATTCTCTTGGAAAGAGCATGGAAAAGCTTTCCAGTGGATATCGCATTAATCGTGCAGCAGATGATGCTGCAGGTCTTTCTATTTCAGAAAAAATGCGTCGCCAGATACGTGGATTGAATCAAGCATCAACAAACAGTGGCGACGGAATATCTATGGTTCAAATCGCAGATGGCGCGCTAAATGAAGTTCACGATATGCTTCAAAGAAGCAATGAGCTTGCTGTTCAGGCAGCAAACGGAACTTTGTCAGATAGCGACCGCAAGAATATCAACGCTGAAATCATCAAGCTTAAAGACGAAATCAATTCCATTACCGCAAGAACAAAATTTAATGATATACCAATCTTTAGTAAGGACGGCTATGTGCCAAAGCTAAAGTCTATTACTGCGTCATCAAGCCAGGCAACAGCAGTTGAAAAGCTAGCTACAAAGATATCTGATGAGTATTTCCCAAACGCAGTAAGTCAGATTTTGTCTGCATTTCCATCCATTGGAAGCAAGGTAAATGAGCTGGCAGCCACTGATAAAACACCATATGACACAAAGCTTTCAATCGAATACATAGACGGAGTATACGGAACACTTGCATATATGGGTGCAAGATTCAGAATCTACGGTTCGAAGCAAGAATTTGTATCAGGTTCCCTCGGCATGACTGTGGACGAGGCGGATTTTCCATCACTGAATCTTACGGAAAGTCAGATACAAGAACTGGAAAGTACAATCGCTCATGAGACTATGCATGGCGTCATGGACGTAGTAATGCCAAGCGGCATGTATGGCCGCGATGGCTCTGCAAGCGACATGCCAAAGTGGTTTGTGGAAGGCACAGCACAGTTGGCCGGAGGTGGTTTCACAACCGGATGGAACGATAGTCTCATAAACCGGGCAAAAAGTTTAACAAGTGCCACGGACACAAGTCAGGATTCTGCAATTGCTGCATATCTAAGCCAAGGCGGAGATTATACAGTGGATAGTCGCCCATACGGCCATGGATATTTGGCATCAGCTTACGCCAGCTATCTTGCCGCTGATGGAAACGAAGTATCTGCAGGAAATCTGAGAAGTGGAGCGGATAAAATATTTGGCGCACTGATAGAAAAGCAGGATGATAGCTTTAGCTCAGTAGTTGCTAGCCAAACAGGGGTTGATGTTAGCAGCATAGTAAATGCCATCAACACAGGTTCCACCGCAGCTTTTGGAGAAAAGCCAGATAAGCTTAGCGCAGTAGAGTTTGTACGCCAGCTAGCATACAACAGTCTGGGTGGCGCAGGCTCCCTCATTGCAGATGATTTAAAGATTGGTGGAACAGCAATCCTTGGTGATACAGCAGATAAGGATACTCAGCCAATACGTATAACAAACGTTGAAAAGAAGTATAGCAAGCTTGAAAACACAATGCCTGGCGGAACAGCCAATGTTGCTCTTCACTTGGGAACAGATGCTGACCAGACAAATAAGCTGGAAATTCGACTTTACAACATGAGCTGTCAGGCACTTACAATCGACACTACAGAAGTGCTCACTGAAGATACAGCAACTTCTGCAATTGATGAGTTTGGCAATGCCATCCGTTTGGTCAGCGGCGTCCGCAGCTACTTCGGGGCAATGCAAAATCGCCTGGAACACACCATCAAAAATTTGGATAATGTAGTGGAAAATACAGATGCGGCAGAGTCCAGAATACGAGACGCAGATATGGCTGATGAAATGGTGTCTTTGTCCAAGGATAAAATCCTTGCTCAGGCCGGAGAATCAATGCTTGCACAAGCAAATTCCAGCACCGATGGAGTTATGGCTTTACTTCAGTTTTAGAGTAAATACACAATTCAAAAATCCATACATAAAAAATTCAGATTTTAGCGCCCGCAAAGGGCGCTATTTTCACATTAAATTAACATATTTTTTCCGGAAACAGGCTAAAGTTAATAATAAGAAGTGCCGATAATGAAATCGTAAAACTATATTTACGTCTATTTTTGCGTGCAAAAAGCACGAGAAAAGGGGAATTGGCCTATGAACAACAGCATGAATATCTTGAAAAGGATGATGGCATTCTTGCTAGCCATGTTGCTACTTACAACCATGATGGGAGATGATTTCTCATCACTGGCTGATAGCGATTTGGACATGGTAACAGAAACCATCCAAGACGACGGGGCGGCAGCCGACGTAGAAACTACGGAAGGAGAAACTGCGGATACCGCTACGCCTGAGCCAGAGGTAACGGAAGAAGTGACAGAACCGGTTGTAGAAGAACCGGACGTTGTGGAGCCAGAAGTAACTGACCCAGAAGTCACGGATGAAGTAACGAATTCAGAAGAAATAAATATAGACGATTCCCAAAATATAGAAGAACCGGAAGAGGACGCAGAAGAGGAAGAGTGCGAGCACGATTGGAAAGCTGTGTCTAACAATGACGGAACACACACTTGGGTTTGTACAAAGTGCGAAGAGAAGGGTGAGACAGAAGACTGCGAATTCGGAGAAGACGGAATCTGCATCCACTGCGGATATGAGCAGCCAGCAGAAGAGGAAGAGTGCGACCACGAGTGGGAGTACACTTCAAATGAAGATGGAACACATACAAAGCATTGCACAAAGTGTGATGAAGAAGAAATAGAAGATTGCGAATTTGATGAAGATTGGGTATGTGTTCACTGTGAGTACGAGGATATGAGCCTTGTTCAGCAGGAATATTCAAAGACAATCCACGGAGTAAAGGTAACTGTTTCTGGTATGATGCCTAGAAACTCAAAGATTACAGTCTATACTAAATCCCTTACAAGAATGAGTGAGATTGTCAATGAGAACGTTGACGAGGAAGGTACATTCGAAGCCTACGAGGCATTTGATATCAATATTTACGACCGTCATGGAGACAAGTATCAACCAAAGGATGATGGCAACAGTGTTTCAGTTACATTCGAAGGTGTCTCAGAGCTTGCCGACACTCCAGACGAGGAAATCGTAGCATATCGAATTGAAGATGATCAGGAAACAGTAACAGAAATCCCAACTGACGTATCAGGTGAGGATGTTAGTTTTGATGCAGAACATTTCTCAATATATGTAGTAGGTACTCATAATTCAAACTTGTATGCAAGCTATCAGTCATATCAAAACTTTGCAACTATTCTTACTGCACCTACAACTAAAGCTTACACACGTGTAAAAAAAGTTAGATTTGATATGTACGTGGACAGTATTGAAGAATTTAATTTCACAGCCACAGTATATAAGGATTTAACTAGCACAACTAATCCAACATCAGGTACACCTGTAGCGACAAAGACTGATAAAGAAACACCAACATCTACTGGATGGATGACAGTGGAGTTGACGCTTCCAACTTCTACTTCAGGCTATATTCAGGCCGGGGAAAAGTTTTCTATAGTAGTATCTTCAACAAATGACCTTGTAAACATTGGATATGGAACTCAGAAGGATTCGACCTATAGTGCTCCTACATATGTAAAGGGTACAAGCAGCTGGTCAAGAAAAGGTGCAGAAGACGAGATATTCTACATAATAGAAGGCGATACAATCGAGCTTACTGATGTAACGGAAGACACTTATACAATTGATTCAATAACAGCTTCTACAGGAAAAGCGGATAACCAGAAAATATATCACTATGCTGTAGGAGATACTGATACACTATCAGCAATTATAAAAGATGTTGATGGAAATACAGTTAGCAGAACAGTTTCATGGACATCAGATAATGAAAATGTTGTTAAGGTAGATAGTAGCGGAAAGTTGACGGCTGCAGGAACAGGTACGACAACAGTACGTGCGTCTTATACTAATTCAACAACGACAAATACAAAAGATATTACAGTAAACGTTATTAGCGTTTCACTAGCTTCAACAACCAGTACCTATACAGGTAAGGCGATAGAGCCAGAAGTTACAGTAAGCGGAGGAAGTACTGACGCAACAGTAAAAACAAACTATGAAAACAATGAAGATGCAAGTACTTCTACATCAAAAGCAAAGGCCATCACAACCTATACAATTAACGGCCAAACCTATACATTTACAAATGAATTTACAATAACACCAGCAACATTGACTGATGCAGCCTTTGCTTCAGCTGATTTAGTGGTAACAGATGGAGAGGTTACAAGTATTACAGGAACAACTGCGATTGTAGACTCGGGAGTTGCACCTGTATTTAATAAGGATTTTACTGCTACAACATCAGCACCAGCATCTACAGAAAAAGGTATTACTTATGAAGTAGCTATAACAGGCCAAGGCAACTATACTGGCTCATTCACATGGAAAAAGACATTAACAGGAGTTGATGTTAGTACGGTACTTACAGCCAAATTGACATCAAAAGGTATCAATTTGAAGGATACCTATTACACAGGAATACCTAAAGCTCTTACAACAGATTCAGGAGTATGGCAAGAAGTAGCGTTCTATGATAGTGATGGCGTTCAGAATAAGACAATTATTAATGAAGGCACAGCAACATATGTGATTACAGATAAAGGTGGTACAGATTCTAGCCCTATTACAGCCGGAACTAAGACCATCACATTCACTATGAAATCAACTTCAGGATATACAGGTAGTATATCGGTGGATTTCACTATCCAAAAGGCAAACATGACTAGTACCACAATCAAGTGGAAGCATGGTGGAGTAGAAAACAATTATTCATTTGACCATACGGGTTCAGCAATAGAGCCAGTTGCTGGAAAAGATTTCGATGTTTACATCGGAGATGTTCTTCTTACAGCACCAAAACCAGATGATAGTAATTCTGATGCAGAATACAAGGTTTCTTATGTGGGAGATCATACTGCAGTAACAGACACACCATATGTACGTGTGACAGGAACAGGAATCAATTTTGACGCCACAACATATCAGCAATCCTCTTATGTAATTATCCCATGCTACGCTAATGACTTGGTTGTTCGTATTAGCGATGGCACAAACTATGATGGAACTGTATCCAACGGATATAAAACTGGCTATAGCACATATTACAATCCTGCAGAAACTAGCAAATACTTTGCAACAACAGATGCAAATTATAATGAAAGTGAGAACTCACCAAATATAAAAGTGCTACTTCCAGGAGCAACATTGACGAAAGATATAGATTATAAGGTAGAGGTATTCAACGATTCTGCATGTACACAAATACTTACTAATGATGTTACAAGTGGAACTACAAAGTATATCAAGGTTACAGGATTGGGAACTTATGCAACTCAAACTCCTGTAGTAGCCACATATACTGTAGACAAACTACCTTTATCAAACGTTACCGTAACAACAAAAAGTAACATTACCAAGACATTTACTGGAAAAGAAATAGAATTAACACCGGCAACTGCAAGTACAACGGCAACTGCAGATATTACGGTGAAGTATGGTTCAACTATCCTGACATATGGCACTGATTACACAATCGAATACAGTGACAATGTAAATGCAGGAACAGCTACTTATAAGATTGTCGGTTTAAACAATTACACTGGCGAGCTGACCAGCTCAACAAAATATAAATTCACAATCAATAAAGCAAGTATGGCCTCTGGAAACTCAGATGGAGTTACAGTAGGTTTAGTAACTGAGCAAACATTTAAGTATGATGGAAAAGTAAAGAAACCAGCGGTAAAGGTTGTTATAACAACAAATGGAACAACAACATTTGAAGAGTCAATTGACCCAACTACAAACACAACACTTTCAACAGATAACTTTACTGTTTCATATGAAAATGACCCTTCACCAGGAAAACATCTTATTACTTTATCAGCTACATCTACTGGTAATTTGAAAGATAGCGTTACTATACCAATCACTATTGGAAGCAACACCTCTAGCTTTGATATTTGGGTGACAGGAGATAACGGACAGAATCAGGCTCAGAGATTATCTACATTAGATACAACAAAAGAAGAGACTGCCGAAGACGGATCAACATATACGGTATATACAAGATATTATTACCTTGATAATAACTTTAAAACATACTATACAGGTAAGAAGGTAGCATGTGGATTCTCTGTATATGACAGTGAAGGAACACTTTTGGAAAAGGGCTCTGATTATAGTTCATTCTACAGTGGCACAGCTATTAAGGCTTATGTTCAAAGTGGTGATTACACAACATCAACAACAAC
Source organism: Pseudobutyrivibrio ruminis HUN009 (assembly GCF_000703005.1). NCBI lineage: Bacteria > Bacillati > Bacillota > Clostridia > Lachnospirales > Lachnospiraceae > Pseudobutyrivibrio > Pseudobutyrivibrio ruminis. The sequence goes on along the minus strand of NZ_JNLH01000001.1, from coordinate 738,229 downwards.
AAGCTCACCATACCTTTCAATTACAGGATTGGGAAGCTATGAGCACAATAATGCGATAGTTTACTTCGACATCCAGCCACGTAACATTGATGAGGCAACAGTTACTGGAATAGCTGACAACTATCCATGGGTGAAGGATGTTGCTAAGACTCCTGATGCCCCAGTGCTTACATTCAATGGAAAAAATTTGACTGAGGACGATTACACAGTTAAGTACTACGATAATTACGACCCAGAGAATTCCGCAGAGAATAAGGACATCTCAGCAGATGCTGGAACAAAGTACGCAGTATTCACAGCAAAATCCGGTGGAAATTACACTGGTACAAAGGTTGTAACATATACAGTTGGAACAAGCCTTGAAAAGCTCAAGGTTTCAATTTCCAGCGCAACTAACGACAATACAACAGCTGATGGAACTCTTGTAAACAATCTTATTTGGGTAAATCAGGAGGATGTTTCTGCAAAGACCTACAATATAGATTGGATGTGCAAAGTAGAGTCAGATGGAAAGTCTTACGGCGCTGCACCTGTCATTACATTGTTTGACAGTACTGGAACTGTAATAGACGAAAGCAAATATAAAGTTGAGGAAAGCAGTTCTAAATATGGCACAGATAATACTAAAAAAGAATTCTATAACTCGAGAGAAGGCGATGATACTGAGTATAATGTAATAACATATACAGTAACACCTAGGGATAAAGAAGGTTACTTTGGTGAGCCTGTAGTTATTAAGTACAGAATCAACCCACAGCCATTTGCAGGCGGAAGAGTTATGCAGAATGCTGAGAAGCTTAATGACCAGCAGCAATATACAGGTGCGGATATTACAGTAAATCCAGCTTATGTATTTACATACAAATACCAGTTAAAGGACACTCCATTATCAAAAATTGTGGATGGATATTCATGTGAATTAGTAGCAGGAACAGATTTCAAACCTGCATCACTTGAAATTGGAAAGAATGTTGGAGACAACAAATCTGTAACAGTGCAAGGTACTGGCAACTTTATTGGTGACCGCAACATACCAATTAGCATTGTACAGGGTGATGTAAGAGTCTGGGCTGTTTACAATGGTAAAGAAGAAGAAATTACTTCTAAATTGGTAGAAGATACAACCACAACAGAAACAGACGACTATATCGTTGATTTAGGTGGTATATATAGTTACAAAGAGGGCGAAAATCAGTGCCCAGAAATATATGTAACACCAACAGCACTTGAAGGCAAAGAAAATGCATTAGGTACAGCTGACTGCGTCATTGCATATCCTGCAGACCAGACAAGTGCTGATGGTAACGATAAATTAATTACTGTTGACGTAAATAAGAATGGAAATACATCATCTAACTTCAAGACAAAGAAGATTACTGTTAAATATAAGATTAAGACAAATGAAATCACGGGCTTTTATGGAACAATGAGTGATGTTACATACACTCAGACAACTCTTAATTTGAATGCAATCAATACATTAATTGACACAAATAAAGTCGATGTACATTTGTATGAAACAAAGGGTGGTAAAGAGCTTACTAGAGGAACTGATTATGAAATAATTGACGTCGAAACAACGTCGCTTCCTTCATATCAGACTAGTTATTTGACAGTAAAAGGTCTTAATACTTACAGTGGAACAGAGAAGATTTACTTCAATATTGTATTGGATTTGACATCGACAACAGGTTCAAATTCTTTGGCAAGTGTATCCTTTGCATCTAGCAGAAATTTGCTTGTCAACGAGGATACAATAGTTCCAACAATCAAGTATAAGACATTGAATTCAACAGAGTATGATGGAACTATTCCTACAACTATTTCTATTGGTGGAAAAGATGAACCTACATATTCTATAGCAAGAACAAATCCGGGAGAGCCAGGTGAAGATCCAGCAGTATCAGTAACTGGACAGTACCTCTGCGTAAATACTGCAGCCCATGTACTAGCAGCTGATGGTTCCGAGATTTACTTCTTGGCAGATTTAGCAACATACTCAGGTATTTCATTAAAGACAACGACTATTGAGTACACAGGCTCAGTGCTGGACCCAACTACATTATTCAATGGATTATTAGGTAATGCAGGTTCGGCAGATACAAATGGCGATTATACAATAAGCTACAACTATAAAAAGACATCGTCAGCAACAGAAACATCAAATCCAAGCGATGCCAAAGAAGTTGGTGTATATAATGTAGTAGTAACAGCAACAGATAATAGTAAGTATTATGCAAAAGACTCTAATACAGGAACACGCTTTACTTTCTACATTAAATACAATCTAACAAATGCAACTATCAAGATATATGATGAAGCTAACAATGAGATTACAGAAACTTCATACACAGGAAGTGCATTCTCAATAGTTGATCATGTAAAAGTATTTGTAAAAGATACAAGTGAGGCTTCAAAGACAAAGGTTATTTATCACAAGGCATCAAGCTTAGATAGTAATGCGTATATTTCTGTTACACCAGCGACAGTAACAAACATAGACACTTATACTATTAAGGCTCAAAAGGTTACTGGATATGATGATGTTGTATATGGTGAAAAATCAGTAACATTTGATGTTTCAGGAGTTAGCTTAAAGACAAAGGGTACATTTACAATTACTACCCCTGATGATGGATTTATATACACAGGATCAGGAATTGAGCCTAAGGTAACAGGAACAGTTGATGTAGGCGGAACACCAAAGACACTTACAGAAGGAAAAGACTTCTCTGTAACTTACTACAATAATACAAATGCAACTAATGGTGGTGATAAGGCATACATAGGTATTACTGGACTTGGTTCTTATAAGTGCCCAACATTCTACCCAGATAGTCTTAAGTTTGAAATAGAAAAACTTGACTTATCAGATACAGACCATGTAGTTGTAGAGGTAGAAGATGCAACCTATAGCGGTTATTTCCTTGATCCAACTACAGGCGGAGATAAGGTTAAACTTACACCAGACTATGCTGTTTACTATGTAGATAAAGCTAATGGAATCAAGAACAAGCTTCAGGTCCAGACAGGAACAACATCTACAGGTGATTATTATGCACCAGGTGTTGTAGATGGCTCGTTCTATTCAAATAATACAGTAGCAGCAAACAGCACAGATACAGATGCTCCTAAATTAACAGTAACTGCAGGTGCTTCTGGTAATACAAAGAATAGTGCATCAGGAACATTTAATATCAAAAAGCTTGATTTGAATAGTGGTTCAGTTTCCTTTGCACAGAAAACAGCAGAGTACACAGGTGGAGAAATAGATGTAGCCAATATTGTAAAAATGACAACAAGCTACACTGATGCATCTGGAAATGTAGTAACAGTTCCACTTACACAAAAAGGCGCATATCAAGCAGTGGATGATGCTAAGTGCGACTATAGCGTAACAATCAAGAAGGGCAATACAAATATTACAAATGGCAAGGTTACTGAAGCTGGAACGTATACTATTGAAATTAGTGGTTTAAATAGCTGTGAATCAAAGATTACTGACACATTTACAGTAACTGAGCGTTCACTTTCAAGCAATTATCACTACTACTATAGTGCTGGAAATGGATTCCAAGGAACTTGGACATATAAGAGTGATTTGGATACAAACACTACAACTGCAGAACCTGGATATATTACAACAGGTGGTCTTAAGGACTCAGCAGGTAACATAACTGATACTCTTACAATTATGGTATATGATGTGGTTACCAAAGATGCAAATGGTGGCGTAAATGTACCAAAGATTGCCATTACAGATGTTTACAAAGGTGCAGGAACAAATGGCGCAGATGTAACCTATGAATTGGTTGAGAATAAAGACTTTACTCTATCTGTAGAAAACGCAAAGGATACAGGTTCTGCCGAGTGGAGTGCAACGGTTACAGATGATAAACATGCACCAGTTGCATCAACATCACCAAAAGTAATTATCACCGGTACAGGTACATATACGGGTACTTTGGAATTACCATTTAATATTGGTAAGAATCTTAATAATTTAGGAATAACTGTAACATATAGGTATGGAAGCAACACTTATGAATACAATACTTCTGAGAATAATTCAGAGAAGTTTAAAGATCAGTGGACATACGATTATGATTCTAAAGCTCACAAGCCAGTAGTAGTAAGTGTTGGAAGTATATCAGCAAAGAATTACACAGTTACATATACAGATGAAAGTGGAAACACTGACGCATGTATAAATGCAGGTTACAAGAAAGTTGTAATAACGGGTGAAGGCGATTACTGTGGAACAATAACACAGACGTACAAGGTAAATAAGAGAAAGATTAGTGATTCGACTACCTCTCTATTTGAGACCCAAAACCCTATGCAGTCATCTGATGGAATGTTGCAGTTTACAATTTCAGGAACAAATCTGTCAAGAATGACAGCTGATGATGTTCAAACATATCTTGTGGACACAGGAAAGATTAAAACAACTGATACTGACAATCAGACTAAATTTGTAGGATACTATTACACTACTTACGATGGCGCTACAGTTAAACCAACCGTGAAGATAGAAGATTTAGGATTAAATACAGTTGTAGATAATACTAAAGATGTAAAGATTACATATGAACCTGATTGTGGTACTGCATCTACATTTATTTACGAAGGAAGTACATTAAAATACACCACTAGCACAATTAACATAGAGTTTAGGACAGATAATGATGCAGAGAATATAGGAAACTATTATGCTCCTACAAATCCTATTACATTTACAATAAAATTTATTATTCTTGAAGACGCGCTAAATGACTTTGATGTCAAGTTTGTAAATGGAACAGATGATAACATGTATGATTATGCTGATGGTGACGAGATTAAACCAGAGGTAACAGTATTTAATACTAAGAGAGAACTTGAATTAGGTACAGATTATACTCTTAAATATGATGATAATGTAATGCCTGGTAAGGCTACAGTCACTGTAACAGGTATAGGTAATTATTCAGGGGACAAGAGCTTGAATTTCTACATAACAGGAGATTTAAGCAAAACATCTGTATACTATTACGATGAGAATAAGAACTTCGTAAAAGCCGGAGATGATATTGGACCAGTTCAAACATATCATGGTGAAGGTATTACTAAGGGTGATCCGCAAATGTATCTCGTATTAGAGCGAGATGGTGGAAATCCTGAAGATGAAAAGCTTACCTATGATGTTGAGTATAGCTGTGTTAAGTCCGATTCAGACACTCGAACAGGTGAGGTTACATATAGAGGTATTACTGATGCTTCCAAGGATATCTATTGGTCAGGCGATAAGAAGGTAACATTTAACGTTGATTTTGATATTTCAAATATTGGTATTACAAACTATAAGTCTGAATATCAGTACACAGGATATCCTATCATTCCTGACTTTAAGCTTGATTACAGCGAGTCAGTTGCATCAATCACTAGTATCGAATACAAACGTGATGGCAAGACAATCACATATACTGGTGATGGTGAGACTGTTACAGAAGCACCAGACTTTGTAGAACCTGGAACAATTGAAGCTACAATCAACTATGAAGTAAATGGTGAAGCAGGATCGAAGACTATTAAGTACAAGATTACACCAAGAAATGTTTCAGTAGCTGAAAGTGATACAAGCTATTGTACAGTAGTATTGGCAAGTGAGCAGAGATATACAGGATTATCAGTTATCCCTTCTTACACAATATTTATTACATCGTACAATTTACAGACAGATAAGAAGCAGATTTTCAAAAAGCTTGTTGAATACAATTCAGAAACTGGTGTTGGTGATTACGAAATCAGCTATCCAAATAAGGTTTACAGTACTTCGAATGAAGATTGCACATTTACACTCACAGGTAAAGGTGGAAGACTTACTGGCACATACACAAAGAACTACACGATAAAGCTTCAAAGTGTTGCTAATCTTGTAGTAACAAGCAAGACTTCTGAATCAATATCAGTAGAATGGGTACGTGATATATTCTCTGATGGAACAACATTGACTCTTGAGAAGATTAATTCATCTGGAGATTATGAGGTAATCAAGATTGCTGGTGCAGCAAAGTCGACGACATATACTTTTACTGGATTAACAGGAAGTACAACTTACAGAGTTAGTGCGACTGCATATGCTAATGCTCCTGATGGAACAACATTACACAGTAAAGCCGAAACAGTAGAAACAACAACAGATATTTCTACATCAAGCTTCGATGCAAATAGTTATGAAACAGGTAATGCAACATTAACATGGAGCACAACAGGCAATGTAACAATTTACTACATTTACAGAGCAGAAGATGAAACAAGTGAAGGAAAGTTAGTAGCAATCCTTCCTGCATCTACTGGAGCTTACACAAATACTAAGCTTACTTCAGGTCAGACATATTACTATCATATAGATGGTTATGGTCGCGTAAATGGAGTGCGTCAAAAGATTACAGAGTCAGAGCATAAGCCAGTAACTATCAAATAATATGTAGAATGAAGGCTCTAGGGCAGTATGCCCTGGAGCCTTTTTTGTAACTGAAGATTATCGTATTGACGCAATGCGTATATATTGATATTATATATTCTAGAGATGTATTAGGTATGGATGCTGCAGCAAAGTAAGAATTAAAGAAATGAAATTGGTGTAAAAGATTTAGCAAAACAAATGAGGTATTATAAGGAATCAGAGGAAGGGGTGGAAGCTGTGTGTAAATTGATGGAAGATATGAAAAATCAAAAAGCACAAGAAACAAGGCTTGATGATATACAAAAAATGATGACAAAGCTTAAATTAACAGTAGAGCAGGCTATGGATGTATTGGATATACCCCAATCAGAAAGAATGTCATATCTAGAAAGAATAGATGCTAGATAATTTGAGAGACGCCAGAGAGGTACATAGTGTGGATACTGCAGAAGAAATAAAAAACTTAAGAGATGAAATGGGAATGAATCGCAAAGAGTTTTGTGAGTACTTTGAGATACCATATAGAACAGTTACTGACTGGGAAGCTGGCAAAAGAAATATGCCAGAGTATGTTTACAGACTTATGAGATATAAAGCTGGTATTGAAGAGCTTATAAATATACAGAATAACGAATAGTCATACTAGGGCCAAGGATTTTTATCCTTGGCCCATTCTATAAATAGAAAAATTTTTAATCAATTAATTGTGTGTTCCTATTGAATTTGATACAATATATTGTAGTATCATGTGCAATAGGAAGAACGATATATGTCAGACAAGAAAAGGTTTAGTATTGGTGGGTTCGAGTTTGAAACTCACTATGAATATCGTGCAGCCCAAGAGGACGTCAAAAAAATAGAGTGCATCAATGAGGAGCTTGATATACAAGATCCAGAGGTTGCCCTACGCCTATATAATGATATTCGTGATGGCATCATTACATTCAACAGTCCAATCGGAGCTCAGTACACAGAGCACGTGGCTGATATTGTGGCAAACAAATCGGCAGGACTTCTAGACGATAGAGAGATAATCGAAGAGGCAGCAACAAAGGCTAAAAGCTCCAGACGCCTTGGCTTGGTGTTTGTAGCTATGGCTGTGGTGCTCATTGGAGTATACGCGGCAGTGGAAATAAAGGACGTTTACGAGACCAGAAAAATAGCTGCAGAAATACAAAATCGAGAAGATAATACCCAAAACACTAATATTTCACAAAATAACGTTAATATTGATAATGATAATGACGATATAGATTCTGTAGAGGACTCAAATAGCGGTGATGTGTCGTCCAATTCAGCTGCAGCTAATGAAATTACTGAGGATTTAATAGTTAGTCCTTGGGACAAGAATTATGCGGCTGATGAGCGCGAGATTCTTCCAGATATGACTGATTTATACTCACAAAATAGCGACTTTGTGGGAATCCTGGAAATCGTTGACACGGATATCAACTATCCAGTCATGCAAACGCCGAACGACCCAGAATACTATTTGAGAAGAGATTTCTATGGAGAAACGAGTACCGCCGGTACTTTATTCGTCGATTATCGTTGCGACATAGTTAATCCGACCACTAACACCATCATATATGGTCACAACATGAGATCAGGGACCATGTTTGGTGGATTAAAGAGATACTTAGACTATGATTATTATCAGTCGCATAAGACGATAATCTTTAAAACTCTATATGAGGAGCAGGAGTACGAAGTTGTTGGTGTAGGCCTGTCAGCAGTGGGTTATGATGATGACGACAGCTACAAATACTACAATTTCATCGACGCAGTTACAGGCTCAGAGCTCCAGGAGTTTTTAGATAATATCCAAAGTTTATCGGTATACGACGAGACAATCGACATAAGTTCTACTGACAAGATTTTGACCCTTAGCACTTGCAATAGCTACACCGAAGACGGTCGCATGTTTGTGGTGGCAAAGAGAGTCAAATAAAAATAACAGAGCCTAAAAACTTGGATTTAGGGATGGGAATGCTATGGTGAAAAAGAACAAGGGATTATTGAAAAAAATAGGATGTATTCTAATTAGCGCATCTATTCTTCTGACGGGCTGGACCTTCTTTGGCAGCTCAATTTCGATTGCAGACGGGGACACGGCTATCGTGGACGAAGTTCTGAATGAGGACCCAGATATAATTGAAGAAGATGTTGAAGAGGTGGCAGAGCCTGAGGAGCCTGAAGAATCTGAAGACGTAGTTGATTCTTCAGAGGAAACAACAGAGGAAGCCACAGACGAAACAACCACGACCTTCAGCACTGATTCATTAGAATTAAATAGCTTACCAGAAGATGCTCTTGGCGCATCGCTTGCATCAACAAATGACGATGGTTCATACACAGCAGATGACGGTGCAACTTATGCTGATAGTAGCATGACAGAATTAGTAAAAGTCCCAAAATCAGTTGGTACATCATTTACAGTTCCTAGCTCTGTAACAGTAATTGACGCAGGAGCTTTCGATGGAAGCGATGTTAAAAATCTTACATTTGAAGATGGAACAAAAATCACATCTATTGGAACGCATAATTCTTGGCCAAACACAGGCTCTGTAGATGATATGACATATGTTTCTTGCTTAGGATGTTCTTCAACATCAGTAGTAGTAACCTATTTCCAGGAGTTACAGGACGCAGGAAAGTTTATCGAGATTAATTTTGACAACTCAGGAACAACAACAACATTTACTATTACATATGACTACACTTTATTAGCAAAAGATGGTACAGTTCTCAGAACAGAAACTGGAGTTTCAAACGAAACAGTTGTTGCAGGAAAAACACCAAATGGAGTCACAGCTACAACATATACAGATGCTAATGGTGTTGAGTATGCTAGAATGACAGATTTAGATCCTGATTTAGTTGTTGCGACAAAGAATACAACTTATACATATACTTTCCAAGCGACAACAGAAACATACGAGATTACTATCATATATCAGTTGAATGATGCTGATGGTAATAAAGTAAAAGATGTTACCGCTACAAAATTAGATTTAGCTTCAGGCACAACACCTACCTACACAGCAGACTCAACATACACAGACGGAACAACAACATACAAACTTACATCTAGCCCAACATTTGAGAAAGTTACAGCAGATGCAACATATACATACGTATACACAGCATCCTCATCCGAAGAAGAAGGCGGTGGCGGTGGCGGCGGTTCAGATGCCAAGAAGTACTCAGGTACAATCGTGGGTAACTTCTACGAGAACGATGGCAAGACAGCTATCGGCACACGTCAGGTTGGTTCATTCTCTCAGGCAGCAGGCACAACAGTTTCAGCACCTGCAGTAGATGGTTACACAGCATTTGGCACTACAACTTATAAGGTAACAGCTACAGATGGCCAGACAGCCACATTCAATTACAAGAGAAACAGCTCATCTTCATCAAGCTCTACAAAGAAGTTTAAGGTCACAGTTTATGATGAATTCTATGACCAGACAATGACAAAGAAGATTGAGACAAAGACACGTCAGACTGACACATATGCTCAGGGAGATACATACAGCTACGAGCCAAAGACATACTCTGGTTACGAGTTCGTTACAGCAGAGAATCAGTCAGGTACAGTAAATCAGGATAGAACAGTAACATTCAAGTATAAGGCAACAACAGGCTCTACAAAGACTGTTACAAATTCTAAATATACAATCACAGCTGGTGCAAACCAGAAGGTACCATCAAACGTAGGAACTGTTAAAATCACTTGCGACGGTCCACTTGATAAGATTGTTGCAATCAAGGTTGATGGTGTAGCACTTGCTCAGAACCAGTTCACTGTAGAGTCAGGTTCAACAATCCTTACTCTTACTGCTTCATATGTTGCAAGCCTTTCAGCTGGCGACCATGTAGTCAGATTTGAGTACACAGACGGTTGGGCAGAGACATTACTTACAATCACAGGAAAGACAACAACCACAGTTACTTACAAGGTAAGCAGCGACGGTTCAATTTCTTCTGGCCACACAAAGGATACAACACCTACTACAGCAGATGGTTTCGATAGCAGATATTTACTTTGCTTAGCAATCTTCTTACTTGGAGCAGGTACAATTCTTTTCAGTAAGCAGAAGAAGCTTGAGGCTATTCTTGCAGGTGAGAGAGACGACGAATAAGTCGGGTGAAAAATATGATAATAGAAACTATTATTTATGTAGCACTTATAATTGCATTATTTGCTGTATGTGATAATAGATTTTCAAGGAGATACTATGTCCCATTAAAGGTGATCTGTAGTATCTCCTTTTTGGTTATTCTATTTATCAATCAGTGGTATTCAGAAAGACTAGGTTTGCTTCTGTGGGCCCTATTAGCCTGTTTTATAGGCGATTTGATGATGGGCCTATACAATACCTATAGCCGGAAACAAGCCATGGAAATAGGCATTATAGCCTTTATGCTGGGCCATGTAGGATTGCTTAACTACATGTGTCGAATCTCCGTCGGAACCAATGTGCTTGTGTACATCGTGCCAGTGATTCCATGCTTGATACTCATAGGCATGCAGAAGTGGTGTCACCTCCATATGGGCAGTCTTTTCGTTTCATGCATAATCTACTGCTACTTCGTATCTACAATGACTTTAAAGGCCCTAGAATGCGGTTTAAACGGCACACCAATCCTTGGCATCGCGGGAATGCTTTTCCTATTCAGCGACTTCACAATATTGTTTTTGTATTTTTATCATTATAAAAACCGCAACAACAAGCGGTTGGTTCACTATGTGAACCTAGGCACTTATTATGCTGCGGTTTTATTATTCATATATAGTTTACTGTATGTATGATACAAAGACATTACCAAATGACTCAAAATAGTCACTAGCTTCGGTTAGTGACATTTTTTGATTCTGGCTTGTCATAGGATCGAAGTATATGATGGAGCTTGCATCGTATCCTACGATAAGTACTGCAGTGTCATCACCGGTGTAAGCGTACACTGGTGTGCCAAGGTTTACATAGTAGAGCACCTGGCTAAGTGACAATCCTGTTAAATCAAGAATGTCGTAATCCTTCAATGTCTTTGAAAGCACCGAAATAGGTGTTTCTCCTGATTCCAATAGTGTGTGAACCTGCACATTTTCCCCAGCTTGAACAAGCATAGCTGAAAGAGCTCTGGCGCTGCCGGAAGCCTCCGAATCACTAGAACCAACAGCGATTCCTGTGATTGCATTCTGATATGACTTGCGGCCTCGTTTCCACACATATTTAGGTGTGTTATCAAGTACGATTCCCATGTTTTCATCGGCCTCAGTAATGGCACGATTCAAATCGTCAGTGGCCAGCGAAACCTTGCTGCCTACATATACAAAGTATTGTGTAGAGCTTGTGGCAGAGGCAACTGAAATTGAGTGACTGCCATCGGCAAGTACCAAGCCAGGCACATCGTAATCCACTTTGCCAAGCTTTTCGTCTTCCTCCAGCTCGGCCATTGTAAGAACAACAACCTGCTCCTTAGCGTCGTCTGATATTGTGCTAACATCAACGGCTTTGTTTTGCTCGCCGGCACTGTTTTTGATGGTGTCCCCATCAGCGGTGGTGATAATTCCCTCAGAATCTATCTGAATTCGTTCCAGATAAATGGTGTAGGATTCAATTGAAACATCTGTAATGTAGTAACCATTCTTCTGATATGTCATCAGCTCACGTCCTGAGCCAGAGGAGATATCAGCAATTGTCAGTTTGTACATTGGATAAACAGTGGAGCCGGCACCGTCAGTAGTGATGTCGTTCTCATTTAAAGTACCATAGATCAAATCGTCATCCAAAAAGGCAAGCGGCTTTAAAAGCTGTCCTGTGCCTGCGGTAATATCATAGGAATTTCCAGTCTCCAAATCCATGATGTGGATTGAATCTGACATATCCTCCTGATCCATCCAAGCCAGGTATCTGCGGGATGCAGACACGGCGTACTGAGCATCATCAAGGCCTGTCATCAGCTCCTTGGTCGTAAGCTCGTTTAAGTTCATATATAGAAGAGTTCCATTTACCATGATGTAGAACTGGTTGTCAGCTGTCTCGTACAAAAGCTCCGAGAAGTTGGCGTTCAAAATCTGGTAAGAGCTTGTAGAGGTGATGAACACCTGCTCAGTGGAAGTATCTTCGATGGCATCATAGTGATAAAGATTGATACCACATTCGCCTTCGTGGCTGCCGGAATTCATGTATCCATAAACAACATAGTCCATAGTACCGGATTCATCGATATTCAAAAGAAGAATCTGGTGTTGGTCATAAATAGAACGGCTGTCAGTAGGGTCGTCCACAAAGCTGAAAATTTGCTTGAGTGTGCGGTCCGTCTGATTGTATTCGTAAAGTGAACCGTTTTGAACGAATGAAACAATGGTTCCAGTTTCGTTTGACATATACTGTAAATCTGGATTAGTGATGCCGATGTTTAGCAGGTTTTTGTTAAAGGAAACGGACTCCTCATCCAAAATCTGCTCCATAGTTCTGTCGTAAGAAAGCAGATATAATCTGTCGGAAGTATAGCGGATTCTGAAATCCTCAACACATGTGTAGTACTCAGATTTACCAGAGTTATCTCTATTTAATAGGTAAGTGAATGTGAGGCTGATGTAGTTGCTGCTGATATCGGTGAGAGCAGTGTTTACATCACCTACCTGTGTGCCATCAAATCCGCTGTATGAAATCTGTGCAAGATTTGAATTGATAGTAACATGGTTTAAATCCGCTGAAGCAGAAGATGAAGGCTCAATATATGTGGCTAAATCTGTTGCATCCTCTGAAAGAGCAGTGTTGTGGAAGTACTGAGCAAAATCAAGTATCTCTTCCTCGTTACATCCGTCAGGCTGCATGATTCTAGTGTAGTAGTAGATTTCCTCTGAGCCGCTTGTAAGAGTAAGAATAAGAAGATACTCCTCATTCTTTTCAATCAGGTTTTCCGCCTGGAAGCTAGCTGTGAGAATGCCATCATTAGATGTAAATTCCAACTCGTTATTCGAAATGTTTCGCTGGGTATCCAAAGAGCGTATCTCATATGATAATCCATCCACATCGTAGTCCTTGGAATCCACCGTGATAGACACGTTTCTTTCAGAATCCAAAGGGATGATGGCGTCTCGCATGTAGGCTGGGTCCATCTCTGTTACATAGCCGTGAAGCTCAGTATAAGCATCACCAAGGTAATCAATGGTGACAGTAGGCAGTGTAGGAGAGGACTGGGCCGATACCTCCTGGGGCTCGCTGATATTGGTGACTATTTCGAAGAACACCACTGAAACCACGAAAACAACCATCAAAATGGCCACTCGCTTAAGGATTTCTGTAGGGATGCCCTTCTTATAGAATTGTAACTTCATATATTCTCGCTTTCTTGATTAAATATCTTTTAAGTGTTATAATCCGTTGGAATTTTGATTTTAAGATATTCAGATGTCCTATCTTTAATAAGAAATGTTTTTCTTTGATAGGCTCTGAATATTTAACATTTTATCACTATTTTTTCATACTGTCTTGATTAAATTAGATTAGATGTAATTTGTGCTAATCGGAGGATTCATGAAAAGATTTTTTTCAAAAATAAAGACCGGCGTTGTATGGCTGGGAAAGAACATAAAAAAGCCATTTATCAAACTAGCTAACTCAAAGGCTGTTCAGTCTTATATAGGAAGTAAATTCCATAAAACATGGTTGATGCTGTGGGATAAATACTCATTCTGGATGCACATTCCACTGGCCATGCTACTGATATTTGTTATGGAGTGGATGTCACGACATTCATTTACAGCAGCATGTGGCTTCGTAGTTAATCACACAGGACCTTTCCTATTTAATTCATATTGCATATTCGTAGCACTTTCAATTGTGTTCCTAAGCAAGAGACGTGGTTGGTGGCGAGTATTCGTCAGCATGATATTTATAATCCTCGGTATTATAAACAGCGTCATTCTGTTGAACCGTGTTTCACCATTCGGCTACACTGATTTATACATGATCAGCGATTTGCTTACAATGCAGGATTCCAACTACTTCTCAGCACAGGAAGCTATGCTTGCAATCACAGCCTTGATAATCTACATAATCATCATGATTATCTACTTGAAAATAGGCAAGAAAAAGCAGAACGGCAAGCCATTCTGGCAGAGATTGATACTTGTGGTGGCCCTTTGGGTTTCTCTTTATCCATCCACATTGCTTCTTAGAAACTCAGGAATCATGACATCCTACTTCGGCAACCTTGCCCAGGGATATTTGGATTATGGTTACTTATACGGCTTCTCTACTTCGGTTCTCGACCGTGGTATGAACCGCCCATTCGGTTATTCAAAGAGCAAAATCGAAAGCATTGTTGATGAAGATTCTGCTTATGTCAGCACACTTGAGATTCCATCAGAGGACGACTCACAGCCAAACATCGTTGTTATCCTACTTGAGTCATTCTACGATGTATCAGAGGCAGATTTTATCGAGACAAGTGAGGACCCAATTCCTTACATTCATTATTTGGAGCAGAACTACTCTACAGGCCACTGTATCGTACCTGTAGTTGGTGCCGGAACATGTAACTCCGAGTTCGAAGTACTTACAGGTCTTAGCTGTAACTTCTTCGGCCCAGGTGAGTACCCACAGAAGACCATCCTCAAGGAGACAGATGTTGAGAGCTACGCCGATGTACTTTCAGAAGATGGCTACAGCACTCATGTTGTTCACAACAATGGTGGTAACTTCTATTCAAGAGCAAACGCATTCTCCATGATGGGATTTGATACATTCACATCAAAGGAGCTTTTAGATATTACAGATTACACTCCACTTGGTAACTGGCCTACAGACGACATCCTTATTGATGGTACTCTTGATGCCATGAATTCTACACCAGAGAGTGATTTCGTATACACTATCACAGTTGAAGGCCACGGTGCCTACCCAACTTACCAGGTTGAGGAAGACCCAGCTATCAAGGTCAACGCAGTTGGCAAGACAGAAGAAGAAAACTGGGCTTGGGAATACTACATCAACCGTATCTACAACGTAGATGATTTTGTTAAGCAGTACATCGAGGCGCTTGATGCCAGAGGTGAGGATACACTTGTTATCATGTTTGGTGACCACCTTCCAACTATGGGTCTTACAGATGATGAGATTGCTACCGGTGATCTTTACAAGACAAAGTACTTCACATGGAACAACTTCGGTATGGAAAAGGTTGATGAGGACCTTGCTTCATACCAGCTTGTATCAGAGTTCTTAAACAGACTTAATATTCACAACGGAAACATCAACGCTTACCACCAGACAGCAATGGCTGAGGGCAAGGAGCGTGGAACTAGTGAATACATGAACGACTTACGTATGCTTCAGTACGATATCATGTATGGAGATCGTTACACATACGAGGTTGGCACAGAGTACGGCCCTTCAGACATAATCATGGGTGTAAATGATGTCACAATCGACAGCGCATACTTCTTCAATGGAAGGTTGCATATCTACGGTGATGAGTTCACTAAATGGTCTAAGGTATACGTAAACGACCAGCAGGTTTCAACAAAATACGAATCGGGACAGGTTCTTTCAATAAAGGCTTCCGATGTTAAAAACGGCGATGTAATCAAGGTTTGCCAGGTAGGTAGTTCAAACACTATATTCCGCGAATCAAATGAGTACACCGTATTCGATCCAAACTATGTTGAGGAAGAAGAGGAATCAGAATTAGAGGAATCTGAAACATCAGAAGATGCAGATGAATAAAAATAAGGTCGCAAGGCATTAAGCTTTGCGACCTTTGTTTTTATGTGTGACTGTTTCGATATTCGCTAGGAGATAGATTGCTGTATCTTTTGAATGCCTTTGAGAAGGTGAAGGAGTCAGAATACCCTACATTAAAGGCAATGGTATTGACGCTTTCATTTGACTTTAAAAGCATTTCAGAAGCCTTTTTCATTCGATATGTGGCCAGATAGGATTGAGGAGTGTAACCGGTGGCATGTTTGAACACTCGGGTCAAATAACTCCTGTTTAATCCACAGGCATTGGCGATGTCTTCCACATTGATTGGCTCGGAATATTTCAGCCTGATATATCTGATAGCGTTTTTTACATAGGCAAGGCGAGGGTCTACTTCTGTGGATTCGGTCTTGGTGCTGGACTTCTCTAAGAGACAGCTGAACATCTGATAAACCATGGCATAGCAATAGCACTCATTATCATAATTATCGTATATACGATTTATATATTCTACTATTTCGCTGGCATCACCATTAGGCGTAAATATTGGCTGCTCTAGGGAAATTCCTGCTGAATTGAAAAGCTCGGTAACACGAGGACCGTCCACATGTATCCAGGTATATTCCCAAGGATTCTCGGAATCCGCCTCATAATAAGCCTTCACCTTGGCGGGAATCAGAAAGCCTTGGCCCGCATGAATCTCATATTTCTTATCATTCATATACAGATATCCCACACCGGAAATAACATAGTGAAAGATGGTCCTTGTGCGGACGATTGGCCCATAATTATAGTGTGGCTCGCATTTATATCGTCCAACCTCAAAAAGATAAAAATCATTTGAGGTAGTAATATCTATAAATCGGCACTTATCTACGCCTCTAATTTCCATACGATTCTCCCAAATGTCACAAAGTGACATGAACATGAAAAATTGAAACATCTTAATTGTTCTATGTAATCAATATAATAATTATAGCAAAAAAGAAGGGCAAAGGAGAAAATATGGGAATAATTTTTAATGAGCAGGAAAAGCAATTTCATATATTTAATAAATCACTGAGTTATGTAATTGGCGTATGTCAGGATGGAGATATTGGCCAGCTATATTTTGGAAAGCCAATTCGCACATATCAAAAGCTTCAGGATTATCAGTCATACGGCATCAGACCACTGTGCTGTAACGAAAAGGATGATGAAAAATACACCAAGGAACTGGCCCTTTTGGAGTACCCAGCATTTGGCGATGGAGATTTTGGTTCAAGTGCATACGAAGTTCTTCAGGAGAATGGTTCTAGAGTGACAAAGTTTACTTACCAATTTCATAGAATCTACAAAGGCAAGGCGCCTATTCCAGGTCTGCCAGCCACATACACAAATGAGGATGATGAGGCAGAGTCATTAGAGATAGTTTGCAGGGATTTGATATCTGGCCTTGAAGTAACTTTGTGCTATACAGTTTGGGAGAATTATTCTGCCATCTGCCGTCATACAAAGCTAAAGAATACTGGAGACAAGAAGCTAAAGCTTGAGCAGGCGCTTAGCTGCAATGTTGATTTTCCAGATACCAAGTTCACATGGCTTCAGTTTGAAGGTGCATGGGGCAGAGAGCGAAGTCCAAAGGAAAGAGATATTTCATCGGGCATAACTGCCATTGAAAGCCTTCGTGGCCATTCCAGCGCTAATTACAATCCATTTGTAATTATCAAAAGAAAGAATACAGATGAGTTACAGGGGGAAGCTTTTGGCTTCAATCTGGTCTATAGCGGAAACTATATTGCAAAGGCCCAGGCTGACACTTTCGGAAAGCTTAGATTCAATATGGGAATCAATCCAAAGTGGTTCCAGTGGCCACTTGAGCCTGGGGAAGAGTTTAATACTCCAGAGGTTATCATCACCTACACATCAAACGGGCTCAACGATTTGAGCCAAAACATCCACAGGCTGATGAACAACAACCTGGTGAGAAGCGCCTATAAAAACAAGCCACGTCCAATTCTTCTCAACAACTGGGAAGCTACAGAGATGGATTTTGATGAGGAGAAAATCCTGAAGATTGCCAGCAAGGGAAAGGAAGCAGGAGTGGAGCTTTTTGTTCTGGATGATGGCTGGTTTGGAAAGAGAAATGACGATTTTGCTGGCCTGGGAGATTGGTACGTAAATAGGTCTAAGCTTCCAGATGGCATCAGCGGATTATCAAAAAAGATAAATGATTTGGGATTAAAGTTTGGTCTTTGGATTGAGCCGGAGATGGTAAACGAGGATTCCGATATGTACCGCCAGCATCCTGATTGGGTGCTTGCAGCACCATACCGACCACGCACATTAGGCCGCCATCAGATGGTATTGGATTACTCAAAGCCAGAAGTTGTAGACAACATCTACAATCAGCTTTTCGATGTGATTTCAAATGCCAGCATCGATTACATCAAGTGGGATATGAACCGTTCAATCACCGAGTGCTATAGCCAAGATGTAGATAAAAATCAGCAGGGCATGGTTTATCACAAATACATCATGGGAGTGTACAGCTTGTATGAAAGATTGAGAAAGGCATTCCCACATATCCTGTTTGAATCATGCGCCAGCGGTGGTGCCAGATTCGATGCGGGCATGCTTTATTATGCGCCACAGGCTTGGTGTTCAGATGACACAGATGGACATGAGAGAGTGAAAATCCAGTACGGCACCAGCTACGGCTATCCTGTGTCAATGGTTGGCTCACATGTATCGGCATCACCAAATTTGCAGACACATCGCGCTATGACCATAGATGACAGAGCTAATGTGGCTTACTATGGCACATTTGGTTATGAGCTTGATTTGAATGAAATATCCGAAGAGGATTTCGAAAGTGTAAAAGAGCAAATCAAGTTTATGAAGGAGTACCGTGAGCTGTTCCAGTACGGCAATTATTATCGTCTCCAGTCTCCTTTTGAGAACAATATCTCTGCATGGATGGTTGTTTCGGATGATAGACAGACAGCAATCGTTACTACTCACAAAACAGAAAACATTCCAAACTGGGGAATTGAGAGAATAAAGCTTCAAGGGTTAAATCCGGATATCGTATATACGATAAATGATAAGGACGATATTTATGGTGACTATCTGATGAATGCTGGAATTTCCCTTATGAACAAGGAAAGAAACTGGTATGAGAGCGATGGAGACTACACAACTCATATGTACATCCTAAAAGGGAAAGTCACAAAATGACATCTTTTGGAATAATAAATCCATATAAAGATATGACAAAGAAAGCTAATATGAATTTAGAATAAAAATCGGCAAAACCGAAAGGGAGGTTATTATGAAGGTAAAGAAAGTGACTAGTTTATTGCTTGCTTCATTAATGGCAATGTCAATGATGGCATGTGGTAGCTCTGGGGATGGCTCATCAGATGCATCAGCAGATGGTGGTGATTCTGCAGCAGCAACAGAAATGAAGGGCAGCGTAGAAGGCGAACTTACAGTTTCTATCTGGGATGAAAACCAGAGAGCAGGTTTGCAGGAAATCATTGATGAGTGGTCAGAGCAGTCAGGTGTAAAGGCTACAATCCAGGTAGTTGGCTGGGATGATTATTGGACATTACTTGAGGCTGGTGCTTCAGGTGGTGAGCTTCCAGATGTATTCTGGATGCACTCAAATCAGGCACAGAAATATATGGAAAATGACATGCTCATGGATTTGACAGATAAGATTGATGCCAGCGATAAAATCGATATGGCTAATTACTACGAAGGTATCGTAGATCTTTATCAGTTAGATGGTAAGCAGTATGCAGTTCCAAAGGATATCGATACAATCGCTCTTTGGTACAACAAAACAATCTTTGACGAGATGGGCGTTGATTATCCAGATGACACATGGACATGGGATACATTTGTAGATGCAGCAGCAAAGCTTACAAACGATGAGCACTGGGGATATGCAATTGCACCTTCAAACAACCAGGACTCATTCTACAATGCAGTATATTCAATGGGTGGAGAAATCATCAGCGATGATAAGAAGTCTTCAGGCTATGACAACCCTAACACAATCAAGGCAATTCAGATGTTTGTAGATATGGTTCAGGACGGCTCTTGCCCAGACCTTAACACAATCTCTGAATCAGGCGCAGATGTACTTTTCGAGTCAGGAAAGGTTGCAATGGTAACACAGGGTTCTTGGATGGTATCAGCTTTCAAGGACAACGAATACACAGCAGCAAACTGTGACGTAGCAGTTCTTCCAAAGGATGCAACAACAGGTAAGAGAGTTTCTATTTACAACGGACTTGGCTGGGCAGCATCAGCAACAACAAAGAATCCAGATGCAGCATGGTCTCTTATCGAATGGCTCGGCTCTAAGGAAATGCAGGAGAAGCAGGCAGAGCTTGGTGTAACAATGTCAGCATACGAAGGATGCTCAGACCTTTGGGTTAACTGCACAGACGTATTCGACTTAAGCGGACATATGGATATGCTTGATGCAGACTTAGTATTCCGCCCATATTCAAAGTACACAACAGTTTGGGAAGATATGCAGACAGAAAAGCTTAAAGAAGCTTGGACAGGCGAAAAGGATGTAGAAACAGTTTGTCAGGAAATTTGTGACAGCATGAATCAGACCCTCAGTGAGGAATAACTTCTTCTTTATTATTGTTTAAATTGCAGATAAAGGTGCAGTAGTCCATACTGCACCTTGTCTGTCTTAAAGCAGGAGACTAATGTTATGGATAAAAAAAGAGTTACAAAGCGCGAAAGAAGCGAATTTATTTGGGGATGGCTTTTCATTGCGCCAACAATGATTGGTTTAATCATCCTAAACATCATTCCAATTTTTCAAACTATATATCAGAGTTTTTTCAAAACTGGAGATTTTGGCAAAGGAAATATCTTTGTTGGACTCGGTAATTATCAAAGGGTTTTCTCAGATACTGAAGTATGGCAGGCACTGTGGAACACAATTAAATATGCAGTAGTTGAGGTACCAATCTCTATCATTATTTCGTTAGTATTAGCAGTATTTTTAAATGGGAAAATAAAAGGAAGAAGTGTCTTTAGAACCATCTTTTTCCTACCAATGGTTGCAGCTCCAGCAGCAATCGCTATGGTTTGGAGATGGCTATATAATTCTGAATTTGGACTATTGAATCATATCTTGCCTGGAAAGACCAACTGGATTTCTAACCCGGATATTGCAATCTATTCAATCGCAATCATCGGTATCTGGTCAATCATCGGCTACAATATGGTTTTGTTTTTGGCAGGCTTGCAGGAAGTTCCAAGAGACTACTATGAGGCTGCGTCTATAGATGGAGCAAATGGAGTACAGCAGTTTTTCAGCCTTACAGTTCCACTTATTTCTCCAACAATTTTCTTCGTGCTGGTTACAAGAGTTATTGCCGCTATGCAGGTATTCGATGTTATCTACATGGTAATCGATAACAACAATCCAGCGCTCTTTAAAACACAGTCACTTGTTAGCTTGTTCTATAAATACTCATTTACTCAGGGCAACAAGGGCTATGGAGCAACAGTTGTAGTAGTGCTTCTTGTAGTAATCATGCTTTTGACTGTGCTACAAATGATTGGTCAAAAGAAGTGGGTTCACTACAACTAATGTGAGGTGAAAAAAATGGGACGTAAAAACAAAATAATAATTTATATAATTCTTATAATCATGTCTTTTATAATGCTGGTGCCATTTGCGTGGATGGTGCTCACAGCATTCAAGACGGTTGGCGAATCTACTCAGATGGATCCGTTCGTAATCTTTCCATCGAAGTTTCGAGTAGATAATTTTGTAAAAGTATTACACAATGTAAACTTTGGACGACTATATTTCAACACAATAATGATGATTGCCCTTCGAGTTTTGTGTGCAGTCCTCACAGCTACACTTGCAGGATATGCTTTTGCCAGACTTCAGTTTAAGGGCAGAGATTTCATGTTTGGTTTGGTTCTTTTCCAGATGATGATTCCATCACAGATTTTCATCATCCCTCAGTACGTAATGGTAAGTAAGCTTGGCTGGACCAACTCCTTACTTGGACTTTTATTCCCAGGTCTGGTATCAGCCTTTGGAACCTTCCTTCTTCGCCAGGCCTACATGGGCTTGCCAAAGGAACTGGAGGAAGCAGCAAGACTTGATGGCTGCAACATCGGTCAAACATTCCTGTTTATCATGGCGCCTCTTACAAAATCAGCCATGGTAGCCCTTGGAATCTTCACAGCAGTATTTGCTTACAAGGATTTGATGTGGCCAATGATTGTTTGTCCAGACACAAACAAAACTACCCTTGCCAGCGCACTTTCAAAGATGCAGGGACAGTTCTCATCGAACTATCCAGAACTTATGGCAGCAGCATTAATCGCATGCTTGCCAATGATTATTCTTTATGTCATTTTCCAAAAGCAGTTCATCGAAGGTATTGCTACATCCGGTGGAAAGCTTTAATAAAACCCAAATACATGAAAGGAAGCCCAAGCATATGCTTGGGCTTCTTTTGCGTGAAAGTACTGTCAGGGAAAATGATAGGGGTGGTAGAAATATGAAAGAGGTTTCAGAGTAGGGCGATTTCGTTGACACAGATTTTATCAAATGACTATAATTTAGTTAGTACTTAATAAGGAATCTTATTAGGGAGTTAGGGGATAAAAAGGAGGATAATGTATGAAGTTTTTACAAAAACTTGGTAAAGCCCTTATGCTACCAGTAGCGGTATTACCTCTATGTGGTCTTTTGATGGGTATCGGATACGCTTTATGCCCAGCAACAATGCAAGGAGGAGACATCACCGGTGCAAAAATGCTTATCGGTTTGTTTCTGGTAAAAGCTGGTGCCGCTTTAATTGACAACATGGCACTACTTTTCGTAATAGGCGTCGGTGTTGGTATGTCAGATGATCATGATGGTACAGGCGGTGTAGCTGCTCTTGTTTCATGGTTAATCATGACAACACTTCTTGGCACAGGATTTGTTACAACAATCATGCCATCAATTGCAGAAAGTGCTACACGCACAATTGCATTTGATAAGATTGCAAATCCATTTATCGGTATTCTTGCTGGTGTAATTGGTTCTTTGTGCTACAACAAATTCAAAGGCACAAAGCTTCCAGACTGGCTTTCATTCTTCAGTGGTAAGAGAAGCGTAGCAATTATCTCAGGTCTCATTTCTATCTGTGTTTCTGCTGTATTGCTTTTTGTATGGCCATTACTTTTCACAGGCCTTGTAGCAATCGGTACTGGAATTTCAAAGATGGGAATCGTTGGAGCTGGTATCTACGCATTCCTTAACAGACTTCTTATTCCAACAGGTCTTCACCACGCACTTAACAACGTATTCTGGTTCGACACAATCGGACTTGGTGATTTAACAAACTTCTGGGCAGGCAAGACATCTGCTGATGTTTCATGGGATTTAGGACTCTACATGTCAGGCTTCTTCCCATGTATGATGTTTGGTATTCCTGGTGCTGCAATCGCAATGATTAGACGTGCAAAGACAGGTAAGAGAAAGATTGCAATCGGTATCCTTTCATCTGCAGCTATCTGTGCATTCGTTTGCGGTGTTACAGAGCCATTCGAGTTTGCATTCATGTTCCTTGCTCCAGGTCTTTACGTAGTATACGCACTTCTCTATGGTGTGTTTACAATTATCACAGGCTTGGTAGGATTTAGAGCAGGCTTCTCATTCTCAGCTGGTGCAACAGATTTAATCTTCTCAGCATCACTTCCAGCTGCTCAGAACACATGGATGATTATTCCACTTGGCATCGCAGCATTTGTAGTATTCTATCTTGTATTCTATTACATGATTGGTGCTTTTGATTTCAAGACACCAGGTCGTGAGGACGATGAGGAAGACTATGCTGAAATTGATAAAGATGTAAAACTTTCAGATAATAACTATGCTGTAGTAGCATCAAAGGTTTTAGCTGCTCTCGGCGGAAAAGAAAACATCACATCAGCTGACTACTGTGCTACAAGACTCCGACTTGAAGTAAAGGATCAGTCAGTGATTGATGAAAAAGCTGTAAAAGCTGCTGGTGCTGCCGGTATGATTCGCCCAGGCAAAACATCAGTACAGGTAGTCATCGGAACTCAGGTACAGTTCGTATATGACGAATTCAAGAAATTACTATAATTCACATTCCCATAACTCCATTCTAGAATGTAAAAAGGCCACAGCGAAAGCTGTGGTCTTTTTCTATGTTGTAATATATTTTTTATACGTCTGGAACGTTAGGAACTATGATTTGGACTTCTTGATTTGATGTGGCGTTAATTTGGATATCGCCCTTGGCTTTCGTTCCCACAATTTTGATTAATGAAGTTCCTTCTTCAACATCGATATTTAAAGTTCCTTCTGCTGTAGCATCATCGAGGTTTTCCCAAAGTGTAATAACTTCTTTATCAGGAGTTATCTCAATAATTTTAAAATTACCTTTTTCCACATCAAAGGAATAGTCAAGTGAAAACTCACTGGTTTCATCAGCCGTTAAATACCAAACATAGTCGTTTCCAGTGAAACCTTTAAATTGTAAATCAACAGAGTCAGAAGTGACATTTCCCAGCCTCTCAGCATAGGTATAGCTGCAACTGTCGTCAGCAAGAAATGAATCATCATCATAACCACGACTTTGCATATCAGTAATACTATTACTGCAACCACCTAATAACAATCCGAAGATACTCAATGTTGTAATAATTATATGTTTTCTCATGATAAAAATCCCCTTAAATGTATTTATAGGGATAAGTATACACATATAATATTGCGTGGTCAATTGCTGAATCTACAAAGGAGAAATGTTTTTCTCAATCTCCAATGCTGATAAAGTACGCTTGTATTTTTCAGCTTTGAAGAATGAGTCGTTAGCAAAATAGTAAGAGTAAAGAACATCAATAAGTATCAGCAGAGATATTTGTGGGGAAATCTTGGTGCCCTTTTCAAGCTCCTTGAGGTAGGCAACTTCAACGATTTCATCGCAAAGCTCTGCTAATTTTTTGTCTTTTGAAGCGGTGAAAAGAACAACTCTGGCTCCGTTTTGCTTTGCCTTTTTAATGCCGTCGATAACAACTTTTGTAGTACCGCTGATAGAAAAAGCCAACACTAAAGAGCCTCTTTTTACTAAAGAGGCATTCATGGCAATCATCTGTGAATCCGTAATTGCGATAACATCTAGACCTAGTCTCATAAATCGAAGCTGGAATTCTCTGGCAACATACCCGCTGGAACCCATGCCATACACTGGGACAGTGTACTCGGTGTTGCTGAGCTTGGTGGCGATGCGTCGCATCTGATCTTCATCAATCAAATCAAAGGCCTTCACCATAATGTCTTTATAGTTTTTGCGAACAGAGCGAGTGATATCAGAGATTTCCTTTTCTTCCTTTTCAGTGAAGTAATCCTTGAAATCCAGCTCGTACATGTAAACAAATTCACGGTAGCCCTTAAAGCCGCATTTCTTGGCAAAACGAGAAAGTGTTGCCTCAGAAACGTATAGCAGCAAGGAGATGTGCTTTGATGAAAAATCGCTGATTTCAGTGTTCTCCAAAAAGTAATCTGCAACCTGCTGCTCTGATTTGGTCAAATTATCGTAAGCTTCTCGTATTTTATCTTTAGTTGAATCAACTGTTGACATATTTACCTCTTACTATGACTTTTTTAATACTTAGATCGGATTTATTAATTATAACAAAATCCGCCTGTTTGCCAATAGTGATGGAACCAACGGTGTTGTACACGCCAATAGCTTTTGCTGGATTTCTAGAGGCACACAAGATAGCATCTGCAAGAGGAATGTTCATTTCCTTAACAGCTGTCATCATACAGTCGAAGAGGTTAGTAGCAGAGCCGGCGATGGTGCCATCGTGAAGAGTTGCCAGGCGGCCCTTTACTGTGACCGGCTGACCTCCAAGCTCGTATTCTCCATCAGGCAGTCCTGTGGCACGCATAGAATCACTAATCATAATAAGTCTGTCAGCACTGAAAACCTTGTACATCATATTTACTGCAGCAGGATATACATGGACTCCGTCGCAGATAAGTTCTGGTGTGACATTTTCATTTTCTGCAGCAGCTCCGATTGGCCCGGGCGCACGATGTGTAAATGCAGGCATAGCATTGAACAGGTGAGTAAGATGTTTTGCACCGCGCATAAAAGCTTCCTTGCATGTGTCATAGTCAGCAGTGGTGTGAGCCAAGGATATTCTTGTTTCCTTCTTTGCTTTATCAATAAACTCCATAGCACCTTCAGTTTCAGGTGCAATATCGCATAAACGAACTGAATTACCGCTGGCTACGTTTATACGGTGGAACATATCGTAATCTGGGTTTTGTATATACTTAGGATTCTGAGCGCCCTTCTTTTCAGGTGAAATAAAAGGACCTTCCATATTTATGCCGTGAATAGTGGCAAAACCTTCTGTGTCATTATCGTATTTACGATAGTCGGCAACAGCCTTAGCAATAGTAGTAAGAGTCTCTTCTGGATATGTCATGGTTGTTGGCAGGATAGAAGTGACGCCTACGCTTGCCTCGTATTTTGCCATGGCAGCAAGAGCTTCCTTTGTACCATCACAAGCATCAAAACTCATGCATCCATGGAGATGTATATCACACAAACCAGGGATAACATAGCAATCGCTGGCATCAAATATTTCTGTATCGCTAGATGAAGCAACATCCTGGCCGATATCCGAAATCAACCCATCCTTACAAACAACGTCCACCTCATCAAATTTTCCATCTTCCAAAAACACGCTACCGTTAATTATTTTCATTTTTAATCTCCTTGATTGAATCGGTAAATCGTTTTGTGATTAGCTGAGGCCTGGTGATTGCGCTGCCAATAACAGCGCAGTGACATCCAAGCTCAAAGGCCTTTTGAAGCTGAGCTAACTCCCAAATGCCGCCTTCGCAAATTACAGGAATACTGAGTGAATCGACGAGCTTTTTTAGCATATCGAAATCCGGTAATTCACGTCCGGCAGTTTCTTTGGTGTAACCAGCAAGAGTAGTGCTGACGATATCGAACCCAAGCTGCTCGGCTTTAACTCCTTCTTCGTAGGTAGAGCAATCTGCCATAAAAAGCATATCCGGATACTTTGCGCGAACTTTCTTGAAGAAGCTGTCTAGTGTAATGCCACCTGGCCTGATCCTATTTGTGGCATCAGTGGCAATGATATCAACACCTGCTTCAGCGAGAGCATCGATTTCTGTCAGGGTAGGAGTGATGTAGATTTCTGAATTATCGTAATCCTGCTTCCACAATCCAATAATAGGAACGTCGGTAGTCTTTTTTATCTCGGCAATGTCATCAGGCCCGTTTACTCTGATTCCAACTGCGCCGCCTTCCACGGCTGCTTTTGCCATCCTTCCCATAATGAAACTACTATGGAGAGGTTCACTATCAAGCGCCTGGCAGGAAACCACCAACCCACCGTTTATTTGATTTAAGATTTGAGACTTTTGATTCATAGTTAACTCCTTATGTTTCTATTGTAAGAAACATATTTTTATTCCTCAATGATTTAGCACATTTATGAAAGTACTAACATCAAATGTATGGCAATAGATTATTTGCGTGAAAGCCGTTTCAGAAGTGCTCTGTTTAATTGACGCTAAACTCTGGCGGTCCATATAATGAGTTTACAAAAGAGATAGCGCAAACTCTAAACACATATTGTTAGTACAATAATATCATAATAAAACTGAGGTATTTAGGAAATGAAGATTTACAAAGAAAAAGATTACGATGCTGTAAGCAAGAGAGCAGCGGCCCTTGTAGCAGCTCAAATGAAAGAAAAAAATAACAGTATCCTTGGCCTTGCTACTGGCTCATCACCAGTAGGCATGTACAAAGAGCTTGTGGACATGTACAACGCAGGCGAAATATCGTTCAAAAAAATCCGTACAGTAAACCTGGATGAATATGCGGGCCTTGCCGACGATGATGTAAACAGCTATCACTACTTCATGAACCAGCACCTATTCTCTAAGGTAGACATAGACCCTGCCAACACCCACTTACCAAACGGCATAGCAGCTGACCCTGAAGCAGAATGTGCATCATACGAAGCCATGGTACAATCCCTAGGCGGAACAGACCTTCAAGTCTTAGGCCTTGGCGAAAACGGCCACATCGGCTTCAACGAACCAGGCACTCCATTCACCGAAGTCACTCACCTGGTAGATCTGACTGAAAGCACCATCCATGCCAACTCCCGCCTCTTCGAAAAAATCGAAGATGTCCCAAGACAGGCCTACTCCATGGGCATCAAAACCATCATGAGCGCCAAGCGCATCCTACTCATCGTAACCGGCACAGCAAAAGCCGACGCCCTGGCCAAAGTCATTAACGGACCTGTAACCGTCGACGTGCCAGGCTCAATCCTCCAAACCCATCCGGACGTAACCGTAATTTGCGACGAAGCCGCCGCATCCAAACTCTAAACCGCACCCTACAGGGCCCCAGGAACCACGCCGGGGCTCTTTTTTCAATTCTTTGCACTTCTAACGCCGCTGTTGGTAGAGTGGGCAGACACACACTATTTATAAGTATTAATCTCCACATCAAGCTTAGGAATAATTGTCGCGACATTTGAAGTGAGCCTAGAAAAATAGAAGCAGGTTTTGTTAAGTTTATATACGGGTTGCCATGGACGGCAACCCGAGCCTGATAGTGAAACGGATTGAACTTGAAGGCGGTATATAAAATTACAAAACCTGCTTCGTTATTTTTCTTGGCAAACGGAGTATGAGCGCAATTATCCTAAGCCTTGTGTGGAGACTAATATGTAGACTACAAGTGTCTGCCCTCTACCCACAGTGGCTTCGAAGTGCAAAACCAATAAAAAGAGCCCCTCATAAGAGAGGGGCCCAGAAGGGTGCGGCTTAGTATTCGCCGTTTTTGTACTTTGTGATGAGCTTTTCGATACGTCCGTATGGGTTGAGGAGCTCTGAGATTGAGCACTCGTGGTTGAGAGTATCGATGATGTATGCGATGTACTTTGACATGTCGCATTTGATGAAGTAGTCACGTGCTGTGATTTCTTCAGGAAGGTATGTGAGGTTTGTTGTAACTACCTTGTAGATTACGCCATCCTCAACGGCCTTGTCGAACTTCGCCATTCCGTTTGTGAAGAGTCCGAATGTAGCTACTACGAAGATGCGGCTTGCGTTGCGCTTCTTGAGCTCTGTAGCTACGTCTATCATTGACTCGCCAGAAGAAATCATATCATCTACGATGATAACGTCCTTGCCAGCTACGTCGTTTCCAAGGAATTCATGAGCTACGATAGGATTACGTCCGTCTACGATGCGGCTGTAATCACGACGCTTGTAAAACATACCAACATTAACACCAAGAACTGAAGCCATGTATACGGCGCGCTTTGTACCACCTTCATCTGGAGAGATGATCATAAGGTGATCGTTGTCGAGCTTTAAGTCCTTGCAGTTCTTAAGGATGCCCTTAAGGAACTGGTATGTAGGTGAAACAGTTTCAAAACTATGAAGTGGAATAGCATTCTGTACACGTGGGTCGTGAGCATCAAATGTGATGATGTTGTCTACGCCCATGCTTACAAGTTCCTGAAGTGCCATAGCACAGTCAAGAGATTCACGAGCACTTCTGCGGTGCTGTCTGCCTTCATAAAGGAATGGGATAATAACTGTGATGCGCTTAGCTTTTCCCATTGCTGCTGCGATGATACGCTTTAAGTCACAGAAGATATCGTCTGGACTCATGTGGTTCTCGTGACCACAAACGGTGTATGTAAGGCTGTAGTTTGTAACATCTACGAGGATGTATAAATCAAGTCCTCTAACTGACTGGTTGATGATACCCTTTGCTTCGCCTGAACCGAAACGTGGGCAGTCAGCCTTTACGATGTAAGAATCGCTGCGGTAACCAGCGAGAGTAATGATTGACTGATCACTCTTGCGCTCCTGTCTCCACTGAAGAAGATAGTCGTTAACGCGTTCTGCGATGGCTGTACAGCTCTTGTGAGGAATAATTCCTAGCTCTGCCATAGGTGGTGTGTTTTCCAACACGATTTCATTGTTTGGCATGTTTTGCTCCTTGCTAATATTAAATTAATTATTTTGATATTACTTTTTTGATGCGAATATCATTTCCAATGAGCTTGATTGTCTCATAGTTAGAGAATACTCGCGAAGTAATACGTTCGCTGTAGGTGTCTCTTAAATCTTCAAGAGAAAAATTAGTTGAAATTATAGTTGATTTACTACGAAGTAATCTTTCATTTAAGCATTGAAATAGGCGTGCTGTAGTGAAAGAATTCTGAAACTCTGTGCCTAAATCATCGATGATTAATAAGTCACAATCGAATATTTGATCATGAAGATCCGCTACGTTTGCGTTCTTCTTGAAAGTCTGTTCTTCGAAAACTCTGAAAAGCTCTGATGCTGTGAAGTAAATAACAGATATGCCTTCGTCTAAAAGAGCTTTTGCGATACAGTTGGAAAGAAAGGTTTTTCCACACCCTGTCTGTCCAAGCAACAAGAGATTACCACCTTTTTCTCTAAAATTCTGCACAAAGTTTTTCGCTCTTTCTAGCGCTATTTTAGCATTTGAACGAGCATCTATATCAGAATTATCCTCATAATAATCCTCATCGTATACATTTAAATCAAATGCATTGAAGTTTTCTTTTGCAAGAATGTTGCTGATATTAGACTGTTTGTAGACAATGTTGATGGCTGCCTGCTTGAAGCAATGGCAGCGTTTTCCATTGATATAGCCAGTGTCTTTGCAATCAGGACAATCGTATGGTGGCTCAAGATAATCTACAGGGAAACCTGCAGATTTAATAAGCTGCATACGACGCTCCTTAAGCTGAGAAAGTTTGCGCTTTGAATCTGCGGAAGCTTCAGAAATACTTTTACCTTCAAAGATAGCAGTGATAGAAGATACTGAAACCTTTGATACTTCGTCATCTAGCTCTGAAAGGGCTGGAACAGCAGAGTATAACTCTTTCGTGCGGTAAGAAACAATCTGGTTGTTACGAGACTGCTTGTGATTGTATTCACGCATAAGTGCGTCATACTGCTCATTAGATAATGCCATAAATTAACCTCCCTTTAGTGCCCAAGAAGCTTCTTTTCCAGTGCTTCAAAATCATAATCTCTCTGTGAGAAATTGTGGAACTTGTTGTTGGTCTTTGCGCGGGCCGCTGTGGCGTTGTTTGCCTGAGCTGTTTTTGCACGGTTAGCAGAAGAAAGCTTAGCAACAGTAGCCTTTGTAAATTCCGAATCAAGCTTAGCGATGTCATCAAGAGTCTTTACTCCTGAATTGTGCCAGCTAGTAATGATTGTGTCTGCATATTTAAAGCTTGGTTTATTAGTCTGTGTGATGGTGCGCTCACATGCTTCTGTGATGATATCAAGTGAGAAGCTGTAAACGTTAACCCATTTGTCGATGTAGTTTAACTCTGAATCAACTAAATCGCGATTTCCGATGCCAAGTGCACGCTTGATTGTGTAAGCTGCGTTTGTGTGTGCACTGCTGGATTTAATTGCTTCAGCCACTGTAGTGATTCCATCGTCGGCCCAGTTACGAGCAACAGTGTCCATGTAGTGGATGCTGCTATGACCTTCGTCGATGCTAGTCTCAATGAGATACTGAATCAAATCAACAGACATGTGGAGACTGTCGTACCAGAATAATAATGTGTTCATATCTGTTACAGAAAGTGGTCTCTTGAAGTAAGTCTGTGTAGCGAAAATAAGATCGCTAACCTCATCGTTCTCCTTGAAAGCATCAAGCTGATCTGAGCTGTAGCTTGGTCTGAATGGTACAGTGTTGTTAATAACCTTATCTGAAACTGCAGGTGCACCTGTGGCAGCAGCGACAGAAGCTGGAGCCGCAGTGGTAGCTGCAGTGTAGTTTACTGATGTGAATGAGTGCATATCATTCACATCCACTAGACAGATTCCTGAAAGTTCATTATCTGCAGAGTACTCAAGACGAAGCAAGCCTACTTTCTCCCAATAAGTAAATGCACGCATTACATCTTTTTCTGTGTGGTCTAAGCAGTCCGCCAACTGCGAGATGGAAAAATCATAATCCTCTCTATTAAGACAACGAAGCAGATAAAGGTAAATCTTTACGTACTCTCCATTGGCATCTTTCATGTAATCGTCAATAAAAGTATTAGAAATGCAAGTAAAACCAGTGTTATTACTGGTATGTAGCATGATGTCAGCCATATTCAAATCCTCTCCCTCTTAATGAACCGAATTATATCAAAGTAATTCTGAAAAGAAAAGAGGCGAAACCCCGCAAACCCTTGTAAATAAAGGGTTTGTGGCTTCTGTGGATAATGTGGATAACTAGTTTGACCCATTGAAAATAGGGCATAAAAAAATCCACATTTTCGAGGGGGATAAACCCGGTCAAAAATGTGGATAATGTGGATAACTACTTCTGGAGTAGGTGCTCGCCTACTAAATACACATTTCCTGCGCCCATAGTTATCAACAAGTCATTGTTTACAATATTTTTTTCTAAAAATTTTTCACATTGGTCAAAAGAACCCAAATAATGAACTTCGGTTCCTAGCTTTTCAATCCTATCTGCAATGTCCTTTGAGCTGACACCGTAGATGTCTGGTTCTCTAGCTGCGTAGATGTCTGCAAGAACAACAACATCTGCTGCTGAAAGAGCCTTAGCAAAATCGTCAAGGAAGCTAAGAGTACGAGTGTATGTATGTGGCTGGAAGCAAACAACCACTCTGTTGTGTGGGTAGTTTGCAGCGGCTGCAAGGCTGGCAGCGATTTCTGTTGGATGATGAGCGTAGTCATCAATTACAGTTGCGCCATTGAAATGTCCCTTGAGCTCGAAACGTCTGTGAGCACCGCCGAACTTTGCAAGTCCTGCCTTGATATGGTCAAATGAAATCCCCATCTCAGTAGCAAGTGCAATAGCGGCAAGTGAATTGCTGATGTTGTGGTCGCCAGGTACGTTTAATGAAACGCGGTCCATAGCTTTTCCGTTGAATACAGGAGTAAAGCTAGCAAAGCCCTTTTCATTATATGTAATGTCTGTTGGATAAATATCAGCGCCTCCCTTAAGAGAATAAGTGATAACCTGACATTTTAATCCCTCAGTAAAAAACTTAACGTCATCAATCTCATTATTGATAATAAGAATACCGTCGTCGGAAGTGTTGCCGGCAAACTTCTTAAATGAAGCACGATAGTTTTCAAGATTCTTGAAGAAGTCAAGGTGATCTGCTTCTACATTAAGAATGATGTTGTATTTAGGGAAGAATGAATGGTAGCTGTTTGTGTACTCACAAGCTTCTGTGATAAACACATCGCTGTCACCAACATGAACATTGCTTCCGATGGCATCCAAGATACCGCCTACAGAAATAGTAGGGTCGTCAGCTGTCTCCAGGAGAATCTGGCTAACCATAGATGTGGTAGTTGTCTTACCGTGGGTTCCTGCAACAGCAATTGAACGAGCGTAGTTCTCCATAATCTCGCCAAGGAGCTCAGCTCTTGTAAGCATTGGCTTGCCAGAAGCTTTTGCAGCAGCAAACTCAGGGTTATCCTCATGGATTGCAGCAGTGTAAACAATAAGGTCGATATCTGAAGTGATATTTTCAGCTGCCTGTGGATAACTAATCTTTGCTCCAAGTGCTGCTAAATGAGCAGTGAGATCGCTTTCTTCTCTATCAGAACCAGAAATAGTAAAGCCTGCACCAAGCAATATCTCAGCAAGGCCACTCATGCTTATTCCGCCGATTCCAATAAAATGGACATGTATCTTGTTATTAAAATCAATTTTGTACATGAAAAATTTCCTTCTTTATATATTATTATACCTTCAATAATTTAAACCTAAAAACCTTGAGTTTCAAGCTACATTATATGAATTGGTAAAATTGACAGGGAATTGTCTAACTATTAACGATGATATAGTAAAAAATTATGAATATTATTGCACCAAAATATCCACTTTGTTATACTAAATGTACAAGATTGTGAATTTAATTACAATTCACAACGGGGAGTGCGTTATGCACATCCTTAACTGACACCATGAGAAAGGCAGATGATAGGATGATTAGAAAAGAAATGATTGCCATGCTTCTCGCTGGCGGGCAGGGAAGCAGACTGGGGGTTCTAACTTCAGATGTAGCGAAGCCAGCAGTTTCTTTCGGAGGTAAATATCGAATAATCGATTTCCCTCTGTCAAATTGTATCAATTCAGGAATTGATACCGTTGGCGTACTTACTCAGTACCAGCCATTAGTACTTAATTCACACATAGGAATTGGTATTCCTTGGGATTTGGACAGGAATAATGGTGGTGTGACCGTTCTTCCTCCTTATGAGAAGAGCGACACAAGTGAGTGGTATTCAGGCACAGCCAACGCCATTTTCCAAAACCTTAAGTACATGGAGAATTATAATCCAGAGTATGTTCTGATTCTCTCCGGAGATCATATCTACAAGATGGATTATGAAGCCATGTTAGATTTTCATAAGGCAAAGGGTGCTGACGTTACAATCGCAGTAATACCAGTACCAATCGAAGAGGCATCTCGATTCGGAGTGGTTATTGCTGATGATGAAAAACGTATCAGCGAATTCGAAGAAAAGCCAGAGCATCCAAGAAGCAACCTTGCTTCAATGGGTATCTATATATTCAGTTGGAAGGCATTAAAGGAATCACTCCTTGCTCTAAAGGATCAGAGCAATTGCGATTTCGGTAAACACGTTTTACCATACCTCCACGAAAAGGGAGCACCAATGTATGCCTACGAGTTCAATAGTTATTGGAAGGATGTAGGAACACTTGGATCATATTGGGAAGCCAATATGGAGCTTATTGATTTGATTCCAGAGTTTAACTTATATGAAGAGTTCTGGAAGATTTACACTAATCAAAATATCATTGAGCCACAGTTTGTTGCATCAACA
Organism: Pseudobutyrivibrio ruminis HUN009; assembly: GCF_000703005.1. Taxonomy (NCBI): domain Bacteria; kingdom Bacillati; phylum Bacillota; class Clostridia; order Lachnospirales; family Lachnospiraceae; genus Pseudobutyrivibrio; species Pseudobutyrivibrio ruminis. The sequence goes on along the minus strand of NZ_JNLH01000001.1, from coordinate 703,104 downwards.
GCAGTTGTTGAAAAAGCAATCATCGGTGCAGGAGCTCAAATTTACGGAGAAGTGTACAACTCAGTTCTAGGCGCAGGTGTAGTAATTGATGAAGGTGCGGTGGTTCGCGATTCAATTATTATGGAAGGCGCAATCATCGGAAAGAACTGTGTAGTAGATAAATCGATTATCGCCGAGAATACAGTCATAGGCGAAGGAACAAAAATCGGACAGGGAGCCGAGGCTGAGAGCAAGCTTAACGCTAGCATCTATTCATTTGGATTGGCAGTTATCGGGGAGAACTCAGTTGTTCCAGCAAACGTTACTATAGGTAAAAATACAGCTATCAAGGGCGAGACTAGCGAAGCAGATTATCCTGACGGACAGTTGGCTAGTGGCGGCTATATTATCAAGGCAGGTGATCGAGTATGAAAGCATTAGGTATTATTCTAGCAGGTGGAAACAGCAGTAGAATGCATGAGCTTACTGAGAAGCGCGCCATTGCAGCGATGCCAGTAGGCGGAAGCTATAGATGTATTGATTTTGTCCTTTCAAATATGACAAACTCACACATCCAGACAGTTGCTGTGCTGTCGCAGTACAACGCACGTTCATTGAACGAGCATCTTAATTCAGCAAAGTGGTGGAACTTTGGTAGAAAGCAGGGAGGTCTCTTCCTATTTACACCAACAGTTACAACAAACAATAGCTGGTGGTACAGAGGTACAGCCGATGCCATTTGGCAAAATATTGATTTCTTAAAGAAAAGACATGAGCCATATGTTATTATTGCAAGTGGTGATTGTGTTTACAAACTTGATTTCAATAAGGTACTTGATTACCACATCAAGAAACAGGCAGACATGACAGTAGTGTGTGCAAAGTTGCCAGAGGGTGACGACATCAACCGCTACGGTGTTGTAGAGATGGATAGAGACGGCAGAATTACAGAGTTCGAAGAGAAGCCAATGGTTGCTACTTCAGATATTGTTTCAGCTGGTGTCTATGTCATCAGAAGAAGAGCTCTCATCGATTTGCTTGAGGAGTGCAATAGAGAGGGCAGATACAACTTTGTAACAGATATTCTCATTAGATACAAAAACATGAAGAGAATCTACGGCTACAGAATGGAAGGTTATTGGGCAAATCTTGCAGACGTAGATAGCTATTTCAAAGCAAACATGGATTTCCTTAGAAAGGATGTCAGAGATAGCTTCTTCCACACTGAACCAGGAGTTTTCTCAAAGACACATGACCTGCCACCTGCAAAATACAACACAGGTTCAAAGGTCACAAATTCATTGGTTGCAGGAGGATGTATCATCAATAGTACGGTTGAGAATTCTGTACTATTTAAAAAGGCCTTTGTTGGCAACAATTCAGTTGTTAAGAATTGTGTCATTTTAAATGGAGCATACATAGGGGACAACGTGCACGTAGAGAATTGCATTGTTGAAAGCCATGAGACATTGCTCAGCGGATCCACATATATTGGGGAAAATGGAGTCCGCATAGTTACCGGAAACAAAAACAGATACGATATGCCAGTTGGGGAGGTATAACAATGCAAATCACAGACATTAGAATCCGTAAGATCGAAAAAGAAGGTAAGATGAAGGCAGTTGTTTCAGTGACAATTGACGAAGAGTTTGTTATTCACGACATCAAGATTATTGAAGGAGATAAGGGACTATTCATCGCTATGCCATCTAGACGTGGTTCAGAAGGCGGTTATAAGGATATTGCACATCCTATTCGCTCAACAACAAGAGAGCAGATGCAGACAATGATCCTTAACAAATATAAGGAAGAGTTCCCAGAGTAAGATTTATGTTTTTAATTGTTGGTCTAGGCAATCCTGAAAGGAAATATGAAGGAACAAGGCATAATGTTGGATTTGAAGCCATCGACGCCATCTCAAAAAAGTTTGGGATAGAAGTCTCTCACAAGGAGCACAAAGGCATTGTAGGAAAGGGCGTTATAAATGGCCACAAGGTTATGTTGGTAAAGCCTCAGACATATATGAACCTTAGCGGAGAATGCGTTCGCGAGATGTGCGACTATTACGAAGTGGACCCAGAGACAGAGCTTCTAGTTATCTCTGATGATGTATCACTTTCTACAGGCAACATCAGAGTTAGAAAAAAGGGAAGTGCTGGTGGCCACAACGGGCTGAAAAATATAATTGCACATACCGGTTCGAATGTGTTCCCTCGAATTCGAGTGGGAGTTGGAGAGTGTGAAAATGGTGACATGGTTAGCCACGTGCTCGGTCACTATGACGCTGAGGACAGAGAGCGTGTTGACGCCTCTATGGACAAGGTGATTGGAGCGTTAGAGTTGTTTTTAGAAGATAATTTGGATGGAGCCATGAACCAATTCAATGTCAAAGAAAAAGTTGAATAGCTGTTATAGCCTGCAGAAAGCTGCAGGCTATTTGGTTATTTACAATAACATTTTGTTATTTTATACTTTTATTTGTAATGAAATGGATTAGCGAAAAGGGAGAACTATGTACGATTCACAAATTCTTATTAAAGCAGATTTTTTAGGTAAGTTAGACATCACATGTAATGATGTACCTATTGTACTAGAACGAAATAACACAACTAAGGTAAATCAGCTTTTCCAGATGCTGATTTATTACACAAACGGTATTGCTAGAGATCAGGTTATTTACAATCTTTTCCATAATGAAGAGATTGCTGATGAATCTAATAGCCTTAGAGCTATTGTATTTAGATTAAGAAAATCCCTGGCTGCCCTTGATATTCCAAATGAAGACTATGTTTACATCAAGCGTGGAACATATTCTATCAATCCATTTGTAACTATCGAGTGCGACGCAGTCAAATTCGAAGAGCTTGCAAAGAATGCCCTTGGTGCAGAGGATGCCAAAGAACAGCAAAAGCTTCTTGAGGAGGCTTGTGCTTTATATGATGGTGATTTTCTTGCTACACTTAGCGGCTATGAGTGGGTTGTTACCACACAGGTAAGGCTCAAAAAGCTTTTTGACCGTTGCTTAAAGCAGCTATTAGAAATATACGAATTACAAAAAGAATACAAAAAGATGTATGAGCTTAGCCACAAGGCTAATGGTATCTATCCTTACGATGGATGGCAGACATACGAGATGCGTGCCCTCATCGAGGTTGGTAACACAAAGGATGCATTAAAGCTATACGAGGATACTGAGACTCTCATGTTCGAGGAGCTTGGTGTTTCTGTTGCATCAGCTATGAATGACCAGCTGGATAGACTAGGCGCACAAATTAAGAACAATACAGATATGATTAGCGAGGTAAAGAGAAACCTCGATACATCAAAGGAAGAAATACAGGGTGCATTTAACTGCACATACCCTACTTTCGTTGAGACATACAGATACATCAAGCGTGTCATCAGACGTTCGGGCCAGGCAGCATGGCTTATGCTTTGCACCATCACAGATGGCAAGGGCTTTGGACTTAATGATTCCGACCGACTTGAAAGTCTTGCTGAGGAGCTTTCAGAAGCAATCCGCACATCAGCAAGAGGTGGCGATATGTACGCCAGATATAGCAACAACCAGTTTGTAGTTTTACTTTTAGATATTACCCAGGAGGACTGCGTTTTGGTTCAGGCCAGAATCAACGAAAACCTCAGCAAGGAATCTAGAAAACGCTACATTCAATATCATCTTGCACCAGTTAATCTTGCAAGCGCAGGAACAGATGCAGATACAGCAGAGCTTCAGGATATGGTTAAAGGGGAATAGTTATGAATATCTCTGACAGAATGAAACGAATGCACAATTGTGTTGGTATCACCATAGAAAATAAAGAAAGCTTTAGTGGCAAGCTATACAACTGCTACGATAAAGCGCCAATCAGCTATACCGATGTTGATGATTTCTTTAATATCATGAATAGCTTTTTGGATACTGTGGAGTTTCCAGCTCAGAAATTTAGATATAGAGCTTTCAAAAAGACATATCCTACTCTTAAGATTGTAGATATCGATCCAAAAGAAAAGCTTTTTGAAACAACGGATTTACTTCCTTTGATAGGAAAAGACAGCTTCATCCTTATGGTTACAGGCAGAGATCATGCTTCATGGCAGGGCAAAATCTACAGCGTTGCACAGGATGAAGAATATGATTTCAACAGTGAAGTGGAGTTAATTAGAATTTTAAATAAATAAGGAACAGTGGAGGAAGCAAGTGAAGAAATACAAATATTTGCTTTCACTGATTGTTCTTACTCTTAGCTTTATAGCTTGTGGAGACCAACAGCCAGCTTTTACTTCCAATTCATCTACCACAGAAAGCTCATCTGGAGCGGTGGCAAAGGAATCAAAGGGTTCCAGGGACAACACCATTCGGGTGCTTACACCAGAAGCCAGTGGCGTTGAGGTATACTCAAATGCGGATGCATCCATAGATGCGAGCAACGCCTCAGAAGGCTATGTTATGGTGAAATACACAGGCTCAGCGGCTAAGGTTAGAATGCTAATAGAAACGCCAGCAGGAAACACTTATAACTACCTGATGGATTTGGATGGCAATTATGATGTCTATCCTCTATCCGAAGGCAGTGGCACCTATAAAATCGGTGTCTATGAAAACTTGCATGATGATCAGTATGCGGCGGCATTTACTCAGTCAGTGAGCGTAACACTAAAAGATGAATATAGTATGTTCCTGTATCCAAATGCTTACGTGGATTTCAATGCAAATTCCAAGGCGGTGAAAAAGGGCCAGGAGCTGGCGGCTAGTGCCAATAATGACATTGAGGTGGTTCAGAACGTTTACCATTACATCACCCAAAATGTTAAGTACGACTATGACAAGGCCGAGACAGTTCAGTCTGGATACATTCCAAATGTAGACAGTACATTGGCTACCAACACGGGAATCTGTTTTGACTATGCATCCCTTATGGGGGCGATGCTTAGGTCGCAAGGTATTCCAACACGGCTTGAAATCGGATACGCCGGCACGGAATATCACGCCTGGATATCCGTATATACGAAGGAGACAGGCTGGATTGATAAAATCATTCAGTTTGATGGAACAGATTGGACACTTATGGACCCAACATTAGGTTCATATGCAAGCAACAGTCAAGTAAAGAAAACTTTAGATGACACTACTTACTATCAACTAAAGTATAAATATTAAAGGTGTAACTATGAGCGAAAAGATTAGAAAACAACTTACTCCCGAGGAACTATATGCATTCTCAGATGAAATGGGAATGATGATTTCCAGTGGTGTTTCAGCAATACAGGGAATCACAATGATGCTTGATGAGTCCCAGGGTGGTGAAGAAAAAGAGCTCCTTACAGAGATGGAGCAGGTAGTTGGAGAGACAGGTTCACTTTCAAAGGCAATCGAAAGTGTTGGGGTTTTCCCAGACTATTTCGTAGAAATGGCAAAGATGGGCGAGTCTACAGGTAAGATGGATTCTGTTCTCATCAACCTGGCAGCACATTATTCAAGAGAGATGGCAATTTCAAATGCAATCAGAAGTGCAGTTACATACCCACTTATGATGGTTTGTATGATGCTTGTAATTATCATCGTCCTTGTAACAGAAATCATGCCAGTATTCAACAGAGTATTTAAGCAGCTTGGTGGCACAATGGACGGCCTTTCAGCTGGTTTCCTTGCTGTTGGAACATTTATGAAGTCAAATGGTGTGATTCTTTTATTGATTCTTCTTGCTATCATTATTTATGTAATTGTTCTCAACAAAACAGAGTGGGGCAAGAATCATCGTAACGACATTCTTTACAAGAGTCGCCGTTTCAAATCAATCCATTCTAAAATTGCAACAAGCCGTTTTGCATCTGCAATGGCAATGACACTTTCAAGTGGTATGGATGTTATGCAGGCACTTGATGTCAGCGGTAATATTGTGGAAGCTCCTGATTTCGAGGACAAGGTTGAAAAGTGCAAGGATTCTTTTGCAGAGACTATGGATATCGGAAAGGCATTTTCAATGTCAGGCATTTTCGGTGGTCTCTACGGACGTATGGCAATCCTTGGTGCTAAAACTGGTAATATGGAAAACGTTCTTGAAAAGGTTGCAACAACCTATCAGGAAGAAGCAGATGAAGAGATTAACGATTTAATTGCAGTAGTGGAGCCAACACTTGTAATTGTTCTTTCAGTTATTGTAGGAATTATTTTACTTTCAGTTATGCTACCACTTTTGAACATTATGTCGGGGATGATTTAACATGGCAAAGACAAGATTTGGAAGCCTAGACGGCATTCATCAAATCAAACAGAAGAACGTGGCCGGTAGCACTATGATTTCTGCAGGGCTGTTTCTTCTCATATTTATCCTGTTTTTGTTTGCAGTATCAAAGGCATCAGCAGGCTCCGTTCAAGAACAGCGCCAAAGCTTAAGTGATGCCATCGACAGGGCAATCATCCAGTGCTATGTCACTGAAGGCAGATACCCTGAGAGCTTTGAATACTTACAGGAAAACTACGGAATCATCTACGATGATGACCGTTTTAGAGTTGATTATGTTATCTATGGTTCAAATATGCGACCAGAGGTTACGATTATAAACCTGGAGGATTAACGTTGAAACAAGGACGACTTAGAAAACATAATATAGACATCATGTTTCTAATGGTCTTATTTTTGATATTCACCTTTTCTGCGGTGAGTGTTCTTTTGATGGCTGTAAATTCCTACAGATCAGTAGTTTTAGCAAATGAAGCTAACTCAAGTGCACGTACAGCAATCGCATATATTCGCGAAGAGGTAAGACAGCACGATGCTGAGGGCGCAGTTTCCCTTGATACTTTCGATGGTGTTGATTGCATCAAAATGTCAGAGGGCAGTGGATTTAATCTTTATATCTACGAGTACGATGGATATTTGATGGAACTGGAGGCAAAGGATACTGCCGGTGCCACAGCAGATTTTGGAAATAAAATCATGGAAGTAAATAGCATCAGCTTTAGTCAGGGAGAAAATGACACTATCAATGTTCAGCTTGAGGATTCCCTTGGTGCAAAGCATGATGTTGTAATAGGCATCAAATCAAAGGAGGGCCAGTCTAATGAAGAATAGAAATAACGGCTCTCGAATTTTTATGACTGAGCTTATGTTTGCAATTTTCTTTTTTATCATTGTATCAGCCGTTTGTATTCAGTGTTTTGCTGGAAGCTTTGCAAAAAGTGGTGAGGCAAAAGAAATCACTGAGGCAGTAAACCTTGCAAGTAATGCAGCAGAGGATTATCTCTGTAATGATGACTATACTGGATTTACTAATTACTACGACGACAACTGGAATTTAGTGGACGATTCAGAGGCAACATACAAGGTCACAAGCCTCGTTATTGAGCCAGAATCAGAGGGCATGTGCCAGACAATGCACGTGGTAGTTTCCACAATTTCAGATGAAGAAATATACAGCTTAGCAGTTGAAAAAGCTCTTAAATAGGAGTGACAATGGAGCATACAAAAAGAGAAAACAGGACAATAATAAATATAGGTACCTCGTTGATGGTTGTTATCCTGATTGGCATGGCATTTGCGGTAATTGCTGCCCTTGCCATTTCATCTAGTCACAACAACTACAATCTCAGTATGAAGCTTCTTAATCATACTGATGAATACTACAATGCATCCAACCAGGCATACGAGATAATTGCAGATTCAGATTGGGCGGATCAGGAATTTACAGTTGATATTAATGAAAATCAGGTGTTAAATGTAAAGGTTGAATCTAAAGAGATTACTTGCTGGCAGGTGCAAAATGTTTCTTCGTGGGAAGCAGACAGCACACAGCCAGTTATAACATTGGAGGATTGAGGGGGATAGAATGAGTACAAATATTGTAACTTACTTAACAGATGCAGTTAGAAAATACAAGGCTTCAGATGTATTTATTGTTACAGGCCGTGAGGTTTCATTCCGAGTAAACGACCTCGTTCTTACTCGTTCAGAATTGGAGCAGGGCTATACAGAAAAGGCTGAGCCAGATGACGGTCCAGTTATGCCAGCAAAAGCAGAGGAGTTGGTTCGCCAGATTTATGAGCTTGCAGGTAGAGATATTACAAAATACATCGAAGGCGGCGATGACGATTTCTCATTTGCAATCAAGGATGTTTCTCGTTTCAGAGTAAATGCATTTATGCAAAGAGGTACTTTTGCAGCGGTAGTTCGTGTCATCACATTCACACTGCCAGATTACAAAGAGTTACTCATTCCAGAATCTGTAATCAATCTTTCAAATGAGTCAAAGGGCTTGGTGCTTGTAACAGGTCCTGCCGGAAGTGGTAAGTCTACCACTTTGTCTTGTATTGTGGACAAGATTAATAAAAACTATAACAAGCATATTATTACCCTTGAGGACCCTGTGGAATACCTTCACAGACACGGCAAATCAATTGTGTCTCAAAGAGAAATCCACTTAGATACAGAGAACTATGTGACTGCACTTCGTGCCTCACTTAGACAGAGTCCAGATGTTATTTTGCTTGGAGAAATGCGTGATGCTGAAACAATTTCCGTTGCAATGACTGCGGCTGAGACAGGACATTTAATTCTGTCAACATTGCACACCATTGGAGCAGCAAACACAATCGATAGAATTATCGACGTATTCCCTTCTGAGCAGCAGCACCAAATAGCATTACAGCTTTCTATGGTTATAAAGGCAGTTGTATCTCAGCAGCTTGTTCCAGCTGTTGATGGTTCGCTTGTGCCTGCATTTGAAGTCATGACAGTGACTCCAGCCATCAGAAATATGATCAGAGAAAACAAGGTACCACAGATTGAAGGTGTCATCTATTCAAGTGACACAGACGAAATGGTATCAATGGATTCTAGCCTTTTCAAATTGGTGCGTGAAGGCAAAATCACAAAGGAGACAGCTATGGAATTTGCTGTCAATGCAGAAATGCTAGGAAGAAGATTAGGAGTTTAGTTAGAAATGGAAAGTTTTAAACCTATGCTGTTTACTTGCATGAAGAAGTATAGCAAGGAGCAGTTCTTTAAAGACTTAGTATCTGGAATCATTGTGGCAATCATCGCATTGCCACTTTCTATTGCCTTGGCTTTGGCCTCAGGTGTTGGCCCAGAGCCAGGATTATATACAGCAATTGTTGCTGGATTTTTGATTTCCTTCTTCGGAGGAAGTACAGTTCAGATTGCTGGACCTACAGCAGCCTTTGCTACAATCGTAGCAGGCATCATTGCAACTGATGGAATGGATGGACTCATCATTGCAACAATCATGGCAGGTATCATTCTTATTATCTTAGGTGTGGTAAAAGCCGGCGCACTTATCAAATTCATCCCATACACAATCACAACTGGTTTCACAGCCGGTATCGCAGTTACAATTTTAATAGGTCAGTTCAAGGATTTCTTTGGTGTAGATTTCCACGGCGAAAAGCCAATCGAAACAATCGACAAATTAAAAGTATTCTTTGGCAACATTGATTCACTTAACTGGCAGGCAACTTTAGTTGGTGTTGTTTGTCTTGCAGTGCTTATCATTTGGCCAAAGTTCTTCTCAAAGATTCCTGCATCAATCATTGCTGTATTCGTCAGCATTGCAATGGTACAGGGACTTCACCTTAACGTAAATACGATAGGAACTCTTTATCCAGATTTGAAGGCAGGCTTGCCAACAATCTCAGTTCCACATTTCTCACTTGCGGTAGTAAGAAACGAAATGCCTAACGCATTTACGATAGCGATTCTTGCTGCAATCGAGTCACTTCTTTCTGCAGTAGTTGCAGACGGAATGGTAAACAGCAAGCACAGAAGTAATCAGGAGCTTATCGGTCAGGGTATCGGTAATATCGGTTCAGTTCTTTTTGGTGGTATCCCTGCAACAGGGGCTATCGCTCGTACAGCTGCCAACATCAAAAACGGCGGTCGTACACCAGTAGCTGGTATGGTTCATTCCATTACACTTCTTATCGTACTTGTTGTACTTATGCCATACGCAAAATTCATTCCAATGCCATGTATCGCAGCAATCCTTTTCCAGGTTGCATACAACATGTGCCAGTGGAGACCTTTCGTAAGACTTGTAAAGTTTGCTCCAAAGTCAGATATCATCGTACTTGTACTTACATTCGTTCTCACAGTAGTATTTGATCTTGTAGTAGCAATCGAGTGGGGCATGATTGTTGCATGTATCCTCTTCATCAAGAGAATGAGCGAGGAGACTCATGTCAGCGGATGGACATATCAGTCGGACGATGCTGAGTTTGTTGATGATTTACGTCCAGTAGAAAAAGAAATCAGAGTATTTGAAATCACAGGACCACTTTTCTTTGGTGTTTCTGATATGCTTGCAGAAAGCATTAACGTAAAGGATTATACAAAGGTGCTTGTTATCAGAATGCGTTCTGTTCCAGCCATTGATGTTACAGCTCTTAGAGCACTTCGCGATTTGGTTGAGCGAGCAAAGAAAAAGGGAGTTACAGTTGTATTCTCACACGTAAATGAACAGCCACGTCACATGATGGAGAAGGCTGACTTCGTAAATACGGTAGGTGCTGAAAACTTCCAGCCAAACATTGATGCAGCACTTGATAGAGCTGAAAAGATTATAGGCAAGTAATTATGAAAACTTTTTTGGAACCATTTAAAAATTTAACAGCTGTTGAGTCTCTTCGCGAGGCTCTAGCTCGTTATGGCAAGGTTTACGATATCACGGGGTGTGCTGATAAAGCGCACCTCATTTTTGGTATTGGGCATGATGTCAGCCACAAGCTGATTATCACTTCTGACGAGCTGAAGGCTAGAGAATTATACGAGGAATATCGTTTTTACGATAATGATGTGGTGTATTTTCCTGCAAAGGATTTCCTCTTTTATCAGTCTGATATTAGAGGTAATGCCCTTACACGTGAGCGAATGAGCGCTATTGAGGCAGTTATAAATAACAACAGCTGCACAGTCATCACCACCATCGATGCCCTCATGAATAAGCTGCCAGATGTGTCTTATTTTGAGGAGGGTGTAGTTGCCATTTCCGATACTGATACTATTGAGCTTGAGGCTTTGCGCCGCAAGCTAGTTGCTATGGGTTACGAGGCAGTGGGCACCTGCGAACATCCTGGAGAATTTGCAGTGCGAGGTGGAATCATTGACGTTTTCCCTCTTACTGCAGATTTGCCAGTTAGAATCGAGCTTTGGGGCGACGAGGTGGACAGCATCCGTTCCTACGATGCCAGCAACCAAAAGTCAATTGAGAATATCAGCTCGGTAATCATCTTCCCGGCAGTGGAGCTTATCCTATCAGCTGATGAGGTAGAGGCAGGTCTTGCCAGAATCGAGGCAGAGCGAGATGAGCGCTACGAAGCATATCGCAAGGAAATGAAAACAGAAGAGGCATATCATCTGAAAACCTACGCCGACAGGGTAGTGGAGGAAACCAGAGAATGGGGCCTTAGCCAGGAGCTTGAGACAAATCTCACTTACTTCTGCGATAAGCTTGGTTCATTCATCGATTTCATGCCAAAGGGCACCTATGTCTTTATCGATGAGGTGCAAAAGGTAATTACAAAGGGTGAAGTTACCCAGACAGAATTTTCCGATGCCATGACTCGCCGAGTAGAGGCTGGCTATATGCTTAAGGGCCAGATGGATATGCTTTACGGTGTGGAGGAAATCTTTGCCAAAATCGAAAAGTGTCCAACCACACTTATGTCAGTTCTCGATGCGAAAAATAAACTCCTTAAATCAGCAGACCATTTCAGCATCGCGGTGCAGGGAGTAAACGCATACAACGGCAGCTTCGAGCTTCTCACCAAGGAGCTACTTCAGTACAAGAAACGTAAATACAAAGTGCTTCTTGTGACAAGCTCTTCAACCAAGGGACAGCGCCTTGCAGAGGACTTGCTTCAGGAAGGATTGAATGCATACTTCACATCAGATTTGGATCATCAGATAAATCCTGGTGAAACTATGCTTTGTGTAGGAAATATAAAGCGTGGCTACGACTATCCTGATAGCGCCTTTGTAATGCTTTCAGATGGGGATATCTTCGGCCACGTCCGTAAGAAAAAGCATCGTGTAAAGAAGTATGAGGGAGAGTCAATTTCATCCTTCTCTGATTTGCATGTGGGCGATTATGTCGTTCATGAAAACTATGGCCTCGGTGTCTACAAGGGTACCGAGCAGATGGAAATAGACAAGGTTATTCGAGATTATATCAAGATTGAGTATGCAAAGGGCAGCAACCTTTATGTTCTTACATCTCAGCTGGATATGATTCAAAAATATTCCGGTCCAGACGGTAAAAAGCCAAAGCTCAACAGTCTTGGCGCAGGTACTCAGGAGTGGACTAGAACAAAGCAAAAGGTTCAGTCTGCCGTTGGAGTTGTGGCGAAGGAGCTTGTGGATTTGTACGCTCTTCGCCAAAACACAGATGGCTTTGTATATGGTCCAGATACTGTATGGCAAAAGGAATTCGAGGAAAGCTTCCCATACGAGGAGACGGAGGGCCAGTTGTCTGCAATCGAGGCAGTTAAGTCGGATATGGAGTCCACCAAAATAATGGATAGACTTATCTGCGGTGATGTTGGTTTCGGCAAAACAGAAGTTGCCATGCGTGCAGCCTTCAAGGCAGTGCAGGAAGGCAAGCAGGTGGCATACTTGGTTCCAACCACGATCCTTGCCCAGCAGCACTACAACAACTTCGTCCAGCGAATGGGCGGCTATCCAGTAAACATTGGGCTTTTGTGTCGATTTAGAACACCAGCAGAGCAAAAGAAAACTATCGAAGGGTTAAAGGCTGGAACAGTAGATATCGTTATCGGAACACATCGTTTGCTTTCAAAGGATGTGGAGTTCAAGGATTTAGGTCTGCTTATCATCGATGAGGAGCAGCGATTTGGTGTAAATCACAAAGAGCGCATCAAGCAGATGAAAAAGACAGTTGATGTGCTGTCACTTTCCGCTACCCCAATTCCTCGTACACTTCACATGTCGCTGGTTGGAATCCGTGATATGAGTGTTTTGGATGAGGCTCCAATGGAGCGTACTCCAATCCAGACCTTCGTATTTGAATATAACGAAGAGATGGTCCGAGAGGCAATCGTTCGAGAAATGGCTCGCGACGGTCAGGTATATTATGTTTTCAACCGTGTCCGCGGTATCCAGGATATGGCGGCAGAAATTGAGCGACTTGTACCGGAGGCAACTGTGGGCTACATCCACGGCCAAATGACCGAGGCCAAGGTTGAGGATGTTATGATGCAGTTCATCAACCACGAAATCGATGTGCTTGTTGCTACAACTATTATTGAAATTGGTTTGGATATATCTAACGTAAATACGATAATCATACATGACTCAGACAACATGGGATTGTCCCAGCTATATCAGCTTCGCGGCAGAGTTGGTCGAAGCAACCGTACCGCATATGCGTTTTTGATGTATCGCAGGGACAAGATGCTAAAGGAAGTTGCAGAGAAGCGACTTGCTGCAATCAAGGAATTCACAGACCTTGGCTCTGGCTTCAAAATCGCTATGCGTGATTTGGAAATCCGCGGTGCAGGCAATCTCCTTGGCGTAGAGCAGCACGGCAACATGACAGCAGTAGGTTACGACCTATACTGCAAGATGCTTAATGAGGCTGTAAAGATTGAAAAGGGTGAAGCGAAGGAAGAGAACTTCAATACATCAGTGGATATCAATATCGAGGCATACTTGCCAGATACCTACGTATCCAACGAAGAGCAGCGAATCGATATCTACAAGCGTATTGCTGCCATCGATTCTGAGGAGGCTCGCGATGAAATGCTGGATGAGCTTGTGGACCGTTTTGGCGAGCCAAAGCGCTGCGTACAGAATCTTCTCTGGGTGGCAATGCTCCGCGTAAAGGCCCACGACGCATATGTCACAGCCATCGAGCAAAAGGGCGACATCATCCGCATCGTCATGTACGAAAAAGCCAAAATAGATGTGGCTCAGATACCAGCTCTCTTAGAGCGCAACAACCCACACATCACATTTGCGGCAGATCCAAAGAACCCAGCCTTCATCTTCAACACCAAGGCCAACACCCGCATCAAACCAAACGAAGTGTTTGATTACCTGCAGGATTTCTTGTTGGATTTGAAGTCTATAAAGGAGGTAAACCATAATTAGCCCCCAATAATTGATTAATTTGGCAGGATTAACTATAATAAAAAGGCTTGAAAAAATATGGGTGGGTTCACTCAGGAGGAATTTATAATGAATAAGAATATTGTTAAATCAGCAGGTATTGCTGCACTTGCAGCAGCAGTTCTTTTTACAGGATGTAGTAAGTTCAATCCTGACACTACTCTTGTAACAATAAATACAGGAGATGGCACAAAGGATACAATCTCCCTTGGCTATGCAAATTTTGCAGCCAGATATCAGCAGTCAATGTACGACCAGTACTTGCTTTCATACTATGGTGAGGGCATGTGGTCAACAGATATGACTGGCACAGGCTCTACAATGGAGGATGATACAAAGGAAGGCGTGTTGGAGGATATTGAAAATCAGTATTTAACAAAGCTTCACGCTGGTGATTATGATATCGCTCTCACAGATGAGCAGAAAACAGCCATTGCAGATGCAGCTGCAAAGTTTATTTCTGATAACCCAGAAGAAACACTTGAGGTGATGGGTGCTACAGAGGAATATGTTAAAGAGTACTTAGAGTACAGAACATACTATTCATTAGTTTCTAATGCAGCAATGGAAGAAGCAGGCGAAAGCATTTCAGATGAAGATTGCTGGATGCGTACATTCTCATATGTGCTTTTCGATACAACAGGCACTAAAGATGAGGAAGGCAATGCAGTTGAATATACAGAAGAAGAAATCGCAGATTTAAAGGCTAACGCTGAAGAACTTGCAGCAGCTGATGATTACTCAGCAAAGGCAGAGGAGCTTGAGACAACAACATCTACATACTCTTACCTTAAGGGTGAGGAAGAGGATGACACAATGGATATGGCCATCATCGAAGCAGCAGAAGCACTTGATGAGGGCGACACATCAGATGTTATCGAAATCGATGGCGTAGGCTACTATGTAATTCACCTTGATGCAGATCATGATGAGGATGCTTCTCAGACAAAGAAGGAATCACTTGAGTCAGATGAATTTGATAAGCTTCTTGAGACATGGAAAGCAGCTATCACATGGAAAGTTGACGAGAAGGCTTGGGCAAAGGTAGAGTTTGATACATTGTTCAAGACACTTGAGACTGAGACAGAAGAGACAACAGAAGAAACAACAGATGATGCAACTACAGAGGAGACAACAGATACAGAAGAGTCTACAGAGGACGCATCAGAAGAAACAGAAGTAGAAGACACAGAAGATACATCAGCAGAAGAGGATACTGAAGAAACATCTGAAGAGAATTCAGATGAATCAACTGAGGAAACAGAAGCAGAGTAATATGAGTTTTATACTTACTTATATCAAAAAATATAAAATACGAGCAATACTTGCCCCACTATTCAAAATGTTAGAGGCGATATTTGAGCTTTTGGTACCACTTGTTATGGCGTCAATCATAAATAAAGGTATCGCAAGCTCAGATACCCACTACATCATTAGGATGAGTGGGGTTTTGCTTTTGCTGGCAGTTGTAGGTTTGGTCTTTTCGCTTACAGCCCAGTACTTTAGCGCAAATGTAGCTGTATATGTAGCAGCTGAAATAAGAAGAGATCTTTTTGCAAAGATTCTTTCACTGTCTCAGGGCACAAAGGAAAAGATTGGTGACGAGGTGCTGACAACACGAATCACAAACGATATCAATCAGATTCAAAATGCCATTAATATGGTTCTTCGCCTTTTCTTACGTTCACCATTTATCGTGTTTGGCGCGACCATTATGGCATTTATCGTAGATGTTAAATCAGCACTTATTTTCTTGCTCGTGGTAGGTGTGCTTTCATTAATAGTGTTTATCATTATGAAGTACACATTACCTAGATACAAAACAATAGCAGCAAGGCTTGAAAAAGTGCTCCATGCCACATCTGAAAATCTAGAAGGTGCCAGAGTGCTTCGTGCATTCAACCAGGTGGATAAGGAAAAGGAAGGCTTCGAAAAGAGAACAGCAGAGCTAGCTTCTATGCAGATTTCCACAGGAAAGATTTCAGCTCTTTTAAATCCAGTCACTTATGTGGCAGTGAACCTGGGCATAGTTCTTTTGATATATGTTTCAATGAGACGTGTAGATGGAGGATTTATCCTTCAGGGTGATGTAGTTGCGCTTGTAAACTACATGAGCCAGATTTTAGTGGAGCTTATCAAGCTTGCCAACCTCATCGTTCTTCTTATGAAGGCATTCCCATCAGCAGATCGTGTACAGGAGCTGATGGAGATGAAGTCTGATGAAAGAATGCACATGAATAGCACGGGCAATACGAAGACCGAAAATGCCGGCTCAATCCAGCTTTCCAATGTATCATTTAGCTACAATGGCACAAACGATTACGATGTAGAGGACATCACTTTGGATATCCCTGCGGGCAGTATCCTTGGCGTAATCGGCGGTACTGGTTCAGGTAAGAGCACATTACTTAAGCTTATGAACCACACTTATGATGTTTCAAAGGGACAGGTTTCCATCGATGGAACAGATGTAAAGGCCATGACTGATGGAGAGCTATCAAATCTATTTGGAATTGTTCCACAGAAGGCATCCCTTTTCAGCGGAACAATAAAGTCCAACATGACTATGAAAAAGCAGGATGCTGATGATGAGGAAATTAAATCAGCACTTAACATAGCGCAGGCTTTAGATTTTGTAGAAGCAAAGGAAGGCGGCATAAATGCAGAGGTTTCCGGCAAGGGAACAAACTTCTCAGGCGGTCAGCGTCAACGACTTACAATTGCAAGAGCATTAGTAGGTCAGCCAAGAATCCTTGTCCTGGATGACTCGGCCAGCGCCCTGGATCTTGCCACTGAGGCAAAGCTTCGTAAGGCACTTCACAGCCTGCCATGGAAGCCTACAATTATTTTGGTTTCCCAGAGAGCATCTTCTGTAATGGATGCAGACCAGATTCTCGTGCTAGAAGATGGAAAGGCAGTTGGCCTTGGCACACATAGCCAGCTTCTTGAAAGCTGCGACACATATCAGGAAATTTACTACTGTCAATTCCCTAGAGAGGAGGCTTGCAATGAATAAAAAGTCTCAATCTCGTATATTAAATCGCGTTTTAATAGAACTAAAAACATACAGTTTTAAAATATTTATTTCACTCATCTGTGCCCTGGCAACAGTTTACCTGACCCTTAGAATTCCAATTCTCACAGGTCAGGCAGTGGATTGCATCGTTGCTCCAGGCCAGATTGATTACAACAGATTAATCCAGGTGCTAAAGATTATGACAGTGACAATCGCTGCCACATTCTTTACTCAGTGGATAATGAATCGTGTCAACAACGACATTACCTACAGTGTTACAAAGAGTCTTCGAGACAGAGCTTTTGTTAAGCTACAGCATATGAAGCTTTCCACTGTGGACTCACATCCACATGGTGATTTTGTCAGCCGAATAGTTTCCGATGCAGATACTTTTGCAGATGGACTTTTGATGGGCTTCACACAGTTCTTCACAGGAGTACTTACAATCCTTGGCACTATCTATTTCATGCTGATGATTTCAGTAAAGATTGCCTTGATAGTAATAATTGCAACACCAGCATCTTTGCTTTTGGCAAAGTTCATTTCCGAGAAAACCTACAAGTTTTTCGGCGAGCAGGCAAAGCTTCGTGGAACAGAAACTTCTTATATAGAAGAAATGATTTCAGGCAAGAATATCATCCGAAATATGGATTACGAGGATGATGCCTTAGAACGATTTGAGATGATGAATGATAGATTGGCAGATGCATCTATGAAAGCCACTTTCTATTCATCAACGGTAAACCCAAGCACACGCCTCATAAATAATATTATCTACGCAGCAGTTGGCGTGTTTGGTGCCATCCTGGCAATCGGAGGAGGCATAACGGTTGGTGGCCTCACCAGCTTCCTATCATATGCCAGCACATACGCAAAGCCATTTAATGAAATCTCAGGTGTAATCACCGAGTTCCAAAATGCTTTGGCCTGCGCTGCCAGATTGTTTGAAATGATAGATGCAGAAGTTGAAGTTGATGAAGGAGAAACATCCATCCCTGATGTAAAGGGCGAGATTCAGTTCAACGATGTATTCTTCTCATATGACAAGAGCAAAAAATTAATCGAGCACCTTAACTTAAATGTTAAAAGTGGGCAGCGTGTAGCAATCGTTGGACCAACTGGTGCTGGAAAAAGTACAATCATAAATCTTTTGATGCGCTTTTATGATGTTGATGCCGGCGAGATTCTTGTAGATGGCGTTGATATCAGAGATTTATCATTGGAAGATTTGCGAAGCAAATTTGGAATGGTACTTCAGGAAACCTGGTTAAAGAATGCATCAGTAAGAGAAAATCTTAGAATGGCAAAACCAGATGCCACAGATCAGGAAATTATTGAGGCTGCAAAGGCAACTCATGCCCACAGCTTTATTAAAAGAATGCCTTATGGATATGATACAATACTTTCATCGGTGGGCGGCTCATTATCTCAGGGCCAGATGCAGCTTTTGTGTATCACAAGAGTAATGCTAAATATTCCACCAATGTTGATTCTGGATGAAGCAACCAGCTCAATCGATACTCGCACAGAACAGAAAATACAATCAGCATTTAATAAGATGATGAAAGGCCGTACTACATTCATTGTAGCCCACAGACTTTCAACAATTAGAGAGGCTGACGTTATTCTGTTTGTAAAGGATGGAAGCATCGTAGAGCAGGGAAGCCATGTGGAGCTATTGCAGAAAAACGGCTTTTATGCTAAATTATATCGGAGTCAAATTGAGAATTGTTAGGAGTTAATATGGAGCAGTATGTTATAAAAGGTGGCACAGCCCTTTCAGGAGAGGTTGAAATCAGCGGTGCCAAAAACGCAGCTCTCGGTATTTTGGCGGGTGCCATCATGACAGACGAGACTGTTACAATTGAAAATCTGCCAAATGTTAAAGATATAAATGTTCTTATTGGAGCAATCGAAGATATTGGAGCATCAGTTACACGTGTGGATGAGCACACTGTAAAGATTAACGGCTCTAGCATCTCTCGTCTTTCAGTAGATTATGAGTACATCAAAAAGATTCGTGCTTCTTATTATTTAATGGGAGCACTTCTTGGCAAATATAAAAATGCAGAGGTAGCACTTCCAGGTGGCTGCCTTATTGGTTCGCGTCCAATCGATTTGCATGTTAAGGGGCTCAAGGCTCTTGGTGCCAATGTAGACGTATCTTATGGCCTTTGGTCTGCACGTGCTGACAAGCTTGTTGGTAACCACATCTACCTTGATAAGGTATCTGTTGGTGCTACCATCAATATTATGCTTGCAGCTGTTCTTGCAGAAGGCAAGACTACTATCGAAAATGCAGCTAAGGAGCCACACGTTGTAGACGTGGCATCATTCCTTAACAGTATGGGAGCAAATATCCGTGGTGCTGGTACAGATGTTATCCGTATCGTTGGTGTTTCAGAGCTTCACGGCACTTCTTACGCAGTTATTCCTGACCAAATTGAGGCAGGTACATACATGTGTGCGGCAGCAGCTACACACGGTGATATCCTTGTCAAGAATGTCATCCCTAAGCATTTGGAGGCTACATCAGCAAAGCTTATCGAAGCAGGTTGTGTAATCGAAGAATACGATGATGCTGTTAGAGTTATCGCAAAGGGACGTAAGCTTACACATACTCACGTTACCACATTGCCATACCCAGGTTTCCCTACAGATATGCAGCCGGAAATCACTGCTGTTCTTGCTATTGCAGAGGGAACTAGCACAGTATCAGAGTCAATCTTTGAAAACCGCTTCAAATATGTTGATGAGCTTGCTCGCATGGGTGCAAGCATCAAGGTCGAGGGCACAGTTGCTATCGTTACTGGTGTTGAGCGTTACACAGGTGCTCAAGTACAGGCATCAGATCTACGTGCAGGTGCAGCACTTATCATTGCAGGTCTTGCAGCGGATGGCATTACAGTTATTGATGATATCAAGTACATCCAGCGTGGATACGAAGATATCGTTGGAAAGTTCTCAAAGCTTGGCGCAACTTTAGCAGAAGTTGATTCAGAGCATGATCTTCAGAAGTTCAAATTAAAAGTTTCATAAAAACAATAAAGGCACTGCATTATGCAGTGCCTTTAATAATCTAGATTTTACAATTCATATTTCGATTTCTTTTTATTAATCTCATTCATGTAGGCCGCAGTAATGATACCAGACGGCAATGCAATCACAGCAACACCCACCAAAGCAGATATCATGGTAATCATACGGCCGATTGGTGTCACAGGAGATATGTCTCCGTAGCCGATAGTTGTAATGGAAATGGTTGCCCAATAAAGCGCGTCAAAAAAGTTATTGAAAAGGTCAGGCTCCAGTTGGAATATCAGCATGGCAGACATAAAAATATATACAGTAATTAAAATCAAAACCGCCATCAGTTGCTTTTTAACTTTTCTGATTACATTAGAAATGACAATCATTGTCTTGGAATATCTAACCAACTTGATTGCACGGAAAGCTCTAAAAAGGCGAAGTAGTCCAATCCAGGATTTGACTGGAGTAAACCAATATATAATTGGAAGGATTGATATGAAATCAAACAATGCTAGCGGCGAAAGAATATAGGCGATATAGGCCTTATAGCTTTTGTAGCCCATCTTATAGTCTGCGGTATAAACACGAGCAACATAATCTATTAAGAATATGAATGTGACAAATAATTCCAGCCAGAAGGTCATTGCCATATCCTTTTTAAAAGTCATAGGAATTAAACTTACGATGATGGCAGTATTCATCATAATATCGTAAGCTCGGCTGGATTTGTCTCCCATGCTGGAAACTTCTACAACTTCATAGACTCTTCGCTTAAAATCTTCCATATTTCCCCTCAAATATTTCCGTATACCAGATTCAGTACACCAAGAACAATAAGAATGACTGTAACGAGGCGACACAGCCCTACAAAGAAGGTTATCTTTTTTACTTTTGTATCTTCATGAATACCAGTGTCATCCACCAGAGTATGGGATTTCCTATCGTGCTTAAACATATTTTTTACCTCACATAGGTGTTTATAGGGCAATCCTAACAAATAGGTGTGAAAAAATAATGATAATCTGATGTATAATAAGAGTAGGGTTTTCCGAGCAAAGCGAAGGAAATACCCTGCTCGAGTAGGTTTTCCGAGCAAAGCGAACAAAGAGGTTTACATATGGAACATTACAAATATTTTCAAAATAGAGAGTGCGAGTATTTCCCTTGCCACAAGACAGATGACCCAGACAATTTCAATTGTCTGTTTTGCTACTGCCCACTTTATCATCTAGGGGACAAGTGCGGTGGCAATTTCACATACACAAGCAAGGGTATAAAGTCTTGTATCAACTGCTTGCGTCCACACCTCAAGGAAAATTATGATGTCATAAAGGACATACTTGTGAAGAATCAGTGAAATAAATAAAATCCTCCAATAATTAACAGAAAAGTAACAATTATGCGTGATAATGGTGAAAGTGAACATATGCAGATTGCGAATCTGTGGAAATAGGAGGAGAGCATCATGGCTAAAAAAGGTAAAAAAACGGCTAATGCGCCAAAAGTAAAACGCAGTATAGGAACCATGTTATTGGTAATACTGCTTCCAGTAATTGCTATTGGCATTGCAGGAATCATAGTGTTTATTTCCTATAATGCAAGAAAGATTATCACAGAAGTATCTCTTATGGATTTGGAGGCAGAGGGCCAGTACAATGCTGCTAAGCTCGGTTCGGAATTCCAAATGCTTACATCCAAAGATGGACAGTATTGTGATACGCTTGAAACAGTTTACTTTGAAGATCATGCAGCAATGCTCAAATATATAGAGCCATCTGCAGACTATGATTCTGTTGAGAACACTGGTATCTACATAGGTTTCTCAGATGATTCATATTTCTTCGCAAATCATCAGGTTCAGCCATCTGACTGGAGACCAACAGAACGTGGTTGGTATGCAGAAGGCAAAGACCAGGAGACATTTGTATGTACAGAACCATATATCGATGCCAATAATGGCGAGCTTTGCGTAACATTTGTAAGAAATGTCAACTGCGCAAATGGCGAGTTTGGTGTTGCAGCCATTGATGTGTTCTTGACAGCATTACAAGAGGACGTTAATGCACTTACACCAATGAAGACTGGTGGTTCCATGGTATTAGATGGGGACTATATTATTTCTTACTTTGACACTGATTTAAACGGTACCTTGGTTTCAGAGTCAGGAAGTAAATATCTTGAAAACGTAAAGGCTTATGTAGAAAGTGGAAGTGACGAACCTGTAGTTATTAATCAAGATTCTACAAATACAGATTACTATGTAGCAGCAGCAACTATTCCTGGAACTACATGGACACTTGTTTCATCAGTAGCAGTGGATGATGTAATGGCAGAAGCAAATAGCTTTATGCTTATATCACTTGGAGCTATGCTTGTTCTTGTTGGTGCAATTATTGCGATTATCCTTATTACAATTAATAAAGTTATTACAAAGCCAGTTAATGGCCTCTCAGAGAGCATCCTTAAGATTTCAGATGGTGACTTTACAACAACGATGCCAGCTGATAAGGGTGATGAAATTGGACTTATCAGCCGTGAAATGACAAGGTTCGTTCAGATTATGAACGGAGCGATTGGTTCTATTCAGGGCCGTGCGGAACAACTGCAAGAGGATTCTGAAAGCTCAAAGAATGCGTCTAGTAAGATGAGTACAGAGGCTGGAGACCAGTCAGTATCTATGGGACAGATTCAGGAGACCATGGACGATATTTCAAATGCTGTTGGCGAGCTTGCTGAAAATGCAACAAATCTTGCTCACGCAGTATCTGATTTGACTGATAATGGAAACAGCACAAACGAAACAATGATGGCTCTTGTTGATCAGGCAAAGATTGGTCAGGAAGATATGACAGAGGTTCAGCGCAGTATGGACAACATCAACGAGTCAATGAGCGAAATGAACGACGTAGTTGTAACTGTTGGAGATTCTGCTAAGCAGATTACAGATATCGTTCAGATGATTGATTCTATCGCAGAACAGACCAACCTCCTTTCACTTAACGCTTCAATTGAAGCAGCCCGTGCCGGTGAAGCTGGTAAAGGTTTCGC
Source organism: Pseudobutyrivibrio ruminis HUN009 (assembly GCF_000703005.1). Lineage (NCBI taxonomy): Bacteria > Bacillati > Bacillota > Clostridia > Lachnospirales > Lachnospiraceae > Pseudobutyrivibrio > Pseudobutyrivibrio ruminis. The sequence goes on along the minus strand of NZ_JNLH01000001.1, from coordinate 679,887 downwards.
AGTTGTTGCAGATGAGATTGGAAAGCTTGCTCAGAATTCTCAGGATGCAGCTAAAGAAATCGGAGATATCATCAGACAGATTACAGGACTTATTTCTGATTTGGCTGAAAAGTCACAGAGAAATATGGAATCTATCAATGAAAGCGGTGAGGTTGTAGAAAAGGCAGGAACAAGCTTCTCTAAGATTTACGAAGATCTTAATTCTGCAGCAGCAGTAATGCAGGATATGATAGGAATGATGGGCGAAGTTAACGACATCGCATCATCTGTTGCAGCTATTTCAGAAGAGCAGTCAGCAAGCTCAGAAGAAATCACCGCTACAATCTACACATTGGCAGAAAGTGCAAACCAGATTGCCACAGAAAGCCAAGGCGTAGAAAACGTAGCCAACTCAGTATCAGATTCTGCACTTGCTATCAATGATGAGCTTTCTAAGTTCAAGATTGAAAGTGACATGCCTCAGGAATAAAGCGAATAGTATAGGTGTAAAAGGATTCAGAAATCATGGATTTCTGAATCCTTTTTTTACTTTATAATATCCTCATACTCAACTCTGATAATTTTAGAAATATCTTCTACTGCAATTTTTACTTGGTGGCCTACCTTGCCAGCTGAGAAATAAATCTGGTCAAAATTTTCAGCAGAGGCATCGATGACTGTGGTAAAGAATTTCTTCATGCCGATAGGAGAGCAGCCTCCGTGTACATATCCAGTAAGTGGGAGTAAATCCTTCTGTTTGAGCATTTCGATAGATTTCTCAGAGACAGCGCTGGCTGCCTTTTTTAAATCAAGTTCAGCGGCTACTGGAACTACGAATACATAGTGATTGCCAGTTTTGCCTGTTGTTACAAGTGTTTTAAATGCCTGGGCTGGATTCTCTGAAAGCTTATCAGCTATCTCTTCTCCAGAAAGACCATCAGCACCTTCTAATGAAAAATGTTCATAAGGAATTTTCTTCTGATCAAGTAATCTCATTACGTTTGTTTTGTCTTCTTTTTTAGCCATATATATGTAAACTCCTTTATAAAAACAAAAAAATACAAAAAATATTTAAAATTACAGGAATAAAATTCACAAAATGAAAAAATTTATGATTTATACTCTAGTATGACAGTGATTTCATGTGGTACAGTTAATAATATATCACATATTAGTATGGAGGACACAATAATGGGTGAGGCAAATGAAAATATGAGCATCCAAACAAGACAGATGTTCGAAAAAAACAGACTAGCTAGATATTGTGGAACAATCACAGCCATGGCATTGATATTTTTCAATGTTAGAGCATTGGTTATGACAGGCATCAATGTGCTGGATATTGTCAGATTGGCTGTGGCAGTACTTGATATTATTTTGTTCCAGGTTTGCTTTAATGCGTTTGGGGAGAAATATCGTTATAAGTATTGCATAACATTATCAATGATAGCGCTGTTCTTAATGACTATTATTCGCCCTAATGATGAGCATATGTATGTTTTCATGTATGCCATCATTTTGATTGTAATGATATACGGTGAGGCTGGAACAGTTAGAATAGGTGTTATTATTGCAAACTTTAGCTTACTGCTCTCGGGAATAAATGAGATTTTAAGAGGTAATCTTGAAGTAAGCGAGCTTATTACACAGATGGTTTTCAGTTTGATTGGTTGTACAATCGCAGTTATCGTTTGTAAGCAGCAGCGCCGTCAGACAACAGAGACTCTTGATACTATTAAAGAGCATGCAGAGGATATAAAAGAGACATCAGAAACAATTGTTGATTTGGCAGAGCAGCTCAATAAGAAATTTGAGGAAGCTAATGAAGTTTCTACAAACCTCAACGATTCTATGAATACAGTTGATGATTCAGTTGCAGAAATTGTTGAAGGTACAAAGAATATTGCAGAAGCTATTGAGAATCAAACAAACAAGACTGCAATCATTCAGGAAAGCATCCAGTCCGTTGGTGAGGAAGCTACTACAATCGATGAGGTTTCAATCCGAGTAGAAGAATCTGTAAATGAAGGTGTTGATCTTATCAACCAGCTTAAGAGCCAGGCTGAAAAGGTTGCAAATATAAATATCGAAACAAGCACAACTACACAGGCTCTTAACGATAGCATTCAGGATATCCAGGGTATCACAGAGACAATCCTTGGTATTTCAAGTCAGACAAACTTGCTCGCTCTTAATGCTTCAATCGAGGCAGCTCGTGCAGGCGAGGCTGGTAAGGGATTCGCAGTAGTTGCTGATGAGATTCGTGCTCTTTCAGAAAGCACTCGCGAGGCTACAGAAGAAATCGCAAAGATTATCGAGCGCCTTACATCCGATGCTCGTTCAGCTGCATCTGCAATGTCAAAGTCAGCAGAGTATGCTAACAAGCAGAACGAACTTATTTCTGAGACAGGTACAAAGCTTGATACTATCAAAGAAGGTACTGATGAACTTCGTAACGGAGTTGTTCAGGTTAAGTCTTCTGTGGATGAAGTTATTTCAGCAAACTCACAGATTATGGATAACATTACAAACCTTTCTGCAACATCAGAAGAGGTTGCAGCAGCTACAGATACAGTTGGATCTGTCAGCGAAAATGCAATGGATGCCCTCCATGATATGAACGATACTCTTGATGTAATCAACCGCATCGCTCGTGAGATGGAAGAGATGGCACTCAAATAAGAAAATTAGTTACAGACCAGCTCCACGGGGCTGGTCTTTTTTGCCAGAAAACAGACATTGTTAAAAATTTATTGTTCTTCTGAAAAAAAGATGGTAATATATGGTTGCTACGCTTTACGCAAGGTTTTACTAGGAGGAGACCCGTCGAGGCTTCTACCAAAAGGAGGAACAAATGCAAAGCAGAAATTCTAAGACCTATGAGCTTGTGCTCACAGCGTTATTCACAGCCATTATTGTAGTAATGGCTTCAACACCACTCGGATTTATTCCACTTGTAGTTATTAATGCAACAACACTTCATATTCCAGTTATCATTGGTTCTTTATTCTTAGGACCAAAGAAGGGCGCATTTCTTGGAGGTGTATTCGGACTCAGCAGTTTCATTAAGAGTTCAATCGCACCAGCAGCATCAGCATTCATCTTTTCGCCTGTAGCTGCGTTGACAATGCTTCCACATGATTCAGTTGGAGCAGCACTCTTAATCGTATTCAAGAGTACATTCATCGCTATCGTACCAAGAATTCTTATCGGTGTGGTACCTTACTTCGTATACGTTGGTATCAAGAAGGCAATCAGCTCTGATAAGAAGGCTGTAGTTGGTTCAATTATCAATGCAGTTGTGTCATTCATTCTTGGATTTGGCGTGTTCGCATTCTTTAATAAAATGATTTCAGAAGGCGTACTTGGAATGTCAGTTTCAGTTGCAAGAGTAATCGGTATCGTTGTTGGTATCGCAGCATTCGCTGGTATTGAATACCTTTTCATGAACAAGGATGCAAAGGCTCTTGGCTTTATCACAGCTGGTATTGCAGGCGCAATGACAAATACACTTCTTGTTATGGGAAGCATCTATCTTTTCTATAAGGTTCCATACGCTGAGCTTTTACAGATTGACCCAGATGCTCTTATGGCAGTAATCGCTGGTGTTATCAGCTTCAATGGTGTTATCGAAGCTATCGTAGGTGCTGTAATTGTTTATTTAGTAGGCATCGTACTTGATAAGATTCAGCCAGCAGGTGTATATTCAGATAAGGCAATGAAAATCAAAGCTGTAGCTTCTGATAATTCAGCAAAGCAGGCAGCACTTTAATATAAACAACTAGGGAGAAATAAGCGTAAAGTAGCAATCTAGTTAGTAGTTTTCGGAGGTATTAAAAGGATTATGTTAAAAGGTAAATGTGTAGTCCTTGGAGTAACAGGCTCCATCGCAGCATACAAAATTGCAAGTCTTGCTTCGGCACTTGTAAAGCTCGGGGCAGATGTAAATGTCATCATGACAAAGAACGCCACCAATTTCATCAATCCAATTACCTTCGAGACTCTTACTTCAAATAAATGTTTAGTAGACACATTCGATAGGAATTTTCAGTTCAACGTTGAACATGTGGCACTTGCCAAGAGAGCCGATATTTTTATGGTGGCACCCGCTAGCGCCAACGTAATTGGCAAGATGGCCCATGGAATAGCAGACGACATGCTTACTACAACAATTCTCGCAGCAAAATGCAAAAAGCTTGTCAGTCCAGCTATGAACACAAACATGTTTGAGAATCAAATCGTTCAGGACAATCTTGAAACACTTCGTAAATACGGATTTGAAATAATCAATCCAGCTAATGGATATTTAGCATGTGGAGATACAGGGGCAGGCAAGATGCCTGAACCAGAGGTACTTCTTCAGTACATTCTTCGAGAGCTTGCCCATGAACACGATATGGTTGGCAAAAAAGTGCTTGTTACAGCAGGCCCTACAGAGGAGGCAATCGACCCAGTCCGCTATATCACAAATCACAGCACTGGCAAGATGGGATACGCCATCGCCAAGGCTGCCATGGAGCGCGGTGCCGATGTCACACTTGTGTCTGGCCCAGTTGCAATTGAGCCACCTATGTTTGTAAATGTTGTTAATGTACGAAGCGCTGCTGAAATGGCTGAGGTAGTTAAAAACGCGGCCGGGGAGTGCGACATTATTATAAAGAGTGCGGCAGTTGCAGATTACAGACCTATCAATGTTGCAACGGAGAAGATAAAGAAAAAAGATGGTGAAGCTAGCTGTATAGAGCTTGAGAGAACGGAAGATATTTTGGCATACCTTGGTGCCCACAGAAAAGAAGGACAGTTTATTTGCGGATTCTCAATGGAGACGGAAAACATGCTTGAGAATTCAAGCGCTAAGCTGAAGAAAAAGAATGTGGACATGATTGTCGCCAACAATCTACGTACATCGGGGGCAGGCTTCGGCACAGACACCAATGTGGTAACTCTTATCACGGCTGATGGTGCCAAAGAGCTTCCAATCATGACAAAAGAAGAAGTGGCACATGCCATTTTCGACGAAATAGTAGGGAGATAATAAAATGGGCAACCCTTAAGTGGGCTGCTCATTTTTTAGGTTGTTTACTTTTGCGGGTTAAATTGATAAAGTGAACAGGTAAGAAAATTACATACATAGAGGAGGAAGAATATGTTAGACAACAAAGGATTTGATTTATGGGCAGATGGATATGACGAGGCAGTTGGATTATCAGAGGAGAGCAATGTTTATCCATTTGCTGGCTATAAGAATGTGCTAGGCTACATCTATGAAGTGATTATGGAAAAGCCTGGTGCAGCAGTTCTAGATATCGGCTTTGGAACAGCCACACTTACTTCTAAGCTATATGAGAATGGCTGTGAAGTATATGGTCAGGATTTCTCGGCTCGTATGATTGAGCTTGCCCAAGAGAAGATGCCAGATGCAAAGCTTTATCAAGGAGATATCACTAAGGGATTGGTGCCAGAGTTACATGAGAAGAAATTCGATTTCATCGTTGGTACTTATTCAATTCACCATCTTAATGATGAGCAGAAAGTGGAGTTCATCAAGGAACTTCTTGGCTTGTTAAATGATGGAGGAAAAATCCTATTTGGAGATGTTGCTTTTGAAACTCGCGAAAAGCTTGAGCAGTGCAAGGTAGAAGAAGGCCAACGCTGGGACGATGATGAAATCTACTTTGTGTTGGATGAATTGCAGCAGCATTTCCAAGGAATTAAGTACGAACCAAAGAGCTACTGCTCTGGGGTTGTGGTGATTGAGAAGTTAAGTTAAAAAACTTGATGCATTTCTAATTCTAATGGACTACAATAATGACAATAGATGTTTTACAAAAGGGAGGACATTTTATGGGATTTTTAATTGTTGTATTAGTCTTAGTTTTGATTGCAGTTGGATTTGGAATCCGCATTGTACCACAGGGATACGTATTTGTCATTGAAAGACTTGGTAAGTATCACAACACATTGGTACCAGGTTTCCATGTAATCATTCCATTCATTGATCGTGTTGCAAAGCGTGTTTCATTAAAGGAACAGGTCGCAGATTTTCCACCACAGGATGTTATCACAAAGGATAACGTTATCATGAAAATCGATACTGTAGTTTACTTCAAGGTACAGGATCCAAAGCTTTACGCTTATGGTGCTGAGCGCCCAATCCTTGCTCTTGAAAATCTTACAGCTACTACTCTCCGTAACTTGGTTGGTGAGTTAGAGCTCGATCAGACACTTACATCTCGTGACAACATCAACTCAAAGATGCGTGTTATACTTGATGAGGCTACTGATCCTTGGGGTATCAAGGTAGGCCGTGTTGAGCTCAAGAACATCATCCCACCAGAAGAGATCCAGCGTTCAATGGAAAAGCAGATGAAAGCTGAGCGTGATCGTCGTGAGACTCTTCTTGAGGCAGAAGGTCACAAGCAGGCTTCAATCACTCGTGCAGAAGGTGATAAGCAGGCCCTCGTTCTTAAGGCAGAGGCCGAAAGAGATGCTGCTATCGCAAGAGCAACAGGTCAGGCTGAGTCAATCCGTCTTGTATACGAGGCAGAGGCTCGCGGTATTGAAATGCTCAAGGAAGCAAACATGGACGAGCGAGTTCTTCTTATCAAGAAGCTTGAGGCTCTTTCAAAGCTTGGCGATGGCCGTGCTACAAAGATTGTAGTTCCTACAGATCTTGCAGGCGCTGCATCAGATCTTACATTCAAGACAGAGATGCTTGGTTTTGGCAACAACACTCCAGTAGACAAGGCTCCAGCATCAAAGCCAGTTGAAAAGAAAGCTGATCCTTGCTGCAATGATGGTGAGAAGAGTGCAACAACACAGCACTTCGCCACAACACATACAGATTTTGAAGGTCAGAACTAATCCTATAAATCATTAATAGAATGCAAAAAAGCCGCACAGCACCGCTATGTTGTGCGGCTTTACAAATGTTTAAATGGAGAAATATATGAAAAAGAGTTTTATATGCCTGATGCTGGCTATATCAATGGCATTCGCAATCACAGGCTGTAAGAAGGATGAGGCTAAACCAGAGGTTTCCATTCAGGAGAAACAGACAGAGGCCAAAACCGAAACAACAACGGAAGAAAACAAACAGCTTGATGATGAGTATTATTTTGAATCAGATTATGACACTGATATTTTCTATACTGTCGACGCCGATGGAAATAAGATGAACACCTATGACAGAAGCGTTATTAAGAAGATTTTAAAAGACAACGGCTGTGATGAAGATGCAACGATTGAAGCAATCCATGATGGAAAGCTGTACTTAAGACAGTATGCCACTGATGATAATGGAAACAGCACATACGAATTCATTGCGCTAGATTTAAGCACAGAAAAGGCTGATGTGTTCTTTGAAATGGAATCAAGCTATTGGTCTAATTACTCGGATTTTTATGACGGAAAGCTGTACATTGCTGGCATAAACAATGATGCTGAAAAGTTCAAGGAGTTCTGCTTTGTTCCATCTGACGATGGCACGATGACTGAGGATAAGGATTCTGAGACAGAGATTGACGGATATTCAGTGGACACAAATGATAACGGTAGAGGAGACTGCATTGCCAGAGAAATAGATATGTTCGGCTATGTCGAGTTGTCCTCATATGATTATGAAAATAAGCGGTTTGCCACAATGGATGCCGAAGGAAATATCACTGAGCTGGATGCCCTTAGTAACAATGCCTCATATGTGATGGCCTACAATGACAAAGTTATTATTTATGACATCGACGATGGTGACGATTACAAAAGCACGTCATATGTCTACAATATTGAAACTGGCAAAGCAAAGCAGTTTGGGGATGCTGAGTCTGTAATAGTAATTGGCGTGACAGATGACAAGGTATATTACGCTACCACAATCGAAACTGACCAGTACAATGTAACTACAAAAAAGATTACAGAATACGATGCGGTAGCAGATACCTATAGTGAGATGTACGAAAGTGAATTTGCGCCAGGAGCTTCATATGCTGATAATGTAATCTTTAGAGCAGGAGCACCATATGTAATAAAGTTGGAAGGGGCCGATGTAAAATGGTACAGAGTAGATGGAGCTGACAAGCTTACAGATATCGACATTTTAAGTGATACAATTCAAGCATACGAATACGGCACCATAATCTACGGAACAAGCAATTTTGTCTGCCCATATTGCGGCACACCTTTGTATTCGTGCTATGCAGAAGCATTTGTGCTTGATGGCAAGTACTCACCGGTGGCAGACCAGATTAATGCAAAGCTGAAAGAGTATATGGATGGCCAGGTTTCTTATGAGCCGGAGTCAGTTGCGGAAGCAGCAGAAACTGACTGCGAGGACCACAAGGAATATCCAGACATATACCATGAGACAGATACATATGATGTTTCAGGTGTGAATATCATAAATGACAGGTATCTCATTGTGGACTTCAACGGATATTGGTATGGCGGCGGCGCCCACGGCATGCCTAGCATGTACGAGTACATCTTTGATTTGCAGACAGGCGAGGAGCTGACATTTGCTGATTTCTATAAAGGCACTGAGGAAGAGTTTAAGACCTTGGTCGCTGAGAAGGTTCGCCAGGATTACTTGGAAAACAGTATAGACGGCGATAATGGCGGATACTTTGCAGCCACAGACCAGGATGCCTATGACACTGCGTACGAATATGCATCTATTAATTCAGGGAATGTTGCATTCCAGGATGATAAGGTCCTAGTATATTTTTATCCTTATGATTTAGGTTCATACGCAGATGGCTTCAAGTTCTATGAGTTCTCATACCAGGAGTTATTTGGAACAGCAACAATGGTTAGATAATCAGTTAAGTAGTAAAATTGTACTTATTCAAATACATTGAAAGTATTATGTTACTACCTATTGACAAGCGGATAAATAATTATTATGATAAGTACAGTTCTTAGATAAGGAGAGAAAAATATGAACAAAGGACTTAGAAAGATTTACGACGAAGTAGGTCAGGCAACAGGTTTACGCATAAATGAGCAAACAGAAGTATTAATGGGAGAAGCAAATGGATTCCATCTCAAGGTGGATATGACAAACAACAACTACATGGTATACGCGTCAGTTCGCAAGAACGGTCAGCTTCCAGACAAGGAATTGTTAAAGAGCATTTGCAAAGCAAATAAGGGCATGATGTCTCTTGGCGTTCAAGGTAATTATGTAATCGCTACAGTCAGAGGCATGACAACTAAAAAGGTCATCGAGAACCTCATCAATGCAATAAAGGCTTTGACAGAAGCTTTCAACATGTACGGTTTTGAGGATGTTTGCGAATCTTGCGGCAAGCCTCACACAAACATTGGCAGCTATTGCGTATCAGGTAGCGTAGCATTCCTCTGCGATGAGTGTTACACACAGGTGACACAGTCATTGCAGCAGAGTGAAGTAGAAATGAGCAACACAAAAGAAAGCGTTGTTGCGGGAGTTGTAGGAGCTTTCCTTGGTTCAGTTATCGGCGTGATAACAATCATTATTCTTGGTCAGCTGGGTTATGTAGCAGTTATTTCTGGTCTCGTTATGGGTGTATGTACTGTAAAGGGATACGAAATGTTAGGTAAAAAGATGAGCACAAAGGGCATCATCATTTGTTCAATCGTTATGATCATCATGACATACTTCGGAGAGAAACTTGATTGGATGATCACCATGATGACAGAGGCAGACTTCTCATTATCAGAAGCTTCCTTCTATTTCTGGGATATTTTGGAATACGCAGATGCAACATCAACATTCATTGCTGATCTTGCTCTTGTATACCTCTTCACAGCAGGTGGTGCAGTTCCAACAATCTTGAATGTTATCAAAGCTAGAAAGCAAGCATTCACTTCTTATCAGATTGGATAAATTTTTTTAGTGAATAGAAATTCAGTGAAAAATTATTCAGTAAAACGTATTAATGAAAGAGTCTATCTACTTAGTTGGATAGGCTCTTTTTGTTACAATTTTACACTTAACCCTTGACGAAAAAAATCAATCGTGCTATAAGTGTATTAGAACACGTAATACAGTGTCATACACACATACCTAGTAGGGGAGGTATTAGATGATTCAGTTAAACTACCGAGATTCGAAGCCTATATATGAGCAGATAAAGGATGGGCTTCGGCGCCTTGTAGTATCTGGTGCGGTAAAGCAGGATGAAAAGTTGCCTAGTGTAAGGGAGCTAGCCACCAACCTGTCAATAAATCCAAATACTATTCAGAAGGCGTATCGAGAGCTAGAGCAAGAAGGTTACATCTACACGATTGCGGGCAAGGGAAGCTTCGCTGCACAGCGAGCTGACGTTGCATCAGGGAGGAATGAAGAATTGATGAAAGAATTCGATGAGATTGTAAAAGAACTTCTGTATCTGTGCGAGGATAAGGACATTCTTATCAAACGTATTGAAGAGCTTGCGAAGGGAGGGACTGAACATGATACAGGTAAATAACGTAACTAAAAAGTTTGGCGATTTTGCAGCCCTCGACGGATTAAATATGCACGTTGAGCGCGGCGCTATCTATGGCCTAGTGGGACCAAACGGCGCTGGTAAATCCACAATCATTCGCCATCTTTGCGGTGTATATAAACAGGATGCTGGTGAAATCACAATCGATGGCAAGCCAGTATATGAAAACACTGAGTTGAAAAAGATGTTCACTGTAATTCCAGATGACATTTTCTATTTCACTCAGGCCAACACCATGGATATGATGAAATTTTATAAGGACATGTATCCAAAGTTTGACGAAGTACTATTCAAGAAAATCATGGATTGCTTCCCAGCTATCAACCCAAAGAAAATGGTTCGTACACTTTCAAAGGGTATGCAAAAGCAGGTTGCATTCATGCTTTCCATTGCAGCACGTCCAGAGCTTATGATTTTGGATGAGCCTGTTGATGGCCTTGATCCTGTAATGAGACGTCAGATTTGGAGCCTTATCATGTCTGATGTTTCCGAGAATGGACTTACAGTCTTGGTCAGCTCACACAACCTTCGAGAGTTGGAGGATGTATGTGACCATGTGGGAATCATGAATAATGGAAAGATTCTCATCGAGCGTTCACTTGATGAGTTGCAGACATCTATCACAAAGATTCAAATCGCATTTGACGGTGATATGCCTGCCCTCCCACCAGAAATAGAAGTGCTTAAGAAGATTACAAATGGACGAGTACACACACTTATTGTTAAGGGCGAGCCTAGAGCAGCAGAGCGAGCAATCGGTGCACTCAATCCACTTTTGATGGATGTACTTCCACTTACATTGGAAGAAATCTTTATTTATGAGTTGGGAGGTGAGAACTATGCAGTCAAAGACATCATTTTTTAACATGGCTTTGTTTAAGAAAAATCTTAGTAGGACTTGGATAGTAGGACTGTTATACTTCATCGCCTTATTACTCATGATTCCTATATCATTTGTGCTTACCATGGCTGATTTTGATAATTCATGGTATGTAGAATCAGGATACACACGTGAAATCATGCTATATCAGCATATGCAATATGTACCAAAGGCAGGACTTGCGCTTACTGTTGCTATTGTAGTCACAGGCATTACATTCTGGTTCTTATTTAATAAGCGCGACAACTACATGATGCACGCATTTCCTGTTAGTAGAAAGAGCTTGTTCTTTACAGGATTTACAACAGCATCCATTGTGAGCCTTGTGCCACTTGTAGTAAACAGCATCATCATGACAATCGTTGCCTTTGTTGAAAAGGCACCAGCTATAGATGCTATTTGGTATTGGACATTGATAGTTGCAGTTGCAACAGAGCTGTTTATTTCCATAGCAGTTTTCTCAATGATGACATCAGGCCAGATTATTACAAGCGTAGTATTCTACTTCATCTTCTGTTACTTATATACATTGATGGAGGTTGCATTTAGAATCACAGCATCATTCTTGATGTTTGGTATGTCATCAGCATTGTCTGATTTAGACACAACAATGCTTACTCCAGCTTTCTTCATCAGCGCAAATTGTGGAGTAAACGCAGTTGTCGATACAGATGATTATGGCAAACTTATAGGCTTCTCATATGAATTGACTGGAGCCAAATATCTTGCTATTTACGCAGTAGCAGCAGTAGTGATTACATTCATCGCTTACATGCTTTACAAATACAAGAAGCTTGAAACAGTACACGATTTCATTGCCGTACCATTCCTCAAGCCAGTATTTACTGTTGGAATGTCATTCTTTATTTCAATGGTTGCAGGTGGATTTGTTGCAGAAATGATTAATGCGGCAAAAACACTTACATACAGCACAAAGTTTGCAATCGCTATCGTATCGGCCATTATCATCGGATGCATACTTTTCTACGCGACACAGATGATGATAGAGAAGACTGTACGAGTATTCTCAGCAAAGAAGTTTATATACTGCGCAGGTTATTCTGCAGCAGCTTTGGTAGTTCTTCTTTGTCTTAGACTTGATGTATTCAAGGTTGAGAACAAAGTGCCAAATGCAAACGACGTTGAATGGGTAGGTTTCAACTGTGATTATGCAATGGTATTTACTGATGAAGACGAAATCGGAACAATGATAGAGCTTCACAAGGGATTCCTTGATGACAAAAAGGAGCTTCGTGATGTAAACGTGCTTTACTCAGATGTACCAGGCAACTCATTTACAATCAAATACAAGCTCAAGAATGGTAAGACCATTGTCCGTGACTACTCAGTTGTAGACACAGAATCAGAAAAGGTTAGTGCACAGTATGTTGCAGCTACAGAGCCAATCCTTGATTTTGTAAATTCGCCAACCATAATCAAAGAGCACGTTATAGGCAACACTTACGATGATTGCACAATCACAGAGATGAGCTTTAGCGGCTACCTCTATGATGAAGGCATTGACGATTATTACTCTACATACGTAGATTTTGATTATCTTACAGACCGTGAGAAGCAGGAAAAATTCGCAAGAGTTTACGAAGCAGTATTGAAGGACGTAGATGCCGGCGAAGTATTTACTACAAGCTTTGGTACCGACTTCTACAATGATGAAGACAAACTATACAATGACTTCAGCTTCACAATCCAGAACAAGAAGACTCCATACTTCTCAGACACAGACTTCTTCTGGGGCTACGAATACTCAAGCTCGTATATCAGATATGAGCAAAGCATCTACGTACAGCTCACACGTGACTGCACCAACACATTGCAGGCCCTCAAAGAAGAAGGCTTCTACACCGATGATGAGGAAATCCTCACATACGGCGAGTATAACCAGCGTATGGGTTATGACTACTATTAAATTGCTTACATCTTAATTCTCTATCCGATACAATTCTCTAACAGCCCCAGGGACCTCTCACCCCTGGGGCACTTATTTTGCCCAAATCCCGCCGCCCCGCCTGGGTAACTGTGGGGCCCTCATCCCTCCCTATGAAGTAGATTGTAATGCCACGCCCACTGATAGGAAGGAATCTACCTACTTATTTACGCTGACAGCGCAAGGATTATAGTTTTTCTTAGCATCACAAGGGAGCATTAAGTGCGTGTCCTTTAATTGGTTTTGCACTTCGAAGCCACTGTGGGTAGAGGGCAGACACTTGAAGTCTACGTATTAGTCTCCACACAAGGCTTAGGATAATTGCGCTCATACTCCGTTTGCCAAGAAAATTATGAAAGGGGATTTTGGATGCTTAGGCGCCGCCCTTTAACTCAGTCCGTTTCGTTGTCGGGCTCTCGGCGCCGTCCGTGGCGCCTCACGCCTATTCATCGCAAAATGCCCCTTTCTAATTTTCTAGGCTCACTACAAATGTCGCGGCAATTATTCCTAAGCTTGCTGTGGAGATTAATACTTATAAATAGTGTGTGTCTGCCTACTCTACCAACAGCGGCGTTAGAAGTGCAAAGAATTTAAAGAACACGCACCATAAAAAATGCGACACGTGATGCTTAGAAAAACATAATCCGCAGACGATGCAAGTAAATAAGTAGGTAGATTCCTGACGTATTAGTGGGCGTGGCATATATAAAGTGTCCCATAGGGAGGGATGAGGGCCCAGCCAACTAGAGGGGCGGGGCGGCGGGCCAAGTGCGATTTTTTCAGAAAAATTTGAAAAAAATTTAAAAATGCTCTAAAGTTTTGGTTGGGAGTACCGATAAATGAGTTGTAAAGAAAAGTGTATCTAGAATTAATGTGACATAAAACGACGTAAACACAGGGAGGAAAGGAGTGTGGCGATATGCGTATAGAGGCTTACAACCAGGTAGCTCAGCTCTATCAGACATCAAACACTAAAAACACATCACAGGCTGCAAAAACAAACAGCATGGGTCGCGATGAGGTTCAGATTTCATCTACTGGTCGTGATTTTAATGTTGCAAAGGCAGCAGTATCTGAGGCTTCAGATATCAGAGAAGATCTTGTAGCTGACATTAAGGCTAGAATTAAGGCTGGCACTTATGAAGTTAGCACAGAGGACTTTGCTGATAAGCTTATGTCTCAGTTTGGTTCTATTCTTTAGTTTTGTGAGGGAAAAGCGTGGCTAGTTTACTGGATGAATTGATCCTAACTATGGATGGTGAAAGGTCGAAATATGAAAAGTTAATTAATCTTAATGGAGAAAAGAAGGATTCTATTATCCATAAGAAGCTTGACGTACTTGAAGCTATTACCATTCAGGAGCAGGCCATTGCAGACTCCCTGCTTAAACTGGAGGATAAACGCGCCCATTTATTGAGGAGTATTGCTTCGGTAATGGGGCATGATGGTGAGCAGGTTACTGTTTCATGGATGATAAATAATCTGGCTAACCAACCTGTAGAGCAGGAAAGACTTACTGTAGCACGAGATCAATTGGTGAAGGTTGCTGATGAAGTTCAGGTGCTGAATTTTCAGACTCAGAACTTGCTGAAGCAGGCAATTGAAATGGTGGAGTTTGACATTACTCTTATTAAGAGTGTGAAACAGGCACCACAGACAGCAAATTATGGAAAAGATGCTACAACTACAGGCGAAATATTAGGTAATATACGATTTGATGCTAAACAGTAGGAAAAGGATGTCCTTAAAGTTTTAGTAAGACTTTGGAGGATAGACTATGGCTAATAGTTTTGGAAGCTTATATGTTGGGGCATCAGGCCTACAGTCAGCATCACATGGATTAAATACAACTGCAAACAACCTTTCAAACGTAAATACTGAAGGGTATGTACGTGAGCAGGTTGTTTACGAAGACAGAGATTATAGAAAAATAGGAAACGCATCGGTCAGCAAACAGTACGCTGGCCTTGGTGTGCAGGTAGGAACAATCGTCCACGCTCGCGATATCTTTTTAGATAAAGCATATCGCTCAGAGAATGGACGATATTCTTTTTATAGCGCTAGTTCAGAAGCAGTGCAGGAAGTTCAGACTCAGCTTCAGGAGACTCAGGGCGAAGCTTTTAGACAAGCAATTGCCGATTTTGAAGAGGCATTTGAAGAGTTCGCCAAGGATCCTTCTGATACAGTTTATCAGAATCTTGTATTGCAGAAGGCTAGTCTTTTTTTGTCTAGAGCTCAGGCTGTAGAGGATGGATTTGAAGATTATCAGACTATTATAAATTCAAAGATTACAGAGGATTTAAATACAATCAATGATATAGGAAAGAAGATAGTCGATTTAAATAAAAGAATACAGGCAATCGAAGCTGCCGGTGTTGAAAAGGCCATGGATCTTCGAGATACCAGAGATTTGCTGTTGGATAAGCTTTCCGGCTTAACAAAAATGAGCTATAGAGAAGATTACAACGGTATAGTTCATGTGGATATTGAGGGCGTGGAGTTTATCGATGAGAACAATTTTTATGAAGTCGGTATTTTAAGGGATAAAAAGACAGGATTTGTCACACCATACTGGCCTCAGCTTTCAGATATTGTAAGTAAGGAAGATGAGTCTCTTAACACATATTATCCTATCTTCAACTTAGGAAATATTAGTGCAGAAAGAGATACAGATAAAGGTGAAATCAAAGCACTTCTTCTTGCAAGAGGAGACAGCTGGAGTAACTACCTTGGCTATTGTGATTCCGAAGGAAATCAAATATCATCCGCTGATTATGAAGATGGAATCTCAAATTCTATCATGATGAATTCAGAAGCAGAGCTTGATACATTGATTCATAGATTGGTTACAGAAATCAATGATTTATATAGCCCACTTACATCAATGTCAGCTGCACTTGGAAACGTTTCAAATGTTTCTTACTCATATGTAGATGAAAATGGCAACCAGGTTGACGTAAACCCTACTGCAGATGAATGGAAAAAAGTAAGAGTTCTAGATGAAGCAAACTGTTCAGTGGGTTCTGATGGAGAACTTCCACCACGTGAGCTTTTTGTTAGAAACGGTTGCTCTAGATATACAGTGGCGACAGTTACATACACTGACGAGAACAATGTAGCTCAGACTAAGCAGGTTTACCTTTACAATGAGGAAGATTTAACCGACACAGCAAAATGCTATACTCTTAAATCTTTGACAGTTAACGAGGATTTAATAAAACAGGAATCATACATTCCAAACAAGGTATATAAGGATCAAACACAGGTAGATATGAAACTTGGTCAGAACCTTAGTGCTATTTGGAATAGGACAGATTTTAACTTAAATCCTAGCGATACAACACCATGTGGATACAACGGATTCTATGTGAAATGGATTGGTGAAATCGCAAATACAGGTAGCGTATACTCTACTACCGAAAAATCATTGGAAGGTACAAAAGAAGAAATCGAATTTAGCCGACAGGGTGTTATCGGCGTATCTTCAGATGAAGAACTAACAATAATGATTAAATATCAGTCAGCTTACAATGCAGCTAGCCGATATATAAACGTAGTAAATGAAATGATAGAACATCTGCTTACATCTTTGTAAAGCAGGAAAGGAAATAGCTTATGTCATCAACATTCTTTGGATTGACAATTGCATCTTCTGGATTAAATACAGCTCAGGCTCAGATTAATACAACTGCAAACAATATCTCTAATGTAAACACTAATGGATATAGTAAGCAGGTTGTAAACACTGTTGCAGCATCAGCGCTTCGAGTTTACCAGGCATATGGCACAACTGGTACAGGTGTTGAGGTTGAGTCCGTAACTCAGAGCCGTGATGCGTACTATGACGAGAAATACTGGAATAATAGTACAGCGTTGGGCTTCTATGAGAAAAAGCAGTATTACATGAATCAGATTCAGGATTACTACAACGAGACAAACAAGGATTCAGGATTTACAACTATTTATACAAAAATGTTTAACGCCATGAGCTCCCTTCAGGGAAGCCCTGGTGATGATACAGTTAGAAAGCAGTTCATTTCTACAGCAAAGCAGCTTACAGAATACTTTAATCAGTTATCAACAAAGCTTCAGGATTTACAGAATTCTATCAACGATGAAATAAAGACAGCAGTGGATGATATAAATGCTGTTTCAGAAAAGGTTGCTATCCTTACAAAGCAGATTAATGTAATCGAGCAGGGCGGTGGACATGCAAATGAACTCCGTGACCAGAGAGCGCTTTTAATTGATAAGCTTTCTAAAATTGTTGATGTTTCAGTTAAAGAAACACCAGTTACAAACACTAATAATCCTGATATGTATACAGGTGCAACCTATTATCAGGTATACATCAACGGTCAGCAGCTTGTAGATACATACGAATACAACAGACTTAGTGTAGTATCCAGACAACCAGACGAGATGTTCAATCAGTCAGATATTGATGGATTATATGAAATCGTTTGGGAAGAAGATGGAAATAAATTCAATGCCACACCTAGTTCAAGCGGCGGCGAGTTAAAGGCAATGTTTGAGGTTCGTGATGGAAATAATAATGAAAACTTGCATGCAAACGTTCAGTCTGCAACTGCAACCTCTATTACTGTAACAAACCTTAGCATTACAGATATAAATGAATTCAACATGCCAAACAAGGGCCAGATAAGCACAAACAATATGTTGTTTAGCTATCAGAGCTTTGATTTTACTACAGATTCTAAAGGCAATGTAGTTTCAATTACTTTTAATTTAGATACTGAGGATGCTATTACAGCCGATGTAGCCGCTACATTAACAGGTCGTTCACTTCAGGTTGGAGATGATGTGGATTACATGGGTATTCCTTATTATCAAAATCAGATGAATCTGTTCCTTAGAAGTTTCTGTCAGAAATTCAATCA
Source organism: Pseudobutyrivibrio ruminis HUN009 (assembly GCF_000703005.1). NCBI lineage: Bacteria > Bacillati > Bacillota > Clostridia > Lachnospirales > Lachnospiraceae > Pseudobutyrivibrio > Pseudobutyrivibrio ruminis. Next base: position 661,716 of record NZ_JNLH01000001.1, on the reverse strand, counting down.
GATTGAGCAGAGCGGTGTTGATTTAGATGGAAATGACATGACAGCATTCTTTATTGCAAAGGATGATATAAATTCTATCATCGAACATCAGATGAGAGAAGAGTTGGTGGACAAAGTATTAGACGCAAATGGAAATGTTGTATCTACTACTGGCAAAACATTTACAAATGCTGAAGAGACATATTATCTGATGACAGCGGGTAATGTATCTATCATTAAGGAAACAGATAAGGATGCAAGAAAATTTGCAACCACAGTTAAGGAGAATTACACATCAGGTGTTGATGCAGCTGATCTTGTTGTACAGCTTCAGAGGCTTCAAAGTAAGCAGACAATTTTCAGAGGAGGCGGTGGTGATGCCTTTCTTCGATGTATTTATGCAGACGTAACTATCGATACGCAGGAGTGCCAGATTTTTACAACAAACTTTACAAACATCCAGTCATCAATTTCTCAGCAGAGAATGTCAGTTTCTGGTGTTGATGAAGATGAAGAGGCTTTGGACTTAATCAAGTTCCAAAACGCATACAACCTGGCATCTAAATGTATTTCCGTATTTTCCGAAATATATGATAGGTTGATACTTAATACGGGTGTTTAGTAATCCGAATGAATAGAACAATTTAAGTTTTTCAATGAGTTAGTAGTTATCAAGCTATCATGTTACTCAAGTGAAACATGTGTTGAACTGAGTAATATGATGCTTGAGAACGTAACTAACGGACTAGAGGTAAGTATTATGAGAGTAACTAATAAGATGATAATGAACAATTCAGCTTCGAATATTAATAGCGCGAAAGAGGTAGTCAACACTAGAAATAAGCAGATGACATCTCAGAAGAGAATTGACAAGCCATCAGATGATCCTGTAATCGCAGTTCGCTCGCTGAGACTTTCAACAACATTATCACAGGTATCACAGTATTATTCAAAGAACATCCCTGATGCAAATCAGTGGCTTGATATTACTGAGACTGCTCTCATTAATATCAAAGATGTTGCTACAGACTGCAAGACAATCTGCGTAGGCGGTTCTACTGATTCTTACAACAGCCAGAGTGATAGAAAGACTATGCTTACTCAGCTTGAATCTCTTCAGAAGGCTCTCTTTGCAGAAGGTAATGCAGACTATGCAAACCGTACAGTTTTCACGGGATACAGAACAAACTCAAATCTTACATTTACAGAAGACGAGATGAAGACAAAATATCGAATCGACCAGACTCTTAGCATTGAGGATTTAATGGAAGAGCACAGATATTATTCTGGAAATGTAGTTGTTCCTACAACAGAGGCAGAGGTTATTGCACCAAAGGATAATGCAACTCTGATTTCGGATATTACTGAGACAGACTATTACAGACTTCGCCTTAACTACAAGGATATAGATTCTGTAAATAGTATTAATATAAAGTACGAGGGCAATACCACAGATACACCTGATATATCTTTTGCGTTTACAGAAACAAACGGAGTATACAATGACGATACTTCCGGTGGAGCGTTAACATCCAATGGTTTTTCATTGAGGGTATACGAGAATGAAACTGATTGGGCTAATGCAGATATAACCGATAAGGTAAAGAAGGTTGACGATAACGAAATAGTTTTTATTAGAGAAACAGGCGATATTATTTTTGGTGATACTGTTGCATCTACATTAAAGACTAACAAAGCTGAGCTTGCAGTTCAGTACGATAAGACAGGATTCAAAGAGGGACAGCTTCGTCCAGAGTATTACTACAACTGCACCAAGATGAAAGACAGCACGGGCGCAGAGCTTACATCCAACAATGAATACACAAAATTCGATGCAAATGGAAAAGTAATCCACTTTGATATCGAATATACAATAGCTGCAAATCAGACTATCGCAATTAATACAGAGGCTTCAGATGTATTTGACAGCTCTCTTCAGCGCGACCTTGATGAGATGATGAATGCGGTTCAAAGAGTTATCTCTGCATACGATAAATTAGATACAATCAAGAATATGAAGAGTGAAACTCAGTACGCTTCCGACGAGGATCAGGAGTGGCTTAATAAGTGGGAAGACGCAGCTCAGAAGGAATATGATTACTATAATAACAATATGAGAAAACTTTTTGACTCAGAAATAGGCAATATTAAGTCATATTGTGATAAAATAACATTAGCTTTAACTGATTTGGGTTGTAAGGAGCAGTCTTTAAGCCTCACAAAGGTTCGAGTAGGTGATCAAAGAGAGACTGTTCAGCAGTTACAGACAGAGAATGATGATGTAGATCTATCCCAAATCATCATCGACTACACAGCAGCTTACACCGCATATCAGGCTTCGCTCACCGCAGCAGGAAAGCTGGGTGATTCGACATTACTAAATTACATCTAAAAAAGGAGAAGGGATAATGCAGGTAAAAACTAGACTGTTCGGCGAAATTGAAATTGCAGAAGAAAAAATCATCAATCTCATCCATGGTCTTATTGGTTTCCCAGACATGAAGAGATACACACTCATTTTCGACGAAGAGAAGAAAGACAAAGGTAATATCATGTGGCTTCAGTCACTTGATGAGACAGACTTTGCTATGCCAGTAATGCTGCCTCATGTGGTTAAGCCAGACTATGCACCTGAGCTCAACGTTGATGCACTTGAGCAGCTTGGAGAGCTCACAGCAGAAAATACTTACATACTTGTCACAGTCAGAGTACCAAAGAACCCTAAGGAAGCATCGATTAATCTTAAGGCACCTATCATCATCAATACAGACACAAACATCGGTGACCAGATTATCATCGAGGGCAATGAGCCAGTACGCTACCTTATTCATGACGCAATACATGGAAAGGATGGTGAGTAACGATGTTGGCATTAACAAGAAAAACAGGCGACGCTATCATGATCAACAACAACATCGAGATTACAGTCCTTGAGGTTCGCGGTGATCAGGTAAAGATCGGTATTTCAGCTCCAAAGGAAGTATCAATCTACAGAAAAGAAGTATACTTAGAAATTCAAAAAGAAAACGAGGAAGCACAGGCAATCAGCATGGACGACCTGGAAGCACTCAAAAATTTACTTTAGTAAGGATAAATCCAGCAACTGCGGTTGCTGGATTTTTTTAAAGGAAATTTCTCCTGCGGAGAAATTTTTATTAAATAAGGTCAAAATATATCATTCTACCAAAAGTAGAGTGACAAAAATGAAAACTTGGTACATTATAAAGGCATAGTTTCTTGCTGGTAGTTTCCTGTAAATCAGCAAAAGGGCATAATGATTGAAGGAGGGGGATATATGGATTGCAATGAGTTTGGTATGTTAATACGTGAAAGCAGATTAAAAAAGAGTATGACGCAAAAGGACTTAGCAAAAATTGTAAATGTGTCAGATAAGGCAGTGTCAAAATGGGAAAGAGGAGAATGCTTTCCAGATATTAATCTTTTTGAATCACTTTCGGAAGCTTTAGATGTTTCAATCGATAAGCTGATGCTACAGCCCGATGAGCATAAGAAAAGCAAAAATAGTGTTAAGCGAATAGTTGCTGTAGTTTTATGGGTTATACTAGGAATTACTTTATGCATAGTATATCTAATGCTTCCAGTGGGTGTGTATGTAAAGCGTATTAGTATTTTTTTTATCGTGTGTAGTTATTTGGCGGTTTTCGCCATATTAGTTCATTCATTCAATCATTGATGAGAGTAATGTGTAATCTCTCAATATATGCCTGAATTTTTAAGTGAAAAATTATTATGGATGTTTTTCACTTAAAAAGTCGTAGTGCGGTTAAGTTTATTCTAGAAAAATATAAATAAACTTAAAATAGGTTAAATAATTTGAATTAAAGTTAAGTTTATTTTTGGCAAGTGTTTTTTCACTTAAATAATCATGGGATTGAGTTAAGTGAATATGACATTTTTCAGAATAAACTTAAGTAGCCTAAGAATTGGGACTGAAAAGTTAAGTGAATTTAAAGATAATTATAAATCCACTTAACGGCAAGTTGGACTTTTAAGTGGAAATAATCCAAATAGAAAATACACTTAACTTTCACCCGAGAATTATATAAGTGAAATTTGAAAATGATGTAATTCACTTAACTCACGCCCCATGTCGCCAGCAAAACATTAAAAACCTCATCAAAGAGCCACCCCAAAGGCTATCCAAAAGTCCATCAATTGAAAACACACATCAGAACATCATCATTTTTTTCTAAGAAAAAAGAAAAATTTTTAAATTCTCTATAAACTTTAATATCTCACAGGTCGATATAGCAATTAGAAAACTAATAATTTCCCATGGTACAAGGATGTATATTGTCCAAACGGAGTTTAGAATGGGACTAAATTCTCTTGGGCGTAAGGAGGAAAACAATGAAAATAGGCGAAGTAAGTAGTGCAGTTAGCAACTACCAGGGACAGGGAAGTTCAGCAAAAGCGGCGCCAGCACAAGCAGTGCAAAAAGATAATGCTATAGTTGATTTTTCAGCTGCTGTAAAAGAAAGCAAAGCTGCTGAATTAGAGAATAGAAATTATTCTACACACCCTGAATTTGAAGAAGAGGAGAACTCTTCTAAACAGGCAACTTCTTCATTAAAAGAAGCTGTAGAAAAGATTAACGCCGCACAAGGAAATGCGGAGGCTGTATTTGGTATCCATGAGGGAACAAATCGCGTAATGATTAAGATGGTCGACAAGAGGACAAAGGAAGTCATTAAGGAATTCCCAGCAGAGGAAACACTTGACCTTATTGCAAAGGCTTGGGAGCTTGCGGGAATCATGGTCGATGAGAAGAGATAGGAGGTAGGGTTATGCCTATTAGATTATCTGGTTTGGCTTCGGGCTTAGATACCGAAGCGATTGTAGGTGCCCTCGTATCTGCATACAGTTATAAGAAAGACAAATATGTAAAGGCGCAGACAAAGCTCTCATGGAAACAGGAAGCTTGGAGCACCCTTAATAGTAAAGTTTATAGTTTGTATACTGACGTTGGTAACATGCGTTATTCATCAAACTATTCAGCAAAAAAGACTACAGTTAGCGATACTTCTAAGGCTACAGCAACAGCCAGTGGTACCGCTATTAATGGTACCCAGACACTTAAAATTTCAGAGCTTGCAAAGACTGCATTTATAACAGGAGCGGAACTTGATGGTACAGTCAAAGGAAATTCAACTATGATTTCCCTTGGTATCAAAAATGAAAGTGCAGTAGATAAAGCAAGCATTTCTGTTAGAACTGGTAATAAGGTTACAAATATTGATCTAGACAGTTCTATGACAGTGAATCAGTTTGTAAACAAATTGAACGACGCTGGAGTTATTGCTAACTTTGACGAGAAAAATCAGCGATTCTTCATTAGTTCAAAGACATCTGGTGAAGAAGGCGACTTCTCGATATCAGCAAACAGCTCGCAGGGTCTAAATGCATTGAATAAATTGGGATTGCTGTCTGATGAGGAAGTTACAAGTATTACAAACTCATCTGATAGCAAGAATTTGGCGAAAAAACTGTATGAGTTTACACCAGATGGAAGTTACTACGATTTAACGGAAACAAAGAGTCTTTTGAAAAGCATAAAAGACTATAAGACTAATGATGCAGCTACTTATACAGATGCGCAAAAGGCAGAATTTGATAGTTTTGTTACATATATAGAAGCCAACGCTACAGCATTTGGTGCAGTAGACTGGGCAACTATATCTGATGATGATCTTTCTAGCCTGGCAACTAAGCTTTACAATTCAGCAACATACGATACTACTGGTACAAAGAGTACAGCTATCACAAGAACACTTACATTCACGGTTGGCGAGGATGAAGATAAAAAGGAATATACCTTCGCAAAGAACTTGGCTGAGTGGAAAGAAACATTGGCTGGATTAGCTGATAGCACAGATGAAGAGTCTACAGCTCTTAAGGAATACTTAAGCAAGACATTTGCTAATGAAGTATACAAAACTGAAACTACAGATGCAGGTATTGCAGTTATAAAGTATGGAACAGATGGAGAAATTGACTGGGCGGATATTGCAGCAGATGAAGACAAAATGTCTGCACTTGCCAAGCAGATTTACTCTAAATCAACATATAATCTGTCCAATGACTCAACATATCGTGAGATTTCGAAAGCAGTAAACGCAATTCGAGATGGTTATGTTGCTGTAGCAGAAGCAAAGGCTCTTCCAACATCAAATTCTGAAGAAGCTGCAATTAGAGCAGCAAAGCTGGAAGCTGCTCAGGCTCAGCTTGATGAAGCATTGGCTGATCCTACAAATCAGAAATGGAAAGAATATATTGAGGCGAACTTTGGCGCGAAAAACTCAGAGTATGATTCAAGCTATAGTAATTTCTGGATACAGAGTGACAACCTCGAATTAACACAGAGTGTATTCTATCGAGTTGATTTGGCAGCGAATGTAGCTGCAGGAAATATCACTGTAGACAATTCGAAGACTGCAACAAAAGTTAAAGGTCAGGATGCAAGTATCGAATTAAACGGCGTTACTTATACATCCAATACAAATTCAATTACTGTAAATGGCCTTACAATTGAGGCGATGGCGAAGACTCCAGATGAAATATCTGTCACAGTTGCAAATGATACAGATGCTCTCTATGATAAGGTGAAGGATTTCCTTACTTCATATAACAACTTGATGAATGAGATGCAGAAGCTTTACAATGCAGATTCGGCAAAAGACTACGAGCCACTTACAGATGATGAAAAGGCTGAAATGTCTGAGACAGAAATCGAGAAGTGGGAGCAGAAGATTAAGGATTCACTTCTTCGTAGAGATACAAGTTTGAACGGTATCATTTCTGCAATGACAATGTCAATGATGCAGGTGTACGAGGTAAATGGTGAGAAATTATCATGGTCCGTATTTGGTGTTCATACTCTTGGAACATTAAATGCTGAAAAGAACGAGGGCTATGCATACCATATTGATGGCGACTCTGAAGACAGCAAGACATCTGGTAATGAAGAAAAACTTCGTGCAGCATTAGCATCAGACCCAGACCGAGTTATTGAATTCTTGAAGCAGGTAACATCTGGCCTATACAAGTCGCTGGATGAAAAGATGAAATCTACAGCAGTTAAATCTGTTTACACTGTTTACAATGACAAGGAAATGGCATCTGAGTACTCAAACTACAGTTCATTGATTAAAACATGGACTGATCGAGTTCAGGACATGGAAGATGCTTATTATAAGAAATTTGCAGCAATGGAGTCTGCATTGGCTACATTACAAAGCAATTCTTCTTCAATATCATCACTATTAGGTGGTTGATAGTAAGTATATACAATATTAGATTTTTGGAGGCGATACTATGACACCAACAAATGGTTATGATGCGTACGCAAAAAACAGAATACTTACAGCTAGCCCTGCTGAGTTAACATTGATGCTATATGAAGGAGCAATCAAGTTTTGTAACATAGCAATCGTAGCTTGCGAGAATCACGATATTGAAAAAGCGCACATCAATATAAGAAAGACAGATAGAATTATCGAAGAGTTTGAATTAACTCTCGATGAAAAATATCCAGTGGCAAAGGATTTTCATGCAGTGTATACTTATCTTAGGAGCTGCTTGAGACATGCCATGATCACCAAGGATGCAGCACAGCTCGAGGAAGTGCTTAAGCACCTTCGAACAATGCGCGATACTTGGAAGGATGTAATGAAGCTTACCGCCAATGGAAAAAAGCTTGACGGATCTTCAACAAATATTGCAGGTTAAAGGATGGCCCCTCACACGAGGGGCTGTCTTTATGTGGAGGGTAAGCTATGCACTTGCGCTCGAGATAAAGTCTAGGAGGGAACAATGGATAACAGAGATTACGTAATAATGCTTAGAGAGTCGCTGGAAAAGAAGGCAGATATTCTTAGAGTTCTTCTTATTAGAAACAAGGAACAGGAAGCCATTTTAAAAGATCCTAATTCCACTCCAGACGATTTAGAGAAAAACATGAACATGAAGGCTGAGCTTATCGATAGAATAGTGATGCTTGATGATGGCTTTCAGCAGTTGTTCAACAGAGTAAAGACTATCCTTGATGATGACAGAGCTGCTTATGCAGATGAAATCAAGCTGATGCAGGAGCTCATCAAAAAGGTTACAGACCTTACAGCTGACGTAGAGGCTACAGAATATCGAAACAAAGAGTACGCCAAAACACGCTTCGCAAATGTAAAAAAAGAAGCCCGTGAAATCAAAAGATCCGGCGATGTTGTCAGCTCATACTATAAGCACATGATGAGTCCACAAACCACCGCTGACCCAGCTTTTTTGGATAAGAAAAAATAAATATAGATTTTTGTTTTTCATCAGAAAAACAGAAATCGTAAATACCAAGAAAATAGATTCATCTATTTTCTTGTCCTGCAAAGCAGGATTCTTGCTGACAATTTCATTTTCTGTCGTGGTAATAGGCATAGATATCTGGTTAAGATTACTCTGTCATCCTGTTAAAGCTGATTGAAATGAAGAATGTAGCTCATTCCGGAGAGGAAGCTTGGCAAAGGAAGCTAGGTTGAGAAAAGAATAGGCATAGATACTTGGTTAAGACTATTCTGTCACCCTGGTGAGAGAAAAAGTTAAGTGAAAATCTCAAATTTTTAGGCTTCACTTAAAAACTGAGGGAGCTGTTAAGTTTATATAAGAAAAAATGAAATAAACTTAAAACTAGTTAAATGATTTGAGACAAAGTTAAGTTTATTATGGAGATTAGGATTTTCACTTAATAAAATGTGATATGTGGTTAAGTTTATTTCTATTTTTGTAGAATAAACTTAACTTCACTTCAAATCAAAACAAAAAAGTTAAGTGGAATTATATAAATCATATATAAACTTAACAGCAAGTTACGCTTTTAAGTGGAGATTAAGTAGATTTGAAATCCACTTAACTTTTTGTCGAATTCTATATAAGTGAAAATGAGGAATTATCAAATTCACTTAACTCGATCACTTTTTATCAGAGTGAGCCATCTGTTAGAGACAATGTGTATGCCATGTTCTGTAAAAAGTTAAGTGCATTTCAAAGAAAGGTATATAAAGCTTACTTTTTTTCGAAAAAGATGAGTGTATCTAGGCGGAAGAGCAGAAACACTTATAGGAATTTACATACTATAAAAAGAAGTTGAGTGGTTTTCATGAAAAGCAGAAATAAGCTTATCCTATACTATGGCATAGTTAAGTGTTTCCTGTAGGGATTGATAAAGCACCCATATCTATATAAGTGTTTTATCAACTGCAGTAGAATTCCACTTAAATATTCCAATAAAAAGTAAGCTTTTTCAGTATGTGGGATAATTACGCTTAACTATTGGAACAAACAGGTAAGTGTCTTAAGGAGAAAATACAATATCACGCAACAATTTATCTCTAAAAACCCCCTGAATCCATCTCAAATTTCCTCTCTAATCACCGCCAATTAACCTGCAAATTATGAGAATATAATAGATTTTATGGCAAATTTTACAAAAACTTTGTTATAAATTTTAACAAAAATAAAAGTCGCAGAAACCCAGTAAAATCAAGGGCTCAGCGACTTTTTTCTATTGCACAAACAATAAGAAAATTGGAACAAAATAAAAATTTTTTTCATAAAGGGGTAAAGTTTTTTTGCCCCAGAACGATAAATAAGGTGTAAGGAACAATTGAACACAAAAACTTTACCTTACAAATCGAATTCGAATCTTTTTAAAAATCAAATTTAATAACCAGGCCAGACACGGATGTTGGGCTATCACAAAAACGGATTTAAATGCTAAACGGATTTAGCAGAATCTCATGGAGGAATTTATTATGGTAGTACAACACAACATGCAGGCAGCTAATGCTTCAAGAACATTGAACATTACAACTGATTCTCAGTCAAAGAGTACAGAGAAGCTTTCATCTGGATATAAAATCAACAGAGCAGCAGATGATGCAGCTGGACTTTCAATTTCTGAGAAAATGAGAAAACAGATTCGTGGTTTGACCCAGGCTTCTACAAACGCATCTGACGGTGTTTCATCAGTACAGACAGCTGAAGGTGCCCTCACAGAAGTTCACGACATGCTTCAGAGAATGAACGAGTTAGCAGTACAGGCAGCTAACGGAACAAACTCAGAGTCAGATCGTGATGATATCCAGAACGAAATTTCACAGCTTACACAGGAAATCGATCGTATCGCTTCTACAACAAAGTTCAATGAGACATTCTTATTAAAGGGTGATATCGGACTTAAGAAGATGTATATTTCAGCACATGATGCAGGTCTTGAAGGTACATTAGTACAGAACACAACAAGAGCTACATTTACAATGGAATCGCTTGAAGCTGGTGAGAAATATACAATCGGTGGTACACAGTACACAATCGGTGCTAAGACAAAGGAAGAGGCAGCAAAGGCTCTTCACCTTGAAGATAAGCATGATGAAGGTGCAGAAGGTACAAAAAATGAGTGGAGCTTAACAGCTGGTGATACAATTTCAATCGATGGAAAGACATATACAATCGTTGATGGATCTACATCAGATGTAGCTAACTCAAAGGTAACAAACGGATACCTTAACAACCTTATCGTTGCAGGATCTACTCTTAAATATAATGGTAACGAAGTAACAATGTTTGCACAGCTTGCAACAGATGGTTCAGGTATTGATAAGGCTAATGCAACACTTATCACAGCATCAGCAGCTTACAACATGGTAGCTATCGAGCTTAAGGCAGCTTCTTCAGTAGGTGCAACAGATGGTGCAGCAGATGTTGATAAATCTGGTAATGCATATACATGGGTAGAAAGAACAGTTGAGCAGACAAATGGTGTTGATACAACTCCTACAAAGACTATCAGCTTCTCTATTACAAAGGGCTTCGTAAACGTACAGAACGCTCTTACACTTAACCTTCATGTTGGTGCTGACGCTGCAATGTCAAACAAGATCAACGTTAACATCGAAGCTATGAACTCTAAGTCAATCGGTATCAACGGACTTAACGTTTCCGATGCAACTGGTAAGGCAGCTACATACGCAATCGACGCTATCGCAGATGCAATCCAGAGAGTTTCAGCACAGCGTGCAGAACTTGGTGCTATCCAGAACAGATTAGAGCACTCTATCAAGAACCTCGACAACGTAGTTGAGAACACAGAAGCAGCAGAATCTCGTATCCGTGATACAGATATGGCTGACCAGATGGTTGAGTACTCAAAGAACAACATCCTTCAGCAGGCTGGACAGTCAATGCTTGCTCAGGCAAATCAGGCTACACAGGGTGTTATGAATCTTCTTCAGTAACCTAAGGTTTGAAAACCATAAATAAAATGTCCCCACCTCTTTCATAGGGGTGGGGATGATTTTAAAAAGAAAAATTGAATAGTAACTTTAAAATCGACTGCAACTCCTTCGAAAGAGGGATTTATAGAATAGAGGTAAGGCGTATGGCATATTTCACAAGAAACAAGATGTTAACAATGGTATTGGAGCTTTACACAGCAAACCATAGATTTGCACAGGGAAGTACAGGCGATGACGCAGCAGATTTACAAGTGCTCATCGGATGTCAGCAAAAAGCCTTAGTATTGGGAGAGTACTTGGAATCCATGGGAATGGATTACTCGGACATCGTTGAAAAGTTTGAAAAGTACTGCAATATGATATACGATATAAGTGAGAACCTTAGAGATACAAATCTTATTATTAGTCATAAAATTGATATCGAAATGGTTCTTAGTGAGATTCTTAGAGAAATCGAAAACAGAATAATCGAAATTAGAAGTATCGATGTATATGACTTCAGAGGCTTGGTTGAAGCACCTGGCGAAAAACTCATTGTTAGCAAAGAAATCAATCGCTTGATTGATAGTTGCCTGGGCAAGGTTGAAGGCCTCGTGGAAGGAGAGGAAATGTACCGACCACTTGTAATTGGAACATATTAATATTAATAAAGTAAGGCTCGTCAAATGACGAGCCTTTTAGTGATTAAAGGGTGGAACAATATATGAACAATAAACCAAAAACTAAATTGCTTACAATATCCCTTCTTTGCTGTGGCAGACCAGATACAACTGAGCGCTGCCTCAAGTCTTTGATGCCAATCAGAGAGGTAATAGATTCAGAAATTCAGGTTGTGGACACAGGCTGCAGCCCTGAAACTAGAGCGGTTATTGAGAAATATGCAGATGAAGTTTTTGAATTTGAATGGTGCAATGATTTTGCTAAGGCTAGAAACTTCCAGTTGGATCAGGCCAACGGCAAAATGTTCTTGTATATCGATGATGATGAGTGGTTCCTAGACTGCAAATACATCATCGAATTTTTTCAACAGCCAGATTGCACAAACTACAATATCGGCGGATATTTCCAGCATAATTATCTCGATTTTGAAGGTAAGGAATACCAAGATATAGAAGTGTGTCGTATGTGCTTGGTAACACCAGAAACTCACTTTGAAGGAAAAATACATGAATATATTTTGCCGGCATCAGGAAATGCTATGTTTATGGAAGCCTATGCGGCGCATTTTGGCTATGTATATGAAACGGAAGAAGACAATATAAAGCATTCTATGCGAAACATCCCATTGATTAAAGAGATGATGGAGGAGGATCCGGATAATCTCCGCTGGCCATATCAGCTTGCGCAGGAGCTGAAAGCCATTAAGCAATATGATGAGATGTTTGATGTATGTGAGAATGCGGTAAAACAATCATTTGAGAAAAATGACACCGAGGATTTGCGCTATAGAGGCAGTTTTGTGTGCGGAATGGCAATAGCTCTCCATCAGGAGGAGAAAGATGATGAGATGATTGCCTTGTATGAAAAAGAGGCGGCAAATCCAACCATAATGGAAGTGCCACTAGCATGCTTGGCTTTTTATGCAGCAGCAGCTTATTTTATAAAGCATGATAACGATAAGTGCCTGGCGGCCTGCAATTACTATTTGAAGATGTGTGAAAAGCTCGCTCATGATAAAGTGGCGATGTATATCCAAGGAGGATTATTCTCCTCTGATACATTTGATACCACAAAAAACAATATGATTTATTGTTATATCATGACCATAGGCCTTGATAACAATGATTACGGTCCGTTGACACGCTATTATAGAAAAATAGCCTGGGAGTCAAAGATTGTTCGTCTGAACCGTGGATTTATCGTAATGCTGCTTAAGAAAAGCTCAGAAGTAGGTTATAAGAAGGAAATAAGAGACGTACTAAATAAATTCTTTACCTCATCTGGCTTCAGGGATATGATTGAAAATCAGATTGATAAATTGGCACCAAATATCAGCGAGCAGGAGCTTGAAAACATAGCGGCGGCCTTCAAAAACACTGATGGTGAGAAGGAAATTCGCCTATATATCGACATTCGCATACTGGAAAAGCAGTTTGCAGAAATCGAATATTGGGATAGGTATGATGAGCTTATTGAAGCCCTCGCAAATTATGGCAACATGACATTGACTTGGCAACAGATGCATGACAGCTGGTTACTTGAAGAGGATGATGACAAGCCATTGAACCACTCTACAAAGCTGGGCCAGGGCTTGCAGCAGTTTATTGGTGAGGCAGATGTGGATGTGACCGCCAGCCTAAAAATTCTCAAGAATCTTTTTGGATTCAGACCAGCCATGACAGGGGCACTTGGTGAGCTGTCGCGCCTGTATACTATGCGCATAAAGATTCGTGACGCTAAGCGTAACGATCCAGATAAATTCAACGAAATGTATAAGCTGGAGGAAACCATTCTGGCTCAAATCGCCGAGCTTGACACAGCCGGTCGCAGCGACGAAGCCGTAGCCACCTACCGCCAACTGGTGGATATCTTACAATCGTCGTTCGGCGTGGAATCATTACATATATAGGACGGGCTCGTAGGGTATTGAGAGTTTACATATTTAGATGAGCTAGTAGACAGCAAGCTCTACTATTTCTCAAGTGAGATATGTTATCGAACGGAGAAATCAGTAGGCTTGTAGGCGTAACTAGCGGACTACAGGGCTAGAGGTATGAGAACAATATGAAGATTTTGATGTATCGCTGGAAAGCATACAATTACAAAGATATAAAGCACACATTTGAGGTGCTAGGCTATGAGGTTGAGGAGGTTTATCAGGACCTCCTTAATTATGATGTGGATGAAGAGTTTGCAGAAAAGCTTAGAGGTCTAATTCAGGCCGGCAATTATGATTTTTTCTTTACTGTAAATTACTTTCCGCTGATTTCAAACGTGTGCCAAGAGCAGGGCCTCCGCTATGTTTGCTGGAGCTGCGATAACCCTCTGATTTCCATGTATCACAAGTCAGTTTTCAACGATGTGAACCGCATTTTCCTGTTTGACCTGACAAATGTAGAGGAATTCCGTGGCATGGGAGTGGAGCATGTCTACCATCTTCCACTAGCCGTAGATTGCAATAGACTTGATTACCTGTTTGGTAACTCCACAGATTTGGAGGCCTACAAAAACGAAATCAGCTTCGTAGGCTCACTCTACGAAAAGAATTCCTACGACAAAATGGAATACACATTGCCCGATTATCTTCGCGGATATTTCGAGGCAACCATGGAGGCTCAGCGGGATTTGATGGGCGTGAATATCATCGACAGAATGCTTACACCAGAGATTCTCATGGAGCTTGAAAACTATTTTGAATTGGAAAAATCTGAGGATTCGCTTTCAGATTTAAACCTAATTTTTTCGGTAACAACCCTTGGCTTCAAAATCGCTGAAAAGCAGCGTAGACGTATCCTTATCGACCTATCAAAGCACCATGACGTTAGCATCTACACCAACTCATTTACCAGGGATTTGCTCCGAGTAAACTATAAGGGCAGCGTCGATTATTGGAGCGAGATGCCAAAGGTATTTAACCAGTCCAAAATCAATCTAAACATGACCATCCCAAATATCAAAAGCGGAGTGCCGCTTCGTGTTTACGATATTTTAGGAGCTGGTGGTTTTTGCCTAACAAATTTCCAGGCGGAGCTGCCAATGTTCTTTGAAAATGAAAAGCATCTGGTTTGGTATTACAACAATGAAGACCTATACGAAAAAGTAGACTTCTATCTAAAGCATGATAGCGAGCGAGAACGTATTGCAGCAGCTGGCCGTGAGTATGTAAGAACGAACTGCACTTACGAAGCTAGAATCAAGGAAATGCTAGAACAGATATGAAAAATCCCCTGTAATTCAAAAGCTCTTAGGTTTCTCAAATGAGACGTGTTGTCGAATTGAGAAACACTAAGGCTTGTGAATGTAACAGGGGATAACACAAAAAGCACTGGGAAACCAGTGCTTTTTATAATCCGTAATTCATCATCATACCAGAGTAAGCGCTTGACGCATATGGTGCGCTAAGAGTCTTTCCAGGATTCTTGTACTCTACAATCGATTTATCTACGTAATTCATCGGATTGATAGAGGCCTTTGATGCGGCTTTTGAAACGGAGTTCTTAAGGTTGTTAAGAGTTTCAAAAGCTGTTTCTTTATTATCGCTATTAATTGCATCGGATAGAACATCTTTGTCTAAGTACAAATGCTGCATCTCATCGCTTTCAATACCAACAGCCTGCAATTGAGCTGCCTGGTTCTTTGCAATAGATGAAATCTCGTTGAACAGAGTACGATTCTGATGAGCATTATTATATTTTAATCCGATGTCCAACATTCCGTTATAGCTATCCAGCAGCTGTGTAATGCCATTTGAAAGAGCTTCAGTATCGTTCATAAGACCGATGCTTACTTCGCCATTGGATGGTTTCTTTAAAACAAGCTCATAGGTCTTGTTTACCGTAAATGTATTGGACAATGACTGATGCGAAACCCCATTCAGCTTGAAATCTGAATTGGAAGGCTGCTGTGTAACATTGTCAATTCCAAGGATGTTCAGCTCTCTCCATGAGATTGATGATGAAATATTAAACAATGTGTTTTCGTCATCTGCGACGCCTGTAGATTTGGAAACAATCTGTATAGCCTTGCTTCCGGCTCTGTCATTTGAAAGCAACTTTGCACTTAAACCTACATCGGAAGTATTAAGCAAACGCACAATCTTATTCTGAACGGTAAGATTGGTTTCGTTCTTATTTACATTGAATTGGAACTCATATGAGTGATTTCTAATGTCCAAATCAAATGAGTACTGGCCTTCCTCGAAATCATGTCCTTCCGAAAGCAGGAAATTACCAGTGTTCACCTGAGGCTTTGCAAGAGCATCTACTTCGATTGTGAAATCCTCAGCACCATCCGCACTATCGCCAACGTAAAGCACATCAACAGAATTTGGATCGGATGAAGATGCAATTCGTTTCTCTAAAACGGAAGAAATATCATCGCCAGCAGATGTCAGATTAGATACTGAAAGAGTCATAGCATTGGCGTGCTCTTTAATATCAATGGCAAACTGACCGATGTCCTCAGAATCATTTATCTTGTACAGAGGAGCTTCTTTGTTCGCTTTAACTATTCTGTTGTAAGTGTCGCGTAGTTCGCTTTTCTTATGAGATTCGTAGCGTGATCCTATGTTATTACCATAGGTCGTCATGAAATAATTATACGCAGCATCAATGCGTGCCATAAGACGCCCCTCCTTTCTTCCTTGAAATTTGAGTCATCGACAATCCTTTGTCTACGCCAGGGCAAAGATTTCGATATTTATAGTTACTATCATAATACCATAAGTCAAACTATTTGAAAACCCCATAGATTTAGAAATATTTTCAGATTATTCACAATATGTAGATGTTGGCTAGCCTAGTACGCCTGTTACGTTCACAAACCTGATGAATTCTTCGCTCGACGACATGTCTCGCTTAAGAATTATCAGAGTTTGTGAACTACAGGCTCATAGAATAATCTCATAAGTAACCTCAGAGCTTGATGCCTACAGACTCATAGGATAATTTAAACATTTAGAAACCAATCACATAATCAACACTTTTTAGTACCGTTAATTTTCACAATGCGGTGTTTAACTATAACACGTAACGCGCTGAGGTTGGAGCGCAGATAAATATTGACCATTGGGGAAACCCGATGCAGATAATGGAGGACATAAAATGAGGAAAAGACTTACTGCATTAATGATGACTGCAGCACTTGCTTGTGGTTCATTGATAGCTTGCGGATCAGATTCCACAACAGCTTATGCCAGTGAAACTATCTACGGAGAGGTAACAGCAGTCAGTGATACGGGATTTACAATCACCGTAGGAACTTATGAAAACAATGAACTTACATTGGGTGAGGAAACAGCAGACGTCACAGTTAGCGACAGCACAACTTACTCTATGGCAATGTCAGGCGGTGGAGAAGCACCAGCAGACGGTGAGGCTCCTACAAAGCCGGAGGATGCAGCAACAGAAGAATCTACAGAAGAGACAACAGATGAGACAACAGAGGAAACAACAGAAGAAACTACAGATGAAGAGACAACAGAAGATACAGAGGATTCTTCAGATGATACAGCAATGACAGAAGCTACTGTAGAAGCAGGCGCTGAGACACCAGCAGATGGCGAAGCTCCTTCAGGAGACAAACCAGACGGTGAAGCACCATCAGGTGACAAGCCAGAGGGCGAGGCTCCATCAGGTGATGGCGAAGCAGCAGAGGGCGAAGCACCATCAGGTGGCGGGGAAGCACCAGCAGATGGTGAGACTCCATCAGGTGACGGGGAAGCACCAGCAGATATGGGCGATGCTCAGACAGAACTTACACTTTCTGATATCGAAGTAGGCACACAGGTTGCAGTTACATTCGACGCAGATGGTAACGTTGAATCAGTAGAAATTCTTGGTGGTACTCAGTCAGCCATGGGTCAGCCAGGTGGAAACATGACATCAGCTTCAGACATTACATACTCAGCATTATATGAGTACAGTGCAGATGAGACTGTAGAGGGCGAGACAATCGCCTCTACAGGCACTGATGAAAATGCAATCCTTGTAACAGATGGTGAAGTTACAGTAAAGGATTCAACAATTACAAGAACTTCAGATGACAGCACAGGTGGCGACAATTCTTCTTTCTATGGAGTTGGCGCCACTTTACTTACAACAGGTGGAACACTTACAGTTGACAATGTGACTATTGACTCAGATGCAGCAGGTGGTGCTGGCGTATTCGCATATGGCGATGGTGTGGCTTATGTATCTAATTCAACAATCACAACACAGCAGAACACATCAGGTGGTATCCACGTTGCAGGTGGCGGTACACTTTACGCTAACGACAACACAGTTGAAACAAACGGCGAATCAGCAGCTGCAATTCGTTCAGATAGAGGTGGCGGAACAATGGTAGTTGATGGTGGTACATACACATCAAATGGTTCTGGCTCACCAGCAGTATACTGTACAGCAGATATCACAATCTCAAATGCAACACTTACAGCAACAGGCGCTGAGGCCGTATGTATCGAAGGTCTCAACTCACTTACACTTACAGATTGCGACTTAACAGGTAACATTCCAACAAGCGAGCAGAATGACTGCGATTGGAACATCATCCTTTACCAGTCAATGTCAGGTGATTCAGAAGTAGGTAACTCTACATTCTCTATGACAGGCGGCAGCATCACTGCAAAGAATGGCGGTATGTTCTACACAACAAATACAGAGTCAACATTCATTCTTGAAAACGTTGATATCACATACGCTGATGAAAATGACTTCTTCCTTAGGGTTACAGGAAATGCAAACCAGAGAGGTTGGGGAACAAGCGGAGAGAACGGAGCACAGTGCTCATTCACAGCTATCAACCAGGAAATGGAAGGCGATATCATCTGGGATACAATCTCAACACTTGATATGGAAATGACAGATGGCTCAGTTCTTACAGGTGCATTCATCGATGATGAGTCAGCTGCAGGAAACGGTGGTGATGGATACGCAAACCTTACAATCGACTCTTCATCTAAGTGGGTTGTAACAGGCGATTCAGTTCTTACATCACTTACAAACAACGGAACAATCGTTGATGAAGACGGAAACACAGTTTCAATCGTTGGTACAGACGGCACTGTATACGTAGAGGGCACAAGCTCATACACAATCACAATATCTGAGTACGCAGACTAACATACCCTAAAAGCACATTTGAATTCTCTTGTGCTTCGGCCAGCCTACGGGCTGGCCTTTTGCTATATATAAGGGACTTTTCCTGATTTTATAGCAGAAATAAGACTGGGGTTGCTATAAGAATTGGAAAAAAGAAGAATATATAGTCACACACAGCAGCTTATGACTATATAAAACAAGAATAACTGAAGATGTATAGTCCTAAAGAGTCAAAATGACTATATATACTAAAACTAATAAAAAGATATAGTCAGAAACAGTCAGATTACAACAAAAATGACTATATATTCCTGCTAACACAGAAATATATAGTCATATCACTACTAAATGCACTATAAAATTCAATAACATGAATAATATATAGTCAGAACAAAAAAAGGAGACTATAAAAGCCGAAAGATATGAAAAAATATAGTCATCCTAGGTTAATACAGCAAAAGTAAAAGCCTGAGCACCGACTATTTACTCACTACGTGCCCTGGATTGCCAACAACAGTGGCTCCGGCAGGCACATCGTGAACAACTACAGCATTGGCTCCAATGCGTGCACCCTTGCCAACGGTGATAGGCCCGATGATTGCGGCACCTGCGCCGATGTCTACGCCGTCCTCGATTACTGGCACGCCGCGGCCGTTTGTGCCTATTACGCAGCCTTGGCGGATTGTGACGCCACTTCCGATGACAGCGTCCACATGAATGACGATGCATGAAAAATGATCAATCATGAACCCAGCCCCAATCTGCTTGATGTGGCTTGGAATATCGATGCCGTATTTAACTGCGACACTATGAAAGCGAAGCCTGGTGATGAAGGCAAGTGGCTTCATCCAGCTATGGGAATTCTGATAGCAGAACTTTCTGTACCAGTAGCTCCAAGCATAGCCAGGCTTCATTTTATAGGCCTTGAAACGACCTATAAAAGTATCATCATTTGAATATCTTAAAAAATCACTTCTGAGTAATTCCTTGTATTCTTTTTTTGTCATAAATTATCTCCAATAATGATTGTTAAACAGCATTGCGACTGCCATCATACCTTCTATTGAAATGATTTGTAAATGTCTAGCAGCTTTCCGCAATACTCATCGATATTATTATATTCTATGGCACGCTTGGTTGCACCAGAAGATTTGTTGGCATATAAATCAGCATCAGTCAAAAGAGATGTGATAGCAGCCACAAATTCATCTTTGCCTTCACAGATGAAGCCACAGCTATCATCCATGATTTTTACTAGTCCGCCGCTATTTGTGCTGACGACAGGAACTCCAAGAGACATAGCTTCTAAAGCGACAAGTCCGAAACCTTCCCATTTTGAAGGCATCATCAAAACCTCTGTGCAAGCCATATAATCATAAGAATTCTTTTTGAATCCCTCTAATACAACCATATCAGAAAGTCTATTATCAACAACAAATTGCTGAAGCTCTGGCATCAACTCGCCGTCCCCAACAATTCGAACTCGCTTAACTAATCCGGCCTCAGCTAACTCTTTAGCAACCTCGAGCACAAGCATAGGATTCTTTTGCTCTGTAAGACGTCCCACAAAAAGCAAATCACTGTCGTAGCTCTGAAACTCGGAAACACTCGAAACCCCGGTGCCATCTGAAACATCAGCCCTAGAACCAACCGAATTGCTGGCTTCAGCTGAAACTCCGGCGCCATCAGCCTCAAAAAGCTCCCTCTTCACCTGAGACTTCACCCCATCCACAGAAAAAGGATTTCCCACGATGGTGATAGGACATTTAATCTTGCTGGTGTAGCGATACTCATCCCTGACAGCATCGGAAACCATTAAAATATGGTCGATATACTTGCAGGCCATCAAATAAGAAATTGTCTTATAATGAAATTTTTGAATCCATGGTGGATTGTTGTGTAGATGGGAAATGATAGGCACGCTGCCTTTAAGCGCAAAAGCGCAGAGAACACTGGCTGTGAAATCGTGGGCGTGAACCACTGTTGGATGAAACTTTTCAACAGCTGCCTTTATTGAAGCAACATCGAGCTTGTTGATGCCGTAGTAATTGTCGTAAAGACCGATAGATTTGAGCTTGTCCTCTATAGGACCATGAGGAGCCATATAAATGAACTCCTCACGATCAGAAAGACCTTTTATAATTTGACAGACAACATTTTCTGCCCCTGAATATATGTTGGATTTGATTACATGTAAAATCATGAATTTATTCTCCTGCAATAGAATAGCGGGCGGTATTGCTGCCGTACACATATGTGCTTAAAAATTCTTCGATTTCGCTGAATGACTTAGGGAATTCTACGCCAAATTCCTCAGCAATTTTTCCATTGTATAGCTTAACAGAATCATCTGCGCTTCCGTAGCCGATTTTGATTGTTGTAATATCGTCGCCGTTGAAAACACGCACTGCTTTTTTGCCAGCTGCATATCCAAGTGAATATGGGTCTGAGAAAAGTGTTACAAGTGCATTTTCACCGATTGTTGTGTCGCCTGCAACAACAGTAACTTTAGATTCTGTGGCGATTTCACCGATAATATCCATCTGGTCGGTAAGCATGCTTCCAAATGGGATGTAGATTGCTGAGCACTCATCACAGGCTTCTTGGATGCGAGACTCTAGAGTGATTTCTTCCTCTGATTCTTCAGATAATGAATTGCTTGAAGATTTAGTATTATCTGAATCACCAGATTCTTCTAATTCTTCCTCGTCCTCCGAAGTCTCATCGTCTACCTTGCTAGATGCTCTTACAACCTTGCCGCCAGTCCAGAAATCTGACTGAAGGGCAACTCGTGTTGATGATTGTGAGTTCAGACCTAAAACAGAGTCCTCGTTAAGAGCAACTACATTATTGTCCATTCCCTCTTTCGCAGAGAATGCAACGTATTTACTAGGAGTCAAAGCTGTGGAATTCTGTTCTTCTTCCTCCTCTGAATAATCTGTTGCTGTATCTGATGCTGGAATCAAATATTCCTTCCAAGGGATTCCCGCCTGATCCAGATATGCTTCGAAAATCTCGTTCTGATAAATGGCATCAGTATCTTCTGGTGAGAAGAAAATGCCTACAGTCTGCAAATCATCAGTTGCTTCTATCATAAGTGAAACCTGATCAACAATGCTTGGTTTGCTGCTGATACCGGTAACATTTTTGCCTGTAGTCTTGTCCCAAGATTTACCATCAAGGCTGGCGATTCTAAGTGTGCCTTTGAAATCGATAATTCCAGTGGCGATGATTGGGATAGTGTCTGTAGCAGATGTTGCTGATGAAAGTGTCTGCTTTCCAGCAGTGAAAATCATATCTGAACCGTCTTTTACAGCAGCCTTTGCAATTTCTTCACTGGTTGCATCTTCTGATACAGAAGATGTAGTGATTACAAAATGTTCCTCACCTAGATAATCTGAAAGAGCGTCAGAAAAACCCTTTAGAAGATTTTCATTGTAGGTATTGTCTTCGGATAAGAGTGCTGATATATTATATTGATATGAATCCTCAGTGGATTCTTCATTAACTTCTTTTTCAGACTCGGATTCATTGTTGCTTCCACAGGCAACTGTTGAAAGACCGAGAGTAGCAGCTAATGCTATGCTTAAAAATCTTTTTTTCATATTGTTCCTTTCAAAGATTCAGTTACTAAATAATAATTAGAAATCCCAAATTAGTCAAATAGGAGTCTTATGAAACAATTCGACAAAGGTATTATAGACTTTTGCCTAGAGTTATTATATCCAAAACGATGTGTAGCTTGCGATAAAGTTTTATTAAAAATAGAAAAAGATATGGGAATCTGTAAGGAATGTGCCTCCAAAGTGAAATTGGTAGGCGGAACCTATTGCATAAAATGTGGAGGCCCTATCAACAATTCATCGGAAGAGTTCTGTAAAAATTGCAAGGAGACAAAGCATCATTTTGACCAGGCAAAAGCGGTGTTTCGATATACTGGCGGCATGAAAGATGCCATGTACCGTTTTAAATATTCTAATAGGAGATGCTACGGCAAAGTTTTTGCCACCCACGCATTAAAAAATTATGGCAGTTGGCTGCGCGCCATCAACATAGAAGCTATAGTTCCAGTTCCTATGTATGGTCCAAAAGAAAAGAAGCGTGGTTACAACCAGGCGGAGGTATTTGCGAAGGCATTGAGCAAAGCGACAGGTATACCAATTGCGAATAAAATTGTCAGACGAGAAAGAGATACTGTTGCGATGAAAGAGTTAAATAGCATAAAAAGAAAGAAAAATCTGTTAAAAGCTTTTATATTAACGGAAAATGTTGTACAATTTAGAAAAGTACTTATAGTTGATGATATTTACACAACTGGCACAACGATGGATGAAGTGGCCAGAGTGTTGAAGAGTGGGGGAGTAAAAGAGGTATTTGGTATGTGCGTCTGCATTGGCGAGTGCAGCGACTAAAGTAGGAGGAATCATCTATGGAGGTACGTAATTGTAGAACTTGTGGCAGATTGTTCAATTATATAGGAGGCAATCCTAACATGTGCCCTGCATGTCGCGACGATTTGGAGAAGAAGTTCCAGGAGGTAAAGAGTTATATCCAGGATAATCCACGTGCTACCATTCAGCAGATTTCAGAAGACAATGAAGTTAGCACAAATCAGCTTCGTCAGTGGATTCGTGAGGAAAGATTACAGTTTACTGATGACTCACCAATTGGTATCGAGTGCGAAAATTGTGGCGCTAGTATCAAAACTGGTAGATTCTGCGAAAATTGTAAAAACACTATGGCAAATACTCTGGCTCAATCTATTGAGAAACCAAAGCCAATTGAAGAACCAAAGAAAAAGCCAGACAATAAAAATAAGATGCGTTTCCTTGAAAAATAGTGCATTAATTCAAATACCTGCTAGCAAAAGCTAGTAGGTATTTCTTTTTCAGCCAATTTTATGCTATACTCATTCTGTATTACTAGGTAAAAAGATGAGAGGATTGTTATGATAAATGAAGAGCGCGTAAAGCACATGACATCCATGGCCATTTTCGAAAAGGAATTAGGCCCTGAATATCAGCCTATGCTTCGCTACTCAAAAAAAGAATACATAGCACTACATGGCTGGGGAGGTTTCCTCGCCGGCACGGTTTTTTTTGCAGTTATTTATGTGGGAATTGTTTTGTATATCGCAGGCAATGTCCTTGAAAATATCACCACAATGTATATTTTACTTATGATTTTAATCGGGTTATTGGTATACGCTCTGTACATCATCGTACATGTTCACAATACCCGCCGCAGGGCTGCAAAGCAGTACAGAATGGGCAAACGCCTTATCAAAGAATTGGCAGCTAAATATTCAAAGCTCAACCTCATGTATGAGGATGAAGCTCAACAGACCAAACCATTACTTGCTAGAAACAAAGAAGAAATATACTAAAGGATCAATATAAAATGAACGCATTTATCAGATTACGAGATGACATTAGAAGATTCATTCTCTCAAGAGAAATGATTTTTTTGAAAATATGGAGCGCACTTATTGCCTTCGTAGGTCTTATGTGCATCAAATCCAACTTTGGCTACAATGATACAGTTAGCCAGCTTTGGGTTTCTATTATCATTACCATTATAAGTGCATTTTTCCCAATTCAGGGTGTTTCCCTTATTTTATTGTTAGTTTTATTGGTTGATTTAGCGGAGCTTGGCGCTCAAGTTGCTCTTGTTGCACTAGCTTTGGTGGTCATTGGCTATCTCGTTTGTGCATATTTTAGAAGCAAAAATACTTACAATATGGTCATGGTTCCAGTTTGCTATTCATTGCACTCACCATATGTGATGGCACTTGGCACTGGCCTTATGTCAAATATCAACGAGCTTTGCTCAGTTATTTGCGGAACAGTTACTGCATATTATCTACACGTAATTAAAATTAATGCGGCCGCTATCTTGGATGAGACTAGCGATGTTTCGGTTTTTTCTTTATTAAACGAGCAGCTTATCAAGAGTAAGATGTTCTACTTCTTCCTAGCTGCCATGGTTGCAATGTTTTTAGTTGTTTATTTACTTCGTCAGGCTAGCATCAATATGTCATGGATAGTTGCAAACTTTGCAGGCGTTGTCGTAGAGTTCATTATTATGATTGCCGGCTTTTTGCTCACTAGCCAAAAGGGCGAAATCCCAGGGCTCATCCTTGGCAATATTATCGTTTTAGTTGTAGGTTTCATTTTAAATTACTTCATTCTCGATTTAGACTACTCACGAATTGAAAAGGTTCAGTTTGAGGATGATGATTATTACTATTATGTAACTGCAGTACCAAAGATCAGAATTGTAGAAGAAGAAAAAGAAGTAAAGAAAATATAATCCCCGACAGGGTAGTAAGGAAGTGGATCATTGGTTGATTTTGTCAATGCTGTAGATGCCTTCATCGATGATTATTTCAATGTAAATATTCCAGATGTTTCCATTACAGATGTAATTGAAATTTTCATAATTGCATACTTCGTATATCACTTATTGGTATGGGTGAAAAACAGCAGGGTTTGGATGCTTATTAGAGGCGTCATTTTTATCATGCTGTTTTTTGTGCTTGCAGCAATCTTTCAGATGAACACTATCCTCTGGTTGGGCGAGAGATTCGTCTCAGTTGCTGTTACGGTATTGATCGTGGTGTTCCAGCCAGAGCTTCGTCGTGCCCTGGAACAAATAGGACGTCGTAAAATCACTTCACTATTCACCTGGAACTTGCTCAAGCCAGGTGCTAAGAAATTCGACGATTCAACCATCACCGGTTTGGTATCTGCTTGCTATGAAATGGGAGCAGTTAAAACAGGAGCCCTTATCGTTGTTGAAAACGATATGCAGCTTACAGAATTCGAAAGAACAGGAATCAGTCTGGACGCTCTTGTAACCAGACAGCTTCTTATCAATATATTCGAGAAAAACACACCACTTCACGATGGTGCTGTTATTGTGAGAGGAGACAGAGTTGTTTCTGCAACATGTTACCTTCCTCTTTCAGACAATATGGCTTTATCAAAGGATTTGGGAACTCGTCACAGAGCAGCTGTTGGCATCAGCGAAGTTTCCGATTCCCTTACAATCGTTGTTTCAGAAGAAACTGGAACAGTATCATACGCAAGAGAGGGACGCATCGTTCGAGATGTCAAGGAGGACGAGCTTATTGCAGAGCTTAAGCGCATCCAGAATCCTGATGTTGAAGAGGATGGTACAGCCCATACTTCAGAAGGAGGTATGGCATGAAGCAAAAAATTATTAATGCCCTTACAAAAGATGTAGGATTAAAAATTTTAGCGGTGGTGTTTTCATTCCTGCTTTGGTTGGTTGTTGTAAACATCGATGACCCAACCCAGACTAGGACATTCACTGCTGTTGTTACAGTAACCAATGAAGACGTCCTCAAGAGTGCGGGAAAGCTTTATGAAATAAAAGATGGCGTAAACACAGTTAGCTTCCGAGTTACTGCAAAGCGTTCCATCATAGAAAAGCTTTCATCTTCAGACTTTTCTGCTACTGCAGATATGAACAGCCTGGAAAATGAAGAACGTATACCTGTTACAATTGCTGCAAAATCCTATGCAAATTACATCACTATTTCAAGCAAGCAAAACTATCTATACGTAGTGCTTGAGGATGAGAAGACAGAGCGTTTTGTTATCGAGGCACAAACTACAGGTACCATCGAAACCGGCCTGACAGTAGATTCTGTATCGAGCAGCCCTACTGTTATCACAGTTACAGGTCCTGAGGATGTTGTTTCTACAATTGATAAAGTTGTTGCTTCAGCAAACATCACAGGTGTTACAAGCAACTTTACAGAAAGCGTCATCCCTAAGTTCTACGACTCCGATGGTGAAGAAGTAGATTCAAAGGAACTGACCCTTTCGGTACCTACGGTTAGCGTTAGTGTTGTATTTTCTAATATCAAAACAGTAGATTTAGTAGTTAAAACAAGTGGCACATTATCACCACATCTTACACTTGATTCAATAAAAACTGATCCATCATCAGTCGGCATAAAAGGTGATGTTACAGCACTCAATGATGTTACATCTATCACCATACCTGATACAGTTATTAACCTTTCAGATTTGACAGGTTCATTTACCACCACAGTAGACATTTCGTCTTACTTGCCAGAAGGCGTCACTTTGGCAGATGGCTCGTCATCAAAGGTTACAATATATGTGTTGATGTCTGGCGAAACAGCTTCCACAGCAGAAGTCAGCGCAGACAACATCTCACTTATAAACATACCTGAAGGACTTGCAGTTTCACTGGATGTTACTTCGGTACAGGTTAACGTGTTTGGTACAACAGATATGTTAGCAGCTTTAGACGCAACAGCTATCAAGGGCACTATTGATTGCACCAACCTTACAGTTGGTGAATCACAGACAGTTGTTGTTCAGTTTGAAAATATTGAAGGAGTCACCATTCAAAATACATCGGTGACAGTTACCGTTATAGAAGATACATCAGCGGCAACAGAAAATTCAGAGGAGTAATATGGGAAGATTATTTGGAACAGATGGAGTCAGAGGTGTTGCTGGCTCAGAACTTACTATTGAGCTTGCAAAGGCTTTGGGTCAGGCAGGCGCTTACGTACTTACAAAAGAAGCATCACATCAGCCTACAATCATCGTAGGATGCGATACACGTATTTCTGGAACAATGCTTGCTTCAGCACTTATGAGTGGTATCTGCTCAGTTGGCGCAAATGCAGTATACGTAGGAGTTTTACCTACACCAGCAATCGCTTACCTTACACGTAAGCACAAGGTAGATGCAGGAGTTGTTATTTCTGCCAGCCACAACCCAATGGAATTCAACGGAATCAAGTTCTTCAATGGCGAAGGCTTCAAGCTTTCAGACGCTCTTGAGGATGAAATCCAGGAGCTTATCGAGAGCGATATGAAGGGCATCAGCCTTCCAACTGGCGCAGAAATCGGTAAGGTAGATTTCAGATTCGACCTTGGTCGTGAGTACGTTGATTTCTTAAAGCAGACAGTACCTATCGATTTATCAGGATTAAAGATTGTTATCGACTGTGCAGAGGGCGCTTCTTACAGAACTAGCGTTGCTTGCCTTTCAGAAATGGGCGCAGAGCTTATCACAATCCACAACAATCCAGATGGAACAAACATCAACTCAAACTGCGGAAGCACACACATGGATGAGCTAAAGGCTCGTGTTGTTGCAGAAAACGCTCACATCGGTCTTGCATTCGATGGTGATGCCGACAGAATGCTAGCTGTAGATGAAAAGGGACGTCTTGTTGATGGCGACCAGGTAATGGCTATCTGTGCAAAGCACATGAAGGATAAGGGCACACTTAAGAAAAACACATGTGTAGTTACAGTAATGACAAACCTTGGATTCACTTTGATGGCAAAGGAACAGGGCATCAATGTTGAGTCAACAAAGGTTGGCGATAGATATGTTTTGGAAAATATGCTTGCGAACGGTTATAATATCGGCGGCGAGCAGAGTGGTCACGTTATCTTCTTAGATGACAACACCACAGGTGATGGACTTCTTTCAGCCCTTCACCTACTCAGAGTTCTTGTGGAGACAGGCAAGTCACTTTCTGAGCTTGCATCTATTATGGAAGTATTACCTCAGGCACTTGTCAATGCAAAGGTTCCAAACCACAAGAAGGAAAGCTATATGGAGTATCCTGAAATTGCAAAGGCAATCGGAGAGCTTGAGGCTAAGTTTGCTGGTGAAGGACGTGTACTCATCCGTCCATCAGGCACAGAGCCACTCGTTCGTGTTATGATTGAAGGCAAGAATCAGGAAGAAATCGATGCAGATGCACATGCACTGGCTGAGTTAATTACTAATACAATGTTGTAAACTAGGATAATTGATATGGTTTCAAAAAAGGTAAAGATTGTGAATGCAACTGGCTTGCATCTTAGACCTGCAGGGGTTCTTTGCGAAACAGCCATGAAATATAAATCAAAGGTTACATTCACAACGGATAATCACTATGAAGCAAATGCCAAATCAGTACTTGGCGTTTTAGGTGCTTGCGTCAAAGCAGGCGAAGAAATCACTATCATCTGTGATGGTGATGACGAAAACGAAGCCTTAGAAGATATAATTTCTTCTATCGAATCGGGATTAGGAGAATAACAGACAATAATTAAATACTAGGAGGAAGAATAATGTTGAACTACAAGCGTTACAAAGCAAACCCAGTGTTAGAGTTTCCACAGCGTACATGGCCTAACAAGCAGATCACCAAAGCTCCAATTTGGTGCTCAGTAGACCTACGTGACGGCAACCAAGCCCTCGTCGAGCCAATGAATGTCGACGAAAAAATGGAACTATTCGACCTCCTACTAAAATTAGGCTTCAAAGAAATCGAGATTGGCTTCCCTGCAGCTAGCCAAATCGAATTCGACTTTTTAAGACAACTTGTTAAGGAAAATAAAATCCCTTCAGATGTTAAAGTTCAGGTGCTTTCACAGTGCCGCGAGGAACTGATTGACCGCACTTTTGAGGCAATTCAGGGAATACCAAATGTAATTTTCCACATTTACAATTCCACATCTACTCTTCAAAGAGATGTGGTTTTTAATGCAGACAAAGACGAGATTATCGAAATTGCCAAAGCAGGCACACAGATGGTAAAGGACAGACTTGACCGCTACAACGGCAACCTTCAGCTGGAGTATTCACCAGAATCATTCACCGGCACAGAGGTAGAGTTCGCCCTTGATATTTGTACAGCTGTCCAGGATACATGGAATCATGCAACAGATGCACCTATCATCTTCAACCTGCCAGCTACAGTAGAAATGAACACACCAAATGTCTACGCAGACCAGATTGAATGGATGAGCACTCATTTCAAAGACAGAGAAAACATCATCCTCTCAATCCATCCACACAACGATAGAGGAACAGGTGTTGCCATCACAGAGCTTGGACTTCTTGCAGGTGCGGACCGCGTAGAAGGCACACTTCTTGGAAATGGTGAGCGTACAGGTAATGTAGATATTCTTACAATTGCTTACAACATGTTCTCTCAGGGTGTAAATCCTGAGCTTGAGCTTGATGATATAAAAGAAATCGTGGAGGTATGTGAGAGAGTCACAAAGATGCCTACCGATGCAAGACATCCTTATGCAGGAGAGCTTGTATTTACAGCTTTCTCTGGTTCACATCAGGATGCTATCAACAAGGGCGTTGCAGCAATGCGCAATCGCCAAAACATGTATTGGGAGGTCCCATATCTTCCAATCGATCCAGCTGATATCGGAAGAAAGTACGAGCCAGTGGTTCGTATCAACAGCCAGTCTGGAAAGGGCGGCGTTGCTTTCGTTATGGATACAGTATACGGCTACAAGCTTCCAAAGAAGATGCAGCGTGAATTTGCTGACGTTGTTCAGTACATTTCAGAAAAGCAGGGCGGAGAGGTTACACCTCAGCGCATTATGGAGGCATTCAAGTCTCAGTACTTGGAAAACAAGGAGCCACTTACACTGGAATATGTTGTTATCAAGGACGACAAGGATACAGATGATACAGTTGCTATTCTTGACTTCAGCTACCACGGAGAAAAATTCCACTCAGAGGCTGAAGGAAATGGTCCTATCGATGCTGTTAAGCTTGCAATCAAGCAGTGCATACCAGAGCTTGACTTCTCACTTATTGACTACACCGAGCATACACTTGCTCAAGCACAAGGTTCTGGAGCAAAGGCTGCAGCATACATCGAGATGCGCGACGAGCGTCATGGCAACACCACATTTGGTGTTGGCGTAAGCTCAAACATTACACGTGCATCAATTCGCAGTATGTTTAGTGCTTATAATCGTCTTATAGCGAAAGCTAAAGACATTTAAAATAGCAAACTATTTGCATAAAGTTAAAGAGGAAATAAAATGAGAAAGATTTTAGTAACAGGATGTAACGGCCAGCTTGGTCGTGCCATTCAGAAGGAGTATGGAACTGAAGTAGAATTCATACTCACAGACGTAGTAGAGGGAGAAAAGATTTCTCCGCTCAACATTATGGACCTGGAAGAAGTTCTTAGCTTCGTAGAAGATAAGAAGCCAGATGTTATCATCAACTGCGCAGCAGCTACAAACGTAGATGGATGCGAAAAGGACTGGGATTTTGCTTACAAGCTTAATGCACTTGGTCCTAGAAACTTGGCGATTGCAGCTTCAAAGGTAGGAGCAAAGCTTGTGCATGTTAGCACAGACTATGTTTTCCCTGGCAACGCAACAAAGCCTATCACTGAGTTTGATCAGCCAGCACCAATCAGTGCTTATGGCAAGACAAAATACGAAGGTGAAAAGTTTGTTCAGCAGTTCGCAGACAAGTGGTTTATCGTACGTACAGCTTGGCTCTACGGCGATGGCAAGAACTTCGTTAAAACTATGCTTTCTCTTGCAGAGACACATGATGAGCTTTCAGTTGTTTGCGACCAGCTTGGTTCGCCAACATCTGCAGTTGAGCTTGCCCGCATGATTCACCACCTTGAGCCTACAGAAAACTATGGTATTTTCCATGGCACATGCGAAGGTGACACAAACTGGGCAGATTTCACAGAGGAAATCTTCAAGCTCAAGGGAATCAATGTAAAGGTCAACCACGTTACTAGCGAGGAGTACAAAAAGATGAACCCAGCTAGTGCCGATAGACCTCACTACAGCATCCTCGACAACTACATGCTTCGTCTTACAAGCGGCTACAAGATGGCCGACTGGAAGGACGCCCTCCGCGAATACCTCGCATAAACCGTTAATGGACGCATGAAACCTTTTTCACGCGTTTAATAAATATTTAACGTTAATCGTTGTTCGAATGAACAATTATTATAAATAGTATTGAATTAGAATTTTAAGTAGCTATTTTTTATTACAACT
Source organism: Pseudobutyrivibrio ruminis HUN009 (assembly GCF_000703005.1). Lineage (NCBI taxonomy): Bacteria > Bacillati > Bacillota > Clostridia > Lachnospirales > Lachnospiraceae > Pseudobutyrivibrio > Pseudobutyrivibrio ruminis. Next base: position 629,820 of record NZ_JNLH01000001.1, on the reverse strand, counting down.
TGGAGAGCGCGAGCAGGGGATACCGTGCCGAGTGTGGGAGGGCCTACGCCGGCGGGAGGACCCACACGAGAGTGCGGAGGGTGCCCTGCGGGAGCTTAGAAAAAGTAGAGAAAAAATAGCGAGAAAGGGTTAGAAAATGAGAACATATTTAGTAACAGGTGGAGCTGGTTTCATCGGCTCAAATTACATTCATTACATGTTTAAGAAATATGATAATGAAATCAGAATCATCAACGTAGATAAGCTTACATATGCAGGTAACCTTGAGAACCTCAAGGACGTTGAAAATCGCGACAACTATACATTCGTAAAGGCTGATATTTGCGATAAGGAAGCTATCCGCAAGATCTTTGCTGAGAATGACATCGATAGAGTTGTTCATTTTGCAGCTGAGTCACACGTTGACCGTTCAATCAAGAATCCAGAAGTTTTCGTACAGACAAACGTACTCGGTACAGCTGTAATGCTTAACTGTGCAAAGGAAGCTTGGGAGCTTCCTGACGGCACATTCAAGGAAGGCAAGAAGTTCCTTCACGTTTCAACAGACGAAGTTTACGGATCACTTCCAGATGATGACAACGCTTTCTTCTATGAGACAAGCCCATACGATCCACATTCACCATACTCAGCTTCAAAGGCTTCATCAGACATGCTTGTAAAGGCTTACATGGATACATACAAGTTCCCTGCAAACATTACAAACTGCTCTAACAACTATGGCCCTTACCAGTTCCCAGAGAAGCTCATTCCGCTTATCATCAACAATGCGCTTCAGGGCAAGGACCTTCCAGTATACGGTGATGGAAAGAACGTTCGTGACTGGTTATACGTAGAGGATCACGCTAAGGGAATCGATATGGTTCAGGAGCAGGGTAAGCTTTTTGAGACATACAACATCGGTGGTCACAACGAGAAGCAGAACATCCAGATTATCCACATCATCCTTGATACACTTCAGGAGATGCTTCCAGAGGGAGATCCACGTAAGGAGCTCGTATCTGAGAACCTTATCAAGTATGTTACAGACCGTAAGGGCCATGATCGTCGTTACGCTATTGCTCCAGACAAGATTAAGGAAGCAGTAGGCTGGTATCCAGAGACATGCTTCGAAGAGGGAATCAAGAAGACAATCAAGTGGTTCTTCGAGCACGAGGAGTGGATGAAGAACGTAACAAGCGGTGACTACCAGAAATACTATACAGATATGTATTCAGGAAAATAATATGAAAAAATACGATTACTTAGTGGTCGGTGCAGGTCTTTTTGGCGCTGTATTTGCTTATGAGGCAATGCAGCGCGGCAAGTCTGTTCTTGTGATTGACCGACGCAACCACATAGCCGGAAATATTTATACAAAAGAAGAAGATGGAATTAATGTGCATGTTTATGGCGCGCACATCTTCCACACTAGCGACAAAAAGATTTGGGAATACATGAACCAGTTTGCTGAGTTCAACAACTACATCAATTCCCCAGTTGCCGTTTACGGCGACGAGCTTTACAATCTTCCATTCAACATGAACACATTCTCAAAGATGTGGGGCATCAAGACTCCTGCAGAGGCAAAGGCTAAGATTGCAGATCAGATCAAGGAGCTAAACATCACAGAGCCAAAGAATTTGGAAGAACAGGCACTTTCTCTTGTTGGAACAGATGTATACGAAAAGCTCATTAAGGGCTACACACAGAAGCAGTGGGGACGTCCATGCGACGAGCTTCCAGCTTTCATCATCAAGAGATTGCCACTTAGATTTACATACGACAACAACTACTTTAACGATAGATTCCAGGGAATCCCAATGGGCGGTTACACCCAGATTGTTGAAAAGATGCTTCAGGGCGCAGACGTTGTTCTTGAACAGGATTTCTTCGATATGGTTGGCGGCGTAGAAAACGCACCAAAGTCTACAGAGGGAACTCTCAATGACGGTAGCCAGGTTTCATGGAATAAGCTTGTTTTCACAGGCCAGATTGATGAGTATTACAATAGCTGCTATGGCGATTTGGAATATCGCTCAGTTCGATTTGAGACAGAAAAAATCGATTGTGACAACTACCAGGGCAACGCAGTTGTAAACTACACTGCAGCCGATGTGCCATACACTCGTATCATCGAGCACAAGCACTTTGAGTTTGGCACACAGCCTACCACAATCATTTCAAAGGAATACTCAAGCGAGTGGCAGCCAGGCGTTGAGCCTTATTACCCAGTAAATAACGATAAGAATAATGCAGTTTACGAAGAATATGCAAAGCTTGCATCAAGCGAGTCAGGTGTTATCTTTGGAGGCCGTCTTGGTCAGTACAAATACTACGACATGGACAAGGTCGTTATGGCTGCATTGTCAGTGGTTGAGGAAGAGTTTTAATGAGCATGTAGCTATCTAGCTCTTGTGAATGCTTAAGCGAGACGTGTTGTCGAGCGAAGCTTTACAAGGCTTGAGAGCGTAACATGCGGATTAGAGATTAGGAGGAAATATGAAAGGTATTATTTTAGCAGGTGGATCAGGCACTAGACTTTACCCACTTACAAAAGCTATTTCAAAGCAGATTATGCCAATTTATGATAAGCCAATGATTTATTATCCATTATCTACACTTATGCTTGCAGGCATTCGTGAAGTGCTTATCATCTCTACACCAAGAGATCTTCCAGTATTCGAGGAGCTTCTCGGTGATGGTAGCCAGCTTGGTATGGATATTCAGTATGCTGTTCAGGAAGCTCCAAACGGACTTGCTGAGGCATTTATCATCGGCGCAGATTTCATCGGCAAAGATGCTGTAGCACTTGTACTTGGCGATAACATTTTCTATGGCCAGTCATTCTCAAAGGTGCTTCAGACAGCAGCACACCGTACAGAGACAGAGCCAGGCGCTACAATCTTCGGTTACTATGTTCGTGACCCAAGAGAGTACGGCGTTGTTGAGTTCGACGAGAACGGCGTAGCTATTTCTATCGAAGAAAAGCCAGCTCAGCCAAAGAGCAACTACGCAGTTCCAGGTCTTTACTTCTACGACAACTCAGTAGTAGAAATCGCAAAGACAATTAAGCCATCAGCACGTGGTGAGCTAGAAATTACAGCTGTTAACAACGAATACTTAAACCGTGGAAATCTTCACGTTGAGACACTCGGCCGTGGATTTGCATGGCTTGATACAGGAAACCACGACATGCTTCTTGCAGCTGCTGAATTCGTTAGCACATTCCAGAAGCGCCAGGGTATGTATGTATCATGCATCGAGGAAATCGCATTCAAGCGTGGCTTCATCAACAAGGAGCAACTCCTTAAGCTCGCCGAGCCACTCATGAAAACCGAGTATGGTAAATACTTAGTAGACGTAAGCAACGGTTTATAAAAAATTAAGCTTGTAGCTATCAAGCTCTAAGTGTTACTGAATGAGACATGTAGTCGAATGAAGTAATACTTAGGCTTGAGAGCGTAACAAGCGTAGAACTTAGAAAGTGTAGAGTAAAAAATGGCAATTACAGTTGAAAAGAACGTAAATGGAATAGAGGGTCTTTGTGTAATAACTCCAAAAGTCTTCGGCGACGAAAGAGGCTATTTCATGGAGACATACAACGAAAATGATATGAAGGCTGAAGGACTTGATTATGTATTTGTACAGGACAATCAGTCTGCAAGCAAGAAGGGCGTACTTCGTGGTCTTCATTTCCAAAAGAACTTCCCACAGGACAAGCTTGTTCGTGTAATCAAAGGTGAAGTTTATGATGTAGCAGTTGACCTCCGCCAGGGATCAGCTACATTTGGAAAGCACTATGGAATTCTTCTTTCAGAAGAAAATAAAAAGCAGTTCATGATTCCAAAGGGATTTGCTCATGGATTCTTAGTAGTCAGCGACTATGCAGAGTTCTGCTACAAGGTTACTGATTTCTATCATCCAAACGATGAGGGCGGTCTTATGTACAACGATCCAGATATCGCTGTTCAGTGGCCAATCCCAGAGGGAATGACAGAGGCAGATTTAATCCTTTCAGAAAAAGATAAGGTAAACGCATCATTTAAGGATTACTGCGCAGAGAGAAATATTAACGCATAGGTTTTATTTGGGAGAATTATAAAATGGAAGAATTATGGGAGAGTTTGAAATTCTTTATAGCATCGCATAAGGCGGCCAGTATTGCTGTTGCCAGTGCTGTTGGTGTTACAGCGGCAGGTGCAGGCGGTTATGGTGTTTACAATCTTGTTACTGACGATGAAGAGCCAGTTGAGGTTGTAGAGGTCACAGAGCAGGCTGCTAATAATGATGTCTATATCCCAGAATTTGTTAATGTAAAAATCACAAGTGAATCATTAGAGAAGGATTTGACAATCTACATCTCGGACGAGAACGACAATCCTATCACAGGAATTCCTTTTGAAGTAAAGCTTTTGACTGAGGAAAATGCGGAAAGCCTCCAGTCATATGTTGATGCAATCAAGGATATTGATGCTCAGATTGCTGAGTACACAAAGGATTATGACTTCTCTACAGACACAGAGGAAACAGGTTCTGAAGAAGAAAGCGATGCCCTCCCAGTGGACGGAGAAGAGATTGACTTCTCTAAGGATGATTCAGAAGAGTCATCAGAAGACAGTTCAGAAGATACAACAGAGACTGCAAGCAATGAGGCAACAGTTACAATACCAACTAACTCGTTCCAGATAATGCAGATTCTTCAGGATAGAAACGCTGCAGTCACTGTCACAGATGAAAACGGTGATGTTGTAGAGACACAGACTGGAGACATCAGCTCAGATCCATTGTATCTTTTATATCTTGATAAAGAGACAGCAGTTCAGGCTTACACAGTAGCTGTTAATGAGGCAGAGGGTACTGTTTATACAGACGATGATATGGACGGTGTAATCACTCAGACAGAGATGGAGCCTGGCGACTATGTACTTTGCTTAGTAAACGACTTGGACACAGAAGTTAGCTACGAGCCTACAACATACACTACTGCAGCTAATGTAAAGGATAAGGTAGAGTTCAAGGTTCAGAAGGAAATCACAAAGCAGATTAAGAAGGATGTGGCTTCCGAGGATGGACAGAAGGCTGCCGCTGCAGAGGTTCCAGTAGAGAACAAGCTTACAGATACAGTTGAGTACGTTGAATCTAAGAAGGTTGAAAACGGCTCAGGTGAGGTTAAGCAGGCCGAGGCAGTTGCTCCAAAGAGCACAGCAAGCACAAGCAAGGCCGCTGCAAAGAGTGGTGGTATCACAAAGGTAACACACGATGTTGTTAAGACAGCATCACGCTACTTAAGAACAAAGGGTTATGTTGCCGCAGCTAGTAAGCTTGATTACATCGATGCACTTATGATGAAGGCTACTATGGTGGCTACTGTAAGTGATGAAGGCGGTCAGAGTGCGGATAAGGCTGATGATACTGCAAATACAGAAACAGGTGGTACACCAACTACTGATACAGGCAATACTGGTAATACAGGTAATGGCTCAGGTTCTGGTTCAGCAGGAGGCAGCGATGCTGGTAATGACTCAGGTTCTGGATCGGCAGGAGGCAGCGATGCTGGTAATGGCTCAGGTTCTGGATCGGCAGGAGGCAGCACTGGTGGTACTGAATCAGGCTCTGGAAGTCAGACTCCAGCATCAAAGCCAAAGCATACAATCACTGTTAAGTATGTAGACGAGGCAGGAAATGAAATTTCTGGTTACAACGCAATCACTGAGACAAAAGAAGAAGGTGCAACATACGAATATGTGGCACCAACAATCACAGGCTATACATTAACATCAACTACACCAGCAAAAGGTACTGTTGGTACTAGTGATATAACAGTTACATTCACATACAAAAAGACAACAACTACCACAACCAAAGAAGAAGCTACCTTGGATATGAGCTACTCAGCGGGCACATTCACAATCAAAGCTTCTGCAAATGTTGGTAATGTCACAATAAATGGCGCAGCTGTTACAATGTCAAATGGAAGTGGTACTTTCAAGGTTACAAAGGATGGAGACTATACACTTAAGGGTGTAGCAACATTCTCTGATGGAGCTACAGATAGCACACTTGCTGTCACATACACAGTATCAGGATATGGCTCAGGCGATTCTACAGAAAAGCTTAAGGATGCAGCTGGCAACCAGCTTTATGTTGATGAGCAGTGCACAAAAGAAGCAACTGCAGCCGATTACGAAAAAGGTAAGAAGTTCTATTATAAAGAAGCTAGCTATACATACTATGGTTGGCAGTCAATTGATGGCAATACATACTACTTCGACAAGAACGGCAATAAGGTAACAGGCACTCAGGTAATCCAGGGTGTTAGCTACGATTTCGGAACAGATGGCGTTTTAGCAAACAAGGGAACAGGTATTGATGTTTCTAAGTATCAGACAAACATCGACTGGTCACAGGCTAAGTCAGCAGTTTCATTTGCTATCGTTCGTTGCGGATACAGAGGAATGTATGATGGACAGCTCCACGAGGATCCATATTTCTACAAGAATATGTCTGGAGCAAAAGCAAATGGAGTAAGCGTAGGTGTATACATTTACTCAACTGCCCTCAATGAGGCAGAGGCTGTTCAGGAAGCATCAATGGCAGTAGCTATGGCTCAGAAGGCAGGCGGATGTTCATACCCAATCTTCATCGATATGGAGGACAAGGTTCGTGGACAGGGCTCACTTTCAACAGCACAGCGAATGGCAATCCTTAATGCATTCGTTTCAACAGTTCAATCATCTGGCTACAAAGCAGGTGTTTACTGTAGCAAAAACTGGATGATAAGCTTGATGGATGCAAACTCAATTCCAGGCTCATGCAGCGTTTGGATTGCACAATATAATACACAATGTACATATTCTGGCAGAAAGAATATTTGGCAGTACTCAAGCAAGGGTTCTGTTCCAGGTATCAAAGGATATGTAGACATGAATAAGAGTTTCTAGTAGGAGTATTATGAATCATAACGTAAGAAATATAGAAACTGGCAAAAGAATGTTTCGCTTCGTAAGTAGCGTGGTTTTAGTCACTGTACTAGCCACGCTCTTTGGCGTTATGTGGTATATGCGTTTACAGATGCTTATGTCACAGCGATTCTTGAGTATCGGTAACTATTTAATGATTGGCCTTTATGTGGTTTTGACAGTTCTCATGATTAACACATTCAAAGGCTTCAACATCGGAAGTGGAAGAATATCAATCCTTACAATGTCTCAGGCTATCGCCATGGGACTTGTAAACATGCTTGAATTCATCATCGTAATTTTGATGACACGTATCAAGCAGTTGATGTGGATGACATTGGCATACATTATTGTGCTTACAATTGCAGATGCTATAGCTGTGCTTGTTATCACATATGTCAGCACAAAGCTTTATCGAGCAGTGTTCCCACCATTCACAATTCTAAATATCTATGGTGATTATCAGAACGACCTGGTTCGTAAGATGAATCGTCGTGCAGATAAATATCGCATCACAGGCGAAATGAGCTGTATGGAGCCACTTGATAAGATTATCCGTGAGCTTGAAAACTACGATGCAGTTCTTGTAAACGATGTTCCATCGGAAATCCGAAACGACATTGTAAAGGCATGCTTTGCAACAGATAAGCGAGTATATTTCACACCAAAGATTTCAGACATCCTTATCAAGGGTGCAGAGGAGGTTAACCTTTTCGATACACCTCTTTATCTTTGCAAGAATGTTGGAATGGATGGCATTTCAGCTACACTTAAGCGTCTTGGTGATATTTTTATTTCCCTTGTCGGAATCATTCTTTCATCACCAGTTATGCTTGTGACAGCTATACTTATCCACAAATACGACGGCGGCCCAGTGTTTTATAAACAGACCCGTTGTACTATTGGTGGAAAAGAATACAAAATCATGAAGTTCCGTTCAATGATTACTGATGCAGAAAAGGATGGAAAAGCAAGACTTGCCAGCGAAAACGACGATAGAATTACTCCAATTGGACATTTTATCAGAGCTACTCGTATTGATGAGCTTCCACAGTTCTTCAATATCCTCAAGGGTGAAATGTCAGTTGTTGGCCCTCGTCCAGAACGTCCAGAAATCATTGCAGAATACATCAAGGATGTGCCTGAATTTGCCTTCCGTACACACGTAAAAGCTGGTCTTACAGGATATGCTCAGGTATACGGAAAATACAATACCACATCTTACGACAAGCTTAAGCTTGATATGATTTACGTTGAAAAATGTTCAGTATTCTTGGACATCCAGCTCATCCTTATGACCCTTCGTGTTATCTTTACAAAGGATGCCACAGAGGGTGTTGCCGAAGGAGCCGTAGATGCCAATGTGCATCAAAAGAATAAATAACATCCAAGAGAAAGACTAGGATTATGAAAAAAGCTTTAATGCATGCACATACTGCATACATGGTGACTCAATTCAATATTGATAATATTAAGATCTTGCAGGACCTTGGCTACACAGTAGATGTGGCTTGCTGTTGGGCAGATGATGATAGCGCTCTTTCACCGGAGGCTATGAAGGCTCGCAGAAAGATGCTTGATGACCTAGGCTGTCGCGTGATTGAGACAGCCAGCCTTAGAAAGATTTTCAATATTTCAGAGCTTTCAAAGGCTTATAAACAGTTGAAGCATGAGGTGGAAACAAACAAGTACGAAATTGTCCACACTCAGTCCCCAATCGGAGGAGTTATCTGCAGATTAGCCTGCCGAAAGGCCAGAAAGCTTTACGGTACAAAGGTTATTTATGCAGCGCATGGTTTCCATTTCTTCAAAGGTGCACCACTTAAGAACTGGTTGGTGTTCTACAATGTGGAAAAGTACTGCAGTAAATTTACCGACCTGTTGATAACTATCAATCAGGAAGATTATGAAAACGCTCAAAAGTTCAAGGCCAAGGAAGTGGCTTATGTGCCAGGTGCGGGTGTTGATACAAACAAATTTGTAGCTAGCCCAGACGGTCGCGATAGAATCAGAAAAGAGCTTGGCATCGACGATGAAACTACAGTTTTATTGTCAGTAGGAGAGCTGATTCCACGTAAGAATCACGTGGAGGTTTTGGAAGCCTTGAAGCAAATGAAGGATGCCGGCAAAGACTACAAGATTAAATATCTTATCGCAGGAAGAGGCAAAATCGCTAACGAGCTTCAGGCCAAGATTAACAAGCTTGGTCTTCAGGAGCAGGTTCAGATGCTAGGCTTCAGAAGTGACGTGGCAGATGTTTTTGCAGCCAGTGATATTTACGTGTTCCCTTCTCATCAGGAGGGCCTTCCAGTTGCATTGATGGAGGCAATGTCAGTTGGCATGCCAGTTGTATGCAGCCGTATTCGTGGAAATGTTGATTTGATTGAAGAAGGCGTTGGTGGATATCTCTTCGACTCTAAGGATGTGTCCACACTTGTGACAGCCCTTGATCGAATGATGGTCAAAGCCGAAATCGACCGCAGAGCCATGGGCTCACACAATGTAGCTGTGATGGAAAATTTCGACAAGAATCACGTAAATGCGGTAATGAAAGAAATATATAGTAACCTATAAACGTAACTATTTGCGGGGGTAGAAGTACTATGAAAGTTTTACATGTATCTAAGTCATCAACTTACAGTGGCATGGAAAACGTTGCGATTAATATAATCAACGCCATGCCAGAAGATATTCACAGCGTGTATCTCACAGCCACAGGCTCTGTTGAGACAAAGCTGCTGGAGCATGACATCGAATACATCGGTGTTGAAAAGGTTGATGAAAATGCTATCAAAGAAGCTATTGATGAGGTAAAGCCAGATATCATTCATGCCTATGAGTATGACTGCAGCCTCATGTGCACAAAGGTGACTGACACTATTCCAATCATCAGCCACATTTATTCTGTGCCAAAATGGGTTCAGAAAATTGGCCCTAAATCCGTAATTTATGGCGGAGCATGTAAGAACTTTACAAAGATAATCATCCCAAACAAAATCGTGGAAGAGAAAGCTTGGTTTAAGGATAAAATGGCAGGTAAGACTGTGGTCCTTGGCACACCTTTCAATGCAGTAAAGATTTTTGAAAAGGGATATTTACCAGGCACAGAGATGTCAAAAGAAAAGCTGGAGAAATATAAATCAGACTTGCTTTTCGTAGGATATCTCACAGATGACAAGAACCCTTACGAGTTCGTAAGAATAGTTAAAGAGGTCAAGGAGACTCATCCTGACATCAAAGCCATTATTGTAGGCGGCGGTGATTTAGGAAGCGAGTGCCTTGAATTAATTGGAAGATACAATCTTTCAGAGAATATTACAATGGTGGGCCTTCAGCACAATCCATACATCTACATGAATCAGACCAAGATTCTTGTGGCACCTTCCAAATTCGAAGGCTTTGGTATGGCAGCTGTTGAGGCAATGGCCTTTGGCAAGCCTGTGCTTGTCAGCAAAGTTGGTGGATTTCTCACCACCGTAAACGATGATTGTGGAAAAATATGCGGCACAGACAAGAAGCCTGTGGATAGAGATGCATTTGTTTCCAATATCAATGAGCTCCTGGACAATCAGGAGATATACAGAATGAAGTCAGATGGCGCCAGAAGGCATGCCAAGGACTTAAATAATTTTGAAACATACATGGAAGAAGTAAAGAAGATTTATGAGGATGCTTACCAAACTGCTAGAAAAAATTAAAAGTGCAGATTTTATACTAGTGACTATTTCCACAGTTATCTGCTCGGGAATATCATTTATATTTAGCGTATACTCAAAGTCACTTGTTCCAGTAAAACCACTGGGTATTTACAGCACCTGCTTACTTGCCCAGACATATATGAATTACGCCCAGTTCGGCGTGCTCAACGCCTACAATAGGGATTATCCTCAGGCCCTTGGCCGTAAGGATTATGAAACAGCAAACAAACTCAAAAACACAGCTACCACATTTATGCTGATGATATATCTCATCATCTTTGTGGTATTTGAAGCATGGGCTTTCTTTTACTATCGCGGCCGCATCGGCATGGACCAGTACCAGGCTTATTACGCCTTTGGATATGCTATGTGCCCAATTATGATTCTGCTGAAGAGCTTTGATGATATGTCAAATGCCACAGTCAGGATGAATGGAAAATACAATTATTCAGCAGCCATCGGATTCCTTCGCACAATAATTGCCTTCGGAATTGGTGTTGCTGCGCTAAACGTAGTAGGCTACTACGGTCTTTACGCCATGACAATGTCATCAGCGTTACTCGGAATTATTATGTTCCGCAAGAATGCACTTAAGGGAGTGCGCCTCAGCTTCGACTTTTCATATATGAAAGTCATGATTATCGGCGGCCTTCCACTTTTAATCAATAGCTTGATTTGGACTTTGGTTCAAAGCGTGGATAAATTTGTTATCCTTGGATTTTTGACTACTGACGACTTGGGAGTTTACTCAGTGCCTTTGATGGGATTCACTACTATGGTGCTTGTCCCACAGACAATTTCTCAGGTGTTTTACATAAAGGTTTCTCATTTGTATGGGGCCAATAAAGATGAAAAGCAGCTCCTTGAAAAGGCTAGCTATTTTACCAACATCACATCAGTTATTTCCGGAGCAGCATGTGTTTGCGTATTCTTCATCATGCCAATATTTGTGCAGATGTTTATGCCAATGTACACAGATGGAACCCCTGCAACTCAGATTCTTATCATCGGCGTTGCAATCTACTCCACAACCATGCTTTTCGGAAACATTTTCAGTGTGCTTAAGCTGAACAAATCATTGATTGCAAACTCAGTTGCACTTTGCATTTTCAATGTAATTTTCTCAACTGGTTTAGTTGTATTTGTAGAGCGCAGCATCAATATGGTTGCCATCGGCACAGGAATGAGCTATGCCCTATACTCACTGCTTTTGATGATAAAGCTTTCAAGAAAGTTCAACTACTCGTTCTTAAAGCTTTTTGCCAACAGCTGGCTACCACTTTTAGCCATCGTAATTCCAGGCATACTTTATTACATGCTCATAGAAAACATCTATGTTGCCGCAGCTTTGGCTTTGTTTACCATACTAGTGGTCTGTGGTATACTTACTAAGTTAATTTTCTTTAGGAGATAAAAATGCTTAACTTATGTTTTATGGGGCGCGAGGCCTTCCTCGACTACACCCCATTGATATTTAAGGATATAAAAGAAAAACACGATAGCGAGGCCAATGGTGTAATTGTTGTGCTGGATTCCAGAGAGAAGCAGTACGTTGAAAGCAAATACGGCGATGCAGTTACTGTTGTTGTCCTTTCAGATTTCATGAACGCCCATTGGGACGAATTCACTTTGGAAAAGCTTTGCGAGTATGAGAAAAAGTACGACGCAGCCCCAATGTGGAAATACATCTATACAGATAGATTCTTAATTAATAGAGATTATGATTATTGCGTGCACACAGCCGCTGGTTTGTTTGCATTTTGGGAGTATGTGTTCACCACATACAAAATAGATTTTTACTTTGATGAGGTTATTGCTACATTATTCAGCTATGCAGGATACCTTGTAGGCAAGAAGCTAGGGGCACATTACTATTCGTTGCTTCTGATGCGTTCCGTTGGAATGGATTTGACTCATCACTATATCTTGAACGAACCATTCGAGATGATTTACAACATGCCAGATGATTATCTGGACAGAGAATACACTGACGAGCAGCTCAAGCAGGCAGAGGAATATCTAGATTCTTTCGAGGAAAAGCATTCAAAGCCAGCTTTCATGAACTTCTCAGGCAAGGTGCCAAAGTTCAAGCCAAGCTTTTTGATTTTGCCACTGTTTTGGATTCGTCAGAGATTCTTCAATCCGCACACATTGGACAAAGGCAACTACATGTACTACAAGGACTACGAGACAGCCTTTGATCCATGGAAATTTTATAGAAGATATAAAAAGAGCAAGAAGTATTACAACAAGGCAGATTTAACAAAGAAGTTTGTTTACTATCCTTTGCATCTTCAGCCAGAGGCATCCACAATTGTTTGCGCTCAGAAATATGAAAAGCAGCTTTTCTTCCTGGACAATTTGGCAAAGTCAGTTCCAGCTGACACTTTGATTTACGCAAAGGAGCACTACTCATTCCTTGGCAGCAGGGACAATAGCTTCTACGAGGAGCTGAAGAAATATCCAAACATCGTTCTTATCGACCCATGGGAGGATTCCTTCGCACTCATCAAAAACTGCCAGTGTGTTGCAACACTTACAGGCACAGCTGGTCAGGAAGCAATGCTTCTTCGTAGACCAGTCATCATGGGTGGCGACATTCTCTACAAGAATGCACCAGGCATCATGCGCATCGAGGATGTTTATGACAATTATCTTGAGGCCATGGCCAATTGGAAGCAGCCATCTCGTGAGGACGTTATCAAATATTTGGCAGCCTACATGAGCTGCGCTAGAGTCGGCAACACATATGTGCTTAGCGCCGACCGCTTAAAGCCAGACAACATTTCACTTATAGCAAAGTCTATGTATGATTATTTTTTAGAGGTAAAAGAAAATGAGTAAAGTTTTAGTTACAGGTTCAGATGGATTCATCGGTTCACACTTAGTAGAAGAGTTAGTAAAGAAGGGCTACGAAGTTCGTGCATTCGTTTACTACAATTCATTCAACAACTGGGGATGGCTCGATACACTTCCAAAGGATATTATGGACCACGTTGAGGTATTCGCTGGTGATGTTCGCGACCCTAACGGTGTTCGCGAGGCTATGAAGGGATGCGATGCAGTATTCCACCTTGCAGCCCTTATTGCAATTCCATTTAGTTATCACAGCCCTGATGCTTACGTTGACACAAACATCAAGGGTACATTGAATATTTTACAGGCAGCCAGAGACCTTGGCACAGCTAGAGTATTAGTTACTTCTACATCAGAAGTTTACGGAACAGCACAGTACGTTCCAATCGATGAGAAGCACCCATACCAGGGCCAGTCACCATACTCAGCTACAAAAATCGGTGCAGATAGACTTGCAGAGTCATTCTACCGTTCATTCGATTTGCCTGTTACAATCGTGCGTCCATTCAACACATTCGGACCACGTCAGTCAGCACGTGCCGTTATCCCTACAATCATCACACAGCTTCTTGCTGGCAAGGAGGAGATCAAGCTTGGTTCACTCACTCCTACACGTGATTTCAACTACGTAAAGGATACAGCTCACGGCTTCATCGCTATGTACGAAAGCGATAAGACAATCGGCCAGGAAATCAACATCGCAACACAGAAGGAAATCTCTATCGGACAGCTCGCCGAGGAGCTCATCCGCCAGATCAACCCTAATGCAAAGATTATCTGCGATGAGGATCGCCTCCGCCCAGAGAAGTCTGAGGTAAACCGTCTCCTTGGATGCAACAAGAAGATTCTTGAGCTCACAGACTGGAAGCCACAGTACACATTCGAGCAGGGTCTCGCCGAAACTATCGCGTTCTTACGTGAGAATATGGATAAATATAAAGTGGATATATATAATATCTAATCGCGGTTTAGCGAATGGAATAAATTTTAATGTTTAGATGAGCCCGATATGTGACATATGGCACATAGAAGGGCGGACTAGAGGTATTAGAAATGTCAGATGAATTTATAGCCCTTTCGGTTCCAAACTTAAAGGGAAATGAGCTAAAGTATGTTACAGATGCAGTAGAAACTGAGTGGGTATCCACAGCGGGCCCATACGTTTCAGATTTTGAGAAGAAGATTGCAGAGTATGTAAAGGCTCCAGGTGCAGTCAGCACTCAGAATGGTACATCAGCCCTTCACATCAGCTTACTCCTTAGCGGAGTTACTCGTGAAGATGCAGTTATCGTGCCAACTCTTACATTCATTGCAGCGGTAAACCCTACAAAGTACATCGGCGCCGAGCCAGTATTCATGGATTGCGACGATAGCCTTTGCATGGACCCAGTGAAGCTTCAGAAGTTCTGTGAGACAGAGTGCGACTTCACAGATGGCAAGCTTATCGACAAGAAGACAGGCCGTCATATCAAGGCTATGGTAGTTGTACATGTCTTCGGAAATATGGCCGACATGGAAGCCATCATGCCAATCGCTGAAAAGTACAACATCAAGGTTGTAGAGGATGCAACAGAGGCACTTGGAACATATTACACTGAGGGCAAATACGCTGGAAAGTTTGCTGGTACAATCGGTGATATGGGTTGCTATTCATTCAACGGAAATAAAATCATCACCACAGGCGGTGGCGGAATGATTGTTTCAAATGATGAGAAGCTTCTTGCACACGCAAAGCATTTGACAACTCAGGCCAAAGCAGATCAGGCCAACTTCATTCACGATGAAATCGGCTTCAACTACAGAATGACAAACCTTCAGGCAGCTCTTGGAATCGCTCAATTAGAGCAGCTTGAAGATTTCATCAAGACAAAGACAACAAACTATCATTTATACAAGGATGCAATTGATAAGATGCCAGGACTTCACGTTCAGGATTTCAGAGAAGGCATCCGCAGCAACTACTGGTTCTACTCAGTAGTATTTGAAAATGACGAGAAGGGCCGCGACCAGCTCATCGAAGCATTAAAGGAAGCGCACATCCAGTCTCGTCCAATCTGGGGACTTATCTCAGATCAGCTTCCATATCAGGGAGCTCGTACATACGAACTTGAAAAAGCACCATGGTACTGGAAACGCGTCGTAAACGTACCATGCTCAACCAACCTCGACGAGGCCGGTGTCCGCCGCGTTCTTGATGTGGTACGAACCTTTAGTAAATAGCAAATTTAGATGAGCATAATCTAATTAACAAAATAATTGTTCTCTGAAAGGAACATCTAGTGACTGAAAGAGAATCTATTTTTTGTTAATGTAAGATTATGCGGAGTATATTAATTATGGAAAATGTATTTATACATGAGGAAGATTCTGTTCTTCAGGCCATGAGAACATTCGATGCCAGCGGCAGAAGAACAGTCTTTATAGTCGATGAAAACAATAAGCTAATAGCTGCACTATCCGAAGGCGATGTAAGACGATTCATCCTCTCAGGCGGAGATTTAAATGATGAAGTGCGCACAATCGCAAACTACAAGCCTCGTAGCCTTAAGGCCGATGAAAAGGAGGAGGCAAGGGATTTCTTGCGCCGCCACAACATCGAAGGCTTGCCAATCGTAGATGAAAATGGTGTTGTCATCGATACAGTCTTCTGGAGTGAAAATCATTATAAAAAGCAGAGCGAGTTATCTTGCCCAGTTGTTATGATGGCAGGCGGCAAGGGCACTCGTCTTTACCCATACACACGCATTTTGCCAAAGCCACTTATCCCAGTTGGGGAGAAGCCAATTGCGGAGCTCATCATGGATAGTTTCGCAGAATATGGCATCAACAGAATGATTCTTGTAGTAAACCACAAGAAAAATATGATTAAGTCATACTTTGGTGAGGTTGAAAAGCCATACACTATTGAGTACGTTGATGAGGACAAGCCACTTGGCACAGGCGGCGGTCTTTCACTTCTTCGTGGCAAGGTTGATGAGACATTCATCCTTACAAACTGCGACATTCTTATCGAGGAAGATTATTCCAAGATTTACGCTCATCACAAGGCTGAGGGCAACATGATTACAATGGTTTGCTCACTTCGCAACTTCCAGGTTGCCTACGGTGTTGTTGAATTTGGCGAGCACGGTAACATCCTTGATATGAAGGAAAAGCCAGAGTTCAGCTTCTTCACAAATACTGGTATCTACATCGTAGAGCCAGAGGTTTTGAAATATATTAATGATGACGAATTTATCGGTTTCCCTGATATCATCAACCGTTTGAAGGATGATGGTAAGAAGGTTGGCGTTTATCCAATCAACGAAAATACATGGATGGACATGGGCCAGTTGGACGAGCTAGGAAAGATGGAAAATCGTCTACGTGGAATTAACAAATAATAGATAGAGAGGATTATCCTTGGAAAAAATAAAGAGTTTCTTTTATCCAATGACAATGGATAAGGCGTTTAAACTGGGGACAGTTTTAGTCAGCGCATTTGGAATCATCTTTTCAATTGTGTTCTTCTGCCTCAACGCATTCGACACTTCAAAGACAAAATTTTACAATGGTTATTTTGCCCTTATATTGATTGTGATGATAGCACTCACTATCTACTTGGCTAGGTTTTTGCTTCTAGATAAAGAGTGGAGTTACTCAAAAATCTACCTGGTATTGGCGATTGGGTGGAGTATCTGCATGCAGTTGGTAATGCCACCTATCTCCGGAGCAGATGAGGTTCAACATTTCTACAGTGCATACCATTGCTCCAATATTTATCTAGGAATGAAAGACCACGATTTCGATACTACTCCAGGTAGCTACGGCAACTGGATTGAAGGCACATCTTATTTCTACATGCGAGCAGAAGACTACTACAGATTGCCTTACATCGATGTTACATTCCCATATCAGTATCAGATTCTGTCTGATGGCAATTGGTTCCATACCGATGACGATATGAAGGAATTGGTACAGTGTTATACAAAGCCTACACAGGCTAGGCGTTATCTGCTTTCCGGACTTGGAATAGCTATTGCAAGATTGTTAGGATTCGGATTATCAGGCCTTGTATTTATGGGCCGATTCATGAACAGCCTTACACTCGTGCTGGCTGGTTGGGTTTGTATCAAGCTGCTTCCTGTTGGAAAGCTGCAGCTGCTGATGTTCTCACTCTTCCCAACCACCTTGCAGCTTTGCTCATCATATTCATACGACAATATGAGTATCCTGTTTTCATTCATTTTGTTGACAGTCTGCCTGTATTTAAGTCAGGAAAAGACAAAGGTTCATGCATGGCATGTATACTTAATCGGATTGATAGTAGTAATCCTTATTCCAAACAAAATGGTTTATACCCTGTTTGCAGTATGGTTTTTTTGCTATTCCACTTAAGAAATGGTGGACAGATGTAGCAAAGAGCAAAAAATGGTATGAGTATGTTTTGGCAGGAGCATTTATAGCAGGAGCCCTTGTAGTAATCAAGAAGTTCGCTGGAAAGTATAAATACCAGTTATATGATATGTTTGTTCTTTCACACAACCATGCAACTATAGAGCAGGATGCTAGCCGTGCAGCATACAGCATGTACGATGTTATGGCAGATCCTATTGGCACACTTAAGTTTGCTTGGGAGGGAATCAAAGTAGATTTCTGGTACAACATCAACCATGTTATTGGTTCTGAGCTTGGTCATATCAAGCTTAATGCACAGGTACCTATGGCTTGCATTATTGTGATGCTCGTAGTTTTAATTGTTGGTTTGATTATTAATAAAGGCAATCGCCTTAAAAAGTGGCAATACGTTATTATTGGACTTGGCCTATTGGCTTGCGTAGTTGCTATTTTTGCAGGCTGCCTGGTTCGATTCACACCAGCTGAGGGCAGTGAGCGTATTCAGATATCTTACCGCTATCTAATCCCGGTTTATATGTGCATGTGCATTGCTCTGGGTTCTGATGCCAAGGAAAATAAAAAAGCATTAGCATTGATTTTGATTCAAAATGTAGCCCTTATGGTTGGCTTGTGCGGTACCATCTACTTCTTAATGCATTTAAGAGATGGCATGGCAGCACCAGAGATTTTGAATTCAATTGGAATATACTAATCAATTGATTTGGAGGAAATAAAATGACAAGAGAAGAAGTATTTGCAACATTAACAGATATATTTAGAGATGTATTCGACGATGATGATATCGAGCTTACAGATGCAACAACAGCTGACGATATCGAAGATTGGGATTCACTTGAACAGATCAACCTTGTAGTTGCATGCGAAAAGAAGTTCAACGTAAAGTTCGACATGAAGGAAATCCAGTCACTTAAGAACGTAGGCGAAATGGTTGACACAATCGTATCGAAATTATCGTAGAAAAGTATTCAAGTAAATAGATACATAACAGATTTAGATGAAGCTTGTAGCTATAAATCTCTGAGTATTGCTCAAGCGAGACGTGTTGTCGAGCGGAGCATGCTCAGGATTGAGAGCGTAACAAGCTGGATGAAAAGTATATGAATAACTATAAATTTGATGAATTAACTGTGGGGATGACAGAGAGCTTCAAGGTGACAATCACTGAGGCCATGCTCGATGCTTTCAAGGGCATCACAGGGGATGTCAACCCACTTCATAATGATGAGGAGTTTGCAAAGGCAAAGGGCCATCCAGGCCGTGTGGCTTATGGCATGCTCACAGCAAGTTTCCTTTCTACATTAGCTGGTGTCTACATTCCTGGTGAGCGCAGCCTCATCCAGCAGGTGGAGACAAAGTTCGCAAAGCCAGTATATATCGGCGACGAGCTTACAGTTACAGGCGAAATCGTAGAGCTTGTGGAAAGCGTTCAGCGTCTTGAATTAAAAGTAACCATCACAAATCAGGATGGAAAAAAGGTACTGCGAGGAACCATGGGTATTCTCGTGGTATAGAGGGAGATTAGATGAGAGAAAACAAGACATTATTCGTGACAGGTGCGTCCTCAGAACTAGGAACTGCACTTATTGAATTGGTGGCTGACAATTACGATACCATCGTGGCTCACTATCGCAGCAGCGCATCACGTCTTCTTCCATTAGAGGAGAAGCTTGGAGATAAGCTTGTTATGGTACAGGCTGATTTTGCTGATGCAATGTCGGTGAGAAAGATGCTTGATTTTATGGCTGAAAGAGAACTCAAGCCTGATCACGTGGTACATCTTGCTGCAGCTCCAATGGAAAATGAAAAATTCAAAAAGCTCGGCTGGTGTGATTTTGCAGCAGCAACTGAGACAGACCTTCGTCCAATAGTTGATATACTGGGCGATTTTTTGCCCTTTATGACAAAGCAAAAATATGGCAAGGTAATCTTCATGCTTACATCATGCACAGTTGGCATGCCACCTAAGTACAAGAGCGTCTACACCACTACAAAATACGCCCTTTTAGGTCTTATGAAGTCACTAGCTGTAGAGTATGCAGATAAGGGGATTACAGTTAATGGCGTCAGCCCAGAGATGATAGAGACACGCTTCCTTGATAATCTTCCAGACCTCATCAAGGAAATGAATGCAGCTGATATGCCTATGGGCAAGAACCTCACAGTTGACCAGGTTGTGCCTACACTTGCATTCCTACTTTCTGACGGCGCGGATATGATCAGCGGCCAGAATATTGCTATTACAGATAGCAAGCACTAATAAACATTCGTAGAGAATTGAATTGGAGAAAATATGAGAAACTTAGTTATTGCAGGAACAGGCGGAGCCGGCAAAGAGACAAAGTGGCTGGCAGAGCGCATCAATGCAGTAAATCCAACATGGATTATTTTAGGTTATATAGATATTGAACCAGGCGAAGATGTAGTTGGCGATGATAGCTTCGTTACTGAAGCTACTGAGGATTTGGATGTAGTCATCGCCATGGGCTCAATGGAGCGCAGAAAGTTTTTGTATGAGCTTTATAAAAAGAATCCTCATGTACACTTTCCTAATCTCATCGACCCATCTGCAACTTTGTCAGATAGCGTCGCAATGGGAGAGGGCAATGTTATCTGCGCAGGCGCTATCCTTACAGTTGATGTAAAAATCGGCAACCAGAATCTTATCAACTTCAACTGTACAGTGGCCCACGATAGCACACTTGGTGATTTCAACACACTCAACCCTAACGCCAACATTTCCGGAGCTTGCACACTTGGCAACCTCATCGAAGTTGGCACCGGCTCACAAATCGTACAGGGCAAGACAATCGGAGACGAGACCCATATCTGGGCTGGCTCTTGCGTTATCAAAAACACGAAGGGAAGATGCGAAGTCGTTGGCGTCCCAGCAAAAACCGTACGCCGTTTCGACTAGCGGGAGATAAATTTGAAAAAACATATTTTGATAATTTGCCAGTACTTCTATCCTGAACAATTTAGGATAAATGACATGGCCTTCGAGTGGGTAAAGCGCGGCTACAAAGTAACTGTAGTTACAGGCATTCCAAATTACCCGGAGGGTAAATTCTACCCAGGCTATGGCTGGTTCAAAAATACAAAAGAAACAATTAATGGCGTGGAAGTCCACCGCATTCCTCTTATCGCTAGAGGAAAAGGAAAGTTTGGCTTGGTAATGAATTACTTTAGCTTTCCATTCTTTGGCTTTTGGTGGAGCTTGTTCACAAAGATAAAGGCTGACGAGGTGTTCATGTTTGAGACATCTCCTATGAATCAGTGTAAAGTGGGAGTGAGATATGCAAGAATGCATCACATCCCATGCTATTTGTATGTGCAGGATTTATGGCCTGATAACGTAGAAATGATTACAGGAATCCATTCGCCACTTGTACTCAAGCCAATCGAGCGAATGGTTAGAAAAATCTATAAAGGCTGCACTCACATATGGGGCACCAGCCCAAGCTTCGTTACAGAGATTCGCAAGCTTGTGGATGAAGACGAGCAGGATAAGGTTTCCTTCTGGCCACAGTATGCCGAGGAATTTTATCAGCCACAGCCAAAGAAAGAGCATAAAGGCTTCAATGTGATCTTCACAGGAAACATTGGTCAGGCTCAGGGTCTGGAAATTCTTCCATATGCGGCTAAAAAAATCCGCGATGAGGGAATCAAAAACATCAGATTCACGATTGTTGGAGATGGCAGAGCTAGAAAGTCATTTGAACACTCCATCACACAAAATGGAGTTTGGGATATGTTTGAATTTGCTGGCCGTGTAAAGCCAGAGGAAGTGCCAGCACTTCTTGCAACAGGCGATGCAGCGTTCATTTCATTTGCAGATGACGAGCTTTTTGCTAAAACAATCCCAGCAAAGCTTCAGTCATACATGGCCTGCGCAATGCCAATCATTGCCTCAGCCCGCGGCGAAACAGCCCGTATTATAAACGAGGCTGATTGCGGTATGTGCTCAGATATCGGGGATGCAGAGGAGCTTGCTGTCAGCATTGTTGCTATGAGTAAGCTATCACCAGAGCGCCTTGCGCAGCTTGGTGAGAACTCTCGCAACTACAACAAATCCCACTTCGACAAGAAGACTCTCATGGATGAGATGGATGCATTTATAGGCTAGTTATTATGTTTTATACATGAATCTACAGATTCTTACTGGAATGTTAAAAACATTTAACTAATATCGCCTCGGCAATCTACGCTTGAGGCGAAACATAAAAATGAAAGTATTAATAATAGAGAAAATCACTATTTAATACCTGGAAATATAGAATACTCAAGCAAAAAGTATTAATAAAAGCATATAGGTTAAATTAATACTTCAGGTCTTTTGAAATAATAGGCATAGATGGAGTGATGGTTATTTATTCTATTTTCCTGGTATTAAAAATATATAATTGCAGTATTTAATACTTTTGAAGACTTCAGGAAAGCAAAAATAGAGATGTCAAAGTATTAATAATCAATTTTAGTAAAAAGTAATACCTATGAAGTCTCTATAAGAGTGTAAATAAAAGATTTCAAAGTATTAAAAGTTAGCTTCAGTGCATAGCAATACTTTTTATAAAAAAATAGGCATAGATAGAGTGCAATATGATTACTCTGTTAACAAGAGTAATACATTTGTAAGAGGTAAGCAGTATGAAAGCTGTTTTAGGGACAGTTATATACAAGCAGGCGGAAGTTTTCCTCCAGGATTTACTCACATCCGTGGATAACCAGCAGGATAAAGACTTCGACTTGTTGATAACTAATGACAATTACACAGATGAGGATTTGATTAGGCTTAATATGATTAATGACCAGCAGGATGCAAATCAAAACCTGGTCCATCTCAATGGCAGAGTCAATTTCCTCAACCTACGCCCGCTGGGCTGCACCATCGCCCAGACTCGCATCGAGATGATTAAGAAAGCCAAGGCTCTAGGCTATGATTTGTTAGTGGTATGCGATGCAGATGACACATTTGTACCAACCCGCATCCAGGCTTTCAAGGAGGCCTACCAATTAGACAAATCATATGCTTTCTACTATAATGGATTAGTTACAGAGGACGGTAAAACAGTCCTTGAAAACATGCCTAAAACAGTTGATAGTGCTAGGCTTATATCCCAGTCCAACTTCATCGGAATGGGCACCACAGCAATCAATCTTCACATGCTGACCGACGATTTCATGGCCACACTTTCAGAGGGAGATTGCCCAGTGTTTGATTGGTATTTCTTTACAAGGCTTCTTATGGACATTGGCCCTGGCAAGCTTGTTGAAAATGCCGACACCATCTATCGCATTCACGATAGCAATCAGGTTGGCACCAGCCACAATGTGGAGCAGGAATATCAAGTAAAGCTTACACACTATAAAAACTTGGCAAAGAGATATCCTTACTTCGAGCACCTGTATCAGGATTTGCAGAAGCTGGATATTGATTCAATAGATACAAGCCATGACCGCAATGGTTATTGGTGGAGCAATATTTTAATGGAGGATTCCTATGAGATTTAATTATCAGGATATGGTAACAGGTGGCAAAAAGCCATACGTAATTGCAGAGCTTGGAGCAAATCACAATGGTGATATGGAGCTTGCAAAGACAATGATTAAGACAGCAAAGGAGTGCGGTGCCGACTGCATCAAGCTTCAGTCTTTCACAAAGAGCAATGTATTCTCAAAGAAGAATTACGACGACAACTATTTCTTAGGCGATGACTATCGCAACAGAACAGACTATACACTTGAGTCAATCGTAGAAGCTTACGCCCTTTCAAAGGAGCAGCATCACGAGCTTAAGGCATACTGTGATGAGCTCGACATCGACTTCACATCAACACCTTTCGACAAGGCAGGCGTGGATCTTCTTGTTGATGAGCTTCATGTTCCATTCATCAAGGTCGCATCTATGGACGTTGAAAACGTACCATTCCTTAAGTACATCGGAAGCAAGGGTGTGCCAGTAGTTATCTCTACAGGACTTACAGGCATGGATGATGTTGTTAACGCTATCGCAGCTATCGAGGCAGGCGGATGCAAGGAAATCTGCGTGCTTCACTGCGTATCAATCTACCCACCAGCAGATGAGCAGGTTAACCTCAACAACATCGATATGTACCGCATGGCATTTGGATATCCTACAGGATACTCTGATCATACATTTGGTGTGGTTGCACCTATCATGTCTATTGCAAAGAATGTTTGCATCATTGAAAAGCACTTCACAATGGACAAGAACATGAAGGGATGGGATCACAAGATCTCAGCTAACCCTGAGGAAATGAAAATCATCTGCGACGCTGCAGAGCAGGGCTACAAGATGATGGGAAGCTTCCGCAAGGTTGTAAACGAAAGCAAGCATCAGCGTGAAGAGTACAAGCGCTCAATCGTAGCAGCTCATGACCTCAAGAAAGGCCACATCCTCACAGAGGAAGACCTCGACTACAAGCGCCCAGGTACAGCAATCTCACCTAAGTTCTACGAAATGCTCATCGGCAAAGAACTTAAGCGTGACATCGAAGCAGACGAATTATTCCAGTGGGGTGATTTCTAAAGGAAGATTCTACTTCGTAGAATCTGTGATTGAATAAATTAATAAAAGTTTAAATAGCTTGTAGCTATCAAGCTGTTGAAAAACTAAATGTGATTTGTAGCTATAAAGCTCTGACTCTTGCTCAAGCGAAACATGTAGTTGAGCGGAGTAAGATGTCAGGCTTGAGAGCGTAACAAATCATTAGAAGAGTATATTCAGATTGATAGTATACAAGCGAGAGGAAAATATGATTGCATTTATTCCAGCACGTGGGGGTTCTAAGGGAGTCCCAGGAAAAAATATTAAAGAGATTTGTGGCAAGCCTCTTATCGCATATACGATAGAAGCAGCCAAGAAAGCAAAGGGCGTAGATCGTGTCATCGTTACTACAGATGATGAGGCTATCGCCGCAGTTGCACGCGAGTACGGAGCTGAGGTTCCATTCATGCGTCCAGCAGAGCTTTCAAGCGATACAGCATCAGCTATCGATGTTTATCTTCATGCAACAGAGTTTGTTATGAATGAAACAGGAGAGCAGATTGAAAAGTTCATGGTGCTTCTTCCAACAGTGCCTCTCCGTACAGAGCAGCACATCGATGAAGCATTGGAGCAGTTCAAAAAGGATGGTGCCACTACACTTATTTCCTTTGCAGAGGCAGAGGTTCCAGCTAGCTGGTATCACAAGCTCAACGAGCAGGGCCGTGTTGAAAACGCAGGTTTTGGCCAGGGCATTACCATGACAAACCGCCAGAACAACGAGACATACATCGTGCCAAACGGAGCTATCTACATCTTGGATTACAAGCTTCTTAAGGAAAAGCGCACATACTACTGCGACAATACAGTTGCATACATCATGAAGCGAGAGGATTCAATCGACATCGATTATCCAATCGACTTTGAATTTGCAAAATGCCTTTTACAAAAAAGATTAGATGAGAATAAATAATGATTTTAATTAGAGCTTTAGCCTTCCTGCTACACTTCACACTTGTGCCTGTAGCAGTGGGCAGACTAATTACATACAGAGCAAAGAGTCAAATATTGAAAAGCCCGATTGTTTGTTACATTGCAGGATTCTTCAGTCTTCAGGCAGTTTTCTATATGCTGAATTTTGGGTTCTGCTGGTACCAGAACAAAACCATGACCACAAAGCTTATTGTGGGAGGCTTTCATAGATTGTCTATCATCTATTCGTTGATAGTAGTAGCGCTTGTTATTCTTTGGATCGTAATCGATGGCAAGAAATTCAAAACGGATTTAGGAATCTACAGGATTGATTGCAGAGAAACATTTGGAGAAATAAAAACAAACAAGCTTAATATCGTATATGCGATAATTCTTGCGGTTCTCATGTTGCTTCAGATTTATGCAGCATACCGCTACGAGATTAACGAATGGTCTTATGATGATTATGATGTTGTGGTTACTTCCGTAGACGATATCAACAGCGATATGATCACCAATGTAAACTTCATCACGGGTGAGGCACCATACACATCACCAAAGCGAGTGGCACAGTCTTGGACCACTTATGTAGCCTATCTTTCTGTTGTATCATCATTTGATGTCACAACAGTTTGCCACACTATTTTGCCTGTAATTATGCTTTTGGTAGCATATGGTATTTATTATTACATGGCTAGATTCCTATTTGCCAAAACGGATGATAGGTTGATTTTTATGATTATCCTATCGGTAACATACATCATGGGAATGTTTTCCCATTATTCACCAACCTTCCGTTTGCTTTGTGCATTGTGGCAGGGCAAAGCGGTGCTCACAGCAGTTGTAGTTCCGTTTATGATTTGCTTTTTAGCTAGAGCATTTGCTGAAGAACTTGATAAGCGAGTAGCACTGACTATTTGCTTGGTGTCACTAGGCGCATGCTCTCTTACAGTCACATCAGCGTTGCTTGTCACTATTATGGTGGTGGGAATGTTCGTTTTGATGTCAGTATACAACCGTAGAATCTACGGCATACGCTATTTGCTTGCCGGTCTGTTTGGCCCTTTTGTTCAGGCAATCATTTATGTAAGCGTAGCACTGTTACTACAAAGACAATGGGAGCCAAATTTCTTTTATAATTTATGGAATGGATTAATGTCATAACAGGAATATCAGCCACATTTTGGGGCAAGCTTGCATATGCATTATTGTTTGTAGTTGCTTTAGGGCTGATTCTATTCTTTGAAAAAGAAAAAATAAAACGATACACATTTCTATGGTATACAGGACTTGTGTTAGTTTTCATATATAATCCGTTGACCTTGATAATCGGCAAATGGATTCTCAAGGAAAACGCATTTGAACAATATTACTTGCGCTTTTATAGTGTGATTCCAGTGCTGATTATTGTGGCATATGGCCTGACACTTTTTGTAATGAGATTTCAAGGTAAGCAAAAGCTTATAGCACTGGTTGTCAGTCTGGCAGTAGTGTGTATCTGTGGCAGATGCCTTTACACTGAGGATTGGTTTACAAAGGCTGAGAATCGCAATAAGGTTCCTCAGGATGTTATCACCATCAGCGATGTATTTGCTGATTATGAAGGTGATACAATCCGTATCATGGCGCCATTGGATGTCACAATTTATCTACGTCAAATAGACAGCAGATTCTCTATGCCATATGGCAGAGAAATTGATGATATAGCATACGAGCTTACAAATCCAACACCTAATCCAAAGGCAGTTGCAGACTACTGCGCTGAAAATAATGTGGATTATGTTGTTGTATCAGCGGCAGAAGATATCCTGAATACATATCTTAATTACGGGTTTGAGCTTTACGGCCGCACACCATATTATGCAGTTCTCACTCCAATCTACGGAGATTGGATTTTGACAGAGTACGATGACGGTTCAGATTTGCAGTGCATGTGCTACACAATGTACAACCAAAAGGATGGTACACTTATCGTCATCGATGGTGGACACGGTGAAAACGACGATACACTTCGCGAGAATATCAAAGCATTGGGAGGCGAGGTCGACGCTTGGATAATCACTCATTATCACATGGACCACATCGATGCTTTCAATGCAATTTACGAGGATCCACAGGGCATCACTATCGATCAGGTTTATATCACACCACTGGATGCTGATTTGTTCTACAGCGTAGCACAGGAATGGGATGATGTTGATTCTTTCAACAAGTTCCAGGAAATCACAGCAGAGGCAGACAATATCAATTATGTCCAAAGAGACGATGTTTTAACCTTCAGTGATGATTTGACTATCACCTTCTTCAATGCATTTGATGATGTGGTTGTAGATTGTCGTGAGGATATTCCAAATAACGATTCGCTAGTTTTTAAAATGGCTACACCAAATCGCAGCATTCTTATTTGCGGTGATTGCCATAGCGAATACATGGCAAACTATTTAGTTGAAACTTATGGTGATGAATTGAAGGCAGATATTCTTCAATGCGGACACCATGGCAATAATAGCATGCCTACTGAAACAGGTTTTTACGAGTTGGTCAATCCAGAAGTTGCAATCTTCGATACGACAGATGCAATCATGACCAGCCCTAACTATACAGCGGGAGCTTTGGCAGCTTATTTAAGCGAAGCTGGAGCTCGCCTTGTTTGGTTCAAATCAGCGCCAAACGTTTTTGTTTTTAATTAATGGAGATTATGATGGATAAGATTTACAAACATAAAAGGCTAATATCCATAATAATGGTAGCTGCTATCGTGTATGCTCGATGCGACCTTGGTATTGCCCTTGGAATGCAATACGTGCTTGCCAATGTAGTGGCAAATGTTCTTGGGGCAGCCTGGTGTTTTCTTCTTTTTGTAAAGGATAAAAATACAACAAAACAGGCTTTACTGAATCCAGCTATGGTATGGCTTATAGCTTTTTCAGTACTAGTATTTATATATGGTCATTTCAAACTTGGCGTTTACACTGATATGTACAGCCGTCAGTACCACATTCTGACAGTTGTTCCTGCTATTTTTATTATGATTATTCTCTTCCACAACAAAGAGGATATGCTTGATGTGATTTCTTGGGCCGGCAACATCGTCATAGTGGCTACGCTTATTACAAGCCTTATCTTTGATCCGGTGTGGGGCGAATGGCTAGAAGGCATGACATCCCGCGTTGGTGCTACACCAGCAGGCACATGTGTTGATACAGGAAATCTGCTATTGGTTATGTTGATTCCACTTTTGTATCAGGTAATCATTAATAGACAGTTCAAAAAGCATTTGCCAGGAGTTTTGCTCGCAATATTCCAGATTGTAGCATCTGGTTCAAAATCGTCAGTGCTTCCAATCGTACTTGTATTTGCAATTATGCTTCTCGGTTCGGCAAAAGATAAAAAGACAGTTAGAAGAAACATTCTAATCCTTGTAGTTATTGCTGTGGCAGGTTCAGCAGCTATTATGTTGATTCCAGCGTTATATGGAATCATCGGAGATAGAATCGTTGAAATGTTTTCAGGAATCGGCGCTACAGAATACGATTTGCACACCAGCACAGGACAGCGAATGGCAGTTATCGCTGCGGTGAAGGAGCATTTCTGGGAACACCCAATTTTCGGCCACGGCTTCTATGCATTCAAGCAAATGCCATATTCATTGCTTGAAGAGTACAGACCAAACGAAGGAACAGTTATTGCATACCGAAACATTCACACCCACATGAATTTCCTCGAGCTATTATTCTCTTTTGGAATCTTTGGGTTTATAATGTATTACTGGTTCCCAGTTTACCTAATCATTAAATCATTCTTTACCAAAAACAAAATGGCAAAGTTGATAATATTTTCATTTATGATTTCATTTGTGTTTATGGACTTGGGCATCGATATGTTCTATAAATACATGACACCATACTATACGTATCTCGTATCGTATAGTCTTTTGAAAAAGGAAAGCTAGGCTGATTTCTAGCTAACAAGCTCCTAGTGCTCTTTTGTAGAACGTTTCATAGTTCAAAAAAGAGTACAAGGGCTTGTGAGCGTAAGAAATCATCACAGCATAAAGGAGGAAATAGTAATGAGATATGCAATTATTGGATGCGGACGTATTTCACCAAACCACGTAGTAGCATCACAGAAAACAGGCCTTGATTTAGTTGCACTTTGCGACCTTGACCTTAAAAACACAGAAGATAAAATCAAGAAGTTCGATCTTGATGCAAGCTATGTTAAGCAATACACAGATTACAAAAAGATGCTTGAGGAGATGAAGCCAGAGCTTGTAGCAATCGCTACAGAGTCAGGTAAGCATGCACAGATTGCCCTCGATTGTATCGAGGCTGGCTGCAACGTTATCATCGAAAAGCCAATTGCTCTTTCACTTGCAGATGCAGATAAAATCATCGAAGCAGGACACAAGAAAGGTGTTAAGGTTTGTGCTTGCCACCAGAACAGATTTAACAAGTCAATCCAGATGATTAGAGAAGCTCTTGAAAAGGGCAGATTTGGTCGTCTTTTATACGGTACAGCTCACATTCGCTGGGCTCGTGACCACGAATACTATGACCGCGCTTCATGGAGAGGCACATGGGAGCAGGACGGCGGAGCACTTATGAATCAGTGTATCCACGATATCGACCTTCTTCGTTGGATGATGGGTGATGATGTTGTTCGTGTCGTAGGTATGACAGACAGATTAAAGCACGACTACATCCAGGCCGAGGACCTTGGTATCGCTCTCGTTCAGTTTGCAAACGGTAGCTACGGTATCATCGAAGGAACTACAGACGTATTTCCTAAGAACCTCGAGGAGACACTTTACATCTTCGGCGACAAGGGTACAGTTAAGGCCGGCGGCGATGCTGTAAACCTTCTTGAAGAGTGGAATTTCTCAGATTACATTGACGAGCCAGAGCAGGTTAAGAAGGAATGCTCAGAGCTTCCTCCAAACGTATACGGCTTTGGTCATACAAAGCTCTATCGTGATGTTATCGACGCTATCGAAAACGACAGAGAGCCATATGTAAACGGCGAGGCAGGACGTCGCGCCCTTGAAATGGTTCTTGCTATTTATAAATCAGCTGCAACAGGAGAATCAGTTGAATTCCCAATGAAGGATTGCAGCACAATGGACTTCGTAGGAAGATTCGACAAATAATTATAATAATTTTGGAATCCGGCTATTAAGGCTGGATTCCGTTGTATATGGAGAAAAGATATGCAGAAGGAATATGGCGGATGCTTGCCACTAGAAATCAATAAAATTAATACGGATTATTTCCCAGGCTTTGACTATGTAGCGTTGAACAGTGGTCGTAATGCCATTGCCTATGCATGTCTTGCATTCAACTACAAAACTTGCTACATCCCATACTACACTTGTAAGACAGTAGAGGCTGGTCTTTTAGAGGCCGGCGTGGAAGTTCGTTATTATAATATTGATGAGCAGCTTATGCCTATCGAGCCTGAAGATGGATTTGATGACAGAGCCCTCTTTGTATATACGAATTACTTTGGCATCATGACACATGTGATGCAGCAGGATATTATTGCAGAGCATAGTCATGTCCTATTTGATAATACTCAAGGCTTTTTTACAGAGCCAATGCGTGGAACATTAAGTGCATACAGTTGTCGTAAATTCTTTGGCGTGGCTGATGGTGCTTTCTTAGTTGGCGCTGATATCCCTCGTTTGGATATTCCTACAGGGGAAAGCGCCGATGCAGCAGGCTTTTTGTTGAAAGCAATAGAAGCAGGGCCAAACGAAGCCTATGCTATGTCAAAAGAAAACGAAGAGCACATCAATGTAGAAGGAATGTGCTACATGTCAAAGTTGACAGAGACAATGATGTCAGGCATCGATTTGGCATCAGTAAACGAAAAACGTATTTCTAATTTCAACAAGCTCCATGAATTATTAGGCCAGTATAACGAGCTGAAACCAGTTCTCGAAAATGGAGCCCCTATGGTTTACCCATTCTTGTTTGAAAAGGAAGGTCTCAGGGAGATGCTTGTTGAAAATAAAATCTATGTGCCACGTTGGTGGAGATGGATTGAAGAATCCAAAGACACAAACGCATTCGAAAAGAAGCTCTCCAAGTATTTGGTACCACTACCAATCACACAGACATATGACGATGCTGATATGGAGTACATCGCAGACATTCTACTAAAAGGAATTCAATAATGATATCTTGCGCCCTGCGGGGCGCTTTTTTGTTGTCAGGGGAGAGGCTATGCTGATGTGGAAGCTAATTGCAGGACAGTGGTTTGTTTGAGTTTGTTGGCTAGTCTGAAGAGCTTGTTTCAACCTGCTAGCCACAGCATATCAGCCATCGGCCTAGCGTCAAGAGCAAGGCCTGCGGCGCTACGCCTCTTGACCCTAGCCCTCCAACTGATATTGGGTGGTCAAGCAGGTTTGAAACTGGGACTGTGGCAAAGCCACCAGTGCCAGGGGAAGGCTTTGCTGCTGTGATGGCTAATTGAAGGGGTTGAGGCTTTCTCTAGTTTTCTGGCTAGCCTGAAGAGTTTGTTTCAACCTGCTAGCCACAGCATATCAGCCTTCGGTCTAGCGTCAAGAGCAAGGCCTGCGGCGCTACGCCTCTTGACCCTAGCCCTCCAACTGATATAGGGTGGTCAAGCAGGTTTGAAACTTGGACTGTGGCGAAGCCACCAGTACCAAGGGAAGGTCGGAGACACGAAGAGTTGGCGGAAGTCTAGATTTTCGTGTCTGGATTTAAAGCGAAAGACACGAAGATTCGGTGCAGCTGGAGATTTTCGTGTCAATTTTTTAAGTGAGAGACACGAAGACTCTGAGGAAGCAGGAATCTTCGTGTCTATGAAAGAGAAAAAAGACACGAAGAATTAGTGAATCGTAGAATTTACGTGTCGGAGATGTGAATTAGAGACACGAAGAAACGGAGTATAGCGTAATCTTCGTGTCAGGGAGAGGTAATGGCGACACGCAGAATTTAAGATTTGTAGAATCTTCGTGTCGGGGCAGTGAAATATAGACACGCAGAAGTGCAGAATTGCAAAATCTGCGTGTCGAAGGATTAGTCGGAGACACGCGGAAATGGAAAAAGTGAAGTGGTAACGTAAAAGTAGACACTACACGCATTATGTAGACATCTGTATTTTATAAAGGTAACATCTATTTATAAAAGTATTCTTGTTTACATAATCAAAGACAGTGAGGTGCTATATGCGATACTCTAAAGAACAAAAATTAGACATAGGACGCCAGATTTATAACCATGAATTAACCAGAGCGGAGGCAATGGAAAAATATGGTTGTAAAGGAACTTTTCTGGATACAAGCATCAGAGCTTATAAAGAATCCATTGGGGTTCCTACATCTACAACAATCAATGGAAAAAAATCTAAATGCAGCAATATAACTGAGCTTTCTTCCAAAGAGGCTGATATTGATGCATATATGGCAATGTCTAAAGAAGAACTTATTGATGAACTTATCAAAGCCAAAGCAAATGAACTGCGAGCAAAAAAAGGATACGAAGTGAAAGGAGTTGGTGTAGACAAGGAGTTCATTTCTTTAAACAACAAGAATACGAAATAATTTTTGAACTGTCTGGCAAGTTCCCTGTAAAACATTTATGTAAGGTACTTGATGTTAACCGTAGTGGCTTTTACAAGTGGAAAAAGCGCCTTGAGCATCCTTCTGACAAAATGAAATCATTTGTCAGTGACATGCTTGTGTTCAAAGAATATCATGCTAAGTATCCATCTCACGGATACCGTTGGCTTAATGCAAAAATAAGACTTGATACAGGTCTCATTATGTCTGATCAACGCGCTCACAGGATATGTAAAGCGGCTGGGATAACAAGTATTGCAAAGCATTATAGATACAAAAAGCCAGGAGATCCATACAAAGTATTTCCAAATCTTTTATTAAGTGGCATGAATATCAATGGTCCAATGGAATGTGTTGTAAGCGATATGACCGCATTCTGTCTTGGTGGAGTTTACTATGAGCTAACACTTTATATGGATTTATGGAACAATGAGATTCTTACTTATTCATTGTCATCAAAGCGTGGAGATAGACGAACGTATATCAGCGGCCTTAATGAGCTTATAAATATCAAATCTCAATACCCTGACCTTCAGATGATTCTGCATACCGACCAAGGGTCCGTTTATGCATCTAAAAACTTTAATGAAATACTGCCACTTTATAACATAATTCACTCTATGTCCCGTGCGGGAACTCCTACTGATAATGCTGCTATGGAAGCGATTAATGGTTGGATTAAGGCAGAGATATTTAGTGATCTACATATAACAAGCAATGCCACTATTGAAAAAGACATTGCCAGCTACATAGTGTTCTTCAATGAAGAACGCCCTGCCTACTCTCTGAGTTATCTGACTCCAAAACAGTATCGAGAGTATTACAGTGGAGAAACTATGTGTAAAAACACGTAAACCTGTCTACTTTTGCTTGACTAGTGCAAAGTGAAAATCTGCGTGTCTTCTAAAAGGACGAAAAGCACGCGGAAAAGAGAAAACGACGAAAGCGCGTGTCTTCCAGAAGGGCGAAAAGCACGCGGAAAAGGAAGATTGCTGAATCCGCGTGTCTAGAAGAAGGAGAAGAAGCACGCCGAAATTTAAAATGAAGTGGTAACGTAAAAGTAGACACTACACGCATTATGTAGACATCTGTATTTTATAAAGGTAACATCTATTTATAAAAGTATTCTTGTTTACATAATCAAAGACAGTGAGGTGCTATATGCGATACTCTAAAGAACAAAAATTAGACATAGGACGCCAGATTTATAACCATGAATTAACCAGAGCGGAGGCAATGGAAAAATATGGTTGTAAAGGAACTTTTCTGGATACAAGCATCAGAGCTTATAAAGAATCCATTGGGGTTCCTACATCTACAACAATCAATGGAAAAAAATCTAAATGCAGCAATATAACTGAGCTTTCTTCCAAAGAGGCTGATATTGATGCATATATGGCAATGTCTAAAGAAGAACTTATTGATGAACTTATCAAAGCCAAAGCAAATGAACTGCGAGCAAAAAAAGGATACGAAGTGAAAGGAGTTGGTGTAGACAAGGAGTTCATTTCTTTAAACAACAAGAATACGAAATAATTTTTGAACTGTCTGGCAAGTTCCCTGTAAAACATTTATGTAAGGTACTTGATGTTAACCGTAGTGGCTTTTACAAGTGGAAAAAGCGCCTTGAGCATCCTTCTGACAAAATGAAATCATTTGTCAGTGACATGCTTGTGTTCAAAGAATATCATGCTAAGTATCCATCTCACGGATACCGTTGGCTTAATGCAAAAATAAGACTTGATACAGGTCTCATTATGTCTGATCAACGCGCTCACAGGATATGTAAAGCGGCTGGGATAACAAGTATTGCAAAGCATTATAGATACAAAAAGCCAGGAGATCCATACAAAGTATTTCCAAATCTTTTATTAAGTGGCATGAATATCAATGGTCCAATGGAATGTGTTGTAAGCGATATGACCGCATTCTGTCTTGGTGGAGTTTACTATGAGCTAACACTTTATATGGATTTATGGAACAATGAGATTCTTACTTATTCATTGTCATCAAAGCGTGGAGATAGACGAACGTATATCAGCGGCCTTAATGAGCTTATAAATATCAAATCTCAATACCCTGACCTTCAGATGATTCTGCATACCGACCAAGGGTCCGTTTATGCATCTAAAAACTTTAATGAAATACTGCCACTTTATAACATAATTCACTCTATGTCCCGTGCGGGAACTCCTACTGATAATGCTGCTATGGAAGCGATTAATGGTTGGATTAAGGCAGAGATATTTAGTGATCTACATATAACAAGCAATGCCACTATTGAAAAAGACATTGCCAGCTACATAGTGTTCTTCAATGAAGAACGCCCTGCCTACTCTCTGAGTTATCTGACTCCAAAACAGTATCGAGAGTATTACAGTGGAGAAACTATGTGTAAAAACACGTAAACCTGTCTACTTTTGCTTGACTAGTGCAAAAATAGCAAAACGGCGTGTTCAAGTAGCCTAAAATTGACACGCTGAATTGAAGGCATAGCAAAAGCGCGTGTCCGAGGCCTGCAAAAAAGACACGCCGTATTGCAGAAAGCGCCAATCCGCGTGTCGCCATCTACTCATAGACTAGTGGCTCCGCCACAGTCCCAGTTTCAAACCTGCTTGACTAACATTTATCTGCCAAAAGTTATGAAGTCAAGGGAGCGAAGCTCCGGAGGCTTGCCCTTGACTGACATAACTTGGCAGATATGATGTGTCTAGCAGGTTGAAACAAAACCTCGCGTTGCCATATTAATAAAATGAGCATTTTAGCCCAGATAATGGTATAATGTTAAGGATTGCATTTTGTAATAAATTTATATAGACTACTGAATGTTGTTTCTAGGAGAAATAAGATTTGAAAAACAAGAATACTATAAGAAAAATAGAGAGCGTTATAGAGCTTGCTATCATGGCAGTTGCATACTATTTCGTTTGGAAATATATGATATTTGATAGGGAGTATTTCTTCCCATTCCTTGGCCGTGGTAAGTATGTGCTTATGGGAATATACTTCATATTGATGCTGGTAATCATTCATCTGTGTGAAGGTTTTAAATATGGCATTTTGAAAATCGCAGATGTGTTGTTCTCACAGTGGATTGCAATCTTTATCGTAAATGCGGTTACATACTTGCAGCTCTGCTTGATGGCAAACATCATGATTCCAGTGAAGCCAATGCTTCTTTTAACAGTTGGGAATTTCCTGATTTCTGGAATCAGCGTATATATCTTCTTCGCAATATATGAGCGCCACTCAAAGGCTAGCAAGCTTTTGATGGTGTACGGAAATAAAGAATCTGTTGGGCTAAAGCTCAAGATGGACACTAGAGCAGATAGCTACAACATCAAAAACATTGTCAGCATCGATGAAGGCATTGATAAGATTTGCCAGATGCTTGCTGACTACGATGGTATCGTAATTTCGGATGTTAGTGCTGAGCAGCGAAACGATTTGTTGAAATACTGCTACATGCACGAAATCGAGACATACATCACTCCAAAGATTTCAGATGTTATTATCTCTGGAGGCGAGGGCATTCACCAGTTTGATACTCCACTTGTGATGATCAACACAACAGGCCTCACACCTGAGCAGGAAATCGTTAAGAGATTCTTTGATGTGATTCTGTGTGTTATTGCTGCAGTTGTCCTTTCACCACTTATGCTTATTGTTGCACTTGCAATCAAGTTTGAGGATCATGGCCCTGTTTTCTACAAGCAGGCCCGCGTCACAAAGGATGGCAAGGTATTCGATATCTTGAAGTTCAGAAGTATGGTTGAGGATGCAGAGCAGCGCCCAGCCACTGATGATGACGACCGTATCACAAAGGTAGGACATGTAATCCGTGCAACTCGTATCGACGAGCTTCCACAGATTTTCAATATTATAAAGGGCGATATGTCAATCGTTGGCCCACGCCCAGAGCGCACCGAGCACGTGGAGAAATACACAGCCGCCATCCCTGAATTTGAATTCAGAAACAAGGTAAAGGGAGGCCTCACAGGTTACGCTCAGATTTATGGCAAGTACAACACATCAGCTTACGACAAAATTAAGCTCGATTTGATGTACATTGAAAACTATAGCTTTTTACTTGATTTGAAGCTCATCCTCATGACTATCCGCATTGTCTTCAAGAAGGAAAGCACAGAAGGCTTCGACAAAGTGGTTAGCGTCGACGAAATATTGGATGAGATCAATTCAAACAGATAGAGGTATTTATGGCAATTTACATTCCTAAAATTAAGAGAGAATATCAGCGTTGCACACAGTGTGTTATGGACACAACTGACTCCATGATTGAATTCGACGAGCAGGGTGTCTGCGACCACTGTCGCAACTTCGAGAAAAATATCAAGCCATACTGGAATCCAAACAAGGAAAACAGGGAGGAGCTTGAAAAGGTAGCAGCTCAGATTCGTAAAGACGGAGAGGGCAAGGATTACGATTGTATCCTTGGTATGTCCGGCGGTGCAGATAGTTCATACCTTGCATATATCGCAAAGGAAGTTATGCACCTTCGTCCACTTATCTATGTTGTAGATACGGGATGGAACCTGAACGTAGCTGTTGAAAATATTGAAAAAATCGTCAAGGGTATGGACCTTGATATGTACACAGACGTTATTAACTGGAAGGAGATGAGCGACTTCCAGCTTTCTATGTTTAAGTCAGGAATCAGTAGCTGCGATGCTCCTCAGGATCATGCAATCTTCGCATCTCTTTACAACTACGCCGTAAAACACGGCATCAAATGGGTGCTTACTGGCTCAAACAACAGTACTGAGTTCGTTCGCCCACCAGTAGAGTGGATTTACATGAACGACCTTCGTATGTACAAGGATATTCATAAGAAATTCGGCAAGCGTCCACTGAAGACATACCCAACCTGTGGCATTCTCAAGTATCGTTTGCTTTACAAATATGTCTACGGAATGAAGCGTTTCTATCCACTTGATTACGTAGTTTACGACAAGGCAAAGGCCGAGGAATTCTTACACGAGAAATATGGCTGGACTAAATACGAAAACAAGCATTATGAAAACGTATTTACCAGATTCTTTGAGGGATATTACCTTCCATACAAATTTGGATTCGACACCAGAAAGAATGTATTCTCAACTCAGATTTTAGCTGGCACAATGACTCGTGAGGAGGCTCTTGAAAAGCTTAAGACCAACCCATACGACACAGACCAGATGGAGCAGGATAAGGAATACATCGCAAAGAAGCTTGGCATTTCAACTGAGGAATTCGATGAAATCATCAACTCCCCAGCCCACACCCCAGACGACTACAAAAACTCTATGTGGATGATTCGTCTCGGCGTTCGTATCTGTCAATTGTTGGGAATAGAGAAGAGAAATATGCGATTCTAAAGGACTGGTCAAGGTGAGACTTGTAACAATGTATGCCGAATCTTGCTTGCAAGAAAGAGGAATACATTTTACGAGTATCATCCTGCATTGCAGGACCAAAACGACATGAGTATTTTGCGAAGCAAAATGCGAATGAGGTTTGGCCTTGAACAGCAATAGATAGGAGATTTTATGGTAGCAATTATAAATTATGGCCTGGGCAACTTAGGTAGCATTGCCAACATGCTTAAAGTAATAGGCGAGAAAAGCGTCATCACTGCAGACCCAGAGAAAATTAAGGCAGCAGATAAAATTATCTTGCCAGGCGTTGGCGCATTCGATGCCGGCATGGGAAAGCTTAACGAAACAGGCCTTGTAGATTTAATTAAAGAAGAGGCAAGAAACGGCAAGCCAATTCTTGGTATCTGCCTTGGCATGCAGCTCCTTGGAAATGGCTCCGAGGAAGGCCAGCTCCCTGGCCTTGGTCTCATAGATTTCAGCTGCAAGCGCTTCGACATCCCTGCAGAAATGAACCTAAAGGTTCCTCACATGGGATGGGACATCGTGGAGTTCAAAAAGAACGTGCCACTTTTAGATGGAATAGAAGGTCGCCAGAGATATTACTTCGTCCACACATATCATGCTGTTTGCAAAAACGATGAAGATGTGATGATGACATGCGACTACGGATATGAATTCGCCTGCGCAGTAAACAAAGGCAATGTGTACGGCGTCCAGTTCCATCCGGAAAAGAGCCACGACTTCGGAATGAGACTATTAGAAAATTTCGTAAGAAAATGTTAGTGATAGCCAAAGGATAAAATTATGTTTAATAGACCAAGAATCATCCCAGTTCTTCTTATTGATGATAGGGATTTGATAAAGACAATAAACTTCAAAAAGCCAACATACCTTGGAGACCCAGTCAATGCGCTGAAAATTTTCAATCGTAAGGGTATCGACGAGATGGCGGTGCTTGACATTTCAGCCAGCAAAAAGGGGTTGGAGCCAGACTTCGAGCTTCTTACAGATATGGCATCGGAAGCATTCATGCCACTTTCATATGGCGGCGGAATCAAGACTTTAGATCAGGTTAGAAAGCTTCTTGCAATCGGCTATGAAAAGGTTGTTTTAAACACAAGCCTTATTGAGGACGAGCAGCTTGTTAAGGACGCAGTTGCACTTGCAGGTTCTCAGTCGGTGGTTGCTTCCATCGATGCAAAAGTGGTAAACGGCCAGTATAAATGCGTCATCTGTGATGGCACAAAGGTCATCGACAT
The DNA here is from genome assembly GCF_000703005.1 of Pseudobutyrivibrio ruminis HUN009. Classification (NCBI taxonomy): domain Bacteria; kingdom Bacillati; phylum Bacillota; class Clostridia; order Lachnospirales; family Lachnospiraceae; genus Pseudobutyrivibrio; species Pseudobutyrivibrio ruminis. The sequence continues at coordinate 590,234 of NZ_JNLH01000001.1, read as the reverse complement.
GAGCCCAGTAGAGCTTGCAAAGCATGCGGAGGAGCTTGGCGCTGGCGAAATCTTCCTTAACTCAATCGACCGCGATGGCGTGATGCAGGGGTATGATATCGACCTTGTAAATCAGGTGGTTAACGCCGTAGATATTCCTGTTACAGCCTGTGGCGGTGCCGGTGGCATCTCAGATTTAAAGGATGTTATCGAAAATGGTCATGCTCACGCAGCAGCAGGCGGTAGCATGTTCGTATATTACGGCCGCCTCAAGGCAGTCCTCATCACAGCTCCAACAGAGGAAGAATTGACTGATGCAGGAATCTACTCTGAGTAAATCAAGGACGAAACCATGAAAATTTTACTATTAGATGTTAACTGCAAATACAGCTCCACAGGCAAGATAGTGTATGACTTATACCGCCGTCTGAATGCAGATGGCCACGAGGCTCGCATCGCCTACGGCCGTGGAGATGTCATAGATGAACCAGGCATTTACAAATTCGGCCTGGACTGGGAGACAAAAAAGCATGCCCTGCTTGCTAGAATCACTGGCAAAAACGGCTGCTACTCACCAAAGTCCACAGCAAATCTTATCCAGTACATAAAGGATTTTCAGCCGGATTTGATTCATATACACGAGCTTCACGCATACTTTGTAAATATCACAGAGTTGCTGGAGTTTTTGAAGGAGCAGCAGATTCCTGTAGTGTGGACATTCCACTGCGAATACATGTACACAGGTAAATGCGGCTTCGCATATGAGTGCCAGGGTTATAAAAGCGGATGCGGCAACTGCCCATATCTTCGTCAATACGTAAGCTCACTGGCAATCGACAAAACAGCTCAGCTCCTTGCTGAGAAAAAGGCTGCCATGGATGGCCTGAATCTTAAAGCAATCGTCACACCTTCCAAGTGGCTGGCAGACAAAACAAAGGAAACATACCTGTATTGGCAAAACATTCAGGTTATACATAACGGAATCGACACCGACGGGATTTTCTATCCAAGACCAAAGGACGACGCTATCCGCAGCCAGTTTGGCATTCCGGCTGATGCTAGGCTCATCCTTGCAGTTGCACCAAACATCATGGATGTGCGAAAGGGCGGCCAGATGGTGATTGATTTAGCAGAAACAATGCCTGACACACACTTCGTGCTTGTGGGGGCAGATGAAACAAAGCGCCACTCTGCAAATGTGCAGCTTATCGCCCGCACAAAAGACCAGGACGAGCTTGCTCGTTGGTATTCTGAGGCAGATTTGTTTATAATATGCTCGAAGGCGGAAAACTTCCCAACCACATGCATCGAGGCATTGTGCTGCGGCACGCCCGTTGTAGGATTGGATGAGTGCGGTACAAAGGAAACCGCACCTGAGCCTTACGGCACCTTCGTCCGTGTAGATATTGCTGGCGATGCAGATGTGAAATATGCTGCCACTTTAGAAGCACTGCAGAAAGCCATCAGCACACAGCTTGGCCGTGGCCTTACTGCCGAGGAAATCCGCAATTACGCGGTGGCAAATTATGACAATGCGGTAATGTACCGTAATTATTTGGAGATTTACAATAAATGAAAGTTTTACATATAGGAATGCCTTCTCATTTTACAGAAGGCATGTTGTATCAAGAAAATATGCTTATAGCCATGAATCGTAAGGATGGCCATGATGTTACAATCATCACCGATGTCTATCATTACGAGGGCAGCAAGCTTGTGAAGGGGTCAGAGGAGGATAGAATCCTTGATAATGGCGCCCGTCTTATCAGACTTGAATACGACAGAGTTTTCAATAGCGACCTTTGGACTGAGAAAATCCAAAAGTGCCGCAAGCTCAAAAAATATCTTAATGAAATCCAGCCAGACACTATCCTTTATCATGGTGTGTGCGGATTCGAAATGATGGATGTGGCAGATTATTGCAAGCATCACCCAGAATGCCTGTTTTTCATGGATAGCCACGAGGATTACACAAACTCAGCCATGACACCACTCAGCAAGGCATTCTACAAATTCATCCATGGCCATTTTGTTCACAAGGCGTTGCCACAGGTAGATAAGATTCTTTATCTGGGGGTTCAGATGCGTGACTGGCTCAAGGATATCTACGGCATACCAGATAGCAAGATGGAGTTCATGGCTATCGGTGGAATCATTTATTCTACTGAGCAGCAGCGCGAAGCTCGCCAGAACATCATCAACAAATACAGCCTTCCTCAGGATGCAATCATCATGGCTCACTCAGGAAAGCTTTCAGCAGGCAAGCGTACAGCAGAGCTTTTACAGGCTTTTTCACAGGTACAGGATCCACGCCTTGCCCTATTTGTATTCGGTTCCATCCCAGAGGATATGGAATCTACCCTTCGCCCTCTTTTGGAGTCTGATAATCGTATCCGCTTCATGGGTTGGAAGGTCAATAAAGAAATCGAGGAGTTCCTTGCAGGCGTTGATTTGTACTGCCAGCCAGGCGGCCAGTCATCCACATTCGAGACTGCCATGTGCTGCGGATGTGCCAACATGACATATCCACATGAAACCTACAAGGATGCTACATACAGCGATTGCAACGGAGAGAATTATTTCTTCGTTGAAACAGTTGACGACATGGTAAGCGTATTCAAGAGCATCACTGAAACACCGATGCTTTTGGAGCAGACAAAGGCCAAGTCATTTGCATTTGCAAAGCTTCAGTTTGATTACGAAGTAATCGCAAGAAGAATCTACACAGCTTAAAAGCTAAAGAGGATAAAATGAGTAATAAAGAACAGTTTGAAAAATTTTGCCAGGACAATTATGTGTGCATCTATTCAAAGCCATGGTGGCTTGATGCGGTAGTTGGCCCTGAGAATTGGGATGTATGGCTCTATGAAAAGGGCGGCCGCATTTGGGCTGCTATGCCATATTATCTTGAACAGAAAAACGGAATAAAGCGTATCACCAAGCCACCTCTTACACAGACTAATGGCTTGATTGTCAGCTATCCAAAGGACCCACAGTCATTGGCAAAGCGCGCCAGCTATGAGGAAGAAATCTGCGACGCTGCCATCGAGTTTATCGAAAGCATGGGCCTTGATATTTACGAGCAGCAGTTCCAGTATAAGTATCAGAACTTCCTTCCATTTTTCTGGCACAGATATAGCGTAATACCTCGCTACACTTATGTTATCGAGGATACATCTGATATGGAACAGGTTGATAAAAACATTAGCAGCAAATACAAAAACATGATCCGCAAGGGTGAGAAAAACGTTCACCACTTCGGCACTATCGATGCAGATACATTCTACACCGAGCATGAAAAGATTTTCGCTCGCCAGGATTTGCCAGTTCCATTTTCAAGAGAGCAGTGGCATCGTATATACGAAGCAGCTTATGCTCATAATGCAGGTGAAGTTTTCGCAGCACTTGGTGAGAATGACGAAGTTCTTTCACTTAGCTTTTTAGTTTGGGATGAGGAAAGCCTCTATCTTGATGCAGGCGGCCCAATTCCAGAGCATTCAAGATTACAGACATACGACGCACTTGTCCACAAATCAATCGAAAAGGCCCACGACCTTGGCCTTAAGTTCGACTTCGAAGGCAGCGTTGTAAAGCAGATAAATCACAGCTTCCGCGAGTATGGCGGCAGACCAGTGGAATACTATCGTTTCCGTAAGGTCTTCAATCCAGAAATCATCCGTAAGGAAGCAGAGGAAACTATTGCAAGATTATGATGAACACAGAGTTTGATTACAAAGTAGACTTAAAATCCAAGAACATTCTTATTATCATGCCAAAGTTCTATACTTATCAGAATGAGATAAAGAAGGACTTGGTGGCCCGTGGTGCCAATCCTCATTTTTATGATGAGGAGCCTGAAAAGACAAAGTTCTTGATTATGAAAAATATTGAGAGCATTTTCCATAAGCCAAACATCTTTGATAGGTTCAATAAAAAGCTTACCAATCAGATTTTGGCAGAGATGCCAGCTGGCGGATACGATTATATGCTAGTTATCCGCGGTAACGTTCTAAACGAATTGACCATACACGAGCTAAAGCTCCACGCTTTAAAGGCTAACGGAAAATCCATCTATTATTCATGGGATTCTTTCGAAAATATGCGCCACAAAGGCGAGCTTGGTCGACTCTTCGATTGGAGAGGCACATTCGATTCGGTAGATGCAGCTAATTCTGATATGGATTATAAGCTTCTTCCACTTTTCTATTCAGATGAATTCGACGCAAACAATATGGATGAGGTGCAGGAATACAAGTACGATTATGTCAGCGTATCTGCATTCTTCCCATTCCGATACAGATATTTCAAGGCATTCAAGGAAGCCAACAAAGACAAAAATCTTTGCCTTAAGCTTTATTTAAATCCAAGCGTATATCGCGGCAAAAAGCTGAAGGACCCTAAGCTTGTAAAGAATCTTGATATGGATATTGTAAGCTTCGAGCCATTCAGCCCAGATATCATCCGCGATATGGTAAAGCATTCCAAGGCTGTCATCGACCTTGCTCACGAAAAGCAGCAGGGATTGACAATGCGTACAATGGAAACCCTTGGAATCAAGCGAAAGTTGGTAACAAACAACATTTATTTACGTGACTATGAGTTCTATAATGAAGACAATGATTTAGTCATGGAGAATTTACCAGGCAAGTGCGATGCTGCAGAAGCTTCCGGCGATTACTCGGCTTTCGTCCTTCCGGATGCGGAATGGCTAGACAAGCCATACGCGGAGAACGAGACCGTCCGTCGGAGATATAGTATCCATTCTTGGATTGATAATTTGTTTAGTATTTAGATGAGCCAGTAGAAACTGGCGGATTAGGATTGGAGAATTTATGAAGTATTTAATTACAGGTGCAAATGGATATATAGGCCAGGGAGTTGTGAAGACTATGCTGGATCTTGGAGCAGAGGTCGTTGCTACGGATTTCCACACAGACGACGTTGACCCACGCGCGAAGCGTATAGATGCGGATCTCTTCACACTTGAGGACCCATATGGCTATTTTGAAAAGCCAGATGTTGTAATTCACTTGGCTTGGCGCGATGGCTTCCGTCACGCTTCAGAAAACCATATGAACGATTTGCCACATCACTATGATTTCATCGCAAAGATGTGCCGCGCTGGCATCAGAAAGATGTGCGTCATGGGTACAATGCATGAGATCGGCTTTATGGAAGGCTGCATCAAGGCAGACACACCATGTGCACCACAGTCACTTTATGGTATTTCAAAGAATGCTCTTCGCCAGGCTACTATGCTCCTCTGCAAGGAGGCAGGCGTAAAGCTTCAGTGGCTCAGAGGCTACTATATAGTTGGTAACGCTCACAAGGGATGCAGCATTTTCTCTAAGCTTACAGCTGCAGCAGAGGCAGGCGACACCACATTCCCATTCACAACAGGTCAGAATCAGTACGATTTCACAGACTACGATTTATTCTGCGAGCAGGTTGCTAAGGCAGCTATGCAGGATGAAGTGTTAGGCATTATCGAGTGTTGCACAGGCAAGCCAATGAAGCTTGCAGATCGTGTTGAGAAATTCATCGAAGACAATGGATTCTCTATCAGCCTTGCTTATGGCACATTCCCAGATCGTCCATACGATTCCAAGGCGGTGTGGGGTGATAGCTCGAAGATAGATCAAATTATGGCTTTATATTAAGGAGAATATTTATGAAACCAATTTTATACATAGTAATTCCATGCTACAACGAGGAGAAAGTTCTTCCTATCACGGCCCCTATGTTCCTCGATAAGATCAAGGAGCTTGTATCAGCAGACAAAATCGATGATAAGTCACGTGTAATGTTCGTAAACGATGGTTCAAAGGACACTACATGGGAAATCATCAAAGATCTTGCAAAGCAGGACGAGCACTTCGTTGGCATCACACAGAGCCGTAACCGTGGTCACCAGAACGCAGTTCTTGCGGGCCTTATGGAAGCAAAGGAGCTTTGTGATATCACTATCTCTATCGATTGCGATGGCCAGGATGATATCAACGCAATGAACGAAATGGTAGATGCATATTTAGATGGATGCGAAATTGTCTACGGTGTTCGTAACAGCCGTGCTACAGACACATTCTTTAAGCGTTTTACAGCTGAAAGCTTCTACAAGCTTCTAAATGGTATGGGTGCAGAGGTTGTCTTCAATCATGCTGATTACAGATTGGTTTCAAGCCGCGTCCTCAACGAGTTTGCAAACTTCAAGGAGGTAAATCTTTTCCTTCGTGGAATGTTCCCACTTGTTGGTTTCAAGAGTACTAGCGTATACTACGCAAGAAATGAGCGTATCGCTGGTGAAAGCCACTACCCACTTTCAAAGATGCTTTCCCTTGCATTTGATGGTATTACTAGCTTGAGCGTTAAACCTATCCGCATGATTACAGGCTTCGGTGTGTTCGTTGCATTTATTAGTCTTATTCTTTTGATTTATTCAATTGTTCAGCATTTCCTTGGAAACACAAATGCTGGTTGGTCAAGCATTATGGTCGCTGTTTGCTTCCTTGGTGGAATTCAGCTTATTTCTCTTGGTGTAATCGGAGAGTATGTTGGAAAAACCTACATGGAGACAAAGCATAGACCACGCTACATTATTAGCGAGCGCACATACGATAAAGAAGAGAGATAATATGTCATTTATTAAGAATATCCTTAAATCAATTAGATATATATGGCTGTATGTTATTCGCTACCATAAGTTCGAAAGAGTGGGCAAGCATACTGTTATGTTTAAGCCACTTTTAGTACTTAATGGCAAGCATGTTAGCATCGGAGACTATAGCTACATACTCAAAGGCATGCGTCTTGAGTGTGTGGAACGTTATAATGAGCAGTCATTTAGTCCAAAGGTGACGATTGGAAATGGCGTTGAAATTGGTCAGGGTGTTCAGATTTCGTGCGCTAGTTCGGTAGAAATAGGGAACAATGTAGGTATAGGTCCTTATTGCATGATAAATGATGTTACCCATGGCCATGAGCCTACTGGTGTTCCGTATCTCAAGCAGGATATCACTACCAAGCCAATTTCTATTGGTGAAGGAACTATGCTTGGCTACGGAGTAATGGTTTTGCCAGGTGTACATATTGGAAAATATTGTATGATAGGCGCTTACTCAATTATTGCTAAGGATATACCAGATTACACTGTGGTAACTAATCACAGCGACCTTAGAATGAGAAGTATGAAAGAGTAGCATTAAATGAAAGAACCAACAATAGAAAACTTCCTCGCCTTTGAGAGGGAGCATAAATGTAATCAAATAGAAATTGAAGGCATGCATGTATGGGCTTTATATAGATATGAAATCCATAATGCCATCAAGGCCGAGACAGTAGGTCGTACTGAGGGTGATGCTCAGGGCTTCACCAAATCAGAGCTAATCAAAATGGCAATCAATGCATTAAAGCCTTTTACATATAAAAATGTGGATGTGCTTTTCATCGGAAATGGTCGTCGTACCAAGAATGCCGACACTGGCATCTATGAGGACATCTACTGCGATGAGATAGCAAAGAAGTACAACAGCGTAATTCTAGAGCATCCTGAAAATCATGGACATTGCACACCTAACGGCATGGACAATGTCTATTTTACTGATAGGGTGGCATTCCAGACCAACCTTGCAGTAAAGCTTTCAAAGAAATTCAACACTAAAGTTAGACAGCGACGCACAGCTGCAGTCACAGAAAAAATTGGCCCAATCCTTGATGCAATCAAAACAGAGTTTGGTCCAGATTTAAGAGCAAAGCTTATTCCTGATATCGTTGATAGAATGTACTACATCGATATCACTAAGAAATATTGTGGCAAGATTTTGGATAAGGCTAATCCAAAGCTTATCATCGAAATCTGCTATTACGCAATGGAAAGCTACGCTATGAGTATTCTTGGGCACGAGAGAGGGATTCATACTGCGGAATATAGCCATGGCTTCGCATTTCCTACTCACACACCAATGCAGTACAATCCAGAGGATCATCTCACTGAGCTTCCGGATGATGAGCTCATCTACAGCGAGACCCAGCTTCCAATTGTACACCTGCCTGACAATGTAAATATGATTACAGTTGGCTTCCCATTCTTCGAAAAGCAGAGAGCCCACTACCAGGCGGAAAATCCAAAGGATGACAAAACCATCTGCTTCATTTCCACCCTTGCAGAGGGCGAGCAAATCAGCAAGGTGGCAGCAGCAGTAGCAGATATGATTGGTGATGAATATCACATCATCTACAAGCTCCATCCACTGGAGTTTGGCTACTACAAAAAGCGTTATCCTTGGCTTGTAAACGACAAACTCGATGTGATTGACAACAATGAAAATCACATCTTCAAATACCTTGCTTCGTCAAGCGTGGTTGTCAGCACTCGCACAGCCTCAGTTTGGGAGGGCATTGGCTTCGGTTGTGACACCATCCTCTTAAACTATGGTGACACCGCCGTAAATATGGAGTATTTTATAAAAGAAAAGAATGTACCGCTGGTTGATACAGCAGAGCAGGTTGTGGACCTCATCAAAACAGGCCGCGCCGGTAAAGTGGATCCTAACGGCATGTTTGAGCCAAATGCGTTTAACAACATAAGTAACTACATAGAGAGGTATATAAAATGAAAACAGTAGCGTTTGTACCTATTAAGATGAATAATGAAAGATTACCAGGCAAGAACACAAAGTGTTTTAGCGACGGCACACCCCTTGTGCGTGTCATCACTGAAAAGCTTGCAGCCCTCAAGGGTGATTGCATAGATGAAGTTTACTGCTATTGCAGCAACCCAGCCATCAAAGAGTATTTGCCAGAGGGAGTAGAATTCCTTGAGCGTCCTACATTCCTTGATGACAAGTTCTGCAAGGGCCGTGCAATTTACGAGGAGTTTGTAAAGACAGTAGAGGCTGATGTTTACATTCTTTGCCATGCAACAGCTCCTTTCACAACTACAGAGCACATCAAAGAGTGTATCGAGGCAGTGCAGGCAGGCAAGGCATCATCTGCATTTGCAGGACAGAAGCACCAGACATTCTTCTGGAAGGATGGCAAGCCATTCAATTTTGACTTAAGCAATCCACCACGTACACAGGATATGGAAGCATTCTACACAGAGAATCCATCTCCATACGTATTCACAAAGGAGTGCTTCGCAGAGACTCACGCTAGATGTGGTCTCAACCCATACATCGTTGAGTGCGATGCAGCAGAGTGTGTAGATATTGATAATGCTGATGATTTCGAGTTGGCAGATGCAGTATACACATTCCTTAAGTCAAAGGGAAAGTTAAAGTAAGAAAGTAAGGTTTTTTATGGAACAGCACATTAGATTATTAGACTGTACTCTTCGTGACGGTGGCCACATCGTTCAGGGTAAATTTGGCGAGTCAGTTATTAAAAATACAATTAAGAGTCTTGTAGAGGCTGGTGTAGATATCATCGAGGTTGGCTTCCTTTGGGACAGCGTCAATGATAAAGATACAGCTCGTTACTACACAATCGAGGATGTTAAAAGAATTTTGCCAGAGGATAGAGGTCATTCTCATTTCTCACTTATGGCAGATTTCATCGATTTGGAACACTTGGAGCCATGCGACGGCACTATCGAATACATCCGTCTTTCATTCAAGAGATGGCGTCTCGACTGGGGTCTAAAGACAGCCCGTATCCTTATGGACAAGGGATACAAGGTCTTCATCAACCCAGTAAACAACAACGTTTATTCAGACAAGGAATATATCGAGGTTCTCGAGAAGGTTAACGAGCTTCACCCATACGGTTTCTCAATCGTAGATACCTTCGGTGTAATGCGTGTTAACGACCTTTCACACAGATACTATTTGGTAGAGAACAACCTTCTTCCAGATATCACTATCGGTGTTCATTTGCACGAGAATCTTGGTTTGGCATACAACCTAGCTCAGCACGTAGCGCAGATTGCCAACCCAACACGAAACATCGTTATCGATGGTTCACTTCTTGGAATGGGCCGTGTGCCTGGCAACCTTTGCATCGAGCAGATTGCAGACTATATGAACGAGCAGTACGGTACAAGCTACGCCCTTGAGCCTATCTATGATGCAATCGACGATTACATCGCACCAATCAAGGCTCGCGAGCCATGGGGCTATGCAATTCCATACGCCCTTTCTGCAAAGTACTACTTGCACCGTACATATGCAGAGCATTTGATCAACAAAAAGCGTCTCAAGACAAAGGATATCCAGCGTATCCTTTCACAGGTGGACCCTTCCGAGGCAGAGACCTTCAACGAAGAATACATCGACAAGCTCTATATGGAGTATATGGATGTTAAATACGATGACAAGGCAGATTTAAAGAACCTTTCAGATATCCTTGCTGGCTACAAAAACATCCTTGTTATGGCTCCAGGCGAGAGCCTTAAGACATCTGCTGACAAGATCGCAGCAGCAAAGACAGCCGACACATGTACTATCGCAGTCAATTTTGTGCCAGAGGCAGGTGCTGATATCATCTTCCTTACAAACACAAAGCGCTACGATAGCATCAAGGATAAAAAGGGCGATAGCAAGCTTGTTATCACATCAAACCTTATGCGTGACATCGAAAACTACGATGCAGCAATAGCATACAACGAGCTTGTATATTTCAACGACGAATACAATGATGATTCCACATTGATGCTTATCAACCTTCTAGTTAAGCTTGGCGTAAAAGAGCTTAGCTTCGCAGGCTTCGATGGTCGCAAGAATGGCAAGCTCAATTTCGTGGACAATTCACTTGATGGCCACCAGGATAACCCTGAGCGTAGCCAGAACACAAAGCGAATCTTGGATACCGTATTTGCGGATGTTAAAAAGACTTTCATTACTGAATCAGAATATCGATAGGAAAAAGAGGAGTATAAATTAAATGTTATTCAATTCAATAGAATTTATTATCTTTTTTCCTATTGTTGTTTTTTTGTATTATATTATTCCAAGAAAATTAAGATGTGTATGGCTTTTAATTGCAAGCTATTATTTTTATATGTCTTGGAATGCTAAATACGCTGTATTAATACTATTTTCGACAACAGTCACATATCTAAGTGGAATTTTAATAGGCAAAGGGAAAACTATAGCACAAAAGAAAATAGTAGTAGCTTTGAGCTTTATGTCAAACCTAGCAGTGCTAGGTTTCTTTAAGTATTTTGATTTTTTGATTGATAATATTAATTATCTATTTCATGGTTTCAATATAACTGTTAGTAATCCATTCTCGTTTGTACTACCTGTAGGAATATCTTTTTATACTTTTCAGGCTCTTAGTTACACTATGGACGTATATAGAGGAGATATTGAACCAGAATCAAATTTCTTAAGGTATGCTCTGTTTGTATCTTTTTTTCCACAACTTGTTGCTGGTCCAATTGAAAGATCAGGTAATCTGTTAATTCAAGTTCAGCAAGTTACTAAAGAAAAGATGTTTACATATGAAAAGTTCGTGTCAGGATTAATTCTCATGGCATGGGGAATGTTTCAGAAAATGGTTATTGCTGATAGATTGGCGATATTTGTAGATAGTGTTTTTGCTGATACATATAGAGTTGGAACATTTGATGGATTGCTTGGCGTTGTTGCTTTTGCTTTTCAAATTTATTGTGATTTTGGAGGCTATTCGAACATTGCTATAGGCGCAGCTCGGGTGATGGGATTTGAACTTATGGAAAACTTTAGTGCTCCATATTTATCGGAAAGTATATCAGAGCTGTGGAGAAGATGGCACATATCATTAAGCGGCTGGTTTAAGGATTATCTTTATATTCCATTAGGTGGTAATCGAAAAGGAAAATTGTATAAATATCGCAATATTGCCATTACATTTGTGGTGAGTGGATTGTGGCATGGAGCCAATTGGACTTATGTAATTTGGGGAGGATTACATGCCATATATCAAATTGTTGGGGATTTTACAAAGCCATATCGCAAAGCAATTAACGAGCGGCTTAGTTTAAATACAGATGCATTTAGCTATCATTTGGGTCGAGTGTTAGGAACTTTTGGGTTACATATTGTTTCGTTGGTCTTTTTCAAAGCGTCATCTGTAAAAGAAGCTTTAAAATACCTTCTTAATATTTTTACAAGATGGAATCCATGGGTAATATTTGATGAGTCTTTGTTTAATTATGGATTAGATAGGCGAGAAACTGGTATTATAATTTTTGCACTGTTGTTACTTGTGGCTGCTGATTGCCTGAGAAAATACAAAGACAGAACAGTTGATGCTTTTATTCTGGAACAAAATTATGTGTTCAGAGTACTCGTTATAGCATTTTTGATTCTATATGTTCTAGTGTATGGTGAATATGGAATAACGTTTAATTCGGCAAAATTTATTTATTTTGATTTCTAAGATTTGGTGAGAGATGGAAGTTATAAAGAATATAAGGGTAAAACATGTTTTTAGGCTATTAATAGGCATGCTTGTGGTATCACTTTCAATTAAAATTACCTATGATTGTTTAAAGTGGAAGGACACTACAGGAGATTATTTATCAGTGTACGAGCAACTTTATAATACACCTGATGATACAATAGATATAGCGTTTGTGGGAACAAGTCACGTCTTTTGCGGCATATATCCATGCCAGCTTTGGGCGGATTATGGAATGACAGCTTTTGATATGTCCGTATCTGGGATGGATAAAACCTCCACATATTATGCAATAAAAGAATTACTAAAAACACAGTCACCTAAGGTGGTGGCTGTAGATGTTTATGCATTGTTATTTGATGAGATGGATGTAGAGGCTAATGAATATAGAAACCTTTTAGGTATGAAAACATCCAAGAATTCAGTGGATTTAGTTAATGATTATGACTATATTGATGATGAAACAAGAAGAGAGTATATATTTAGGTGGCCATTCATTCATACACGTTATACGGAATTGACTAAATATGATTTTGTCCAATATGATCCAAGTGAATTTGGGCGAGGGGCATTCTATACATGGAGTGCGAATGGGTCAGAAATTCCAGATTTATTGGCATTGCAGAATGCTGGCGTTGGAGAATTGAGCGAAAGTAATATTGAATGGCTGGATTCATTAGTTGAATTATCCTACGAAAATGACTTTGAATTGGTTTTTTTTGTGGCACCTGCACTTATTGACACAGAACAACAAAGTATTATTAATGCGGCTGCATCTTATGCCTCTGCCAGCGGTATACCATTTTTTGATTGCAATGCTTGGAGAGAAAAATTACATATCGTAGATGGTATTGATTATTTGGACAGTGATCATTTGAATGCTTATGGTGCAGAAAAACTTACCAAATATCTTGGAGATATTATTTCGGCCAACTATCAAATAGAAGACAGAAGAAATGATGTAAATTGTAGTCTGTGGAATGAGGATTTGGAATATTACAACCATCTGAAATTGGCCAGTGAGTTGGAACAGGCAGACAATCTAGAAACAGTTTTAGAAAAATCTATCAGTGATGAAGACTTATTTACTATTGTTAGCGTAGAAGGAATTGGTGCATGGATGAATTATCAGGATCAACTATCTTTATTTGGCATTTATTCTGATGATGGAGACATGGATGCTAAGTGGCTATATACTGAAGCAGGATTTGTTAAAATACTTGATTATTTGTCAGATGAAGAATTGGTTTTCTACTTAGAAGATGACGATGTTGTAAAGGTAATGAATAATGGCCAGTTTTCAGGAGAAAATATAATATTTAATGGGGAAAACTATTCTAATTCAGGTTCTAGTGTTGAGGTATTTGTATATGATAGAAATCTAAAGAAAATAGTATGTAATAAAGAATTCTAATATTTATACAATCTTCAAATAATATACTTGATTTACACATTATTTTGAGATATTCTCAAGATACGATAAAATCCATATTTTGTGGATAATAAATTAAAAGGAAGGTATTACAATGAAGAGGTTTAAAATCACAAAGGTTCTTTCTCTCGCATTGGCAGCAGCTTTTGCTGTATCAGTATTTTCGACAAATGTATTTGCAGCTAGCAGAGCTGATGAATACAAAAGAGAATTAACCGCAGAAGAGATTCAGTGTATCTATTCAATGTTTGATGCAGAGTATTATGCTAAAGCAAATGCAGACGTTGTTGATGCATTAGGTACAAGTGATGCAAGTGTATTATTTGCACATTTTCTTAATTATGGCCTTTGGGAAGAACGTCAGCCAAGCGCGATTTTTAACATTGATGTGTATGCAACACGAAATATTGATCTTCGTGCTGAATATGGTGATGATATTGTCGCATATTATGTTCATTATGCAACACATCCAGAAGAAGTTACTTGGAGAGTTGTCCCAACACTTGGAGATGCAAGTAGAAACAATGTGACAGTATACTCTGTATATGACATGGTAAAGGGCTCTCAGTCAGCAGTTAAGGAAGGCGCATGGCCAGTACAGGTTCCATTATCTTCTCCACAGGCTGGTATGACTGATACTCAAATTATTCAGGCGTACATTGATGCAGGTATATTACAATAATTTGGACTTAATTTTAAATCCACTCGATTAAATGTCGAGTGGATTTTTTATTATATTCCGATTATAATAATCTGAGTATAAATAAGCAGGAGATTATTATAAATGAGTGAATCATCTAATATAAAAAGAACAATTTTTAGAACACTGGTAGCTATAGGCATAATTGTTTGGTGTGCCTTCACATTAAATACAGGATTGTATGTAGATGAAAATGGTCTACTTACAATATACAAAGGCATTTATCAGGGACAGCATATGTTCACTGATAGCTGGGAATCTTTGCAAACTGGTGGCTTTTTAGCATGGCCGCTTCTTGCTCTTTATTATCAGGTGTTATCACCTTTATTTTTATCCGTTGGAATTAATATAGGCTTGGTATTGTATATGCGAATTGTCTATATGGTGGTTCGAGGTCTTATTGCACTTTACCTTTTCTACACTATCAAAAACACGAAATATGAAAATAGTGCTTATTACGCAGCCCTTTTCTATTTTATGTTTGTTGTTACATGGAAGAATTTTTCGTACAAGTCATATTGTGAGATGGCTGTAATGATGATTATCTGTTTTATGATCAGATATTATGAAACAGAAAAGGTCCGTTATTTTGTGCTAATGGGCATAGCGTGCTGTGTTGGAATTCTTGGATATCCAACTATGATTATTATGGCAGTATTCATTGGCTGCGCAATCATCTTTGGAATGTATCAAGGTCAGGTTCCTGGCAAGGCACTTGTGGCATTTGTAATCACATGCCTTGTTATAGGCGGAGCATTTATCCTTTATTTGCATTTAACTTCGGGATTGCCACAAGCTATTTCAGAGCTCCAGTTCCTGGGAGATCAGGACTATGAAGAGAGTGTTGCTGTACGTCTTGGCAAGCTTCTTCTTAGCTATGCAGCCCTTGCAGTTGTTGCATACTTCCCGATTGTAGTAATCAACCTAATCAGAAAAGCTAGATACTTTTCAGAATATGCTGAGGCAGTTATTCTTACAATTTATTGGGTGGCATTTTTAGTTGGAATTTGTTTGCTTAAATGGGATGGTGTTTCTAATTCAAGATTCGTATATGCGTGCATTATACTTTTCTTTTGGTTGCCTTACTTCCTTAGGGAAAAAGAAAAATCTTCTTACACAAGAATCGGTGCATACAATAACACTCTTGGAAATGATAAAGGCATCCTTTGGATGATGTTTACTGTATCAGTGGCTGCACAGCTGATTTGGTGCGTATCAACAAATCAGGATATTTCCGTTCCAGGGCACATGTCAGTGTATGCAGTTATAGCAGTACTAATTATTGCTGCAGATGATGAAATGGAAATGATAGGCTTGGTGAGATTTGTAATTGCAGCTGCCACATTCTTCCTTTGCTTCTGGGTTGCAGAAGGCAATGGCGGATACTCAGATGTTACTAAGGAGCGCTGGATAGTTACAGAAGGCGAGCTCAAAGGAATCGCACTCTTGCCAGAGGATTACATGGCTAATCAGTCCGTGTACAATTTAGTGAGTCAGTATGTTGGTGAGGATGATTATCTGTTGGTTGCATTTGGAAGCAATAGTACAGGATATCTCAATAGTGTGGCTCATCAGGGCACATATTCAGTGTACGCACGCACACAAAAGAACACAAAGCTTTTGGATTACTATACATTGCATCCTGAGAACATGGCTGATTATGTTTTGATTGATCAGTCTAACGTAAAATATGAGGCATTCCGCGAAGGCGAAACAGGTCTTTTCCTTCTTAATACATACACAAAGGAAATTGCTACAGATGGTAACTTCGTATTATTAGGACGAGGTGATGCTCAATAATGAAAAAAATATTAGATAGAAATCGCATTTGCATTACCATAGCATTGCTTGCACTTGTATTCATAGCAAGTCTTCCAGCTTTTAGAAGTGGAATTTATCAAGGGCATGATTTGGATTTTCATTTAGGACGAATTCAAGCTATAGCGCAGGAACTTCAAAAGGGACAGTTTCCAGTACGCTATGAATCGGAGGCCTGGTATGGTCATGGATATGTGAGTACCATATTTTACGGAAATATATTCTTGTATATTCCGGCGTTGATGTATTTGGCAGGAATGCCAGTGTGGAGAGCTTACAATGTTTATGTAATACTTGTTAATATAGCTACAGTGTTGGTAGGCTTCTATAGTTTTAAAGGAATTTTCAATTCCAGAAGATGGTCGTTGATTGCAACTACCATATACGCACTTTCAGGATACCGCCTTTCTAACCTTTATGTTCGAACTGCCCTGGGGGAGTTCACAGCAATGATATTTGTGCCCCTTGTAGCATATGGAGTTTACCGTATATACGTTACTAAGAGGGAATGTCACAATAGGTTGAAACTTACGATGCCACTTATAATTGGCACTTCAGGACTGATAGAGAGCCATATACTTACAACAGAAATAGTTGCAGTGTTTGTTTTCATATTTGCTATCATAAATTTCAAAAGGACCATTGCGGTCATAAAGGAATTGTTGATTGCTTTGGTAGCAACGCTAGGATTAAACGCATTTTTCCTGGTGCCATTTGTTAGTTCTTACAGTTCCATGAAGCTTTATATAAACAGTGCCATGACTCAAACAAGCATTCAAGGAGATGGGTTATATCTGAGCCAGATATTTGGCTTAGTGACCATTGGCCGTGGAAGCAATTGGCCATGGTCCGCAGAAAACGAAGGCTTTTTGAATCTTGGATTACTAACGGTGTTATGCTTCGCCATTATCGTAGTTACGATAGTGATTGTGCTTACAAAGCGACATTGGCTAGCCCCGAATCATACCAAAGAAAAGTTTAAAATGGCAATGACAATGTTTGGATTCGGAGTGATATCAGCTTGGATTTCTAGCATATACTTCCCTTGGGATGAGTTTGCAGGAGAAAGTACAGTGGATAAGCTTATGAGCTCAGTTCAATATCCATGGCGTTATTCAATGTTTCAAACCTTCTTTTTTATAGTTGCAGCAGTATATTGCCTTAAGCTCGTTGGAACAAAAATATCCGATAGGACAGATGGCAAAGTAATAGAGTTTAATTTGTTGAAACGAATAGATACATTTTCTATGATAACTTTTGTTATTGTTGGACTGCTGGCTGTTGCCACAACAGGGATTTTCGATTACACCCTCTCATGGGGCAATGTAACGGTCACATACACTGATGCACCGGCAGATTGGGCCGACAACCTATATCTTCCAATCGACACAGATAGGGGCTTACTAGAAGCCACTGAAGTTGTCATTGATGAAGACTTAGGCACTGTAACACTTCCTGTTTTGGCATACAATAACTTACATGTCTATGACGAATCTAGAAACGAACTTGAATGGACAGCAGGAGAAAACAACTGCATTCAGGCTGCTTACAGCGGCAACGCAAGTAATCTTACAGTGGAATTTGTAGAGCCAGCAAGCTGGCGCGTAGCAAGCATTATTTCATTCATCTTATTTATATTATTCATAATAAGAATAATTATTACCTATACACGGCATTGATATGTACCCTCTTTACTGGTCATCCAGTAGGGAGGGGCTTTTTATGTGATGCTTTTGATATGAATGTTAAGGTATGTTATAATGAATCGAATTTGTATAGAAAAATATATGATTTGGAGATAGCGTATGATATTTAAATTCGAAGACAAAATTCTGAAATTTCTAAAAGAAAATATAGCGGTAGTGGCATTGTTTGCCGCTATTATTATCAATTTTATAATTCGTTATTCATTAAGGGATTTTACTAACTCTGATTTGAGTAACCCTCTTACTAGTTGGTATAACGAGTTGAAAGCAACGGGTGGGTTTGCTGGATTAGGACATCAGTTAAATGATTGTAGTTACAATTTACCTTATCTAACACTCATTGCTTTTTTTACGTATTTGCCGGTAAATCCAGCTGATGCATTTAAGGTTTCTAGTGGGATATTTGATTTTATTCAAGCGTTTGCAGTAGCATGGTTTGTTTTTGATATCACAAATAAGAATAGAAACAAA
This sequence comes from Pseudobutyrivibrio ruminis HUN009, assembly GCF_000703005.1. Lineage (NCBI taxonomy): Bacteria > Bacillati > Bacillota > Clostridia > Lachnospirales > Lachnospiraceae > Pseudobutyrivibrio > Pseudobutyrivibrio ruminis. Next base: position 571,747 of record NZ_JNLH01000001.1, on the reverse strand, counting down.
GCAATTCTTTCTTTTATAATTGCAATTTCTTCACCAATTGTATTACTCAATTCGGCTGGCTGGGGGCAGTGCGATTCAATCTATACTGCATTTGCAATATTTGCTTTAATCTATTTGAATAGAGAAAAGTTCCTCGTTTCTTTTATTTTATTAGGAATATCATTTGGTTTTAAATTACAGGCTATATTTGTACTACCATTTTTTGTTTATTATTATTTCACAAAAAGGAAGTTTTCTATTCTTTATTTTGGAATAATTCCTATAGTTATGGAAATCCTTAGTCTTCCAGCAGTTATTGCGGGGAGAGGATTTTTAGATGTATTTAGAATTTATCTCAGTCAGACAGATTGGTATCCTAAAATGTCTATGAATTATCCAACATTTTGGAATCTTCTTAATAATGAATATACTATCTCTAGCGCAGATACATATGTAATTATGAAAACAATGGCTGTTATGACTCCAATACTTATAATTGGATGTTTTATGTTCTCGTGGATTTATAACAATATTGAAATAAATACAACAAACATGATTTATATGACTTTTGTTTGTGTGATGACATGTGTAGAATTTCTCCCAGGAATGCATGAAAGATATGGATATACTGCTGAAATATTGCTTATAGTAATGATGTTTATTAGTTGGAAAGTGATTCCACTTGTTTTGGCGCAGTTATTAATATTGATTACAACATATGGAAACTTTTTGTTTGATCAATTGGTTAACTTTACAACAATGGCTTGGTTAAATGCAATTGTTTATTTTGCAACTATGATTTACATTACATATGAAATGGTGATAGTGAGTGAAAAAAAAGGTAAAAACTAGTTTTGAAAAATTAAAAATGGTAGTAGATATCAGGTTTTTGTTCTTGGTATTTTTATGTGCGCTTCCATTTGTTTGCACGATATTTTTTGCATTGCCAGTAAGTGATGATTTTGCCATGGCGAAAGATATAATCCCCAATGGAATATCTCTAGCAGAAATAATACAAAAAACCAATGAGCAATACATGAATTGGATGGGATTGTGGCCATTTTTCTTTCTAGAGTATTTGCTTAATCCACTTTATGTGCTTGGATATTATAAATATGCTACAGGAGTGTTTCTGATTAGCACATTTCTGTTGTTTATATATGTTCTCTACATTTATATAAAGAATATAATGGAACATATACTTAAAATAGAAAATGATAAAGCAATTAAAACAGTATACATATTGTTATTGATAGCGTTTTTCAATAGTGCAATATATGACGAAATATACTATTGGTTTGTGGGGAATGTGTATCTCTGGAATGTAATTTTTATGATGTGGAATCAAATCTTAATCATAAAGCTGTTTAAATCTGAAATGTCAAAGCCTCAATATATCATATTATGTTTTATTGGATTTATAGCTTGTTTTGCATTTCAATTGGATTTGTTTTCTGGAATAATATATTTGGTTGAAATTATAAAATATCTAAGGGAGCATGGAAAATTTGAAACTGGAAAATTATATCCTCTTTTATTTATGATTCTTGGGGGTGTGATTTCGGTTTTCGCTCCTGGAAATTTTGCTAGAAGCAAATCCTATACAACAGAGATTAAAGTGGGAGATGCTCTCATAAATGCACTTTCAAATAATGCACAATGCTTATTGAAATCAGTAGAGAATCCATATTTTATTATTATGCTATTTTGCTTTGTTGTTATAGGATACTTATATTTGAACAATAGCAATAGAGTATCGATAACTTTATTAATAGCAATGGCGCTTGTATCACTTTTTGGATTAACGTTTTCAGTTGCACTTGGATATTCTAATGCTGATATACCAAATAGAATACTTTTTATGATTAACTTTATCATATATATGTACTTAGGGCTGATATTTATCCAGATTGGTGCTAAGATTTCAGAAATGAATTTAATAGATACCAATGCCATAATAGCAATAGCGATTGTATTATGCATAAGTGCTTTATTCGGAGAGTTAGGAATCAATAATTATGGCACAATAAAAGCAGAAAAACGTCCTTGGTATGTTACCATTACTAGCATAGATAAAGTAAAAAAAGAATATGATTACAACATGTCCGTACTCCGTGCTTGTTATAACAAAGAAGACAAAAAGAATTTAGAAATATATTTTGATTATAATGCTTATGAAGAAACGCACATATTGAAAGGCATAGGGTTTGAAAGTCAAGAAGTAGTAGAAAATATTAGAATATGCTCAGGAAATGAAGAGATTAGTGTTATTGTCATACCAAAGCACTAGAAATGGAGTGAATAATTAGATGAATAGGCTTATAAATAAAAGAAATATAGTATTTGGAGTACTATACATGATGCTAGTATTTCCTTGCGTATATTCAATATATTATTCAGTCCCAGCTAGCGATGATTTTGCTATGGCACTAGGCAGAGACGCATATGCAAATGGAATTATAGAATTCTTTAATGCGATTCCTTTTTTCTTTATGAAACGCGGTGGGACAATGGTTGCTTTTGTTTTTGAGCTATTGTTAAACCCTTTAAATCTACACGTTCATTTAGGTCATGCATATGGTTTATATATGATTGCCGCTTTTCTATTATGTATGGCGGCTGTTTTATATGGAGTAAAGGCAGTCGTTGTTTATACAATTAGAAATCATAGTAATTTGGATTTAATTGCATCCGTTATTACTTTTCTTGTTGCAATTATGCTTATTGAAAACTATTACTATGTAGAGGCATACAGCTGGTTTGTTGGAATGGTTGCGTATCCTATGAATGTTGCTTTTATGTTTATTGCGGCAGCTTGCATCATTCGATTTGGAAATACAGGCGAAAAGAAATATTACATTTGGGCAATCATAACAGGAACTCTTGCTGCAAACACAACAGCGCTTGATATTCCTCTAGGAATTTTTTTCTTATATGTTGTTTCTATCAGGAAGGAATTTGATAAGCATTTCTCTCATAATGTGTTTAAGAAATATTTACCACTGATTTTTTACATTATTGCTGGCTTAATAGCAGTAGCAGCACCAGGGAATTTTGCTCGTCAGAGTCAGTATACGGAATCTGTTTCGGCTGGTAATTCAATAATACAAACAATTGCTGATGTAAAGTTTTTTGGAATGGCTATTATAACAGAACGCCCAGTTACAATAATTATTCTCGCTGTACTTATTATTGTGGGGGTTGCAATTAGTGCCGGCAAGAATATTAAACCAGGAAATATCATACTTTATGGACTTGCTTCAGTTTGTATTTGGTTAGGTTGCTTGCTTCCATATGTATATGGTCGCGGTATGACTCGTACATACCTTGATGTTCGTATGCAATATGTGTTTGATTTCTTATTTGAAATTACAATTTGCATTGGTGCGGTTATATTAGGTCAATGGATTGGTTACTTCGTAAAAACGAATTTTGAAAAGTTGGGCTATGTTGTAGCAGGTGGTGTAGCAGTGCTTGGTGCATGTGCTTTAATAATCACAGGAAGATACGCTACAACAGTTTCCTATGAAGTCTATGTAAAACGTGCTGAAATTGCAGCAAGCTATGATTTATGGAACGGTATTTTGCTTGAAATAGAGCAAAGTGATTCAGATGATGTAGTTGTTAATAGGGATTATAACATCCCTTGGAATAAATACTTTTTGTACTCTGGCATGGAGCCAGGTGAGGTATATGCAGTGGATTTAGATGCTTTCTATGATTCCCAGCAGATACTTCCAAATGTTTACTACAAAAAGAATTCAATTACAGTAAATTATCCAAGATAAGAGGAAATGGCGTTGAAAAAATTACTTTCAATCGTGGTGCCTTGTTTTAACGAAGAAGAGGCCACACCTATTTTTTACAAAACAATACATGAAATGGAGTCCGAACTTCCTTCTGTGGATTTGGAGTTTGTGTTTGTTGATGATGGTTCAAGAGACAATACTTTAAAGGTCCTAAAGGAATTACATCAGCAGGACGAAAGAGTTCACTACGTATCGTTCTCTAGAAATTTTGGCAAGGAGGCAGGCATTTATGCCGGTCTTGAAAAAGCAAAGGGTGATTATGTAGTAATCATGGATGTGGATTTGCAGGATCCACCATCAATGCTACCTCAGATGCTTTCGGAAATAGAAAGTGGCGAATATGAATGTGTATCAACTCGTCGCGTAGATAGAAAAGGGGAACCACCTATTCGTTCATGGTTTGCTCGTAAGTTCTACAAGATAATGAATAAAATCAGTAGTGCTGATATCGTAGATGGAGCTCGTGATTACCAGATGATGACTAGAAAGGTCGTCAATGCCATCCTTTCAATGGGAGAGTACAACCGCTTTAGTAAAGGAATCTTCGGTTGGGTTGGTTTCAAACGCAAATGGTTAGAGTTTGAAAATGTAGAGCGTGTAGCAGGAGAGACAAAATGGTCATTCTGGAAGCTTTTCATTTATGCCATCGATGGTATCGTCGCTTTCAGTACAGCGCCACTTACACTTGCATCAGTTTTTGGAAGCATCATGTGCTTGGTTGCATTCCTTTTCATTATTGTAATTATCGTTCGTACACTTATCTTTGGTGATCCAACAAGTGGCTGGCCATCAATGGTATGTATCATACTTTTGGTTTCAGGGATTCAGTTACTTTGCCTTGGCATTCAGGGCCAATACATGGCAAAGACATATCTTGAAACAAAGAAGCGCCCTATTTATTTGGTGCAGGAAGAGGAGTAAGTCATGGTACTTAAAAAAAATTGGCTTATTTCATTAATAGTGGTAGCTATATCGCTAGCGTTGCTATGGATAATATGCCCTGTATGCTTCCAAAATAATGATGACAAAGTTTTAATGTATCTAACAGCAGGCTATACCACTGGCACACCTGAAGCAGGCACCATATTCGGAAGCTTCTACTACTACGGCATAATTGCTTTGTTTTATAGATTGTATAATGGCATTGCATGGTACACAGTTTTCGAGCTTGCCATGGTTGCAATAAGCCTTTGGATCATTGCAGACAGCCTATTGGGCGGATGCAAAGCTACTACTAAGCAAAAGCTAATTGGTTTATTTACATTCATCATAATGTTTTTATTCTGCTTCATGCATTTTTCTACAGCATTGCAGTACACAGCTACAGCGGGGCTCGTGGCAGGTGCAGCAGCCAGCAGCTTAATTGCAAGCATGAAGTCGGAAAAGCTTATAAATGCTCAATTCGTAATTGCGATAATTATGCTGGTATTGGCATATGGCATCAGAAAGCAGTTTGGATTGGTTGGACTTGCAGCGGTACTTATTGTTTTGTTCTTTGAGTTTTTTGGAGAAAACAAAAAGCAGGTAATAAAGAAGACAGCAATAATTATCATTGCGATGGTTATAGCCTATGCAAGCAATGCAATTTATGAAAAGGCTACTGGCATTGCAGATTTCAATGAATATTACGCGCAGGCAGGAACTTGGATTGATTATCCTCATTTGCCATATGAAGAAGATGTAAATGGTGTTTATGAATCAGTGGGTTGGGATGAGACTCTTTACAATGCTGCCAGCAACTGGTTTTTCATGGATGAGAATCTCACCACAGAAAACTTCGAGACAATACTAAATGCTTATGAAGGCACAAGCCTTTCTACAAAGGATTATATAAAAAGAGCCTACAACCTCATCATGCCAAGCATGGTGGTGAATCTACAGGTTGTAATTTGGATAGCATTATTGATTTTTACAAACATCTTGTCCATCAAAAAGCTAATAGATAAAAAAGCAATACTCACTATAGATGCTTTATTTGGAATGTTTGCGCTGGTTTCAATATATTTCCTAATCCAGGCAAGATTTCCGATGAGAGCATATCAGGCTCTTGTGTTTATCTTCTTTATTCCATCAGTGGTAAAGATGATAAATGAGCTAGGCAAAATAGAAAACAAAAAGCCGCTAATTACAACCACATGCCTGATGGCTCTAATAATGATGGCAGGTTTTATATTAAAGCCTGACACTAATATGATTAAATATACATACACGGTTGCACATGATGTTTATCGAGATGCTGATATTGCTCAGTCAAATAGCCTTGAAAACTATGTGATAGAACATCCAGATAATATGTATATTTATGATTTATCACTGGCGTTGCCAGCGGATCCGTTCACCGTATATAAAAATGGTGTTCCAAAAAATATGGTATTTTGGGGCGGATGGGTGTACAATACACCAATGTATTGGAAACAAATTCATGCCAATGGTTTGGATACACTTTTCATTGATGATTTCTTCAATGGTCATGTGTATTTTTGTGGCACAGAGATTTCCAACACATTATGTGATTATATAAAAGTCAGAAACACTTCAGCGCAGGTAAAGGCTGATGATGAGTTTGACGGTATTATAGTTTATGATTTTTTTGAATAAAAAGGAGCAAAGAAATGATTCCATTTAACGTACCACCTTTCGTAGGAACAGAGACAAAATACATTAACGAAGCTATCGCACAGCACAAAATCTGCGGTGATGGTGAATTCACAAAGAAATGTAACAATTGGTTAGAATACAGAACAGGTGCCGCAAAGGTGCTTCTCACAACATCTTGCACACATGCTACAGAAATGGCTGCTCTCTTATGCGAGATTAAGCCAGGCGATGAAGTTATCATGCCTTCATTCACATTCGTATCAACAGCAGATGCTTTCGTTCTTCGTGGAGCAACTGTAGTATTCGTAGATATCCGTCCTGATACAATGAACATCGATGAGACAAAGATCGAGGCAGCTATCACAGACAAAACTGTAGCAATCGTTCCTGTTCACTATGCAGGTGTTGCTTGCGAGATGGACACAATCATGGACATTGCAAAGCGTCACAACCTCAAGGTTGTAGAGGATGCTGCACAGGGCGTTATGAGTAAATATCATGGCAAGGCCCTTGGTACAATCGGTGATTACGGTGCATTTTCTTTCCATGAGACAAAGAACTACTCAATGGGTGAAGGTGGAGCTCTTCTTATCAATGATCCAGCAAATGCTGAAATGGCTGAAATTATCCGTGAAAAGGGTACAAACCGTGCTAAGTTCTTCCGTGGACAGATTGATAAGTACACATGGGTTGAGGCTGGTTCTTCATACCTTCCATCAGAGCTTAATGCTGCATATCTCTATGGTCAGCTTGAAAAAGCAGACGAGATTTTTGATGACAGAATGAATTCTTGGAATAAGTATTATGATGCATTCAAGGAGCTTGCAGATGCAGGTAAGGTAGAGCTTCCTACTATTCCAGAAGGATGCGAGCACAATGCTCACATGTTCTACCTCAAGTGCAAGGATCTTGAAGAGCGTACAGAGCTTATCAACTACGCTAAGTCAAATGAAGTACTTATGGTATTCCATTACATCCCACTTCACTCAGCACCAGCTGGTAAGAAGTATGGTCGTTTTGATGGCGAGGATGTATACACAACAAAAGAGAGCGAGAGACTTGTACGTCTTCCTCTTTACTATGGTCTTACAGATGAGGATCATGCAAAGGTAGTTAAGGTTGTAAAGGATTTCTATAATGGACGCTAGTTTAAAAATTGAGGGTGAGAAGATTTTTCTCACCCCAATGTCTTTAGAAGATGCAGAAATATTTGTCAAATGGCGAAATAGTGATTTTGTAATGTCGAGATTTTTACTAAGAGAACCATTCACTGTTGAAGGCCAGAAAAATTGGATAAAAAATAAAGTGCTAACAGATGATATAGCCCAATTTGTAGTGTGGGATAAGGCTGATAATGTTAGAATCGGTAGTACATATTTAATACACCTTGATAAGGATAATAAAAAATGCGAGTATGGAATATTGCTTGGTGAAGAGAAATATTCTGGAGGTGGTCGTGGCTCTGAAGCACTAAAACTGACTCTGGATTATGGATTCGATTATCTAGGTATGTACAAAATATACGGTAGAATATTGGCTGACAATATAGCTTCTTTCAAGGCTGCACAAAAAGCTGGGATGTCTATGGAAGGAATAGCACAAGCTGATGTATGGATTGATGGAAAACCAAATGATGTGATTTTTGTATCAAAGATTAGACGGGGAGCAAATGAGTAAGAAAGTAATTAAAATAATAGATTATATATTGTTTTTTATCTTGTTATATATTTCTTCAAAAGCGATGTTCCATCTGTTTCTTAATCAGGCAATCACAGTAGATGGGACATTCTTTTCTGATATAAAGGCATATGTGCAAGAAGTTCTTGGGACAAATGAATTGTACGATTTCCCTTACAGAATAATGTTTAAAACTGCTAGCTTTCTTATGAAATTTTGTGGATATGCAGAATTGGCTATGGCATACACAATAACATTTTATAATGTGTTGGCGATATTCATAACCAAAATATTTATTACAGTTGTCACCAAGGATAGAATAATATCAACATTGGCAACGTATGCATTGTTTTTTTCTTCCATGATTTATGCCGATTGGATTTCATTGAAAGTAACAGGTTATTATTATCTAGGTGTTTTTACTCCTAATCCTTGGCACAATGGAACATATATGGCTGCAAGGCCATTTATGATTTTGGCGTTTATTTTGGGCATGTTAACAGTAGCAAGATATGAAGAGGATTTTAAAGCAAAACCACGCGTTAAGGTGCTGTTTTTGTATATAGCTTATGCTATTTCTCTCTTGTTAGTTACTGAAACAAAGCCTAGCTATACTATAATTCACTTGTTTACATTGGCAATTATAATGCTATATAGATTTATAAAAGCAAAGTTTGGAAATTTTAAACAATCATTTCTATATGCATTGTGTTATGTGCCTACTTTGATTGGTCTTTTATCCCAGTATTCTGGAGTGTTCCAAGGAAAATCAGCTAGAGGAGAAGATAATGGACTAGGAATAGAATTGTTTAGGGTATGGAAACTATACACAACAAACCTTCCTGTTTCGATGCTTCTTGCCACAGCTTTTCCGTTTGTTGTTTTGATTATTCATTTTAAACTTTTGAAAAACGATTCTGGCTTTAGATTTGCTTGGCAAATATATTTATCAGGATTAATAACATCCATTGTTTTTTATGAAAAAGGTTTTAGAGAAGGTCACTTTAATTTTGCGTGGGGATACATGTGTGGACTTTTCATAGTATTCATGTATTCGTTTATAGTATGGATAAAAGACGTAAAATCGATACAAATAAAAGATAAAACCCAGATGATTAAGGCCACAGGGATTATTGTTTTGGAAGCAATTCCTATGATTGCGCATATTGTGCTTGGATTGAAATATTTTGTTTTCCTTAGCAAAGGCGGATTATACTATTAATGTTAAAAAATATATTTTCTGATAAAAAGAATACTACAATATTTGCTATTGCCGCATTGACAACACTTGTTTCAATGATTGTTTATATGCTGGCACAAGGGCTTTGGTTCAACAAACTATCCATATCATGCTCTATGTGGAATGATGAAATGTTTTATTATAAACAGATAGAAGGCATGGTGGATTATGGAAGCCCTCAAGGCGTGTTTGGTTATACAGAAAGCCATGCAATAAGAGGCACTTATGGCGCTTGGGGGCCAGTGATTCTTATGCCGTTTGTTATATTTGGCAAGGTCTTTGGATGGAATCTTGCTTCACCAATAATATTTAATGCTTTGATTATGACAATAGCCTTTATCTGCTATTATTTTTTATTAAAGCCAACTATTGAGCAGCAAATATTCACATCCTTAATTTTTATATCATATGGTATAAGCACCAGATACATTTTTTCCGGAACACCTGAAATAATGGTTACAGCTTTAGGCTTAATATATTGCTTATTGGTGTACAAAGTGATAAAGGAAGAAGATTCCATTGGAATGCGAATTGCTAGCTATGTAATAATAGCCTATCTGACTAGTGCAAAGGGTTTTTTTGCAAGTTTAAGCTTGCTCATGATGGTGGCATTATTAAAAAGACGCAAATATGTGGAACTGATTATTCAAGTTATTATAATCCTCACTACAATGTTTGCATTTCTTTACATAAGCAAATATTATGCTGCTCCATACTTTTTCACACTTATAGATATGGAGGCTTTAAAAAATCCGTCAGCAGTAATAGATTTATTCAAATCAAGCGCAGAGGAATCCTTTGGATACATGAAAGAAGCATTGCTTCTTAGGTCTTCAATGAGAGGGTCATGGTATCTATTGTTTTTCGTTCTGGGAATTTTGTTGATAAAAGATTTGATTACAAAAAGAAATCTGTATAGACTTGCAGCTGTTATTGTGTGGCTTTCTCTTATAGTAGCTATGTGGGTTTTGTATGATGCGACAGAGGGTTGTAGACATTTAATGAACTTCACTATCATAGGGTTTCTGATGGTGGCCCATGATTATAAAAGTAAGATTATTAAAGTAGCAATAATTGCGGTAGCTTTGTACTGTTGTTGGCTTACAACAGATACATACTATACTGGTTTGCCAGAAAAGGACGAGGCACTGTATAACGCGATTCAAGACCAGTCTTTGGAAGAAGTAATGCCTATCACGGATGACGAATGGGACAATACTGTTGTATGGACACTGACATCATCGTTCAATGAACTATATGCACTACCAAGTGGGTTTGGAATAAGTTGTTGTTTTGAGGATTATCCACTTTACTATATACAAAATGTTCAATCTAAATATGTGACAACTTGTATAGATGGAGATGTAGATAAACTCTTAAGTGCCTATGGCTGTCAGGTGGTGGCTGAGTATGGTCAAATAAAAATATACAAAATAAGAGAATAGAAACGGAATAAGAAATGAAAATATCATTCGTAATACCATGTTATGGTTCAGAAAACACACTAACAATTGTAGTGGGTGAAATCAAAGAAAAAATGAAGTTAATGACACAATATGAATATGAAATCATATTGGTTAATGATTGCTCGCCTGATGGAACTCTTTCTGTCATAAGAAAACTTTGCAGAGAAAATGATAATATTATAGGAATAAGCCATGCGAAAAACTTCGGACAGCATGCAGCATTGATGGCTGGTTTTAATTTTGTGTCTGGAGATGTGGTGGTTTGTTTAGATGATGATGGTCAAACACCAGCTTCTGAGGTGGATAAACTTCTGGCTAAAATTGAAGAAGGCTATGATGTTGTTTATGCTGAATATGATAACAAACAGCATTCAGGGTTCAGAAATTGGGGAAGCCATGTGAATAAAAAGATGACAGAGGTTATGCTTAATAAACCTAAAGAGCTGTATGTGTCTAGCTATTTTGCTGCAAAAAGATACATAATTGATGAAATTCTTAAATATAAAGGCGCATATCCATACGTTATAGGATTGGTTCTTAGAACAACAAAGAGCATATGCAATGTGCCAGTTAATCATAGAAAGCGCTTAGAAGGTGAGTCAGGATATACTCTCAAGAAGCTATTAGGCTTGTGGATGAATGGTTTTACTTCATTTTCTATTATACCCTTAAGAATAGCTTCCTATAGCGGCTCACTAATAGCTTTCTTAGGATTCATATATGCAATTTATGTAATTGTACGAAAGATTGTTGATCCAACCAGAATGTTAGGTTGGAGTTCTACTATATCAGTAATTCTGATTTTGGGAGGCTTAATCCTATTGGTGTTAGGCTTGATTGGAGAGTATGTAGGAAGAATATTTATTAGTATAAATAATTCACCACAATATGTTATCAAGGAAGTCATCAACTATGATGGACTAGGCAATTCGGAGAAGCAGTAATGACAAAAAAAATAAAGCTTTACCATATATTTTTATTAATTGGATATTGTTTGGTGTTTATACCATTCATATATTCTATATTCTATTCAATGCCAGCAAATGACGATTTCGCATGGGCTATTGAGTGGTGGTCTAAAAATCGTGTTGTAGAAATGTTTCATAGAATCAATTGGAATTACAATAATTCATTTGGTAACTCTGGAATATTCGCAATAGCCATACAGATATTGTTTAATCCATTATACTTATTTAATAATGTGGGACATAGTTTTGGAATATGCATGATAATAGCCAATGTTGTTATTATGATTGGAATACTATGGGCAGTAAGAACTATATTTAAGTACATGTTTCAAATAGAAAATCAGTTAGTATTAGATGTCATCACATTTCTGGTAGCTTTGTTAGTTACAACAAGCTATTACTACAGTGATGTGTATAATTGGTGGTCTGGAACGCCAGGGTATTCGGGAATGATGATGATGTGTATGATAACATGTGCTTCAATTCTTAGATATTTGGCTGATACATCAAATAAAAAAAGATATATATGCATGATAATAGTAGGCATGATTACATGTACAAGTATGATGTATTGTGTTGCAATTGGTACTTTTTATGTATTGTTTGTTTTTATTGAAAATTTCAAAAACAGAGATTCTTTCAAGAAAAAAGCTTTGCCTTTAATTCTTTATATTGTATCAGGTGTGCTTATGGTTATTGCACCTGGAAATTATACCAGAATGTCCAATGAAAATAGCACAGGGTATAGTATTGTTGATGCTGTATCTGTTACGGGACACAGGATTATTTCAAGATTTACCACTACGATACAAACTAAACCATGGGTGCTTGCTATAGTGCTTTTGATAGCACTTATAGGTTTATGTCAAAATTCAAAAAAAAGGCAGAATCTCATAATTATTACTTTAGGCACAATATGCTTATTTGTTTCTGCATTTAGTGGTCTACTTCTTTATGTGTATGGTTCGGCAAAGACTATTGATTCTGAATTTACACCAAGAGTTTATTATGTAGAAGATTATATGATGTTTATAGGCTTTGCTGTCATTGCGTATGGAATTGGTGTATTCATAGCTCAATGTGTAAAACAAGAAATTGCATTTAGATATGCAATAGTTGTTGGCCTTATAATAGCAAGCGTTGGTTGTTTAAACACATACAAGGGAGAAACGTATAAACAGCTCATCCAATATGATATACATGAGAAGGCGCTTCTCATCAAGGTGAGTTGGTATTTTTGGGATGATATATTGAACGAAGTAATTACTGCAGAAGATGGTGCTGATGTTGTAATCGATAGAGAGAATGTTGATTGGTGTCAGTACTCTTATTATGTCAGCTTGGACGATATTCCACGAGAAACGCTTGGCGAAGATGCTAAATATGGTAACTGTAACCAGTGTGCATCAAAATACTACGGAGTGGATTCAATAATAGTTAATCTATATTAGAGGTGGAGATGAAAGAAAAAATACATGCTATAGCTCCATGGCTATTTTCATTAGCGGGAATAATATACGATATTGCTTTTTTTCTAAATCATGGTAGAGCGATGCTTGATTCAGATATGGCTGCAGAAATGGTGCTTGCTGATTTGATGAATCAAGAACATGCTCTAATTACCAAAAACTGGATATACTCGACTGAAATAAAGGCTGCAGGCATGCAATGGTTTTATTGCATAGGTCTGTGGCTTTCTCAGGATAATTGGCTAGTTGCAAGAACCATAGGCGCGGCTATGGCACTGGTTCTGTATTTGCTTAGTTGGTTGTATTTGGCACATGCTCTTGAATTAAAAAATGGTGGCAAATGGATTATAGCAATATTGAGTTGGCCTTTTGGTTTTTGGTATTTCTTTGATGTGATTTGGGGAGCCTATTATATTCCTCATTCGATGTTTATTGTTTTGTCTTTTGGATTGATGCTTACGCTCGCAAAAGACCTCAAAAAGTATTTTGCGTGGGTGCTGCTTGCGTTGTTTAGTGTACTGGCTGGATTAAATGGTATGAGAATGCTTGTGCTGTTTTATTTTCCTGTCGTATTTGCATCATTGTGCATCCTATATATGTCATTCAGGAAGGAGTCTAAATCTGGATTTTTTAATAAGAATGATTTGAAACACAAGTTTGCACTGGCAGCTTTTGCAGGGATGTTTTTTAACTTAATAGGATACGGAATCAATTTAGTATTTTTTGTTAATAAATACCATTTTGTAAATCAGGAAGGCATGGTATGGGGCAAAGGATCTGGCTCATGGCTTGAAACATTCAAATGGTATTTTGATAGCTTTGGACTGACAGATTTTGCCACAAAGAAGTTCTTTTCATTAAGTGGCATAGGTGCAGGTTGTGGCTTGGCTCTGGGGATTTTAGTCTTTATTTCTGTAATTCGATTGATTGTGAACTACAAGAAATTAAGTGAGCTATGTCAAATATATGTTGCATCATTATTAGGCATATTTTTTGTGGTAGGGATGGTGTTTACATATGTTTGGGGCGAAGAACAATACTGGTTACCCATTGTGCAATTTGGCGTTGGTGCTTTAATTATAGAAATCAAAACAGATCCTATATTAAAGGTATTTGAAAGAGTTGCTTTACATTATGCTGTGGTGTTATTTGCTATAATTTCAGCAATAGGAATTGTCAAAGCAAATATATCTCAGCCACTCAGGGCTAATATAGATTTTGAGCCAGTTATCAGCTTTTTAGAGGAATCTGGCTATACTCAAGGTGTGGCTTCATTTTGGCGAAGCCAAGTGGTTACTGAGCTCACAAATGGAGATATAGAAATGTGGACTATGAATGATGAGTTTGATTCTACATTTTTGTGGCTTCAACACAACTCGCATAGAGATATACCTACAGGAGATTTTTTTGCTATATATACAGTAGACGATGAAGACGCTATTAAAACATTTAGTGAAACATTTGATTTAGAAGGCAAAAAAGTATATGGGGATGATAGATACCAAGTGTATCTATATGAGAATTAATGGGATGAAAAGGGATTTAGGGAGATATATGAATAATAGCACAATGAAGGATATTTGAAAGAAGGACAGAAGTTTTGAAGAAGATAATGAAATTATTACTTAAGTGTGCGCTTGTATCGGTACCCATATGGGGCTTATCTATATGCTTATGCTTAGGTAAAATGCATTATAGTAACGAGGATTTTGCATATACATTTTGGAACAAGATTTTTACAGAAACAAAACAAGATAAGGATTACAAATATATAGTTATAGGGGATTCCTCTTGTAATTCGGCCTACATGCCAGAAGTTATATCTGATTCCATGGTGAACCTTTCAATAGGTGGTTCATCTACAGTAGAAGGGTATTATGTTTTAAAAGATTATTTAAATAATAATGCTTTGCCAACAGATGTATTTTTGTCGTATCATGATTCTCATTTTAAATATACGGAAGCATATTGGGATAAAATCGTACCGGCTCATAGATTTAGTCTATTAGACAATTTGGAAATAATAAATAATGCACGCATATTGGAAGATGATACAGGGTTATTTTACGCAGATTTTGGGTCATACGCAGATGCTGTTGCATGTCAAATATATTTTCCTAGTAAATATATAACAGCGCTTTTGAATTCTACAGAAGAAGACAGGTATACAACTAATTTAGCTGCATTTGAAAAAGTGCAGTTGCATAAGGGAAGGTATACTACCATTGGTAATGCTCAGTTTGTGACAACCCAATACAGACCATATACAGAGTTTCCAGTTAAACCACTTTATGATTATTATTTTAAGAAAACAGTGGAACTTTGTGTGGAAAACAATATAGCTGTTCACATTATCAAACCACCGATGCCTGATAACTCTCAAATGACAGAAGAATACATAAATCAGGTTAATGAATACTATAATTATTATGTGCAAAACTATCCCAATGTGACATTTAACTGGGATGAAGAACAGCGAATGTATACAGCCAATGATTTTGCGGACGAAATACACTTGAATAATGATGGTGCATTACGGTTCAGCACATATGTTAAAGAAGAATTTGCAGATATATTTGCAGATGAAACTAAATATACCTCATCTCAAATGCTTGGAATAGATGACAGTATCGCAATGGAAAATGTTCCAGAAGATTTGTTTTACTTTATGGGAGATAGAAACTATACAATACTTGTATACGACCAGTCAGGTTATATTAATAAGTTTGAAGAAGAGTATGCAGAACCTAATGGTTTCACTATTTCTCAGATGGATGACAATGAGTTAAATAATCATGACAATAATATTTATTATTGTAAGGGAAATAATGTTGAGCTTGAGAATTATGAGATAAGTGATGATGAAGAAAGAATAGTTATTACTGTAGATGGGAAAGAAACTAGTTGGGTGTTTAATGATGAAGCATCGATAAGTATGCTTATCATAGATAATGTTAACGATGAAGTTGTAGCTATCAAAAATTTACAGTACACGGAAGGTTATGGATTTTCGCGTTACTTGCTTTAAATAATATTTGAAAGAGAGAAAATAAATGCTATTTAATTCAACAGAATTTTTATTGTTTTTTCCGATAGCAGTGCTTTTATATTTTATTTTTCCAAAGAAAATCAGAAATTATTGGCTGTTAATCTGTAGTTATTTTTACTACATGTGTTGGAATCCAAAGTATATAGTGCTTTTAGTGGCATCCACAGTTGTTACATACCTTAGTGGTCTTGTAATGGAATTGGCAAAAAACTCAGGCAAGGCCGAAGCACAAATCACTAGAATAAAAAACTGGACTGTAGCTGCTAGCTTTGTTTTGAACATTGGATTGCTCTTTTATTTCAAATATATCAATTTTGCCATGGATACAATCACAAGAATCATGGCAAAGCTTGGCATTACGGTAACAGCGCCAGTATTTGATGTAGTACTTCCAGTAGGTGTTTCATTCTATATTTTCCAGGCTCTTAGCTACACAATGGATGTATATCGCGATGAAATATATGCCGAGAAAAACTTCTTCAGATATGCTTTGTTCGTATCCTTCTTCCCACAGCTTGTGGCAGGTCCAATTGAGCGTTCAAAGAATCTGTTAAAGCAGCTTGCTACACCAGGTGAGTTCAACTATGACAATGTACAAAGCGGTCTTCTCACCATGATGTGGGGCTACTTCTTAAAGATGGTAATTGCCGATAGATGTGCAATTTTAGTAGATACAGTGTATAATAACGTGTCTGGCTATTTTGGATATCAGCTTGTGCTTGCAAGTGTATTGTTTGCGCTTCAGATATATTGTGATTTCATGAGCTATTCTACAATAGCTATTGGAGCAGCTAGAGTGCTTGGATATGACCTTATGGAAAACTTTCATTTGCCGTATTTTGCCACATCTATAAAGGATTTTTGGCGCAGATGGCACATATCACTTAGCACATGGCTTAGGGACTATTTATATATTCCATTGGGCGGCAATCGCAAAGGCAGAATCAGAAAGTATTTCAACATTATGGTTACTTTCTTTGTCAGCGGATTATGGCATGGTGCAGCATTTACTTATATTTTCTGGGGTGTGCTTCACGGCATCTATCAGATTATAGAGGATGTATTAAAACCATTCACAGACAAGCTTTTAGAAAAGACAAAGATTGACCCAGATAATAAATTACTATATGTTTGTAAGATTGTTGTAACCTTTATTTTTGTAGATATAGCATGGGTATTCTTTAGAGCAAACAGCATAGGAGATGCGTTTACTGTTTTAAAGAATTCTTTATATACAGCAAATCTTGCTACTATAAAGGTTGATCTTTGGGCGCTTGGTCTTGATATGAGAAATATGGGAATGCTAATGGTAGGTACCTTAGTTCTTTTCATTTCAAGCGTAATGAGAGCAAATGGAAATCAGGGCAACAAGACACTTCTTGTTGAATGGATTTCAAGAAGAAACTTTATTATTAGATACGCTCTTTATTGGAGCTGTATGCTTATGATTATCTTTTCGATGGATATTACAGGGCAGGAGTTTATTTATTTCCAGTTTTAGGAGATTTAATTTATGAAAGAGAAAATATTTAACGAGAAAAATGACATAATTCTTTACTACATCATGGTTGGTTTTGTTTTTATATATGGTGCGATGTATTACTATATAGGGCAAAACACTAACATGAATATGCTAATGTTTGTATTGGCGTTCTATGTGGTTTATGGTGTATTTAATCGCGGAAAAATCGAGTTTGACATTAGGTTTCTACTCTTATTTGCCTTGTATTATTTTGGGGCCTCTAGAGATTTAGGGTTTGTAGATTATGATTTAAAATATAAGACTGTGATTCCAGTTTTGGTATACGCCTTTGGAAAAGAAATAGTTGGGAATAAAAAGACAGAGTCTGATAAAAGAATATTTATATCAATGCTTGCATTGGCTTTTGGTATGTATGTTCAGGCGATGCTGGATTTTAGTGTTAATTTACAATTGGAAGAATTACAAACTGAAAACTGGAATAGATTTTGGTCAGGAACAGAACAAGCTAGAACGTTATTTGATTTTGAGTTTATTTTTGTTACTAGCATGGCTTTTGCTGCAATTATGTTTTGGAAAAGATATAAGGTGTTATTTTCAATAGTTATATTATTGAATGTTGTACTTCAAATCATAGATGTGATGGTAGAAGGGCGCTTTAATCTCTTTTTCTTGATGATAGATATATGCGCACTTGCATTAGTATTTATTTTTGATAGATGGAGCGAATTATCACAAAAAATTCGAAAAACTATAATTGGTGTTGCACTTGGATTAGTAGCTTTTGTTGCAGCTTTTTTTGTGGCTTTCAAAATAAATTTGTTCGGATTACATGATATGTACTCTAATTCATATCTATCTGGAAGTGGTGGTATTTTTCATAATATAAGATTCCAAATATTTAGGGCAGCTTGGAGCGAAATGATGAAAAATCCTGATACAGGTTATGCACTAGGAGTATTTGGAACAGCATTTAATACTAGTCATAATACATATATGGAATTCGGCAAAGAATTTGGATTAACTGCATTTTTCTATATAGCAGTATATGAGCTTTTTGTACTAAAGGATGCAGCAATGCTTGCATTAAATAAAAATAAAAATGATTTGATAAAATATATTTTGATTGCATCAACTATAAATTGTTTTATATATTTCTTTATGGAGCCAAGTGGTAACAGATATTTCTTTGTATTTATGATTACATTTTTTGTACACGGTATGCAAAGAAGAAAGTGTGAATTAGATAAAGATAATTGCGCAAAAACAAATTGGGCTAAGATAAGAGAAATAATGCAAAACCAATATGTTGGAGAGTAGAATGGATAATACAAGTTTGGAACCATATTTTACTATATGTATTCCCACATATAATAGGGCAAACTTATTAATAAGGACGTTAGAAAGTATACGAAAACAACAATTTGATTCTTATGAAGTATTGATAATAGATGATGGCTCAGTAGATAATACTAGAGAAGTTGTGGAAACTTATATTACTAACTATGGACTAGAAAAGAAGTATAAGTATTATTATAAGGTTAATGGTGGTAAGCATACAGCAATTAATGTTGGCCTAGACAATGCGACGGGTAAATATTTTATAATATTCGATTCGGATGATTATTTTACTGAAAAAGCTTTTGAAAATATATATAACTATTGCCAAAAAATCGACAATGATATGAGTTATAGTGGGGTAATGGGGCGGTCAATCGATATTAGTAACAATAAGATTATTGGAGATTTGTTTGCTAAGGAAGATTTGATATCTTCATATTTCGATTATCATTTTGTATTACCATTTAAAATGGATATTATAGATTGTTTGTCTGTAGATAAAACAGAGATATTAAAAAAATACAGATTTCCAGAACCTGATAATACAAAGTTTGTTAATGAAGCATGGCTTTTTGATCAAATCGGAGTAAGATACAAGATGTTATTAACAAACGACGTGTTCAGGTATGTAGAATATCAACAAGATGGAATTACAAAAAATCAAAAGGTATTCAAAGAAAGAAATATTGTTGGATTCCTATATCACTATATTTCTAGAATAGAAAATGTTTTACCATATGCGTCGATAAGAGGAATGCAAAAGGTTAAGCTGTATGTTATTGCTTGGTGGAGATATTGGGAAGCGGTAAAAATTGATTCTAACAATCTAGGGCCAAGAATTGATAGAGTTTCATTACTAGGACAAATTGTAAGGGTAATAATGCCTTTATTGAATATTGCTGCAAAGCTTGTTCATGTGAGATGATATAGAGAGGATTAAACCATAATTAGATGAGTGAAAACGATAATATAGCTGTAAGCGTTGCGGTCGCAACATATAATGTGGAAAAATATATATCAAGATGTCTGGATTCATTTTGCGATAATCGCTTTAAAGGGAAACTGGAAGTTTTAATTATTAATGATGGCTCAACGGATTCATCAGTTCGAATTGCAGAAGAATATGTCGATAGATTTCCTGAGATATTTAGAATAGTAAACAAAGAGAATGGTGGATGGGGCTCAACTATTAATAGTGGAGCAGATTCAGCTAGAGGAAAATACTTTTATCAATTGGATGGCGACGATTACTGCGATACAACGGCTATGCTAGAGCTTGTAAGTGTGCTTGAAAAAGAAAACGCTGATTTAGTACTGACAAATTGGAAATCATTTATAGATGGTAATGAAAAAGATGAAACTCTTGTTAAATATCTTAAAGAAGAATCAGCAGGATTGTACGAAGAGATATTTTGTAATAATACTTTTCCATCAATACATAGTTTATGCGTAAAAACGGAATTGCTAAAAAAAATATCAATACAAGAGAAATGTTTTTATACAGATGTAGAATATGTTTTTAAAACAGCACTTATGTCAAAGACTTATCATTATGTCCCTATTTATGTTTATTGCTATAGATTGGGAAGAAGTGGTCAAAGTGTAAGTTTTTCTGGAATAAAAAAGCATTACAAGGATCACATGAGAGTGGTTTTTGAATGTTTGCAATCCGTGAATGTAGCTAAAAATAAATCAATAGCAAATGGCTTGATAGATTATATTTCTAAAGTGGCAGCTAATCAATATGCTATGTTTATGATATGTCCAACTAATAGACAAGTGTGGATTGAATTAAATGACTATTCTCAAAAGATTTTTGAAACATATAAACTGGCTATTGATAAAAAACATAAAGCTCTTGCATTATGTTGTAAAAACTATTTAGGATATATAATCATATCTAATATTTACAAGAAAACTAAAAAAGTAGATTGATATGGCAAAAAAAAGCATAAAGAAGAACTACATATACAATGTGATATATCAAACATTGATGGTTTTTGTACCACTTATTACCACACCATATATATCAAGGGTTTTAGGAAGTGAAGGAGTAGGAAGCGTAAGCTATGCTGAATCGATAACTTCGTACTTTGTATTGTTTGCAAGTATGGGAATAGCGACTTTTGGACAACGAGAGATTTCGTACTATCAAGATTCTGCAGAAGAGCGTTCTAGAGTGTTTTGGGATACAAAAATACTGGGATTTTTAATATCGGGAATTGTGTTTGTGTTTTATCTTGCATATGCTCTATGTAAGCAAGATTTAGTATATATAGTTTTATCGGCTAATATACTGGTGGTTTTCTTTGATGTTACTTGGTTTTTCTATGGAGTTGAAGAATTTGGTATTATCATATTAAGAAACGCAATAATAAAAATATTACAGATTTTATATTACTTCAATTTTGTTAAGGAGCCAGATGACATAGCGAAATATGCTCTTGGTCTTGGTATGTTTACAGTTTTGGGTAATATATCTTTGTGGCCAAGATTACGTAAATATATAGTAAAAGTTCCTATATCTAAACTTCATCCGTTTAATAATTGCAAAGTAGTACTTTCGTTATTCATTCCAACAATAGCAATACAAATATACACAGTATTAGACAAAACAATGATTGGCAAAATAACTATGGATGCTGCACAAAATGGGTATTATGAGCAGGCAACAAAGTTATGCCGTGTAGTATTGACGATAGTAACTTCTCTTGGAACAGTTATGATTCCAAGAATAGGGTTTTATTTTAAGAAACAAGATTTTAATGGAATACAAGAACTGATGTATAAATCTTATAGATTTGTCATGTTCTTAGGAGTACCATTATGCTTAGGCTTGGTAGGGGTAGCAAGTAATTTAGTTCCTTGGTTTCTGGGAGAGGAATTTTTAGGAGCTATTCCACTTGTTCAGATATTAGCTTTTTTGATAATAGCTATAGGCATTAATACGGTTACAGGCAATCAGTACTTAATACCAACAGGACAACAAAACATTTATACAAAAACTGTTATATTAGGTGCGATATCTAATTTCATATTAAATTTATTTCTTATATATTTCCTAGAGGCGGAAGGTGCAGCGGTAGCATCTGTAATGGCAGAGAGTATAATTGCTATAGTACAATTGGTTTATGTTAGAAAAACGATAAGCATCAAGAATATTATAGCAAATAGTCGCAATTATATATTGGCTGGGATGGTTATGTATTGCATAGTATATATGTTGAGCAGAAATCTAAGTAGTTCAGTACAGCATACTCTTTTGATTACTTTTGTAGGTGCATGTACGTATATAGTTATGTTGTTAATAACAAGAGATTCTTTTTTTATGAGCGAATGCAAGGAAGTTAGTGAAAGGATAATTCAATGCAAAAAAAAGACATATTAAAATCGTTAGCATATATATATATATTGGCACCGTTAGCGATTTTTTTATTAGGGTGGACTAAGCTGTATTTGGTAGGGATTCCTCTTACTATAGGTATTGTAATTAGTTTGTATTCTATGATAGGCAGTACTAAAACACAGTTGGTTTCAACGACTAAAATTGATGTTTTAAAAATAATAGTCATAGTATTAATCATTTCGGCCTGGGTATTAGTATCTGGCGTAGGTGGTTTTTTTTGGCAAAATGAAGATCATTATTGGCGAAATGAAATTTTTGAGATATTGGTAAACTATAAGTGGCCTGTGGTTGTAGGGACAAGTAGTGGAACTAAAGGTTTATCATATTACGTAGGCTTTTGGATGGTACCAGCAGTTGTTGGTAAACTTTTTGGCGTCGACTCTGGATATTTTGCGCAGCTTATATGGGCTATTGTTGGAGTGACACTTGCATATTTGTTAGTTTGTAGACGATTTAAAAGAGTATTGATTTGGCCGTTGATTGTATTTATATTTTTTAGTGGCTTGGATATTGTTGGACAGATAGTATTCAATCAAGGAAACTTTGTCGAATATGCAATAGGTGATCACATAGAAAATTGGATAAGTGGTTATCAATATTCTAGCATGACAACCCAATTGTTTTGGGTTTTTAATCAGGCAATATATGCATGGATTATCACAGCAATTATTTTGGAAGAAACAAACGCAGGTGTAGTTTTAATTATGGCGGCTGGAATATTTTCATCTACACTTCCAATGGTGGGATTGGCGCCCATAGTACTAGTTGTCATATATAACAATATCATGAGGAAAAAGAAATATAGCGGAAAACGATTTTTAAAAGTATTCTTTGAGTCTTGTATTACATATGAAAACATGATTGGTGGACTGTGTGGTATTGTTCTAATAATGCTGTTTATTGGAAATGGAGCCATAGCATATTCACCAGAATTAATATATAAGCTAATTGGAATAGCTATTTTTATATTGATTTTTGCTTGTATTATTTATTATTTTATAAAAATAAAAGGGTTTAAAATAAATCTAGAAAATATCAAGAATAAAATTCATGATAATACTAAAATAAAAGTGGCTAGTTATGTTGGCTTGGTTACAATAATAGTTGTATTGGGCTATCTTATAAATTTTATTTCTGGTAGTGGAAATGAGAAAACACAAGATAATAATCTTTTCACATATATTATCTTTTTGTTGATAGAAATCGGATTATATGTTTTATTTACAATAAAAGAGGGTAGAAATAATAAAATATATGTTTGTAGTTTGATAGTTTTGCTTGGATGTCCATTAATAACAATAGGAACTAGCATAGATTTTTGTATGAGGGCAAGTATACCGGGGCTTTTTGTTCTTTATATAGCTGTTATAGAATGTATGAGTGATGCATTTGAGAAAAAAAATACAAAAAAAATGGTCTTTATCGTAGGAACCCTTTTAGTGGGAATGATAACTCCAACGGAAGAGTTTATTCGTACAGCTATTAATCAAAGTGAATATGTAGAATCAGGAAAACTAAGCGTGGGATCTAATAGCATTCTAGAGGGAATAAATTTTTCATCTTATACAGATAATAATCTATTTTATGAATATATAGCCAAATAGAGCTATTAAATTTGGTAAATGAGTGATTTATGAGAATTAAAATAAGAGAATTAATAAAAATATTTGTTTTTTGCATATTAATATCTTTAATACTGACTGGTTTAGCGTGTTATTTTTTTAAAAAAGATATGTTTTATCATTACGATGAAATAACATATACTGATTGGAGTCAATTTGATTCTAATGGATATGATGTGGATGGTAACCATTACATATCAACTCAGCCAGATCCATGTATATATTTCGTGTGTGATAAAGATGTATACCAGGTGGATATTGAGGTTACTATGTATTCTAGTCCTGAATCTCAATATAATAAAGGATTTTATGGGGAAGAAATGATATTTTCTGAACTATTTTGGGCCGATGAGAACGGTGAAATAAAAGCAGAGAATTCAATCCCATTTAAAATAGCTGCAAGACGGGATTCGTACTTATTAGATGTTGAATGTCCGGCAGGAACGTTGTATAGACTGGATATCGGTGAGGGATTAGATGTAGAATTTGATGCAAATGCAATTACATTTAATACTTATGAGGAGTACACATTTGAAGAAAAAATTCGAAGTTCGTTATGTTTATTTATTATGACATTTATAGTGATATCAACAGGATATTTGTTATGTATAAAATCTAAGGAGCGAAACTAGTGAAAGTCGTATTACTAGCTGGTGGACTCGGCACCAGAATTTCAGAAGAATCTATATATAAGCCAAAGCCAATGATAGATATAGGGGAACAGCCTATTATTTGGCATATCATGAAGGAATACTCATACTATGGACACAATGAGTTTATTATTTGTGCTGGATACAAGCAGCAGGTGATAAAGCAGTGGTTTGCGGATTATTTCATGAGAAAAAGTGATATCAGCTTTGACTATAGAAATGGCTCAAATGAAATGATTATTCATAAATCAAATGTAGAGCCATGGAAAGTCACCATAGTTGATACCGGCTTAGACACTATGACTGGTGGTCGTATCAAACGTATTCAGGAATATGTTGGCGATGAGACGTTCTTAATGACATATGGCGATGGTGTTTGTGATGTAGATATTAATAAGCTTATTGAATTCCACAAGGAAAATAATAAGATTGCTACACTGACAGCAGTACTTCAGGATCAGACTAAGGGTATTTTGGATATAGGCGGAGATAATGCAGTAAAGTCATTCAGAGAGAAAAAGCTTGATGATGGGGTGCCTATCAATGCGGGATATATGGTTTTTGAACCAAAGATTTTCGATTATATCGATGGAGATAGAACTGTCCTTGAGCGTGGTCCATTAGAAAAGCTTGCAGAGCAAGGAGAGCTTATGAGCTATATTCATAAGGGATTCTGGCAGTGCATGGATAATATGCGTGAAAAGGAAACCTTGGAAAAGCTTATAAAGGCAGGTAAAGCCCCTTGGATGAAATGGGAACAGAATTAGTTTGGAGGAAATAGAATTGTCCAATTGGAAGAATGAAGAAGAAGCAAGAGAACAGATAAAGGCCATGGTGGCCGATTATTATAACGATTTTAAAAAGTCTAGTGAATCAAAAGAAAATTTTAAGCCAGGTGATCGTATTAGCTATGCATCCCGTGTTTATGATGAAAAAGAGATGCAGGCTCTTACAGATGCCATGCTTGATTTTTGGCTCACTACAGGAAGATTTTCAAATCAGTTTGAAAAAGAGTTTGCTGAGTGGATTGGTGTGAAATTTGCGCATCTTGTAAATTCCGGTTCATCAGCAAACTTAATTGCGTTTATGACATTAACAGCTCCAGAGCTTGGAGATAGACAGATTAAGCGTGGTGATGAGGTTATCACAGTTGCAGCTGGATTCCCAACTACTGTTACACCAATACTTCAATATGGAGCGGTACCAGTATTTGTTGACGTTACAGTGCCTCAGTACAATATTGATGTTACAAAGCTTGAGGCTGCACTCAGCCCAAAGACAAAAGCAGTTATGATTGCTCATACACTTGGAAATCCATTTGATCTTAAGACTGTAAAGGAGTTCTGTGATAAGCATAATCTTTGGCTTGTAGAGGACAACTGCGATGCTCTTGGTACAAAGTACACAATTGATGGTGAAACAAAATTCACAGGTACATTGGGAGATATAGGAACATCTTCATTCTACCCACCTCATCATATGACCATGGGAGAAGGAGGATGTGTATATACTAATAATCCACTTCTTCATAGAATGATTCTCTCATACCGTGATTGGGGACGCGATTGCATCTGTCCATCTGGTCAGGATAATTTCTGTGGCCACAGATATGACGGACAGTATGGTCAGCTTCCACAGGGATATGACCATAAGTATGTTTATAGCCATTTTGGATATAATCTCAAAGTTACAGATTTACAGGCTGCAGTTGGCGTGGAACAGCTCAAGAAGTTCCCATCATTTATAGAAAGACGTCGTCATAATTGGGCTAGACTTCATGACGCACTTGCTAATAGTGCAGTGGCAGATAAACTAGTTCTTCCAACACCTGCAGAAAACTCAGAACCAAGCTGGTTCGGTTTTATTATTTCTGTAAAGCCAGAAAGCGGTGTGAGCAGAAATGATGTTACAAGATATATTGAAGAGCATAATGTGCAGACTCGCCTTCTCTTCTCTGGAAACTTGATAAAGCACCCATGTTTTGATCAAATCAGAGATACAGATGCATACAGAGTCGCTGGTAGCTTGGATAACACAGAATATGTTATGAACAATTCATTCTGGGTAGGCGTATATCCAGGAATGACAGATAAAATGATTGATTACATGGCTCAGGTAATTATTGAGGCTGTGTAGCAGTAAGAGGCGTTAAAATGAAGATAAGATTAGCAGATTATGTTGCAAACTTTTTAGTAGAACATGGAGTAACAGATGTATTTAGTGTTGTAGGTGGTGGTGCTATGCACCTCAATGATGCACTAGGGCATCATGAAGGATTAAAAGTAACTTACAATCATCATGAGCAAGCTTGTGCTATTGCAGCAGAAGCATATGCAAGACTTGATAATAAAATAGCAGCAGTATGTGTAACTACAGGCCCAGGCGGAACCAATGCGCTCACTGGAGTATTAGGTGGCTGGCTTGATTCTATCCCAATGTTCATTATCAGCGGTCAGGTTAGATATGACACAACTGCTAGATATGCTATGCAATACACAGGTGAAAGACTTCGTGCTGTTGGTGATCAAGAGTACGATATAGTTCGCTCAGTAGAGCCAATGACAAAGTATGCAACTATGATAGAAGACCCAATGGATATCAGATATTCATTGGAGAAGGCATGGCACTTGGCAAACACTGGTCGTCCAGGCCCAGTCTGGATTGATATCCCAGTGAACTACCAGGGGATGTACATAGAAACAGAGGACCTTAAGGGATATGACGCAGCTGAAGATGATGCGAAGCTTCCACCTAAAGTAAGCGAGGAAGTAGTAAAAGCTGTTATCGAAAAGATAAAGAATGCTAAAAGACCTGTATTCCATACTGGTTATGGCATACGCCTTTCAGGTGGGTACGATGTATTTCGTCAGGTAGCAGAAAAGCTCAATATTCCAATTGTTACCTATTGGAATGCAGTTGATTTGATTGAGGATGATAACCCATTATATGTAGGCCGTGCAGGAAACATGGGAGATAGACCGGGAAACTGGGCTATTCAGAACGCAGATTTAATCGTAGCTATTGGTACACGTATTTCCATTAGACAGGTTGGTTATAACTGGAAGACATGGGCTAGAGAAGCCGAAGTTATCATGATTGATGTGGATGCAGGGGAAATGAAAAAGCCTACAATCCATGTAGATATGCCAATCTGGGCAGATGCCAAGGATTTCCTTGAAACAATGAATAGTTGCCTTGCAGATGAAAAGTTGTTCGATGGAAATGATTGGCTTGAGAAATGCCAAAGCTGGAAGAAAAACTATCCAGTAGTAGACGATTCAAAATGGAATGAAACAGGCGAAGGCGCTAACGTATATGCGTTTATAAAATATATGAGTAGCAAGTTGCCGGAAAATAGTTTAACCGCTGTTTCAAATGGTGCATGTTGTGTGGTTGGTAACCAGACATATGTTATTAAAAAAGGAAGCAGAATGGCCAATAATAGCGCAGTAGCCAGCATGGGATATGGATTACCAGCTGCTATAGGTACATGCATTGGTGGCGGACGTAAAGAGACTATCTGTCTCGAAGGTGATGGAAGTATCATGATGAATTTGCAGGAATTGCAAACAGTCATCACTAATAAACTTCCGATTAAAATATTCTTGATAAACAATAATGGTTACCACTCAATTAGACTGACTCAGAACAATCTCTTTAAAGAGCATTGTAAGGTTGGTATAGGCGAAGAATCAGGAGATTTATCATTCCCGAAATTTGAGGGAATTGCTAAAGCTTTTGGATACCCATATTACAGCGCTCATTCAAATGAAGAAATGAAGAATGTGGTAGATAAAGTGTTGGCAGAAGAAGGACCATTATTCTGCGAAATTTTCACTGATACAAAGCAAGTATGGGAACCAAAGAGCTCGACAAAGAGATTGGAAGATGGAACATTAGTAAGCCCACCACTTGAGGATTTGGCTCCATTTTTACCACGAGAAGAACTAAAGGAAATAATGATTGTTCCTATGATGGAGGAATAGAATGGGAAAAGTAAATTTGCTTGACTGCACATTGAGAGATGGCGGTTATGTAAATGACTGGATGTTTGGTGAACAGAATATCAAAGGCTTTTGTAGCAAAATAGCTAGGACGGGAATAGAGTTTCTGGAAGTAGGCTTCCTAAAAGAGACAGATTTTAATCCTGATAGAGCAATTTTTCCGACGGTGGAATCATATATTCCTTTCATTACACCAAAGAGCCCTAATATGGAATATGTTGGAATGCTTGATATGAGTGCACCAGTTGCGCTGGATAGCATTCCAAAATGTGATGGGACATCCATAGACGGAATAAGAGTTATTTTTAAAAAGAATAAAATAGAAGAAGCTTATGAGTATTGTAAGCACATCCAGGAACTAGGATATTTTATTTCAGTTAACTTCGTAAATACGGATGAATACACAGATGAAGAATTCATTCATGGAATTAAAAAGTTTAATGACTTAAATCCTTTTGCAATGTCCATTGTAGATACATTTGGAGCTATAAAGCGCAAGCAGTTTTTGCGTATGGTATACATAGCGGATAACAACATGGCAGAAGGAATCACACTTGCATATCATGCCCACAATAATTTGCAGCAGGCCTTTGGTAATGCAGAAGCACTTGTAGAATTAAATCTTAAAAGAGATGTGCTTGTAGATGCTTGTGTATTTGGCATGGGACGAGGTGCTGGAAACCTTAACCTAGAATTATTTGCTGAGTATATGAATGAAAACTACGATACTGACTATAAGATTGAGCCAATGCTTGAGATTATGGACGAGTATCTGGCTGATATATACAGAGATAAGTTCTGGGGTTATTCATTGCCGCTTTATATATCAGCAACTATGAAGTGCCATCCAAACTACGCAATATATCTGGCTGAAAAGGACTCTTTGTCAGCTAGTGATTTTATGGAAATCCTTTCAAGCATTCCAGAAGAGAATAGAGCAATCTTTTCTAGAGAAAAAGCAGAAGAGATATATGATAGATTCCTTTGTAGAAATTACGATGATTCAAAGTCTGTTGAAAAGCTAAAAGCGGCAATTGCTAATAAACAGATAATGCTAATTGCTCCAGGTCATACATTAAAAGAATGTGATGACAAGCTGCAGCAGTATTACAAGAATAAAGAAATAATCAAGATTGCTATAAATTTCTGCCCGGATGATATAGAAGTGGACTACGTATTTAGCAATAACATGAAGCGCTATCGTAAAATGCAGGATAACTGCAAAGTACCATGCATACTTACATCAAATCTTTCTACAGATGATAGCGATAAATATATAGTTGATTACTGCAAATATATGTCCGATGATAGAGATATTGCAGATAACTCAGGTATCATGCTTTTAAATCTGTTAAAGGCGCTTGGAATCAAAAACGTAATGCTTGCAGGCTTTGATGGATATTCGGAGTATTACGGCAAGGATTATTACGACAAGACTTTGGAATATGCATTTTCAGATAGGGCTGAAATGCGTAATAAAAGGATATCTGACGAGCTCTCGAAGCTCTCGAAAGATATAAGAATTGAATTTATAACGCCAACATATTATACTCTATAAGTTAAGGTATATTGAAAGAGGATGTGCATGAAGGCAGTTGTGACAGGTGCAGCAGGTTTTGCTGGCTATAGCTTAACTGAAGCACTATTGCAAAAAGGGTACGAGGTATACGCGATACTTCGTCCAAACTCAGAACATAATAATAGATTTTCAAAATCAGATAATGGTTTACACTTAATAGAGTGTGATTGTAATGACTTTGATAGCATTGCAGAAGCTGTTAATACTGATTGCGATGTGTTTTATCATCTCGCCTGGTTTGGAGAGCGGGATGATTTTGTTGTTCAAAATAATAATATAGCTTATAATTTAAAGGCAGTTGAGTCTGCAAAAAAGCTTAATTGTAAACGTTTTGTGGGAATTGGTTCACAAGCGGAATATGGTGTTGTATCAGATTTAATTAAAGAGGATAGGATGCCATTGCCAATCAATGCCTATGGAAGTGCCAAGGTTTCTGCAATGTATTTGTCAAAACGACGTTGCGAGCAGCTCGGTATTGAATGGATATGGGGCCGTATATTTAGCTTGTATGGTGATTACGAACCTAGCGGACGTATGCTTCCAGATTTACTTAGAAAGCTAAGTAAGAATGAAGAAGTAAGGCTTAGTAGCTGCGAGCAGAACTGGGACTATTTACATGTGAAGGATGCAGCAAAGGCTATTATTGCTCTTGGTGAGAATGGCCATTGTGGTGAAATATATAATATTGCAAATGGTGATTACAAGCCACTTAAGGACTATGTGTTAGAGGCTAAGGAGACATTGAATTCGAAGTCTATCATAGATTTTGGCACTAAGGCAAACCCATTTGTTTCACTTCAGCCAGATGTTAGCAAGATAAAAGAACATACAGGTTGGAAACCAACCATTGAGTTTAGCAAAGGAATAGGATCCTTTGTGGAAAGTATTAATCAGTAGAAGAGGTAAGTTTGATGAAAAAGATTAGTATAATGATTCCTTGCTATAACGAGGAAGAAAATGTAGTTCCTATTAGCAAGGCAGTTGTGGATGTAATGAATAAAGAACTTCCTCAGTATGATTATGAAATTCTTTTTATTGATAATTGTTCTAAGGATAATACCAGAAGTTTAATTAGAGGAATATGCAAAGAAAATCCAAAGGTTAAAGCAATTTTCAATGCAAAGAATTTTGGACAGTTTAATTCGCCATATCATGCCATGTGCCAAACTACAGGAGACTGTACAATTAGTTTGTGTGCCGATTTCCAGGATCCAGTAGAACTTATCCCTAAGTTTGTAGCAGAGTGGGAAAAGGGGTACAAGATTGTATGCGGTATAAAAACTGCAAGTAAAGAAAATAAAATCATGCGATTCCTTCGTTCATGCTATTACAAAACAATCAGAAAGATGAGTGATGTGGAACAGATAGAGCATTTTACAGGATTCGGGTTATACGATAAAAGCTTTATTGATGTGCTTAGAGATTTAAAGGATCCGACACCATTCCTTAGAGGAATTGTAGCAGAGCTTGGTTATAAGCGTAAGGATATAGAGTATACTCAGGCAAAGCGTGCAGCAGGAAAGACTCACAACAATTTCTATACACTATATGATGCCGCAATGCTTTCATTTACTTCGTATACAACGATGGGGCTTAGAGTGGCAACTATCGCAGGGTTTATCTTTTCATTCATAAGTATTATTGTTGCGTTGGTATATCTGGTACTGAAATTAATATTCTGGGAGAGATATCCTGCTGGAATGTATCCGGTACTTTTGATGGTATCTGTAATGGGATCACTGCAGTTGTTCTTTATAGGATTTTTGGGTGAGTATGTTCTTAGCATGAACAAACGAATCATGAATAGACCACTTGTTATAGAAGAAGAGAGAATAAACTTTTAGGGGATTATGGTAGATGGATATTAGTTACCTGCTTTTTATACAAAAAGCTAGATTAGCTTGTGGAAGTATTTTCGACCAGTTGTTTTTATTTATAAGTGAATTAGCAACACCGCTGACTACATTTCTCTTGATGGCGTTTACGTATTGGTGCATTGATAAAAAAGCTGGAGCGCTGATGGGCTGGAATGTTGGAGTTGGATGCACTTATAATACGACGCTTAAGCGATTCTTTAATGTAGAGAGGCCTTGGGTAAAGGATGCAAGGATTATACCTGTAGAGGCGGCTCTTTCGGGAGCAGGAGATGCTTCATTTCCTAGTGGACATACTTCTAGAGCAACAGCTGCCTGGGGAGCATTAGGAACAGTTTTTTTCAAAAAGAAAAAGGAAACTCGAATTATAGGTATTGCTAGTTGGTTAGTTGTCTTAGCAGTAATGTTTTCGAGAAATTACCTGGGCGTTCATACTCCACAGGATGTTGTTGGAGCATTATTATTAGGAATTGTAGTAATGTATGCCACTGCTAAAGTTATAGTGTGGGCAGATACAAATGATGGCAGATATGATTTAGCTATTACGCTTGTGGGTATGATTATATGCTTCGCTCCAATGCTTCGTTATGGATGTTTTGCAAATAGCGGAGCTGGTATGGGATTGATAGCTGGATGGTATGCCGAAAGAAAGTGGGTAAAATTCTCTACTGAAGGAAACAACTCGCTTAAAACCATAAGATTCGTATTTGGCGCGGTACCATTATTGTTAATTATAAAAGTATTACCATCTTTATTGACTCTTTTCATGGAATCTAAGTATGCTGGGTTCTTTACTTATGGAATAATTGGATTCTATATTATGGCCGTGTACCCACTATTATTTATAATAGTAGAGCAGGATTTTGATAAGAATATAAAAAGAGCCACAGCAGGAATTATTATATTTGTGTTGTTATTAGCAGTTATAGGATACGGCAGAAATCACGCTCTCAGAGTAGCTGCAATTAAAGAACAAGCGCAAGTTACAACAGAAAACACGATTGTAAACCCATCTGGAACAATAGGATATATGCAATATAGTATTGCAGAAGATGGAACAATTGTTACCGAAGATAACATGGGGTATCAAATAGTAGATCAAGGTGACTCTTGGTACTACAGTGATGGCCGTATCAACACGGTTGATGATTCACGTAAAAAGATGGATGTTATAGGACATCGAGGATATCCTGCAGTTGCTCCTGAAAATACAATACCATCATTTAAGGCTGCTATGGATTTGGGAGTAGACTGGATTGAGACAGATGTCCAGGAAACAAAAGATGGTGTGCTAGTATTATTCCACGATGATGATTTAGCTAGAATCACAGGCGTAAGTGGAAAAATTGCTGATTATACATATGATGAATTGCTCCAGATGGATTTTGGCGCATGGTTCTCTGATGGATATGCAGGTACAAAGATTCCTACTCTTCAAGAGTTAATGGATTTAGTAAAAGATGATGATGTTAGAATTTACCTAGAGCTAAAGGATATTGGAGAAGTAGATGGATTTGTAGAAGCTATCTACAATGTCATAGAACAAAATGGCATGCATGATAGAGTTGTGTACGCGTCATTTAATTATGGATATTTGCAGCAGTTTAAGGCAATAGATGCATCAGTTCAGATTCTTTGCAACACAATGGTGGCAAATGAATCTATGCTTACAGATACACCAGCTGAATACTATGGACTGCATTCAGAAAATGTAAGTATAAGTCTGGTTAACGCGATACATAAAACAGGAAGTAAGGTGTTTGTATGGACTGCGGATAGCCCGCAACAGATACAAAACCTTTACAGAATGGGCGTAGATGGTGTATGTACAAATCAGTCTGGTGTCGCCATGGCTGCGAGCCATCCAGAATATGGATATCTAGCAGATCATGCAGTTTGGAGTCACACCTTGCCTGGTTTATATGGAAAAGACTTGCCTGAATACTGTTCGGATATGATATTCCAGGGCTTTACAAAAACTTCTAGCAACTTAATATCTGCTGCTTACAGTAAAAGTGGTGAATATAATAGTGTTTTATATATCATGGATTTAAATGGCAATCTATTAAATATAGTAGACACAGGATTTAAAGCACATATGGGAGGTATCGCATATGATGCTAACCATGATATACTATGGACAACTGGTATGGATGGTATGGTATATGCTTTATCAATGGCGGCTGTATTGGATGGTTCATATAATGGCGAAATATTGGCTCAGTTTGATGCAAATTTGTATAATGCAGCAGGCGGACATGTAGCCAGCTTCTTGACTGTTGATGATGGATATTTATATGTTGGAAGCTATTCAAATGGTTCCAACGGTGCATTAAATAAATACGATATATCGGATTACGTTAATCCAACATTGATTTCTACTGTTACAATTCCTGAAAGAATACAAGGTGTGACATTTAGAGAGCTATCAGATGGAAGCAAGACTATATTAATGACTCAAGGATATGAAATGTATGAAGGATTTTTACTTGAGTTTAATTATTCAGAGAGTAACACAGAGTACATAAATGCTGATAGAACATTGCATTTACCAGAGGGACCAGAGCAAATCCTTTGGACATCAAAAGGTTTATATTTACAGCTTGAATCGGCAAGCACACCATATTTGCCAACGGCACGAAATGCTTGTGATCAGCTGTGGTTGCTGCAGTTAGAGGAGTAACATAATAGGAAAGGGAAGATAATGACAAAAGTTATTACCTATGGAACATTTGATTTGTTTCATGAAGGCCATTACAATTTGCTAAAGCATGCCAAGGAACTTGGTGATTATTTAATAGTGGGAATCACTACAGAACAATACGATCTTACACGTGGAAAGCTTAATGTGGTTGATTCATTAATCACACGTATTGATAATGTTCGCGCTACAGGCTTTGTAGATGAAATTGTTATAGAAGATCATACAGGCCAAAAGGTAGAAGATATCCAGAAATATGGTGTGGATATTTTCACTGTAGGTTCTGACTGGGTAGGTACTTTTGATTATTTGGAACAGTATTGCAAAGTGGTTTATTTACCTAGAACTAAAAATGTATCTTCAACTATGAAACGTACAGATAGAAGTCCGGTTCTTAATATTGGTATAGCTGGTACCGGTAGGGTGGCAGAGCGCTTTCCAAATGAAATAAAGCTCGTATCTGGCGCAAATGCAGTAGGCGTATTTAATCCCCATTATGATCATGCTAAGCCTTTTATGGAAAAGCATGAGTTGGCATTTTGGACCAATGATTATGATGAGTTCCTTGATAAGATAGATGCGGTCTACATAGCTACACCGCATGAGACACATTACGATTATGCTAAAAAAGCCATATTAGCAGGCAAACATGTGTTGTGTGAAAAGCCAATGGTATTCAAGAAAGTAGAAGCTGAAGAATTATTTAAGCTTGCTAAAGACAACAATGTTGTGCTTATGGAAGCGATAAAGACAGCATATTGCCCAGGATTCAAACAGCTTATCAGTGTTGCTCGTAGTGGAGTTATAGGAGATATATGCGATGTGGAGGCAAGTTTTTCACGCATCACGGCACCGGACAAGCGTGAAATGAATGATTTGAAGTATGGCGGGGCCTTCACTGAGTTTGGCAGCTATTGCTTGATGGCAGTTATTAAATTACTTGGAAAAGACTATAAGGATGTCAGATTTGAAAGTGTAAAAATGGATAATGGCTTAGATGCCTATACTAAAGCTCATTTTACATATGAAAATGCGTTGGCGACTACTAAAAATGGTGTTGCAGTTAAAACAGAAGGTGGTCTTATTGTTGCTGGAACTAAGGGCTATATTTTAGCACCTTCGCCATGGTGGCTTACAACAAACTTTCAAGTTCGCTATGAGGACCCAAATAAAATAGATGATTATACATCTAAATTTTTAGGATCAGGAATAAGATATGAAATAGCGGAGTTCACAAGAGCAGTTGGCAATTTAAGAAATGGCGAGCCAAATGCTTCAGCTAATATATATATGCTGACTAGAGGTGAATCTATAGCTCTTGCTGGCATATATGAAAAATTCTTGTCACAAAGGAATAATTAATGACTGAAAGACAATATATAAACTATCGAAAACTTAAAGCTTTTGGAAACCGACTCTGCTTTTACCTATGCAGAGTTTTTCCGATTAAAAGGAATTTAATTAGTGTATGTACATTTGAGGGGAAAGGTGGATTCGGGTGTAATCCTAAATATGTTGTAATGGAATTACACAGGCAACATCCAGAGTATGAGTTTGTATGGTTTGTAAATGATATGGACAAGGAGTTTCCAGATTATATAAAAAAAGTCCCTAATACTTTATGGAGTAGAGCATACTGGTTATCGCGCTCAAAAGTGTGGATTGATAATTATAGAAAACCATACGGGACTACAAAACGTAAAGGCCAATACTATTTGAATGTTAATCATTATACTATAGGTATTAAATGTACCGGATTGTGGCGCGGTGATGGATTCTCAGAGATGGCATATCTTGTTAGCAAGAATGATTCAGATATGATTGATGATTTGGTTATTGATTCCAAATGGTGCGAGGTAGTATCGCCTAAAGGCTTAGTTTATAATGGGACATATTTGAAAACGGGCGCACCAAGATGTGATATTTTGTATGGAGATAGAACGCAACAAAAACTTGCTTTCCGTAGGAAACATGGAATTCCAGATAATGCAAAGGTTGTAATGTATGCCCCTACATTTCGTGAAGGTGCAAAGGATGGAAAAAGATTTGTTTTTTCTGAAATATGGTCCATAGATTTTAAAAGGCTATTAGCAAATCTAGAAAAGAAGTTTGGTGGAGACTGGTATTTGTGTGTGAGAGTTCATCCACAATTGGCACCAACTTTCGAAGATTATCATGATTCTGAACTGAAAGGAAGAATCATAAATGAGAGTCAAGCAGATGATATGTATGAGATATTAGCCGGAATGGATGTGTATATTACAGATTATTCTAGTGCATGCTTTGAAGCAGGTTTTACTGGCATGCCGGTATTTTTGTATGCGGATGATGTACAAAAGTATGCTAATGCTAGAGGGCAGTTGATGTGGAATTTGGCGACGGATTCAAGGCATGCTGTCGGTAATAACAAAGAGATAACATCAGCTTTTGATTTGATAATGCCATTTTCATTAGCACATAATAATCAGGAATTGGAAGAAGATATTTTGAAATTTGACCCAATGGTTTATGGAAAGAATTTGGACGAAATGTATGAACAAATGGGCTTGGCGTTTAGTGGCGAGGCTAGTAATAAGATTGCAGCGGTCATAGAACACTTCTTAAAGGCAAGATAAAATATATATTGATTATGTGCAAGGATGAAATACAAATGAGTTATACATATTTTGTGATAAATATTGATGATTTTATTATAGAAAAAGCACACCCTTATACAATAGTATTTAAAGCAACATGCCCGGTATTTCATAATGCTACTTTTGATTTGAGATACACTGGATCTGATATTGAGTACAATGTTTCTTTACCCGAAGAATACATGGATAAGGTGAGGAGTAAAATGCAAGAAGTATTTGGGAATGGACCATATAATCATGCTAAAATTAAAAAGCTGTTATCTTCAAACAGGCAATTCAGAATAGGCATGGGTGACGAAGAATAATAAAGCTAGATTAAAATACAGTGTTAAAAGCTTAAAAAGTGGTATAAATGGAGATTAATTGTCAGAAAATGAATGATAATAATACAAAAATGACAAAAGACAAATTCGATATGGAGTACGAGCGCTTCTGCAACGATTGTGCTGACTTGGTCGAAAAAAAAATAGTAATCTATGGAACGGGGCGTATGACAGCAACATTAGTTGAAAAGAATGATAAGTTCCATATAGTTGGACTATGTGACCGAGATGCAGAAAAGATAGGCTCAGAATTATATGGAATGCGTGTGTTATCGCAAGCAGAAGCGGAGAAAATGGCTGATGTAATTGTGATTAATACATCACCGTCCTATTGGAACACTATTTATTCAAGAATTAAGGATTGGAATATACCTATTTACTTCAAAAATGGAAAAAGGGCGATTATTGAAGAACGAGACATAGCAAGTAATTCATATTGGGAAATTAAAGAAAATAAGCTTATTAATGAAATAAGAAAGTATGATGTTATAAGTTTTGATATTTTTGACACATTAATCTGTAGACAATACTGTAATGATATAGATTTATTTAGATTAATAGAAAAAAAGACTCGGTGTAATGATATTGATTTTGTTTCAATGCGAAAAAGTGGCGCAGCGCGCGCAGAAGTTAATGCAAATCTTACTGAAATATATCAGATAATCAGTAGTGAATTAGAAGGTCTGGGCTTGAATACACAAGAAATTATGAATCTTGAATGGGCTATGGATTATTCTATGATGGTTCCTAGAAAAAAACTAGTTGAAATATGCAAAAGAGTAATACATGAAAAACAAGTTATCATCACATCTGATATGTACTATTCCAAGCAACAAATAAGTGCTATTTTAAGGAATGTTGGTATTGATATAGCGGATAACAATCTTTATATATCATGCGAAGCAAAAGCAAGTAAAGAAGATGGCTCAATTTGGAAAATAGTAAAAAAAGATTACCCTGAGTCACGAATTCTTCATATAGGAGATAATGAGGAGAGCGATGTTAAGAAACCTCAGAAATATGGGATAAGTACTTTCTGGGTTATGAGCCCATGGAAAATGTTTGAAGAATCATCTATTGGCGAGTTGAGTAAGGATATTCTTTCACTACATAGTTCGTTGCAGATGGGATTGATTAATTCAAAAATATTTAACGATCCGTTCAACTTGGCAGAGTCAAAAGGTTATTTATCATGTTTATCTGTACAGGATATTGGATTTTGCTTATTGGGAGATATGGCATATACTTTTTCGGATTGGTTGATAGAAAAATGCCAACAAGAAAACATCTGTGAATTAGGGTTCTTTTCACGTGAAGCATTTTTTTTAATTAAACAATTTGAGCACCTAAGAAAATTGAAAAATTGTATTGTAGTTAAAGCAAAAGAAATCAAAATTTCTAGAAGAGCTATAATGAATGCTGCTATTTTTAGTCGTGAGGATATAGAAGATGCGTTAAGTTTTCCTTATAAAGGAACAGTAGGCGAATTGCTTTATGATAGGTTTAATATTCAATCAAAAGATTTTGATGGTAGACCTGCAGAGATATTAAAGAAAGACGCCTATGAGTTGAATACCTTTATTGACAAATATGAAGATGAAATATTGCAAGAGGCACAAAGGCAACGTAATAATTATCTGTCGTATTTAAAAAAAATAGAACTTGCAAATGATATTACTGTTGTTGACTCATTTATATATGGTTCTACTCAATATTATTTATCAAAAGTGATGAATAATAATCTTTCAGGATTATATATGTTAATTAACAAATGTGAAGATAATAGGTGCATACAAGGGAAAAAAATCGATTCGTGCTTTCAAGAGGCAAATGATATAGCAGGAGTTAATAATGAGATATATGAAAATGCATTGTTCTTGGAGGCATTCTATACTGCTCCTAATGGAATGGTGCGAGAAATTGATGACAATGGGTTGCCTATATATGAGCGAATTGGAAATAATCAAAGATTTTTTGATGTAAGATTATCTTTAGAGGAAGGAATCGAAGCTTACTTTGATGACTTTTATAAAGTTATTAATGGATTAGAGATAGAACGAGATATTTCATTCACCAAGAAGGCTTTCAATGCATTCATGAAAAGTGGAGTGTTACAGAAAGAAGTGATAAAAAGAAGTTTTTTCTATGACAACGGTGTACTTGGAAGAGATGAAAATAGGATAGTGGAATAAAAGATATAAACTTAAACTATTAAAGAGGGATAAATACTGATGAATAATAAGTTTGTAGTTTGGGGAACAGGATATCGTACAAAAAAATTAGTGGATATTATTGGATTGGATCATATTAAGGTATTTATAGATAATAATATTACAAAACAGCAAATTGGGTATGAAGGGATTAAAGTCATATCGTTTGAGGATTATAAAAGAGAATACAGAAACTATGGTATTATTGTTTGTCCTATATATGATGAAGATGAAATTGTATCACAATTAGAAAGTGAAGAAATATATCACTATCTTTTACTATCTATGAATCCTTCCGAGATACAAGGATATGGTATAAAAGATTATGTACAACGTGCTTATGAAAAAATAGATAGAGGATGTCGTAATATTATTATTGGAGACAATTTATTCACTTATTTATTGTATGAAAAGGCGCATAGAGTTTTAAATGATAATCAAATAGGAATATGCTCTGATAACTTACAAAATGAAAAACAGTTTAAGGCTATTTCTAAAATGTTAGGATGCAACCTTATAGCACGAGAGGATATCCAGCCTACTGATAGGGTATTATTGGCAATAAAAGATAGAGAGTATTACACATATAATTATGAGAATATATATGATATGTCGAAAGAAATTCCAGATTATTATAATGACAAAATTTTGTCGTTGAAAGATACTCACTTAGGAGAGACATGTTTTGTAGTTGCGACTGGGCCGAGTCTATTAACAGATGATTTGTTAAAATTGAAGGCGAATGGTGTGTATTCATTTGGTGTTAATAGAATTTTTAATATTGATGCAGAATATTGGAAACCGAATTGTTATGTGTTTATAGATAAAAAAGGAATAGAGGACTATAGTAACGAAATAGAGAATTATCAAATAGAAACTAAGTGTTTGAATGCTGATACAAAAAATATATTTAAAGATGACGGTTGTAACTATTTTATGCATGTTGCAGTGCATGATCATTATGATTTACAGAATGCGTTTTCAGAGAATGTTGAAAGCGTTGTTTATGGTGGAGGGACGGTTGTATATGCTGCAATTCAAATTGCAGTATATATGGGATTTAAAAAAATATATTTATTAGGCGTAGATTGTAATTATGAGAAAAATAGTAATGATAACTATTTTTTTAAAACAGAAAAACCAGATATTTTGAATCACGATGTCAGGAGGATGTTTGATAATTTTGAGATAGCTAAAAAATATGCGGATGAAAAAGATATAAAGATTTATAATGCAACTCGTGGAGGCATGTTAGAAGTGTTTGAAAGGGTTGACTTTGATACTTTGTTTAAATAATTAAGTTTGTTTTTATTTGATAAAATTAGGAAATTATTATGAAGAATATAGATTTGTCAATGATAAATAAGTTATCAAAAAACGTATGCGATTTTTTCCTTGATAATATTCAAGGTCGGGACACGGGTAGATTTGATTTTGAGGATGGCATATACATAAATATTGAAGAATATAGAACATCTGATAGGGAAAATAGAAAATATGAAGTACACAAAAAATATTATGATTATCAATATATAATTTATGGTCGGGAAACTATAGAAACAAAAGAAAAACAGGGTGATGAATGTAGTATGCCATATGATGAGAACCGTGATATTGCATTTTATAATAATACAATACCAGGCAAAAAGAATATATTGATGGCAGGACAGGGATTGATTATCCCGACGGATATATTACATATGCCATGTCTTAATATTAATGGAAATTCGGAATATGTAAAAAAAGCCGTAGTTAAAATTCCAAGAGAACTAATAGAACGCGTATTATAGTAAGTTTTAATATTTGTTTGGTTATGCAATAGAATAAATAAACATAATGTGAGGTTTATGTATGAAAAAAATAGTAGCAGTTATACCTGCAAGATATGAGTCTAGTAGATTCCCAGGAAAGCCTTTAGCGGTTATAACGGGGAAAACAATGATACACAGAGTGTACGAGAGAGTAAAATGTGTTGAGTGTTTTGAGCAAGTTATTGTTGCGACAGATGATGATAGAATAAAAGATGAGGTGGAATCGTTTGGCGGAATTGCAGTAATGACTGGAGAGTGTACATGTGGAACGGAACGCGTTTTTGAGGCAGTAAAGAATATTGATGCTGACATTATTATTAATGTTCAGGGAGATGAACCACTTATAAAAAAGGAAATGATAATGGATCTTGTTAATGCATTTTCCGATGAAAGTGTATACATGGCTACGCTAAAGAAAAGAATTGAATTACAGAGAGAGATAGAAGCCACAAACGTTGTTAAAGTTATAACTGATTGTAATGATGATGCTATTTATTTTTCTAGATATACTATCCCGTTTAATAGAGAAAATATGAAAACTACATATTATAAGCATATAGGTAT
Source organism: Pseudobutyrivibrio ruminis HUN009 (assembly GCF_000703005.1). Classification (NCBI taxonomy): domain Bacteria; kingdom Bacillati; phylum Bacillota; class Clostridia; order Lachnospirales; family Lachnospiraceae; genus Pseudobutyrivibrio; species Pseudobutyrivibrio ruminis. The sequence continues at coordinate 529,291 of NZ_JNLH01000001.1, read as the reverse complement.
ATATGGATATACAAAATCTTTTTTAGAAAAATATGTGTCTATGCCGGAATCGTTTCTTGAACGTACCGAAAAATTAGAGCAGCTTAGAGTTTTAGAAAATGGATATAAAATCAGAGTGAAAGAAACACAATATGAGAGTGTTGGAGTGGACTTGCCAGAACATATCAAAATAGTAGAGGAAGAACTTGCAAATGAATAATAAATTTATTGTTATATCAGGTCCCTGCGTTATAGAGTCAGAGGATATTACTAGAATAATTGCAGAAAAGCTAAAATTAGAATTGGAACCATTTATCAAATCGGGGGCAGTCGATTTCTATTTTAAAGCATCTTTCGATAAAGCAAATAGAACAAGTATTAATTCATTTAGAGGACCTGGTATCGAAGAGGGGTTAAATATTCTTAAGAGAATAAAAGAGGATTACAGTTTTAAAATTGTAACGGATATACATGAACCATACCAAGCAGCACTGGCAGCAGAAGTGTGTGATATACTTCAGATACCGGCTTTTTTGTGTAGGCAAACAGATTTACTTGTGGCAGCAGCAAAGACTGGTAAATTACTGAATATTAAGAAGGCGCAATTTCTAGCCCCATGGGACATGTCGAACGTTGTAAAAAAAGTACGAGATTCAGGAAATGATAAAATAATGCTGTGTGAACGCGGAACAACTCATGGATATAACCAGTTGGTTGTGGATATGACATCAATAATGGAAATGCATAAAAATGGATGCCCAGTTATTTTTGATGCTACACATAGTGTTCAAAAACCTGGAGGAAATGGAACATCTACATCTGGTAATAGAGATTATATTCCGTATTTAGCTAAAGCAGCTGTTGCAGCGGGGGCAGATGGTTTGTTTATGGAGACACATGTAGATCCTTCCAAAGCATTGTCTGATGGACCTAACATGATTAATATAAATGATATACCTGCTTTATTAAGTCAATGTATAGCAATTAGGGAGATTATTGAATGTCAAAACAATTAAGAATAATAAATGCAGAGCAAGTGTTTGATGAAGAGATTAATACTTTGAAAAGAGTAAAGACGTCTTTAAGTCAAAATGATGCATTTAATAATGTAGAAGATGCTATTCGAGGTTGCAAGGGAAAGGTTATCTTGTGTGGAATGGGAAAATCTGGCCATATAGGACGGAAAATTTCTGCTACTTTTGCTAGCTTGGGAATACCGTCATTCTTCTTACATCCGGGTGAGGCTATGCATGGTGATCTTGGAATGGTTGATGCAAAAGATGTTTTGATTTTAATAAGCCATAGTGGAGAATCTACTGAAGTAGTTAGTATTTTACCAAGTATTAAGGTAATTGGGGCAAAGACGATTGCCTTAACTGGAAATGAGAAATCGACACTTGCAAGAGAATGCGACGTAACTTTTATTCTAGATGTACCACATGAAGCGTGTGCATTGGATTTGGCTCCAACATCGAGTACAACTGCTACGTTAGTTTTAGGAGATGCGTTGGCTGTTGTTGCATCTGAAGAAAGAGGTTTTACGAAAAGTGACTTTGGACTTCGTCATCCAGCAGGAACTCTTGGAAAGAAGGTTCTTACAAGGGTTAAGCATTTAATGGCAAAAGGAAAAAATATTCCATTTGTGTTTGAAGGATGTTCTATAACAGAAGCTATAATGGAAATGAGTAAAAAGGGACTTGGAGTAGTCGCTATTGTTGATGAGGATAAGATTTTAAAAGGACTATTAACGGATGGAGATTTAAGGAGAGCAATCGAAAAAAAAATCGATCTCTATAACGGTATTATAGACGAGGTAATGACGGTTAATCCCAAAAGTATTACTTCAGATTTGCTTGCAGTGGATGCTTTGTCGAGATTAAAGGAGAATCATCTGAACAACTATCCTGTTGTAGACGGAAAAAAAAGATTGGTTGGAATGCTGACATGGCAGATGATTATTAGGGAGGGAATAACACTTTGATTTATTAGGAGTTGTTTCTAAGAAAGTCAAAAAATAGGTTGGTTACTGATAACGAAGAATTTTGTGAGAAAGCCAATGTTCAAAGAATTAAGGTTGTATTTATTGACTATGTTGAAGGAAATAAACTGGAATTGAATGTCTTTGAAGGGGAGGATGTTTTAACTATTAAGTTAAATGGTAAAAGAATTGTCAACTTCATATAGGAACGGAAAAATGTATTAATAGAGAGATAGTATTCTTGGCACTACTAGTATACTCCCCTCCCTGAAAAAATGTATGTGAGAATCGGGGTAGATAGTATATTTAATGGAAATGTTTTTATTGATGCTCCAGAGGGGGCATTATGGAATAACGAATGGGATGATAATTTATTTGCAAATAGAGTTTTGTTAATGGAACCAGAAAATCTTGGAGTATTTGACGTAACTACATGTGCAAATAATTATGTTGTTGCACTTAGTGTAGTTAACATAGAGCATGAAGTTGATACTTGTATGTTGGCGGCAATTCCAGTGCAAGTTAAAAGAAAAGATATTTTTGGTGACATAAAGATAGAACTGTGAGAGGAAAGGTTTTACAAACTTGAAAATCGTACAATTTAGAGACTATAGCGAATTAAATGAATATTTGAAAGAAAAAAGAATAGTTTGTTTTGGTGCCGGTAGAGCAGCACAAAACTTTTTTGAATGGTACAAGGATGAATTAATTGTAGACAGAGTGAATTATATATTAGATAACAACTCTGCAAAGTGGGGACAGGTGTTATCGATTACTACTGGTAGAAATATTATAATACAATCGCCAAAATATTTGGAACGAGATATACTAAATATTGATACAATTATTATTACAAATCTCACACCGGAACCAATTATTGAACAGTTAATGAGGATATTTAATGATATAGATTTTGATGTGATTTTATATCAAAATTTAAAAAACATTTTATTTGAAAATAGAATGCATACAGCGATTATTCCAAATAATATTCGAGTGACTAAGGAGCCTCTTATTCCGAAAGTTATTCATTATTGTTGGTTTGGCGGAAAGACATTGCCAGAAAAATATAGAGAATGGATGGCATCATGGAGAAAATACTGTCCTGACTATGAAATAATAGAGTGGAATGAGTCAAACTATGATTTTAAGAAAAATCAATATATGTATGATGCTTATAAGGCTGGGAAGTGGGGATTTGTTTCTGATTATGCTAGGCTAGATATTATTTACAATCACGGTGGAATATATTTAGATACAGATGTTGAAGTTGTGAAAAATTTGGACGATTTCTTGTATCATGAAGGATTTGCGGGTTTTCAGCCAGATGGGCGTTTGGCAACAGGATTAGGATTTGGAGCAGTCGCTGGATTAGGTATTATTCGTGAATTAAGAGATGAATATGATAATTATGAATATATTGATTTTTCATCGAGAAAAGAAATAAACAGTAAACAAATAAAACCATGTCCGACTTTACAAACTGATTATTTATTGAATAAAGGATTAATTTTCAAAAATGCAGTTGAATGTATTGATGGGTTATATATTTATCCTGCGCCAGTTTTATGTGGCAAAGCCACGGCTAACTCAAAACCAATGATTGATGAAAGAACGTATACAATACATCATTTTGAGGGTTCATGGGTTAATTCGTTGAAGGATGAGTAGGGGGATGGCGAGGTCTTTATATAATGAAAAAAGAAGATTATGTTTTGTTTTTAACAGGAACAATAAACACTAACGATAATGTACCATTTTTAACAGTTAAGGATAACAATATTAGGCGACAACAATATATTGATGCTTTGAGATTTTATATTACAAAGTGCAATGTAAAGAAAATTTTGTTTTGTGAAAATTCGGGAGAACCGTGTCCAGATGAGGTGAAGGCTTTAGCGAAAAAAAAAGATATAGATTTCGAATGGTTAACGTTTATTGGTGACATTGGAGGTACCGTTGATATAGGTAAATCATTTGGTGAAGCTGAACTTATGGACTTTGCTATGAATAATAGTAGGCTTTTAGAAGAAAATGATTATTTTATAAAAACAACAGGACGTTTGATTATTAGGAATATCAATCAAGTAGTCTCCCTGGTGTCATCGAAAAGAAACTATTTTGTGACATTTGGAAAAGATGTTCTTGAGAAAGTTGATACAAGATTTTTTGCACTGAATGTTGAAACTTTTAAAAAGTATTTTTCACGTCCATATAATAAAAAAATTAATATAAAATCAAATTCAATTGAAAGCATGTATCCTGAAATAATTAGAAATGAAAGCATTCCTGTTGTTTCGCTTCCGATACAAATTTGCTTTGAAGGAATATCTGGAGGATATGGGCTGCCATATACGACTACACGAAGGGATGAAATTAAGTGTTCATTTAAAAAGTATATACTGACATTAGGGGGACATAGAATTTATCTGGAAGAACCGGGGGATTGGCAAGGAGACATGCAAATACCAGAAGAACTTACGGATAGATATTTTTCCAGACTTTATAAAAAGCGGATTGTTTTATGTGGAGCTGGAATGGCTGGAATGCGTTTATACAGAAATATTAAGAATAAGTGCAAAATTGTTGCATGGACAGATGCTAATTATAAAAATATAAATAAACGATATGGAATTAAACTAAGATCATTAGAGGAAACATATAGAAAAAAAGTAGACATTTATGTTATATGCGTTAGAAGTAAAAAAAACTATGAATCTATAAAAAAAAGCATTGAAAAAAATCACAGGGAATCAATTCAGATTGAATGGGTGGTGGATTTGGTATATGACGAAAAAGATAGAAAAATATTTGTATAGAGATAATAGTCATAAAAATGCAAAAACAGTTTTTTAATATCCCTAAGAAATGGCACATACAACTTCTTTAGTGTATAATGAAAGCTGTGACTCGTTAGAGCACAGCTTTTTTCAAGATATTAAGGAGATAAAGCTCTAAATTTGGAGGTATATTAATTGAGTAATCCAAAAGTAAGTGTAATAATGCCAGCATACAATGCTGAAAAATTTATAGAAAAAACTATAAATAGTATCTTAAATCAGACATACACTGATTTTGAACTTTTAATAATTGATGATTGTTCCACAGATAACACAATGGATGTTGTGAGAAGAATTAAGGATAATCGTATTCGTATAATTAATAATAAAACTAATCAAGGAATTGCCAAAAGTAGAAACATTGGATTGGCAAACGCTAAAGGTGAATATATAGCGCTTATGGATAACGATGATTTGACTGTAGTAGATCGCTTTGAAAAAGAAGTGTGTTATTTAGAAAATCATCCAGAAATAGGAGCTGTAGGTGGTAATGTTATAACAATAGATTCTAGAGACAATCAGATATCTGATTGTGCAAAAATGATAAATAATCCACAGTATTTGTGGCTTGATATAGTATTTCAATGTCCAATGGCTAATAGCTCCACGATTTTTAGGAAATCTACGCTTGAGAATAAAAAAATATGTTTTCATGACAATATGTTGGGGATGGAAGACTATAGGTTTTGGACTGAATTTTCAGCAGTCGCGGATATATATAATTTTACCGATGTTTTCCTTAAATGGCGTTGCAGAGATGGAAATGAAACTACACGTGTTCGTGGCGAATTAGCTGATGAACGAGCAAAAAAATTTGCGGAGATACAGCGTCTTGGATTAGAAAAACGAGGTGTAGAGCTTGAGGAAGATGAGTACAATGTATTTTGTGAGGCCTATAGTGAATATAAGGATTCGATATCGTATGACGTGCATAAATTATTTTTGGTAATGAAGAAAATCCAAAAACAATTAATCGAAAAGCATCCACAGAGGCGTGAATATATCACAATTGTCCTTAGAAATAGATTTCTGGAAGCTGCCAGACGAAAGAAAGTAAATTCAATGGATGCACTAGAAAACATAGGATTTGGAGATTTCTCTGATGAAGAACCATTGGTTTCGGTAATTATTTCAACATATAATAGAGCTGACAAACTACCGATGTCAGTTGGTAGTGTTTTGAATCAGACATATAAGAATATTGAGATAATTATTTCGGATGATTGCTCTACTGACGACACAGGAAAAGTTGCAGAAAGGTTATGTAAAGAGCACGAAAATATAAAGTATATTAAAAATGAGAGTAATAAAGGGCCTTCTGCCACTAGAAACAATGGTGTGAAAAACTCAAGTGGAAGGTATGTGGCCTTTCATGATGATGACGATGAATGGCATCCGGACAAACTTGCAATTCAAATGTATAGAATGCTGAATGATTTAGAAATTGATATGACATTCGGACAAATGTGCAGATTCAGAAAAAGTCAATTCTTAAATATTGTTGATGAGCATTTGGATTGGGAGAAAATGTCGAAAGACTTTGGACAGGAATTACTTCTGGATAATTATGTAGGTGCTCCGACTATAGTTATAAAGAAAGATTCCTTCGAAAAAATTGGTGGATTTAGCGAAGAAATATCCACAATTGAGGACTGGGAATTTGCAATCAAAGCAGCTTTTAATTTAAATGTTGATTTTTTGGATACACCGCTTATGGATGTTCATGTTTCTGATAATTCTGTAACTCACAATTACATGAATTATATTAAGTCAATCTGCTATATCATAAAAAAATACAGTGAGTGTGCTAATGACAGAAATGAGTACTTTAGAAGGACAATACAGCATATTAATGGTAACTGCAGAAATATAAAGGATACCGAAATACCAGTGGTGAAGGATTATTTAAAAAAAGAACTGTACCCAGATTATATTCATGATGAATTAATCATGGATTATATAATTGGAAATAGTAATGCTATAAATAATTCTAATACAACCACAAGTGTTTCTATGACTAATCGTTTGCAACGATATAAAAATGTAGCTATAAAACTTATGAATCCAGAAAAAACAATAGCAACATGGTTAAAGGATAATAACTACAAGAGAGTTGCTATTTATGGGACCGGAAGACTGGGTAAATGTTTGATAGATCGCTTGGAAGGAACAGAGATATCTATTGTTGCCTTAATTGATCGAAAGGGTGGTATGTATAAAGATTACCCTATTTATAAACGTGATGATTTTTGTGGAATGTCAATAAATCCTGATGCAGTAATTATAACTCCTTTATATGAAGCAGAAGGAATTAGTGCAGAGATTAAAGAAAAAAAGGATGTTATTTGTATTTCAGTAGAAGAACTATGCGAATAATAATTTAATATTACGGGGGAATAGATGAAGCTATCAGTACTTATACCTATTTATAACGTAGATAAATATTTGGAAGAGTGTTTAAGCAGCATTCAAAATATCTCTTATAAAGATGTTGAAATTATATGTATTAACGATGGGTCTACCGATGCATCAAAAGATATTATCGATACATTTTGTAAAACTGATGAGAGATTTATTATTTTGGATAAAATGAATTCAGGATATGGTGATTCGTTAAATCGTGGTTTGGATATTGCTAAGGGAGAGTATGTTTCAATTCTTGAGAGCGATGACACAATTAATATCGCTGTTTTGGAAGAAATGCTGTCTATTGCAGAGAATAAAGAATTAGATATTGTAAAAGCGAATTACAATCTTTTATATGAAGACAGAATTGAGCCATTTCAAAATTTCAAAGATGTTACATATAATGAAGTGTTTTGCCCAACAGAACATTGGAACGTTTTTCTGAGCGCGCCTGCAATATGGAGTGCCGTTTTTAAACGTGAGTTTTTGGTGGAAAATAAAATTAAATTTTTAGCTACACCCGGGGCGTCTTATCAAGACACTTCTTTCATGTTCAAGTGTTGGTGTAATGCTAGTAGAGTATTGCTTATTAATGATTACCTCATCAACTACAGACAAACAAATGAAAATTCGTCTAGTAATTCAAGCAAAAAGATATTTGATATTTTAAATGAAACAAACGAAATGAAATCGTATGTAATGAGAAATAAAAAGTTGGATATTTTGCCGATTTGCATGAGAACTAAATGGCAAAGTTTTGCGTGGACTTTGAATAGATTAATAAACACAGAAGATAAGTTATTGTTTTTACTAAAAGTTCATGAGGATATAATTATAGATTTTTATGAAGGTTGTTTTGAAAAAACATATTGGGATGAATCCAATTGGAATATAGTATTTAATATTATTTGCGACTTTGGCAAGATTATAACGGCGAGTGGGTATTCTCACAGTGAAAAGAATATAATTCATTCTATAGTTAATAATACATTGAATGGAAGAATTGTTGAGATAGATTTATCTTATAATGTAGAAAATATTGAGATTGATAAATTATATGTTATCAATAGCAGCCTTGTTGGATATGAAAATATCGTAAATGTCTTTGTGAAAAAGAACATGAGAAATTATTTGGTGTTGTGATTGTGCGATATAGGATTGGACTGAGAAATTAATGAATTATATGAAACAGTTGGAAAAAGGAATATTGTTATGGTATCCGTTCAAAGAAAATTCAAGGATATTAGGAATAAATACACCTGATTCATTAAATGATATCGTATATACTGGTAAGCCTATAGGAAAGTACGATTATGTAGTTCTTTATGATGCGCTTGATAAGATTGAGATAGCAAAAGATTATTTAACTGAGGATGGCGTCCTAATCACAATAATAGATAATTTGCTCGGTGCAAGATTTTTTTGCGGAGAATCTCGAAGAGAAGGATTATTTCAAAAATCTCAAATCGAAAACATTCTAGAACAAAATGGATTTAATAATAATAAGTTTTATTCGGTATTTCCAAATTATAAAGAACCACAATTGATTTTTGCGGCTGGAACAGATATAAAGGAATCACTCGAATGTAGATATATACCAAAATACGAAGATAATAAAAAAATATATATATCAGAGGGAAAATTGTGCGATGGGTTTGCTCAAGAAGGCGTTTTGGATGTATTTGCAAATTCTTATTTTATAGAAAGCACAAATGGTGAAAATATAGCAGATGTTGAATCAGTGACATTATCATTAGATAGAAGCTGTGAAAAAGCGATGATAACTATACTTTCAAAAGATAGAGTTATTAAGAAAGCTGCAAATATAGAGGGTATAGTAGCGTTAAAACAAACATATGATAATCATAGTTATTTGCAGAAGCGAAATATCTCTGTTATACCAACGGAGTTGATTGGTGATATGCTGACTATGCCCTATATAGATTACTCACTTGCAAATAATTATTTAATGAATTTGTTAGTGACAGATGCTGAGCTATTTAAAAAGCGTTTTGATGAGTTTTATAATGTAATAATTGAATCATCTGAAGTTGTAGATAATAATAGTCTGGGACCAATTTTAAAAAAAGGATTTATAGATCTTGTCCCAATTAATTCTTTTTGGGACGGTGAAAAGTATATTATATTTGATCAGGAGTACTGTATTCCGTGTTTGCCTGCGAATGTTATGGTATTTAGAGCGATTGTAATTATTTATGATGGCATAAATGAGAATGAGGCTTTGGTAAGTAGAGAATATCTATATGAGAAATATAATATGTCAAATTGTCTTAACGAGTTATCTGCGATATCAAGTTCATTTATTAACCAACTACGTGAAAAAGAAATATATGAGTATAATAAAAAACATCAAATATTTCCGCAGCAAATAAATGAAAATTACCAAAGGATGTTTAGCAAAATGAACGAAGATTCACATATAGATGGTATAGAAGAGAAGATTATAGATGAATATAAAAAACACTGTTTTGATGGGATTGAAAACAAAGAAATAGTTGTTTGGGGAACTGGCGCTTGGGCTGATAAGTTTATGAACTTTTATAGAAATGATTATAAGATTATTTCTGTAATAGATAATAATGGGGAAAAAAATGGACATAGTTTTTATGGGGTAAAAGTTGATTCCCCAGAAAGTTTAAAATCTCCAACATATAATTTTAAGGTTATTGTTTGTGTTAAAAATTGCTTATCAATAATAAAACAGCTTTATGATATGGGGGTAAGCAATATTGGAGTGTATGATGCAAATTACTTATATGAGCGTACTATTCCGATGAGATTTAGCCAAGAAAATGTAAAGAAGAAATATAAAGTTGGTTATGTGTCAGGCGTGTTTGATTTATATCATATTGGACACATAAATATGTTTAGACGCGCAAAGGAACAATGCGAGTACTTAATTGTAGCTGTGACTTCTGATGAATATGTTAGAGAACATAAAAAAAGAGAACCTTTTATTCCAGTAGATGAAAGAGTAGAATGTGTTAAATCATGTAGATATGTAGATGAAGTTTTTATTACACCATATAAGTATTGTGGGATAGACGATGCATATAGAAAATTCCATTATGATGTCCAGTTTTGCGGAAGCGATTATGCAAATAATTCGTGGTGGCTCGACCAAAAGCGATGGTTAGAAGAGCATGGCTCGCATCTAGAATTTCTGTCATATACTGAACAAACAAGTTCAACGAAAATAAAAGAATTAATTCAAAAAGGATTATTGTAAAAGATGGGTAAAAATATAGGCATTTTTCGAATATTGAAGAGAGTATTGATAATAGTATTTCTTGCTTCCGTTGTGGTATTTGCTATTTATCCGATTAGAAATCAAGATGTAACTATTGTCGTCGATACAAATGATTATTTTTATGAAAAAACATATAGTTATGACGAATTATTATCGAATTCGGAATTGATTTTTGAAATCAATAATATACAAGATAAGAATATTCGTGAGATAAGGTTTCATAGATATTTTAGATCTATTGCGGTAGATAAAATAGTGGCAGCTAATATTCCTCAATATGCAGAAATACGAGAAGATCATATATTATTTAATAGTGCTACAGTAGAAAAAATGCTTTCTTTGTCAAAGTCAGCACTATTGGAAAGATTAGTATTTACACTCGTTGCATTATGTGTCACTCTTTTATTATGGATTATTATTAATGCGGCGGACGAAAAGCTGGACCCTTCAAATAATGATAATCATGGACCCATCAATGAGGTAGGTAGATTTTTTTCAGATTTGAAAAAATACAAACAATATATGATATTTGCTGCGAAAGCAGACCTAAATGCGGAAGTGGCAAACTCTTATTTGAATAGATTATGGTGGATTTTGGAACCATTCTTTAATATGCTTGTGTACGTGATTGTGTTTGGAAAGGTAATGGGAAATTCTATTCAGAACTATGCAACATTTACTTTTTCAGCGCTTCTCATGTGGAAGTATTTTGATCATATAATTAATTATAGTGTTAAATGTGTAAGAGCAAATCGAGATATTGTAACAAAAATATATGTTCCTAAATATGTTTTGTTGCTTACTAATATGGTACTTAATTTTATAAAGTTGTTATTTTCTGTAGCAGTTTTAGTTATAATGCTGGGAATTTTTAAAGTACATATTAGAATTAGTATTATATATGTGATTCCGGCATATACTTTGATGATATTGTTTGCATTTGGTGCAGGAATGATTCTGCTTCATTATGGTGTATTTATTGATGATTTAAGTTATGCGGTTGGAATACTCTTACAGATGGCTATGTTTTTAACGGGTATTTTCTTTGATGTAGTCACAGCGTTGCCAACTCCTTTAAATGGAGTCATGCTTTGCATAAATCCGTGCACAGTATTTATTGATAGCATGCGAAATGCACTATTGTATGGAGTTATAGCAAATGTTCCGCTAATAATTATATGGATTATATTAAGCATGCTGATTTCATATATAGGTATTCACATAGTATTTAAAAATGAAAATGGTTATGTAAAGGTAATATAAGATGAAAGATAATATAGCACTAACAGTAGATCATGTGAGTATTGATTATAGAGATATTTCACATATGTCATTAGCGAAAAGCCTTCGTAAAGACGGAGTAAAAAAGGCGAATATTTTTAGAGCTGTAAACGATGTGTCATTTGAAGTAAAAAAAGGTGAAGTAATTGGGATTGTCGGTAGAAATGGGTCAGGAAAGACTACTATGCTTCGTTCGATTGCTGGTATATTTCAACCTGATGAAGGAACTATAGATACTCATGGGAATCGAGTATCTCTTATGGCAATTGGTATAGGATTTAATCCTAACAACACAGGACGTGAAAATATATTAAAATCTGGAATGTTACTTGGTTGTTCCTTAGATTACATTAATGATCATATGGATGAAATAATAGAATTTTCGGAGCTTGGTGAGTTTATTGATAGGCCGGTTAGAACATATTCTTCTGGTATGTATTCGAAGTTATCTTTTTCAGTGACAGCTGTATTGGATACAGATATTATGCTGGTTGATGAAGTACTATCGGTGGGTGATGAACATTTCAGACAAAAGTCATTTGCTAAAATGGAAGAATTAATAAAATCTGACAGAACTGTATTGATAGTTTCACACGCAACCAATACTCTTGAAAAATTCTGTGATAGAGTGTTATGGATAAATGATGGGCAGTTTATGAAAATTGGCCCAACATCTGATGTGTTGGCAGAGTATAACGCTAGTCAGCAACTATAGGAGTGGAATATAAATATCAATAGTAAAATGATTATGCTATAATATGGGCAGCCTGTATAGGCTGCCTTAGTTACTTTTGGGGCTGATTATATTAATTGGGAGAATGAAAGTGAATTTAGTACAAGTCGATAAAAATATACTTAATATAATAAAAACATATCAAACAGAGTATTATGATAAATATCTAGAATATGAATCTAGAGAAAATGTATTTTGGAATCTATCTGCGATACGTAGAAAATCATTGGAATGGTATAGAATTGCAAAAAATCATAATGTATTAATAATAGGTGACAACTATGGAGCTATAACAGGCATAGCTAGTGAAATGGCGGGAAATGTAGATGTTATAGTTCAGACTGAAGATTGTTTGGATGCGATTAGAGTAAGATATAAATCAAGGAATAATATTGCAGTCTACACATCATCAAATGACTTGCCTGAAAGACAATTTGATTTTGTTATTATTAGTCTAGACAATGTTGTCGATTATGATTGGCAAAACTCCTTTGTGGTAGACACATACATAGATGGGATTTCTGATAGAATTACTGATGATTGTATGATATTGGTTCTTGCCAGGGGAGAGAAAGAATATGACTTAGAGCGGATTTTGTATAATCACGGTTTTAAATATCAAAACGAAATTGATTATGCTAGCTTAGGATTTATCTTTATTGAAGTATGTTATCAACCATTTGAAAAGTTTGAGATTCCTGCTACTATTGTTGAAAGTAATCGAAATGAACTTGTGGACTGTTCTTGGGTTAGAAAGAATTATCTTCCTATTGGTGGGCCAGAAGTTATAGACCAAGATACAAACTTAATAGAAGATGTAAAGAAAGTAGAAATTGATTTATTGGCGGAGCTGAAGCGTGTTTGCGAAGCAAATTCACTACAACTGTATCCTATATATGGAACTTTGTTAGGCGCTATGAGAGACGGCGGCTTTATTCCGGGAGATGATGATGTGGATGTTGCGATGCCAAGAGCAGATTATAACAAGCTTATTGAGCTTCAGGAGGAGTTTACTGGAGACTATTTCTTACAGACTCCTTATAATGAAAACTGTTTTTATGGCGGTTATCTAAAACTACGTAATAAATCAACCACCGCAATCAATCCTCAAAATGAGTTTGTAGATATATGTGAAGGCATTGGAATAGATATTTTCCCGTTGGACACTGTTTATTCTAATAGCTTTAAGGAAAAAAGAAAGAAAAGAAGCATTAGATTTTTACAAAGGCTTTTGTTTGCTAAATCATATGGTTATTTTAGGCAGTTTCGAGATATGCCAATGTTGAAATGGAAAGCCTATAAATATGTTGGAAAGCTGTTCGATAAGAAAAAGCTTGTGGACAGGCTTTACGAAAAAATGGAGGAAGGGCAGCATGAATCTGGCAAGTATGCTATATATTGCCACTACAATGGTAGGTTAGATATAGCTAAGTATTTCAATAAAAAGGATTTCAAAAAGACATTCAGTCTTAATTATGAGGGGCAATTATTAGATGTTCCTGCAGGTTGGAACAATGTTTTGATAAGTACTTATGGCGAAGGCTACCTTGAGAAACCTGGCTTCAATGAATGGAAGCAACGGCATGGATTCTATGATGTTAATGTTCCATACCAAGTATATAAAAAGCGATTTGGAGGGCTAAAATATCCATCTACTATTTCAGAACCAATTATTCTATTCGGAGATGGTAGTGTGTTTAAAGGTTGTCTAGAGTATTATCAGTCGCGAGTAAATATTATATACCTTGTGCAATTGCCAGGTGAATCAAAAATGGAATCTGTAATGGGGATGCAGGTGCTTTCTTGGGATGAATTTGAAAAATTAAAAGTACCTAGAGAATCATATAGAGCTGTTATTTGTTCGGGGGATTCTAGACGAGCTGAATCCATTCTTAAAGATAATGGTTTTGAAGATTATTACATTTTTTGGTACAACAGACAATGGATGTTGCATGCGAACCAGTCTGCTATTTGGGCTGAGATTGAAAGGAGTAAATAATTATAATGTCGCAATTATTTAATATATTTGAAGACAGTGATAATAGAAACATAGTATTATTTGGAACGGGGAGGTATGCTTCGTATTATATGGAAGTATACGGAAAGTATCGTAAACCAATTTTTATGGTTGATAATAATTCCGGTAAGTGGGGCAATAGTTATTTTGGATGCGAGATTAAGAACCCAAATGTATTATCAAAAATAAATGTAGATAGGGTCAGAATTATTATCGCTGTCAAGGACTATGAAGTTATACTACAACAACTGAAAGAAATCGGTATAGCTGAGGAATTCATTAGAGTATTAAGAGTTGATCAACCAGTTCAGAAACTATACGAGATGGGATATGCCATGGCAATAGTGGATGATAAAGGAGATGAGCAGCTCGAATATATAAGGAACTTTGCAAGAGTTTGTAAGCGATTTGTTTTAGGAATTCCAGATGATTTGATTATGGGGCGCTTATATACAGAGGCTAGAGGATATAATTCGAATATATTAACAGATTCTTTATTATCTAGAGATTGGATAGATGATGTAGTTACTTTGGACTATTCACATTTACGATATCCAGAGATGCATAAAGAGTTGCAATTTGATGCTTGTCTATATGGCTCAGCTTATGGAAAAGAATTTGAATCTGATAAGAAATACTTTATGGAGCAAGGTGTTGAGTTTATAAGTGCTGTTCCTGAGGGACGATTAGGCAAAATGCCAGGCGACCCATTAGAGCTTGGAATAGATAATATTCATACTACAACAAAGAAAATAGTTATATTTGGAACAGGTTTGTATGCACAAAAGTTTATGCAAGAGTATCCGGATTGTCCTGTAGCATATGCTATCGATAGTAATCCAGATTTGTGGGGAAATACATTTGGTGATTTAATAGTACATTCTCCTGTAAAACTAAGGGAGGAAGTTGTAGATAACACGGTTGTTATCATATGTGCAAAAGATTACGATAGCATTATTTCTACTATACATGAATATGGTGATTTCCATTATTTAACTATGGTATATCGTCAGGAAATAGCGCTTCTAGAAAACTTTGGAGTTGTTGAGCAGGATGAGCAAGATTATATCGTAAAGGCTCACAATATTCTTTATAAGTTAGTCGAGGAGTTTAAGTCTGTTTGTGATGAATATGGGCTTCACTACTACATTATTTGTGGGTCATTGATAGGTGTGTTACGCCACCAGGATATGGTTCCATGGGATGATGATATCGATATTGCTATGCCTCGCGAAGACTATAATAAGTTGAAAAAAATAGCCAAAGAACGCTGGGATAATGATACATTCAAATTTTTAGATTATAAAGATTATGGCGGAGGTGCGTTCTTAGATTGTATGCCTAGACTATTCTATCTTAAATCCAAGTTACCAACAAAGGTCTTCAAAAAGGTACAAGGAAAAGCGACTGCAGACGTTGCGGATAGAATGTTCTTAGATATATATGTAATGGACAATGCTCATCCAAATCCAAAGGTTCATGCATTCTGTATGGGATGTATGAAGGGAATCTATAATCTTTGTATGGGACACAGAGGTGTTAAGGATTATAGTGAATACGAAGGATATGTCTCTAAAGACGTACTGATGCTTATGAAGACATTACATGCTATAGGAAGTATTTTACCACTACCATTTTTGATATGGATGTACGAATGCTTCAGTCAAAGTGCAAATTGGAATAAGAAGTGTGATTCGTACTTTATGAATGCATGTGCGATTGTTTGCATCGAAAGAACTTTTAAAAAGGAGTTCTTTGAAGAAGGTGGACATGGTATGCTTCACGGAATAGATGTTAAGATACCAAAAGATCCAGATGGATTATTTACAGCGATGCACTATGGTGGACTTGCATCTATTATGAATTATCCACCTTATTCGATAAGAAAGCCTTCGCACTATTTCAATTGTGATATTGAAATTTGGAGATAGAATAGAAATATCTTTAATAAATCACTTATGTTATAATTTAGGCAGTCCTTAGGGGCTGCCTATTTTTAAGGTTGAGGTTTGCAAATGAATTTAGATTTTTATAAGAATAAAAAAGTATTAATAACAGGACATACAGGATTTAAGGGCTCATGGATGTGTAAAGCGCTTATAAATGCAGGAGCTGAGGTTACAGGTTATGCACTTTCAGCACCTACAAATCCATCACTATTTGAATTATGTAATATGGCATCGCAGATGAACTCTATTGAAGGAGATATTCGCGATTTAGAGCATTTACTGTCAGTGTTCAAGGAAGTACAGCCAGAAATAGTAATCCATATGGCTGCACAGCCAATAGTTCGTGATTCATACAAAGATCCAGTGTACACATATGAGACCAATGTTATGGGAACGGTTAATATATGTGAAGCTGTTCGTCAGACACCAAGCGTTCGTTCATTTGTTAATGTGACTACAGATAAAGTTTATCTAAACAAAGAATGGCAGTGGGGATATCGTGAGAACGAGGAGCTAAATGGATTTGATCCATATTCAAATTCAAAGTCTTGTTCAGAGTTAGTAACATCCTCTTATAAGAACTCTTTCTTTACAGATTTGGAATATCAGAGAGCTTATGGTTGTGATGCTCCCGCTGTATCTACCTGCCGTGCTGGTAATGTAATCGGTGGTGGTGATTTCGCTAATGATAGAATCATTCCAGATTGTATTAGAGCGGTTTCTACTGGACAGGAGATTGTAGTACGTAATCCATATTCTACACGACCATATCAGCATGTATTAGAACCTGTTATGGCATATCTAATGATTGCAGAGGCCCAGTACAAAGACAAATCTTTGGCCGGAAGCTATAACGTTGGCCCTGATGATGTTGACTGCTGGACTACAGGTGAATTAGTACAGTTGTTCTGCGATAAGTGGAATGTGGCTAATGAGGGAACTTCATTTAATAATGCAGCTTGGGTTAATAAACATGACGGTGGTCCACACGAGGCAAACTTCCTTAAGTTAGATTGTAGTAAGTTGAAAAACACATTTGGTTGGAAACCTGTTTGGAATGTAGAGACTGCTATGGAAAAGATTGTAGAGTGGTCCATGGCATATCTGAATGGGGAAGATGTGGCTGAGGTCATTGATAGGCAGATTAATGAATACATATATGGAGAATTAAAGTAAAAAATCGTTGACAGAAAGGTTTATAGTATGGCGGAATTCTATAGTTGAATTCGAAACCATATAGAGTTGAAGGAAGAAAAAATGCTTTTTAACACACCGCAGTTTGTATTTTTCTTTATAGCAGTTATCTGCCTATGGTATATTTTACCGACTAATTTAAGAAAAATACTATTGCTTATCACAAGTTACATATTTGCATATTTATTAGGAGGAATATCTACAATTGTTGTGATATTCTTTATTACTGTACTTACGTATTTTGCTGGCTTATCTATGAGTAAGTGCAATAACAAAAAGGGAATATTATTTGGCTTTATAGCGGCAACAATAGCGGTGTTAGTATATGGTAAATACCTTACATACATGCTTAATGTTTTCAACAGTAGTTTCAATACATCAATATCAATTTCAGTAGTATCCATGGTTGGCGTATCTTACTACGTTTTTTCAGCTATTTCTTATATGGTTGATGTTTACAAGGGAGAAGAAGCTGATAGAAACTTTATTGATGTTGCAGTGTGGATTTCCTTCTTTGCAAAAATAATAGCAGGACCAATAGAACGACATAGGGATTTTAAACAACAGCTTGTTCATATCAGAGATAGCAGATTTGATTTTGAACCTATTAAGAGAGGCTTATTAATTTGTTCATTAGGATATTTTTATAAAATCGTCATTGCTGATAGATTATCTATCATTGTTGATTTCGTATATGCGAATTTGTATGATTATGCAGGAATAACACTTTTTGTTGTAATGGTATTATATTCATTACAAATATACTTTGATTTTTGCGGATATTCGCTTATAGCATATGGCGTTGCATTAACCATGAATATTCGAATTACATCTAATTTTAATCATCCATATTTTGCTGATTCCATATCTGATTTTTGGAGACGTTGGCATATTTCATTATCATCTTGGTTAAAGGATTATTTATATATCCCTCTTGGTGGCAATCGGAAGGGCAAACTCAGACAGAAAATAAATATAATGATTACATTTTTGATAAGCGGAATATGGCATGGAGCTGGCTTAAATTATTTAGTATGGGGCGGTCTGCATGGTCTTTTCCAAATTATTGAAAGAGGTTTAGGGTTTAGAAATAAAGTATCTAAAACAGTAAATGTAGTTATTACCTTTTTGCTGGTAAGCTTTGCTTGGATATTTTTTAGGGCAGATTCTATTAAAACGGCGCTTGTTTTTGTAAAGCGTATGTTTTGTTGGAATCCATGGGTCATTACAGATGGCACACTTTTTAACCTTGGACTAGATATTTATGATCAAAGAGTACTTATTATTGCTTTGATAATTGCTTTTGCCATTGAATTTGCCCAATATAAAAATATCAGTATTTACAACCAGTTGCAAAAACATAGCATAGTAATTAGATGGTTTGTCTATTATGCCATTATTGCTTCTATAGTCGTATATGGAAAGTATGGCGTTACTTTTGATGCTAATAATTTTATTTACTTTAAGTATTAGAGGGGCTGGTTATGGAAAAAAGACAATCAACAAAAATCATATTATTAAAGATTTTAGCCTTCGTAATAGGTCTTTGCCTTATGATGAATAGGCTGACAACTTTGCTGATGTTAAAAGAGTATCCAGTTGGAGCGAATGTCAATATTTTGTTGAATCCGTATATATTGGGGGAAAAGCCGACTGGTTTTTATAGCTTAGAGGATGATACATTAGATGTTGTATTCTTAGGATCGAGCAACGTACATTGCAACATTAATCCTAATATTATCTGGAATCAATACGGAATAACTTCATATGATTTTACGGGCGACCAGCAGGATTTGGGCACTACATACTATTATTTACAGCAAGTCTTTAAAACTCAAAGTCCTAAGTTGGTAATGATAGACATTTTGAATGGAGGAGCACAAGAATCATTGGCAAATGACCAGGCTCACTTTTCCTACGACTATATGAAAAATGATATGTCTAAAGTGCTGGGGATATGGAACAGAACCAAAGGCTCCAGGTTGGAAATGTATTTTCCAATTATCACATATCATGATAGGTGGAAAGAACTTACCCAAAGAGATTATACATATTCAAAAGATTTCCACAACAGCTTGAATGGCGCATTTATCTATATGGTTCAAAACGAACAACCAGGGGTACAATTACCTGAAGACATGCCAGTAGAAAATCTTTCAAATAAAACTATCAAATGGGTTCAATCGATTCAAGCGTTATGTGAAAAGAATAATTGTCAGTGCGTATTTATAAAAACACCTTTTTCGCAGTACAAGGAAGATTACTTTCCTTACTTTGCAGCTTTTGGAGAATACTGCCAGGAAAACAATATACAGTTTATCGATATGAATAACTATGCAGATGCGATAGGTATTGATTATGCGACAGATTTCGTAGACGAAATGCATATGAATTGGATAGGACAGCAGAAGTTATCTAACTACATTGGCGATATAATAAGTGGTAATTATGAATTCGAGGACAAGAGAAATAACTCAGAATTTAGTCAATGGAATGACGATTACGATACAATGATGTATTATATAAATAATTTTGATGTTTTGTACAGTGAAAGTGGTGTATAATACATAGGCTTATATGGTTTTTCAAAGGAGTTGTAATGAACGTAATAAATAAAGCAGAAATGCTAGAATTTACAGAAAGAGGCGACGAAAGAGGCCACCTGGTTATCTGTGAAGGTGGAATAGATATTCCATTTGATATTAAAAGAATATTTTACATATATGGATCTGACTCAGAAGTCGTTCGTGGGCAGCATGCAAATCGTAATAGCGAGTTTGTCTTAATAAATGTAGCAGGCACGAGTAAAGTCAGTGTAAAAGACGGTAAGGGGAATGAAACGGTTTATGCCTTGAATCGTCCACATACAGGAATCTATTTGCCAAAGATGGTATGGAAAGATATGTACGATTTTAGTGAGGATTCTGTATTGTTGTGTTTGGCAAGTACTCATTATGATGCTAACGAATACATTAGAGATTATGATGAATTTGTTAGAATCATAAGTGAAGAAGGAAAGTAGGAATATTCCATGAAAGTATCGTTAGTTATTCCAGTATATTATAATGAGGACAATCTTCGTCCATTATATGCGGATTTAAAAGAAAAGTTTATTGACAAGATTGATTATGATTATGAAATAGTTATGGTCAATGACGGGTCAGGTGATAATAGTTGGCAGGTAATGCAAGAAATCGCCACACAGGATAATCACGTAAAAATTTATAGTTTATCTCGGAATTTTGGAAGCCACGCAGCATGTCTGTGTGGCCTTTCGAGGTCTACAGGGGATTGTGCTATTATCAAGGCGGCAGATCTTCAGGAGCCAACTGAATTAATTCTAGATATGGTAGAAAGCTGGAAGCAAGGAAATAATGTGGTGCTTGCATGCCGTGAGGCTCGCGAAGAAAGCAAAGCGCAGACCGGATTCGCAAACCTGTATTATTGGCTTGTTCGTAAAACATCTCTCCCAAATATGCCAAAGAATGGATTTGATATATATCTATTAGACAGAAAAGTAATTAATGTATTGGATTCACTTGACGAAAAAAACAGTGCTATCACAGGGCAAATTCTTTGGAGTGGATTTAAAACCGGGATAGTCTATTACACACGTAAAGCAAGAGAAATAGGGACTAGCAGATGGACGCTGAAAAAGAAAATTAAGCTTGTATCGGATACCCTTTTTAGTTTTTCAACAATGCCGGTAAGATTTGTTGAAGTAGTAGGTTTTGCGTCCTTTGTCATAGGTTTGATATGGGCTATTTTTGAAATAATAGCTAAACTTGCAGGATTGATTGAAGTGGAAGGTTGGACCACCTTGTTTATTTTTAATTTGCTCTCATTTGGTATAGTAATGATATCATTGGGAATTCTTGGGGAGTACGTTTGGAGAACATTTGATGCTTCAAGAAATCGTCCACCTTATATAGTTGAAAAAGACAATGATGAGGAAGAAAGATAGTGATTCATTTAAGAGAATTAAGACCAGAAGATGCACCGCTGATGTTAGAATGGATGCATGACAGTCAGGTTCAAAAAGGGTTTCAGAAAGATATGTCTTCAATGACAATAGAAGATGCAAAGAAATTTTGTGCAAATTCTAAAATTACTGATACGATTTCAGAAGGTCAAAGCCTGAACTTTGCTTTTGTAAGTGAGGAAGATGAGTATTTAGGGACTATCAGTCTGAAGGATATTAGTATTGTAAATAAGACGGCTGAGTATGCTATTAGCATGCGCCGCGCCGCATGGGGACATGGATATGCTTTTGAAGCGTCAATGATCCTGTTGGAAAAAGCATTTTGTTATTATGGATTGCATAGAGTGTTTTTGACAGTATTTGCAGATAATGAAAGAGCCATCCATCTATACGAAAAATGTGGTTTCAAAAAAGAGGGGCAACTAAGAAAGCATATACATAAAGATGGGGAATATGTTGATTGGTGTTTATATGGTATTTTGGATGATGAATATCGTTCGATAGAAAGGTAGTACATATGGAAAAAATAATGCCTAATAGGCTTGATAGAGGATTTTATAAATACCAGGATGAGTTTGAAGCGAAAGCTATAGAAGTGCTTAGATCTGGTTGGTATGTGTTAGGAAATGAGGTAAAACAATTTGAAGAAGAGTTTGCAAAATACGTTGGGGCCAAACATTGCGTTGGCTTGGCTAGTGGACTAGATGCTTTATGGATCGCTTTTCGTATTTTAGGCATTGGAGCTGGTGATGAGGTTATTGTTCAGGGAAATACATATATAGCTAGCGTTATGGGTATAACAATGAATGGAGCAACGCCAGTTTTTGTTGAACCTGACGAGTTCTACAATATAGATGCTTCAAAAATCGAAGAAAAGATTACGGATAATACAAAAGCGGTACTTGTCGTTCATTTATACGGTCAAGCATCTAACATGGCGCCAGTAGTTGAACTATGTAAGAAATACAATCTTCGTTTGGTAGAAGATTGCGCTCAGTCACATGGAGCTAAGTTCGATGGTCAGACTACCGGAACATTTGGTGATATAGGATGTTTTTCATTCTATCCTTCAAAGAATCTTGGAGCATTTGGCGATGCAGGTGCTATTGTTACAAATGATGATAAAATAGCAGAGGACACTAGAGTATTTAGAAACTATGGTTCTGAAAAACGCTATTACAATAAAGTTGTAGGAGCTAATTCGCGCCTTGACGAAATGCAGGCTGGATTATTACGCGTTCGCTTATCTCATCTTGAAGAGCTTGCTGAGGAGAAGCGTGTTATTTGCGAAAGATATTTGAATGAACTTCACAATGATAAGATTAAATTGCCTATGATTCGTGAAGGTGCAACTCATATTTGGCATCAGTTTGTAATTAAATCAGATTATAGGGATGAGCTCATTAAATACTTGGATGAAAATGGAATTGGAACGATAATTCATTATCCAATTCCACCACATATGTCAGAGGCCTACCAGTACCTTGGAGTAAAAGAAGGTTCGCTTCCTATCACAGAAAACTATGCACAGACTGTCCTTTCAATTCCTCTTTATAACGGAATGACAAAAGAGGAACAGGATTATGTCATTGAAATGATAAATAAGTTCTAAACAGGAGTTTGAAAATGAGAAAAAGAGAAATATGGGTTGATATAGCTCGCTTTATCGGTATTATTGGAATGATGCTGGATCATACGTACACAATCACTTATCAAAGCTATGGTATGGCTTGTGTCTCATATTATGCTTTGGGATTATACATATTACTGAGCGGATATAATGCATATCAATCATGGTCTCACAAACCTTATGGATTAAAAAAGGTTTGGAAGAAATGTATGGCAATGCTGGTGCCTTATACAGCGGCTACTTTCATATACGATTGGGTAGATGATTATACTTTCTCTTTTGAAGAATTCCTATTTAAATGGATACACTTTAATGCCAACATGCCACTTTATTATGTATTCCTATTTATTCAGTTGATAATCATAGGACCAATTCTTTGTTATGTTGTTAGGGAAAACAGTGGATTTGTTAGAACGATTTTGGTACTACTAGCAGTATCTATAATTGCGATTCCGGCAACTAATTGTACCAATATTCTATCTATCTACGGCGCGGGCGGCAAATTGTTTGGCGGTACGCTTATTATCTTTTACACACTCGGTATGTATGTTGCTAAGCATAGAGATTTTATAGATAAAATTGGCAAAAAGACACTAGTTTTGATTCCGATACTGGCTGTTTGCATGGTTAGATGGGTGATGTTCATTACACAGGATCAACTACAAATCGAAACAAAATCAATATACCATACAGACTTGAACCCAGCAGGAATAAGTACAGGCTTGTACGCAATTCTTCTTTTTACAATAATACTGTTTATAGATGTTTTATTTAAGACAATGACATTGCCTGTATGGGTGGAGAAAATTGCTGAGTTTTTTGCATATCTTGGCCGACATACCATCTACTTCTTTATGTACCATCAGCTATTTTTGTACTATTTACACTGGTTCTTATTGAGGAGTCAACTATACACAAAATTGTACGAGAATATCGTTTTCAGATGTGTCTGGCTGTATGGAATCATGATTGCAGGACCACTGGCCATAGAGTATGTGCTAAAATGGGCTAAAGGGCATTTTGCAAAGGCTTATGTGGAGTAAAGGGGCGATGTGTAGGTCGCTGAGTTCGACTACAATTATCTGAAACCATTGGGAATGGAGTTATCGGTCCTAAGATTATTACCTCCACGGGCAAGAATCAGAATCACTTTTATGTTGATTAAGAAGCGTTTTCTTAGAGCAGAATACAAGTTTATGAAAAATAAAAACAAGCTTGGATATTATTCCATCATTGCAATTAACAAGTTTGTGAAGTGGCTATTCTTTGCTAAGCGAGCTGTCCTTAGGCCACATGAGTCTCAGGTATATGCGGTACACGGAAGCTTTATTATTTTCCATCGTGATGCATTGGAAAAGCTTGGTCGAGTCTTCGATGAAAACATGTTTCTTTTCTGTGAAGAAATGGCCTTGGCAGAGGAGATGCGCTTAAAAGGCATAACTGCGACATACACAGATTGAATCGTTATTCATCATAAAGAAGATGGTAGTACGCGTTTCCTCGATGGAAGCATGTACGACGAGGAGGTTAAGAGTAATGGGTATGTGGTGGAGAAGTATTATAGTTAATAGCGATATGTGTAGCAGTATTTGAATATCGTAGGAATTGTACTTTGTAAAGGGATAGAAAAGAGGAATTATAACAAATGGAGGAATATTCAAGAATTCTTATAGAACAATACTGTATGACACATACAAGCACAAAGAAGAGCAAGTTCTTGCAGGAATTAGTGGAACTCTCATATGACGTAGAGTGTGAACCGGAAGAAAAGGCAGCTCTTCAGCTTGAAGCCTACATCAATCAAGAAAAGGATGAGGAATTGAGGGAAGCTTTAGAAGATCTAGATGAGTTCTTGTTTGGGTAGTAGGGCTGAGTTATAAAGAAGTATTCTTACATGAGTTTTCACAGATATATAACAACTAGCATTTATAATGTCTCATACTAGCTACATGGAGGTGGTAGGTATGAAGAAAGTAAAAATGTTTGGAGCAATTGTCTTTTCGTTGGTATTTTTAGTGGCTTTTCAACCACCGATACCGGTATATGCTGCTAGTGGCGATACTGTGGTATACGTTACTAAAACAGGTGAAAAGTATCATGTGGACGGATGCCGTTACCTGAAAAAGAGTAAGATTGAAAAAAGCCTCGAGGATGCAGTTGATGATGGCTATGAGCCATGTAGCGTCTGCAAGGCTCCAAAGCTAAGTGAATAGAGATATGTGTTGTGCCGTGGCTGACGCCACGGCACTTTAATAAATATTTATAAGGCAGAGAATTGTGCACTCAGAACTTGAGCTGTAAGAACATAATTCAAATAATGCAGCGGCATTTGGGCTTGCAGAGATTGTAGAAGGAAAATAATGGATAACCAAGTTTTCAATCGTCTTTTTATAATAGGGAATGGATTTGACTTAGCACACAATTATCCGACCAGATATTATCATTTTAGAGATTGGATGGAAGCTAAACTAAGGGAGATATATCCGGATATTGAGTGTGATCATGATGGAGGTATCTATGCAGATGAATATCCTCAAATTCCAATTGCTATTACTGGTAAGCATGGTGATGAAATTATGGATGAGAGGCAATTGTTATATCTTCTTATGTGGCTGCTTTTGACAAACATGAAAACAGATGATGATTTGAATAGATTCGAGGAAGAACTTTATCATCTCGATTTGGAGACGGTATTGTATGCTAACGATTGGGGGATAGAGGATGCTGCAAAGGATAAGGACGGTGTAATCAATCCATTCCATGTGGATGCAGACTTATCGGAGTTAGCATCTAATATAGAAAGTGCAGTGCAACTACTGCCTAAATTGTTCGAAAAATGGATTGAAGATATAGAGATAATTAAACCGCCAAAGAATTTGATTAAAGATGCTGACTATTTACTTCCAATTGGAAAAATAATGGATGCAGAAAGTCTGTATTTAACATTTAATTATACTGAGACGCTTGAGAAGGTTTATGGTGTGCCAGGATACCTTGTTGATCATATTCATGGGTTAAGAAATAGAGCCAAAAAATTTTTTAGCAATAAATACAATTTGCCTAATACCCTTGGGCAAATCATTGTTGGACATGGTGTTGATATAGCAAGGGAATTTGATAAAACATACATAGAAACAGAGAATATTCTTGAAGAGACAATTAGTGGGCTTAGAAAACCCATAGATAGCATCATTGAAGAACATTCGAATTTTTGGAGCTTGATTCAAAATGGTAGAGTTAAAGAGATTTATAGTTTTGGATTTAGTTATAGCAATGTGGATATTCCATATATTAAACGGATTGTATTGGCGCTTAAAGGTGGCAGGGATGTTACCTGGTATTTAAATAGGTTTGATGATAGCTGGGATGAAAAGGATTCTCCGCTTACAGTAAACGAAGGTTTTGAGAAAATTATAAATAGTTGTGGCTATCAAGGGAAATTTGGAAGATATTGTTGATATTTGATTAAGCTGATTAATAGTGAGGATGTAGTGCCAATGGAAAAGTATGCTAAAAATCGAGCTATGGTTCTTTATAGAATTCTAAGGGATAAAACTGATCAGAACCATCCAATGACAATGAGGAAATTGCTAGAAGAAATGGAGGCCATAGGGTATCAGTGTAGCGTAGATACTATTCGTCGATATATAAAGCAACTACAAACAGAATTAGATGTTGATATTATTACTACGCAAGGACGAAATGCTAGTTATTACATGGGGAGTAGATTGTTGGAAAAAGAGGAGATACAGTTGCTAATTGATGCAATTAATTCTTCCAGTGTAATAGGTAAAAGCGTTTCGAAAAACATTATTTACAAACTTACTTCGATGCTAAGTATATATGAGCAAGATGAAACCAATAGAACAATTTTGAGTGCGAAGAATTCCACAAAATCAAATAAAAAAATATTGTATAACATTAATTATATTCAGGAAGCTTTGGCTAGCGATAGTCAGATAGAATTTGATTATATGGAATGGGATATTAATAAACAAATGCGAATACGCGGCAATAAACATTACTTAAATCCTTGGGGGTTAATATGGGCAAATAATCGGTATTACTTATACGGATATAGTGTTGATGATAATATTGCAAACATTTGTGAGCGTACTTATAGAATCGATAAAATCAATAATATTAGGATTAATCATATTAAGAGACAAGGCGAAGATAGATTCAAAAAATTTGATGTAGGTAAATATGTTTCACGAAGAATGGACATGTTTTCTGGTGAAGAGACTACAATTAGGGTAAAAACATCAAATAACTTGGTGGGGGCTTTTATTGATAGGTTCGGAGAAGATATTCAAATCCAGAAAATAAGTACCAATTATGTTGAAATCGAATTTGTTGTTGCGGTGACAGATTTGCTATTTGGCTGGCTGATGGGACTTGGAGATACAGAAATTGTATATCCGTTATATGTAAGAAAAATGCTTGTTGAGAGGCTTGAATCATATAGAAAAAACTATAATTAATTTGCGCATATATGCATAAATTAAAGTTGCTATGAATGAAAAAAACATGTAAATTAATCCTCATCACAAATTATGAGGAGGTACTACAATGTATAATCTATTTGTTAGCCATTCGTGGGCATATTCAGATGCGTATGATAAATTAGTGAGGTTACTAAAAGCAAAGTCAGGATTCGATTATAGGGATTATTCTGTTCCTAAAAATGACCCCATTCACCATGCTAATAATGATTATCAGCTAAAACAGGCTATTAGAGCACAGATGCAACATGCTAGTTGCGTGCTTGTATTGGCAGGAGTTTATTCAACATATAGTAAATGGATAAATATTGAAGTTGAGTTGGCAAAAGAGATGCACAAAACAATTATTGCTGTTGAACCATGGGCTGCTGAAAGAACATCTCAATTTGTAAAAACAAATGCTGATTATATAGTAGGCTGGAATACAGATTCTATTGTTAATGCAATTAGGAAATGTTAAAGAGTGAGGATATTGAGTCATGACGTTATTTAATGATATCGATAACACGAATACGGAATTATTTGAAATATATAAGATGTATGTAGAAACTGCTGAAAGAGTAAGTGAAAAAAGAGGAAACACAAATAACTTTTTCCTGGCGATAAATATGGCTGTGGTTACAGTGATTAATATAAATGGATTTGATTGTTCCAATTATTGGTGGGCAATCTCATTTGCGGGTATTTCAATATCTGTATTGTGGTTCGCTTCTATTAATAGCTATAAACAGCTAAATTCAGGCAAATATAAAGTAATTGAGGAACTTGAAGGCAAACTATCTGCGAATGTTTTTTCATATGAATGGGAAATATTAGGTAGGGGAAAAGATAAAACAAAATACTGTAAGGTATCGAAGTTGGAAAAAATAATCCCATGCTTGTTTGGGATTATATATATTGTATTTGCAATTGCAAATCTATATTGTCTCTGTACTTAGATGGTGACATAGTTTCGCAATATATTAAAAGTAGGGAAATCTAGAATGAAAAAATTAACAAAAAGAAAAATTATAACTCTAGTATTAATAATTGTATATATTATATTTTCGATAATTTTATCTATTGTTTTTAAAACAAAAGGCGAAAGTCTATTAGAAAGTCTGTATTATTCGACACAAATATTGGCATCAATTTATATTATAGCTGGTGTAATAATTGCTGTATGGCAGTACTATAATACCACAAGGACCAACATGGCAAATATGGAGATTACTCAGATTCAAAGAGCTATAGATATGTCTGAATATTATAAGGATAATATTTTGTACAAATATCCACCGATAAGGGATATATTTAGTACCGCCGGAATACAGGATATATTTGATAGATGTCTAGGTGGTCATGAATTTAAAAGCTTTGATAATGCTGAATTAAGTAAGTTTATATCTGAAAGTGACAGAAATAAAATAGAAGAAAAATGGAATTCAGCTGAATTTATATTAGCTATAATTGAAGCTGATACTATATATAATTTAGATTTAAAAACAGAGTCTTTTGAGGATGAGCTTAATAATGTCTTAGAGAAGATAAAAAATGGTGAAACAATTGAAAAGGGAGATAAAAATGGGAAAAAGCTAGCCTATGATTTGTCAGGAATCGTATCTAGATTTATGGTGAATTACATAACTGAAACGTTGAATGCAATGGAATTTTTTGCCATGCATTTTAATCATAATACTGCTGATGAGTCTGTAGTATATCAATCTCTGCACAGTTCATATATTCAGATAGTAGAGTGCTTTTATTATGTTATAGCGCGACAGAATAGTGATGCTGCAAAGCGTTATTATACAAATGTTATTTGGCTATATGGTGTATGGAAAACGCGTGCACAAGAACAGGAGCTGGCAAGGCAAACGTCTGTTGTAAAGATAGAAAATCATGGTAATAAAGTGTCGAAAATCGTATAAAATTGTTAATAGTCTTGACTTTATCCTAATGAAAGAATAATATATAGAAACAAGAACAAAATAGTTTTTGTAGGAGGTTAAAGCATGAGTACAGGAGATGTTAAACTTTTTTAGAATTACATAATATTGTTTAAGGCTACGGTGAAGTCGTAGCCTTTTTTATTTAAGGAGATTACCATGTCAGAAAATGAAATTTTATTAAGAAATATACCTTTCAGCCCACCAGATATATCTGATGCTGAAGTTGAAGAAGTTGCTAAGGCTCTTAAGAGTGGCTGGATTACAACTGGTCCACGTACAAAGCTTTTAGAGAGACGCCTTGCAGCATATATTGATACAGGAAAAAATGATGTAGATTGCGAGAGCGAAGCTGGCGTTGCGAAATATAGCAACAGAGTGGTTTGTCTTAATTCTGCTACCGCAGCTGAGGAGCTCAATCTTCGAATTTGGGGTGTTGGCCCAGGGGATGAGGTAATCGTTCCAGCCTACACATACACTGCTTCAGCTAGTGCAGTTTGCCATTGTGGAGCTACACCTGTTTTTGTAGATATTCAGCCAAATGGTAATAGCACATCACATATGCCAGAATATGACTATGAAGCCCTTGAAGCAGCTATTACAGAGAAGACAAAGGCAATTGTTGTAGTTGACCTTGGTGGATTAGTTGGCGATTATGAGCGAGTATTTGAAATCGCAGAGCGTCAGAAATCAAAGTTTGTGCCAAAGAGCACAGCGGAGGATTCATTGGATGAGCTTTCTTCAAAAATTCAGCAAGGCCTTGGCCGCGTTGCTATTGTTGCTGATTGTGCACACAGCCTTGGTGCAAGTGCAACTTTTAAGGGACAGAAGACATACGCTGGAAATTTAGCTGATTTCTCTAGCTTCAGCTTCCATGCAGTTAAAAACTTTACTACTGCAGAGGGTGGCGCATCTAGCTGGAAGCTTCCAAAATCAGTTTATGATACAGGAGTTACTGATGCAGAAATCTATCATATGTATCAGTTGTTGTCACTTCACGGTCAGAGCAAGGATGCTCTTGCAAAAACTCAGATTGGTGCGTGGGAGTATGATATCGTTGGTCCATGGTACAAATGTAATATGACAGACATCATGGCAGCTATTGGCCTACGTCAGCTTGATAGATATCTTGGCTTGCTTGATAGACGTCTTGATATCATTCGTAAATACGATAATGCCTGTGATGAGCTTGGGCTTCTTCATTTGGATCATCACATGGATGGAATGGACAGCAGCAATCATTTATATCTCATGCGTGTGCCAAATGCCACTGAGCAGCAGCGCAACGAGTTCATCATCAAGCTTGCAGAGCGAGGAGTTGCAACAAACGTACACTACAAGCCACTACCAATGATGACTGCATACAAAAAAATGGGATACGAAATTAAGGATTTCCCAAATGCATATGATTACTACAGAAATGAAATTACACTTCCTCTTCATACTAACCTTTCCGACGAGGATGTTGATTACATCATTGCCAGCTTGAAGGCAGTATTTGCAAAGTAATTTGGAGGACTAATATATGGATAGAGGGCTTGTTTCAGTAATTATGCCTTCATGGAATACAGCAGGTTACATCATGGAATCTGTTGAGTCTGTTTTGAATCAGACATATCAAAACTGGGAGCTCATCATTGTGGATGATGCATCTACTGATGGAACAGTTGATCTTTTAAAGCAGGTCAACGACCCTCGTGTTAAAGTATTTGTTAACGAGCAAAACTCAGGAGCGGCGGTCACCAGAAATCGAGCCATGCGCGAGGCAAAGGGAGATTGGGTTGCCTTTCTAGATTCCGATGATCTTTGGTCTCCAACAAAGCTTGAAAAGCAGCTTGAATTCATGGTAGAGCATGACTATGTTTTTTCTTATCATGATTTCGAAAAGATAGATGAAGCAAGTAAGCCTATTGGTATCAGAGTGTCTGGCCCAGATGTTGTGACAAAGCACAAAATGTACAACTATGGTTATCCAGGCTGCCTGACTTTCATGTATAAAGCATCTGCTTTTGGTGTAATACAGATAAAAGACATTAAAAAGAACAACGACTACGCTATCCTTTTGCAACTCTGCAAAAAGGCTAGCTGCTATCGCTTGCCTGAGAACTTGGCGCAGTACAGAATTCGTACTGTATCCATATCGCATGATAAGCTTAGCAAAAAGCTCCGTAGTCATTATGACTTATTCCACATGTGTGATGAAAAGCCTGCACTTATCGCTTTCTGGTTTGCATGCTGGAACATGTTTTATGGCGTTTTGAAAAAAATAAGATACGAGAATCAGATATAGGAAAAAGATATATGAAAAAGTGGGAAGATTTGCCTGAATATATGCAAATTGAAGAGGTCAGGCCTTATTACGATTTGCTTAAGAAAAAAGGCTTATCCTTGTTCTTTAAAAGATTATTTGACATAGTGGTGGCACTAATTTTGCTGATTTTGTTGGCTATTCCAATGCTTGTAATCGCAATCATGATTGCCATAGATTCACCAGGCGGCGTGTTCTATCGCCAGGAGAGAGTCACCACATACGGCAAACATTTCAGGATATTCAAATTCAGAACTATGGTTTCAAATGCTGATAAAGTGGGAGCGCATGTTACTACAAGCAACGATTCCAGAGTTACTAAAATCGGAGCAAAGCTCCGTGGAGCAAGATTGGACGAGATACCACAGCTTTTGAATGTTTTAACTGGGGACATGACATTCGTAGGCACCAGGCCGGAAGCAGTCCGATATGTAGAAAAATACACAGGCGCCATGTGGGCCACTCTTTTATTACCTGCAGGCATCACTAGCGAAGCTAGTATTTTGTATAAAGACGAAGCAGACTTGCTTGATAATGCAGAGGATGTTGATACAGTCTACGTGGAGCAGGTGCTTCCAGCAAAGATGGAATACAATCTCAGAAGCCTAAAACAGTTCAGCTTCTGGGGCGATATAAAAACAATGTTTAGAACTGTGGGGGCGGTTTTGTAAAGTTAGATTATGGGGGGACCTATGCGACGAAGAGACAGAGAAATCACAGATGTAACTCATATTGAATCCATATTAAACGAATGCAAATACCTTCATCTCGGCTTAGCAGATGAGGGTATTCCTTATGTTGTTCCAATGAACTACGGCGTAACTAAAGATGAAGCTGATGGGCATTATGTGATTTATCTTCATGGAGCCCATGAAGGAAAGAAGTTGGATATCATCCGCAAGAACTCTAATTGCTGCTTTTCACTAGAAAGAAATGTTAAGCCATTTGAAGGTAGATTAGCGTGTCAATATGGTATGGTTTACGAATCAATTATGGGATTTGGACAGATTACCATAGTGGATGGACCAGTCGAGAAAATGCAAGCGTTAACAGCCTTGATGAAAACTCAAACAGGAAAAGAGGACTTCCAGTTTGATGAGAGAATGGTATCTATTGTTACAGTCTTTAGAATCGATGTCAAAGAGTTAACTGCAAAGCAGAGATTGATGCCGGGGGAGAAATAGGAGGAGTGGAAAATGTGTACTGCTGCAACATACTATAGCAAAGATCATTACTTTGGTAGAAACCTGGACTTAGAGTTTTCTTATCACGAGACAGTAACCATCATGCCTAGAAACTACAAGTTTCCTATCAGGCATCAGAATGATTTGGATAGCCATTACGTTCTAATTGGCATGGCTTTCGTGGTGGATGACTATCCTCTCTTCTATGATGCAATCAATGAAAAAGGTGTTGGTATGGCTGGGCTGAACTTCCCTGGCAATGCAGACTACAAGGAAGAGAGTCCGGACAAAGATAACATCACACCTTTTGAGTTTATTCCATGGATTTTAGGACAGTGTGCTTCTGTGCAGGAAGCTAGATTATTGCTGGCTAAAATTAATCTCATAAATGAAAACTTCAGTGAGGAACTTCCACTATCGCCTCTTCATTGGATGATTTCTGATAAATCAGAATCTATAGTTGTCGAACAGACCCAAGATGGACTACGTATTTACGATAATCCTGTTGGCGTTATGACTAACAATCCAACTTTTGATATCCAACTATTTGAATTAAATAAATACATGTCACTTTCTACTGAGCCAGCTAAAAATTCTTTTGCTAAAAACTTATCCTTGCAACAGTATAGCCGTGGCATGGGAGCCATCGGCCTGCCAGGAGATTTATCATCTACATCCCGTTTTGTGAAAGCGGCATTCACTCGAATGAATTCTGTATCAGGCGAATCAGAGCTGGAAAGTGTAAGCCAATTCTTCCACATCCTTGGTTCGGTGGACCAGCAGAGGGGATGCGTGCATCTAGGTGAAGATGCATATGAAATCACCATCTACACCTCTTGCTGTAATTTGGATAAGGGAATCTACTATTACAATACATATGAAAACCACCAGATTACTGCAGTGGATATGCATAAGGCAGATTTGGATGGAACAAAGCTGAGTATATATCCACTGAGACATGGTGAGAATGTGTTGTGGGAGAATTAGGGTTTATTATTACATCAACTTTACACTAGATAACTATATTAATTACATAATTTTCAATTTAAGAGGAGGCAGTGTATGGGTGAAATGAACACAAAGGCAATGTACAAATTATCTTATGGGCTGTTTGTGTGTACGGCAGTACAAGGCGACAAGATCAATGGCTGTATTGTCAACACAGCTATTCAAGTTGCATCAGAGCCAAACAGTATTTCAGTAGCTATCAACAAGGCAAACTATACTCACGATATGGTGAAAGCCACTGGACAGTGCAATATCTCTGTCATTAGCCAGGATGCTACCTTTGATTTGTTCAAGCATTTCGGCTTCCAATCCGGTAGGGATGTAGATAAGTTTGCTGCTTATCCAGCCGCAAATTACCAGACTTCAGAAAACGGCATTCCATACATTACAGTAGGAACCGACGCGTATTTTTCATTGAAGGTAGAACAGACTATAGACCTGGGCTCTCATACTCTTTTTATATGCGAGCCAGTAGCCATGGAAGTCCTTTCGGATACAGCCTCTGCAACATATGAATATTATCAAAGCAACATTAAACCAAAGCCAGAGGCGGTTGGAACCACTCCAAAGGGAGAGACAATCTGGCGTTGCCGCATTTGTGGATATGAGTGGGTTGGCGAGGAGCTACCAGACGATTTCATCTGTCCTATCTGCAAACACCCTAAGGCAGACTTTGAGAAAATAGAGCAAAGGTAAAAAGGAATCAACATGAAAAAATCTATCATAGAAAAAGCACATGATTTCATCCTAAAAATGCCAAGCTTCTTAGAAAAGATAGTGGCAGCCATATTGTTAGTGGGTGTTGCGTACAGCTGCATCCAATTGGGAATACATGTGGTATCGCTGACTGAGCTGGCATTTGATGAATATATCGAAGATATTTTAATAACTGCATTTAATGCAATTATTGTTATCGAATTTATCAGAATGCTTATAAAGCATTCCATGAATACTATTGTAGAGGTTTTGATATTTGCCATCGCCAGGGGACTGGTGGTTGGCCACGAAGCTCCATTGGAAACATTGATACGTATAGTTTGTATTGCAATTCTGTTGGCTTGCCGCAAGTATCTGTTTTATGAGAAGGATTTTGAGGAAGAGATGTAGGGGGCAAATTTATATTTGGACATTAAAAAGGAGAACCGGACGCATCCAGTTCCCCTAAGTACGCTCCGTAGAAACGTACCGCTATTCACGTTTAATGATATCAAATTCTTTAACATATGAAAACATTAACCTAGAAGATTATAGGTGAATAATATGACAGTAGTATATAGCGGAATGTAAATGCCGATGAATTTGTTTGTTGCTAGCGATTAATTGACAATAATGATTTTCTACACAAAGTGAAATAATATAATTTATTCATAAAGATATAAGAACTACTGATAATAGTTGTGTCTTTGTTTTCTTATCGGACTTTTGTAGCACCTTGACAATACGCATAGAATGCGTATAATAGTAAGTGAAAATACATTTTCGAGGTAACTGAAATGAAAAGACAAATTTTAATTAAAAACCTTGAAAATGCTGGCTATTATCTGTTGAGAAATGGCGGAAGTCATGATATTTATACTAACGGTACAACACAGGTTGTGATACCGCGGCACAGAGAACTTAACGAGATAACAGCTAAGCAGATTATCAAGAAGGCGGGGATTTAATCCCTACCTTGCTTGATTTTTCTGTAGGGGGGAGAGTGGAAAGGTGCTATTATGAAGGTTGCATATCCGGTATTAATTAAACAATCTGGCGATGAATTTTTGGTTTATATTCCTGATTTAGATGGCTACACTGAGGGGGCAGATTTAGCAGATGCTATAGAAATGGCTAGAGATTATATTGGCTTAGCTTGTATGGGGCAGGAAAATGATTTACCTGAAGCTTCTACATATAAAGAGGCTGTAAAAAAGGCCAAAAAAAATAATGATATTTTTGATTATTCCGATGGTTTGCAAACAATGGTAGATGTCGATTTGGCTGAATACCGTAGACAATATGACAATCGCGCAGTTAGAAAGAATTGCACTGTTCCATATTGGATGACAGTAAAGGCTGATGAAGCGGGGCTAAATTACTCCAGAGTTCTTCAGGACGCTATTGCAAACATATTGAATTTAAACTATAATTTAGGAAATTAAAATTTGTCTTTTTAAAGGGGCTAGCTGTTATATATGCAGCTGGCCCTTTTGTATAGAAGGGAATACTATAATGTACTAATTTATTCCCCACTTTACCCACCCTTTACATTTCCCCTCCATAATACAAGTGCAAACATTTGGAAAATTTCTTGTATTAAGGAGGCATGAAATGGACATTTTTATGATTTTGAAGCTGCTGGGTGGGCTGGCCCTCTTCCTGTATGGGATGAAGCTCATGGGAGACGGCCTACAGGCGCTAGCTTCGGGGAAGATGGCTCAGATACTGGAGCGTCTTACCAACAAAACTATTTATGGTGTGCTGTTAGGCGCAGGTGTCACCGCGGTGATTCAGTCGTCATCGGCCACCACAGTAATGGTTATAAGCTTTGTGAATTCGGGAATTATGAGCTTGCGTCAGGCAGTTGGCGTAATCATGGGCGCCAACATCGGCACCACAGTCACATCCTGGATGCTATCTATGGTGGGAATCGAAAGCGATGCGGTGCTTATCAAAATGCTAAAGCCATCATCATTTGCACCAATACTTGCCATGATTGGCGTGGTGCTATACATGAAGGCTAAGGAAAACGCAAAGCAGACCAATATCGCACATCTGCTAATTGGATTTTCGGTGTTGATATTTGGAATGGATGCAATGAGCGCTTCAATGGAGCCACTTGCACACAACCCATATTTTGAGAATATGCTAGTTGCAGTTTCAAATCCACTCTTTGGAATTCTTGTTGGTATGGTATTTACGGCTATCATTCAAAGCTCATCAGCATCGGTGGGGATCTTACAGGCGCTTTCATTGACTGGAGCTGTCAGCTTCGGTGCAGCCTTTCCTATCATCCTGGGGCAGAACATCGGCACATGTTCCACAGCGTTGATATCCTCAGTGGGAGCTAGCAAAAATGCAAGGCGCGCATCCATGATTCACCTATACTTCAATGTAGTCGGTGTTACCGTATTTACGTTAGCTTTTTATGGATTAAACATGATTTTTAATTTTGAATTCTTAACGGCGGCTGTTGGGCCTGTGACAATTGCAGTTATCCATTCGATTTTCAATGTGGGAAGCACCGTGCTAATCTACCCATTTTCGAAACACTTAGTGAACCTGGCAGAATACACAGTGCCGGATGATCGTGTGAGCAATGGTTATTCCTCTTTACATAAAATTTAGATAATCATACTATAGTATCACATAGATTGATTGTTTATGTACATATGAAGGAGGTCACTATGGCTCTTGTTTACATTGTTGAAGATGATGAAAATATTAGAGAGATAGAGGAGTTTGCTCTGACAAACGCTGGCTACGATGTAGAAAGCTTTGCCAATGGAGCAGACTTTTTTGA
The DNA here is from genome assembly GCF_000703005.1 of Pseudobutyrivibrio ruminis HUN009. Classification (NCBI taxonomy): domain Bacteria; kingdom Bacillati; phylum Bacillota; class Clostridia; order Lachnospirales; family Lachnospiraceae; genus Pseudobutyrivibrio; species Pseudobutyrivibrio ruminis. Next base: position 491,596 of record NZ_JNLH01000001.1, on the reverse strand, counting down.
TTTTTTGGAGCACAATCTGCCTGATTTGGTCCTGCTGGATATCATGCTTCCTGATGAAAACGGGTTTGAAATAGTAAGGCTGATTCGCTCTAGTGAAATCACTGCGGCTATTCCGGTAATTATGGTCACTGCCAAAACTGGTGAAATAGATTTGGTTCGAGGCCTTGAAACAGGGGCCGATGATTATATAAAAAAGCCATTTTCAGTGATGGAACTTACCTCCAGGGTGAAGGCTATGCTACGCCGTACAATGGATGATGCTATGGATATGATTACCATCGAAGACATTGTGATAAACGACAAGCGCCACCAGGTCACAGTGGCAGGCCAGCCTATAGAGCTTACTTACAAAGAATACGAGCTGTTGAAATATCTAGCGCTGAACCGTGGTATCGTCTTGAAACGTACTCAGATAATGGACAAAATCTGGGGCATAGATTACGAGCTGGAATCACGCACCCTGGACATGCACATCAAGACCCTCAGGACTAAGCTTGGTAGCTGTGGCAGTCTGATTCGCACAATTAGAAACGTTGGATACGTGATTGATTAAAGTGGAGGTATCATGGCACAGAAAATATACCTTAGATTTTTGGCGCTGATTATCGCCACGGTGCTTTGCACATCCCTCTGCGTGACCCTTGCCTACTATGCGTTGCTGGAGAGGCAGGTGCACCAGGACATGCAGGTCACCGCTCAGATTTTTAAAGATACAGAATTTTTTGACACCGCAGATGTGGCCGCCTTGGAGGACAATCCAAAGCTGATGGACGCAAAACTGCGAGTGACATTGATAGATACAGATGGCACGGTTCTTTTCGACAATACCGTAAATGCGGAGCAGATGGACAATCATGCCAGTAGGCCGGAGATTGTCAGCGCTATGGAGAACGGTTCTGGCGAAATAGAAAGGCAGTCTGACACCATGGGACTGAAGGATTATTACTACGCCCTTCGCCTAAACGACGGTCGAATTCTTCGTATTGCCCAGGAAGTGGACGCAGTGTGGGTGGTATTTGCTAGCGGCTTGCCAGTTTGTCTCAGCCTCATTTTACTTATATCATTTTTCTGTGTGCTGGCTTCGCGCATCCTTACACGTCAGCTTATGAAGCCAATTGAGGATGTGGCAGGCAAGCTCAACGATGATTTTGTAGACTCCCCATATCCTGAGCTTTATCCGTTCATTAGCAAAATTCGAAAGCAACACGAGGAAGTATTGGCGGCGGCAAAGATGCGGCAGGATTTCTCAGCCAATGTTAGCCATGAATTGAAGACTCCTCTTACCGCAATCTCTGGCTATGCGCAGTTGCTTGGCTCTGACGATACACATCCGGAAAAGAGAAAGCACTTTGCTGACGAGATAGATAAGAATGCAAATCGTTTGCTGGCCCTCATAGAGGATATCATCAAGCTTTCCGAGCTGGATAGTGACGACAATGATGAACAGTTCGAAACAGTGGATTTATACGAGCTGGCCGCCGAGGAGCTGGATTCATTAACTATGGCTGCCAGCCAGCGAAATATTGATATCACCTTATCTGGTGCATCCACCTCAGTGCGCTGCCGTCCGGATCTTATCCGCGAGTTAATCGACAACCTTGTGCAAAACTCAATCCGCTACGGCAATGAAGGCGGACACGTGTCAGTTGCAGTCCTTGAAGAATACGGCTACAAAAAGCTCATCGTAGAAGATGACGGCATCGGCATCCCTGCCGGCGACCTAGACCGCGTTTTCGAGCGCTTCTACCGCGTCGACAAAAGCCGCTCCAAAGCCTCTGGTGGCACAGGCCTAGGCCTTGCTATCGTAAAGCACATCGTGGAAATCCACGACGCCAAAATCCAAATAGAAAGTGAACTGGGCGCAGGAACCAAGGTTACTGTGCTGATGTAAAAATGTAGTGGGAACCTCGATGAGGTTCCCACTTTTTCATTAGTTCAATATTGAAATCATCAAATTCAAATAAGCTGCAAAGGTGCACCACAGTAGATAAGGGAGAAACATCAATGTGGCTTTCCAACATACTTTAGAAGTTTTCCATATCATTACGATAATCATTACCCAAAGAATCATCAGCCAAATGAAGGCTAGTGTATATTGGCCTGCGTTGAAAAATATCAGCGACCATACAAAGTTAAAGCAGAGCTGGATAAAGTAAACTATCATCGCTATACACTTGGCACTTTTCTTTTCTGTAGTATCTGCAGGTGCCAGCAACAGAAAATAGCTACCTAGGCCCATCAGTACATATAGAATTGTCCATGCTATTGGAAACAGCCAAGCCGGCGGAGCCAGTGGCGGTTGTATCATCACTTGATACGAATCCATGGCATTTCCTGTAAGTAATGCGCTGATTCCTCCCACAATCAGCGGCAAAGCAACCATAGGAACAAATCTTAATATTTTCTGTGGGCATGTTAATTCCTCATTCATAAAAAACCTCCTCAATGAAAGTGTTATTAGATACAAGTTAAATATGAACTAGGCAGGTATAAGCTATGTAAAGTGATATTGACGCATTGTTCGAATAGTGGCATGCAATTTTGTTAGTATTTAACAAAAAGTGCGCAACCGTTTGCAAAACCGATTCTATTGTGATAGCTTGATAGAAGACCACAGTATTAGGGGGAAACTATGGGTTATACATTAGATAAAATCGCAAAAGAATTGGGGCTTTCCAAAACAACAGTTTCTAGAGCCATTTCCGGTAAAGGTAGAATTTCCGAGGAAACTAGAGCGAGGGTTAACGCCTTCATCAAAGAAATAAATTACAGACCTAGCGCTGTTGCTAGGTCGTTGGCAGCTAGCCGCACATTCAATGTGGGGCTGGTTTTCCCTGCCGATTCAGCCCTCGGCGAGATGCCATATTTCCAGACTCTCATGACAGGTGTCTGCGACAGAGCCATGGAATACGAATACGACGTTCTTATCATTCTTGCAGATAACGACGGCATATCAGCGTTGAAGCACGCAGTGCGGAACAAAAAAATCGACGCTGTAATGGTCAGTCGTTGCGAGAAGGATTCTAAAGTTATCAATTTCCTAAAAGACGCAGCAATTCCATACATCGTAGTGGGCAACCCAATGGAGCCAGGGGTTCCTTTTATAGATCACGATAATGAGGGGGCAGCTACACGCATGATTGAAACACTTATCGACAAGGGCATCACTCGGATGGCCCTTATTGGTGGGGGCGAAAATATCAACGTTACTCACAGCCGTTTGGCAGGCTTCCGCCAGGGCTTTATTAATCGTGGAATGAAGGCTGATGAAAATCAGATTTATTTAAATATGCACAAAAGCGACCGCATGGACAAAGTCTTGAAGACTGCCATCGCAGAGGGGGCAGAGTGCATTGTTTGCATGGATGACATGCTCTGCAATTCAGTTCTTAATTGTCTGCACAACGATGGCTTATCTGTTCCAGAGGACATCAAGCTGTGCAGCTTTTACGATTCAAATTTATTATCTACATCAAAACCATCTATCACTAGCTTGTATTTCGATGCAAAGAAACTGGGCGCCGAGGGGTTGTCTATGCTTATGCGCAACTTAGATGGGGAAGATGTCACAAATCTCACTTTAAGCGACTTTAATATCCAAATGCGAGACAGCACAAATTAGTAATATTAACAAAAATGTCATAAAATAGTTGTCGGAAATGCTTAATTGACGAAAAATGACAGAAGCATTAGGATTATGTATGAAGAACAACCGATTGCGCAAAGTCGCAATCACGGGAGTATAAAAAATGAAGAAAATGGAGGAAGTAATAATGAAGAAGAAGTTATTATCAGCACTTCTTGTTTCAGCAATGGCTACATCAGCTTTTGTTGGATGCGGGGGCGCAGCAGAAGAGACTACAGCTGAGACAGGTTCAACAACAGAGGAATCTGCAGAAGCTACAGAGGAAGCATCATCTGAGGATGCTATCGCAAATCTTATTGCTGCAACAGAAGGTACAGTAAACATCGAGCTTTGGTGCTCAGAGACAGAAGAGTACCAGACAGTTATGAAGGAACGCTGCGACGCTTTCGAAGCAGAGTATCCTGACGTAGATTTCAACATCACAATCGGTGCTGTATCAGAAGCTGATATGAAGGACCGTGTACTTGAGGATGTTGAGGCAGCAGCTGATGTTTATGTATTCCCAGACGATCAGCTTGAGGCACTTGTTAAGGCAGGCGCTCTTAACGAAGTGGCAGCTCAGTACACATATGACATGAACGAAACAGACACAGCAGCTACAGTTGAAGCTGGACAGTACGATGGCAAGCAGTATGGCTACCCATTCACAGCTTCAAACGGCTATTTCTTATACTATGATTCATCAGTTCTTTCAGAGGAAGATGTAGCTTCTTGGGAAGCACTTACAGCTAAGGCTGAGGAGCTTGGCAAGGAAGTTGGATGTGAGGTAGCAAACGGCTGGTATCTCTACGGTTTCTTCCAGGGCGCTGGATGTACACTTACAGAAAATGAAGATCAGTCAAACAACTGCGATTGGAACTCTGAGACAGGTCTTGCAGCTGCAGAATCACTTCAGAGCATCGCATCTTCAAGTGCATTCAAGAGCTATGGCAACGATGATCTTCTTGCAAACCTTAACGATGGCAAGGTTGTAGCATACGTTTCTGGTACATGGAATGTTAACGCATTCTCAGAGGCTTATGGCGATGGCTATGCAGCTACAAAGCTTCCTACATTCCAGGTTAACGGCGAAGACAAGCAGATGGCTTCATACTCAGGATACAAGTTCGTAGGTGTTAACGCATACGCAGAGAACACAGGTTGGTCAATGCTTCTTGCTGAGTACCTTACAAACGCTGAGACACAGGAAGCTGTATATGCAGCTACAGGCGAAGGCCCTTCAAACACAGAGGCACTTGCACAGGCTTCTTCAGTAGCACTTGACGCTCTTGCAGCTCAGTCAGAATTCGCAGAGCTTCAGAGAGTTGGCGGCAACTACTGGACACCAGCAGAGTCACTTGGAAAGAACATCCTTGACGGCAAAGTAAGCCAGGAAGTTCTTGATGATGCAGTAGCTGGAATCACTCAACCGGTAGAGTAGATTTAAAACTTTTTCGGGCTTCTCCGAATGGAGAAGCCCTTTTATAAATCAGAGGAATAATCTATGAAGAAAATTGGCGTTTATTTCAAAGACTTTTTCACATCCATAACCAAAGGTGACATCTGGGTCAAGCTCTCTCTTTTGATTATGGGTGCTGGATATTTTGGGAGAAAACAATTCATCCGCGGAATACTTATGACTTTACTTGAGGTAGGAGTGCTAGCCTCAATTTTTCGCGTTTTCGCACCATACATGTCAAAGCTTTCAACTCTTGGTACAGTCCAAAGAGAGGAAATTTTTGATCCATTAACTATGCAAAAAACAGTAAATGATTATGATAATTCTCTTTTGATTCTACTTTACGGAATCATTGGAATCCTTGTTATCATTGCATTTCTGGCACTATATATTGCAAATATCAAGACAGTTTATCGTCTTCAAAAGATGCAGGAAGAGGGAGAACACTTAAGTACATTTAAGGAAGATATCGTGAGCTTCAAAAACGAGCGTTTCCACATCACTCTTCTTACATTGCCAAGTATTGGAGTAATTCTCATCAACATTATTCCAATTCTATTCATGGTAGGTATCGCATTTACGAATTACGATGAGAACCATCAGCCACCAACATATCTTTTCACATGGGTTGGATTCAAGAACTTTATCAACCTCTTTACAACCAGCCAGACCATCACATTTGGCTACGCATTTGTAAGAGTATTAGTGTGGACATTAATCTGGGCTGTCCTTGCAACAGCAACAACATTCCTTGGTGGAATTCTTTTAGCTCAGTTTATTAACCATGACGACACAAGGCTCAAGGGCATGTGGAGAACCCTTTTTGTTATCACAATCGGTATTCCACAGTTCGTTACATTGCTTCTTATCAGCAAGATGTTTGGTGATTATGGTATCGTAAATACGTTTTGTGAAAATGTAGGAATCTTAGATTTTCTTAAAAATATAGGACTTCTTAACGCAGGCGATGCCTTCATCCCATTTTTGTCACGCCCAGGCTGGGCTCATGTGACCATCATCCTGGTAAATATCTGGGTTGGTATTCCATATCAGATGCTTGTTGCAACAGGTATCCTGATGAATATCCCATCAGACCAGATTGAATCAGCAAAAATCGATGGCGCCAACAAATTCCAGATTTTCTGGAAGATTACAATGCCATACGTAATGTTCATCACCGGCCCATCATTAATCCAGTCAGTAATTGCAAATATCAACAACTTCAACGTTATATATTTGCTTACATACAACTACAAGACAACAAACATGTCTATGGCAAACTCACATGCCACCGAAGTAGACCTGCTCATCACCTGGCTATTCAGATTGACAAATGAGTACTCAAACTTCAAGATGGCATCAGTTATCGGTATCATAACATTTATAGTTTGTGCAGCCCTTTCACTTCTTACTTTCTCAAGAATGATAGGTGGAGATAAAGAGGGGGTATATAGATAATGAAAAAAACAGGTAAAATAATCGGAAGACACGTATTTTTAGCTATCTTGGCTTTCATTTGGTTGATACCAGTTTTCTGGCTGGTTGTCACCACTTTCAGCACACAAAAGGGAATCAACACAAACCACTTTTTCCCTGCTCACTGGACACTTGCCAACTATCACCAGCTGTTTTTCGAACCAGACTCAACTGCTAACTTCCCAGCATGGTTCAAAAACTCTATGATAATCGGTGTATTCAGCTGCCTTGTTTCATCTATCTTTGTAATCATGACCGCATATGCGTTTTCATTCATCGAGTTCAAAGGTAGAAAGAAGCTCATGAGCTTTTCATTGATCCTCGGCATGTTTCCAGGCGTCCTTTCAATGATTGCCATGTACTTCATTTTGAAGATGCTTGGCCTGACAGATAGCGTTGTTGGACTTATCATCCTCTATTCAGGAGCATCAGGACTTGGCTATCTGATTTTGAAGGGATTCTTCGACACAATTCCAGTATCTTTGCATGAAGCAGCAAAGCTGGAGGGCGCATCGGAGGCTACCATCTTCGCAAAGATTGTGGTGCCACTTTCAAAGCCAATGATTGTTTACACCGTAATCAATTCCTTCCTGAATCCATGGATGGATTTCGTTATGGTTCGTTTGATGATTAAGTCAAAGGATGCATCAGACTGGACAATGGCCCTCGGCCTTTTCAATCTTTTGCAGAGAGCCCTGGTTAACCAGTACTTCACATACTTCTGCTGCGGTGGACTAATGATTGCCGTACCAATCTCTATTTTGTTTATCATCATGCAGAAATTCTACGTTGAGGGTGTAACCGGCGGAGCAGTCAAAGGATAGCAGTGAGAATATAATATGGTTAAGCCATAAAAATATGTGTATAATAAACTATGATTGGGAATCCAGTCATAGTTTTTTATTATAGAGAAAATAGGAAGAGAACATGAAAAAGGTATTTAGTAGTTTAAAAAATTGGACAGTAAATTTATCGCTGAAAGAAAAAATCCTGGCTATTCTTTGTCTTATCGTTTTGTTCGCTTGCGCAGTCCTTACCATGACCTACGGTCGTACAGTGGTAAATTCAGATATGGCCATTGCCAGCTTGTTTGCAGATTCATTCTACAAGCATCACAACTTTTTCTCTGGCACATGGAGTTATGCCAACGGAGATATTTGGACACTGTACCCAACGGTAGGTATTTTGTCGATACTGGTACATCCATTTCTTGGCGCTGGTGATGTTGCTCGTACAATTGTGGTCGTTATCCAGATGATTCTCGGCGCCGTAGCACTTGGAACTCTTTCTAAGAAATATTTCAAAGACGAATCATGGATGCTAATGGTTCCCCTTGGAACAATGTATTTGTTTGGAATCGCAGTGTATGTTCTTTATGACGGTTGCTACGGCGATTTCATCATTTGGCAGCCATTAGTGTGCATGCTTTTTATCAATGCTTACAGAAAGTACACCGAGGGCAAGCTGTTTTCGGTGAAGCTTGCAGTGTATATGGTGATTCTTTACATCCTTTCAGTTCGTGGCCCACGAACCCTTGCAGATTTTGCACTTCCAATGATTATGACAGTGGTTGTTATGGTCTACATCCGTGCAGCAGAACGCAAGTCAGTGATTTGGAAGACAGATTTGAAGGATGCAATATATTGGATTTTTGCCAATGCTATCCCAGCCGTACTTGGGCTTATCACATACAATTGGCTTGCTACATGGCACAACATCAACAACGTCAAGGAATCTCTTATGGTATTCTCTGGCTCAATGTCTGATGTGTGGAACGGTTTAATCAAAACTATTCTTTACTATTTTGAGGTGTTTGGTTTCCAGCCAGATGTTTCTGTCTCATCAATGATAGGCCTTCGCAACTTTGTATCAATTGCAATGTGTGCAATAATTTGCATTGTCGTTCCAATTCTTCAAGGTCGCAAAATTTTAAAAGAAACAAAGACTATTCAGTTTATATATTTCTATGCAATGCTTCACAACCTTGTGATGCTCCTTTGCGGCGTGTTCTTTGATTTTGTAATCAAGTATCACATGACATCATCCGTTGTTCTGTTTGTTATTGTTTCAGCTAGATATATCTATGTCTATTGGATTAAGCAGGAAAACGAAGTTCGAGGTTATGCATGGACGGTGCTTTTTGTTGTGGCTTCACTCATCGAGTGCGTAGCTATGCTTTCAAATGTCAGTGGTTGGAAGAATCGCTTAGAAGCACAGGAAAAGGTTTCTGACGTTTTAGAGGATCATGGCCTTACAAAGGGGTATGCAACATTCTGGAATGCTTATGCAAATCAGCTTTACTCAGATGACAAGGTTCGCATCGGTGGCATCACAGTCGAGCAGAATCGTCTTCAGGAGTACTGGTGGCTTGTAGACAATTCCATCTACGAACCAGAGGAAACACAGTCATTTATCATGCTCACAGATGAAGAGCTTGCAGGTGAGTACAATTATGAAACCATCCTTTATGGTTACGAGCAGCCAATAGATGAATTCATTATCGAGGACGCTCTTTGCTACAACGATGTCCGTGGAGAATACAGAACAAACTTAAATGTATACGTATATGCGGATGATTATGCAAAATACCTCGTCAACGGCAGCAACGATGGCGTTGTCGAGCCAAAGGAAATGTTCTTCAACGGCATGGGTACTATCGACGACAGTCAGGTTGCACTTACAAACGGTGGTCTCATCTTTGGTCCATACTCAAGCCTTGATAAAGGCGAATACATCGTTTCATACAACGGTGGTGGTCTTTCAAAATGCGAAGTTGAAATTCTTTCAGAAAACAACCCTGGTGACTACAGCTACGAAGTAGTATCTACATCAGATACAGTCATAACTGTTAAGCTTACAGTTACCTCCCGTGTTGAAGGAATCCAGTATCGTATTTCCAATAATACAGATGAACTTGCAATTGTGTTGAATATAACAGTTGATAGGGAATAAATATGAAAATCATCGATTACAAGAATTCATTAGTGGATAGCTATAAAAAGAATAAGCGTACCTTCATTTTTTATTTGATTTTACGTGGACTTGTTATACTTACACTTATCAGATGCATTCTGACTAAGAATTATGAAAGTGCGGCAATCTGTATATTGTCGCTACTTTTGTTTTTGATGCCTGCATTCTTGCAGCAGAAAATGAAGATAGAATTTCCAGCTGTGTTTCAGGCTATCATCTTTGGCTTTATATACGCAGCCGAAATTCTTGGTGAAGTAAATCATTACTATGTGATTATCCCAGGCTGGGACACCATGCTTCATACCATGAACGGGTTTCTGTGTGCGGCTATTGGATTCTCTCTTATTTATTTGCTGAATCGTGGTAGCAAGCATTTTAATTTGTCACCATTTTACCTGACGCTAGTGGCTTTTTGCTTTTCTATGACTGTAGGAGTAATCTGGGAATTCTTCGAGTTCACAATGGATTATTTCTTCTATTTAGATATGCAAAAAGATTTTGTAGTGCAAACAATCGGCTCAGTAACACTTGATCCAAACAATAGTGGCATGCCATTCATTATTTCAAACATCACAGATACTATAATCAACACTGCCGATGGCCAGTCTTACACAGTACCTGGCGGCTATCTCGACATAGGCATCATCGACACTATGAAGGATCTGTTAGTGAACTTGGTTGGAGCAGTAGCCTTCAGTATCATTGGTTACACCACCCTCAAGTTCTCTAAGAAGTCAGCGATAGCTGACAACCTTATGATAAAGCCAGTGGATGGGCAGGAGGATAATTCTAAAACTTTCTAAAGCACTACACATTTAATTTGCATTCATCCATGAATATGTAGTATCATTCTTGAAGTGCTTGAATTAAATCTAAGGAGGTTTATTATGGCAGAAACACAGCAGAAAAAAGGAAGTAAGAAATTTATTATAATTGCGATATTGATTGTACTTGCAGCAGCTGCAGGAGCAGCGTTCTATTTCTTAAATGCTCCAAAGACAATGGATATCAACGATTATGTTTCAGTTCAGTTCACTGGATATGACTCAATGGGAACAGCCACAGTCACATTTGATAATGAGGAATTCTTGTATGATTTCGCACAGAATGCAAAATTAGATGCAAAGATTCAGCGCGAGGCTGATAAGCAGCGCCTCGAGGATCCACTTGATATTTTCAAGGAAGGTTCATTTGCAGATCTTGACTTACAGTCACGCATCACATACGAGCTCAACGCTTCAACAGACCTTTCAAATGGTGACGATGTAGTCCTTTCATGGAGCATTGATGAGGATTATATTACAAAGCATTATGGCATCAAGCTTGTATCAGATGCACAGGAGCTTTCAGTAGTTGGCCTTGCAGATGTAGTTACATTCAATCCTTTCGATGACTTGAAGGTTACATTCTCAGGAAATGATGGCGAGGGTGTTTGCGAGCTTGAAATCACATCTGATGACGATATCTACGAAGGCATCACATTCCGTGCAGATGTTACAACTGGTCTTTCAAATGGAGATAAGGTTACAGTTACATATGGACCAAACTTTGGTAAGGACTTGCAGACATACTGTGCACAGAACTTCGGTTTAATTCCTGATCCAGTTACAATGGAATATAAGGTTTCAGGTTTGAAATAATAGTCATTACCTATATTATTAAACTAAATATGTGTTATAATACGGTATCATGGGCTTAAAGTGTTACTATTCACAGTGACCTCAGCCTAGATACTGTATTTTTTATTTGGAGGACTAATCTTAAATGGAGATTATGAATAGAATGAAGCATTGGCACAAGGTGGCATATTTCTTACTTGCCTACGATTTTATTACCGTTGTGCTTTCTTATTTTCTAGCTCTTTGGCTTAGGTTCGACTGCCAGTTTTCACACATTGAACCACCATATTTGGAAAAATATTATGTAATCATAATTCCATACGCAATTTTCACAGTTATTATTTATCAGCTCTTTGGTCTCTACCGAAGCATTTGGCGTTTTGCCAGCTTCTACGAGTTAAAAAAACTAGTGCTTTCCACAGCAGTTACACTTGCGGCTAATGCATTTGTAGTTACAGCATTCATTTATAGAATGCCAATTTCATATTATGTATTTGGAATCGCATTCCAGTTTTTCTTTGGAGTTAGCATTCGCTTCTCTTATAGATTTATCTTGCTTCTTCGAGATAGTCGCGAAACAAACGCTGCCGATACCAACGTACTCCTTATTGGTGCTGGCTCAGCAGGACGTATGATTCTTCGTGATGTAAACTTTGTAAATGGCGGCGCAAATGGTTCTGCCAAGGTCGTTTGCATCATCGACGACAACCCTAACAAGTGGGGCCGTTACATCGATGGAGTAGAAGTAATCGGTGGCCGCGACAAAATTCTTTATGCCGTTGAAAAGTACGAGATAAAGGAAATCTACATCGCCATCGCCACACTTGCTCCTAGCGAAAAGCGTAACCTCATCAATATTTGCAAGGAAACAAACTGCCGCATTAAGCAGCTTCCAAATATGTACGCTGAAAAGGCTGGCATCATCAGCGCTGGCAATCTTCAGAACATCACAATAGAGGATGTTCTCGGGCGTGATCCAATCAGCCTCCATCAGGAGGATGTTGCTGCTCAGCTTCAGGGCAAAGTTGTTCTTGTTACAGGCGGTGGCGGTTCCATCGGTTCAGAGCTTTGCCGTCAGATTGCAAAGTATGGCCCAAAGCAGCTCATCATTTTTGATGTATATGAAAACAATGCTTATGATATTCAGCTTGAGCTTAAGCGCAAATATCCGAATCTTGATTTAGTTACACTTATCGGTTCAGTTCGCGATGCTCGCCGTATTGAATCAGTGTTTGAAACATACAGACCAAACATCTGCTATCACGCAGCAGCTCACAAGCATGTGCCTCTTATGGAGGACAGCCCTTGCGAGGCAATCAAAAATAATGCAGTTGGTACTTACAAGACAGCCTATGCTGCTATGAAATATGGATGTGACCGTTTTGTTCTTATCAGTACAGATAAGGCAGTTAACCCTACAAACGTCATGGGTGCCACAAAACGTATATGCGAAATGATTATCCAGACTTTCGACAACATGGTTCGCAACAACCACGAGGATATGCTTCCAACACTTATCACTCACCAGGTTGATATTGATACAGCAGATTCAGAAAAGGTTCCAGCAGGCAGCGGTCACACAGAGTATGTTGCAGTTCGTTTTGGTAACGTGCTTGGTTCAAATGGTTCTGTTGTACCTCTTTTCAAGAAGCAGATTGCAGAGGGCGGTCCAGTTACACTTACACACAGGGATATCATCCGATACTTCATGACAATTCCAGAGGCTGTCAGCCTTGTGCTTAAGGCAGGCGCTAATGCATCTGGTGGAGAGATTTTTGTTCTTGATATGGGAGAGCCTGTAAAGATTCTTGATCTTGCTCGCAACATGATTGAGCTTGCAGGTCTTCGTCCAGACGTTGATATTGAAATAGAAGAAATTGGCCTTCGCCCAGGCGAGAAGCTTTACGAAGAAAAGCTTATGAGCGAGGAAGGCTTGAAAGAAACTGAAAATCATCTGATTCACGTGGCTGAGCCAATTAAGTTTGATTCAGACGAATTTATAAGAAATCTTCAATCACTTATGACACTTGCATACAGCAACGAGGGCCCAGAGGTGGTTCAGAAGATTAGAGAAACTGTGCCTACATTCAAAGGCTAGATACTGGAGAGTATAATGAAACAACGTATTTACACATTAGATATTTATAAAATTGTGCTTACTGTTCTTGTGGTATTTCACCACTTCCAACAGGTTACTGGCGTGGTTTACCCAGGTATTAATTTTTACGGTGGCACAATCGACATGTACCCAATTCTTGAATTGTTCTTTATGATTTCAGGATTTATGTGCGCACCTTCCGTAGCCAAGATGCTTAATGACAGCTTCGGCAAATACTTCATTAAAAAGGCAATCCGTATTTACCCTATGGTTGCCATCACAATGATTACAGGTGCCATCATCATGTTCAGCTATTTCAGAATGACTGGCTCATGGTTCTTCGATATAGCCGTTACATATTGGCGTACATTCAGCAGTATGCTTCTTATCACAACTGGTGGTCCAATCAACAACGGTCTTTCATTAAACCCACCACTTTGGTATCTATGTGTGTTGATTTATTGTTATGTGCTTTTATATTTCATTGTTTGGCTTTGCAACAAGCTCCAGGTGAGCCATTTGGTTGGCGCAGGAGTGATGGTTGTTGTTGGTACATGCGTTGTAGAATATGGCGTTGCATTCCCATTCTTCACAGAGGAAACAGGCAGAGGTTATTCAGCATTCTTCCTTGGCCTCATCATCTACAGCATGTGGGATAAGCTTTCACACAAGGCACTTACGATCTATGGATTTGCAATGACAGCACTTTGTGCTTTCGGATATTTGTTTAAGTTTGAATACATTCAGGGAAATCACCGTGCAGTCATGACATACATGCTTTGGCCTGCAATGATGTTTGTTGCCCTCAGCACAGCCAGATTCTTCCATTTGAAAATCTGGAGCGTTTTGGCAGCAATCTCATTTGAAGTGTATATTTGGCATTTCATTGGCCTTGCATTTCTTATGTACATCAGCACCAGATTTGGTTTAACATTCCCAAATCCAATGCACTTGATGATTGAGTTTTTACTTGGTCTTTGTGTGTTTGCAACTATTGTTTACTATCTTATTGAAAAACCACTTACAAAATGGTTGAAAGGATTAATCCAAAATGGCTAAGAAATTATCGATTGTAGTTTCTGTTTATAATGAGGCTCTTGGCTTGCATCAGTTTTATGAGCACACCAATCAGGTTCTTACTGATGATTTTGCGAAGACAGGATGGGACTATGAGCTTATTTTTGTAAATGATGGCAGTCAAGATGACAGCTTGGAAATACTTCGTGAATTTGCTGAAGAGGATGACCATGTTAAGGTTGTAAATTTTGCAGCCAACCGTGGCCATGAAGCAGCAATGATTGCTGGCATCGATTATTCTTCAGGTGATGCAGTTGTGTGCATGGATGCAGATTTACAGCATCCACCAGAAGTGTTACCTGCCATGGCTCACAAGTTTGATGAGGGATATGATGTTATTTCTATGATTCGTACAGCTCGCCAGGATGCTGGCCTTATCAAGCGCATCACATCTTGGGGCTTCTACAAAGTCATGAATATGCTTTCCGGCAAGACAAAGTTCGAAAACAACTCATCAGATTTCTTTGGCATCTCCCGCAGAGTTGCACTTGTTTTAAAGAAGGATTATCGTGAGCGTGTTCGCTTCCTTCGCGGATATGTTCAAAACGTTGGCTTCAGAAAGACTACACTTGAGTTTGAGGCGTCATCACGTATTGCCGGCGAAAGCAACTACAATATCAAGTCACTTATCGCTCTTTCCCTTAATGCCATCTGCAACTTTTCAGATGCGCCACTTAAGATGGGAATTTACGCAGGACTTGTATCACTTGTAGCTGCATTTATTCTTATGATTTATTCCATCGTTCAGTACTTCCTTGGTACTGCGCCTGATGGATACTCAACAATCATCGTCTTGCTTTGTTTCATGTTCGGTGTATTGTTCATCATTCTTGGATTCGTTTCAGAGTACCTCGCAATTATTTTTGCAGAGGTTAAGAACCGTCCAATTTATATCGTTGACAGCGTAATTACAAAAGATGGAGAGGAATTGCAATAATATGAATTTCACATCTCAGATAGAGACAGCTTTTTCGAAAATCAAAAATCATTTCACAGGCACACAGATCACAGCCCTAATTTCAGCATTGGTGGCTGGGCTTGTGGCCCATGGATATGTTTTGTTCAACCGCATTTCATATCATGACAATGCAGCCTGCCTATTCTCATTGGGCGGCACATACGAATCAGGCAGATGGGTACTTGGTTTCATCTACGACATTCAGATGATGACCACAAAGCTTTTTTCAGTGCCTGTATTTAATGGCCTTTTGTCTCTGATTTTCATTGGCTTTGCAGCAATGCTTATTGTGGATATGTTCCAGATTAAGTCAAAGGTTGCAGCTGCTTTCATCGGCGCAATCATGTCCGTATATCCGGTAGTCACCAGCATCTTTTCTTTCATGTTTACAGCATGGGAATATTTCTTGGCACTGCTTCTTGCGGTTCTTGCAGCAAAGATTTTGCTTAAGTCTTTATCAGTGAAAAACGTCATTCTTTCCGCTGTTGTTTTATCACTTAGCCTTGGTATTTACCAGGCCTTTTTTGCTGTTACAATAGCAACATTTCTTGTGTCACTTACACTTGGCGTTTTGAAAAATGAAATCACTTCTATCGGTGAGTATGCAAAACGCGGTTTCACATATCTTGCAGAGCTTGTAGTTGGTCTTGGTATCTGGGGCGTTATGCGCTTCATCACCCAGCATATCAAGGGTATCGAAGCCGTTGATTACAAGGGAATGGACGATGGCTACAGCCTCGCACTTCTTCCAAAGCAAATCATTGAAAGTGTCGCAGCTTTCTTTGGATTCCGTCAGGCTGGCATCAACGCTTTGTTATATCTTAGAGCCTTCACAGCGCTTGTCGTTGTCGTTACAATCATCCAGCTTGTAGTGATGCTGGTTCGTAGCTCAAATAAGGTCGGCGTTAAAGCTATTTCATTGGTAGGTCTCATTTTCCTTCCAATAGGAATGAACGTGGTCTATCTTCTTTCTACTAGTGAGGAATATCACGTAGATTCGCTGATGGTTTACGGCAATATTTTCGTTTTCCTTCTTCCAGTATTTTTGATTGAGATGTTGGATGCACAGGAGTTCAAGGCTGGCGCAGTACGCAGCCTTACATCAATCGCCACATGGATTCAGATTCTTTCACTTGCAGTCCTCACTGTGGGTTACATATATCTTGATAACGCTGCCTACATGAAGGCAGAAATCGCAGAGGAGCAGGCCACTGCCTACTACACCGAGCTTGTTGCAAACATCAAAGCCACAGAAGGCTTTTCCGATGATATGGAAATCGTCTTCGTTGGTTGGGAAAATCTTTCCGATGGCACCAATGCCAAAGTGGATTCAGTAGACCAGCTCGAGGCAGTGCAGCTTGAAAAATATCCTCGCTTCACCGACATCATCACTTACGGCGGCTCAAGATTTTTCATGCAGGAGCACCTTGGATTTGGCAATGACCTTCTTATCGAGGATGATGGCACATACGCTGATAACGCTGAGGTTCAGGCTATGCCAACATATCCAAACGATGGTTCAATCGCAGTGATTGACGGAAAAGTAATTGTTAAGCTAGGAGAGTAATTCATGAGTTCAATTGGACAGAGTATGTATGATTTTGCCACAGAGCTTTTTCCTATCAACCGAAGCATCACAGGTGAGGGCGTTCGCCAGACTTTAAAGATGTGCTCCGATAGGATTGCAGGCGATGATGGCGTTACATTTGAGATAAAAAATGTTGCCAGTGGTACACAGGTCTTTGACTGGAATGTGCCAAAGGAATGGAAGATAAACGCAGCTTACATCGAGGACGAGGCAGGCAACCATATAGTAGATATGGCTGTTAGTAACCTCCACGTGATGGGTTATTCTACCCCTATCGATGAGTGGGTAGATTTGGAAGAGTTGAAGCAGCACATCTTCACATTGCCAGATCAGCCAGATATCGTACCTTACGTTACCAGCTATTACAAGGAACGCTACGGATTCTGCATGAGCCAGAATCAGTTGGATAGCCTTAAGCCAGGCAAGTACCACATGTACATCGATTCAGAGCTTTTCAATGGTAATCTTACATACGCTGAGCTTGTTTTACCAGGCGAGTCCGATGAAGAAATCTTCTTCTCAACATACGATTGCCACCCATCTATGGCCAACAACGAAGTCTCAGGCCCAGTACTGATGTGTGAGCTTATCAAATACGTAAAGACGATAAAGAATCGCCACTATACATATCGATTCATCATCATTCCAGAGACAATCGGTTCTATCACATACATCGCTACAGATGATCACTTGCAGCATATGAAGCAGCATATCGTTGCAGGCTTTAATCTTTCTTGCGTAGGTGATGATAGGGATTATTCAATTGTCCATAGCAAATACGCAGATACTCTTGCCGACAGAGTTCTTACGAATGTTCTAAAGACTCATACAGAAGGAAAATATAGCGACTACAGCTTTTTGAAGCGCGGCTCAGACGAGCGCCAGTACAATTCCGCAGGCGTGGACCTTCCAGTGGTTTGCTTCTGCCGTAGCAAGTTTGGCGAGTACCCAGAGTACCACACCAGTGCCGATGATATGACTCTCGTTAGCCCAGAGGGATTCCGGGGAGCATACGATGTTGTCACTCAGGTGGTAGATGCTCTTGAAAACAACAAGACTTTTGTCATGACAGTACCTTGCGAGCCACAGCTTGGCAAGCGCGGGCTCTTCCCAACAGTTAGCAAAAAGGGAAGCTACGATGCAGTCATGGCCATGATGTATTTCATGACATACGCCGATGGTCGCAACGATTTGATTGGCATTTCGGAAATCACAGGAGTGCCAGTAAAAGAGCTAATCGACATCGCCCACAAGCTTCATGAAAATGGCTTGGTAGAAGTAAAATAAGAGGAAAAAATGACATCACAAGATTTATTAAATGATATAAAAAATGAAATCGCATCTCTTGGCATAGCACGTGGCGACATGGTTTACGTTGCCAGCGACATCACAAACCTTTTATTCGTTGCCAAAAACGAATGCCAGGTTAAGGTAAAGCAGAGAAACGATTTCTTAAATGAATTCGTAAATACGTTACAGGATTTAGTCGGAGAGGAAGGAACACTTCTGTTTCCAGTTTTCTCCTGGGACTTTTGTAGAGGAAATGGCTTCGATTATTTAAACACACCAGGCGAGGTTGGTGCTCTCAACAATTGGATTCTTAAAAACAGAACCGACTTCATTCGCACCAAGCACCCAATGTATTCTTTTATGGTTTGGGGCAAAAATGCACATCGCTTGGCGGCCATGAATAATCAGGATGCCTGGTCCGATGCAGGTCCATTCACCTATCTTCGTGACAACGGCGGTAAGCAGCTGTTCTTTGACATCCAGGCCCACCAGGGTATCACCTTCGGTCACTACGTAGAGCAGTGCGTTGATGTTCCTTATCGCCATCCAAAGTATTTCTTTGGCGACTACACAGATAAAAATGGCGTCACAGAAAAACGCTGCTACTCAATGTACGTCCGTGATTTGGAAGTTACCCAGGAAATCAGCATCACCAATGAATGGCTTGTTTCAAATGGCGTTGCAAAAGCTGGCGAAAGCCACAGCCTTGGCCTTTGCGTATGCGACCTTGGTGCAGCTTATCCAGTCATCGCAGCAGATATGCGCGCAGACGGTGCCAACACATTAAAATTCGAAAACTACACCTTGGACTGGTCAAAGCCAAAGACCGTTCCTTACGAAGTAAAAGGATTAGAATAAAGGAGATTACAATGAACAGAGAAGAAATCTTATCTAAAATAAACGAAATCTTTCAGGATGCCTTCGACGATGAAAGCCTTGAAATCAGCGAAGCAACCACAGCAAACGACATTGAAGGTTGGGATTCACTTATGCAGATGAACCTTATCGAAATGATCGAGGATGAATTTGAATTCCAGTTCACTATGGACGAAGTTGCCGCCCTCAAAAATGTAGGCAGTATCGTGGATGTAGTGGCTAGCCACGCATAACTAGAATTAATGCATATAAAAAAGAGCTATCTGAAGGTCATTGCCAACAGATAGCTCTTATTTTATCTAAACGCAAATGTCTTCTTGCCAGCACCCTTGGCAATATAGAGTGCTTCGTCAGCATCTTTGTAAAGCTGATTGTATGTCTTGGCTGGTGCCAGCTCGCTGCCGCCTGTCAGGGAGATGCCAAGTGAAATAGATGTAACTCCAGGATAAGCAGTGGCCAGCAGCTTGTTGTCAAAATTGTCGATAAGCAAGTGAGCAAAGTTGCTGAGGGCTCGCTTGTCTGTGATGCCTTCATAGTACAGAGTGAACTCATCACCACCCACACGTCCCGCAATCAGGTTGTGATTCATGTCGCGAGTTTGTTCGTGTTTGATTACAGCAGAAAGGGTGCTTAGAATAACATCTCCAGCATCGTGACCGTAGTTGTCATTGACGTGCTTAAAGTTGTCCAAGTCCACCATAAAGAAGGCGCCGCCTTCCTTTCTCTCAAGGGCCTCACCCACTCTTTTCTCAAAAGCTTTTCTATTAAGTAGCCCTGTAAGTGAATCCGTATTTGCGGATTTCTCTATAGAGCTAAGATACTCAAAATGTTCAGTTAAATCAAAAATCCAAAGGATGGAACCGATGTTGTGGCCTTGCTCAGTAAGAGGCTCAACTCGTATCTCGTAAGTGTGACCGTCCTTTGTGATTGTAGATTCTCCACTTGTCAAAGCTTCATAAAGCCCAGGCACATTTCTTGCAGAATCAAATCTCATGAACTTGCCAAATAACTGATGTACCACTTCGTTGTGATACATGATGCTAAAGTTTCTATCTACAACCAGGATTCCTTCGTTACCACGATTAATGGCATTTGCAAAATCCAAAGCAACAGAATCAAGGTAGCTGTATTTCTTCAGAGAAAGAACAACGAAATATGCAGTAAATGGAATGGTCAAAGCAGGAATCTCGTACTTATCAAAAAGACCGATCATCTTGCTGATGTATGGAATCCACATGGTAACCATTCCAAGAAGCAAAAGCCTGAGACGCTTTCTCTGCAAATTATCGTGATTACGAAGTGAGTAAAATCCCACGCCAATGGCCATCAAGCAAATGGCTAAGCAGTATAACACGAATGCATAGAAAACAATTCCGTATTCCACCACGTACATTCGTGGAAACGGACCGTCAAAGTCCATAATCACATCCTTATACATCAGATGATTCTCTCGCCAGGTGAACATGCAGTACATGACAAATGTGGAGAAAACAAACTCGAAAACATAAACAGGATATGGCAATCTGGTATGTGTCAACTCCTGGATGCAAAGAGTGATTGCGATAAACACAAAGCATTCTGCAAAGTACTGAAGCTTGGTTGCAGTGTAAACGCCCTCGATGTCATAGGTGGTAATCTCCATTAAAAATCCAAACAGGTACATGGCTGCACTAGTCATGAAAAATGTAACAGCCATTTGAGCTCGTGTGGTGTGCAACGTAAGCACATACGAAAGGATGATTAGCGCAATCAAAAGTGCTATCACATGGATATCGATGTAAAGATTTTGCAGAGTGTATCCACGAACAATGTGCCTTATGTAAGCAAGCAGCAAAAAGTGGCTAGGATAAAAGATGTAGAAGAAATATCTGCCTACACCTGAACCGCCAAATAAATCCTTGCCTCTCCCTCCGTTGTAAAAATACAAAGGAATTAACGCAAATACGAATCCAAGCAAATATAGTCTTTCCTGAACTGTCCAATCATACTGGGAGAAATGGTACTGTTGATTGAGTACTATCATCACTGAAAGAACTGCACTCATAAGCACAGTGGCGCCAGTAAATATGATGGCCTTATCCTTGAAATCCCTTCCATAGTAAAAAATGAAAACATAGATGATTGGCATCACAACCCATCCACCGATTAGTAAAGAAATCAGCACAAGTAGGGCAATCAAGCATATCTTCATCCATCTTTTGAAAATCTTTCCCTCAGAAATGCAAAGGCAAAGCAACGCCAGCGTCAAATCGAAAATGATATTTTGGCGATAGCCATATTCCTCATGAAAGAAAATATAAAACGGAATTACAGAGATGGCAGAAAAGGCCAACATCCTATAGATATAATCCTGTAGATTTTTGGTGTGCCTGTATCCTTCGGCGATAAAAAAGCACATGATAGGAAGTGTGAGCCTTCCGAAAATGTGCATTAACTGTCCTAAAGGAGACATGAAATCTACAAATCCCCAAGCGGTGTGATCAACCACCATGGCAATGATTGCCAAAATTTTTAATTGTGTTCTATCTAGTCCGCGATTTTTCATACTAGAATAATACCATAAAATCCCTTAAAATAAGTCATAGATTTAAACAAAAGTAGATTATAAAAAGGAGAAAAAATGGATTGTTTTAATTATCCTTTAGATACAAAAACATTGCGTAGAAAACGCGCCAAGATATACAGAGAGCTATCTGAAAAGCCAGGACTCATCGAAAAGAAGATTGCAGTGCTGGGCGGTTCCACTACAAATGATGTGGTAGATATGCTTTCTATTTTTTTGTTGAATCACGGAATCAAGGCCAGCTTCTATCAGTCTGAGTACGGTCAGTACTGGCAGGATGCCATGTTTGGAAGCCCTGAGCTAGATGCCATGAATCCGGACATCATATATATCCACACCAGCTGGAGAAATATCACTGATTTTCCACAGATGGATATGGACAAATCCACAGTGGATGATTTGCTTGAAAATCAGTATCAGCATTTTGAGGCTATGTGGACAGCTCTTGAGGAAAAGTTCCATTGCCCAATTATTCAGAACAATTTCGACCGACCAAACTACAGATTGATGGGCAACCGCGACATCTGGGACTACAGAGGTCGCAGCAATTTCATCTCAAGGTTGAATCAACGTTTCTATGATTATGCAAATAATCACACAGGCTTTTACATCAATGATATCGATTATCTGGCACAGGACTACGGCCTTTCTCAGTGGAACGACGCCAAATACTGGCACATGTACAAGTGCGCCATGAATATGGACGCCATCCCATACGTGGCTCAGTCCGTTGCTTCTATTATAAAGTCCATTTATGGACGCAATAAAAAAGTCCTTGCCCTTGATTTGGACAACACCCTTTGGGGCGGCATCGTGGGAGATGACGGAGTGGAAGGCATCGCAATCGGCCCAGAGGTTCCAGCGGGACAGGTGTATGCCGAGTTCCAAAGCTACTGCAAGAATCTTAAGGACATCGGCGTTGTACTTGCTGTTGATTCTAAAAACGACGAGGCAAATGCAATCGCCGGACTCAATCATCCAGACGGCATCCTTCGTCCAGATGATTTCGTTTCAATCAAGGCCAACTGGGATCCAAAGGATTTAAATCTTTCTCAGATGGCAGACGAGCTTACTCTTGGAGTGGACAGCTTCGTATTTGCGGATGACAATCCTGCGGAGCGAGAGATTGTTCACAGCCAGCTTGGTGTAGAGACTCCTGCTATGGACGGTGCAGAAAATTACATCAAGGTTCTTGATCACGGTGGATATTTCGAGGTTACCAACTTCTCCGGCGAGGATATGAAAAAGACACAGATGTACCATGCCAAGGCTGAGGCTAAGAAAGCCCAAGCAGCTTTTGCCGACTACGGCCAGTATCTGGACAGTCTTGATATGACAGCTTACATCACAGGTTTTGAGCCAATCATGATTCAGCGTGTGGCCCAGCTTACAAATAAGTCGAACCAGTTCAACCTCACTACACTTCGCTGCAGCGAGGACGACATCCGTCAGATGCAGGATGGTGGAAAACACATCTGCATGGCTGGCAAGCTTGTTGATAAGTTCGCCGACAACGGCATCGTAACTGTTGTTGCAGGAGAGATAAAGGACAGCACAGTTGATATCAAATTGTGGCTCATGAGCTGTCGAGTTCTTAAGCGTGGCATGGAAGATTTGATGATGAACGAATTTGTCAGCCGCTGCAAGGAAAAAGGCGTTGATAAAATCGTGGCTCATTACTATCCAACTGCCAAAAACGCAATGGTGAAGGATTTCTATGGAGACTACGGCTTCACTCTCGAAAGCGAGGACGCTGAAGGCAACAGAACTTACACAATCAACGTGGCTGATTATGAACAAAAGCCAGTACATATAAAATACATGAGTTCGAGGACAGATTAAGTTTGTCTTCGAACTCTTTTTAGTTTAATGCACTTATTTTATTGTTGTGCTATAATTAATGAGTTTAATTATATAAAAATGGAGAACAGATTTGAGAATACTAATTACAGGGGCTGCAGGCTTCGTTGGAAAGAATCTTGTTGAGACTCTTAAGTGTGCAGCTGATGGAAGAGACAGGTTCCATTTTGTTGATGAGGACCTGACAATTTATGAATATGACAGAAATTCTTCATTGGAGGAGTTGGATCGATTCTGCGCTGATTGCGATTTCGTTTTCAATCTTGCAGGTGTCAATCGTCCACAGAACACAGAGGAATTTATGGAAGGCAACTTCGGCTTTGCCAGCACTCTTTTGGATACTTTGAAAAAGCACGGCAACACTTGCCCGGTTATGCTTTCATCATCTATCCAGGCCACACTTCTTGGCAGATATGCCGGCAGTGATTACGGCAAAAGCAAGCTAGCCGGTGAGGAGCTTTTCTTTAAATATCAGCAGGAGACAGGGGCAAAGGTTTTGGTTTATCGTTT
Organism: Pseudobutyrivibrio ruminis HUN009; assembly: GCF_000703005.1. Taxonomy (NCBI): domain Bacteria; kingdom Bacillati; phylum Bacillota; class Clostridia; order Lachnospirales; family Lachnospiraceae; genus Pseudobutyrivibrio; species Pseudobutyrivibrio ruminis. Next base: position 467,624 of record NZ_JNLH01000001.1, on the reverse strand, counting down.
CCCAAATCTTTTTGGAAAATGGTGCCGTCCAAACTACAACTCAGCAGTTGCCACATTCTGCCACAACAAGGCAAATGGCTTGGACATCACAGTAAACGACCCGGCCACAGAGCTTACACTTGTTTATATTGATGATTTGGTTAACGAAATGGTTGCAGCACTTCGCGGCCAGGAGCATCGTTGCAATTATGATGATCAGGGCCAGGTGGTAGAAGCAGCAGATGGTCGCTATTGCCACGTGCCAGTCACACACACAGTGACACTCGGCGAAATCGTGGAGCTTCTTGATAGCTTTGTGGAAGAGCCTCATTCACTCATCATGCCAGCCATTCCAAATGGCAGCTTTGCAAAGAAGCTTTACAGCACATACCTTTCATATCTTCCAAAGGAAAAGGCGTGCTTCGATTTAAAAATGAACGTGGACAACCGCGGTTCATTCACAGAGCTTTTAAAGACAACCGACCACGGCCAGTTTTCAGTTAATATATCAAAGCCTGGCATCACAAAGGGCCAGCATTGGCATCACACTAAATGGGAGTTCTTCATTGTAGTCAGCGGCCACGGCCTCATCCAGCAGCGCCGCGTGGGTGTGGATGAAAACGGCAATCCATTCCCAGTGCTTGAATACGAAGTTTCAGGGGAAAGGATTCAGGCAGTACACATGCTTCCTGGCTACACCCACAATATAATCAATCTTTCTGATTCTCAGGATTTGGTAACCCTTATGTGGGCCAACGAACTGTTAGAGCCGTTGAGGCCTGACACTTATTATGAGGAAGTGTAGATTATTTAAATGAGCTTGTAACTGACAATCTCTTAGATTTCTCAAGCGAATCGTGTTAGATGAGCGGAGAAATACTAAGGATTGTAAGTGTAACAAGCGGAGTAGAGGTAATAGTATGTTTAAAAATAATGGAAAACTAAAGTTATTAATAATAGTAGGAACAAGACCTGAGATTATCAGACTTGCAGCTGTAATCAAGAAGTGCCGCAAGTACTTTGATTGTGTGCTTGCTCACACAGGTCAGAACTATGACTACAATTTAAATGGTGTATTCTTCAAGGATTTGCAGCTTGATGATCCTGATGTTTATATGGAAGCTGTTGGAGACAACCTTGGTCAGACAGTTGGCAACATAATTGCTAAATCATACGAGCTTATGGTTGAAATTCAGCCTGATTCCCTTTTGATTCTTGGCGACACAAACTCATGCCTTTCAGCTATTGCTGCAAAGCGTCTTCATATTCCAATCTTCCACATGGAAGCTGGAAACAGATGTAAGGATGAGTGCCTTCCAGAGGAGACAAACCGTCGTATCGTAGATATTATTTCAGATGTAAATATGGCATACTCAGAGCACGCTCGTCGCTACTTGGCTGAGTGCGGGCTTCCAAAGGAGCGCACATACGTAACAGGCTCTCCTATGGCAGAGGTCCTTCATGCAAACCTTGAGCAAATCGAGGCAAGCAACGTTCTTGAGACACTTGGTCTTGAGCCAAAGAAGTACATCCTTCTTTCAGCTCACCGCGAGGAGAACATCGACACAGAAAAGAACTTCACAAGCCTTTTCACAGCTATCAATGCATTAGCAGAAAAGTACGACATGCCAATCCTTTACAGCTGTCATCCACGCTCACGCAAGCGTCTCGAAGCTACAGGCTTCAAGCTCGACCCACGTGTTCGCATGCACGAGCCACTTGGCTTCCACGACTACAATCACTTGCAGATGAATGCATTTGCGGTTGTTTCCGATTCAGGTACACTTCCTGAGGAATCAAGCTTCTTCACAAGCATTGGAAAGCCATTCCCTGCAGTGTGCATCCGTACATCAACTGAGCGTCCAGAGGCCCTCGATAAGGCTTGCTTTATCATCGCTGGTATCGACGAAAAGTCATTACTTCAGGCAGTTACTACAGCCATCGATTTGAATGAAAACGGCGATTATGGTATACCTGTACCGGATTACATCGAAGAAAATGTATCCACAAAGGTTGTTAAAATTATCCAGTCTTATACCGGTGTGGTTAACAAAATGGTTTGGAGAAAAGAGGTTTAATAATGAATTGTGAATTATTTAAAGATAAAACACTTATGATAACTGGAGGTACTGGTTCATTTGGTTCCACAGTTTTAAAGCACTTCCTTGATTCAGATTTAAAGGAGATTCGTATCTTCTCACGTGACGAGAAGAAGCAGGATGATATGAGACATCAGCTTCAGGCTGAGCATCCAGATCTTGCTGGTAAGGTAAAGTTCTACATTGGAGATGTTCGTAACATGCGCTCTGTTCAGGATGCTATGCCAGGCGTAGATTTCATCTTCCATGCAGCAGCATTAAAGCAGGTTCCATCATGTGAGTTCTTCCCAATGGAAGCTGTTCGTACAAACGTAGAAGGAACTGACAATGTTCTTCATGCAGCAGTAGAGGCAGGCGTTCAGAGAGTTGTTTGCCTTTCAACAGATAAGGCTGCTTACCCAATCAACGCTATGGGTATTTCAAAGGCTATGATGGAAAAGGTTATCGGCGCAAACGCTCGTGTTGCAGCCGGTAAGACTACAATCTGTACAACACGTTACGGCAACGTTATGTGCTCACGTGGTTCAGTTATCCCTCTTTTCATCGACCAGATCAAAGCAGGCAACCCAATCACAATCACAGATCCAGAGATGACTCGTTTCCTCATGAATCTTGATGAGGCAGTTGCACTTGTTATGTTTGCTTTCGAGCATGGTGAGCCAGGCGACCTCTTCGTTCAGAAGTCAGATGCTTCTACAATCGGAGACCTTGCAAAGGCTGTTCAGCAGCTCTTCGGCGACACAGGCACAAAGATTATTGGAACACGTCACGGCGAGAAGCTTTTCGAGACACTTATGACAAACGAAGAGTGCGTTCGTTCCGTAGATATGGGCAACTACTATCGTGTACTTCCAGATGGTCGTGACCTCAACTACGACAAGTTCTTTGTAGATGGCCAGGTTCACACAATGGCATCTGAAGCATACACATCACACAACACAAAGCGCCTCGATGTACAGGGTACAGTAGACAAAATCATGACTACAGATTATGTACGTGAGATGCTTGCAAACTGGAATAAGTAAAAAGGAAGCGAGGCTCGAGCCTCGCTTTTATTAGGACGCTAAACTTCTTTAAGTAATGTGATATAAACAAGTTTATTGAACTTCTTTAAGTAATATGATATAAATAAGTTGGAGGTACACAATGGAGTATAATTTTTCACAAGATTTAAAGTCTATAAGAGAAATTCTCAGTATCAGCCAAGAAGAACTTGCTAAGGAGTTAGGTGTACAGCAGATAACATTATCACGTAATGAAAGTGGTGTTACAAATCCTAGTGAGCAATTATTGGAGATGGTATATGAATATGCTTTTAAAAATAATATAAAGATTAATAGACTGAAAGAAATGCTATGTAGAGATAATTTGCCTATCAATCATAAGCAGCTATTTCATGGAGCAAAGAGTGAGATTAAAGGTGAAATAGATGTTTTCTATGGAAGAGATAATAATGATTTTGGGAAAGGGTTTTATACTGGAGAAAAATATGAGCAGGCTGTATCTTTTGTGTCAGGCTTTGATAAATCTTCAGCATATATTATAGATTTTAATCCTGAAGGACTAATGTCTAAGGAATACAAGGTAAATCAGGAATGGATGATGACTATTGCATATTATCGAGGAGCTTTAGATGAATATAAGAATCATCCTAGAATTAAAAAGATAATTGAAGAATCCAGAGAATGTGATTACATTGTTGCCCCAATAGCCGACAATAGGATGTTCCAAATAATAAACTCCTTTATAAATGGGGAAATCACTGATGAACAGTGCAAACATTGCCTGGCAGCTACAAATCTTGGAAATCAATATGTGTTTATTAGTGAGAAAGCTGTTAGTCATATAAAGTTATTGGAACGTTGTTATGTTTCACAAAGCGAGAGGGATTACTATAAAAAGATAAGAACGGAAGAGGCCAAACTTGGAGATGATAAGGTAAAGTTGGCCAGAAGAACCTACAGAGGACAGGGTAAATATATAGATGAAATTCTTGAGTAGGAGATGAAATATGAATGCAAGAAAAATTGATAAAGATGGCTTATTGCTATGTGATATACAGGCAAAAACATTTGAATTATCGATAGAAAAAATGAATTCAAGCTCAGAAATTTTCATCAGAAGATATATGCATAGTGATATTGCGAAAAAGCTGGATAATGGTTCATTGTTGGAAACCAATCTACAAGCGGGTGATATCTTAGAGTCAGTAAATGAGCAGTATGGAACATCCAATTATGGATCAGTGAAATACTCAAATAACGAAATGTTTTGGATTGGGTATTTCTATAGATATTTTTGCTATTCTTATGAAATCTCTTCATCAAGAGCCTATAAAATTGTAAAGCCTAAGGAACTGCGAGGACTGTATTTACCATATCATACATTAGATGTTTCTCAGGCCATTGAAAGAGTTTTGGAGGCAAAAGGCTTATTGACAGATGAAGAAACAGAGCTTCAAAGGCAGTATGAAATATTTAAGAAATATCGTTTGAATAATCAAAACTAGATTTTCAGCATAGCTAGCGTTATACTGTAATAGTTTATAAGAATTAAGAAAGTAGGACAAATTCATGAAAAGAGATACTATAAAGTGGTTTGCCATTTTACATGTAATTATTTTGATATTTTCGGTAAATAGCATTTGCTCTAAGTTTGCATCACAGAACCAATTCCTTAGTCCAAAGTGGATTCTTTTCTATGGAATAGTTATTTGCATCCTTGGATTCTACGCTATTGCATGGCAGCAGGTTTTAAAGCATCTGCCACTTATCACTACATATGCAAACAAAGCTGCAACAACAATCTGGGGTCTCATATGGGGCTTTGTTGTGTTTGGCGAGCAGATTACACTTCAGAAGGTAATCGGTGCAATCGTTGTTATCATCGGCGTTTACCTTGTTGTTAGTGGTGATGAGGAAGTCAACGGAAAAGCTAGCAAAGAGGAGGTAAGCAGCAATGAATAAATTTATGTTAATTATGCTTACTGGTACATTCATCGCCTCTTGCTCACAAATCGTTTTAAAGAAGGCTGCTGAAAAAGAATACCCAAGCAAAATTGCAGAGTACCTTAACCCAATGGTTATGGGAGCATACATTGTTTTCTTTGGAGCATCACTTTGCTCAGTAATCGGCTACAAGGGAGTACCACTTTCACTTGGACCAATTCTTGAGGCAACAGGTTATATCTGGGTTGCTGTTTTAGGAAAAATATTCCTTGGTGAGAAAATTGGTGCCAAGAAAGCAACAGGACTTTGCGTAATCATTATAGGAATCGTTATTGCGAGCTTCGGTTCAGAGATTCTTACAGCGATAACATCACTTTTCTAATAGGAATTAAATATGAGTAAACAAACAAAAAGTATCGTAAGCACAACTATCGTAATTACGATACTTACTTTGTGCTTTAAGCTACTTGGCTTTGTTAAGCAAATGGTCATAGCTTATTTCTTCGGCACAACATTCGAAACAGATATATATTTCGTAGCCTTCAATTTTGTAGGCACGCTATCGTCAGCTTTTATCAGGGCTATCACCATTTCACTGGTAAGCATTTACACTCACTGCCTGGTGCAGCGAGGTAGGGATGCAGCATCAAGACTTATGAGTGCATGTCTTGAAATCTTGCTACCGGTAGTGCTTTTTGTGTTGCTGATTGTCTACATGATTACACCATACATCGCATCAGCACTTGGCCAGGGCTACACACCAACAGAGCTGGAATACTTACAGCAATATCTAAAGATTTGCTATCCATTTTTCTTGTTTGCGGTAGTCACATTGGTATGGACATCTATGATGGATGCCAACAAAGACTTCGTAGTCAGCCGTACCGAATCAGCAATCACAAGTATCACAACAATCTTGTGTATCCTGATTCTCTACAACGTGCAGGCAGTTACATCACTAATCATTGCCCAGTATTTAAGCTACATCATCTTTGGCTCATTGCTTTTGATTCGTGGACGCAGATATTTCAAGTTCACATTCGTAGCATTCAAGGATGTGCCAGAGATTAAAACAGTACTTTTGACGGCGGTGCCACTATTCATAGGCAATTCCGTTTCGCAGATAAACAAGCTGGTTGATAGTGCTCTTTCCACAGGCCTTGGTCACGGAAATGTATCGGCATTATCATACTCAGTTTCCCTGGAAGATTTTGTTACTATCATCTTGGTAAACAACCTGGTGGATGTTTTATATGTAAACTTCTCCACATACACAGCCCAGGGTGATTATGACAGCCTTATCGACACCATGAAAAAGGCTATCAACGTCATGATTTGCATCATGATTCCAATCACACTTGTTACCTGTATGTGTGCAAGGGAAATCGTTACTATCGCCTTTGGACGTGGTAACTTCGGCGAGAAATCCATCGCCCTTACAAGTGCAGCTCTCATCGGTTATGCTGTCGGTTTTACTAGTATGGGCGTACGTGATATTATTTTAAGAGGACTTTATTCTTTTAAGGACACCAAGCGCGCGATGATTTCAGGAATCTTCGCTGTGGGCGCCAACATCATCTTTAGTATTGCGCTGTCACATGTCATTGGAGTTATGGGTATTTCAATTGCTAGCTCCATCAGCTTGACAGTCAACTTTTTGATTAACTCACAGATGCTGAAGCGCCACATCAAAGACTACAGATTCCTGGACCACATACCAGTTTTACTAAAACAAATTCCAGGTGCAATTTTTGTAGTAATCGTAGTGCTTTTGATGAAGTATTTATTTGATAGCAACATCATTATCTTTGGCCTCTCAGCCGTAATCGGCATCGGTGGCTACATCGTCATCCTCATGATGATGCGCATCGAAGAGGTTGAGTACGTTAAAGGTAAAGTGGTAAGCCGACTAGGTAGGAATAGTTAAGTATTAAAGATAGCTTGTAGCTATAAAGCTCTAGACAAAACTAAAGCGAAACGTGTTGTTGAGCGTAGTTTGTCTAGGCTTGAGAGCGTAACAAGCGAGCCATAGAGTAGTGGTAGTTAGGAGGAAAATATGATACCAGTTATGAATGTGCAGAGACAGTATGCGTCTCTTCAGGATGAGCTTGATGCAGCAGCACTTGAGGTGCTTCACTCAGGCGGATATATTTTAGGACCAAAGGTTCAGAATTTTGAAAATGAATTTGCATCATACTGTGGTGCAAAGTATGCAGTAGGTGTTGGCAATGGCACAGATGCCCTTGTAATCGCACTTCTTGCAGCAGGCATTGGTGAGGGTGATGAAGTTATCACAACAGCAATGACATTTGTTTCTACAGCAGAGGCAATTGCTCAGGTTGGGGCAACTCCAGTATTTGTAGATATCACACCAGAGACTTACACAATGGATCCAAGCAAGCTTGAGGCTGCTTTCACATCAAAGACAAAGGCTGTTATTCCAGTTCACATCTACGGCCAGGCTGCAGATATGGATGAGATTTGCAGAATCGCTCACAGCCACAACGCACTTGTAATCGAAGACTGTGCACAGGCTGCAGGCGCTAAATACAAGGGACGTCGCACATGCTCACTTGGCGATATTGCATGCGTCAGCTTCTTCCCAACAAAGAACCTTGGTGCAGCAGGCGATGCTGGTATCATCGTTACAAGTAACGAAGACTTATACAAAGCTGCTATGGCTTTCCGTGTTCACGGTTCAGGTCTCAATGGCGCTTACACATACGCTAGATTAAATGGTCAGGAGTTCGACGAGTCAAAGATTGATTTCCACGGAAATCTTCCAAAGTACTACAATTACTTAGTAGGCTTCAACTCTCGTCTTGATGCACTCCAGGCAGCAATGCTTTCAGTTAAGCTTCCTCATCTTGATGATTGGAACGCTCGCCGCCGTGAAATCGCAGCAATCTACAACGAGAAGATTACTAACACAGCTTTCGCAAAGCCAGTAGTTGCTGACTTCAACGAGCACATCTTTTACGTTTATCCACTTCGCGTAAACGACAGAGCAAAGTTTAGAGCATACATGGAAGAAAAGGGCATCGCCACAGGCGTTTACTTCCCAGTTCCAATGCATGAGCAGGCCTGCTTCGGCAAGCTTGGCTACAAGCACGGAGACTTCCCAGTTGCCGAGGACCTTGCAGAGCACGGCGTAACAATCCCTATGTTCCCAGAGCTCACTGACGACGAAATCAACCAGGTCATCGACGCAATGAACGCATACACAGAGTAATGATTAATGGCACCTCAGCTAAGGCTGAGGTGTTTTTTTATTGTTTCAACCTGCTAGACACATCATATCTGCCAAGTTATCTCAGTCAAGGGCAAGCCTTCGGAGCTTCGCTCCCTTGACTTCATAACTTTTGGCAGATAAATGTTAGTCAAGCAGGATTGAAACTGGGACTGTGGCGAATCCACAAGTCACATTAAAAGGAGGGGCTGGCGGCGGCCATTTATCACAAGCCAACGTATTTAAAAGGATTGTGGGAAGTTTGTGATAAAAATATAGACAACTTACCACTGCCTGCGTGCTCACTCTAAATACAGTGGTAAAGAGGCGGTCAGAGAATATGGCGAGCCTAAAGCTAGCTAAACTATAGATTTCTGTTTTTCATCAGAAAAACAGAAGTCATACCTTTGAGGCATCGCAAGATGTCTCTTTTTTTGCCAGAAAATTACTTCATAATCTTATTCAAGTCAGAACACGTTTTGTTTAAAAATATTGTATGAACAAATGGTGAATAGGGTTTAAATGTTCATTTTTTTTTTTTATAATGGCAATTAGTCAGACAATGAAGAAAATGTATATTGTCTCCTGTGGGAGGATAATGAATTTACATTCATTTGAGGAGGTTTTATATGAGAAGAAAAAAGGTATTAGCATTCATGTTGGCAGCAGCAATGGTGGCATCATGGACAGGTCCTACAATTGTGGCAAACGCAGAAGGACTTACACAAGCTACAGATTCAGCAACTGTTAGCTATCAAACATTGACAGCGGAGCAAATCGCATTAATTAGAGAATTGTTTGATGTTGATTATTATAGAGTGAATAATTTGGAGCTTCCAGAAGACATATTAGATGATGATGAAGCTCTCTTTGCACACTTTGTAACATGTGGAATTTTTGAAGGCCGTGAAGGCTGGAAAGATTTCAACCCATCTGCATATGCAAGTGCATATCCAGAATTAAAGGCTTTGTACGGAAATGATATTTTCAAATATTATGAGCATTATCTCACTATAGGAAAAGATAATGGCTTTAATATTACCACATTAGAGGCATGTGCCAATAACAATATTACAGTTACATCTCTTGCTGATGAATCAATTGTTATTACACCTTATGTTTACAATATGTGTAAGCAGTTTGGTGTAAAAGATGCAAGAAGAATTCAAGGAGTTGTTGCAGCAGCTGAAAAGGCAGCAGCAGGGGAAGGCTATGCGGTTATAGCGGTCCCTGAAAGTCAATCTTCTATGATGGCAGGATTAACAAAGGTTGGAACAATCTCTGTTGGTGAAGGCGATTCGTATAAGATGTATTCTCTTTATATTGTACAAGGAACTGTAGGATATGGTGCATACGACGGATATGGCAGTATGGCGGATGCTACACTAGTATATTCTACACCGGGATATGAAGCACCTGAAAATCTTGTAGATAATATAGTAATGACCGTGGATGTTCAGCTATTTGATAATGCCGCAGAGATTTCTGAGTTAACAAGTAATGGAAATACTATTACAGGAGTGCCTGATAGTGGAATTGGGACAAGTGCTCACTTAAGAAAAGGAAATGAAATTATTTTTCCTACTAATAGAGAGGGTACTGGTGCATATGAGTTTACTGAGACAATAGTTAATACCATGGGTAGTGAGGAAGCTACTGGAACGCACACGGGAACAACTTATATAGATGCTTTGGGAACAACATCTACAGTATATGATATAGGCCTAAATATAGTGGATAATGGTGATACTATCGATGTAACAGTAGGTATATCAAATGATGCTAATAATTATGAATACGTTACAGAGTTTGAGGGAGTTGATGTACCTTCAGAAGAGTAAACCACTGTAGAAGTCGGTGATGGGATTTGATAACTTAGCTGATAACTATTAAAATAGCCTAGATTACTAAAATAAAAACATCCTTCTTTGTGTCTTATTTGATACAAGGAAGGATGTTTTCTTTACTTTTGGCAGATAAATGTTAGTCAAGCAGGCTTAAAAACTGGGGCTGTGGCAAAGCTACAGGGTTAATGTAAGGCTGAGTGAGCGCTGTGTTTGGCGAGGGCTGTTTGTTTGTGGAGGGCTGGAGTGTGAAGTATTGAATTGGCGGGATGTTTAATAATAATACTTGGCGAAAAATGAAAAGTATTGAAATGAGGAGATTTCATTTTTTAATACGTGAAATCAGTGATTTTTGATGGAATTAGAGCTTTAAAAGTAGTGAAATCAAATGATTTTGATTTTTAATACTATGATAATTATCATGCTGTTAAAAATGACGATTAAAATGGAGGGGTTGCGTATTAAAATGAAAAAATATCTTGATTTAATACTTTTGAAGCCCAAAATGTGTTGGAAATATAGCATTTCAGGTATTAAATCTTTGAATATGATTAATTCAATACTTTTGGAGCGGATTATGGAACTATTTTCTTGCTCACATCACGATAACGTGATATTATTCTATTGAGGAGTAATGTTATGCCAGTTATTTCAAGATTTAATGGTATTGTGATAAGAATGTATTTTCGTTCTAGTGAACACAATCCACCCCATCTTCATGCCATATATGGTGAAGATATTGCAGCTATTGATCTTAGAACATATGAATTATTAGAAGGTGAATTGCCACCACTTGAATAGGAGGTAAATATGTTTCATAAGATAAAAGATGTAAAGGCGATGCCTGATTATAAATTACAAGTTCATTTTGTTGAAGGTCAGACAAAGGAATATAGTATTAAAGATTTAGCAGAGACAATACCAGCTTTTAACCAACTAATGGAGGATAGTTCTTTATTTGAATCAGTATCAGTTGATGTTGGTGGATATGGAATTATCTGGAATGATGATTTAGATTTGTCCTGTGATGAATTATGGGATAATGGTAAGAAGATAGATTCTCCATTTGATGGTTTAATGTCTATGCGAGAGGCTACAGAAATGTGGGGGCTCAACGAAAGTACTCTTAGACGAGCTATAATATATGGAAAATTAATAGAAGGTATTGATGTTCATAAATTTGGTAAGCAATGGGTTGTAGTTTTTAATTCGATGGTCAGAGAATATGGCGAGCCTAAAGCAAGCTAAACTATAGAAACTTTTTACATAGATTTGATTATAATTGCGTAGGCAATATGTTAAAATGTGTATACAAATCCAAAGGAACTGGCGGAGACCAGCTGAAAACGAAAGGAGAATACACATGTACGAACAAATCAAATTGCCTTATGCAACAGATGCTTTGGAGCCATATATTGATAAGCTCACAATTGAGACTCATCATGGCAAGCATCATGCAACCTATACAAACAATTTCAATGATCTTGCAGCTAAAGCTGGTGTGGCGGACAAGCCAGCAGCAGAAGTTCTTGCAAACTTAGATAAGATTTCCGATGAGACTTTGCGCAAAGGTATCAGAAATCAAGGTGGTGGATATTATAATCATAATCTTTATTTTGAAATGTTTTCTCCTAATGCTGTAAAGGAGCCAGCAGGTAAGCTTGCTGATGCAATTAATAAAGCATTTGGAAGTGTTGAAGCATGCAAAGACGAACTGTCGAAGCTTGCAGCAGCTCAGTTTGGTTCAGGTTGGGCTTTCCTTTCAGTTGATTCTGCAGGAGAGCTTCATGCATCAAACTCTTTGAATCAGGACAATCCATTATCAGAGGGCAAAGGCTGGACGCCTATACTTGCTCTTGATGTTTGGGAGCATGCTTACTATCTTAAGTATAAGAATCTGCGTCCAGATTACATCAAAGCATTTTGGGAAGTGCTTGACTGGTCCAAGGTTTCAGCCCGTTATGATGAAATAATTAGATAGAATTAATATTTAAAATGCCGCTTTAATATGGTAAAGTTTATGGGTGTGTAGTGATTATAATTATTTCACTACACACCTATTTTTAGTATTTCAGGAGGGCAAGACATGAATAAGCAGGGAATTGGAACTAGATGTGTGCAGGCAGGTTATACACCAGGAAATGGTGAGCCAAGACAGATTCCAATTGTACAATCTACAACTTTCAAGTATGACACTAGTGAGGATATGGGAAAGCTTTTTGACCTTGAGGCATCAGGCTATTTCTATACAAGACTTCAGAATCCTACAAACGACTACGTGGCTGCAAAAATCGCAGCACTTGAAGGTGGTACAGCTGCAATGCTTACATCCAGCGGACAGGCAGCCAATTTCTACGCATTATTCAACGTATGCGAGTGCGGCAGTCATATCGTTGCATCTTCATCAATCTATGGTGGAACATTCAACCTTATCGCTGTTACAATGAAGAAGATGGGTGTTGATGTTACATTCGTTTCACCAAATGCATCAGAGGAAGAGTTGAATGCAGCATTCCAGGATAACACACGCGCAATGTTTGGCGAGACCATCGCAAACCCAGCCCTTACAGTTTTAGATATAGAAAAATTTGCAAAGGTGGCACACGCTCATGGCGTACCACTTATTGTTGATAACACATTCCCAACACCAGTAAACTGCCGTCCAATCGAGTGGGGCGCAGATATCGTTACACACTCAACTACAAAATATATGGATGGCCACGGCGCAGGCGTTGGTGGATGTATCGTAGATTCAGGAAAGTTTGATTGGATGGCTTATGCTGATAAGTTCCCAGGACTTTGCACTCCAGATGACAGCTACCACGGAATCACATACGCAGAGAAGTTTGGTAAAGAGGGAGCTTTCATCACAAAGGCTACAGCACAGATTATGCGTGACCTTGGAAGCATCCAGTCTCCACAGAATGCATTCATCCTCAACCTTGGATTGGAGTCGCTTCACGTTCGTATGCCTCGCCATGCTGAAAACGGACTTGCCGTTGCAAAATTCCTTCAGTCTTGCCCAGAGGTAAAGAAGGTTACTTATCCAAACCTTGAGGGAGATGAGTACTACGAGATGGCTCAGAAGTATCTTCCAAACGGAGGATGTGGTGTAGTTTCATTCGAGCTCAACGGAGGCAGAGCTGCAGCAGAATCATTCATGAAGAAGCTCAAGCTCATCGCTATCGAGACACACGTTGCTGATGCTAGAAGCTGCTGCTTAAACCCAGCTACATCTACACATCGTCAGATGACAGATGAGCAGCTTGAGGCAGCTGGCATCCCAGCAGGCCTTATCCGCGTATCTTGCGGCCTCGAGGACAGCGAAGACCTCATTGCAGATATCGCCCAGGCTCTCCACTAACCGTGGTTAATAAAAAATATAATATTTAGATGAGCAGGTAGTTAACAAGCTCTCAGTGTCAAGAATGTAGGTAGGAGACAAGCTCTTGGTGTTGCTGAAGTGACCAATCTCGGAACGAAGCAATACCAAGGCTTGTATCCGTAACCTACATCAAAAAACTAGGGCGCTTGTATCCGTTACTTGCGGAGTTAGAAGTAGATGTTATTTAATTCTTATATTTTTATTTTTGTTTTTTTACCAATTTGCATACTAGGATATTTTTTACTTAATAAGACTAAGCGATACAAGCTTGGTCTTGTTTTTCTGCTTGGAATGTCCCTGTGGTTCTATGGATATTTCAATCCGGGTTACCTGCTAATTATCATTTCCAGCGTAATCGTAAATTATCTGTTTTACCTGTGGATGAAGAGATTGCAAAACGGTGCCATACTTGAAGCGACTACAATGAATTCAGAGTTGGATTCAGTTACTATAGATAGTGTTGGATATTTGAAATCCTGCAAGCCGGTTATGATACTCGGTGTGGCAGTGAACCTTGGGATAATCTTTTATTTCAAGTACATGGATTTCTTCATCGATAACGTAAATACGATATTTAAAACCGACTGGCCATTTATGAATATTGCTCTTCCTCTTGGAATCAGCTTTTTCACATTCCAGCAGATTTCATTTATCGTGGATACTTACAGAGGACAGGTGCCTAAGTACGATTTCCTTACATATGCTTGCTACGTCACCTTCTTCCCACAGCTGGTTGCCGGCCCAATCGTTACCCATGATGAGATGATTCCTCAGCTATTAAATCCAAGTAAAAAGACTGTGGATTGGGACAACATGGCAAAGGGCTTCTACATGTTTGCCATGGGCCTTGGTAAAAAGATATTAATAGCAGATGTGTTTGGCGTTGCTGTAAACTGGGGCTACACTCAGGTGGCAGATCTGAAAGCTACCAACGCAATCCTTGTGATGATTGCATATTACTTCCAGCTGTACTTTGATTTCAGCGGATATTGCGACATGGCAACAGGTCTTGCAAAGATGCTCAATATAGATTTGCCGGTAAACTTTGATAGCCCATACAAGACGCTCAACATTGCAAGCTTTTGGAATCATTGGCATGTCACACTTGGCAGATTCTTTACCAAATACGTGTACATCCCTCTCGGTGGAAATCGCCGTGGAAATGTAAGAACATGCTTCAATCTTTTCATAGTATTCTTGCTCAGTGGATTCTGGCATGGTGCCCAGTGGACCTTTGTAGTTTGGTCTGTGCTAAACGGTATCTTTGTTATCATCACTCGCATGAACAAAAAGACCTTCGATGAAATGCACCCTGCCCTTGGATGGATGCTGACACAGGTATTCTTTGCTATGTCACTTATCTTTTTCAGAGCAGATACAATCGGCGATGCAATCGAGTTTATAAAGCAGATTTTATATGTAGATTTCACCAACATCGATGTGAACATCCTTAGCGCATTCCAGACACCAGTGTTGAAATACTTCCTGGATGGAACAGCGCTTACAAATTCACTTCCATTTATATATGTTGGAATCTATTATTTCCTTGCACTGTTCATTGTGCTTGGAGCAAAGAATTCAAAACAAAAGATGCAGGTGTTCCAGCTAAAGATAAGCACTATGCTTTGGACAGCATTTTTGATTGCCCTCAGTATCTTCTCACTTAGCGGAATCAGCACATTTTTATATTTTAATTTTTAGGATTATATATGTTTAAAAGTAGTAAAAGATGGATGGCCGCTATGCTTGCGGTGTTGATGATA
The DNA here is from genome assembly GCF_000703005.1 of Pseudobutyrivibrio ruminis HUN009. NCBI lineage: Bacteria > Bacillati > Bacillota > Clostridia > Lachnospirales > Lachnospiraceae > Pseudobutyrivibrio > Pseudobutyrivibrio ruminis. The sequence goes on along the minus strand of NZ_JNLH01000001.1, from coordinate 452,377 downwards.
CTGTTGGTGGGATTTGCCAGTGTGATTATTGTGGTAGATCCATACTTCCATTATCACGGACCACTTTCAGGCCTTTATTACGAATTGAATAATGAACGAAGCCAAAACGATGGAATTATCAAGCACTTCGATTATGATGCTATGGTGATAGGCACATCTATGGCGGAAAATTACAAGACTAGCGAAGTTGATGAATTGTTTGGAGTAAATTCAATTAAGACCACATTTGCTGGTGGCACTTACAAGGAGCTTAACGACAATATTGCAAATGCCATTGAAGTGAATCCAGACCTTAAGCTTGTAATTCGTCCTCTGGATTATTCCTACATCATGGATGATGCAAATAGAATTCGTGATGATTTGGGAGATTATCCAGATTATCTTTACGACGATAACATCTTCAATGACGTAAACTATTTCTTCAATAAAGAAGTATTATTCGACATCGCAATCCCAATGCTTGCAGATGCAGCAGCCGGAAAGGAAGCCGGCATCACTAGCTTCGATGATTATGCCAACTGGATGGACACAGCGGAGTTTGGAGCTGATGTAGTTTTGGGAGATAGAACCGAATTTGCGGAGCCAACCTCTAGAGAGCCATTTGTTGATGAGGTAAAGCAGCAGGTTGAGGAAAACATCACACAGAATGTTGTTCAGCTTGCAAAGGACAATCCTGACATTCAGTTTTACTATTATTTCACACCATACTCCATCGCATGGTGGGGCTCACAAAATGAGCTTGGAACAGTTCAAAGATGGATAGCAGCGGAGAAATATGCAATCGAGCTTATGCTTGAGTGCGATAATATCCATCTGTACTCATTCAACAATGAGTTTGATGTTACAACAAATCTGGACAATTACAGTGATGAGTGTCATCATGGTGATTGGATTAATTCGCAGATTTTAGGTTGGATGTATTCTGGAACAGATGAACTGACAAAGGACAACTACGAGGAATACATTAATGTAGAGCTTGATTTTTACACAACCTACAATTACAAGGGGCTATTTGAGTAATGATTGAAATAAAAAATGTTAAAAAGAAATATGGGAAACACACAGTCTTGACAGGTATCGACTTTACGGTAGAGCCTGGCGAGATTGTGGGAATCCTCGGGGAGAATGGTAGTGGAAAATCTACACTTCTTACAATTCTAGCGGGACTTCAAAAGCCTAATTCTGGCTTTTTCAATATCGATGGCAAGGATTTGCTGAAAAATACAAAATTAAGAAATGAGCTTGTGGCATACGTTCCACAGGAGACACCTCTGATTACAGAGCTTACTGCCTGGGACAATCTGCGCATGTGGTACAAACCTGACAAATTGAAGAAGGAGCTTCAGGACGGCTTTCTTGCGATGCTTGGAATCGACCAGTTCATCAAGGTTCCTGTAAATCAAATGTCAGGCGGCATGAAGAAGCGTCTCACTATCGGTTGTGCTATCAATTCAAACCCAAAGCTTATGCTTTTGGATGAGCCAACAGCGGCTCTTGATTTGGTGTGCAAGGAGAGAATCTACACATACTTTGAGCAGTTCAAACGCCAGGGAGGTTCTTTGATTATTGCAACACACGAGGTGCAGGAGATAGAGCTTTGCGACAAATGCTTCATCCTTAAGGAAGGCAAGCTTGTGCCTTACAAGTACGACGGGGACATTCCTCATTTGATAGGAAGATTATAGAGTTATGGTAAAGTTTAAAGATTATTTGCTAATTCAATATAAACGAATATTTAAACTGCTACCCGGAATACTCGCAATGATTTTAGTGGTGGCTTTTTTGCTGTCTGTGGCAGGTTATGCTCTCATTTATAGCGACACATACGCATCAGAGCAGCAGCGCTACAAGCTAGGTGTTGTTGGTGACACTGATGATGAAATGATAAGCCTTGGAATCTACATGGTAGGCACCCTTGATGAGAGCCGATACATGATTGAGCTGGTAGAGTACGATGATGAAGAGGCTGCCAAGCAGGCTTTAAGAAACGCTGATATTTCTGCCTATATCGTAATTACGGAGGAGTTCAGCAATGCCCTTGATGCAATGACAAATGATGCAAAGCTAAAATACTATGCTACATCAGGTCAAAAGGGCATTTCAAATGTGATGATGGATGAGATTTCATCTATTGCAACCCACATCATCATTTATTCCGAGACAGGTATCCTTACCCTCAGGCAGCTGATGAAGGAAGAGGGCTTCGATAAAAACTATCGCTCCGAGAAAATAAACGATTTGTTTATGCGATATATTTCGGCACTAATCGTCAGAACCAATGTGGCAGAAATCACAGAGCTTGGCCTCTCAGATGGTCTATCCACACCAGCCTATTATTTCCTTGGAATACTTTTGTTTTTCATGCTTCTGCTTTCATTCTGTGCCATCTCATTTTTCCTTGGCCAAAAGGATGGAAGAATTCGGTTCATGAAATCAAAGGGCATCGGTGCTGTGGCCCAGGTGCTTGGTGAGTATATCCCATTTTTGACCATCAACATCATTTGCATGGCTGTGATATTTGGATTGATGGCAGCTGCTATTCATTTTGGCGTGCTGGATTCTGTGGAGATAGATGTAAATCTGATGAAGACATTAGGAGAAATTGCAGGCAAATTGCTTCCAGTATCCATCATGTTTGCTGCATTAGGATTTATGATTTTTGAGATTCTGGTAGGTGTCATCAACAAAATTCTGGTGGCATTTATGCTTTACATTGGAATGGGATATGTGTCTGGATATTTCTATCCAAAGACATTCTTCCCTGCAATCGTTCAAAAAATTGGCGAGTTCATTCCGTCCGGTGTAGCATTTTCATACATGGGCGGTGTGATTACCGACGATGAGACAGGATTATACTTTTGGATTATGTGCGCTTACACCGTGGCATTCCTTGGAATTGCAATGGTTGTAAGAAGACAGAAGATGAAATAAGGATGAAATACTTACTACTATTAAAAAGGTTATTAAAAAAGAAAAGTTACATAGCCATGCTTTTGGTAGTTCCATTGATGGTGCTTATGCTGAATGCTATGAGCGCTGCACCATCGGGACTCATGACAATTGGCGTCTACATCCCAGGTGATGACAGCTGCTCCAAATGGCTGAAAGAGAATCTGGAATCCAATCCAGGTAGTCTGCTATTTAAGTTTTATGACGATGCAGATGCAGTGGTGAAGGATGTGGAGTCACAGCAGCTCACCGAAGGGTGGATTGTGCCAGAAGATTTGGATACCCTTGTGGATAACATGGCTACAAAGGGCAAGACCAAAACAAAGATAGAAATTGTTATCCGTGAAAGTGGTCTTACACACATGCTTGGCAGGGAGGTACTCGCCAGCAGAGTTTATCCTATGATTGCCAGACAAATGGCTATTTACTACATTTCAAAAAATGTGTACGATGACAATCCAACTGAGGATCAGTTGAACCACATCATCGAAACATATGATAATTACGAGATTAATGGCAATCTCTTTGAGATGGGCTATGTTGATGGCACAGACAATTCATCTGAAGATACTAATTATCTGATGATGCCGCTAAGAGGAATCCTAGCGCTGTGGCTTCTCCTTTGTGGAATAGCTGCATCCATGTATTATCTTGAGGATGAGGCAAATGGCTTGTTTATCTGGTGGAAGACAAGGGTCTTTATACTCAGAGATTTGCTTTACTATCTAGTTATAATTTTTATTCCGACAATAATGGTACTTGTTGGCATGTACTGGGGAGGTGTGTTCACATCCTTGGGAAGAGAGATTGCGACTATTGCTGCATATGATTTTGTAGTCATCGTGGTGGCTATTTTTATCAGAGAAATCATTCACAGCATTAAGGGACTTGGAATCGTTACACCGATTCTTATCATGGCATCGGCAATACTTTCCCCTGTATTCATCGACTTCAAAGAAGGTCGTATGTTACAGCGATTTTGCCCAACATTCCACTATTTATATAGCATCCATGATTTATATTATTTAAAAAGTTTATTAATTTATGGTATTGCTTTTTTAATTTTATGGTATATAATTAATACCATTAAGCGACACTCAAAGTGAGAGGGAGGAAGATTTATGTTTTGTACTAAATGTGGATTTGAACTTAGCGCAACTGCAAAGTTCTGTCCAAAGTGTGGGACTCCAGCTAAGCAGCCTGCAGCTCCAGCACCACAGGAAGCCCCTGTAGAGGAGCCAGTTGTAGAGGCTGCTTCAGAGGTAGAGGAGCCACAAGTAGAAGAGGCTCAGGCTGAAGAACCTGTAGAAGAGGTATCTGAGACAGGGGAAGCTCCAGTAATCGAAGAGGCTCCAGTAGAAGATAATACAGAAGAAAAAGTTCTTACAGTAGATGAAGTGATTTCTGACCAGGCTGAGGAGCAGCCAGTAGCAGAAGAGGCTCCAGTAGAGCAGCCTACTCCACAGTGGTCACCAATTCCACCTGCTGAGGAAGCTCCAGCTCCTAAAAAGGGCAAGAAAGGAATTATCATTGCTATTGTTGTAGTGGTTGTAATTGCACTTCTTGCAGTAGGCGGATTCTTCGCATATAAATTCATCAACAACCCTGCAAAGATGCTTTCTAAAGCAATCGACAATCAGTCAGGTAGCCTTGTTGAGGAATATGAAGTTAGCTACAATTCCATCCAGGAATCATACGCTGATTTAAATGGTGATATGACTCTTTCAGTAGATTTTACACTTGGCGACAAAATCAAGAGCCTTTTGGCTGACGAAATGGGCATGACTGCAGCTGATATTTCTTGGTTTAATAGTGCAGGTGCAACAATCGCTATGGATGTTCAGGATAAGTCATTAGGACTTGATGTAGATGCAAGCATCAATGGAACACACATCACTACATTCCAGGCACTTATTGATGCTAATGCAGGCGAGGCTTACGTCTCAGCCCCAGAAATCGTTTCTGATGCATCATTCATTGCTGGCTCAGATTTTGACAAGCAGGAAATTGTTAAGGCAATCGCTGATTACACAACACAGCTTTCAACATACGCAGAGACATATCCAACACCTGCTCAGATGAGCACAACAGCTGATAACTACGCAAGCATCATCAAGAAGGATCTTGCAGGCGCAGATATCACAAAGGACAAAAAGGAAATCAAGGCTAGCGGAGTAAAGGCTACATACACAGAGCTTGCTATTACAATCGACGCAAAGACAGATGCTCAGCTTACATATGATTTAGCAGAAGCATTCGAGGAAGATGATGATCTTAAGGAAATGCTTATGCCATTCCTTGAGGCAGAGATTCAGTCAGATGAGGAATCTGAGTATGCAGATGCAGAGGAGTACTGGGATGACATCACTTCAGATGTTTCTTCAGCAAAGAAGGATGCCAAAAAGACATTAGAGAAGATTGAAAAGAATCCAAAGAAGAACAAGGATGTTGGTGTTCTCTATGTTTATCTTGATAGCGCATTCAACATCAAGGGTATCTCATATGACGATGATGCTGAAGGCGAAGTATTTACATTATACATGCCAGAAGATGGCGCTGATTCAGGTCTTAAGCTAAAGATTGTTAATACTGAAGGCGAGGCACTTACAATTGATGGTAAGGGCACATCACAGGATGAGTTCTTAAACGGTACATACACTGTTGCATTAGATGACGAAGAGTACTTTACAGTTGAGGTTAAGAACTTCGACCAGAAGACATACAGCAAAACACGTGGTGTTAACGCAGAGTTCCTTGTTACACTTGGAGAAGGAATGACAGAGTCAATCTATGAGGATGACATGCAATTCCTTGCACTTGCTCAGTACGATTTCGTTGTTCAGACAGAAGGCACTACTGGTAAAATCGACATGAACGTCATGGCAGACAACGATTCACTTCTTCAGGTAAATCTTTCATATTCAATGGAAGATGTGCCAGATATGGCAAAGGCCGGAACAGTTTACGACCTTGAAAACATGGATGGAGAAGAGATGATTGATCTTCTCAAAATCGTTGATTTGTCATCAACAGTTAGCAACCTTGAGGCAGCAAAGGTGCCAAGCGAATACGTAGAAGTTCTCAAGACAATCAGCGAGACATTAAAGTCTGGCGATGATGAAGCTATCTATTCGTTGGTTCTTGGATTGTACGGATATGATAGCTACTACGATGATAGCTACTATTATGATGATTATTATGATGACTATTACGATTATGACGATTATTACTACGAGGATGAAGCTTACGATTCCTACGGTTGGTATTAATTAGAAATGAAAAGATAAAGCATAGCAGTTTAGGCTGCTATGCTTTTTTGTATTCTCTGGGAGTTTTATTGTATTTGCGTTTGAACTGACGGTTGAAGTGGGAGAGGTTTTCAAAGCCCACCTGCTGGGATATGGTAAGGATTGTCTCCTCTGATTCTAAAAGCAAGCGGGAGGCCATGGAAAGTCTGTAGTCGTTTAGATATGTGATGAAGCTTACGCCGAAGGCTTCCTTGAAAAATCGCATAAAATGGGACTCGGAAAATCCTGCTAAATCTGCCATTTCAGCAACGGTGATTTGATTACCATAATTCAATTCTACATATTTGATGACAGGCTTTAGCTTGTCGATTTTCTTCTTATTCTTTGTATCAATCTTATCTTCATAAAGCGTTACTAAATTAAAAAGAAGCAGATAGAGATTGCCTTTGATGGCAAGGCCCCATGCCCCTTCTCTGTGGCTGGAGATGTTGTCGTTGCTATCCAGATATTTCTTTATACTTTCATATCCGGTGACACCAGGCCTAAAAACTTGGGGAATATCCACGGTGTTCTCGAAAAATGGCTTGAGAAATCTGTCATAGAATTCGTCTAAGTTAGAGGCGAACATCTTTGAATCAAAAATGATATTTTCGTATTCCATAGAATTATCCGAAAGCTGATAAATACCGTGGACCTTGCCTGGCAGTATAAAGGCAATATCCCCGGCAGCTACAGTGTTCTCATTTCCGTCGATGATAATGATTCCAGCCCCCTTTTTTATATAGATAAATTCGGCATCCTCATGCCAGTGCAGTGGCACCGAATCAAAATCCAGCGGAATAGTACAAGGATATGTGTTGTATGGAATGTTGTAGTCAAAGTGGCTAGTAACCTCATGTATGGACTGATAATCGTTAATATTAATCATGTGTCTATCTCCTATAATGATAGAATAGTATCACTTTATAGCGGGTTTGTGCAAGTTTTTGAAATGGTAGGCGCATTATAATACTAATTGTAATGATGAAAATATATTGAGCCGGTTAAAGGCGGACTATAGTTTAGGAGGGTAATTATGACTGCAAATGAGTATATTAAGATTCGATTTGGTCGCCACATGGATCAGTGCACAAATGAAGAGATTTATGTTGGCTTACTTGAGTATGTAAAAGATAAGGCTAAAAGTAAGGAGATTGCTGGTGGCAAGAAAAAGCTTTATTACATCAGCGCTGAGTTTTTGATTGGTAAGCTCCTTTCAAATAACCTTATCAATCTTGGAATATATGATGAGGTTAAGGCTGAGCTTGAGGCTTGTGGAAAGTCTCTTGCAGAAATAGAGGAAATCGAGGTTGAGCCTTCACTTGGAAATGGTGGACTTGGTCGTCTTGCAGCTTGCTTCCTTGATTCAATTGCAACACTTGGTCTTAATGGTGATGGTGTTGGATTGGCATATCACATGGGACTTTTTAAGCAGGTCTTCAAAAACAATTTGCAGAACGAGGAACCAAACCCATGGATGTCAGAGCACAGCTGGATGACAAAAACAGAGCGCACATATCAGGTTGATTTTGGTGGCTTCAATGTAACATCTCGCATGTATGATATAGATGTAACAGGTTATGATTCTGTTACAACAAAGCTTCATCTTTTCGACGTAGATACAGTAGATGAATCAATTATTAAAGATGGAATTAATTTCGATAAGAGCGAGTTCACAAAGAATCTTACATTGTTCTTATACCCAGATGATTCTGATGACAATGGTAGATTACTCCGTGTTTATCAGCAGTATTTCATGGTTTCAAATGCAGCTCAGCTCATCCTTGATGAAGCTGTAGAAAAGGGCTCAAACCTTTATGATTTAGCAGATTATGCTGTAATTCAGATTAACGATACACATCCATCAATGGTTATACCGGAACTCATTCGACTCCTTCAGATTCGTGGGCTTACAATGGACGAGGCAATTGATGTGGTTTCAAAGTGCACAGCTTACACAAACCACACAATCCTCGCAGAAGCCCTTGAAAAGTGGCCTATCCACTTTATGATGAAGGCTGTTCCACAGCTCATGCCTATCATTCGCGAGCTTCACAACCGCATTGCAAAGAAGGTTGCAGACCCTGATGTTGCCATTATCAAGGATGGTCTTGTACACATGGCACACATGGACATCCACTATGGCATATCAATCAACGGTGTTGCTGCCCTTCATACAGAAATATTAAAGGAGACAGAGCTTCATAAATTTTATGAGCTCTATCCTGAAAAGTTCAACAACAAGACAAACGGAATCACATTCCGTCGTTGGTTACTATATTGCAACCCAGAGCTTTCTAAGCTTATCGAAGAGCTTATTGGTCCTGGCTTCAAGAAGGATGCTACAGAGCTTAAGAAGCTTGAGCAGTACATGAATGACGATGCAGTTGTTCAGCGTTTCCTTGATGTTAAAAACACACGCAAGACTGTTCTCAAGAACTACCTTGCAAAAACACAAGGCATCGAAATCGACGACAACAGCGTATACGACATTCAGATTAAGAGACTTCATGAGTACAAGCGTCAGCAGATGAATGCCCTCTACGTAATCAACAAATACTTTGAAATCAAAGAAGGCAAAAAGCCAGCTCGTCCAATCACAGTTATCTTTGGCGCAAAGGCTGCACCTGCTTACGTTATCGCAAAGGATATCATTCATCTTATCCTCTGCTTATCAGAAATCATTGCAAAGGATCCAGAGGTAAGCCCATATCTCAAGGTTGTTATGGTTGAAAACTACAACGTAACACTTGCAGAAAAGCTTATCCCAGCCTGCGATATCCATGAGCAGATTTCCCTTGCATCAAAAGAAGCATCTGGTACTTCAAACATGAAGTTCATGCTCAATGGAGCCGTGGCAATTGGAACAATGGACGGCGCTAACGTAGAAATGCACGAATTTGTAGGTGACGACAACATCTACATCTTCGGTGACGATTCAGACACAGTAATCAAGCGCTACGCCGATGCAAGCTACTGCTCACGCGACTACTACGAAAAGGATGCAAACCTCAAGAAGTGCGTAGACTTCATCGTATCAGACGAGCTTCTTGCAGTAGGCCAGAAGGAGAACCTGGAGCGTCTCTACAACGAACTCCTCAACAAGGATTGGTTTATGACCTTCCCTGACTTCAAAGACTACTGCCAGACCAAAGAGAAAGCCTTTGCCGACTACGAAGACCGCCTCACATGGGGCCGCAAGATGGTTAAAAACATCGCAAACGCAGGCTTCTTCTCAAGCGACCGCACCATCGCCCAGTACAACGCCGATATCTGGCACCTATAAACCATGCGGCAACCAAGGACTTTAACTGGCCCATCTACCTGCCCTTCTTCAAGGTAAATTGGCCCAGCCAGCCCTCCCCTACAGACCCAACCACCCTGCCCCTCCAAGGGACATCGCATGAATATTATGTTTTTCTAAGGTACAAGGAGAACACACTAATTTGTGGTGTCTTTTGCAGGTCTGTACATTTTCTGAATCTGTATGTCTATGGACGGACACACAGTTCTTGATTATGATATGGATTTCAAAAACTATGGATACCTTTGGGTGATTTTGGAATGAGCTTAGTAGAACAAAAAGAGATATTTGATATGGATGAGCAGCTGCCGCTAGGACGGCGGCAGCAGTGGTCACTTGAAACACGACGTTGAATGTGCCACGGTGCTCATACATACAAATATCTCTTTTTTAGTTCTATTTAGCGAATGTAATATGAACCCAAGGTACCATAGCTTTGGAAATCCATATTATAATATAAAAGTGTCCGTCCTAGCCTATACAGATTCAGAAAAAGTTCATCCCGCAACAAGACACTCACAGTGTGTTCTCCTTTTGTACCAAGAAAAACTATAATATTCGCGAAATCGTCCCTTGGAGGGACCTGGTGGTCGGGCCTGTAGGGGAGGGCGGGCTGGGCCAGTGCGAATAGATGGAAAAGGGCAGGTAAGATGGGCGGGAGATATTGATTTTGAGGGGAGTGCATGGTAAAATAGCTTCTAGTTGTGGCTCAGGGGAGCCGGAGATTAGGAGGATGTTTTTATGAGCACAGTGACTATTGTACTCATCGTTATTGCGGTCGTTATGGTTGCCGCAATCGTTGTATTATATTTTCTTGGTAAGAAGGCACAGGATAAGCGTGCAGAGCAGCAGGATCAGATGGATGCAGTTGCACAGCAGGTTTCAATGCTTATTATTGATAAGAAGCGCATGAAGCTTAAGGAAGCTGGTCTTCCAGAGGCAGTTGTTGCTGCTACACCATGGTATGCTAAGAATTCAAAGATTCCAGTTGTTAAGGCTAAGGTTGGCCCACAGATGATGACTCTTATCTGCGATGCAGAAATCTTTGATGAGGTTCCTGTAAAGAAGGAAGTTAAGGCTACAGTTTCTGGTCTTTACATCACAAAGGTAAAGGGCATCCGCGGTGGCAATGCTACTCAGGATACAAAGAAGAAAAAGGGACTTCGTGCTTGGGCACTTCGCAAGCAGAAGGAGCTTGATCAGGAAACAAGAAAGAATAAATAAGTTTTTATTAACACCTCGGCTAAAAAATGGCCGAGGTGTTTTATTTGTCTAAGAAAAGTGATAAAATGGCGTTACTAAGATAATTTTCAGACAACTTAGTTTGGGAGGAACGAGGATGAATTTAAAGATTAATAAAGCCATCTTGTCACTTTTTGTTTTAGCTTTTGCTGTTGTGCTTATGCCACATATCGATGCAAAGGCAGCTACCCAGGAAGAATACCAGATTTATTCGCAGGTTTTAAATGCTGATTACTACGCAGCTATGAACCCGGATGTGGCGGCAAAGGCAGATGGTAGTTACATATATTATCTTGAGCATTACATCAAATACGGTGTGTACGAGGGACGAAATGCCAGCGGCACATTCAATGCTACCGACTACATGATCAAGAATCCTGATCTTGCGGCAGTGTTTGGAAATAACATGCCAGCATACGTTGTTCATTATGTATTGTCAGGAAAGGCAGAGGGACGCGATGGAACACCTTCTGTAGGGGCTTTGGCAACAGATATGCCACAGAGCTACACTTTGCTTGGAGCCTACACTACTGAGTACGATTCAAATGCAGCTAGAGGCCATAATATTGAGGTGGCCGCAGAAAAGGTAGATGGTACAGTGGTGGCACCAGGTGCAACTTTCTCAGCATCAAATTCAATTGGTAAGCGTACATCAGCAAATGGTTTTGTTGAGGCGCCAGTGTTCATTAATAAACAACATGCAACAGGAATCGGCGGAGGCGTTTGCCAGGTTTCTTCAACCATATATGCAGCTATGAAGACTGCAGGAATTAAAGCAACTGAAAGACATCCTCATTCTCTTCCAGTTTACTATCTGCCAGAGGGCTGGGATGCCACAATTTCATGGGGCTCATTAGATCTTAAATTTGTGAATACATACGATTCAAATATAGTAGTTTTTGTTTTTGCAGATGAGGGACATCTTACAGCGGCACTTTATTTGCAAAATTAAACTTTACGCACAATTAATTGTAGTCACAGTCTAAGAATCATGTTATAATACGCCCCAACAGGGTAAAATTCGGATTTTACCAGTAGGGGAAAGGATTCCCCTGCACAGCTTAGGGCTGCAAAATGGATTTTGACCGAGGGGAAGAATAAGTGGAAGAATTGTTGAGTAAGCAAGCTCCGGAAGTACAGGAACTTATCAAAAACGTAAAAAAGTATCGCAAGGTGGATAACGAAAAACACCTTAGCTTTGCTTGCGATTTGTTTGATTTAGCACAGGAATGCGGAAACGAGGATTTAAAGGATTATGCAAGCTGTGCTCTTGGCGATGCCTGTTGCCAAAATCAGGACTATTCGCAAGCTTTATATTACATTTCGGCAGGTGTTCAAGGCCTTGCCAAAACAGACGAATATCAGCTTACATGCGTATGCTACAATGAGCTAGGTATTATTTTCAGAAGTAAAGGTCATTTCATCACTAGTGAAGAGTATTTCATAAATGCCATGGAAATCGCTAGGGCACACAGATTGTACGCCATTGAAGCTATGGCGTGTTCTAATTTCGCTTCTTTATGCGAGGAAATGGATGCTATCGAGAGAGCACTAGAATATCATTACCGTTCCATTGAATGTTGCAGTTTCATAGATGACGAAGATTTCAAGCTTAGCCTTATGGCAGGGGATTACGCTTTTATTGTGAAGCTATATGTAATCCTTAAGGATGAGGAAAGCGCGGATCAGGCACTTGCTGAGATGGAAAAGATAATTGCAAAATACCCAGAGATAAATGATCTTTTTGATATTAGAATTGCCAGATACGTATACTACAAGTTTAAAAATGACACAGCAAAGACTCAGGAAATGAAGGCCCTTTGTCTGGAGTCATTCTATGCTTGTCAGGAATATATTGTTTATTTCGATGAGACTAAGCAGCTTATTGAAATACTCACAGAAGAAAAAGATTATCAGGAACTTCAAAAGATGTTTGATAGGACTGAACAGGTTTTATCAAAAGACGATTTAATAAACCTAAGAGTATTCCTTGAGGAGTACAAGATTAAGATGTACGAAGCATTGGGCGATAAAGAACGCCTCATGGCTAGCTACAGCAACTACTATAGATATAACACTATCAAAACAGTTGATAATAAGCGTTCATTTTTGACCACTCTTCGTCTTCGTTCAGAGCTTGCTCAGCAGCGCACAAAGAATCTGTTTCTTTCGGCTGCCGCAGAGACAGATCCTCTTACAGGAATCGCAAACAGACTCAAGCTTAATACAGTTATTGATGAGCTTTTTGTGCTGGCAAATGAGCAGGGCAAGACACTTGCAGTAGAAATGATGGATATCGATTTCTTCAAGGAAGTTAACGACACATACGGTCACGCCAAGGGCGATGAGCTTTTGGTGATGCTAGCAAACATCTTAAAGAGCGTTGAAGATGACAAGATCTTCGTTGCAAGATATGGTGGTGACGAATTCATCATTTACTACTATGACATGACAGATGAGCAAATAAAAGAGGTTGCTCGTCATATACAAAGGTCTATGGAAATTGCAGGTGAGGCCCTTGGAATAGGAAAGGTCACAGTTTCCCAAGGAATTGTTAATCATATTCCTAGACCACTCAATAGAGCATGGGATTATATGAATGCTGCAGATTTAGCATTGTATTTTGTTAAGAACCATGGCAAGGCTAATGCTCGAATTATCCACAGAGCCACAGAATTAGAGACTCTTGCATGGGACAAAGTTTTTTGACTTTTATACAAGTAATTATTAAAATATTTATAACCAGACAGAAGGCTAAGCTTGGTCTTCTGTCAATTTATGTAAAGGGGTTTTTTGTATGGCAAAATTGTACTATTATTATGGAGCTATGGGTTCTTCAAAGACAGCTAATGCCCTTATGACTCATTTCAACTATCAGGAAGTTGGTCAGAATGCGCTTTTGGTTAAGCCAGAAATGGATACCAGATTCGGCGAGAGAATTGTTCGCTCTAGAATTGGTTTGGAGAACGAATGCGTCTTCCTTGAGGATTTAATAAAAATGCCTGAGGAGGAAATCAAAAAATATGATTGCATCATTGTTGATGAGGTACAGTTCGCAACCCCAGAACAGGTAGATTTTCTATCTGACATAGTTGATTTTATGGATGTGCCTGTTGTTGCTTATGGCCTTAGAGCAGATTTTAGAAATAAGCTCTTCCCAGGCTCAGAACGACTTATCACAATCGCTGATGTTATTCACGAGGTTAAAACAGTGTGCTGGTGTGGACGTAAAGCCACCTGCAACACTAGATATAATGAAAGCGGAGTTGTACGCTCAGGTCCACAGGTTATGCTTGGAGCAAACGACTCCTATGTGGCACTCTGCCGCAAGCACTTTAAACTGGGACAGCTTGCCCCAGATGAGAAAGAGGAGAGTTAATGACTTTTAGCTTTGCAATTACAGTAATATTTTGGTTATATGTTATTTTTTGGATACAGGTGCCAGGAATGCTCCTTGTGGACTTTCTCTTGCCTAGACGATTAAAGGCATACACCAGACTTTTATCTGGATTCTTTCTAGGCTTCATCTGTCTTGCTACTATTTATTTTATCGAGTCAATAATCGGCGTTAATGGCCTTATTGCCATAGCTGGTCCAGTCCTTTCTGTGATAGCTTTTATCCGTTATTTCAAAAAGGGACGCCCTTCAGTTTACAATGCCTACGAGCATTTTAAATGGCTTGGAATAATTATATTTGGATTTATTTTTATAGTTTCTACTATCAATTTCCAGCTTAAATATGTAGGTGCCTTATCAGGACAGACTACTCAGGTTTACCACGATTTCCTTTTTCATACAGGAAACATTGTATCCTTGAGCCGCTCTTTCCCAAATGGAGATATTAGAATCTCTGGCCTAACATTTTATTATCATTATTTTTATGAGCTTATTTTTGCCATGTGCAAGCACATCTTTGGTATGGATGCATTTAGGTTATACATAAATGGCAATGCGTTGATTTGTGCGTGGCCACTTACTCTTGCCATGATGATTGTAGGCGAGAGACTTCGCGGTGACAGAAGCATTCGTGGCGTTAGATATTATTCTTACTATGTAGGAATGCTAGTGTCTTGCATTTGCTTGCTTCCTGTAAATGTTGTTGGAGCAAAGCTACCTACATCATGGTTGAATAATCATTTGTTTGGAAACGGCAATGCCATGGGACTTGCCCTTTCTATTACAGTTCTTTTGGTAGATGTTTTAGTAGAGGTTTGGTACGACAAGTTCTCTGTCAGAGTGATGATAGCCATCTATCTTTTAGCTGCTACAGCCACTGGTTTCAAGGGAACAACAGGAATCGTTCTTGTGACAATTTCCTGGTCAGTATTCATTATTGAGTCAATCCTGGTTAAAAAGATCCACATGCCTAGATTCTTCTATGTATTTTGTGCATCACTAGGTTTTGTTCTTACTTACTTGATAGTTACAGTAGGTTTAAATCCATCTGGCTCCAACAACAGGGCTATGGAGGTTACACCAGCAGGTACACTTGATGCCAGCCGTGTAGGTCAGGTTTTCTCAAAGCTCGGCCTTGATTATATGGCTTTTCCTTGGGTGATTATTGCAATCCTTCTTTGTGTTGTATGTATTGTTGGCCCATGCATTTTAGCATTTACCGCTTTTGCATACAGCAAATTTAAAACACTTATAAAAGAAAAAGTTATTGGCGATATATTTGATTGGTTTGCCATTGGCTCTGTGATTATTGGTGTGATAGCTTTTTGTTCAGTTAGCGTGCCAGGATTATCTCAGGGATATTTCGTTATTACAAATGCCGCATTCATTTTTTACGGTGCAATGAAATATCTCATAGACAACAAAAAGACCTTGATTTCATATGTCACATATCTTTTCTTTGGCATTGGAACAGCCTCTTTAATTATCGATATTGCATATTTTTGCTACGATGATATCAAACAAGAGGCAATTTATGAATCAGAGGCGGGAGACCGTCAGGATTTAGTATCTGCAGGCACCATGGAAGCGTACCTATGGCTTAGAGACAATACATCAGAGGATGCGATGGTTGCTGTTGATAGATTTACAGAGGACTTAGATTACAGAAGCATTTATTTCTATTGCAGTGCTTTTTCAGAACGTCAGGTTTATTTAGAGGGCTATGATTATTCTGACATTACAGAAAAGCAGGTTGAGGCTATGCTTTCCATCAACGAAAAATTTTATAGCGAAGACACTGCAGTGGCAGAGGCAGCTATGGAAATGAGTGGTGTTGATTATTTGGTTGTTACTAAATTGAATCATCCGGATTATCAGGAGAATAGCCCAAAATTAAAACTAGTTTTTAGAAATGATGATGTTAGCATTTATAGATATTATTCTGATGGCGGTATGTCTGCTGTTAATAATTAATTATAAGAGGTGCTTATGAAGGAATTAGAGTATCCATTTGATAGCGACTATTTACTATCAAAGAAAAAAAGAATAAAAAAAGAGCTCCTTGCTACGGACACAAAGTTTATAGATAAAAAGATAGCTGTCCTAGGAGGAGGTACTACTGCCAATATCATTCTTATGCTTGAATTGTTTTTGCTCAATAATGGCATTCGTCCTGAGTTTTATGAGAGCGAATACAACAAGTATTACGAGGATGCTGTATTTCCTAATCCTGAATTAGAAGAGTTTGCACCTGACATTATTTACGTATGTACTAGCAATCGCAACATCACAAGCTATCCTAACCTTGCAATGGATAGGGGAGCCGTTGATGAGCTTTTGGATGCACAATATACAAAGTTTGAAACAATCTGGAAGTCACTTGCTGAAAAGTATAATTGCCCAATCATCCAGAACAATTTCGAAATGCCTTTATTTAGACTTCTTGGCAACAGAGATGCATACGATTACCGTGGTTCCATGAACTTCATCACACGCTTAAATCAGCGCATGTATGACTACGCTATGTCTACAGAGAATTTTTATATCTGCGATATCAATTACATCTCAGCAGATTACGGTTTAAAGGAATGGTCTGATCCATTCTACTGGTACATGTACAAATACGCTATGTGCGTTCCAGCAATCCCATCACTTTCTTTCAATGTGGCCAACATTATCAAGTCACTTCTTGGAAAGAATAAAAAGGGCTTTGTTCTTGATTTGGATAATACTCTTTGGGGTGGCGTTATTGGTGATGATGGAGTAGATGGAATTGTCCTTGGCCCAGAGGAAGCAGAAGGACAGGCATATACCGAGTTCCAGCGTTACCTTAAGGCACATCAGCAGCTTGGTATAATATTAAATGTAGATTCAAAAAATGACATGGAAAACGCTATTGCAGGTATTAACCATCCAGATAGTGAGTTCCAGGAAAAGGATTTCATTTCCATCAAGGCCAACTGGGATCCAAAGGATAAAAACTTTGCAGATATTGCATCAGAGCTTACCCTCCTTCCCGAAAGCTTGGTATTTGTTGATGACAATCCAGCAGAGCGCCACATTGTAACAGAACAGCTTAAGGGTGTATGCGCACCAGAGCTTGATAATGTGGTTCACTATATCCAGACAATTGACCGTTCAGGCTTCTTTGAAGCAACAAACATTTCCGCAGACGATTTAAAGAGAAATGAAATGTATCAGGAGAACGCTGCAAGAGCTAAGCTTCAGAGCAGCTTCACTGATTATGGCCAGTATCTTGACTCATTAGAGATGCAGGCAGAAATAGATAGCTTTGCACCAGTTTACATGGCTCGTATTGCTCAGCTTACAAACAAGTCAAATCAGTTCAACCTTACAACAAAGCGTTTCACTCAGACAGAAATTGAGGAGACAGCAGCTGATTCAAATTATGTTACACTTTACGGAAAGCTTATTGATAAGTTTGGTGACAATGGTGTTGTTACTGTCGCAATCGGACACGTTGATGGCGAAGCATGTGACATCGATCTATGGCTTATGAGTTGTCGTGTACTCAAGCGCGATATGGAATTTGCAATGATGGACGAATTGGTAGCACGCCTTAAGGCTCGTGGAGTTAAGGAGCTTAGAGGTCATTATCTTCCAACAGCTAAAAACAAAATGGTTAAGAACTTCTACGGAGACATGGGATTCACTCTTGTGGAAGAAAAGGAAGATGGTTCATCAGATTGGACTCTTGACTTAAGTGGTTACGAGAATCAGAATAAGCACATAAAAATGAATTAGGAATATTATGATTAAAGACATTTTAACAAACAAAAAATTAATACAGAAACTTGCTAAGAACGATTTCAAGCAGAAGTTTGCAGGCTCGACACTTGGTGTTATTTGGGCTTTCGTTCAGCCAATCATTACAATCCTGGTATATTGGATTGTTTTCGATAAGGCTCTTAATCAGGGAACACAGGGCACAAAGGCTGGCATCAGCGCTCCATTTGTACTGTGGCTTTCAGCTGGTATCGTTCCATGGTTCTATTTCAGCGAGGTACTTTCAGCAGGCACCGTTGTTCTACATGAGTACAATTATCTTGTTAAGAAAGTTGTATTCCCTATCAACGTATTACCTGTTGTAAAAGCAGTGTCATCCCTTTTTGTGCACGGCTTCTTTGTATTATTTACTTTGCTTGTATATCTGTTATATAGATTTCCAATTACACCATATATTTTACAGGCCCTTTATTATTCATGTGCCATGATGGTACTTACAATCGGACTTATTTATCTTACAAGCTCCCTTTGCGTATTCTTCAAGGATATGGCTCAGCTTGTAAACATACTTTTACAGGTAGGCATCTGGGCAACACCAATCATGTGGAACTTTGATGCCATGGTTGACAAGATTCCAAACTGGTTAAGCATTGTTCTCCAGCTCAACCCAATGTACTACATCACAAGTGGCTATCGTGACAGCTTTATTGGTCAGATAGGATTTTGGGAAAAGCCGGGCTTAACACTTTATTTCTGGTGCTTTACAATCGTTGTTTTCCTTCTTGGAACACACGTATTTAAGAAGCTCCAGCCTCAGTTTGCAGACGCTTTGTAAAGACTACAAATTGTATAAATTATAATGGCAGATTTCGGACAATATTTTTGTTTGAGGCCTACTGTCAGACAATTGAATTAGTGGTAAAATATAAGTAACTTGATAAAGGGGGCCTGAATATGAAAATACCACGTTTTTTCAAAGCAAGAAGAGCCGTCGCTGTCAGCATGGTGACCTTGCTATTGTCTCTGGTTTTCTTAAACGAATTCTATTATTTACCGGCAAATGCTGATGAGGATATTGTGGTGCAGGTAGTAGCTCACAGAGGCTACTCAGGTATGTACCCCGAAAATACCCTTAGTGCTTTTGCAGGAGCCTACGCATGTGGCGCCAAAACAGTAGAATTTGACGTCAGAAAAACCAAAGACGGAGAGCTGGTTATCTACCACGACGACACTCTTGAAAGACTAACAGGCGACGATAAATCAGTCGCTGACTATACATACGAAGAACTATTGCAAGTTGACGCAGGTGAATGGTTCGGCAGAGAATACCGCCTCGAGCGCATTCCAACCCTGGATCAAACCCTAGCTCTTTTGCAAGCTACTAACATGCGTATTTTTTGCGAGCTCAAAGACATCGGTGACGACCCTGATTTTGCCAACGAAGTCTATGAAAAATGCGCAGAATATAATCTTCTAGACCGCGTAGTATTCCTATCATTCAAGTACGATTACCTATCACAAATCAAGGAAATCGCACCTGAACAACCAATCATGATGCTGGCATCCTTTGGTAAATCAACCTTACCTACCAGATACCCAGCCGAATACTACGGAGTCAACATGAAGACCCTCACACCTAAAACCGTTCGTGCAATCCACGAAGCCGGGGCCATGGTTTACTGCTACACCCCAGACACCAAGGGCCAAATGCTTTCGCTCCAGCGTCTAGGCGTGGATGGCGTCATCACCGACTTCGCCGACCTATCCGCAATCTAACACAGCCCATAAAGCACCGCATCCGCGGTGCTTTTTTTATGCCCGCCAGACTTTGCGGATGCGGGGTTTTATGGTAAAATGTTGGGATAAAAGGCAAGATTTTTTAGGAGACGTTATGAGCGATTACGTTATAAATGTGGAGCATGTGGACAAGGTCTATAAGCTCTACGATAGCAATAAGGCTAGGGTGGCTGATACACTGGGCCTTACTAGAAAGAAGAATTATAGAGAGCATTATGCTTTGAAGGATATGAGCTTTGCTGTGAAGCAGGGCGAGTGTGTTGGACTTATCGGTACTAATGGTTCGGGAAAGTCCACCATTTTAAAGATTATTACTGGTGTGCTTTCACCTACTAGAGGTGAGGTTACGGTGGACGGTCGTATATCGGCTTTGCTGGAGCTTGGTGCTGGTTTCAATCAGGAATATACAGGTATGGAGAATATTTATTTGAATGGTACCATGCTTGGCTATACCAAAGAGGAAATTGATGAGAAGCTTGATGATATTTTGTCATTTGCTGATATCGGAGATTTCGTTTTCCAGCCGGTGAAGACATATTCAAGTGGTATGTTCGTTAGACTTGCATTTGCCGTGGCTATCAACATCGATCCAGAGATTCTCATCGTTGATGAGGCACTTTCTGTTGGTGATGTTTTCTTCCAGGCAAAGTGCTATAAAAAGTTCGAAGAGTTCAAGGCAGCCGGAAAGACAATTCTTTTTGTTTCCCACGATTTGGGTGCCATCAGCAAGTATTGCGATAGAGCAGTGCTTATCAATAAAGGCGATAAGGTTGCTGAGGGTGCTCCAAAGGATATGATTGATATCTATAAAAAGATATTGGTTGGCCAGGAGCCCGTGCTTAATAGCAAGGTAGATACACTGGATTCATTCAGTGGGGCAGATGATAATTCTGGCGATAATTGGAAGTCTAATTATCAGCTCAATCCTAATGTTAATGAGTATGGCGATGGCCGTGCTACTATCGTAGATTTTGCTGTTATCGATGATAGCGGTAATTATACAAATGCAATTATGAAGGGTAGCACATTTACTGTTAAGTCAAAGGTGCACTTCAATACAGATATTGAAAATCCTATCTTCACACTTACTTTCAAGACTCTCAAGGGTATCGATGTTACTGGCACAAATACCATGTACGAAAAGTGTGATGTGGGTCTTTGCAAGGAGGGCAGCGAATACGTTGCTACATTTACTCAGAAAATGGATATGCAGGGCGGCGAGTACCTGATGTCTATTAGCTGTACTGGTTTTGATGGTGTTGATTTTGTGGCTTATCATAGATTGTACGATGTAATGAATATCACAGTTGTTAGTACTAAAAACACTGTTGGTTTTTATGATATGAATTCAAAAGTTAGCGTAAGCCAGGTTAAGTAAAGGGGAGCGGCTATGATTCAGGAAAAGTACAATAGAAGGATTTTTGATGAAGGAACAGAGGATGCCATCCTTAGGCTTTCTCACCTGAGAAGCAATGTTTTGTCGCCAGTAGGAATAGGTGAAGGGGACAATGTGCTCATCATTGATCCAGATAGCGAAGCTTTGGTTGAATGGCTAAAGGAGCAGGCAACACAGGTTACTGAAGTTGCTACAGAAATGCTTTCAGATATTAAAGGTACATTTAATATCATAATAAGCCTTGGCCATTTGAACGAAACACCAGCCACTCTTAAAAAGATGCTTTCAGCGGATGGCAGATTGGTATATGCCCTGCCAGAAAAGGATCGAATTGCAGATTTTACAAAGCGACTTTTAAAAGAAGCTGGCTTCAGTGAAATCACCACATATCGCGTCAGCCCAGATTATTTGTTTACAACAGAGATTTATGCTGAGGATTATATAGGGGGAGGAGCAGGTGACTATCTGCTCATTGCAAAATAATGGATAGACTACTATATGAAAAGCTTTCGAACGAGCGTAACCCAAAATACAATATCATCACCGATATTGTGGAAAGGGATGGACGAAAGGTAGTAATTAAACGCCCTTACGATGAACAAGGAATAGCACATATAAAAAGAGTTTTTGATAGTTACAGAGGCTTGCAGGACGCATTGCAAGGCTCTGATTTTTGCGTTAACGAAAGTAGTTTGGTTGACGACAAAATCGAAAGTGAATTCCTTGAAGGTGAGCATCTCACATCAGCCGATGCTCAGCAGTTTATCGAAGCTGTTAAAAATGCTTACATGAAAAATGCAAAGGAATTTGCTGTTTCAGATGGTTTCAGAGAGGTCTTTGGAGATGTTGATTTGCCAAGAGGCGTTCTTGCAGCAAATTACCTTGATGTTGATTTGATTTTTGACAATGTTATCAAGACAGCAAAAGGATGGGAGATTATTGACTACGAGTGGACCTTCGACTTTTTGGTGCCAATCAACTATGTGTTCTATAGAGCCTGCAAGTTCAGCGATTTGCCAGAGCACTTGGTAGACATTCCAGATGCAGAACGAGAAGTATATCAAAAGATGGAAGACCACTTCCAGTCTAGATACATTTTCAAGGATGTCAAAAATCTTCACGAGCTTAGAGAGCATGCAAACAGTCGTAGCAAGACAGGTGCAGATTTCGCCATTGCCAGCCGTGATTATCAAATCAAGCAGCTCCAGGAATTAATCGAAGCAAAGGATGTGCACATCAGAAACATCGAGGCTGTAAATGCTGAGCTTCGTACAATTTACGAGAATACAGTTAATACTCGTGGCTACAAGACCTTGGAAAATATCCGCGCATTCAAATCATTTTTGACAGGCAAGGATACTCCTGCTCGCCAGGCAAAGCGTGTAGCCAAAGAAGAGGCAAAGCGTGCCAAGGCAGCTGCCAAGGAAGCAAAACGCCGTGCTGCGCAAGGTGAGCCACAGCTATCGGTGGCAGTGCATCTTCATCTTTTCTATGTAGATTTGTTGCCAGAGTTTGTTAGCTATTTTGCAAACATCCCATTCAAGTTTGATTTATATATTTCCTGCCAGGAGGATGCAGATGTAAATGCAATCAAGGCAGGCTTAAAGGAGCTTAAGCAGGTTCAGAAAATCGATATCCGCAACCTTCCAAACAGAGGCCGCGACCTTGCACCTCTTTATGTAAAGTTTGGTCCGGAGATTTTGAATCATGATTATTTCCTTCATATCCATTCAAAGAAATCTTTGTATTCAGGTGAGGAAAAGGGCGGATGGAGACGATTTTCTCTTGAGCTGCTACTTGGTTCGCCAGACAAGATTAATCAGATTTTTGATTTGTTTAAAAACAGCAATGCAGGTCTTATCTATCCTGATATTCAGGAGGAGGTTCCAACCATCGCTTATTCATGGTTGAAAAATGCAGGCATTGCAAAGGAACTTTTTGATGAGTTTGATTTAGGCGAGATGCCATCAGTATTCAACTACCCAGCGGGTTCATTCTTCTGGGCTAGAACAGATGCACTTCGTCCACTATTTGAAAAGGGATACACATATGATGATTTCCCAAGGGAGCAAGGCCAGACAGATGGCACATTTGCTCATGCCTTGGAGCGTATTCTTCCATTTGTTTCAAGAAAGCAGGGATACGACGATTTCATCCTTTATCTTGATTCAGAGGACACAGTTAAGAACAAGAGCCTTCGTCCATTTTTCAACACCTTCAAGGTGGATAAAGAGCTTCTTGCAATGAAGCTTGGTGGATATGATGTGGTATCCTTCGATATTTTCGACACATTGATTACTCGTACCATCTTCAAGCCAGATGATGTATTCAATCTTATAAGCCGTATTATTCTTGAAAAGTACGGCAAGAAAGTTGATTTCCTTAAGATTCGAAAAAATGCCGAGGCAGCTGCAACAGCTCAGTTTGGTCCAATGACAACTTTGGACAAGATTTATGTGGAGGTGGCAAAGGATAGAACACTTGGCGATTTCGCGATGGATATCAAAAAGCTTGAGGTGGACATCGAAACACGCCTTTGCGTTCCTCGTAAGGATATGGTGGATGTGTTCAACGCAGTAAAATCCATGGGACGTCATGTTATCCTTGTCAGCGATATGTATCTCAACCGTGCACAGGTTGTTGGACTTCTTCACAAGTGCGGAATTGGTGGTTATGATGAGCTTTTCATCTCATGCGAAGTTGGAGCAAGAAAAGATGATGGCTCAATGTGGGATATGCTTTTGTCAGGTATAAACCCTTCAAGCTTCATCCATGTCGGGGACAACTTCTGTTCTGACTCACAGATACTTATGGATAAGGGCGTGGCTAGCCATATCGTCCTCAATCCAACTGCTATGCTTGAGCTATCAGACTTTGATTATTTGAAGGACTATGCAAGTAAGAGTATTGCAAACTCACTTGTACTAGGACAGGTTATAAACGGAGGAATTTTCAATTCTCCATTTGCCTTTGATGAAAAGGGCGGTCTTCATTTCAAGAATAACTACGACTTTGGTTATTCCACAATGGGGCCTTTGATGGCAGGATTTGTTCAGTGGCTTGTTAATAAAAATGCCAGCGAAAAAGAAAGTCTGCTTCTATTGTCTCGAGAGGGCTATATGCTTGAGCAGCTCATTAAAGAGTACTGCAATCAAAAGGGTGAGGCTTTGCCAGACATCCATTACTTCCTTACATCAAGAAGAGCATGCGCAGTGCCTGCTCTTGAAAATGACGAGGATATTCGAGAGCTCCTTTCTCAGAAATATCAGGGAAGCTTCAGCAATCTTTTGAATGAAAGATTTGGCATTCAGCTTCACGAGGATGATGAGGACAAGCAGTTCGATTACGAGACAGACACAGACGAGCTTATGAAGGCTATTCAGCCATACAAAGAAGAAATCTTTGAAAGAAGCAAAACTGAAAAGAATGCATACATGAACTATGCCAGTGAATTCCTTGCAACATCTTCGGATTTAGCTGTCGTGGATGTGGGATTCTCAGGTACAATTCAGTACTTCTTGATGAAGCTTACAGGCAGAGATATCGCAGGCCATTACTTGGCACTACATTCAAACAAGCCTGAGCGAATCGGTGGAAGAGCAGATGCTATCTACACCATCACTGATCCAAAGGAGATTCCTAACAGCAAGCTTCTCAAGTATCAGCTGTTTTTGGAGAGCGCTTTGTCAGCACCATTTGGTCAGCTTATTAATTTCACTATGGAAAATGGCGTACCTACTCCGCACTTCAAGGACGACGATTATGTTAGCGATGATGTGAAAATGCTTCAGTCTGGTATTTTAGACTTCGTGAAGCAGTATGCAAATGCCAGCAGAAATCTGTCAGATGGTCTTTTAGCTGATGCAAAACTTGTAGAAGATTTATTCTATGATATAATTGCAGACGGTACGTTAACAGAAGAGATTGTATCCACACTCACAGTTGAGGATGGTTACAGCCGTGGTGGCGTCCAGACATTTGATGTAAAAACTGGTACCTGGGTTGTTAAATAATCCCTGCACCAAATAATTACTTAGAAGGAAATATATTTTGAGAGATACTTTTAATGTGGTATTCATCAGATATCACCTATTAAAGAAAAATACATTATTATTCCAAGGCTTTTATCCATTTGATAATCCAAAGGGATACAGTCTTGTTTGTGAGATGAATGGCAAGCCATATGATTTGGATTTGACCATCAACGAAGGCAATGAAGTTCGTCGTAGATACATTGCCGCTCACAAAAGCGTTTCCAAGGAATACGTTGGTGAGATTAACTTGCCAGAGGATTTGCGTCAGGTAAAGAGCTTGAAGCTTATCTGTGTTCTGGGAGAAGCAGGAGATAAAAATCAGGTTCGTTCAGTGGTTTACAAGGCCACTGGCAAGGATTTGATTAAGCTTAAAAAAGAGTACGAATACAATCTTGAGCGTGCAGCAGTCACAGACGACAAGATTCAGATTCTTGGTTGGGCAATCGGAAATGTTCCTGAGGAGTTCCATCTTTATGATGGGGATAAAGAGATTCCAATCTCTGTTAAGCGTATGTTCAGAAAAGATGTTTATGGAGTTTATCCTGAGCTTACTGAGAAATGTGATTCTGGTCTTGAGATTGTTTTTGACAAGGGCGATTATAAAAAGCTTCGTATGACAATCACTGCAAACGGTCAGGTTTATGATTGCAAGGTAGATACAGAGCACGTTCTTACTGGAGGCAACCTTCTTCCAAAGAAAACTCTCTGGGAGCGTATCGAGCTTTACCGTCAGGACAACGGCCTTGGTGCTACAATCAAGCATGCCATCGACAAGCTGAAGGATGCAGATGCTCCTAAATACACATACATGGATTTCCTTACAAGCTTTGGCCCTACAGAGGTAGAGCTTCAGCGTCAGAGGGATGAGAAATTCGAATACAATCCACTTATGAGTATTGTAATTCCAATGTATCAGACTCCTGAGAAATTTCTTGTGGAGCTCATTGATTCCATCGTTGCTCAGACATATCCAAATTGGGAGCTTTGTCTTGCAGATGGTAGCCCTGATGATACATTAGGCCAGTTCATTAATAAAAAATACGGTTCTGACAGCAGAATTAAATACACACACCTAGATGACAACCTTGGTATTTCTGAAAACACTAATGCCGCAATTGCACTTGCAACAGGTGACTACATCGTCCTTTCAGATCACGATGATACACTTGCTCCAAATGCAATGTACGAGTGTGTTGCTGCAATCAACAAGGACCGCAGCATAGATGTTATCTACACTGATGAGGACAAAATCTCAATGGATTCTAAGGAATACTTTGAGCCTGTCTTCAAGCCAGATTTCAATCTGGATTTACTTTGTTCAGTAAATTACATCTGCCATCTTTTCATCTTCAAGCGCAGCTTGTATGACACAGTTGGCGGATTCAATAAAGAGTATGATGGAGCTCAGGATCACGATTTGATTTTGAGATATTGCGAGGCTGCAAAAAACATCCATCACGTGCCAAAGGCCCTTTATCACTGGCGTAGTCATGCAGCATCTACAGCCATGAGCGCAGAAAGCAAGCTTTATGCTTTTGATGCTGGTTGCAAGGCTGTTCAGGCACACTACGACAGAATGGGTATCCCCGCAAAGGTTGAGCAGGATACCTTCTATGGCACATACCGCACAGTATACAACTGGGGCAAGGAGCCACTTGTTTCTATCATCATTCCAAACAAGGATCATACAGATGATTTGGATAAGTGCATCAAATCAATCGACGCCCGCAGCTCATACAAAAATATTGAGTTCATCATTGTAGAAAACAATTCTACAGAGCCAGAAACTTTCGAATATTACAAGAGCATCGAGAATCGTCCTGATGTTAAAATCGTTCGCTACGAAACACCAGGCTTCAACTTCTCAGCAATCAACAACTGCGGCGCCAAGGCAGCCAGCGGTGAGATGTATTTGCTCTTAAATAACGATACAGAGATTATCAATGAAAACTGCATCAAGGAAATGGTTGATGTTTGCCTTCGCCCTGATGTTGGTATATGTGGTTCACTTCTTTATTATCCGGACAACACAGTGCAGCATGCCGGTGTTGTTATGGGTATTGGCGGTATCGCAGGTCACACATTCGTTGGTCTTGAAAGAAGCGAGCCAGGATATATGTTCAGAGCTGTAACAACTCAGGATTTATCTGCAGTTACAGCAGCCTGCTTGATGGTACGCAAGGATGTATTTGAAGAGGTAGGCGGACTTACTGAAGAATTGGCAGTTGCCTTTAATGATGTGGACTTCTGTATGAAGGTCCGTGACAAAGGTTACTTAGTGGTATATAATCCTCATGCAGAGCTTTACCACTACGAGTCCAAATCTCGTGGATATGAAGACACAGGAGAGAAGGTTGCTCGTTTTAATTCAGAGGTAGAAAAATTAGAAAAACTTTGGCCTGATATCTTAGAAAAAGGCGATCCATACTACAATCCAAATCTTTCAATCTTGGATGGGTGGTATCGCTTAAAAGAAGAATAATAATTTGTGTACAATAATATTTATGTGAGCCAGTAGACAGCAAGCTCTAATATTTCTCAAGCGAGATGTTCTGTCGAGCGGAGAAATTATTAGGCTTGTAGGCGTAACTGGCGGACTAGGAGATTATTATGAATAGAAAAATTGCAGTGGCTGGTACAGGTTATGTTGGACTTTCAATAGCTACACTTTTGGCGCAGCACAACCACGTAACAGCAGTTGACGTTATTCCGGAAAAGGTTGAATTAATTAACAATAGAAAGTCTCCAATCGTTGATGCAGAGATTGAAGATTATCTTGCAAACAAGGAGCTTGATTTGACAGCTACTCTTGATGGAGAGGCTGCATACAAGGATGCTGAATTCGTAGTTATCGCAACACCTACAAACTACGACAGCACAAAGGATTACTTCGATACATCTGCAGTAGAGGCAGTTATCGAGCTTGTAAAAAAGGTTAATCCAAATGCGTTCATGGTTATCAAATCTACTATCCCAGTAGGTTACACAAAGCGCATCCGTGAAAAGATGGACTCTGACAAAATCTTATTCAGCCCAGAGTTCCTTCGCGAATCTCGCGCTTTATATGACAACCTTTATCCAAGCCGTATCATCGTTGGTACAGACGAAAAAGATGCTGAGCTTACAAAGGCTGCTCATGAGTTTGCAGCACTTCTTCAGGAAGGCGCAATCAAAGAAAACATCGACACACTTGTAATGGGATTCACAGAGGCAGAGGCTGTAAAGCTTTTTGCTAATACATATCTTGCTCTCCGCGTCAGCTATTTCAACGAGCTTGACACATACGCAGAGACAAAGGGGCTTGATACACAGGCTATCATCAAGGGCGTTTGCCTTGACCCTCGTATCACAGATCAGTACAACAACCCATCATTCGGTTACGGCGGATATTGCTTACCAAAGGATACAAAGCAGCTTCTTGCAAACTACAACGATGTTCCACAGGAGCTTATACGTGCAATTGTAGAATCAAATCGTACACGTAAGGATTTCATTGCTGACCAGGTTCTTAAAAAGGCTGGCTACTACGGCTACGAAGAGGCCAACCAGTACAGCAAGGAAGCCGAAAAGGAAGTTACAATCGGCGTTTACCGCCTTACAATGAAGTCTAACTCAGACAACTTCCGTCAGTCTTCAATCCAGGGCGTTATGAAGCGTGTTAAAGCCAAGGGCGCTACAGTAGTCATCTACGAGCCAACACTCGAAGATGGCACAACATTCTTCGGCTCCAAGGTCGTTAACGACCTTTCAAAGTTCAAGGCCATGAGCGATGCAATCATTGCAAACCGCTACGACAAATGCCTGGACGACGTAAAAGACAAAGTATACACCAGAGACGTATTCTCTAGAGACTAAAGGAAAGGACGCCACACGGCGTCCTTTTTATTATGTTTTGGGCCTGGCACACACAGCATCACCCCGCCCGCTAATATCATTTGAGCAGATTTATGGATTACCTTAATGTGTAAAGTCGCCCATATGTAGGTGTACTTACGAAGCTTTTACTATTCGAAGGTAATGTGTGGGTGGGGCGGACAATTTTAGTTTACATAATCATCTAGTCTTAACTAGTCTTTGTATTATTACTTTTGCTACTCCGTTCACCAAGAATAATTAAAAAACAGGTTTTGTATATATAAGCACCGCCCTTTAACTCAGTCCATTTCGTTGTCGGGCTCTCGGCGCCGTCCATGGCGCCTCATGCTTATCTATTACAAAACCTGTTTTTATTATTCTACGTTCACTCCAAAGCAAATAGTAATAAATACAAAGCTAGCTTAAGACAGATGATTACTCAGAGTAGTGTTTGTCCGTCTCCACCCATAACTTACCGATAGAATTGTAAAACTTTGTAAGAACACCTACTAATAAATATGGGCGACTACACATTTAGGTAATCCTAAATCTGCGATTGTATTAGCGGGCGGGGTGATGCTGTATGTGCCAGGCCCAAAACAAACTACAAGCCTAGTGGCGTCCGTTTCCGCTATCGTAGAGTTTTTGGATTTCTGGTGGAAGTTTGTCGGGGAGCATGGCATTGATGCGGTCTTCACTGCCGTCGGCCATGGCCTGCTCGTAGTACCAGCATTTGTATTTGAGCATGTCGAGCGTCTTTTGCAGGTTGGCGATTTCTGCTTCTACTGCATCACGGCGGGCTTCAAAAAGAGCTTTTCTGTCGGCGTAGGTTTCGGCGCCTTTGGTGGTCATCTCCATAAACTGCTTGATTTCTTTTATTTCTAAGCCGGAGCTTTTTAGGCATTCTATGATGTGAAGAGCTCCGATTTCTCTATCTGAGAATTTTCTGATTCCAGATTGACGTTCCATGTTTGGAAAGAAGCCTTCTTTGTCATAGTATCTAAGGGTTGATACAGGTATATTAAACATTTCTGAAACTTGTCCAATTGAGTACATAGATATTCCTCCAAAATTTTTTCAAATTAAAGCTTGACCTAAAGTTAACTTTAGGTATTAACATACAATCATCGTACCACGATTTTGAAATAAATTCAATTTATAATAGCAAATGGAGGTATTTAAAATGATTAAGGTTGAGAGTTTAAATTTAGTAATAGATTGGGATAAGACATTTCCGAAGAGCGACAAAGTGGATCATCAGAAGGTTACATTTGTAAACCGCTATGGCATCACTCTTGCAGCAGATATGTATGTGCCTAAGAATGCTGAGGGCAAGCTTCCTGCAATTGCAGTATCTGGCCCATTTGGTGCAGTAAAGGAGCAGTGCTCAGGCTTGTATGCTCAGACTATGGCAGAAAGAGGATTCCTTACAATTGCATTTGATCCATCATTCACAGGTGAGTCTGGTGGAAATGTTAGATACATGGCGTCTCCTGATATTAATACAGAGGATTTCATGGCTGCAGTAGATTTCCTTTCATTAAATGAAAAGGTAGATCCTGAGAGAATCGGCATCATAGGTATCTGTGGTTGGGGCGGAATGGCACTTAATACAGCAGCTCTTGATACAAGAATTAAAGCAACTGTAGCCGCTACTATGTACGACATGACAAGAGTTAATGCAAATGGCTACTTCGATTCTGAGGATAATGAAGAAGCTAGATATCAGAAAAAGGCTGCTATGTGCGCACAGCGTTTGGAAGATTTAAAGGCAGGAGAGTACAAGCTTGGCGGAGGAGTTGTTGATC
This sequence comes from Pseudobutyrivibrio ruminis HUN009, assembly GCF_000703005.1. Taxonomy (NCBI): domain Bacteria; kingdom Bacillati; phylum Bacillota; class Clostridia; order Lachnospirales; family Lachnospiraceae; genus Pseudobutyrivibrio; species Pseudobutyrivibrio ruminis. The sequence goes on along the minus strand of NZ_JNLH01000001.1, from coordinate 421,562 downwards.
CACTTCCTGAGGATGCCCCATTCTTTGTTAAGGATTACTATGATTACTACAAGACTGACAGAGGATATCATAAGCGTAGCCTTAATTCTAACGGTGGATGGAATGTAATTGGATGTGAGTCATTCATGAATCAGCCAATACTAAAGTATACAAATGAAATCAGAAGCGCAGTTCTAATTATCCATGGAGAGAAAGCTCATTCCCTTTACTTCGGCAAGGATGCATATGAGAACATGACAAAAGACAGTAAATATACTGCAAACAAAGAGCTTATGATTATTCCAAATGCAAGCCATACAGATCTTTATGATGGTGGTGATAGCAATTATATTCCATTCGATAAGTTACAGAGCTTCTTTGAGGAAAATTTGAAGTAATTATCATATTGACATTTGGGAATACAAGCCGTACTCTATTAGTCGCCTAGTTAATTAAAACAAGGATTAAGAACATAGGGTAGGTAAACAATATGAATGTTAAATCCGTTATCAAAGAACTTTTCATTCTTACAATTGCCAGCATAATTATAGGTTCGGCTGTATTCTTTTTTATGATGCCAAGTCATGCAGCAGTCAGCAGTATTTCAGGCTTTGCCATTGTGCTGACAAATTTTATTCCATATTCAGTGTCACAAATCACTATGGTGCTTAATGTGGTATTGCTCATAATTGGCTTTATCACTTGCGGTCCAGAATTTGGTTACAAGACAGTATATACATCAATTTTGCTTCCTGTTGTAATTGGTATATTTGAAAAAATGTTGCCAGATTACACATCTCTCACAGGTGATGCTACTCTTGATGTTGTTTGCTATATTTTTGTGGTTAGTATTGGTAGCGCAATTCTATTTAATAGAAATGCATCATCAGGTGGACTTGATATAGTTGGAAAGATTCTTAATAAATATTTTCGTATAGATATTGGAAAAGCCATGTCTATTGCGGGGCTGTGCATAGCATTGTCTTCAGCACTGGCTTATGATTCAAAGACAGTTGTTTTAAGTATACTTGGAACATATTTGAATGGAATGGTGCTTGATCATTTTATATTTGACCAGAAATTAAAAAGACGTGTATGTATAGTTTCACCATATGAAGCTCAAATTAGAGATTACATTCTAAATGAGCTTCACAGTGGTGCCAGCGTTTACAAGGTGACAGGAGCTTACAGAATGGAAGAGCACGATGAGATCATCACTATTGTTGATAAAGGCGAATTCCAAAAGCTCATGGCCTATATAGATAAGGTAGACCCAAAAGCATTCGTTACTGTTTATAAAGTTAGCTATATGCAATATCAATCAAAAAGTATGCCGGAAAGAGTGTTTTAGTCGTCATCACGACTTACCCTGCTTACAATCAAAACTAATCTAAGTAGTTGAAGGATAGTAGTAAATAAAGCTGCCACATAGGTAAGCGCTGCTGCCTTCAACACTTTTTTTGCACCTCTATGCTCATCCTCTTCTAATAATCTATCCTCATCGAGAATTCTAAGTGCACGAGCACTAGCATCAAATTCCACTGGAAGAGTAATCAACTGAAAAATAACTACAAATGAAAAAAGGTAAACACCAAGTTCTGCGATTGTAGAGTACCCTAGTAAAAGTCCGATGAGAATAATTGGCCATGAAACTTTTGAACCAATATTTGCTAGCGGCACTGAAAGGGCGCGAAGTTTAAGTGGTGCGTAGGACTCTTTATGTTGAATGGCATGACCGCATTCGTGAGCGGCTACACCGATTGCAGCGACACTTGTCTGCCCGTAGGTTGCATCGGAAAGACGAAGTACTTTTTCATTTGGTGAATAATGATCAGTCAGATTTCCTCTTATCCGTTCTATTTTTACATCATAAATACCAGCGGAGTGAAGTATATGTTCTGCCACTTGGTTAGATGTAAGTCCTCGATAATTTCTAATTCTATTGTATTTGCTAAATGTGCCCTGAACATTCATAGATGCAAGAGCACTGATAGCAGCACCTATCAATACAAGAATAAGTGTTGGATCTATGCCATAACCGTATCCATATCCGTAGTACATTATTATTCCTCCTATTAATAATCTTTTTTATTAGTATAAATCTATCCACTGATTTTTACTAATTAAAAAGTCTAAAAAGATTATTAATTTAAAGGATGTCAGGAAAATGCAAGGCTTTTGGTTATTGAAATTGACATCGTGTCAGCAAGATGGTATAGTATAGATAATTGACATGGTGTCATCAGATTGGAGGGGCGTTATGAGCATAGCAGTAAATCTTAGATATAAGGGCGAAAACGGAGCAGCGAAGAAATTTGCTGAGGAAATGATAAGCAGTGGTACTGTTCAGAAAATCAGGGAAGAGGCAGGTAATCTTCGCTATGAATATTACACTTCCTTTGATGACCCTGAAACAGTATTATTGATAGATAGCTGGGAGAACCAGGAAGCAATTGATGTGCATCATGCATCACCTATGATGGCTAAAATTGCAGAGCTTAGAGAGAAATATGATTTGCATATGACAGTGGAGCGTTTTACTTCAGATGAGCTTCCTGAGCAGGATCAGTCATTTATAAGAAAGTAGTGGTGGCCAAATGGCAGTTGAATTAAAAGAAACTATTGATAAACGTAGAGAAGAAATAATGGATGCTTGTGAAAAGCTTTATGAAACAAAAGGCTTTCATAGTATCACAATAAAGGATATCAGCACAGAAACCAGTTTTTCTCGTCCATCTATATACAATTATTTCCAAACAAAAGAGGAAATATTCCTAGGCATTCTTACTAGAGAATATTTAAAGTGGAACGAAGATTTAAAAGCAATCACAGAGACTAGAACAAAGCTTGATGCAGATAATTTGGCTAAGGCCATTGCAAAGACAATGGAGGAAAGAAAAACACTTCTAAAGATATCTGCAATGAATCTCTATGAGATTGAGGATAACAGCAGACTGGAATTATTGGCAGAGTTCAAAAGTGCTTTCAAGGAATCTGTAGATATTTTCGAAGAGTGCCTGGCAAAGAATTTAGAGGGGATTGATAAGAAAAAATGCGAACAGATTAGATATGCATTCTTCCCTTACATGTATGGCATCTATCCTTATGTTTACCCTACGGACAAGCAGATGGAGGCTATGGACCAGGTAAAGCTGTCATATGCAAAGACTACTATCTACAACATGTCATACGATTTTTTGAAATTGATTTTTGAATAAATAATAAACTAAAATAAAAAATATAAAATGATTTGTAGGAGGGTATCTATGGCATCAAAAGTTTATTTTATTAAGGACGTTACAGCAGAAGCTGTAGTAAAAATGTACGATAAGCTTGGAATCACATTACCAGGTAAGGTTGCCGTAAAGGTGCATTCTGGTGAGGAAGGCAATCAGAATTATCTAAAGCCTGAATTCTGGAAACCAATGGTAGAGCATGTGAACGGCACTATTGTAGAGTGCAACACAGCCTACGAAGGTGAAAGAAACTACACAGATAAGCACATCAAATTATTAAAGAGACATGGCTGGAATGAGTTTTTTGATGTTGATTTGATGGATGCTGAAGGACCAGATATCGAAATTCCGATCAAAAACGGTACCCATCTTAAGACTGATATAATGGGAAAGAACTTCCTTAATTACGATTCAATGCTTGTACTTTCTCATTTTAAGGGACATCCAATGGGAGGCTACGGCGGAGCTTTAAAGCAGCTTTCAATTGGCTGTGCATCATGTGCAGGCAAGGTACAAATCCACTCGGCTGGCAAATACAATAAAGCTAGTGAGCAGGATATTGTTTGGAACGACTTGCCAGAGCAGAACGCTTTCCTTGAAAGTATGGCAGAGGCTGCGTCAGCAGTAGTAGACCACTTTGGAAAGAACATTGCATTTATCAATGTTATGGCAAATATGTCAGTAGACTGTGATTGTTGTGCAGTAGCTGAGGACCCATGCCTTAAGGATATTGGTATCCTTGCAAGCTTGGATCCTGTTGCAATCGATAGAGCTTGCCTTGATTTAGTATATGCTTCAAAGGATGTTGGACGTGATCACTTCCTTGAGAGAGTTACATCCAGAAATGGCGAGCACACACCTGCTACAGCTGCAAAGCTTGGTGTAGGAAGTCTTGAATATGAATTAATTGAATTATAGAGATAGGTTATTATGAACGAAGCAATTGTTACATTAAAAAAAGGCGAGGGCCGTACAATTAAGGCTGGAGGCGCCTGGATATTTGATAATGAGATAGACTCAGTTATGGGTTCTTTTGAGAATGGAGATATAGTTGTTGTCCATGATTTCGATGGATACATGATGGGCCGTGGTTTCATCAACACTAATTCCAAGATTCGTGTTCGCATGATGACACGTAAAAAGGATCAGATAATTGATGATGACTTCATTAAAATGAGAGTGCAGAATGCCTGGAATTATCGTAAAAACGTATTACTTGAGAAGGATTTGAACTGCTGTAGAGTGATTTTCGGGGAGGCTGATTTTCTTCCGGGCCTTGTAATCGATAAGTACGATGATGTGCTTGTTGTGGAATCACTTGCACTTGGCATAGATAAGTTTAAGCTACAGATTGTAGATTACCTTAAAGAGGCAATGGCTGCAGACGGATTTAGCGTGCGTGGCGTTTATGAGCGTAGCGATGCAGCAGTCCGCAAGAAAGAGGGCTTAGCACCATATAAGGGATTTATCGGAGACGAGTTCGATACAAACGTGGAAATCGTCGAGAATGGTGTTCACTACATGGTTGATGTAGTAAATGGACAGAAGACAGGTTTCTTCCTTGATCAGAAATATAATCGTCTAGCTATTCAGCGCCTTTGCAAAGGCAAGAAAGTTTTGGATTGCTTTACACACATGGGTACATTTGCCCTTAATGCTGGAATCGCAGGAGCAGCAGATGTAACAGGTCTTGATATTTCAGAGTTCGCAGTATCTCAGGCTACAGCAAACGCAAAGCTCAACGGCTTGGATTCAACTGTTAAATTCCGTCAGGCCAATGTTTTAGATGAACTACCAAAGCTTGCAGAAGCTGGGGAAAAGTACGACGTTGTAATCCTCGACCCACCTGCTTTCACAAAGTCGCGTGAGGCTACAAAGAACGCAATGAAGGGCTACCGTGAAATCAACATGAAGGGCCTTAAGCTTGTTAAGGACGGCGGCTACCTTGCTACCTGCTCATGCTCTCATTTCATGACTCAGGAACTCTTCGTAAAGGTAATTGGCCAGGCTGCACAGGCTGCCCACAAGCGCCTACGCCAGGTAGAATTCCGCACACAGGCTCCAGACCATCCCATCCTCTGGGCCGCTGACGAAAGCTACTACCTCAAGTTCTTAGTGTTCCAAGTTGTTGACGAGAAATAAAGAGTAAAAGGGACTCTTGTTATGAAGAAAGAAATATTAACAGTAAACGTAAAACTGACAAAGTTTGATGAAGTGAAAGGGCAAAATGGAGAAGCATTGATGATTCACTTCGATGGTGATGCTACTGGAGAATACTTCAACGGAATTATTCTTCCAGGCGGCGTGGACACCCAAAGGGAAATGAAAGGCAGTGCCAGAGCATTATCAGCTAGATATATTCTTGAAGGAAAAGATTTCAAGGGTAATGCTTGTAAAATTTTTGTAGAGAACAATGGCTCATTTGATGAAAATGGAAATATTGTTACTCATCCAACTATTCTTACCGACAGCATCGATTTAGCGTTTTTGGAGACTGCTGATATCACTGGAACGATATCGGATATTCCTGGTGGAGTTCAGATACATTTGTGGATGGATGATTTAGAGGAATTATGAAAAAGAAATTATTAATTGGCTTTATAGTAATTCTTATAGTGTTAACATGCGCTGTGGTACTCTTTTATCATAAGTCTGCTGAATCTACACCTGAAGTGACATCTGAAGGTGCTCCTTCAGTTGAATCCGCTAATCCGGAATCTGCCGAGCAACCACAAGAATCTACACAGCCAGGGGAAACGAAAATGACTACAACAAATGTAAAAGACACAGAGAACTTTTATGGAATAGAATTCACAGAGGATAGCGAGATCTTTGCACGAATCAAAGGAAAATCCTACAAGGATGACTGCACAATTCCCGTATCGGATTTACGATACCTTCACGTGCTCCACGTAGGCTTTGATGGACAGACTCATGAGGGCGAAATCATCTGCAACAAATCCATAGCAGAAGACCTCCTTGAAATCTTCGAAGCTTTATATGAGGCGGAATATCCAATCGAAAAAATAAAGCTAGTGGATGAATACAACGCAGAGGACGAAGCCTCAATGGCTGACAACAACTCCTCGTGCTTCAACTTCAGATTCATCAGCCATACCACAAAGGTTTCAAACCATGGTGCAGGTCTAGCTATCGACATCAACCCTTTGTACAACCCATACGTTAAAACCGTGGACGGCGCCCTCAGCATCGAACCAGCCAACGGAGCACCATACGTAGATCGCAGCGCCGACTTCCCATACAAAATCGACGAAAATGATCTGGCCTACCAGCTTTTCACAGCCCACGGCTTCACATGGGGCGGTGCCTGGACCTCCTCCAAAGACTACCAACACTTCGAAAAATAACATCAGTATATAGCAAAACCCAGCCACGAAGGCTGGGTTTTTAGTTTGATTTATCCTTTCTCCCGACAGTTCTACGATAAGCTTTTTCAACTATCCGTTTATTTTCAACGCAGATGGTAGGTGATAAAGTTTTACCATAAACATAATAGGGAGGTTGACTATGATTAATAATGTTAATACAGATAATATATCACAAAATGAAACGGATGAAGGAGTAATAAATGATGCTCTAGAAAATCAAGAAAAACGCCCAATTTGGATTACAAACCGTATTAGGTTTATGGCTCACAGATGGGTTACACAGGTTTCTTTTAATGACTTTTATGAGGATATTGCTTGCCACGTGATTGGACAGCCTAACTTAAAGGTATTTTTAGCTAATCTATACAACTATCTTAATAGACTTGGCGAGAAGCTTCCTACTAATAACAATGTTATATTGGCAGCACCTTCAGGAAGTGGAAAGACAGAAACATATAGAGCTCTAAAGCGGTATTTTAATGAGAAAATACCGGGATTTCCTATAAGTATACTGGATTTATCACAGATTACCGCAACAGGATATAAAGGAGCCGAGCCATGCGATATGATTAATCCTTTTATAATGGGAAATGAGGCTTTTGGTATTTGCTTCCTTGATGAGTTTGATAAGAAACTTGAGCCTTCTTATGCAAGCAGGGGCATAGATGTAAACAGAGAAGTACAAAACAATCTACTTACAATAATAGAGGGTGGAAATATTAATACAAAGGCAGGATTAATTAATACTTCAGACATAATGTTTGTGGGGTTAGGATCTTTTGATAAGTTTAGGGAAAAGCGTGAGAGCAAAGTCAATGCTATAGGATTTGGTGCCGAAAACGATGAGGCAGAAGTAGATCATTATGAACCTATTACAAGGGAAAATATGATTGAACATGGTGGTACTAATGAGCTAATAGGAAGATTTCCGTTCATTATTAACTACGGTGTTTTGTCTGATGAGGCAGTAAACGGAATCATAAAGAAGGATTTGGAGAATATTCAAGAAAACTATGGATGTGAAATTACATTATCAAATACATTTAAGGATGAGCTATTAAAAATGGCGACTTCTAAATTTGGATGTCGACAGATTGACTCTGCTATTCGAAGTCTTGTTCTTCAAGAATATACACAGTCTTTATGTGAAACTGGCGGTGAAAAACTAGTGGTAAAACTTGAGGATTATAATAACGCGACCCATTATTGGAGAAACTATACGAACGAGGAGGTAGACAAGGCATTAATTGAAATGCTTAGCGAAGATGAGTTAAGACAGATTTTTGAAGAGGCGGCAAATGATGTATCGTAGGTAGCCATTAAATAAAGATTAGTATAGGGGGGTAGTTTATAAAGGCTATGTTGTTCATGTTTGACATGAATGATATAGCTTTTTTAGTGTTCAGATTTTTCAAAACGTATATTGCTATATTTATTTCATCAGTTGAACAACACTAGATATATGGAGGTAAGAATATATGACACAGATGGAATTATTAACAACATATGAGCAGGGTGAGTATGAGCTTTATGAAACAACACTTGCTGAAGATGCAAGAGTGGTTGTTGGGGAGGTTGGACCTAATCAAATCCAGTACGTGTTCAATAATTTTGAAACAGCCTAATGTACTATATACACATCAAGGGAGGTGATTGAAATGTAATCTTTAAAACATACTAGCAAGTAAAAAAGATAAACTACTAGTTTATTTTAAGTAGTTACTTAACAAACTATTATATTTATACAAATTGAAAGAGAGGAAATAGATTATGAGAAAAGAAAAGAAAGAATTTTTTGAGGAAATGAGATTTGATGATGTGCTTTTTGCACAGAACACATTGAAGGAGTGTGAAGAAAAACTTAAGAGGAACAAGATAGGCGTTATTGTATCATTGATAGTTCCGGTGTTTGATGTGATCGTATCCATGATTCTGGAAAAGATGAATATGGGCGATACAGCATTAGCATATTGGATTATAGCTGCTGTTGTGGCTTACATCATTGGTGGAGGCATAATGTCATCACTTAAGATGGTATGGAAAACTACAGTGTTCTCCTGGTTCATCATTCCAGTTTTCCCGGTTGACCTTTGCGTAGCTTTTGTTGCGTTCTGTACAGCTGGTGCGGCTGCTCTATTCTTGCCAATAGTATTTGTGTTGATGACTAGATACCAGATTGGTAAAGATAAGAAGGCTGCGGAAGAATACTTAGCATGCTGCAAACCTGTTGTGGATGCGGAGGCTATGTAAAGTAAGAAGACACTTATTTAGGAGGAAATGATTATGAGAAAGAATATATTATCTTTTGGAATGGCGATTATTATGGGAGCAGCTATGTTTGTTGGCTGCGGAAAGACAGAGGATGAGAAGGCTGCCGAGAATCTTGGAATTAGCTTAGAAGAATATCAGGAGCTAAAAGAATTTATTTCAGATGATGAAGACTTATATGAAGAATCTGATGATGTGGTCGATGAGGATATGGATGAGTCAAAAGTAGAGGAGGAAGAACCTGTCGTTCTCACCTACGATGCTAGTGATGAGATAAAGAATGCCAGGTTTACAGATTTAAAATTTCAGGTGGATGATTTGGTAGTTACAGTGAATTACAGCGAGGGTGTTACTGATATGCTGAATCAGTTTCCAAGTGATGTTTATACCTTCAAGAACGTAGACCATGAGGATGTAAATATGTCCAAACTGGTAACTACTAATGGTCAAGAAAAGGTGTATGTATACAACAATAATCAACCAGATGAAGCAGGATGGTTAATGTGTGTAGACGTTCAAAACTTGGGGGATTCCACATGTGACTTAAGTGAATGTAATGTTGTGGGTATGGATCTTAATAAGTATTATGATGGATCAATTTACTTTGCAAAAGGAATTCCACTTAACGCTGATGTATTAGCAAGTGATGAAGCTTTCTCTTATGAGAACTTACCAACTTTAATAGATTCCTATGATTTAGAATCCTGGGATGCCCACTGTAGCGAGGAAGGTACAGAGAATTGCGGAAGACAATTTGTCAGAAATGAAAATGATGGCATGATTTACACAATAGAGACATATGGTCCTGAGGATAAGATTGTATGGTGTGGTGACACCTGGGGTGAGATGCATCTCAATAATCGATGCTATTACACAATTACTCTAAGAGTTGACTCAGATACAAGAGCTTGTAATGAGATATCATTCTATTTTGGAAGCGAAAGTGTTTGGGAATAGGATTCGAAAACCTACTGCCCTCTAGTGTTCAAAAATGCCAAAACGCCTATTTATAAAATGACAATGTTACATAGATAAATTGTTTTATAGGGAGGTATGTTATGGAATATCCAGTATTAAATGTAATCGCTACCGGTGAAAGAATACGAGAACTTAGAATGCAGAAGGGGTTGAAGATAGATGACATAAGAGAGTTTATGGGGTTTGAATCCTGCCAGGCAATATATAAGTGGCAAAAGGGCGATAGTCTCCCAACTGTAGAAAACTTATTCGCCCTTAGTCGCTTGTTTGACACCAGTATTGATGAGATACTGGTTGAAAATGAAATGGAGATGTAGATTAGCTGTAATTTTCGAGTATTTGCTTAAATGATGCTATTCTTTGTTCTGCTAGTATTTTTGGCTCAAGAATCAAGGCTTTGCTGCCAAAGGTTCTTAGCCAGTTGTCAAAGGAATCGACCCCATAAATATCATCTTCAAAATAGAAATAACCGTCTTTACAATCAGTAATACTTATTGCTGGAAGGCGTAAAGATAAGTCTTCAAGTACTCTTGTATATACATCCTCAGAAAAACGGACTTTAACATGAGTCGCTTTCTTTTGTGAGAATGCAAGCTTCCACACATGAGGAGCCTTTTCATTTAGATTGTTGGCATCATAGCTTTCTGATTCGAGGTTTAGAATATGTACTGTGGCTTGGTGTTTTGAACTTACGGAGGCGTCAAGAAGACTTAAACCTTCAGGGATATCCTTCACAGAGGACAACTTAATAAATCTAATATCATAAACTACATAGTTTTTATTTTTAATGCCAAGGATATGGTAAAGATTCTCCTCATTATCGTATATGATTTTAATAGGTGAAATTTGATAAAAGTTTACTTTATTATTTTTGCTGTATTTAAAATAGATTTGATGTTTTGTGTCAATGGCCATATTGAGCAACTCAATAGTTTTATATAATTCAGAAGGGGACTTATAATATCTGAAGTCTTTGATGATATCAAAATCTACCACTTTATTATTGAATGAGAACTCTTCATTAATAGCTTTTTGTTCTTCATCAGTAAGAGTCAAGGAATGATCATCACGATTAATGGATATTGCACTGACTAGTGGAATATTATCCCAATCACCAGATAGGATAGAGTCAGTGACTTCTGTGAGTTCTTCGTATTCTATTTCAGTATCACGAGGATAGATTACAAGGTATTCATTGTATTTTTTATAAGCTAATAAAATCGATACAAAATCACCTCTAACAATGCTTATTGGTATTTCATAGTTAGAGGAAAACCATGAAATTGTTACATCCTCAGATGAGTCATCATACAAGTCATATGGTAGGAAAGTAAAGTATAAATCTATTCTATTCAGCGAATCAAAGTATTTGTTAGACATCATATTCCTCCTTAGAATAGGAATCTAGAGCTGCCATTATATCTTGTTTAATATCTTCTGACATGTTAGTAGGCTCTAAAACGGTACAAGCTCGTCCATAACCCATAAGATAAGGCTTAATGAGTTCTAAATCAGATATATCATCCTCGTAATAACTAGCTATGTGTTTGTCACCTTCGTGGATTGGTAGTATCTTAGCTGAATTTGAACGAGAACTGTATAATCTATTTAGTTTTTGAGTAGTTGGCAAATAATCTGCAACAAATTTTGCCTTAAGATGAATAGGTTTATTTGTAGATATATCCAGCATGTGATTGCATATATCATCATAAACAACATTGTTATACTCGGTGTTCTTTTTTTTCGTTGTTGATACGCTGGTTATGAGGGATAGTTTCAAGTAGTCATATTCACTAGTTTTGTCTGTATGTGCATAACGTTTTCCCAATATATATACTTCACCAGATATTTCAGAATATACTATTTTTCCCACAGAAAACAGTAATACTTCATTATTATATTTTGTTTCAATAACATAGTTTTTATAGTCAGCAGATGCGAGAATTTTCAAATCACTTGTGATTGAAGAAAATGTGCGTCTTTTTTTCCCATATACAATAAAATTGGCATCTTCGTCGATGAAACTACTTCTGTGAAATAGCTCCATAGAAATTTTATCTCGTGCATTACTTAATATAGGATAGTTCTTGTGTTTTTTTGGAAGTTGATCAAGAATCTGGAGGGCATTAACAAGATCCTTTGTGGTAAAAAGTGATTCGTTGTTATTAGGTCGATATACGATGCCCACCGGACCTTCATTAGTACAGGTGATTTTCCCTTCGTTTTCCAAATCAGATAAAAGTTCTCTAAATTTTGATTCACCTATATTTATAGGAATGGAATTGTTATCTTCTGTGTCGCAAGTAATGTTGTAGAATACATCAAAAAGATATTTGTAATCGTTTTGTTGTTCCTTTATAAGTATTCGATTACGTTTACTGGCGCGTTTGGCAGGATTCTCTAATAGCATTCCGTCACGGTTTCGATTTAAAGTTTCCAGAATCATATATTTATAGAAATCATCAGATGACGAAGGGTTGTATGATGACAGATTATCAGTACTTGTTAAGATGTATCTTTTGGATTTAGATGCATCATTAACTATTACAAACTTGTAGCCAGATGCTTCTAGAGATTGTATTGTATTATAAAATGTTCCCCTGCTTGTTTTTCCAGTAAGAGCTTGAAAGTCTTTGACTGTAATAGAGTCATGTGTTTTTAAGTATTCTAAGAGAAATTCCTTTGTACCCATTAGTACCCTCCATACCAAGTGTATAAAAATTTCAAAACCAAAACCATTATACAATAGCGTAAAAAGTTAGGGTAGTACTAGAATATAATGTAAATCCTTGATAGAATAACCGTAAAGTGGTTATTAGTAGGAGGAATTCTTATGTTAACAATATCTTTAGATGAAGCAGGAGTATTTGAAGATAAAAACAATATATCAAAAAACGATAGCAGCACAACACTTATTGCTGGGGCTGTATATGATGATAAAGGAATCGAAGGGGAAAAGGATAATGAAATCAAGCGAATAGAGGCTTATTATAGAGCTGTATTTGAAAGTGCTCAAAAAGAAAATCCCAAAGTTACATTTTTGTTTCCAATGGATTTGCATTATAAAAATAAGGCCCGTAGTAGACAATTAGTAATAATAAAAGAGACTGTACGAAAGACATTACCGGAGTTTATTCAATTGGGTACGTTTGACGGGACAGACCTTCTCTTTAATGGGGTGACATTACCATCTAGAAATGGATTTTATCGAATAGGGGCAATTGTCAAAAGTAATGAGGGGAAAACTTCATACTCTAATTCTAATCAAGGTGAATTCTTCAGAGATAATATAGCTTCTAATACGTATTTTCACATGATGTCTGAAGCAGTAGAACATTTGGTATTTCATAATCCATTAGATAAGGATCATAGATTCTGCTTTTTTATAGCAACTAGACAAAGCGAGCGTTTTATCGATGATAATGATAAATTTGAAAGCTATCTTAAGCAAGGATTTGAAGGAAATAAAGCGTCATATCTAGAAGAGGATGAGATACAGTTTTCAATTTTAAATAGCGATGTGTTTAGGACCATATTAATGGAACAATATATAGATAATCCAGGAAACGTCGTGGCAGTTGAAGAATTGAATGTACAGCCAATTCGTTATTATAAATTGAACGATGATGATTACTCGAAGCAAGTATTTTTATATCTTGCAGATTCAATTTGTAGCTATTTGACATTTGAAATAGGTACAGATGATATATCTGAAATTCGCAAAAGATCACAGCGATTAAGTAATATAAAAAATTTAATCTTTTCTTATGACGAAGCAGATGTATTTTTTAAGCGTGCATGGCGTGATATGGAAGTGAATGAATACTATGACGCTCTTAAGGAAATGTACAATATTAGTGTGATGAATACAGTTGCTTCATCTATATATAAGAATGATTGGTTCAAGAGTATTAAAGAGCGAATGTACAGCGAGACAGAGGCTGCTACAGCAGAAGGTAAAGAGCCACACGCTTTGGTGGAAGCACTGACAGAACTTCGTTTATCATATTTAACAAATATTCTAAATTCTAGTGAAGGAGAATTTATCTTTAGAGTTTTAGAAAATGCTACAAAACGTATCAAAGATAGAGAAAGATTTGCTAAAATTTTCTATTACATTAATGACATAGGAGTTGTATCAAATTGCCATAAAGGAAATAGTACTGAAGCTGCAAAATACTTTGCTGAATGTGAGAAATATGCCCATGCAGTTGATATGGAAGACTATATTAGGACTAGAAATAGATATACGAATGCATTATTAGATTCATTTAATTATGAAGAGGCATTAAATGTAGTTAGAACAACGGTGAAGATAGCTGGCGGTCTGTATGAATTATCAAAATCTGTATTCGGTGCAGAATGTAAAGAACATTTTGGCAAAACTGAGTTTGCAAAGACATTGAGTCAGGCAGGACAGTGTGCCGCCTTCTTGAGAAATGATGAAGCACAGGGATTTTTTGATGATGCATTAAAACTTTTAAAGGGCAATATTGCAAACACAAAAATAACGGAATCTTATAAATTGCATTATCTGATTGATAAAGGAAGTAAAGAAGAATATGAGAAGGTAATGTCTGATTATAATGATGGAGCAGAATCCATTGTAGATCAGTTAAGTACCATTAGACAGAATGGTGCTAATGAGAATGTTAATATTAGTTTTGCCTTTTTGCTTTATATTAAGGGACTTAATAAGTTTTACACCGATAAAGAAATATCCGTAGTGTGGGAAGATATTAAATCACTAGAAATGTCTATAGATGATAAGAGGAAAAGCACACATCCATGGGAACTAATATATAAATATCTTGGATTGCTCGCAGTCAAGATGGGAGAAAATGACCTGGCTAGAAAGTACTGCGATGAAATAGCATTATTAATAAAGGATGATTATACAATCGTAAATACGATATGCCTTTTCTCAGAAGCAGTACTTCTCGAAGCACTGGGAAATACAAATCTTTCAAAAGAAAAATATGGTATTATTTATGGTATTTTAAGGGATAATTATCCTTCATCGGTACCATATGAACCAGATGATATTATGAAACATTTAAGCACAAGATATACATTTATGTATGTATAAGTAGAGGAGGTTTTAAATCGTGAAAAGTGACTTGGCTAAAGAATGGGAAGAATCTATTTTTTCAGGTATACAATACAATTGTTTGGATTATAATTTTGGGTTGGATATTAATATAGATGGATGGAAAGATTTGCTTATAAAGCGTAGAAAAATTATTTCTATTCCTTTTTTAATACTAGGTTTTTATCTTTTTATAGGAGCTCTTTTTTGGGCTTCAGAACTTGATGTGTCTATAGGTGTCGGAAAATATATGGAATCTCTGGGAAATCAGCATCCATTTTTGGCGTTGCTGGTCTTTATTCTTTTAATGAATTTATGCGGTTTATTAATTGGTATTGGTAGTATTGCAAGTAAAGCTTATTCCAATCGAGTAGGATTGCTCCTAGTTGTATTACCTATTATTTTTGTAATTGTCGAAGCTATTTATGAGATTAATCTAGACTATAGTGGAGTGGTGGATACAATTTTACTATTGGTGATATTTATAATAATACCTTATTTCATTGGGGTAAAAGCAGGTGCTTCTTTTCGTACGGTAGAATAAGCCATAGGAATAAGAATGACAAATGAAAGTATTACAAATTAATTAGCCATACACATGTAAGGCTTGTGAGGCTAAAGGTTAGATTTTTAGATAGAGGTGCATATGAATTCAAAAAATTATTCTACAAGAGAAGAATATCATATAGGTCTAGAACTGGAAAATAAATGCTTTACGATGACAATTAAAGTTTTAAATTCCGCTATAGAAGTCATGGAGGAAAAACCCATTGAGGATATACTAAAATCTAGTAAATATAAGTTGCTGAGAGAAGTTGTTGATCTTAAGAATTATACTAATAATAATAAGAGACTTGATGTCGGTGATGCAGTCGGGGTATTTACTAAGTATTATTATGATTATTACAATAAAGATAAAAAAGATAAAAAAGATGAGAAAGGAAAAAGGGGGAATGACGGGTATGATAAGCGAATGATGCTTATTACTAATAATGTAAATACTAAAGAATGGGAAGATATCGATGGTAAGCAATTCAATGCAACAAGCGTTCGTACTAACTTAAGAAATGGTAGAGCAGAGCTAGCTGAAACTGCAGATCAGCTCAGGGATGATAGAAATAAATATCATGGGCATCCTGATAACGACGCTACTGAGGATGCATCAGATTTTGTATTACCTCCACTTCATGAATTGCGTAGATGGCCGATTCATATTATTGACTTTATCGATGCTTTTATTAAACAAATTGAAGATGTAAATAAATATGTTGAGGGGTATTCTTTAAAATATAAGGGGATATTTGATAAATATAAAGAAGATGTAAATAGGTTTATAGATGAGGCCCATTTTGATGTATCAAAAGAGGAACATATTGATTATGATTTTAAAGGAGAGAAATATTCTATAAGTTCAAATCCAGGATGTATGTTTTCGAATCTCTTGCGTAATATGGTATTGGAATGGGAGGATGGAATTAATACCATATATTATAACGTTTCAGAGTTTGATAAAATTGTAGAGTTATACTATTCTAACAATACTAGTGTCATTGGATGTTATAAAAGGGTACTTGATAGGTTAAAAAGTGAGAAAAGAGATTCTGAAAAAGTTAATTATTATTTTTTGGATGTGATAAATACAATCAATCCATATGTTGAAAAAATATATTGGGATGGAAATAGTTATTCAGAATCATATTTTGCCTCCTTGGTATTATATCCACTAATTAGACATATAAATCAGAATTCACTTGAAGCAAAAAAAGATGCCTTAATAAGACAGATTAATAACATGGCAGAAAAACCTCAGAAGAAGTCAATTCAAATAGATGTATTCATGTTGGCAGAATGTAGTATTCTATCACACTACTATGAACTAAAAAAAGACGATAAAGGAAAGGATTTAAGCTTAAAATTTGAAGCTGCAATTAATGAGTTGAAAGTAACTGTGGATAGTAGTGAGGATTCAATATCAGCAAGATTATATAAAACTGTAAATATGGCGTCATTAGAGCTTATTGAACATATGAAGGGGACAATTACATATTTGTTACCTCTAATCAGTTCGGACAGTAATAATCTAACTATATTCAATAGTATAGATGATTTCAAATACTTTATTGATGAGTATATTAAAGAACATCCAATAGAACAATCAGCTAAGCTGATAAAAATAATTAATAACGATGATAATTTTAAGTATTTTCAAAATAGATAATGTAATAGAGGAACTATTATGAGCCAATTGATTAATGAAATAAGACGCTCAGTATTCAGTGATAAGTTTTCAAATGAGCAAATGAAGCGTAGAATTGAGGATATAACAACTATTTCCGAGTTTTTCAAGAAATTGGATACTGGTGGAGAAGTAGAACTAATGATGCCATCATATTTGGTCAGTGAGAATAATGCAAAAACAATACGATATGATACCTTAGAATATATAATTACCAGTTATTCAAAACTAATTGAAGATTGCACTTTGTTAAAGGTGAAGGAAATTCAAGCTAGACGACAAGGGCATCCACATGAAGAATTTTGGATTCCAGAGATAGAAGATGTGGTTAGTCTGTTTTTAATTGATAATGCCGCTGCAAATATGGTAAAAAAATACAATAATTATCATAGTTTCTTAAAAGACCTTAACTGTGAATTGTTTGAGTTATTAGATAAAAAGATGGGACGGAATAAAAATCATACTAATCACAACGAACAGTTGGCATTGATATTACGGCTTTCGTGGGAGATGTCCTATATAAAAAAAGTCGCAGATTCGGTTAAAGAGTGTGAGTATAGTAGTGATTCTAGTAGCACAGAAAAACGTTATAAGGACAGAGAAAAGAAAAAAATAATCAAAGAGTTCAAAGCTAGCGGAGTACAAGGCGAGTGGATTAAGGACATATCACTTTTAGCAGCACATACTGATTCGAATGGTTTATGCCATGAAGCTATGATGATAGTTAATCAAGTGCAGGTCAAATATAAGTGGCTATTTGATTGTATCGAGAGTAGTTCTTATTAGATGTGTCAAATATATGTAACCTCCAAATTTTAACCGATTGGAATACCAATCGGTTAAAATGCTTGAAGCAAGTCAACTGAGTTTTATAAGGGTGACAGTTTTGGTTTTATTAAAATCTTTTCCAATGCCTTAACTCTGTATGATGAACAAAAATTAATAAGATGGATGCGGAAAAGTTATTAGTGATGCAAAAGCTAATTTGCACAAAATCAAGAAATAATTGATGACCAAGCAAAAGCTTTAGCTAGTAGTAAAAATAGACAAAGTGCCTATATCACGAATTAGCTAGGGGTATAGATTTTGAAAAAGCCCGACATGGGCTTTTTTTATATGTCCATTTTTATCAAAACATGGATGGATATATTCAATAAATCAATTGAGTTGCTTGGCTGGGCGTTGAATCCTTTATGGATTTAACTTCTAAAAAAGCTTCCAGGTGCTTTATTGATGAGTTCTTATGTAATTAGTAAAATTGATGCGGAGGGATTACTTATGGCAAATAGAGTGTTGAGAGTATTAAATTTAGAAGATAATGCGATTAAGCATAGCAAGATAGCTAGAGTGATTAAGCGTATTGGCGAGGCTAATATTGATTGGGTAAGAAATCTAGAAGATGGTATGGAGTTGATTGAATCATTTTTACAATAAGATGAAATGTATGACTTTATTATTTCTGATATGTGGTATCCACTATATTCTGGAGGAGCAGATCATGGTTCTGGAGACGAATTAATAAAGAATCTTCAATTGCAAAGAATAGCAATCCCTGTTATTATTTGTTCTACTATTCAGTATAACTACGCTGGTTCATCAAATGTTATTGGCGCAGTGCAATGTCAGGATAGTTTGGATTGGGAAACTGTGCTAGAGCAGCTACTAAAGTCTGTTATTATATAGATTAGTATTAAAAATTCTCGCTAGATTAGTTGGAGGAAATATTTACATGGAAAAGAATTATAGTGTTCAGTCGTTGAGTATGAGATATGTAATTCCGTTTAGAGTGGGTGAGGAATATAGCTTTGAAGAGGCAGTCGATATGATAGAATGCCAAACCGCCTCTACTAAAAGTGGGAAAGAGGTTTCTCTATGGATTCGACAGACAGAAGCTAAAGCCGAAAGTGATATTTACGAATATGTTCGAAATGAATTCAGATTTGATGATCAATCCAGCGAGGAAGGCATTGGCGATAACAATGTTGGCGCTAGTTGGTTACATAAAGATAGTTCTTTAAGTGAGGAGAGTAACGGAAAGGGGTTGTTAGGTGCTGATTCGTTGCTTTATGATAACACTTTTGGAAAAAATGGATTCTTCAATAATAGTTGGAAGATTATAATTAATAACCTAGGTTTGCTTTTATTCAAAAATGGTATAGGAATAATCTGGTATGAACTAATGCTTCCGGATAATATTAGTTCTGACGAATTGATTGCTTTTCAAAATAATATTAAAGAATTAAATAGAACGGAAAGCTTAAATCTTTGGCGGACAACAATGTGTCAACCAGCTTTTGGATATATTTGTGAAAGAAAAATAATAAAGGATAATAAGGAAATCATTAGATATGGAGCTCCTTTCTCGTTAGCGGAATGGATTCATGAGCAAATTGCAGATTTAAAACCATCATATTTTGCATGTCGAAAATCATCCTATAAGTCAAAATTAAAAATGGCATACTCATTACTTAGTGGAAAAGATTGTGAAATTGTGGGGAATCCTGATATTCAATTGGAAAAGAATATGGTTCCAGATAAGAGCCTGTTGTTTTCATATGTTTCCTTCGGAGAAAATTTAACATCAAACGAATTACTGGAAGTTGCATTTTACTTATCTAAGGGATATACAGATTCCTACAAGATGACTTCTGAAGTTGAGAATGAAGGTTATAAACCTTTTGAAAATATACAGTGGTATGCAGCTAAGGAAGGCAGTGCAATTATAAGTGCTGGTGATACCGAGATGATGAAAAGTGGGCTCCTAAAAAAGGTTGAAGGAGATTATTTTGATCTTTTCCTTAGAATAGTATTCCAGTCATATTCCCTTTTACATTATGCAGAGAGAATTCAATCGGATTTATCTGGTGAAGTATCCAAGTATCTAGTTAATCCGATTGACAGTGAGATTACTAAATTATACGGGGAGATTAATCTATTTCTAGCAAAAAGCATGGCAACATCTGTTAGCTATATTCACCATCAAAATGAGTATTACATTTATCTTAAAGATAGATACAGAATTCATGAAGATGTAAAAAGTGTGAGCAGTGGTCTGGCGGCATTAGATAGTCTACAAAGGGAAGAAAGAGAAGCTGAAGACGATCGAATCCAAAAGGAGCAAGAAGAAAAAGAGAAGAAACGAGACAACAAACTTCAAGCAATAATGGGATTGTTTGCATTGCTTGGAATATCATCTGCTCTAACAGACTGTTTTGATTTTATAGCTAAATTTAGTGGTCCGCAAAGTGAATATTCACAACTCAGTCCAACGGCACATGGAGCTGTTATATTTTTCTTGCTGGTTGTAGGCTTAATTAGTGTAGGAGCTATTTACGCTGGAATAAAGGCAGTAATAAACGCATGGTTTGATGATAATGATAAAAACTAGATGTGTACAGTATTTTCAAAACGTATTTTACTATTATATCTTCATAAGCAACAAATGTTACAAAAGAAGGTAGCAATATTTTGAAGACTGTACAAAATGGAGGAATGAAAATGAGAAAGAATTTTAGTTTTTTAATGTCACTTGTGATGGCTACAGTGATATTTTCAGGATGCGGAGCATCAAATACCAATGTAGAAGTTGTTGAAGACACACCTCAAGTTGTGGAAGAAATAGCAGCTGATACTAGTTCTAATATTATAGAGGAAGTTTCGGAAGATGAGATAATTGAATATCAAGAGCCTGAAGGTATGGTGACTTCTGGACCAGGAGCTGTTTATGACGGAATCCTTTATTATGCAGTTGCAGGAGGTGGATGTCATACGGGCATAATAGCAAGGGATTTATCTACTGGCGAAGAAATAGAGATAGTTTCTAATGACGGCACAAATGGATTTAACAGTATAAGTGTTTACAAGGGATATATTTATTGTGCGTGGGATAAATATGTTGGGACTGATGATTCTCAATATCAAATATATAGATTTTCTCTAGAGGATTACAAAGGGGAATATCTCACAGACGGCGCAAAGCCTATAGTTGCAAATGACACACTGTACTATTGGACCTATGTGTACGAGATGGGCACTGATTCTGATTATGAATATGCAACGTTACACAAGTTTGATTTAGAATCATGTGAAGAGATTGAGGAGACTGAATTACAACATATTACTTTTGGAGTGGAAGATGGATATATCTATCAGAATATGTACGATTCATTTTACCTAGATGGCGAGATAGTTGCTGAGATTAAGTATGAAGAGCTTGGGGAATATGATGAAAGTGTAGGTGGCTATCTTTGGAATGAAAATGCTGAAAGAGGAATTCGTTTATATGATATTAGTGGGAACGAAAAGGATACTAACGCTTATGATGTCAAGTATGTAGACTATTATAGTGACGGAAGTTCTTATGGAGTAGATACGATTTATGCTTATTCTAAGGTAATGGGCGGTGGAGAATTAGTAAATGGCATTAGTGGAGAAAACCAGGTACTTAATTATATTGCTGAAGACGGCTCCATTACCACTCTACAGACATGGATGCCGGCAGAGTAAATAGGAGTGAATTGAAATGTAAAAATCGAAGGAATTTTAACATGACTTGATTTCAATGATTTGTTTTATATACAGGGAGGATTAATATGTTAACAATTATTTTCTTATCTAAGATAGATACTATTATATTACCAGTTGTTGTATTACTTTTACTTGAGGCTTTTAATGCGATAACGAAGAATGCTTTTACTTTGAAGCATGTAATTATTGCAGCCATAGTATTTTTGACAGGACTTATATCACCTATCGCTTGGTTTACAGCGCAGGTATCACTCAAACCATTTGCTGTTATTCATGTGGTTGCTACAATAATACTTGCTATTGTTTATTTATATAGGTGTTTTGAACAGTAGTATTGCTTCGCGAGATACAACAAACAAAGGTGAGTCTTTTGGCTCGCCTTACGTGTAGTGTAACAAGAAAAATGGGAAGTTCCCATAGAATAGTAAAAAGGTGTATATCAGTGCTATAACGTAAATGATTGTATTGTAGAGAAGCTTTTTGCGGTAGGTTGGGAAGTCGCCCAGCTATTTATGAGTGTGGAGGGACAGCCAGCCTTGCGGGTTGATGCATCACTTCGGATTATGATTACCTAGGTGTAATGTGTCGCAAGTCTGATTGCGTGTGTTCTTTAAATTCTTTGCAATTTAGTTGCCACTGTATGTAATACACAGACAGCATAAACTTTATATAAGTTTTCATAGCAAGACTTAGGGTTAATTGCGTGATTTTGGAATGCGCTTAGTAGAACAAAAAGAGATATTTGATATGTATGAGCAGCTGCCGCTAGGACGGCGGCAGCAGTGGTCACTTGAAACACGATGTTGAATGTGCCACGGTGCTCTTACATACAAATATCTCTTTTTATGTTCTACTTAGCAAATGTAATATGAACGCAATTATCCTAAGCCTTGTACGAAAACCTTTTGTACAATTTCATGTCTGTGCTTTACATACTTGCGTAGTGTAGCAGGAAGAATGGTAGGCTTCCGTAGTACATGAGGAAGGCAAAGGCCAGGGCTAGGGTGTAGATTAGTGTGTTGTACAGGAGGCGGCGTCGGTAGGTTGGGAAGTCGCCGGAAATTGTGGTGACGCCGGTGCTTGGTTCGAATCCATTGTCTGCGTGCATGCCAAGGAATAGTAGGGCTACGGCCAGTGCGAAGATTGGCATGAATGGTATGTAGTAACGGGATGCGAAGCCTCCAAGGTAGCCGCGGCTTTGGAATGAGCCGTAGGCGCTTTTAAACTGGTAGAGGGATGTTACTATTAGTGAAATCCATCCTGCGATAACTGGTAGGCTGAGTCTGCCAGCACATTTCTTTACAGCAGGTGTGAATACAAGTGCTGGGATTACCCAGAGGATTTCGTATGGTATGGCTGTGAGGCTGTATATGTAGGTTTTTGTGAAACGATATACAGATTCGATGCCTGACCATGATAGGAAGAATCGCTCTATGTAGTACGATAGGTATTGGCTGAAGTTGTAAGTGCGACGCTCTGACTCAGCAACGTAGTATATCGTATTTTCGAAGTATTCCTTTGAAGAGATAAGCTCTAAGGAAGGATGTAGTGTTCCGTAGCGCGAGTAAATGATTCCGTAGTAGGCTATGGCTACGGCGTATATAGGCAATGATATAAAGAAGGCCTTGCAGATAAGTGGTGCGAGGCTTTTTTCTTTTATCATGGTTACAATCAATACGATGAGTGCCATTAGGATGCAAAGGATGGCTGCAGTAAGTTTTGTCAAAAGTGATGCAGTGATGCCCAGGGCAATTAAAACATAGGTTAGTATGTTGCGCTTGCCTTCACTAAATCGAATCAATCCAAGGATGCAAAGTGCTGCTGTTGTAAGTGTAAGTGCATCATTTGTTACGGCGCAGAGCTCATATGAAAGCATTGGGATTGATGACACAGTCATTGCGTATACAAGATGAACCCATGGCATGTCCTTTGATAATCTTGAGTATCCGATGTAGAAGAATAGTAAAAGTCCAATGATACTGATGCCTAAGCTGAAGTATCGAAGCTGCATTTTTTGGATTGTAATAACTACATCTGATTCTGTAGGAGAAAAGCCACCAGCAAGACGCATGATGTGATAATAAAGAGGTGGGTGGCATAGATAGTTTACAAGATCTTCCATGTAAGCATAGTTTGGAATTTCCGACCACTTCATAACAACATTGCTGAAGATGTGCATGTCTTCGAAATGAGGAATTATCTCACCTGTGCTTTCCAGGTAATAAACATATGCAATGTGAGCTGATTCATCTGGTGATGTGTCAGGCACATAGTTGGCGTAAAAGACGCCTGCGCTTGCAGTGAATACTAAACAAAACAGGTATATTAAAGCTATAAATGCCTTTCTGCCTTTTACGTTGATTGCAAAATAAAAGGCAGCGATAGCTAATATAAAAAATACTGCGATTAAAATATAAGCTACTAATTTCATTATTTCTTAACTCCACTCAATTTACTTGAAATCTTATTAATAACTGATTTTGCATTCTCAATGAAGAATGAATCAGCAAGTATAAGCAAAAGAATAAAATATACTGCGGCTCCTGTGACAATCATGATAAATGTTGCAATGATTGTGTTTGGCAGGAGACGACTTTCTACTATAAGTAATAGTAACATCATAGCTGCGGAGAATAAATACTTTGGTATTGGCGCTATGATGCGCTTGATTTCCAGCTCTTTTCTAATGACAAAAAGCTGGATGATTGCGATTGATGCTTCGGCGATGACAGAAGCAAATGCAGCTCCATAGGAGCTAAGCTTTGGTATTAACATCAGGTTGAAGCAGAAGTTGATAACTGCTCCGTAAAGCACTGTCTTTGTGTATAAGTTCTCTCTTTTGGTTGGCACTAAATACTGGATGCCGGTTACATTGTTGATTGAGATGGCAACAGTGATAGCTGAAACAATCTTTAAAAGCACAATTACCTTTTCATAGCCTGGGCCGTAGAACCATGGAATGAAATTGTCGGCGATTCCGAATAATCCAAACATAAGAGGCAAGCCTAAAAACCATGCAAATCTGTAGGCCTTGTACATTGCATTTCTAATGGCATCCTTGTTGCCTTCTTCAAAATACCTGCCGATGCGAGGCACCATAACTGTAGACATTGATGTGACAAGTACTAGCACCATTTTTGTGATTCGCATAGCCTGTTCATAGTAGCCGTTTTCAGTGCTACCGCCGTTGATGAGGCGAATCATAATCTTATCTAAATATTGATATATTTGAACTGCAATGGTTGGCAAGAATAATCCAAGAATCACATGTGTGTCAGCAAATGGTGTAAGCTCTGATTTTGAAACCTTTGTGAGATACTTTGGAAGGTATGCCCAAAGCGAAACGTGTCCGGCCATGGTGATGATGGCAGTGGCTGCAGTGTAGAGGGCCAGGTCGTTTTCATCTTTGATAAGGGTGAAAACCATCGCCAGGTTTATTAATCTAAATATGGCATTACGTCCAACAATTTTGCCAAACTCCTCAAGACCTTGGAAGAACCATGATGTATCACAGGCAACATTGATTATTTCTATGAACTGAATGATGTAAATAATCATCCATTCTGGTCTTAGGGCAAAAACAAAAATGCCGTAGATTAAAAGGAATATGGCAGTGGAAGTACATCTGAAAATTACTGTGTTCCAAAATACCACAGAACGTCTGTGAGCATCAGCCTGCACATAGGAAATCTCACGCTGACCATAAGTAGATGTGCCCAAGGTGGCAAAAATAATGAAAAATGCAGCAATGGCAGTTACATAAGAAAATACACCGATGCCATCTACGCCCAGCACTCTGGAAATGTAAGGGGCAGTCAGAAGTGGTGTGATAATAACCAGTAACTGATATGCTACATTATATATATAATTCTTTTTTACGTTTTTCTCTTTCATGAAAGTATTGTCCTAAAGGTATTTACGATTTCTGTTTTTCTGATGAAAAACAAAAATCTATAGTTTTCCAAGTAATAGAATTAGTCGAAGCATAACTTCTCCTGAAAAACTTCTGCGAAGATGCTTATGATAAAAAGTCTTTTTGAAGATTTTTTTTGAATTAAAAACATCCAAAAATTTTTTTGTCTCAGTATCAACCTGGCAGTAAAACAATCCAGAAAAGCATTTTAACATCTGCCTTGTTCGAGGACAGAAATCACCATTTAAAACCTTATCCACTCTCCATTTAATCTTTTTGATGATACCAAGATTTGTGGATGATACTGCGTCACTGTGGCGTCTATATTTGGCTAAAGGCTTTTCACTGTAAATGATTTGCCCCTTTAACCCAAGAGCAATTAAAGTGACCCACTTATCATGATAATAAATATTTTTGGAGTAATTGTTATCAAATGAAAGCTCAGCAAGCTTTCTGTTTATCATCATGGTGAAACCAGGAAAGACTCCTTCAAAGAAAAGATTCTCAAAGGTGACTCCTGTCATAGGATTAGTTTCGTTGAAAGTGCCGGTCACATTCAACACATCATCACATATATAGTAATTTGACGCAAAAAGAATAGGTGTATCTGAGTTAGCCTTTTCAAAATAAGACAAAGCTACTTCCAATTTATCCTCTTCCCAATAATCGTCTTGATCGCAAAAAGCAAAATATGAGCAATCACTGTGGGTAAGAGCATATTTGGAGATAGTGCTGAAGCTTTCTCCAAATCCTAAATTTGTATTTGTATCCTTTGAAACATCGTTGATGATAACAATTCTTGAATCTGTAGAAGCTAAATTATGAATGATGTTTAAAGTGTCATCACTAGAACCGTCATCTCGAATATATAAAACAAAGTCTGAAAAAGTCTGTTTCAGTATGCTTTGTATTTGTTCGGTAATATATTTTTGCCCATTGTAAGTGGACAATAAAACTGAAATGGTTGCCATAAAAGCGCGCCTTTCACATGTAATTAGTCATAAACTATTCTAAAACAATACCCTAGGCAATGCAAGGAATGTGCAAGTGTGGTATACTTATACAAACTGTGTTGTCAGGGATTATAATATGGAACAATTTAGTCAACTGGATTCCCTCATCAAAGGGAAGAAGGTTCTTTATATAACAACTAAAAATTTAGATTACATCAGAGTTTCCCAAGAGATTAATTATCTATCGCATTTGGCATCTCAGGTGGAGATAATCGGAAGCAAATCTTCTAGCTATCCAAAGCGTATTGCATTTGTGTTTGCTAGCTTGCTCAAGCAACCCATGAAAGACATTGATATTGTATTTGTGGGATTTGCTCCTCAGCTGGTTATGCCATTTTTTTCTTGGAAGTTTAGAACAAAGACTGTCATCATCGACTTCTTTATTTCTGTTTATGACACTATGGTGCTTGATAGAAAGAAGTTCAAGGATGGCGGTTTTCTTTCGAAGTTCTGTCACAGCCTGGACGAAGGCACACTTAAAAAGGCAGATTATATAGTGTGTGACACAAAGGCTCACGGTGAGTTTTTTGCAGATGAGCTTGGTGCTTGTCAGGAAAAGCTAAGGGTTCTATATCTTGAGGCTGATGCAAGCATCTATTATCCTAGGGACAAAAAGCCATCCGGTTCTCAGAAAAAGGTTCTTTATTTTGGCTCAATTTTAAACCTTCAGGGAGTGGATGTGATTTTAGATGCACTAAAGCAGTTCAAGGATGATACAGATATTTCATTTGAAATAATTGGTCCAGTGCCATCAGCTATGGACAAACCAATCCAGAATAATATATCTTATATAAACTGGCTCAGCCAGCAGGATTTGGCGGAGCATATTGCTCAGGCAGATTTATGCTTGGCAGGCCACTTCTCAGGAACTATCGATAAGGCAAAAAGGACAATTCCTGGAAAGGCATACATATATCAGGCAATGGGCAGGCCAATGATTCTTGGAGATGGCCCAGCCAACCACGAGCTGTTCACTGCGGACAGCAACCATATTTTTGTAAAAATGGGAGATTCTACAGCATTAGCTGAAGCAATAAAAGATTTTTTCGACTATGAGTGAAATAAAAGAATACAAGCAACCTACTAATAAAATAGAAAAAGGATTACTTTATCTACAGCATTATGGCTTTAAAAAGACTGTAGCAAAGACAGTTAGAAAGCTTATGAAACACGACCAGGAGCACTACAGCTACAGACAGTTCCTGAAAGAAAATCCAATTACAAAAGAAGAATTAGACAAGCAAAAGCATACTGTTTTTAAATACAATCCAGTTATCAGTATCGTAATTCCGTTATATAACACAAAGGAAGAATTCCTTATTGAATTAATTCAGTCCTTTACAGCTCAGACCTATCCACACTGGCAGCTTTGCCTTGGGGATGGCAGTCCAGAGGAAGGCTTGAAGGATATCATTCTAAAGGCTACCAATGGCATTTGGGATGAAAGAATCATCTATAAAAAACTAAGTGATAATACAGGTATTGCAGGCAATACAAACGCAGCAATGGAGCTTGCTACTGGAGACTATATCGGATTTACGGACCACGATGATCTAATCACTCCAGATGCAATGTACTATATTGCAAAAGCTTTAAATGAAGACGGTACAATCCAGGCTATCTATTCTGACGAAGATAAAATAGACATGGAGGGCAAGGAATATTTCCTCCCTCACTTCAAGTCAGATTTCAATATTGATTTGCTTTGCTCTCACAACTACATCACGCATCTTTTTGTAGTTAGAGCAGACATCGTAAAAGAGAGCGGCGGAATTCTCTCTGAGTTTGACGGCGCACAGGACCACGATTTCGACCTTAGAGTTTTGGAGAAATGTACCAATATATATCACATCCCTAGGGTCCTTTACCACTGGAGATGTCATCCGGATTCTACGGCAGATCATCCAGAGGCAAAAATGTACGCCTATGAAAATGGTCGTCGAGCAGTGGAAAATCACTACAAGCGCTTGGGCATTCCAGCTCGCGTAGAGCTTGATACACACCTTGGATATTACCGTACAATCTATCAGTGGCCAGATTCACCACTTCTTTCTATTGTGATTCCAAACATGAATCACGTAGAGGATTTAAAGGCATGCATCGATAGCATTGTGGAGAAAAACGATTATCCAAATGTGGAGTTTGTAATTGTAGAAAACAATTCCACAGAAGAATCAATCAGAAACTACTATACACAGCTTGTAAATAGATCTGATATTAAAGCGAAGGTTGTTGATTTCACAAAAGAACATCCAGATACCATGGGAGTCTTCAACTATTCAGCACTTATGAATTATGGTGTTTCCCATTCTGATGGTGAGTACATTCTGATGCTCAACAACGACACTCGCATGATTAATGCTGACAGTATTTCCGAGATGATGGGATTTGTTCGCAGAAGTGATGTAGGTGCTGTAGGCGCAAGACTTTACTTTGGAAACAATACTGTGCAGCACGCAGGTCTCGTACTTGGCCTTGGTGGAGTTGCCAACTCACAGTTTTTAGGAAGCGGCCGTGAGCAGGTTGGATATTTCTACAGAAGCACCTGCGTGCAGGATTTATCAGCTCTTACTGGCGCATGCTTGCTCACTAGTAAGTCAGATTTTGAGGCAGTTGGAGGATTTGATGAAGGTCTTGCAGTTGCCTTTAATGACGTAGATTTTTGCTTGAAACTTCGTGCCAAGAATTTACTGTGCGTTTACACTCCATTTTCAGAGTGGTATCATTTAGAGTCGGTGAGCCGAGGACTGGACCTTGAGGATGAGGGCAAAAAGGCTCGTATGGAATCAGAGACAGAGTACTTTATGTCAAAGTGGCAGTCTGTACTTGATAAGGGTGATCCATACTACAACCCAAATCTATCACTCACCAAATTCGACTATTCATTTAGAAGTAAGGAGTAGCTATGAAATTAATCATTCAGATTCCATGCTACAACGAGGCAGAGACACTTGAGATAGCCTTAAATGATTTGCCTAAGCATATTGATGGAATCGATGAAATTGAATATTTAATTATAAATGACGGAAGCGCAGACAACACTGTTGAGGTTGCAAAGCGTTGGGGTGTGCATCACATTGTAAATCTCCGTCGTAACAAAGGTCTTGCTTATGGATTTATGGCAGGTATCGATGCTTGTCTTCGCCACGGGGCAGACATTATCGTAAATACGGATGCAGACAATCAATATGTTGCAGACGATATAGAACTTTTAGTTAGACCAATTCTAGAGGGACGCTCAGATATTGTTATTGGTGCAAGACCAATCGATGAGACAGAGCATTTCTCACCACTGAAAAAGAAGTTACAACACTTCGGAAGCTGGGTAGTTCAAAAGGCCAGCAACACAGATATCCCTGATGCTCCGAGTGGATTTAGAGCATATTCAAGGGATGCAGCCATGAGGCTCAACGTTACAAACGATTATACATATACACTTGAGACTATTGTGCAAGCGGGGCGCAATAAAATCGCTCAGACCAGTGTGCCAATTCGTACTAATGGCGAGCTTAGACCATCAAGACTGTTCAACAGCATGATGGGCTATGTTAAAAAGTCCATGGTTACAATTCTTAGGGCTTATTTAATGTATCAGCCTTTGAAGACATTCAGTCTTTTGGCTATAATACCATTTATTGTTGGATTAGGGGTTATCATCAGATATTTGGTATATGTTTCAATGGGTAATTCAGCGGGACATGTTCAGTCACTTATACTTGGCTGTACTCTTTTAATCATGGGATTCATTTCCCTAATGATTGCGCTCATTGGTGATCTTCTTGCAAAGAATCGTAAGATTTTGGAGGATATTGAGTACCATACAAGAAAGATGGATTACGATGGGGTGAATAATAAAGATGGATATAAAAAGGAGAATAATTTATAATGTTAACTAAAGAAAAAGCACTCGAATTACTGAGGGAGAATAATCAGGAACACGTAATGAATTTCTTCGACCAGCTTCCTGAGGAGAATAAGAAAGAGCTTCTTAATCAGATTGAAAATATTAATTGGCCAGACTTCAAGCTTATCGGTTCAAACGAAGCTGCATCAAGAGGAGAGTTTAGCGTTCCTCCAGCAGTAAGTATTTCTGAAATTGCAAAGAAGCACGATGAGTTCGAAGCAATCGGATTAGAGGCAATCAAAAAAGGCGAAGTAGCAGCAGTTCTTCTTGCAGGTGGAATGGGCACTCGTCTTGGATTTGATTTACCAAAGGGATGCTTCAATGTTGGCGAAACAAAAGAGCTCTACATTTTCCAGTGCCTTATCAACAACCTTATGGATGTTGTTAATCAGGCAGGTTGTTTTGTCCCTCTTTATATTATGACAAGTGAAAAGAATGATCAGGCTACACGCGAATTCTTCGCAGAGCATGATTATTTTGGATACAATCCTGAGTACGTTAAATACTTCATTCAGGATATGGCTTGTGCTGTTGATTACAATGGCAAGCTTCTTCTTGAGGAGAAAGGCCGTCTTGCTACATCACCAAATGGAAATGGTGGTTGGTATGCATCAATGGT
The DNA here is from genome assembly GCF_000703005.1 of Pseudobutyrivibrio ruminis HUN009. NCBI lineage: Bacteria > Bacillati > Bacillota > Clostridia > Lachnospirales > Lachnospiraceae > Pseudobutyrivibrio > Pseudobutyrivibrio ruminis. Next base: position 390,411 of record NZ_JNLH01000001.1, on the reverse strand, counting down.
AAAAGCAGGCCTTGATAAAGAAATGAAGGCAAAGGGTGTTAAGTGGATTAACATCTTTGCAGTAGATAATGTATGTCAGCGAATTGCAGATCCAGTATTTGTTGGAGCTACAATTGCAGGCGGATACGAAGCAGGCTCAAAGGTTGTTCGTAAGGTAGATCCACAGGAAAAAATGGGTCTTCTTTGCCTTGAGGACGGTAAGCCATCAATTGTTGAGTACTACGAAATGTCAGATGAGATGGCAGAGGCAAGAGCTGAGGACGGAAGCCTTCTTTACAAATACGGTGTTATCCTCAACTACTTATTCTCACTTGAGAAGCTTGATGAAATCGTTAACAACAACATGCTTGTACACGTTGTTGAGAAAAAGATTCCACACATCGATGCTGATGGAAATCACATTTCACCAGAAGAACCAAACGGCTATAAGTTCGAGCTTTTAGTTCTTGATATGGTTCACATGATGGATTCAAACCTTGCATTCGAGGTAGACAGAGTACACGAATTTGCACCAATCAAAAATCTTCATGGCGTAGATTCAGTGGACAGTGCAAAAGAATTGCTTAAGAAAAATGGAGTTATACTCTAACTAAAGGTGGCTTAGCTGCCTAGGTTAAAGGAGAAAGACTTGTACAAAAAAAAGAAGCGTTCCTGGGTAAAACATTTGGATTTTATAATCCTTGATATGATTGCTGCGGAGTTGGCACTATTTATTGGTGTTTATATTAAGTTCCACAGCGTAATCTTTTTGGATCGTTTTGAGTGGTACAACCTCTATCAAAGCTTGGCAAAAATATTGCCATTCATTGATTTAACAGGTGTACTTTTTACTGAGACTTACACAGGAATTTTAAGAAGAACAAAATATCAAGAAATTACTTCCACTGTATGGCACAGCTTGATAAACTTCCTTGGCGTCTTGCTTTACATGTATGCCAACCAAACATCATACTACTATTCTCGATTTGCGTTAGGTGCTTTCGGAATAGCAATGATTGTTGTTACATACATTGTTAGAGTTTTCTGGAAGAGGATTATCCGTAGAAGAAAACTATTGGATGTAAACAAATCATCCATGGTTGTTGTTGCGGAGTCTACTACAGTGGAGCACTGTCTTTCAGAAATAGCTCACAGCCCATATACAGAGTTTAAGGTTGAGGGCGTTGTAGTTGTTGATAAGGATATGACTGGTCAGGAGATTCAAGGAATCCCAGTAGTTGCAAATGCGGATAGCCTTTTTGAATATCTCAGGACAAATGTAGTAGATGAAATTTTCCTCGATGGAAACACTAGAGCTAGCGAGGAAAGCTTGGCAGGACGTTTGGTTGAGCAGGGACTTACAGTTCATATGTCTTTGATTCATACAAATAATCTTATGCCAAACCGCATTATGGAAACATATGGCGATTATGTTGTACTTACAACAAGTATGCATATTGCCAACAATAGACAGGCATTCTTAAAGAGATTGATGGATATCTGCGGTGCAATCGTAGGATTGGTTTTAGCATTTATTGCCTTTGTTATATTTGCACCAGTTATAAAGCTTCAGTCTCCAGGACCAGTATTTTTCACTCAGACACGAATCGGAAAAAATGGTCGTAGATTCAGATTCTACAAATTCAGAACTATGTATATTGATGCTGAAGAGCGTAAAAAAGAGCTTATGTCTCAGAACGAGATGAAGGGAAATATGTTCAAGATGGAAAATGACCCACGTGTCACACCAATCGGACATTTCCTTAGAAAATATTCTATCGATGAATTACCTCAGTTCTGGAACGTTCTTATAGGAGAGATGTCTCTTGTTGGAACAAGACCACCACTCGAAGATGAATATGAAAACTATGCTCTTCATCACAAGGCTAGATTGTCCATCAAGCCAGGTCTTACAGGAATGTGGCAGGTTAGCGGACGTAGCGATATAAAGGATTTTGAGCAGGTAGTTGCTCTTGATACAGAATATATATCTAATTGGTCTCTTGGATTAGATATCAAGATAATATTCAAGACTATAGCTGTTGTTTTTGGCGGAAAGGGCTCGAAATAGTGGCGGATACATATTTTTCTCTGGTCATATGGACTATAGATACAGATATGGATTATTTCAAAGATTGTCTAGAGTCTATTGATGAGCAGGAATACCGTAATTTTGAACTTTATATACTAGATAATAATCCTTCCAATGCCATCGAAGTTACCATTAAGGAGTTTTTCCCGGACATTGTGGATAAGGTTCATTATCGTCGACTGAAAAAGAAATCTGGAGGTGCCTATGCGTATAACATAGGCGCCCATTTTGCAGAAGGGGATTATCTAGTCTATTTAGGACAGCATGATCGACTAAGTCTTAAGACTTTGGCATTTCTAAATGAAAAGATTTCGCAGCTGGACAATGATAGTATCATATATACGGATAACGATGAAATCGTCGGTCAGGATAGAATGAATCCTCATTTTAAATGCGATTTCAACAAAGAACTTTTATTGCAGACAAACTACATTGGCGAGTTTGTTGCAATTTCAAGGAATGTTTACAAACGCTTGGGAGAATTCAATGAAAAGGCTCAGACTGCCTATATCTATGAATATCTTCTTAGGGCAGCATTCAAAAAAGAATCTATAGAGCATATTCCATCACTTTTGTATCACAAACGTACTTCCGACAAGCTTCTTACAAAGGAGCAAAGAGCTGAAGCCAATTTTTACTGCAAGGAGCACATGGCGCTTGCTATATCTTATCTTCGTCAAACCGGAGTTGTGGCTGAGGGAAGAATTGATGCATCTTTAAAGAAATGGCATTTGGATTACGATGAAACATCATTTAGACGTTTCTCTAAGGACTATATGTTTTTTAAAGAGGATGATGTCAAACTCTATACCAGAAATAATGCTAAAAAAATGTATGCATATCTTAATCAGCCGGATGTGGCTGTGGTAGGTGCTCGTTTTATAGATAGAGGTTTCACTTACGATAATGTGGGATATGTGTTTGATACAGATGGAGCATGGTATCCGGCATTTCATGGACAGCGAATTTTCAGAGATAGCTATGAGGGTTTGGCTAGCATGCCAAGAGATGTAGCCATGATAGATGCAGGTTGTTGCATGATTGATTCGAAGGTATATCGAATGCTTCACGGTTTCGACACCAGATTGTCTGGTCAGGATGCAATGTTTGATTTTTGTTTGAGGGCAAAGGCTAGAGGATTTAGGACTATCGTCATTCCAAAAGTTATTGCTAGAAAAAAGAACAGAGTGACAATAACATCCACCGATTCTCATGAAATATTGATGGAAAAACATGGTGAAATCATCAAGAATGGTGACACATTCTACAATAGGAACTTACCTGTTGGAATGGAAAATTATATATTGCCGGGAACACAAGAGTAAAAATGATAAATTTTTACCTCGTTTTTTATAGAATGTGACAGAAATATTTCAGATTTCTTGACAATATATTAAGCCATAGAGTAGACTAGCATAGTTATTAATACTAAGATGGGAGTAATAATCCGATGAGTAATTTCGAAGATTACGATTTAAGAAGAAGTTCTGGTGCAACTAGAAACGCAAGACCTACAAACAGAACTTCTGCCAATAGAGCATCTGGTAGACCAACATCAGGAAGACCAGTATCTAGATCATACGGTAGAGATGCTGATATTTCTCCAGATCTTTCATTGGACGATGAAATCGATTTATATGATTATGATTTACAGAGCGAATCAATGAGTGCAAGTAGATCAAGTGCTAGCCGTAGCGCAAGCGGAAGCAGACCACGTAGCTCAGCTAGTTCACACAGAACATCAGCAGCGGCTGCTCATTCATCATCTGCTAGAAGAAAAAAGAAGCCTTCTTCCTCGCATTCAAGCAGACCAGCTAGAAGCACATCTTCATCAAGAGGAAGAAATGTTCCTAGTGGACGCAAGGGCGGCGGAAAGAATGGACGCGGCGGAAAGAAGAAAACAAGAAGAAATATCATTGTTATAGAGATAGTTGTATTGTTGCTTCTTTTACTTATCTTCTTCTTCTGGAACAAATTCGGCAAGGTTAACTGGGACAACATCAATATGGATGAAATCGAAGTTAACAACCTTGATACAGAAACAGAGGAACTGTTAAGTAACTACACCACACTTGCATTATTTGGTGTTGATAACCGTTCAAATGGTAACCTTGATAGTGGTAACTCAGATACAATCATTCTTGTTTCTATAAACAACGATACAAAAGAAGTTAAGATGGTTTCTGTACAGCGTGATACATATCTCCAGGTTACAGAGGGCACATACAGAAAATGTAACTACGCATACAACCATGGTGGTGTTGAGACTGCTATCAGCATGCTTAATACCAACCTCGACCTTAAGATTTCTGGTTACGTATCAGTTGACTTCTATGCACTCGCTACTATCGTCGATGACTTAGGTGGCTTGGAGCTTGAAATCACTCAGAAGATGATTGATACAGATAATCCAGAGACACATCAGAATGCTCTTGCAGGTTACATTGCTGAGGTTGAAAACGTACTTAATTACTATCCAAAAGAAGAGGATGGATGGAAGTATTCAGACTGCTACTTCGACAGCCCAGGAACATACACACTTAACGGTGCACAGGTTGTTGGTTACTGTCGTAACAGATATGCAGTAGATAACGATTACGGTCGTGCTGAGAATCAGCGTGCTGTTATCAAGCAAATTATTGAAAAAGCAAAGAATGCTAATGTGGCTACATTAAATGATATTGCAAATGACGTCTTCCCTAGCATTTCAACAAGCTTATCACTTTCACAGGTGCTTTCAATGGCAGCATCAGTTGGTGATTATGAGATTGCTGATTCAACAGGATTCCCATTTGCACTTAAGGACACTACAATAAGCAAGACTACTGGTGCAGTATTGGTTCCATGTACACTTACATCAAATGTTGTTCAGTTACATGAGTTCTTATACGACCAGCAGGATTACGATCCTACAGACGATATGGTTGATGTTATTAGCGACCACATTGTTAATGAAACGGGATTCACGGAAGATAGTGCGACAGTCACACAAACCGCGGATTAAAAGATTAATAAAGTGTATTTTCAGGGACTTGCCTTTAGGCTGGTCCCTGTTTTACTTTTGGGCCAAATAGTAGTAAAATCAAATGGCTTGTATTTATTAAATTATGCGAGTTTATGAAAGGAAAAAAGGACATATGTGTGGAATAGTAGGATATGTTGGTAAGTCACAGGCAGCGCCTATTTTGTTAGATGGACTTAGCAAGCTTGAGTACAGAGGTTATGACTCGGCTGGTATGGCTGTTTATGATGGCACCAAAATCGAATATGAAAAGGCAAAGGGACGTCTTCGTCTTCTTAGCGAGAAAACTCATGATGGTGAGACAATGCAGGGAACAATCGGTATTGGTCACACACGTTGGGCTACTCACGGTGAGCCAAGCGAGACAAATGCTCATCCACATCTTAATGAGGAAGAGACAATCGCAGTAGTTCACAACGGTATCATTGAGAACTATGCAAAGCTTAAGGAAAAGCTTATCAAGCGTGGATACAACTTCAAGTCTGAAACAGATACAGAGGTTGTTGCTCACTTACTTGATTATTACTATAAGCAGGGAAATGATCCTCTTACATGCGTAACAAAGGTTATGCATCGTGTAGAGGGTGCTTATGCTCTTGGTATTATTTTTGCTGATTATCCAGATCAGATTTACTCAGTAAGAAAGGACAGCCCACTTATTGTTGGTCTTGGAAAAGATGGCAACTTAATCGCATCTGATGTACCAGCTGTTCTTAAATACACTAGAAACGTTTACTTCATTGAGAATGAAGAAATTGCACGCCTTACAGAGGATACAATCGAATTCTTCGATGTTGATGGACAGCCAATCGAGAAGGAAGCTAAGACAATCGATTGGGACGTTGATGCAGCAGAAAAGGGTGGTTATGACCACTTCATGATTAAGGAGATTCATGAGGAGCCAAAGACGGTTCGTGATACTCTTAATCCTAGAATCAAAAATGACACTGTTGATATTGAAGAACTTGGCATGAGCGATGATGAAATTAAATCTATTTCACGTATTCGTATCGTTGCCTGCGGTAGTGCATATCATACAGGTGTTACAGCTAAATATGTTTTCGAGGAGATGGCACGTATCCCTGTTGAGGTAGATATCGCTTCAGAGTTTAGATACAGAAATCCAATACTTCAGGAGAACGAGCTTGTTATTGCAATCAGCCAGTCTGGTGAGACAGCTGATACAAAGGAAGCAGTTCGTATGGCTCGCGCAATGGGCAACATGACACTTGCTATCGTAAACGTAGTAGGTTCTTCAATTGCTCGTGAGGCTGAAAAGGTTATGTACACATGGGCTGGTCCTGAAATTTCAGTTGCTACTACAAAGGCATACTCAGCACAGCTTATTGCATTATACTTACTTGCTATGAAGTTTGCTGATGTTAGAGGTCTTCTTTCTGCAGATGAAATGAAGTCACTTATCACAGACTTAAAGAAGCTTCCAGAGCAGATTGAAATGCTTCTTGGAAATAAAGAGCGTATTCAGAAATTTGCTAACAGATTTGTTGCTGCAAAGGATGTATTCTTTATTGGACGTGGAATCGATTATGCAATTGCTATGGAAGGTTCCCTAAAGCTCAAGGAGATTTCATATATTCATTCAGAAGCATATGCTGCTGGTGAATTAAAGCATGGAACAATTTCTCTTATTGAGGATGGCACATTAGTTGGTGCTGTAGCAACACAGGAAAATATCTATGCAAAGACTGTTTCAAACATCGTAGAGTGCAAGACACGTGGTGCTTTCATTCTTGCTGTTACAACAGTTGGACATGAAGATATTGAAGAAGTAGCAGACTATGTAATGTATATTCCACAGACAAACAGATACTTTACTAACTCATTGGCGATTATTCCACTTCAGTTGTTTGGTTACTATGTATCTGTGGGCAAGGGCTTTGACGTTGATCATCCAAGAAACCTTGCAAAGTCAGTTACTGTTGAATAAACCGTCACCTGACTATCACATTACTGGGGTATTCTTACTAAAAGTTTAAATGGAGGCGAGTTTATGAGTGATTTATACAATGGAGGCTCAAACAATGGGCCAGAAAACAACAACGGTTCATATTCCTACAAGAAGGACGAGATAAACCAAGGTGAGTCCTATTATCAATGGTCACCTTACGACAATGGTAATAAGAACAAAAAGCAGAAGAAGTCTACAGGTTTTGCAGGAAAGCTTGGACGTGCAGTTGCAATAGCGCTAGTATTTGGCTTGGTTGCAGGTACAGCATTCCAATCAGTGGTATATGTTTCAAACAGATACCTGCCTATGTCAGCATCATCAGAAGAAAAAATCGAATCTACTGAGACAGAAGACACATCTGAAAGTGCAAGTGGTACAGCTCTTTCTACAACATCAAATAAAGTATCTACAACAGTTACTTCAGATGTATCAGAAATTGCAGAAAACGTACTTCCAGCAATCGTACAGGTTACAAATGTAGGTCTTACAGAATATCAGACATTCTTCGGAACAATGCAGCAGGAAACAACATCAGCTGGTTCCGGAATCATCATTTCACAGGATGACGACTACATCTACATTGCAACAAACAATCATGTAGTAGCAGGTGCGGAAACACTTACAATTACTTTCAACGATGGTGAAGCAGTTGAAGGAACAATCAAAGGAACTGATTCATCATGTGATCTTGCTGTTGTAGCAGTTGCAGTAGCAGATATTCCTTCAGATACTCTTTCAGTAATCAAGGTTGCTACTCTTGGCGACTCAGATTCAACAGTCGTTGGTGAGGCAGCTATCGTAATCGGCAACGCTCTTGGATATGGTACATCAGTAACAACAGGTATTATCTCTGCTAAGGACCGTGAGGTTTCAATCACAGACGAGGAAGGAAATCTTGTTACAAACAGCCTCATCCAGACAGATGCAGCTGTTAACCCTGGTAACTCAGGTGGTGCATTACTTAATGCCACAGGAGAGGTTATCGGTATTGTGTCTGCTAAGCTTGCAGATGAATCTGTAGAAGGTATGGGATATGCAATTCCTATCTCTTATGCATGGGATATTATCCAGCAGATGATTGACAACGATGTTGTATCAGAGCTTGATGCTTCTTACCTCGGAATCGCAGGTAAGGATATTACATCAGAAATGTCTGAGCAGTACGATGTTCCAGTTGGTGTATACGTAGCTCAGGTAGTTGCAGGTTCAGGTGCTGAAGAAGCAGGTATCGAAGTTGATGACGTAATCACATCATTCAACGGACGTACAGTTACATCTGTAAATACCCTCAATAACATCATGAAGTACCTTCCAGCCGGCACAACCGTAGAGGTCACTGTCGCTAAGGCATCAAATGACTATAAAGAAGAAACTGTAGAAGTAACTCTTACACATAAGGTTGACGCAGTACAATAAATCGTAAAAAAGGCTAGCCATAATTACTTGGCTAGCCTTAAATTATATGAGCCATGCTGTAGGCATCAAGCTCTACTATTTCTCAAGCGAGACGTGTTGTCGAGCGGAGAAATCAGTAGGCTTGTAGCCGTAACGGCATGGCTCTCTTAGTGTAGAGGTTTATCTAGGTGTGATGCGTGTGTTGAGGTCCACGCCTGCGATTGCGCTGGCTTGTGCGATTATGTTAGGGTCTGCACAGTTCTGGTAGAAGGTGTAGGACATCTTCTTGGAACCGTCTACGTTGCAGAGTCCATTAGCGAGACCTTGTGCGATTTCGCCTGGATCATCCTTCTCACGTGAAAGAATCATTCCATCAATGTGATTGTTGTTCATAGCAACAAGGTATGCGTATACAACAGCTGCTGCCTGAAGTTCTTCACCTGAAAGAGATGTGTAGCCCTGCTCAGAGAGCTTTACAGTTCTAACTGCACCTGTAGGTGAAAGCATATCTTTCTGACACATAAAGTCTGTTACAACATCAATATTCTGAAGTGAAATGTAAGGAGTACTCTGGCTGTGTGTTAAGCTGCCAGATGGTGCCCATGGTGTTGCGCTTGTAAGTGGTGTCATGTAAGCGTGTGTAGCAAGTCTCCAGTCAACATTTCCCTCTGCCTTAATCATTGAGTTGAACTGAGTTAAGAAAGACTTTCCAGCGTAGTAATTTGCTGCGCCTGCTCTAGCCCACTGCTGATCTGTACAAACGTATACGTTAGCTGTTGCGTTTTCAGATTTGATTCCGTTGTACATAACGCGGAATGCATTTGTGTACTGCTGTGTGAAGGCTTCTAATGAACCGCAATTCATGTAGTTCCAATCGCCCCAAGCATTTACTTCGTTACCAATGATATAGTTATCAACCTGACCAAATCCGTGGCCTGAATATCTGTTGCCAAGGAATGCTGCTGCAGCACTGAGAATATCTACACCTTCAGCTGTTGATGCATTCAAACCATAGTAATTGTGAAGTCCTAATCCATCATAAGAATAAGGATTTATGAACTCTGTCTGAGCTGCCTGGTCTACAACGATAATTAATGTAACCTGGCATCCCATTCCGTTGTATTTTCTAATAGCGTTATCATATCCAGAAAGTCTAGCTGTCTCAAAGTGATAAATCTTTCCGTTATAACTATATGAACCACCACCATTTGAAATCCATGAAAGTGGAAGAGTTAACTGAACCTGCTGGCAACCAAGGTCTCTTGGCTGGCTCTTGTTAAATGTTGCAACATCAAGTGCTGGAAGAATACCCTTCTTTCCATAATCCATTCTTGCACATGCATAAGTTGCACAGCCTTCAGGGTTTGTAATATACATGCTGTTTGAAACTGGTGTAAGAGCTCCACCCTTCATAACACAAACAGTAAACTTCTTGAAAAGCATTGTGTTTGCAGTTCCTTTACCAAGTGGAACAGCAAATGTTGCACCAGAAGCAGCTGTAGCTTGCGCTACGTCTATACCTAATGGTGCTATTTGGTTTGCATCAGATGCTACAAGGTGGTATAAGCCATCCTCTGATGATGCTGCACCTGAAGTTGTAACAACAACATCAGTGCCCTGAATCAAAGCTGCAGCGATTGTAACACCACTAGCTGCTGACTTTGTTTTAGCCTCTGCGTTAAGGCTAGGTACTGCTAGAAATGCACTAAGCGAAAAAACTAATGCGAAGGCAATGCTAGCAATTCTTTTAGAAATCTTCATATATCATAGCTCCTTTCAGCCGATGAATCTTCTCCGGTAGCCGGAGTCACTTAAAAATATATCATGATTATTATCAAAAATCTTAGAAAATATAAAATATACAAAAAAATAACATAGAAAATACATAAATAGAAAACAAAAGTATTTCACAAAATTTTTACAGCTGATTTGTGAGAATGGACGAAAAGCCCTTGGAGATATTGACGGGACGGGGATAAAGAGCTAATATCAACATGTACTGGAAACGTTACCAGTAACGGTTCCAGAAACTGATAATAGCTCTTAACAGGAAGGATTAGGCCCCGGAATGTTAAATAAAAAGGCTATTAAGTTTCAATAAAGGAAGGAAAAATCATGACAATTAAAGACATTGCACGTTTATCAGGTGTAAGTGTCAGTACCGTTTCAAGGGTGCTTAACGACCATCCTGACGTAAGCGCGGAAGCTAAGGAAAAGGTATTAGCTGTTGTGCAAGAGTACAACTATATACCTAACACTAGCGCAAGGGAGCTTGGTAGAACTTCATCAGACAACATTGGAGTTGTGGTGAGAGGATTGTCCAACCCATTCTATACAAAGATTATTACTGAAATTGGAAGTGGCATTGAAAAGGCTGGATACACTATGGTGATGCAGCAAATCGCAGCAGGCGAGGATGAGATTATGACCGCCGCCAAAATGGAAAGGGATAAGAAGCTCCAGGGTCTGATTTTTCTCGGAGGAAATTTGGATTATACAAAGGAACGGATGACTAGCATCAATGTCCCTTATGTATGTTGTACATTCAATAATCAGTATGGAACATTAGATAAATCTGATTATTCGAGTGTATGTATAGATGATAACCAGGCTGCATATGATGCAGTGGAATATTTGGTTAATGAAGGCCATAAAAAGATAGTGGTTTTGCTATCTGGCGTGGATGATGGCTCTGTTAGCCAGGTGAGATTTGCCGGCTATAAAAGAGCGTTAAAGGATTTTGGAATACAACTAGATGAAAATCTGATAATAGAAATCAATAGTTTCAATATTGCGGATGCCTATTCAGGCATGAAGGATTGGTTAAAAAAGAATAGAGAATTCACAGCAGTATTTGCTATCTCAGATAATATGGCAATGGGGGCGATGAAAGCTTTAAGAGAAGCTGGTAAAAAGATGCCAGATGATGTTGCGGTTATTGCGATTGATGGAATAGAAGCTTCTGAATACATGAATCCTGTGTTATCAACTCTATGTCAGCCGATGGAAAAAATGGGCAGTGAAGCAGTGAAATTATTGGTAGATATCATTAATGGAAAACGCACATACAGACATGTGATTCTTCCGACTACTTTAAGAGAAGGTGAGACTCTTAAGTAGGTAATTCTCTTGGTTTTTACAAAGGAGGTATAGAGTCCTTTGTTGAAACATAGAAATTATCATACACAAAAAGGAGAGTGTAAGAAATGAAGATGAAGAAAGTATTGGCATTAGGGTTAATCGCAATGATGTCGACAGCTGCATTTGCAGGCTGTGGTTCAAGCGAAAGCAGTGATGGTGGTTCTGCAAGCACAGGCGATAGTGCAAGTGCAAGTGGACAGGTTTATTATCTTAACTTCAAGCCAGAGGCAGATGAGGCTTGGCAGGAAATCGCTGCACAGTACAAAGAGGAGACAGGTGTTCCTGTAACAGTAATTACAGCAGCTTCTGGTACATACGAGGAGACATTGTCATCTGAGATTATTAAAGACGAAGCTCCTACATTATTCCAGGTAAACGGTCCAGTAGGTCTCGCTAACTGGAAGGATTATTGCTATGACCTTAAGGGTTCATCTCTCTATGATGAGTTAACAAGTGATTCATTCGCACTTTACGATGGAGATGCTGTTGCAGGTATTGCATACGTAATCGAGTCTTATGGACTTATCGTAAACACAGAATTACTTGAGCAGGCTGGATATACACTTGATGATATCGCAAGCTTTGATGACTTAAAGACAGTTGCAGAGGATATCACTGCTCGTTCAAGTGAGCTTGGATTCTCAGCATTTACATCAGCAGGTATGGATGGTTCTTCTGATTGGAGATTCAAGACACACCTTGCAAACCTTCCTATTTACTTCGAGTATCAGGACAAGGGCATTGATTCTACAGATGCTATCGAAGGAACATACCTTGATAACTACAAGGCTATGTGGGATCTTTACATCAACAATGCAACATGTGATCCTTCTGAGTTAGCTGGTAAGACTGGTGATGATGCAGAAAACGAATTCGCAGAAGGCAAGGCAGTATTCTATCAGAATGGTTCATGGGAATATAAGAACCTTACAGACAAGGGTATGACAGATGATCAGCTTGCAATGATTCCAATTTACATTGGCGCAGGCGATGAGGCTAATCAGGGACTTTGCACAGGTACAGAAAACTACTGGTGTGTAAACTCTGAGGCATCAGAAGAAGATATTCAGGCAACAATTGATTTCCTTACATGGATGGTTACATCTGAGGAAGGTACACAGATGCTTTCTGAAAACATCGGTGTAATTCCTTTCAAGAATGCAGCAGATACAACTAACCTTTTCGTACTTAACGATAGAGCATACACAGAAGCAGGCAAGACACCAGTTTCTTGGAACTTCACAACTATGCCTTCAGAAGAATGGAAGAATGGCGTAGGTAGTGCTCTTACAGCATATGCAGCAGGCACAGGTTCATGGGACGATGTTGTTTCAGCATTCGTTGATGGCTGGGCATCAGAATACGCTGCAGCTAATAACTAAAGAAAGACTCTTTTTAGAGTATTTTTTCTTCTTTTATTCTTAGGAGGGCGAGGCCTAACGCCCTCCAAATTTTTTGGGATTGGAGATTGCTATGGAGAAAGCTATTAGAAAATACTGGCCCATATTTGTACTACCTACTTTAGCGGCTTTTTGCGTCGGTTTTATATATCCATTTGTACAAGGTTTGTATTTATCATTCTGTAAATTTACAACTATTAAAAAAGCAACATTTATTGGAGTAGACAATTACGCGTATGCAATACTAGATAGTGAGTTTTGGCATTCATTCTGGTTTACAGCGCTTTTTACTGTGGTATCCACAGTGTTAATAAATGTAATAGCATTTGCTATTGCTCTGGCACTTACAAACAAAATAAAAGCATCTAACTTTTTTAGAACAGTTTTCTTTATGCCAAACCTAATCGGTGGTATTGTTCTTGGTTACATTTGGCAGATTCTTTTAAACTGTGTCCTTTCACTTTTGGAAAAGCCACTTCTTGCTCTTAATGCAACATATGGATTTATCGGTTTGACAATTCTTATGTGTTGGCAGCAGATTGGTTATATGATGATTATCTACATCGCAGGCTTACAATCTATTCCTGATGATTATATTGAAGCTGCGAAGATTGATGGTGCTACAACAAATCAGATTCTTTTCAGAGTAAAGATTCCAAATGTAATGCCTTCAATTACAATTTGTACTTTCCTTACAATCACTAATGGATTCAAGCTATTTGATCAGAACCTGGCATTGACTGGTGGTGAACCTGCTCATGCATCTGAAATGCTTGCACTTAATATCTATAATACCTTCTACAGCCGTACAGGCCCACAGTGGAAGGGCTACGGACAGGCAAAGGCTGTTATCTTCTGTATTATGGTAATCATTATCTCCATGATTCAGTTGAAATTTACTAAATCAAAGGAGGTGCAGCAGTAATGAAAGCAAAAGAGAATATTGCCAAGACTATTGTATTTATAGTTTTATGCATTTTGGCTGTACTTTGGATTTATCCAGTTTTTATGATATTAATTAACTCACTTAAGGGTGATACATTTATTAGTACAAACACAGTTTTTCAACTGCCAGATGCGAAGAGCTTTATAGGTCTTGAAAACTATAAGGATGCTCTTTCTTCAAAGGGATTTGCAGCAGCTTTTGGATACAGCTTAGTTATCACTGTCACATCTGATGTGCTTATTTTGATTGGTACATCAATGTGCGCTTGGTACATAACTCGAGTTCACGGAATGCTCTCAAAAGTATGCTATGCTCTTTTCGTGTTCTCAATGGTAGTACCATTCCAAATGCTTATGTTCACACTTTCATCTACAGCTGATAGATTGGATTTGGATACACCATTCAATATATGTATAATATATTTAGGTTTTGGCGCTGGACTGGCGGTGTTTATGTTTACAGGTTTCATGAAATCAATTCCTCTGGAAATTGAGGAAGCAGCAATGATTGACGGCTGTAATCCAATCCAGACATTTTTCCAAATTGTTTTACCTATATTGAAGCCTACACTTATTTCAGTAGCAATTCTTGAGACAATGTGGCTTTGGAACGATTACTTATTACCATATCTTGTTCTAGACCGTAAGAAATACATGACTATTCCAATTCTTATTCAGTATTTCCGCGGCAGCTATGGACATGTTGAAATGGGACCAATGATGGCATGCATTATGATGACAGTTTTACCAATCATCATCATGTACATTTGCCTTCAGAAATATATTATCAAAGGCGTAATTGCGGGAGCTGTAAAAGGCTAGGAGAGAGAATATGAAAAGAAGTAGCGGTATTTTACTGCCTATATCTTCATTGCCATCTGCATATGGCATTGGCACATTTGGTAAGGCAGCATATGAATTTGCGGATTTTTTGAAAGCTTCAGGTCAGAAGTATTGGCAGGTTTTACCACTAGGACCAACCAGCTATGGTGACAGTCCTTATCAGAGCTTTTCTACATTTGCCGGAAACCCTTATTTCATAGATCTTGAAATGCTGATAGAGGAAAAGCTTCTTACAAAAAAGGAAGTAGAGGCTGAAAACTGGGGAACAAATCCAAGATACGTGGATTATGGACAAATCTACAGCAGCAGATTCAAGATTCTTGAAAAGGCTAAGGAAAGAGGCTACAAGGATGCACTAGGTGAGATTTCTCACTTTAAGAAGAACAATCCATGGGTAGAGAACTATGCCCTATTTATGTCTATTAAAAAGCATTTTGGACAGCTTAGCTGGCAGGAGTGGCCAGAGGAAGATATTCGTCTTCACAAGCCAGAGGCAGTAGAGAAATACAAAAAGCAATTAGAACAGGACATTGAATTCTTTGTATATATTCAATATTTGTTCTTCAAGCAGTGGGCCAAGCTTAAAAAGTATATCAATGATTTAGGAATAGAAATCATTGGAGATTTACCAATATATGTAGCGCTTGACTCATGTGATGTTTGGGCTGAGCCAGAATTCTTTAGCTTAGACGAGGAAAACTATCCTGTTGAGGTGGCCGGTGTTCCACCAGATTATTTTAGTGAAGACGGTCAGCTTTGGGGTAATCCATGTTACAACTGGAAAGCCTTAAAGAAGGATGGCTATCGTTGGTGGATACGAAGAATCGAGGGCGCAGCAAAGCTCTATGATGTATTACGTATTGATCACTTCAGAGGCTTTGATGAATATTGGGCTGTTCCAGCAGGACAGAAGACTGCAAAGAAGGGCAAATGGAAGAAAGGCCCTGGAATGGATTTGGTAGGCCTTCTATCAGAAAAATTCCCAAATATAGAATTTATAGCAGAGGATTTAGGTGAACCATCTCCAACTGTTGTAGAGCTTCTTCAGGACAGCAAGTGGCCAGGCATGAAAGTCCTTGAATTTGCATTTGATTCTGGAGAACCAAACAACTACCAGCCACACACATATGACAAAAACTGCGTATGTTACACTGGCACCCACGATAATGCAACAGTCATGGAGTGGTACCAGGAAGCCAACAAAAAAGACAAAGACTACGCCTGCAAGTATTTAGGTATCTCTAAATCAGAAGGCTTCAACTGGGGCATGATTCGTGGTGGCATGAGTTCTGTGGCCATACTCTTCGTAGCACAGATGCAAGACTTCCTTGGTCTTGGCAAATACAACCGTATCAACATCCCAGGTACAGACTCAGGCAACTGGCAGTGGCGCCTCATCGACGGAGAAATCACAGAGGACCTTGCAGAAAAAATCTACAAAATGTCTGTCATGTACGACCGCGCCAAGAAAAAAGAAACCCCTAAAAAGCCTGCAAAATCAAAGGCTAAAAAATAATAGACTAATTAAAACAGCCCTGCAAATGCGGGGCTGTAGTTTTTTGATTTCGAGGGGTATATGTGGTACAATAGCGCAAGATTCGCATATTTGACGGAGGTTTTGTGATGAAAAATAGAGTTTTAGCGTTGGCTTTGGCTACAGTGATGGCTACTTCTATGGTGGCTTGCGGAAAATCTTCTGATGAGGCTACAGAGGAGACTACACAGGTAGCAGAGATTGAATACAATGTTGACGATTATGTTACACTTGGGGATTACAAAGGGCTTGAAGTTACAATCGAAGGGGAGTACGAATATACTGACGAGGGATTCGCTCAGTATGTAGCAGATACTATTGAGTCTGCGGCAGTTTATGCTGAGGATGATAGCCAGACAGAGGTTCAGGAAGATTCAATAGTAAACGTTGATTATGTTGGTTCACAGGATGGAGTGCCTTTTGATGGTGGTTCAGCAGAGGACCAGATGATTGATGTGGCAGGCAATTGTATGGCTGGTGGTACTACAGGCTTCATCGATGGATTTACAGCAGGTCTTGTAGGACATAGCGTTGGTGATGAGGTTGCATATGATGTTACTTTCCCAGAGTCATATGGCAATACAGATTTAGCTGGCCAGACAGTAGTATTTACATTCCAGATTAATTACATCGCAAAGGCTATCGAGTCAGAGGATGATTTGACAGACGATGTTGTATCAGCAAACTTAGGTTATGATACAGTTGATGAATATATGGATTCTCTCAAGGAAGAATATACAGCTTCATTAGAGGATAATCTTGAGAATGATACAGAGACAGCAGTATTAAATGCTCTTATTAACAACTGTACTGTTTCAGAGGTGCCAGAGGGACTTCTTCAGGCAAGAGTAGATCTTATCCTTTCTATTCAGAGCAAGCAGTATGAAGCATACGGCACAACAATGGAAGCATACCTTACATCTATGGGATATGATTACCAGGAAGTAATCAATACTCTCACAGAGAATGTTAAGGAATCAACTAAGACAGAGCTTATCCTTGAGGCTATTGCCAATAAGGAAGGTATAGATGTTGATGAAGAGGGTTACACAGAGTTCATCACACCAATTTATCAGAAGATGGGTTACACAGACCTTGATACATTCTATGCTGATTTCACTGTAGATGGATATGGCGGACAGAAATATTTTGAGCTTGCATATCGTACAGAAAAGGCAACAGATTTCTGTGTAGAGAATGCTGTAGTTAATTCTACAAACGTTCTTAATGCAGATGCTGATACAGAGGAAGATTCTGAAGTTGTAACAGACGAAGAATTGGAATCTGAGGTAGAAGTAGAACCTGATGGACAGTAGGAAATACTTTCTATTTTTACCTAGCTGTAGTATAATTTACTCTAGCTTTTTGGCTCTTAGGAGCAATTAATATAAAAGGAGAAATAAGATGGAACACATTAAGACACTTAACACAAAGAGATTACAGAACACAGTTAAAGAAGGTGGATGTGGCGAGTGCCAGACATCATGCCAGTCAGCTTGCAAGACATCTTGCACAGTTGGTAACCAGAGCTGTGAGCACAAGAACTAATCTCACAAAGATTATCTATATTTAACGCGAAGGCCGGTCCTGTCTAATGTAAATTAGGGGAACGGTCTATTGTGCGTTTATGAAAGGACTTTATTTTTAGTGATACACCAGTTTAAAAACAACGGTTATAACGTTGTCATAGATATTAACAGTGGCGCGATTCACGTAGTTGATGATGTCACATACGATTACCTTGCTCTCTGGCAGGAGCATGGTGCAGACGAGGCGTTTGCAAAGATGAAAGAGAGCCATTCAGAAGTTTCAGAGGAGGAGCTTAACGCTATCAAATCCGAAATTCAGCAGCTTATTGACGATGGCTCATTATTTACAGAGGATAACTACGAGCCTCACATTGCTGATTTTACAGCACGCCCTACAGTGGTAAAGGCTCTTTGCCTACATATAACACACGATTGCAACTTGGCATGTAAATACTGCTTCGCAGAGGAAGGCGAATACCACACAGGTAAGCGCGAGCTCATGAGCTACGAAGTTGGTAAGCAAGCACTTGATTTCTTAGTTGCTAATTCAGGCAGCCGTCGTAACCTTGAGGTTGATTTCTTCGGTGGTGAGCCACTTATGAACTGGCAGGTTGTAAAGGATCTTGTTAAGTATGGTCGTTCAATTGAAAAGGAACACGGAAAGAACTTCCGATTCACTCTTACAACAAACGGCGTTCTTTTAAATGACGAGATTCAGGAATTTGCAAACAAGGAAATGGCCAATGTAGTACTTAGCTGCGATGGTCGTCCAGAGATTCATAATCTTATGCGTCCATTCAGAAAAGGCGCACCAAGCTACGAAATCGTAATGCCAAAGTTTAAAAAGTTGGCAGAGTCAAGAAATCAGGATAAATATTACATCAGAGGAACATTCACTAGAAACAACCTTGATTTCTCAAAGGATGTTATCCACTTGGCAAACGAAGGCTTCAAGCAAATCTCAGTTGAGCCAGTAGTTGCTCAGGATACAGATGATTACGCTATCCGCGAGGAAGATTTACCTAAGCTTTTCGAAGAATACGATAATCTTGCAGCAGAGATGATGAGACGTCAGGGCACAGATGAGGACTTCAACTTCTTCCACTTCATGATTGATTTGGAAGGTGGCCCATGTGTTTACAAGCGTCTTTCAGGATGTGGTTCAGGAACTGAGTACATGGCAGTTACACCTACTGGTGAGCTTTATCCATGTCATCAGTTTGTTGGAAACACAGACTTCTGTCTTGGCGATGTATATAACGGAGTGAAAAAGACTGATGTTGTTAATCAGTTCAAGCACTGCAATGTTTACGCTAAGGAAGAATGTAAGAATTGCTTCGCAAGATTTTACTGTAGCGGTGGTTGCGCTGCTAATGCATATAACTTTACTGGCAGCATTTTGGGGAACTATCACGTTGGCTGCGAGTTACAGAAAAAACGTATTGAATGTGCTATTGCATTAAAGGTTCACGCAAGCGAGCTAGAGGCTGAGGCACAATAAATAGAATAGGAGAATAAAAATGAAACGTTTAAAAAAGGGACAGGGTATTGCCTGGCTTGTTGCGTTTGTAGTAATCCTTGGTTTACTTGGTTACTATGCAGCACTTGTTCTTACAGGCACAATCAATAAGACTGACGACAGCCTTAAGTTAGGACTTGATCTTGACGGTGGTGTCAGCATTACATACGAAGCAGTTGGAGATACACCTACTGACGAGCAGATGGAGGATACAATCCTTAAGCTTCAGCAGCGTATTGAAAACGACTTGGGCGAAGAAAGCTCAACTACAGAAGCTAATGTTTATCGTGTAGGCGATAAGCGTATCACAGTTGAAATTCCAGGTGTTACTGATGCTAATGCTCTTTTGGAAGAGCTTGGTACACCAGGTACACTTTACTTCATTACTCAGTATGATATTGATGGAAATCCAAACTACACAATCAACGGGTATGATGCAGACGGCAACATCGATGGCACACTTAACTATGACATCGATACATTGATTGATAATGGCTCAGTTATTGCAACTGGTACAAATGTTACCAGCGCACAGGCAGCTACTCAGACAAACCAGACAACAAACGCTACAGAGTATGTTGTTCAGCTTCGTTTCGACGATGAGGGAACAACAGCATTCTCAGCAGCAACTACAGCAGCTTCATTAACAGGTGATTCAATTGCAATCTACTATGATGGTAAGTTTGTTTCAGTTCCTACAGTAAAGAATGCAATCTCAGATGGTAACTGTATCATCGAAGGAATGGATTCATACGAACAGGCTCAGAAGCTTGCTTCATACATTCGTATTGGTGGACTTGATATTGAGCTTACAGAGCTTGAGTCTCAGGTAGTAGGTGCTCAGCTTGGTTCTGACGCTCTTAGAACATCACTTATCGCTGCAGGCGTAGGTCTTGTAATCGTTATGTTATTCCTTATTGCTATGTACTTAGTACCAGGTGTTGTTGCTTCACTTGCACTTGCTCTTTACACAGCAATGCTTATCGGAATCTTAAAGGCATTTGATATTACACTTACATTGCCAGGTATCGCTGGTATGATTCTTTCAATCGGTATGGCGGTTGATGCAAATGTAATTTGTTTTGCTCGTATCCGCGAGGAAATCAAAAGCGGACGTCCTGTTATCTCAGCAATTGAAACAGGATTCTCAAAGGCCCTTTCAGCTATCCTTGATGGAAACATTACAACACTTATTGCAGCAGCAGTTCTTGGAATCCTTGGTTCAGGTACTGTAAAGGGATTCGCAATTACTCTTGCGCTTGGTGTTGTTTTATCAATGTTCACAGCACTTGTTATTACACGTATTCTTATGAACTCTTTCTATGCACTTGGCGTTCGTTCACCAAAGGCATACGGTAAGGCTAAGGAACCTACAAAATTCGATTTTGTTGGAAAGAAAGCAATCTTTATTGGCATTTCAGTAGCAATCATTGCCGCTGGCTTTGTAACAATTGGCGTATTTAAAGCAAAGGATGGTGCAGGACTTAACTACTCGCTTGAATTCCTTGGTGGTACATCAACAACAGTTGATTTCAACGAAACATATACACTTGAGCAGTTAGATAGCATCGTTGTTCCAGATATCGCTTCTACACTTGATATTAGCGAGGGTAGTATCCAGACAACAACAGTTGATGGAACCAACCAGGCAATTTTCAAGACACGTACACTTACACTTGATGAGCGTACAGCTTTAAATGAAATGTTCGAGTCAAAGTACTCAGTTGCAGAGGATTCAATTACTTCACAGAGTATTGGTTCTACAATCTCAGGCGAGATGCGTAGTCAGTCAACAATAGCGGTTATCGTTTCAGTACTTTGCATGCTTGTATATATTTGGTTCAGATTTAAAGATATCAGATTTGCATCATCTGCAATAATAGCGCTTATCCACGATGTACTTGTTGTATTGTCACTTTACGCATTTGCACGTATATCAGTTGGTTCAGCATTTATTGCATGTATGCTTACAGTTATCGGTTATTCAGTTAACGATACAATCGTTGTGTTTGACCGTATCAGAGAAAACCACAAGGCAATCAGAACAGAAACAGCGGAGAACCTTAAGGAACTTGCTAATAGCTCATTGTCACAGACATTGTCTCGTAGTATTTCAACATCAATCACAACAGCAATCATGGTACTTATGCTTCTCATCCTTGGTGTTTCATCAATCAGAGAGTTCGCATTACCACTTCTTGCTGGTGTAATTGCTGGTACATATTCATCTATCTTTATCGCAACACAGCTTTGGTACATATTTAGAGTTAGTGGTAAGAAGTCGAATTAATTATCACTCATCAAATAGTTATTAAAGTATTTAGTATAGATTAGGAGATATAGTATGATCGACATTAAATTTTTACGCGAAAATCCAGACGCAGTTAAAGAGAATATTAAAAAGAAGTTCCAGGAGCACAAGCTTGGTCTTGTTGATGAAGTAATTGAGCTTGATGACAAGAGACGTGCTGCTCAGCAGGAGGCAGATGACCTCCGTGCTGAGATGAACAAGGCATCAAAGCAGATTGGCGCATTAATGGGACAGGGCAAAAAGGAAGAAGCTGAGGCTGCAAAGAAGGAAGTTGCAGAGCTTAAGCAGCGTATAAAGGACCTTGAGCCAGTTGAGAAGGAGCTTTCAGACAAGGTTGAAGAAATCATGATGAAGATTCCTAACATCATTGATCCTTCAGTTCCAATTGGTCCAGATGATTCTTGCAACGTTGAAATCGAAAGGTTTGGTGAACCAGTGGTTCCTGATTTCGAAATCCCATATCACACAGATATCATGGAGAGATTCAATGGTATCGATATGGATGCAGCTGGTAAGGTTGCAGGTAATGGTTTCTACTACTTAATGGGAGATATTGCTCGTCTTCACTCAGCAGTTATCTCATATGCTCGTGATTTCATGATCGATAGAGGATTTACATATTGTATCCCACCTTTCATGATTCGTTCAAACGTTGTTACAGGCGTTATGTCATTCGAAGAGATGGACGCTATGATGTACAAAATCGAAGGTGAAGATCTTTACCTCATCGGAACATCAGAGCATTCAATGATTGGTAAGTTCATCGATACACTTAATGATGAAGCAAACTTGCCATATACACTTACAAGCTACAGCCCATGCTTCCGTAAGGAAAAGGGTGCTCATGGTATTGAAGAGCGTGGTGTATACCGTATTCACCAGTTCGAGAAGCAGGAGATGATTGTTGTTTGTAAGCCAGAGGATTCAAAGATGTACTACGATAAGCTTTGGCAGAACACAGTTGATTTATTCCGTAGCTTAGACATCCCTGTACGTACACTTGAGTGCTGCTCAGGAGATTTGGCAGATCTTAAGGTTAAGTCTTGTGACGTTGAGGCATGGTCACCACGTCAGAAGAAGTACTTTGAGGTTGGTAGCTGCTCAAATCTTGGTGATGCTCAGGCACGTCGTCTTAAGATTCGTGTTAAGGCTGAGGATGGTACAAAGTACTTTGCTCACACTCTTAACAACACAGTTGTTGCTCCACCACGTATGCTTATTGCATTCTTAGAGAACAACCTCCGTGAGGATGGTAGCGTAGCTATCCCTAAGGCACTCCAGCCTTACATGGGTGGCAAGACCGAACTCATACCTACAAAATAATCGTAGCAATAAATATGCGGCATCCTAGTTTTTCATGCTCCCGGAGGCCAGATGTAAGCTTCGCTTACTAGACCATCATTTTCCTTCATTACACTCGGAAAATGATGGTCATATCCTCCTCGCGCTTGCCAAGACTGAGATGCCGCTGTATTATGTAAAGGTTGATAGGTATGGATGTTAAATGAGCTGGTAGGCAGCAAGCTCTTAGATTTCTCAAGCGAGACGTGTTGTCGAGCGGAGAAATACTAAGGCTTGTAGCCGTAACCAGCGGACTAGGGGTTTTTACTGTAACTATAGGTTTGCAGTAGAAAAGGAAGTTTTATGGCAATTCAGAGTAGAGAAGATATTAGAAATATTGCGATTATCGCACACGTAGATCATGGTAAAACTACACTTGTAGATGAGCTTTTAAAGCAGTCTGGTGTATTCCGTGAGAATCAGGAAGTAGCTGAGCGTGTCATGGATTCAAATGACATTGAGCGTGAGCGTGGTATCACAATTCTTTCAAAAAACACAGCAGTATATTATAAAGGCACAAAGATTAACATTATTGATACACCAGGTCATGCTGACTTCGGTGGTGAGGTTGAGCGTGTTCTTAAGATGGTAAACGGTGTTGTTCTTGTAGTAGATGCATTTGAAGGTGCAATGCCACAGACAAAGTTCGTTCTTATGAAAGCACTTGATCTTGATTTACCAGTTATTGTATGTATCAACAAAATCGATAGACCAGAGGCTCGTCCTGATGAAGTTATCGATGAAGTCCTTGAGCTTTTCATGGATCTTGATGCATCTGATGAGCAGCTTGATTGCCCATTCATTTATGCGTCAGCAAAGGAAGGTTACGCTATCAGAAGTCTTGATGAAGAGCATAAGGATATGACAGCTCTCTTCGAGACAATCGTTGATTACATCCCTGCACCTCAGGGAGACCCAGAGGCTCCTACACAGGTTCTTATTTCTACAATCGACTACAACGAGTACGTTGGTAGAATTGGTATCGGTAAGGTAGAAAATGGTTCAATCAAGGTAAACCAGGATGCAGTAGTAGTTAATGCTCATGATCCTGAGAAAAACAATAAGGTTCGTATTTCAAAGCTATTTGAGTATGATGGACTTGACAAAGTAGATGTAGATTCAGCTGAGATTGGTTCAATCGTAGCTATTTCAGGTATTTCAGATATTCACATCGGAGATACTATTTGTGCAGTAGATGCACCAAATCCTATTCCATTCCAGAAGATTTCTGAACCTACCATTTCAATGAACTTTATTGTAAATGATAGTCCGCTTGCTGGTCAGGAAGGAAAGTACGTTACATCACGTCATATCAGAGAGCGCCTTATGAAGGAGCTTAACACAGACGTTTCACTTAGAGTTGAAGATACAGATTCACCTGATTCACTTAAGGTTTCAGGACGTGGCGAGCTCCATCTTTCAGTTCTTATTGAAAATATGCGTCGTGAAGGTTTCGAGTTTGCAGTATCAAAAGCTGAGGTTCTTTACAAGACAGATGAAAAGGGACACAAGCTTGAGCCAATGGAGCGTGCTTATGTAGATGTACCAGATGAGTTTACTGGTGCAGTTATCGAAAAGCTTTCTCAGAGAAAGGGTGAGCTTCAGAACATGACACCTATCACAGGTGGTTATACACGAATCGAATTTAAGATTCCTGCACGTGGACTTATTGGATATCGTGGAGAATTCATGACAGATACAAAAGGAAATGGTATAATCAATACAATTTTCGACGGTTATGAGATATACAAGGGTGACATTGCTTATCGTAAGCAGGGCTCACTTATTGCATTCGAGTCAGGCGAGTCTGTTACATACGGACTTTTCTCAGCTCAGGAGCGTGGTACACTTTTCATTGGACCAGGCGAAAAAGTATATTCTGGTATGGTAATTGGACAGAGCTCACGTGCTGAAGATATCGAGCTTAATGTATGTAAGAAAAAGCATCTTACAAATACTCGTTCATCATCAGCAGATGAGGCACTTACTCTTGTACCACCTAAAGTTCTTAGTCTTGAGCAGGCTCTTGATTTCATCGATGTAGATGAGCTTTTGGAAGTAACTCCAGAATCTTTACGTATCAGAAAGAGAATCCTTGATCCTCTTATGAGAAAGAGAGCTAGCATTAGAAAGTAGGAGATTTATGGAAAAGGGAACTATACAGGTCTACTACGGAAGCGGACAGGGCAAATCAGCGGCAGCGCTTGGATATGCTCTGCGCTTTGCTTCAGAAGGTAGAAGTACAATCATAATACAGTTCTTAAAATCAGAAAACGATTCAGATTATCTTGAGAAGCTTGAACCAGAAATCAAGCTTTTCAGATTTGAGCGTTCAAAAGAAGGTTTTCAAAATCTTACAGATGAGCAAAAGCAGGAGGAGAAAATCAACATTCTCAATGGCTTGAACTATGCAAAAAAGGTTCTTGGTACAGGAGAATGTGATTTACTTATTCTTGATGAAATCCTCGGCGTTGTTGACGAGGGAATAGTTTCAGAACAGGATATTATGGAAGTATTAGAAGGCAAGTCGGTTTTCACAAATGTGATATTGACTGGTCTTAACATGACGCCTGGATTGTTTGAAATAGCAGACAGTGTATTAAACATTAAGCCAGAGAAATAATCTCTGGCTACTGTTATATTCTCAATTGTAGGGTTTTTACGAGGAGAAGCTATGGTTAGAGGGTGGATAATTGGAACTAGCAGCGGTCTATTTTTTGGCATGTTTTCATGTGTGGCTTTGATTGTGTTCATATTTACAATGAGAGCTTTTGATCACAAGGTAAAATTTAGATTTATCTATGGAGCTACAGCTCTGTTAATTGCCATGGTTGGAACAATCATATATTCAACATCAGGCTTTGTAATAGTTACTGTGCTTTCTTATGTTCTGCCACTTTTGGCTATTGGAATCCTATTTTTATATATGTATATGTATGCGGCCAGATATAACATAGATTCTGTATCTAGATGTTATAAGCGTAGGTGCTTTTATGCAGATGCAGAAAGACATGCAAAGAATAAAATGGCCATCATATCTATGGATTTAAATGATCTAAAATATATAAATGACAACTTTGGTCATAAGGCTGGCGATATTGCATTGCTAACTTTTGCTGAAGTATGTCGTTCCGTAAAGCCTAGCAAATTTATTCTTTACCGAACAGGTGGAGATGAGTTTATGATGCTGGGAATAAAAGCCACCAAGGAAGAGGCTGATACGCTTATACATAATATAAAGGTGAAGCTTCAAGAAACACCATATACATGCTCCTTTGGAATAAATATGTACAATCCATCCGATGATTTTGATGATGTTGTGGTAAAAGCTGATCAGGCCATGTACGAAGATAAACGAATGTACAAGGAAATGAAAATTAAAGCTAATCCTTCAAAAGATGAGGAATACGACGAATCACTTAGGATGTTTACTAGTAATATAAGTTTTTTAGATTGAGGTGACAAAATGACAAAAGTAGTTATGCACGGCTGCAATGGCCACATGGGACGAGTTATTACTGATTTGTGTAAAGCGGACAGCGAAGTATCAATTGTTGCTGGTGTAGATAAATTCAAAGGAATTGATAATGAATACCCAGTATTTGATTCTATTTCCGATGTAGATGTAGATTTTGATGTAATTATTGATTTTTCAAATGCCGCAGCTGTAGATGGCCTTTTGACATACTGCGAATCAAATGGCAAGCCGGTTGTTCTTTGCACAACAGGACTTACAGATGATATGATTAATCATGTTGATACAGCTAGCAAGAAAGTGGCAGTGCTTCGTTCTGCAAACATGTCACTTGGAATTAATACATTATTTGATCTTTGCAAAAAGGCAACTCAGGTATTTGCAGATGCAGGATATGATATCGAAATCGTAGAGAAGCATCACAATCAAAAATTAGATGCTCCAAGTGGAACAGCACTTGCACTTGCAGATGCTTGCAATGAAGCATTAGATGAAAAGTATGAGTACTGCTATGGACGAGCAGACAGAAGAGAAAAGAGACCTAAGAACGAAATTGGTATTTCTGCAGTTAGAGGTGGAAATATTGTTGGTGAGCATGAGGTTATTTTTGCAGGACTTGATGAAGTTATTACTATCAAGCATACGGCATATTCTAAGAGCGTATTTGCTAAGGGAGCTGTTGAAGCAGCAAAATTCTTAGCAGGCAAGCCAGCAGGGCTTTACGACATGAAGCAGGTTATTGCTGAGAAATAAGAGGAAAGATATAGAGGGCGAATTATGTATATTCAACTCAATTCACAGGTAATATGCTATGAGAAGACCGGCGAGGGTACGCCGGTTATTCTTATACACGGAAATAACGGAAATCTTCATGATTTTGATGCTTTAGCAGAGACTATGAGCATGTATCATACAGTTTACGCTATGGATTCAAGAGGCCATGGAGAGAGTGCAACTCCAAAGGAATATCATTATAGAGATATGGCAGATGATGTAATCAATCTTATTACAGCTTTAGATATTGAGAAACCATATCTTGTAGGATATTCAGATGGTGGCATAATTGCTCTTTTAGTTGCTATAAAAGCAAGCAAACTACTTTCAGGTATTGTATGCTGTGGTGCGAATCTTTCACCAGCAGGAATACATCACAGAGCGCTTCGCGAAATGAAAAAGGATTATAAGAGAACAAATGACCCTAAAATTCTTATGATGCTTGAGGAACCTGATATTTCTCCATCGGACTTGCGTCGCATATCGGTGCCAGCCATGATATTTGCGGGAGAGGATGATTGCATCAAGGAGAAAGAGTCTGAAAAAATAGCTGCCAACATTCCTGAGGCAGAATTACACATCTTACCAGATGAAAATCATGACAGTTATATAGTGGGGACAAACCGCTTATTTAAGTACATCTCAGGCTTTTTGAGGTAGAAGTATTCCTTGTCTTTGTGTACTATCCATGGTAAAATTGTTATAAAATTATGAAAAAGAAAATATGCGTTATAAAATATAACGCACGCTAGGCAAGTTCAGGGGTAGTTATGGCACAAGATAATAAGGGTAAAAAAATAGGGTTATTAGCAAGAATAAACATAGCGATAGTTATAGCAGCTGCTATAGCTCTTGCTTTATGTTATTTTACAACAACAGACACGGTAGATAATGTAATAACAGAAGAAATAGAGCCATATTCCGTGGCTCAATTATCTGATGGTTCAAAGGAATATTTCTTTAAGCTAGTAGATTATGATTATAATTATTCAGGTATAGCGTTCTATACATCCCACCAGGAAGTTACGGCTTATAATATGGGCCGAGAAATCTATTCTTTTAATAAGACTGGTGGCTTCTGGACATCTAGCCCAGGTTCATCTTATCACTTTGTTGAGATTAATGAAAAAATGGTTCAGATTGCCATTATTGTTAAGCCAACATATGATATCGTGGCAAATCAAAAGCTTACATTTTATATAGGTAGTTCTTATGGAATGTATGATCATCTTATGGCAGCTTCAATGCCAAGATTCTTTGTTAGTTTATTAATTGTTTTCCTAAGTTTATTACTGTTCATATATTATGCAGTTATGCATGAAAAACAGAATCTCAGTAGAGAATTATTGTATTTAGGTTATTTCTCTTTTTTCTGCGGTATTTGGTCGATAAACGAGACGGATGTATCATCCCTTTTAATGAATAATAAAGTTGTTGATTCATTGATACCATACTTTTGCTTAATGCTTGTTGTGCCTTCTATGATTATGTTTTTCGATTCATATCTAGGAATCAAAAGCGTTTTCTTCCGTAAGCTTATTATTGGATACTCAGTAGTACAGACAGTTGTATTATCTGTGTTGCATTTCACAAAGATTGCAGAGTATAGAGAGACCCTTGTGTACACGCAGGTTCTGTTGATGATTACAGCTGTTTATCTCATCGTTGGAATGGTTGGACAAATTATTAGAAGAAACTTCTCACGCAGACTTGAAATATGTGCTGCCGGGCTTTCGTTATTCGTATTTGCGCTATTTGTAGATATAGCTCAATATTACAAATCCCTTGGAGACGCTGATGAAGTAGGCAGATATGTATTCTTTATATTTGTATTTATGCTTGCTTGGGACATGATTAAAGAAGCAAATGAAATACTTGAAAAAGGACGTCGTGCTAAACAGCTTGAAGTATTTGCTCTTACTGACAGCATGACAGGTCTCTACAACAGAAATGCATTTGAAAGACAGACAAAGGTAGAAGCGGAAAAAGGCAGTAGCCTAGATGGACTTGTTGTAGTCGTAGCTGATGCCAACGGACTAAAGCACTGCAACGACACATATGGACATGAAGCTGGTGATGAATATATCACAATCGTGGCCGAACTATTTAACAGTGTTTATGGTAAATACGGAAACTGTTACAGAACAGGTGGAGATGAGTTCTGTTGTATAATTCCAGCAGGCCGCCACATAAATATGGAACGCCTCAAAAAGCTTTTCATGGCAAAAGTATATACTGCCAACCTTGAAGGCGACCATATCTTCGACATTGGCGTAGCTGTCGGAGATGCAAAATACGACGCCTCTCTAGACAGAGACTTCCGCACCTTACTAAAGCGTGCAGACACTCATATGTACGAAAACAAACGTGAGCTCAAGGCCGCCATATCCTAACCGTCTGAATTCCACCGCCGTATGTAGAGCGTGGTGTGGCTTGCTTGCACCTGGGGGATTCGGACTCCCCTGCCTGCCCTGCATCATTTGAGCAGATTTATAGATTATCTTAATGTGTAAAGTCTCCCATATGTAGGTGTACTTACGAAGCTTTTACAATTCGAAGGTAATGTGTGACCTAGACGGACAAAAATAATATTTATAATCAGCTAGTCTAAACTAGTCTTTGTATTATTACTTTTGCTACTCCGCTCACTAAGAAAAATAAAAAAGAGATATTTGTATGAATTGGCACCGTGGCACATTCAACGTCCTGTTTCAAGTGACCACTGCTGCCGCCGTCCTAGCGGCAGCTGCCAATCCATATCAAATATCTCTTTTATTTTTTCTAAGTTCACTACAAAGCAAATAGTAATTAATACAAAGCTAGCTTTAGACAGCTGATAATTTAATGTAAAGAATGTCCGTCTAGGGCATACCTTACCGATAGAATTGTAAAACTTTGTAAGAACACCTACTAATAAATATGGGCGACTACACATTTAGATAATCCTAAATCTGTGATTGTGCCGGGCAGGCAGGGGAGTCCGAAGCCCCCAGGTGCAAGCAAACCGCGAGGGTTACTCTACGGGGGTGGAATTCATCCAGTCTACCAGCTCTTGGAGGCCGTCCTCGGTAAAGGGGGCAGTGTTTGAGAGCTTTTTTTCGTCGGGCGTGTTTTCGGAGCTGAATGGGCCAGGCCAGATGGTTGCTTGGAATTTGTCATCAGCACCTTCTTCACTTAATTTTTGAATTTTGTAGCATTTGTTGCCATCGCTTCCTGTGAATGAGGGAGCTTTTTTGTAATATCCTATTGAAAGGAGTCTCTTTCGTTCTATCATAAGCTATATTTTAAAGAAACTATAAGACTTTGTCACTAATAAATGGTAAAATGAGCATAAGAAAAAATGGAGATAGGGGGATGTACCATATGGGAAAAGGACGAATCTTTAGAATTGTGTGCGGTATAATGATTGCAATTATAGTAGTCATTCTTGTGGTACTTTTTGTAAGTGATGATGACACTTATTCAAGCGTAAGTATTGATGAATCCGTTCCTTATGCCGATACAACTAGTTGGATGGGCAACCTGTCTGACGACCTTTACTTATCAGAAATTACTATTCCTGGAACACATGATAGTTGTGCTAGAAATGTAATGTTGGGGTATGTGATGAGATGCCAGGATACTGATGTTTCTGAACAGTTAGATAATGGCTATAGATATTTAGATTTTCGCGTTGCCTTAGACGAAAAGACAAATAAAGTAAAGATGGTACATAATTTTGCCAGCTGTCATGAAGATGGCAATCTATTTTCGGATTATCTATATTTTGATGATGTGTGTGCTGATGTATATAGCTTTTTGCAGCAGTATCCTACAGAGACAGTTATTGTAAATATCAAGATAGAAGACGATGACCATTCGGTAAGCGATATCCAAAATTTATTAACTGAACAGATTAGTGCTAATAAAGATTATTGGTACACAGAAGATGAAATACCTTTGCTGAGTGATGTGAGAGGGCGTATTGTGCTTGCTACAAGATTTTCAGATGCAGCTGCAACAGATATGATGGGCCTTAATATGCAGTGGGCGGAGCAGGATAATAATACACCTATCGATATTCCATATGAGCTTTATGTGTATAACAATTACAGAGCGTGGATACAGGATCGATATAAATACAACGTTGAGGACAAGTATGAAGCAATCGTAGATGGACTTGAAAACTGCGAGGCAGATGAGAATACATTGTTTCTGAATTTTGTTAGTACGAGTGGCGATGGAAAGATTGGACATCCACGTGGATACGCAAATACATTAAATGAACTTTTGATGGAATACCAGTTAAAAGATGATACTAGCTATGGAATTATTATTGTAGATTTTGGAAATAAGGATTTAGCAAGACATATATATTATACAAACCAGTTTTAAATACAATTTTATTTTGATAGAAAATTTTTATAGGAGGAAATTACATGGAAAAGCTAGAGAATGAAGAGGTAAATCCAATACTATTGGAATTCCTTGATGCGGATTCCTTCGAGGACAAATACAAGCTTTTGGTTGCAACACCAACAATGGATTTTGATGATCTCCTTATTGATAACATGGCATCATCCATTGATGTTGTAATCGATGATGGGGACATCGAATCAAGACTACAGGACTTAAAGGTTTGTGTACGTACTAGAGCTAAATACGAGACAGAAAGATTCAGGAGATAGAAATGGCAAACACAAAAAACAAAATGAGACAAAAGAAGATTAAGAACAAGTTAATCTTTTTGCTTTTACCAGTGGTAATAGTCACTATTCTCGTTTTAGTTGGAATAGCGACAGTTCTTTCGAGAAAAAGCATGACAGACATGGCAACGGCACAATTAGATTCATCAATTTCTAATCAGGCAGATAATATCGAAGCCTGGCTCGACGAAAATCTTGAAAACTTCTCAACAGTAAAACAAGTAATCGAAAAGACCCAGCCAGATGAAGAGGGATTGCAGAGAATTCTTGATTCCTTTTATGGATACAATAAATATTGTACAGAAGGCCCATACGTTGCAACAGCGGATGGGAGATTTTATGCAGCAAGTGCATCAGGTTTAAGAGTTGCAAATCCTACAGAAGAAAATTTCTTTAAACAGGGAATTACTAGAGTAAACATGAACTACGGCACAGCCTATACAAATGATGAAGGCAAATCTGTAATTAGTGCATCTGGTATCTTAAATGATGGCAGTGGTGAGCTTAAAGTAATTGCGGCAGATGTATCTCTTGACCAAATCAGTATCATTGTAAACTCAGGAGTAAAGATGGATTCAGCAGCATCATTCCTTATCGATGCGTCAGATAATACCATTCTTGCCCACAGAGATCCAGAACGTATATCTACTACTCTTACAACTTCAGATAGTGACAAGCTAATGGCATCAATCGCAGAAAAGCTTGAGACTAGAGAGTACGATACAGTTGCATTGAATGGATATGAAGTTGCATTTAGCGAGATTCAGGGAACAGACTGGGTGCTTGTTTCATATATTGCAGATTCAGTCATCCTTAAGGATGTAATGATGCTGACAAATCTCCTTATTATAGTAGGAATTATTGCAGTAATTGTTATAGTAATTATGATCAACCTCCTTGTATCCAAAGTTATTGCTCCACTTGGACATATCACAAAGAACATTACAGATATGTCAGCTGGCGACTTCACAATCGAGGTTAAGCAGGAGAGCGATGATGAAATTGGCTTGATGGGAAGCAAGGTTAGTGAATTTGTGGAATCAATGCGCACCATGCTTTCTACAATTAATGAGGAGTCTGAGAAGCTTAAAGAGCAGTCAGACAACTCTGATAGAGTTTCAAAAGATATGTTTGAGGCATCACGTTCACAGGCAGATGCTATGCAGAACTTAAATAGTACTGTTGATCAGTTGGCAGTGGCAGTTAATGAAATTGCAGAAAACGCTACAACTCTTGCTATGGTTGTTTCTGACACAAGGGAGAATTCTAATCAGGCTAATGCCAGCATGAAGGAAACAGTTGAAATCAGTAAGAAGGGCCGAGATGATATGGAACAGCTTTCTGTTGCTATGCAGGGTATCAAAAATAGCAACGATGAGCTTGTTAATAAGATTAATGATGTTGGCAAAGCATCAGAGGAAATCACAAAGATTGTTGGTTTGATTGCAGAAATCGCAGACGAGACAAATCTTCTTTCTCTTAATGCTTCAATTGAAGCTGCAAGAGCTGGAGAGGCTGGAAAGGGATTTGCAGTAGTAGCAAGTGAAATCGGAAAGCTTGCACAGAATTCAGCAGCAAGTGCAGATAATATATCAAGACTTATAAATGATGTTCAGAAGGCTATCAATTCCGTAGTTGAACAGGCTGAGGCAAGTGCCGAAAACATCGATGCAAACAGCCAACTTATCGATACAGCCGTTGATACATTTGATCAGATTTACCAGAATATTGAAAAGTCAAATGAATTGCTTGATTTAATGATTCAGGATGTCCAAAAGGTTGATGATGTTGCAGGCAACGTTGCAGCTATTTCAGAGGAGCAGGCAGCTAGTGCTGATGAAATCCTTGAAACAAGTCATCACATGGTTGAGCAGGCAAATAGTATCACTGCCAGCAGCCAGGACGTTGCAGACAATTCACATGAGCTTGCAAGTACATCAGATACACTTTCAGCTTATGTTCAGCAATTCAAGATATAGAGGGGGCTATGGCATGAAATCAAAGATTAAAAAACTATTATGTATGACAATGATAGGCGTTTTAGCTATAGCTTCTATGGTTGGATGTGGAAGTGCTAATTCGTCTTCAGGAAAGGTTTCAGCAAAGGGAACAAATATTTATTTTTCAATTCCTGACGTTGATGATACTTTCAGAGCAGCACTTAGTGATGCTATAAATGAGGCTGCAGCAGAGTCTGGAGCAACAGTAACAACTGAGTATTGTGGCAACAGTACAGATGACCAGCTTCACATGATTGAAGCAGCAGCGGCATCTGGAAAGTACAATGCAATTATCTGTCGTATCGTTGATATTTCTACTGCACTTCAGATGGAAATTGCAGCAGGAGATTTACCTATCGTATTTGTAAACAATGAGCCTAGTTCAGAGTATTTAAAGGCAGACAAATATATTTATGCAGGTTCTTTTGAACAGGATGCTGGAGCGTTCCAGGCTGAATATGTTTGGAATAAGCTTGGCAATCCATCATCCATGAATATTGTGATTCTAGAGGGCGAGAAAGGCCATGCAGGAGCCATTGGTAGAACAAATGCTATCAAGTATTTTTACCGTGATAATGGAGTAGATGCAAACATAGTATTTATGGACCATGCAAACTGGTCAGATACAGAGGCATATGAGAAGCTTGATGTGTTTAAGCTTACAAATCAAAGCTTTGATGCAATCTTCTGCAACAACGATACAATGGCACTCGGTGCAGTTAAGTGGCTTAAGGATAATGGATATGATCCTTCGAAGTACCTTGTAGCAGGAGTAGACGCAACTGCAGATGGATGCGCTTCAATCAAGGCGGGCGATATGTATATGACAGTATTACAGGATGCCCAGGGCCAGGGAGTTGCGGCGGTAAATGCATGTGCAGCTTTGGCAAAAGGGCAGTCAATTTCATCAATTGAAGGGGCTACAGATGATTTGAAATACGTGCTGGTTCCATTTGTTCCAGTAGACGCTTCAAATGTGTCAGAAGTTCAATAATAGACTGGATAAAGTCGATGTGTAATATTACTCATCGACTTTTTTTATTTTGTCTTAATTTATTGAAATAAGTTCAAAGATGATATAAAATTAACTAGCTATAAAATTAGAAAAAAAGCGTTTAGGAGGATGATTATGAAAAAAGTAACGCTATTAGCTGCCACAGTTCTTATGGCAGGCTCACTATTCACAGCATGTGGTAAAGGCTCTACCCCACAGTACGAGGCAACAGTTGACGAGGTTTTTACATGTGGCACTTACGACGGAACAGCATTGGTTGTAAATCTTGATGCTACAAACAACACAGATTCATATTTAGACAACTACACAGTTGCATATAGTCTTGTAGCTACTCTTGATGGCACAACACTTAGCACATCTTATTTAGGATCTGACAACCCATATGCTATCGCCGATGGAAAGATTAAGAGTGGCGAATCTGGAATGGTTCAGGCAGCATTTGATATCTCAGGTGTTGATTATGATGAGGATTCAGAACTTGAACTTGAATTAACATCATACACAATCAAGGATTACAAAACTGTAGGCGTTCTTGATGAGACTATTTCAATGGCTGATGTCGAGGCTAAGGTTTCTGAGAGCGAATTTGATGTTTCAATTGACAATGTAACAGTTACAGATGATGGAGAAGGAACAAACATCGTAGTTATTGATTACACATTTACAAATGATTCTGATGAGGCTACAAGCTTTGGTTCTGCAGTTACAGAGGAACTCTTCCAGGATGGTGTAGCTCTTCAGCGTGGATACCTTCCATACAATCACCCATTACGTGAGGATATGGATGATGACAATGTATACACAGACATCAAGTCTGGTGCAAGCATTCAGGTTCGTGAAGTATTCGAGCTTACTAGCGATTCAAATGTAGAAATCAAGCTTACAGATAGACAGAGCTTTGATCAGGCAGTAATCTTGGAAAAGGAAATCCAGGTTAAATAAGGGAGGCCAATATGAAAAAGAGATTATTAGCAGCTCTTCTTGTTTCATTTGCACTTGTATTTGGCGTAACAGGATGTGGCAAATCTTCTGCTATCAAGGATAAGGTTGAACAGTCAGCAGATTCTGAAGAAGACGAGGATGATGAGGATGATGACGAGGACGATGACAAGGATTCAAAGAAGAAGTCTAAGGACGACGAGGATGATGACGATGTTATCGTAGCAGGCACAATTGATACTTCAAGCAAGTACGCATTTAATGTTGATACAGCATTACTTGGAACAGATGAGTATTATGATGATGTAGTTATTGTTTACCTTGTTGGTGAGTTCACAAACAACTCTGATGAGGTAATGGATTTTGCGAGTGTAGTTAATGTTGAAGTAAAGCAGGATGGTATTTCTCTTGATAGAGCATACATTTCTGGTACATCAGAGCTTAACTATGCAGAAATTAAACCAGGAGAGTCTATTCCAATTATCTTAGGATATGAGTTGGATAGTGCAGATTACGATGTTGATATCGTTTGCACAGATTACACTCACTATGCAGATGAGGTTCTTTTCGAAGGCTCATTCTCAATCGATGAGTTGATTGATAACACAAATGAATATATTGATGAGTACGAGGATTACATCAGCGACGAAGGTATTGATGAATTTGAAGATTCTCTTTAATCATTAGCTTTTAATTAGGCTGTCACACTATGAAAGTGTGGCAGCTTTTTTGTTTGTGCATTCAGACAGATTTTTCGGTAAATTAAATAAAATTGGGTTAAAGCGGTTTAACGTTAAATATATTTTGGTATACTTATTGCGTGTTGTTTATGTCATATCTATAGTGAGCAGGAGGATATTATTATGGCTATTGATCTTAAACAATACGAGGCACTTCCACATGGCGATATGCCAGGTGACAAGGTAGAAATAGGTGAGGAGCATGTTAGAAAGGCAACTCTTATTATGGAGAAGCTTGAGGGCATGCTAGATGAGGTTATCGCAAAGGACGGCAGAGCTGTCATAGCAGTTTGCGGTGGCTCAGGAGTAGGAAAGTCTGAGACAGCGTCTCTCATTTCTTATTTCTTGAATGAGAAGGGCATTGGTGCTTATACAATGTCAGGAGACAACTATCCTAGAAGAATTCCTATGTACAACGATGCAGAAAGACTTCGCATCTTTAGAACTAGCGGTGTAAGAGGCCTTGTAAAGGCTAACGAAGCAACACCTGAACACTTCGACAAGCTTAGAGCTTGGCAACAGGAGGAGACAGATGCTTCAGCGGACCATGTTTCAACTGATCCATGGATGAAGGCTTACCTTGATGCTGGTAGAGAAGGACTCACAGGCTATCTTGGAACTACAAACGAAATTGATTTCGATGAAGTAACTGGTATTGTTAAGGCTTTCAAATCCGGCCAGGATAAGATCTACCTTAAGAGAATGGGTAGAACCGATTCTGAACTTTGGTATGATGAAGTTGATTTTACAAACAAAAAAGTTCTAGTTATTGAATGGACACATGGTAATAGTGATAACTATGAAGGCGTGGATATTCCAATCCTTCTCAACAGCACACCGGAAGAGACACTGGCTCACCGCAGAGCTAGAAATCGTGATGGCAAGACTGATAGTGCATTCACTATGCTTGTGTTGGAACTCGAGCAGAACCTTTTAAAGTCACAGGCTCACAAGGCAAAAATTATTCTTTCTAAATCAGGTGAGTTACTTTCATATAGCGAATACCAAGCTCTAATGAGTAACTAATAATGTAGTAATGTAATATTTAAAATTTAGATGAGTCTGTAGATAACAAGCTATTATAATTCTCAAGTGAAGCTTTTTATGCTGAACGGAGAATTCATAATGCTTGTTATCGTAACAGACGGACTAGGAGGATTAATTGTGAGCAATGGACCAATGTTAAATGCCTATCCAGATTCTATGGGTGGCACATTAGATGATATTGTAAAGGTTCTTAGTAAGGATGAATTGAAGGACGTATTCGAGTCATTCTACATCCTTCCAAGTATTTTTAATACAGATTTAGACAGAGGCTTTTCAGTAATTGATTATGGAATCAATGAGGAGCTTGGTAGTAAGGAAGCCATTGAGGCTATCAAGGATATGGGCATCGACCTTAAGCTTGATTTCATCCTTAACCATGCGTCTGTATTATCAAAGGAGTTCCAGGATATCATCAAAAATGGTGAGAATTCTAAGTACAAGGATTTCTTCATTGACTGGAACAAATTCTGGGAAGGTTGCGGTACTCTCACAAAAGAGGGCTACATTCAGCCAGATGAAAAATATATCAAGGATATGTTTTTCCGCAAGCCAGGTTTACCAATTCTTATGGTAAGATTCCCAGATGGCAGAAACGTACCATATTGGAACACATTCTACCAGGAGGTTCGCTACAAGAATCTTGAAGCGGAAGACCTTATGGAAAAGATGGATATCCAGTATGTGGCTGCTACACGTTTAGCACAGTGTGTTAATTCCCAAATCAGCCAGGGAACAAGCGTAGCAGATTTGAAGCTTGGAAAATACGAACAGTATCGCGATGAGGTGGTTGATTTACTTGAGAGCAGCCGTAGATACTTAGGACAGATGGACTTGAATATCAAGTCTCCACTTGTTTGGGAGTTCTATGAAAACACTCTTAAGACACTTTCATCATATGGTGCTAAAATCGTCAGACTTGATGCATTCGCATATGCTCCTAAGGAGCCAGGAGAAAAGAATTTCTTGAATGATCCTGGAACTTGGGATTTACTACAGAAGGTTAGAGAGCTTGCAGACAAAAACGGAGTGACATTACTTCCTGAGATTCATGCAAGCTACGGCGAGAAGATTTATGAGTTAGTAGCAGGCAAAGGCTACATGACATACGATTTCTTCTTACCAGGACTTCTTATATACGCAATCGAGAATCACAATCCAGAGGTTCTTATCAACTGGGCAAAAGAGCTTGTTGAAAAGGATATCAGAGTTGTAAATATGCTTGGTTGCCACGATGGTATTCCACTTCTTGATTTGAAGGGACTTCTTCCAGAAGACGAAATCCAGAAGATGATAGATGTACTTGTTTCTAGAGGAGGATTTGTAAAGGATCTTCACGGAGCAAAGAACATGTACTATCAGGTAAATGCTACATACTACAGTGCATTAGGTGAAGACGATAAGAAGATGCTCTTTGCCAGAGCAATTCAGATGTTCATGCCAGGTAAGCCACAGGTATGGTACTTAGATTTGTTCGCAGGTAAAAATGATCACGAAGCTGTTGCTCGTGCAGGCGCAGGTGGTCACAAAGAAATCAACAGAACAAATCTTACAATGGAGCAAATTGAGGAAGGACTTAAAAAGGATGTTGTTAAAAAGCAGATAGAGCTTTTGCAGCTTCGTAAGTCACATCCTGCATTTGGTTTTGATAGTAAACTTTCAATCAATACCAATGGTTCAGTTGTTTCCTTTACATGGACAAAGGATAATGACACCATTACTCTAGAGGCAGATTTTGAAAGCCTAGAGTACCAAATTATTAAATAATTAAGGAAAGCCAGTATGTTACGGCTACAAGCCTACTGATTTCTTCGCTCGACTACATGTCTCGCTTAAGAAATAGTAGAGCTTGATGCCTACATACTGGCTTCTGTTTTTATGAGTATAATCTACACTATGTAAAATCTTTCTAGGTAATTTACGAGAGCGGATTTCCGAAGATCATATTCGAATTGTGGTAGCGGCGGTCATTGGTGACATCTTCGCCGAACCATTCTGGTGGGGTGAAGGAATTGGCTTCTTCCTCGGTTGGGAACTCTACCTCAGCCATAATGAGACCTTCCATATGACCTGAGAATACATCAAGTTCGATTGTGTATGGATCAAGTGGAATAAGATAGCGTCGCTTTGTGATAGGATAACCGTCAATCTTTTCTAGAAGATGTTCATAAGCTTCCTTTGTGAGAGCAGCTTCGATTTCCTCACGAGCCATCAATCCACTTCCTTTATATGTTAGAATGTATGCGTCATCTTTTCGACGGATTCTAACAACAGGACTTGTAGAAAGGTATCCCTGTTCAATTTCAACATACTTATATTGGCCTAAATCAGGCAATTCTTTGATTAAAAATTTTCTTTCAATTTCCATGGATTTATAGTAGCAAATAAAGAGAGAAATGAAAATATATTGAAAAAAACAGAAATTTGCGGTAAAATTACCATTACGAGTGCTAATATATCCGGGCGATGTGGTAGGGCTCGGTATAGGTATAGCTTTTAAGGAGGAATTTATAATGATTACAGCCGGTGATTTTAGAAACGGTATGACTATCGAAATGGATAATCAGGTTTATCAGGTAATTGAATTTCAGCACGTAAAGCCAGGTAAGGGTGCAGCTTTCGTTCGTACTAAGCTTAAGAACATAAAGAACGGTGGTGTTACAGAAACATCTTTCCGTCCAACAGAGAAGTTCCCAGCAGCACGTATCGATCGTAAGGATATGCAGTATCTCTACAACGATGGTGACCTTTACAACTTCATGGATGTTGAGACATACGATCAGGTAGCGCTTACATCAGATCAGATTGGTGACGCTCTTAAGTTCGTTAAGGAAAATGAAATCGTAAAGATGCTTTCACACAATGGTTCAATCTTCTCAGTTGAGCCACCTATGTTTGTTGAGCTTCAGATTACAGATACAGAGCCAGGTTTCAAGGGCGATACAGCTACAGGTGCTACAAAGCCTGCTACAGTTGAAACAGGTGCTGTTGTATACGTTCCACTTTTCGTTGAGAATGGTGAGACAATCAAGATTGATACTAGAACTGGAGAGTATTTATCAAGAGTTTAATTATGGATTATAGAGAATACCCGCTTTCGGAGCTTTTAAAAAATCGAAAAATATTTGCCGTATTTGACGAAGAATTTCAAAAGGGCACTTGGCTGGATGCCACAGCTCTACTTGGAAGCGAAAGCACAATAAATCAATTATATCGTGACGGCACAGTACCTCGCGATACATTAGACAGGATTGTTGAGCGTCTCTCTAAATAATGCAAATCAAGGACCTTAGGATTACCTAGGGTCCTTTTTTATACCCTGCCGTCCGGGATTAATGTGGGCTAAATGTAAAGTTCTGCTGGGCTCCCTGCCCGCCACATACTGGTGGTTGCTAGGCGTGGACGATTTCGCGAATATTATAGTTTTTCTTAGCACGAAAGGAGCCCACACTGCTGGTGTCTTATTGCGGGATGAACTTTTTCTGAATCTGTATAAGCTAGGACGGACACTTTTAAACTATAAATATGGATTTTCAAAGCTATGGTACCTTGGGCTCATATTACATTCGCTAAGTAGAACTAAAAAAGAGATATTTGTATGTATGAGCACCGTGGCACATTCAACGTCCTGTTTCAAGTGACCACTGCTGCCGCCGTCCTAGCGGCAGCTGCTCATCCATATCAAATATCTCTTTTTGTTCTACTAAGCTCATTCCAAAATCGCCCAAAGGTTACCATAGTTTTGAAAACCCATATATACGCCATGAACAGTGTGTCCGTCCATAGACATACAGATTCAGAAAATGTACAGACCTGCAAAAGACGACAGCTAACAAGTGTGGGCTCATTGTGCTCTAGAAAAACATAATATTCATGCGATGCCCACGCCTAGCAACCACCAGTGTGTGGCAGGCAGGGAGTCCAGCTTCACATATTGGAAAGCCCACATTAATCCCAGGGTCGAATTTGCAAGTTAGTTACGGAATAAACCTATTGTGTTTGCGGGAGTTATCACGTACTATTGGAGAAAATGAGAAAATTGGAGAAGGATGTAATGACAAAGGATAGTGCAGTTAAAATAGACAATAGGCATTTTTACAGTAGGTTGGCGACCATAGCGGGTCCGATAGCATTTCAGAGTTTGATGTTGGCGCTGGTGGCGGCCTGTGATGCGTTGATGCTGGGGAGAGTGGCACAGGAGCAGATGACGGCTGTGTCGTTAGCTACTCAGATTCA
Source organism: Pseudobutyrivibrio ruminis HUN009 (assembly GCF_000703005.1). Lineage (NCBI taxonomy): Bacteria > Bacillati > Bacillota > Clostridia > Lachnospirales > Lachnospiraceae > Pseudobutyrivibrio > Pseudobutyrivibrio ruminis. The sequence goes on along the minus strand of NZ_JNLH01000001.1, from coordinate 348,483 downwards.
GTTCGTCCAGAATATGCTGATTATGGCTATTACGGGAGCGGGAGCAATCCTTGGAGCCCAGTACTGGGGCAAAGGTGATAAGAAAACTATACAGAAGCTTTTTGATATGATGCTGAAGTATGCAGGGGCTATTTGCATAGCCTTCTTTATTGGATGTGAGTTTTTCCCAGAGGCCTTGATGCATGTGTTTGCAAGCGACCAGACTTTGATAGAGCTTGGTGCAGATTATCTTCGCATTGCTGGATGGTCTTACCTGATAACTGGTGTATCCCAGAGTTATCTTGCTGTAATGAAGGTTACGGACCATGTAAATGAAAGTGCATGGATTAGTAGCTGTGCGGTTGTGATGAACGTGGTGTTCAATCTGATATTTATCTTTGGTTTCCTTGGAGCTCCTAGAATGGAAGCGAAAGGTGCTGCTCTTGCAACAACCATTGCACGAGTAATCGAGCTTGTTATTTGTCTTGTGATTTCCGGTAGGGCAGGCTACATTAGGCCGGCACTAAGCAAGATGTTTAAAATCAGCAAGGAACTTACAAAGGACTTCTGGAAACAGTGTCTGCCACTGATGGGAGGTTCTCTTTTCTGGGGTGTAGGCTTCACTTCTTACACTGCAATAATGGGACATATGGGCGTTGATGCAGCTGCAGCGAATTCTATTGCAGCAGTCGTAAGGGATCTGATTTGCTGTGTTTGTAATGGTATCGGAAGTGCTGCTGGCATCATTGTTGGAAATGAGCTTGGTGCTGGTAATCTAGAAATGGGAAAAGCTTATGGTATCAAGCTTATGAAGATTTCTTACGTAATCGGCATTGCATCTATGATTATCGTATTTGCGGTAACACCACTTACCGTTCACATGGTTCTTTTAACTGATGAAGCCAGAAAATATCTTACAGGCATGATGTGCATAATGGCTGTGTACATGATAGGACGATGTGTAAACACTGTCACAATTAACGGAGTGTTAGATGGCGGCGGAGATACCATATTCGATATGTATAGCCTGGCAGTGTGCATGTGGGGAATAGCAATTCCTCTGGCGCTGTTGGGAGCTTTTGTATTCCACTGGCCAGTGCTACTTGTGTATTCATGTACATGCCTTGATGAAGTAGGTAAAATTCCATGGGTAATGATTCGCTTCCGTAAATACAAGTGGGTTCAGAATCTGACCAAATAGTTTAGTAATTTCTATTTGAGAACTTTTTATCGATAAAGCTGAAATCATAGATAGTTATATTGCTATTTGGTAAGATAGAGATATGTAAAAGGAGGATTTGGTAATGACAATTTCAGAAGCTATTAAATATATAGGCTGCGATGATAAGACTATCGATTTGTTCGAAAGTCAGTATCCAGTTCCTAACGGAGTATCATACAATTCATATGTGATTTTGGATGAAAAGGTCGCTGTCATGGATACAGCAGATCCTAGAGTGACAGACCAGTGGTTGGCAAATCTTGATAAGGAGCTGGCTGGACGTACACCTGACTATCTTGTGGTTTCGCACATGGAGCCAGATCACTCTGGTTCAATCAAGGTATTCCTTGAAAAATATCCTGATACCACAGTAGTTGGAAATGCCAAGACATTTACAATGATGGCGCAGTTTATGGATGCCAGCATATTTGAAAATAGAAAGCACGTGGTGGCTGAGGGAGACACACTTTCTCTTGGAAGCCATGAGCTTACATTTATCATGGCACCAATGGTTCACTGGCCAGAGGTAATGGTTGAGTACGAATCTACAGAGAAGGTCCTTTTCTCCGCAGATGGATTTGGAAAGTTTGGTGCGCTTGATGTGGATGAGCCATGGATTGACGAGGCTCGTAGATATTATCTTAATATTGTGGGTAAGTATGGTGCGTCTGTTCAGGGATTGTTGAAAAAGGCAGCAAATCTTGATATCCAGAAAATCTGCCCATTGCATGGACCAGTTTTGACAGAGAATTTAGATTACTACATTAATCTTTATGATACATGGAGTAGCTATAAGCCAGAGGAAGAGGGTGTGCTTGTTGCATGCGCTTCTATCCACGGTAACACTAAGAAAGCAGCCCTTGAGCTTGTAGAAAAGCTAAAGGCGGCAGGCAATAAGGTGCAGTTTATCGACCTTACAAGAGAAAGCTTGTCAGAGGCCGTTGCCAGAGCATTTTATTGGGATAAGATGGTGTGCTGCGCTTGCACTTATGACGGAGGATTATTCCCACCAATGCAGGATTTCTTACATCATCTTACAGCAAAGGCTTATCAGAATCGTAAGGTGGCATTTGTAGAAAATGGTACATGGGCGCCTCAGGCAGCTAAGTGTATGAAGGCAATTCTTGAGCCAATGAAAAATATGGAATTCGTGGAGCCAGTGGTTTCCATTAAATCAACACTTCAGGACCCAGCCCAGCTGGATGCGCTTGTAGCTGAACTAAAGTAAGTAATTTATATGTTTAAGTGAGCAAGTAGTACACAAGCTCTGATAATTCTCAAGTGAGACATGTTGTCGAACGGAGAATTCATCAGGCTTGTGGACGTGACTTGCGGACTACAGGAGGTGCGTATGGCAGTAGAAGTAAACCAGAGAAAAGTAGCGATTATAGGAGCAGGATTTGTAGGCTCAGCTACAGCTTTTGCTCTTTCGCAGAGCGGTCTGTTTTCAGAGATGGTTTTAATTGATGCAGACCATGAAAAGGCAGAAGGTGAGGCAATGGATATTTCCCATGGCGCACCATTTACAAAGCCTATTAAGATTTATGCGGGAGATTATGATGATGTGGCAGATGCAGCTATTTGCGTAGTCACAGCTGGTGCAGGACAAAAGCCAGGTGAGACAAGACTTGATCTTGTACACAAGAATGTTGGCATCTTTAAATCAATCATTCCAGAAATTTCTAAGAGAGATTTTGGCGGAATTTTGCTTATCGTAGCAAATCCTGTTGATGTTCTTACTCTTGCAGCTTTAAAGCTTTCTGGTCTTCCAGAAAATAGAGTAATCGGCTCAGGTACAGTTCTCGATTCTGCTCGTCTTAAGACTGAGCTTGGTGAGCATCTTGGTATTGATAGCCGTTCAGTACATGCTTTCATCATCGGAGAGCATGGCGATAGCGAAATTGCTGCATTCTCAAGTGCTAATGTTTCTGGTATTCCTCTTAATGATTTCTGCGAAATGAGAGGTCATTTCAATCACGAAGCATCTGAAAAGGCCATTGCAGAGCGTGTAAAAAATGCTGCTTACGAGATTATAAAGAGGAAACATGCTACATATTATGGCGTAGCTGTTGCTGTAAGACGTATCTGTGAAGTTATCATCCGTGATGAGAAATCAATCCTTCCAGTATCATCTATGATGCATGGAGAATATGATATCGATGGCGTATGTCTTTCAATGCCAGCCGTTGTTGGTGCTGATGGATTGGAGACAAAGGTTCCAATTTCTCTTGATGAAGATGAGATAAAGGCACTTCAGGAATCTGCCAAAACTCTTAAAGAGGTAGTAGATACTATTGAGTGGTAAAATAATGTGATAACTATATAATTAATAAAGGCGAGGGTTTCCCTCGCCTTTGATATCAATGTCATATTATGGAGCAGGTGGAAATGAATCTACAGCAGTTAAATGAAAAACAAATTTCAAAGCTCTATGAAGAGCATATGGTTATAGACTTTCCTAAAGATGAGCTGAAACCATTAAAGATGATTCTTAAATCTGTTGAAGAAGGATTTTATGAATGTCTTGGCCTTTTTGAAAAGAAAAAAATAGTAGGTTACACTTTTTTAGTAAGATTTGATAATAGCTATCTTATAGATTACATAGCTATTTTCCCAGAATTACGAAATAAAGGTATAGGAGCCAAACTTCTTAGTCTTATAGACGAATATCTTGAAAAAGCAGACAGAATCATAGGAGAAGTGGAAGATCCTACTTATACAAAAGATGAATCTCAAAAGCAGCTTCAGACTAGACGTTTGAATTTTTACCTTCGCAATAACTGTAGTGATACAGGATTAAGAGTAGAGTGCTTTGGAGTAAATTACATTGTCCTAGAGGCTGGAAATAAGCTTTGTCAAAATCAGGATGAGGCTTGGAATTTATATGAGAAATTCTATAAGAGTTTTTTACCGACAGATAAATTTATAAAAAACATAAAGAGGCTAAATTAAAGAAATGTTAGATATGAGAAATAAATCACCACTTAGTATAGAACTTTATAATACGCTAGTTCAGGATGGCTATGGGCACCAGTTTGCAACGTTGATAACAGATAATTTAAATACCGATTTTACAGCTGGGCGAATGCTAGGATATCTTGCTCACTATGACCATCTGCCAGAAGTAGAAATTGCGGATGAGATGCTTGCTATATTAAGTGATAGAAAGCAAATCATGGATAAAAAGGCTGCAGAAAGCTATAATGCAGCTTGGAATAATTATAGACAGGCTGGAATATTTGATAATATCGAGGAATAATTATTTCTAAGGAATAAAGGGGGATTATTACAATGAACGAAACATTAAAGGTACTTGAAAGTCGACGCAGCTGTAGAAAATTTAAATCGGACGCAATTGCAGAAGAGGATTTAGATGCAATAATTAAAGCTGGAACATATGCGGCCACAGGTATGGGAAAACAAAGCCCAATTATTATTGCAGTTAAAGACAAAACACTTAGAGATGAACTCTCTAAAGAAAATGCTAAAATTGCTGGCGCGCCTGAGGGATTTGACCCATTCTATGGAGCACCTGTTATCTTAATTGTTTTAGCTGATAAAGATGTTGTTACTCATGTATACGACGGTTCTCTTGTAATGGGAAATCTTATGAATGCAGCTGAAAGTTTAGGAATTGGTAGTATCTGGATTCATAGAGCCAAAGAAGAATTTGAATCTGATTTTGGAAAAAACATTCTTAAGAAATTAGGCATTGAAGGAGATTTTGAGGGAATCGGACACTGTGCACTTGGCTATGCTGAAGAGCCAGCGAAACCAGCTGCTCCTAGAAAAGATAATTATGTATACTATATATAGATTAACAACACAAGATAGGAGATTATTGTCATGCCATTTATTGATTCAAAAATAACAGTACCAGTTACTTCCGAATTAAAGGAAGAAATCAAATCAGAATTAGGAAAGCTCATAACTACTTTAGGTAAAAGCGAAACCTATCTAATGGTAGGAATCGAAGATGCCTATGACTTATGGCTTGGTGGAAAGAAGCTTGATAAAGGAGCTTATGTTTCTGTAAGTCTATACGGAAATGCTCCTGCAGAATCATACGATAGGCTCACTGGCCAAATCTGTAATTTGTTTGAGGAAAAGCTTGGTATTCCAGGTAATGCCGTATATGTAACTTATCACCCTGTAAATGACTGGGGTTGGAATGGAAGTAACTTTTAATGAATAGAGAAGAATGGTTTGCTCAGCTGTTTACGCGGCTGGGCAATTCTAAATTTAGAACAAGTTTTAAATTAAAGCAAAAAGATATAGACTATATACATGAGAAAGGGCTAGATACTATAAGAGCTCACGCTGCAGATTTCATTGCTAAAAGAGAAGCTCCTGCTGTTATCCCTAATGATGGCAAGCAGACTCCTACAAAGGGCCATCCTGTATTCATTGCTCAGCATGCAACAGCTACCTGTTGTAGAGAGTGCATTAGAAAGTGGCACAAGATAGCGCCTGGTAAAGAGCTTAGTCAGATTCAGCAAGAATATTTAGTGGATGTAATCATGACATGGATTGAGAAAGAATTAGAAGAGAATAAACGTACAAGATAATGGGAGGGTATATGGAATGGAGACTTGGTATTACGTTGTAGAAAGCATTGATGGCGATTACGCTAATTTAAAGAGAACTGATATTGAATCAGATGAGCTTAAATTAGTAGCGCGTGCCTTACTCCCTGCAGATATAGAAGAGGGTAGTAATTTAAAATATGAACTGATGCAATATTTTCTAATCTAGGGGAGGATAGCAAATGAGCAGATTAAAAACACTTCGTGAATACGTAGATAAAGAATTAAATCTTTTGGAAGAAGAGAAGCGCACCAGTGCTACAGCACATCTTTACGGTGTATCTCTTGCAGCCACTATTCTTGCCAAGAAACGTGGGCTTAATGAAGAGCTTGCAGCTATGGCAGCAATGCTTCATGATATGTATGCATATAAAAGTGGTTCTTACGATGATCATGCTCATTTAGGGGCTGATTTGGCCAGAAAGATTCTTGATGATTTGGCCATAACTACTTCAGCAGAAACTGATATTATCTGCTCTGCAATATATCATCATGATGACAAACTAGTAATTGATTCGCCTATGGATGAACTACTAAAAGATGCTGATGTAATCGATCATTGCTTTAAAGATTCATCTAAGCCTATCAAGGAAAAAGAGCAGAAGAGATACGAAAACCTTTGTAAAGAGTTAGGTTTATAGTAATAAAATTGAGGGAGGACTATTATGTGGTTTGTATTTGCTTTATTATCAGCTATATTTGCTGCCTTAACTTCAATCTTAGCAAAGATTGGTATTGAAGGAGTAAACTCAAACTTAGCTACAGCTATTCGTACTGTAGTTGTAGTAGGTATGGCCTGGATAATGGTGTTTATCACAAATACTCAAAGTGGCGTATTTGCTATAAGCAAAAAGAGCTGGATTTTCCTAATATTATCAGGCTTGGCCACAGGTGCATCCTGGTTATGCTACTACAAGGCCTTACAGCTTGGTGATGCATCTAAAGTTGTTCCGATTGATAAGCTAAGTGTTGTTATCACTCTAGTTTTAGCTTTTGTATTTTTACATGAAGACTTTACTATAAAATCACTTGCAGGATGCGCACTAATTGGTGCTGGAACCTTATTGTTGGTACTTTAAGGATATTAATATTGCTATGCTTTATAACAAGGAGAACGATATTAATGGTTTTAGAAAATGAAAAAGTCAGAAGCGAAAAGCTGTGTCAGTTATTGACTAACCTAGCTGAATTGAGTTATCATCACATCAATGAAATAATACAGACGCCTATTGCTACCGAGTAATGGGATTCACGTCATTCCTTTGCCGTTAGGTCTTAGCAGGTGAGGGGGTGGCGATTTTTGTTATATGGAGGCTTTTATGAAGTGGATTATTTTATTAATTGCAGGAGCGCTTGAAATCACTTGGGCTGTTGCAATGAAGATGTCAAACGGATTTACAGTTCTTATTCCATCCATTATTACTGGAGTAGGGTATATAGCTAGTGCAGTCTTTCTAGCTATTGCATTAAAACAACTGCCTTTAGGCACTGCTTATGCCATGTGGACTGGAATGGGAATCCTTGGAACGACTCTTTTAGGAGTGGTTCTATTCCAAGAAAAAATGTCAATTCCGCAGGTGATTTGCGTTATTCTTATAATAATTGGAATAGCTGGATTAAAAATATTATCAAAATAGAGAGGCGTTAATTATGTTTAGAAAAATGAGAAGATTTAAGCAACAGGTATCAGATGAGGAATGTATCGAGATATTAAAGACAACCAAACGTGGTGTACTTTCTGTAATTGGAGATGATGGTTATCCATATGGTTTGCCTATTAACCATTATTATTGTGAAGACGATGGAAAAATATATTTCCACGGGGCAAAAGCAGGACACAAAATTGATGCAATAAAATCATGTGATAAAGCAAGTTTCTGTGTATATAACGATGGTTATCGCAAAGAAGGGGATTGGGCTCTTAACATTACAAGTGTAATTACTTTTGGAAGAATCCATTTGGTGGAGGATGAAGCTACAGCTCTAAAAATCTGCTCTGAATTGACCAAAAAATTTACTGATGATGACGAATATCTAAAGCAGGAAATTCAAAACTCATTTCGTAATGTACAATGTCTTGAGCTTATACCAGAGCACATAACTGGTAAACTAGTGAATGAATCTTAAAATAATCTTATTCATTCTACTTAAAATTATCATTACATTGTAATGACGTCTCTTGCATTTTTTTTATGTCATGATATAATCATAGTAAGAAAACTTTTACTACGGAGGGATATATTATGGCTAATGCAGTAAATGTTAATTTTAGAATGGATGCAGATTTAAAGAAGAGTATGGAAGCTCTTTGTGATGAACTTGGTATGTCTATGACTACTGCTTTTACAATTTTTGCAAAGAAAATGACTAGAGAACACAAAATACCATTTGAAGTCTCTGTAGATCCTTTTTATTCAGAGGCCAATATAAAATATCTTGAAGGAATTGCCAACGATATTAAAACTGGAAAGGCTCATTTTGAACAACACGATTTACTGGAGGATGAAGAATAATGGGGCTTCTTTGGGAAGATCGTGGTTGGGATGATTATCTCTATTGGCAAACACAGGATAAAAAGACATTAAAAAGAATAAATGCATTAATAAAGGATGCTCAACGTGATCCATATAACGGCATTGGAAAGCCTGAACCCCTAAAGGAAAATCTTAGTGGCTTTTGGAGCCGAAGAATTAATGATGTGGATCGCTTAGTTTATGATTTTGAAGATGGAAACATAAGAATTCTTTCATGTAAAGGACATTACGAATAATATAGGATGCTTTCAAGGGCATCCTTTTTTTATAGGGGAAAAGCCATCAAATTAACTAAATTGAACAAGGTAAAATATCAATTAAATACGAAGGCTCAATCTCGGTTTATGATTTAAAGGCTATAGGATTGAATGATTTGGAGGAAAAATAAGTGAGATTCGAAAACAAAACTTTCAACGAGCCATATTATGCCATGAGGCTAGAAGATGCAATACTTTTAGATGGAAAAGACATCGATATATCTTCCACTAAAGAAAAAATACAGATGCATTGTCTGTTTCATCTATTAGCCAATGGAGCAGTTGCTGTTGCTGTTATTTTTTTATTCTTTTTTTTCGTAAATAATACAGATGGTTTTATTGTATCTATTTCCTTGATACTTATATTGATTATTGCAATAATTAACATTGCTACATACATAGGTGTCTCAGTGTTTAAACGCTTTAAAGGAATCTGTTGTGTTTGTGATAATATCATTAAGACGCGTGGAAAAAATGGAACATATTATGCATATCATTGTACAACCGAATTGGGTGAGCATGGGATTGCATTTGTAAATTCAAATAGAAATTGTGTCGAAATAGGAGACCGTGTACTTTATTTGAAAATAGGTTTTCACGACTTAATATACAAACTTAATGCATAGCTGAGCAACTTTTTACATGGCTTCTATCGCTGCTATTAACATAAATTAATGAGGCTAAATATATGAGTATATTAAATGATTTATTTACAGATATTATAACAATTGTAATTGCTATACCTTTAGTATTTTTCTTTATAAATACATATATTAGATTTGTAACCAAAGTATTGGGGGAAGCCTATATTCCTGCTTTTATGATGCTGCCTGGATTTATTATATTTACACCTTTATCTACACTATGTCTCTACATATCTGATGGCTATTTCTTATTAATATTTATTGGAGTGTTATTTGCACTCCTTGCATTAGCGGGCTTAATAATGACTATATTTTTTTGGCCTAGTGCAAAAAAGGATATTTATCTTTTTAATAAATACCTAGGAATATATAAATTTATAAAATGGGGAAGACAGGAAACTTTCGGGATAAATGAATATGATTACTACATCCAAGATTTCTTTAGAAATAAACTGGTAATCATTAAATCACGAAAAGAATATTGCTTTATTACTTGGTTTGGAAAAAAGAAATATTTCATAAAAGAAGACGTGAAAAGAGTAGATCATTGGATTGGTAAAAAAGGTTCATTGTATGGCAAATATGTAATATGGGGCCACGATGAAAAGAAACTTGCGTCCATCGATGATAGTGGCTTTGGAGATATTACTAGATTATATAGTGAGTTATCTGGTTTACAAGGGATTGACTATTGTACTCATCTAATAAAAAGATAGTAAATTATTATAACCTTTTCTTGTTAGCAACAACTAACTCAATATGATATTATTTTATACAGAATTAAGAAACATGTGAATAATATCAGAAAGAAGGTATAGTAATGCAATTTGAGGAAATGGGAAATATGTCGGGAAAGACATTGATGTTATTGCCAGGGACATGCTGTGACTGGCAGACGAATTTTGGCTCAGTTATAGACGGTCTTTCTGAGAAATATCATCTCATATGTGTAAACTATGATGGTTTTGATGGAAGCGATGACATCTTTCCAGATATGATTACAGTAACTGAAAAAATAGAGAACTACATTAAAGAACATCATGCTGGCGTGCTGGACGGAGCAATCGGCTCATCACTAGGTTCTAGTTTTGTGGGACAGCTTGTCATGCGAAAGAACGTACATATAAATCATGCCATTTTTGGCAGTCCAGATCTTGATCAGAGCGGAAAAGTAGCTGCAAAGCTACAATCGATGCTTGTGGTTCCGCTCCTCACTAGCTTTACTAAGGGAGAAAAGAAGCGAAATAAGACTAAAGAAAAGTTAAAAAGTTTTTTCCTTATGAGCGATGAAACGGCTGAGAAATTTATTAATTGTTTTTCAAAATTCAATCCCGAATCGATTAAAAATGAATACTATACAGATTTACTGACGCATTTAGAAGAAGATATTAATGTAGATCACACAAAAGCCCATTTTATTTATGCAAACAAAATGGGAGAGAAATATCTGAAGCGCTATAAGAAGTATTTTCATAATCCTGAAATTCGAGAATTTGATATGCAGCATGAGCAATGGCTATTTGGAGAAAAAGAATATGCTGAGCCTGTGCTTGAGGCAATAGACGAATTTATGGATGCAGCAGTTTAAGGGATAATTCTAGAGGATAATCAAAAATAATAATGGGACAGATTAATAGAGAAGACATGCTGGAGCTTACTAGAAGAATGACTTCAGCAAGGAGCAACCTTGTTAGAATAGCAGGGGCATATATAGATGAAGAAGGTTACATTGACGGTACTTTCAATACAAGCTTTTTAAGCTTGAAAGGTGAAGAGAAAAGAAGATGCCTTGAGATAGCGAAAGCTATTCCTTTTGCAAAGCCAAACGAGGAGCTCATTTCATATAAGATTCCAGGTCTTGGACCAGGTTCCATCTGGCAGATGATATATGCATTAAAAGACTGTGGCTTGCAAAACGATGCATTGATGCTAAATCTTTATGAGCTTATAGCAGAGAAATATCCTAAGGGAAGACCTTATGCTATCTATATGTATTACGGAGCGTATGACGTTCCTATCAAAGGATCTGATAAAGCTTACCAGGATGAATCCGAGGAAGTTTATCAGTATCTGATACTTGCTATTTCGCCAGTTGATGAAGAGCAGGTTCCACATAGCCCAGAGACTGGATTTCTTTATCCTGCATTTACAAATAGAAGCACAGATAAAGCTCATGTGAACTTCTATAGCAAGGATTATGAAGAGGCTCAGGAATTAATGGCGTTTTTGAATATTAAAGCATGAAAACTGTTGCAATTGCAACAACTCCAGTTTTGACAAATTGCTATATTGTACGTGTGAATAGAAATTGTTTGAATTGGAGGTTAGCCATGGAAGAGAAGAATATTGAAGCATCAGCTGCAAGAGTTACATCCAATATCACTATAGAAAAAAGAGAAGCTACAAAAAAGCAGGCTGAAATAGTGGGACATCCACTTCATCTTTTTACTAAGGAAAATGTAGCTCTCACGGAAGTGATTAATAAAACCAAGTGTTTTATTAAAGATATTAAGATTGATCCATCTGATGATAACAATAGAAAAATAATTGAAATTATAGATAGCCTTAGAAAAGTAGCTATCCACTATGCTAAGAAGGGTGATTTACTTTATCCTCATATGAAGGCCAAATATGACATTTCGGGACCTTCAGATGTTATGTGGTCTGTTGATGATGAGATAAGAGATGAGCTGAAATTTATAGCTGACTCTGATTTTAGAAATGCTGAATATTTGGGAAGATTAGAACATGCCATTACCCGCATGGAGGAAATGATTTATAAGGAGCAGAATATTCTTTTTCCTATTTGCGCTAGATTTTTCACTGAGGAAGAATGGTACCAGATTTATCAGGATTCAAAGGACTATGCGCCTTGCTTGGTTGATTTTGTAAAATGGCCTGAGGCAGAAGAGGCGTTGTCTAAAGAAAAATCACTTAGTAATGCTTCAGAAGATATGATTAATCTACCAGGTGGTCATTTCACACCCACCCAGCTCAGAGCAATGCTCAATACTCTTCCCGTAGAAATATCATTTATAGACGAAAATGATATTAACTGTTTCTTCAATGAAGGACCAAAGTTATTTAAGCGTGCAGGCATGGCCATAGGACGTGATGTGTACAGTTGCCATCCACCAAAGATAGAGATGATGGTTCGTTCTATAATTGGAGATTTTAAATCTGGCGCCAGGGATAAAGTGTCAGTTTGGATGGAAAAAGAAGGCATCCCAGTGCTTGTAGAGTACATTGCAGTTAGAGATGACAATGGACAATATATCGGCACAATGGAATGCGTTCAAAAAATGGATGAAGCAAAAAAGCATTTTGAAAAATAAAATTATTTGATGACAAAGGTATTTCTATCGAAGTCGATAATTCCTTCGTCACGCATTTTACCAAGCTCTCTTGTCATGGCGCTACGGTTGATGGATAAGTAATCAGCCAGCTGTGTTCGTGACAGGGGGGCTTTTATATATTTAGACTTTTGCTGTTGAGCGAGGGTGGAAATATATGCCATAAGCTTTCCGCGAATAGATTCTTTTGACATGATTTCCAGTTTATTCATATAGGAGATGCTTTTTTGTCCTAATAGATGAAACATGTTTTCTGCTATTCTGGCATGGAAGCTACAAGCGTTTTCGCATGTGTGGATGATTTTTGAAGCAGCAAGAAATAATACTCTTGTTTTTTCTACGGCAACAAAAGTAACGGAAGATTCCTGCTCTACACTGACAGCAAAATTTTCTCCAAACAGTTCCCCTGGTCCAACATAGGATAGAAGCGATGAGTTACCCCATATATCTTCTTTCAGAAGGTGCACATTTCCAAAAAGAACAATTCCGATATAAGGGACTTTGTCCTTTTCCATAATGATGGTTTCCCCTTTTTCAAAATCCTTTTTAAAGGAGTTGATGCAAATCAGTAGTTTATTCAAATTGTCCGGGTGAATTCCCTCGAATAGGGGAATATCATTGTAATCTATTTCTTTCATGAGCTTATTATAAAATCAAACTGTTGCAATTGCAACAAACTGACTCCCGTTCTAGCTGTATATTATGAGCATCAAAGAAATCCGGTTAGAAAATGGAGGTAAACAATGGAAAATAAAATGTTTTGTTATCAGTGTCAAGAAACAGCAGGCTGCACTGGCTGCACAATGTCAGGTGTTTGTGGAAAGAAGCCAGAGGTAGCAAATCTTCAGGATTTATTGGTATACGTTACCAAAGGAATTTCATTTGTAACAACAAAGCTTAGAGCAGAGGGTAAAGAGGTTTCAGAAGATATTAATCATATGATTTCGGTAAATCTTTTTACAACAATTACAAATGCAAATTTTGATTATGATTCAATAGCCCAGAAGATAGAAGAAACTATTAACGTTAAAGAACAGTTATTAGAAAAGCTTACAGATAAGAGCAATCTTCCAGATGCCGCTATCTGGAATGGTGATAAAACACAGTATGATGAGAAGGCGAAGACTGTAGGTGTTCTTTCAACAGAAAATGAAGACATTCGATCATTGAGAGAATTAATAACATATGGCCTTAAGGGGCTCGCTGCTTATTCGAAGCATGCAAATGCTCTTTTAAAGGATAATGAGGATGTTGATGCATTTCTTCAAAAAGCGCTTGCAGCTACTTTAGACGATAGTCTTTCTGTAGATGATTTGGTTGCCTTAACTCTTGAGACAGGAAAATATGGAGTGGATGGTATGGCACTTCTTGATGAAGCCAATACGTCAGCTTATGGTAATCCTGAAATCACAAAAGTAGATATAGGTGTAAGAAATAACCCTGGTATTCTTATCTCAGGTCATGATTTGAAGGATTTAGAGATGCTTTTAGAGCAAACTAAGGGCACCGGAGTAGATGTATATACTCACTCAGAAATGTTACCAGCCCACTATTACCCATTCTTTAAGAAATATGATAATTTTGCTGGAAACTATGGTAATGCATGGTGGAAGCAGAAGGAAGAATTTGAAAGCTTCAATGGTCCAATTCTGATGACAACAAACTGTATTGTGCCACCTGCAGATTCTTACAAAGATAGAATGTTTACAACAGGTGCAGCAGGATATCCTGGATGTAAGCATATTGATGCGCCTTATGGTGAAACAAAGGATTTTTCAGAAATCATAGAAATGGCTAAGAAATGTGATGCACCTACGGAAATTGAACGTGGAGAAATTGTAGGTGGATTTGCTCATGAGCAGGTATTTGCTCTTGCCGATAGTGTAGTAGATGCAGTAAAAACGGGAGCAATCAAAAAGTTTGTTGTAATGGCTGGTTGCGATGGAAGAGCAAAATCTCGTGAGTATTACACAGAATTTGCTAAGGCGCTTCCAAAAGACACAGTGATTCTTACGGCAGGCTGTGCAAAGTACAAATACAATAAGCTAAACCTTGGTGATATCAATGGAATTCCAAGAGTTTTGGATGCAGGACAGTGTAACGACTCATACTCGTTGGCGCTTATCGCATTAAAGCTCAAGGAAGTGTTTGAACTTGATGATGTTAATGAACTTCCAATTGTTTACAACATTTCATGGTATGAGCAGAAGGCTGTAATAGTTCTTCTTGCACTACTTTACCTTGGAGTAAAGAACATCCACCTTGGCCCAACACTTCCTGCATTTCTTTCACCAAATGTTGCAAACGTTCTTGTGCAGAATTTTGGTATAGCAGGAATCACAAATGTAGAAGATGATATCAAGGCATTGATATAACTATATATCTAAAAATATTATATAAATTATTGTTTCTTTCGCTCCTTTGATAGTGTAAAGTTTAATTAAAGATGTAGGGAAAAGGGAATACAAAAGGAGAGAAGATGCAACAGAATGAAATGGAAAAGCAGTATTTAAGGATTTTGTCCAAGCAATTTCCTAATGTAGCATCCACTGCTACAGAAATTATTAACTTGCAGTCGATTCTTAGCCTTCCAAAAGGTACAGAGCACTTTCTTTCGGATATTCACGGTGAATATGAGCAATTCGCTCATGTTTTAAGAAATGGCTCGGGAGCGGTGAAGCGCAAAATCGATGAAGAGTTTGGCAACATGCTTTCGGAGAAAGAAAAGAGAGATTTAGCCACCCTTATTTATTATCCAGAAGAGCGAATCAGAATGATTAAAGAATCAGGCTGGGGTAATTCAATGGACGACTGGTATGTTGTGATGATTAACCGCCTGATTCAAGTATGCAAGGCAGCTGCTAGCAAATACACCAGGTCAAAGGTGCGAAAAGCTTTGCCAAAGGATTTTGCATACGTTATTGAGGAGCTTATTACTGGCAGACGAGACCACAGTGACCAGGAAGCATACTTTAACGAAATTATCCACACGGTAATTCGTATTGGAAAAGCGCCAGAGCTTATTGTGGCGCTATCGAATGCAATCAGCCGTTTTGTGGTGGATCATCTTCATATTGTAGGAGATATTTACGACAGAGGGCCAGGTCCACATATCTGCATGGATATTCTTATGAAGTATCATAGTGTGGACATTCAATGGGGAAATCATGATGTAGTTTGGATGGGAGCTGCAACAGGACAGCTTGCTTGTATCGCCACAGTGCTCAGATTTTCTGCTAGATATGGAAACCTTGATATTCTTGAAGATGGCTATGGCATAAATCTTCTTCCACTGTTCAAATTTGCTATGGAGACCTACAAGGAGGATCCTTGCGACCAGTTTGCTTTACACTATCGTGAGGGCGAGTATGATTTGGCAAATGCGGAAATTGACAGGAAGATGCATAAGGCCATAGCAATCATTCAGTTCAAAATTGAGGGGCAGCTCATAAAGGAACATCCTGAGTTTAATATGGATGACAGACTTCTTCTAGATAAGATGGATCTAACAAGGGGAGTTGTCCTTATAGATGGTAAAGAGTATGAGCTTTTAGATTGCAATTTTCCAACAGTTAATCCAGAAGACCCTTATGCTTTATCCAAAGAAGAAAAGGATGTAATGGATAAGCTTCGAGTAGCTTTTATGAAGTGTGAGAAGCTACAGGAGCATGTAGGATTTTTATATCGTAAAGGCGGATTATATAAGACTTACAATAACAACCTTCTTTTTCATGGTTGTGTCCCTCTTGATGACAAGGGCCAATTCAAGGATGTGGAATTGTGTGGCAAACACTATAAAGGAAAAGCATTGTATGACGCCCTAGAACAGCTTCTTAGAAAGGGTTACTATGCAATAGACCCGGAGGAGAAACAAAAGGGCATGGATATGCTTTGGTATACATGGTGCCACGCAAATTCTCCTGTGTTCGGGAAAGACAAAATGGCCACATTTGAGCGCTATTTTGTAGCAGACAAAGAGACACATGTGGAGAAAAAAAATCCATATTACACTTGGTATGACAAAGACGAAACTGTAACTATGATTCTCAATGAGTTTGGTCTTAACGCACCTGAGAGCCACATTATAAATGGTCATGTTCCAGTGGAAGCAAAAAAGGGTGAGTTGCCTATCAAGTGTGGTGGAAGATTAATAGTAATCGACGGAGGATTTTCAAAAGCTTATCAACCAAAGACTGGTATCGCGGGATACACACTTACATATAATTCATATGGTTTCTTACTTGCGGCACATGAGCCTTTTGAATCTGTAGAAAAAGCAGTGGAAACTGGAAGCGATATTCATTCTGACACAGTGCTTGTTCAACACGTGGACAGACGAAAGACTGTGGCAGACACAGACAATGGACAAGCATTAAAGCAGAATATTATGGAGCTTGAAGAATTGCTTGAAGCATATCGCACAGGTATATTGGTTGAATCATAAAATAGTTGAATTTTAAAGGATATTTAGAGTAGAATAGAGCCCAAATTTAGTTAGGAGAATAAACTCATGGAGAAAAATCTTACACAAGGCAGCTTACTAAAGAACATTATGATTTTTTCAGGGCCTTTTCTACTCTCTTATTTTTTACAGACTCTCTATGGAATGGCTGATTTGTTTATAGTTGGCCAGTATAATGGAGCTGCATCTATATCAGGTGTATCAATCGGTTCCCAGGTAATGCACATGATTACGGTTATGATCGTGGGACTTGCTATGGGTTCTGTTGTTATGATTGCAAGAAATGTAGGAGCTAAGGACCGAGCTAAAATATCCAAGACTATCGGAAACACGATAGTTTTATTTGCTATAGTTGCTGTATTATTAGCAGTACTTTTGCTGGCTTTAGTGAATCCAATTGTTTCTGTTATGAGTACTCCAGTGGAAGCTGTTGATGAAACTACAGCATATCTTATTGTTTGTTTTGCAGGCATTCCATTTATTGCTGCATATAACGTAATTGCAGCGATTTTCAGAGGCCTCGGGGATTCAAAAAGCCCAATGATTTTCATAGCAATTGCTTGTGTTTTCAACATTGCATTGGATTATTTGTTTATCGGTGGCTTTGGAATGAAGGCTGTTGGCGCAGCATGGGCTACAATTATTGCTCAGGCGTTCAGTGTCTTAATCTCCATTATTGCTATTTATAAAATGAAACTGGTGACAATATCTAAAACGGATTTACGAATTGATAAATCTGTTTTAGGTAGCATTTTAAGAGTTGGAGTGCCTGTATGTCTTCAGGATGGATTTATCCAGATTTCCTTTCTAATCATTACAATTATTGCCAATACAAGAGGTGTTGAAATATCAGCGGCGGTAGGTATCGTAGAAAAGATTATTTCATTCCTATTCTTAGTACCTTCATCAATGCTATCAACTATTTCAACAATATCGTCTCAGGCAATCGGCGCAGGGGACAAGCCTCTGGCAAGGAAAACACTTTTCTATGGCATGACTATAGCAGTGTCAATTGGTCTTGTATTTGCAATTGCATTCCAATTTATTGCAAGCCCAGTAATTGGAATGTTTACTGATGATATGGTGGTAGTTGCACTTGGCGTATCGTATATCAAATCATATGTATTTGACTGTACGGTTGCCTCATTCCACTTCTGCTTTAGCGGATTTTTTGTAGCATCAAACTATTCATATATTTCATTTATCCACAACGTGGCATCCATCATTTTGATGAGAGTACCAGGAGCATATTTTGCATCAATTTATTATCCAGATACTCTGTTTCCAATGGGCCTTGCAGCACCACTTGGAGGAGTCATTCAGTTAATCATATGTGTGGTAGCTTATATGATTCTAAGGAGAAAAGAGAAAATATAAAACGTTCGAAAAAACAACACATGCACATCACATAAGCGGGCTATCATTCGATTATGCATATAGATGTGTAGCTGTAATGGAATGGTTATTTGAGAACTAGCATTCTCCTGATAAATTGTTTACAATCATAATCATGAAAGTATACGTTTATAATTTAATGTTTAATAAAATAGCAGCAGTCAGCAAAGCCTGTAGCGTAGCGGGGGCAGAGCTTGTGACAATTTCCAAGGATGATATTCATAAATCGGTGGAGCATATTATTGGGGAAAGCAAAAATCCTAAGCCAATGAAGGATTCTAGCAATGTGATTACAGAGCTTATGATTTTTGATGGGTTTACAAGTGATAATCTAGATGTGTTCTTAGATGCATATAAACAAACAAAGGCGCCAGCCATAGTATATAAAGCTATGGTGACACCTATAAATAAAAAGTGGTCGTTGACCTATTTATATTCCCATTTAGTAGAAGAGGCAGGACATTAAGTCCTGCCTTTTTATACATATGTTCCGTCTTCAAAATCAAGATTCTGAATGAATGACACTACATATACATCGCTGTTTCTTTCACTTTCCATGAAGTAGTCTTCTATGGCAACCTTGTGGAGTTCATCGTTCTCATCTTTCTGGTAGACGATTCTAATTACTCTCTTTTCACCATTCTTATATGCTTCAAGAAGGCTTTTTCTGTTGAAAGCATTTAAAACTTCCTTTTGTGATTCAGGTACTGTGACAGCTACAATTTGTCTTAGGCATTCATCGTAAGAACCTGTTTCAGGTAGAGTTGTATTTATGAAGTTCTCATGCCTCATAAATGTATATGAGTTTTTACTTATGTTGGCAAATTTGATAATTTGAAACTTCTTGTATACCGAATCTATTAGAATTTTAACTTGTTCAAATACAGCCCCTTCTTCGAAAGGTTCCATTGAGCCGATTTCTACTGGTGCTTCCTCAATACACATGCGAATAAATTCACTTTTTTCAAGAGGTTTAGAAAAAATAAATCCTTGAATATAATCGCAATCGCATGTATTGATAAATTGAAGCTGGGCTTCTGTTTCTACACCTTCGACAACTGTAAGAAGATGTAGCCTGTGAGCAAAATAGAATACTGATTCAAGAGTCATCTTTCCGCGTTCTGTTTGACAATTGTCAGCCAAGAAAGATCTATCAATTTTTAGAATGTTGGCTGGGACATCTTTTACAAATGAAAGAGAAGACATTCCAGAACCAAAATCATCAATTGAAACTGAATAACCGGCGGCAACGATATCATTAACCCATTGAATAACTTCTTGCTTATCTGTTGCTACGTCAGATTCAGTGATTTCAACTCCTAAGAGAGACTTATCAATATTATAAGACTCAACAAGTTTATCTAGCTTTTCTATGAAATGAGAGTCATGAGCATGTTCTCTTCCGAAATTAACGCTTATTCTAACAGCTCTGCTTTTAAGTAGCTTGATAGTTTTACATGCTTCTTCAGCAATGAACCAATCTACAATAGAAAGTTGGCCGTTCTCTTCTAAAACAGGTATGAAATCCTTTGGTAAGATGACAGTACCATCTGGTTTTATCCATCTTACAAGAGCTTCAGCTCCTCCCACAACACCTTTTTTGGCATTATACTGTGGCTGGTAATACGCTTGAAGCTCACCGTTTTCTATTGCGTTTACAATATCATTTAATAATATTTGATTTTCCATAACTTCCTTAAAACGTTATAAAAATATTAATAGAGACAGAAAGAAATTATAATGTTACAAATTGGAACTGTCAACGAAAATAGTCGCTGTAATCGCTGAAAATTCAATGTTTGTGCAAAATTGTAATAAGTTGTCAGGAAACTGGAATGAAAGTGTACAGTTTTCATAATTGAGAAAAAAGACAATAATTAGACTATTGGGGAGATAGTTCTTTTATTTTAATAGTTAAAACTATATAATAGTTTTTATGAAACTAGAACAATTATTACAATTCGACAATATCATAGTGCAATGCCACAATAATCCGGATGCAGACGCTCTTGCATCTGGTTTTGCTGTCATGAAATATTTAAAATCAAATGGCAAACATGCCCGATTTGTATATGGTGGTAATTTTGAAATATCTAAAAGCAATCTGCGACTTATGATTGAGGATTTGGATATTTGCATTCATCATGTGCGCTATCAGGAGCAGCTAAATGAAATCCTTGGAATTGATAAGAATGGTTTGCCTGATGTACTTGTGACAGTAGACAGTCAGTACGGAGAAGGCAATATTCAGCAGTTCAAGGCTAAGAATATTGCAATTATCGACCATCATCAGGTGGCAAATGAGCTTCCAGAATTAGCAGAGGTTCGTTCATATCAGGCTAGCTGTGCCACAGTTGTGTGGGATATGCTTAGGGAAGCTGGCTACGATGCTAATGATGATGTAAAGCTTGCAACGGCCCTTTATTATGGCTTGATGACAGATAGCAACAATTTCTCGGAGCTTCATCATCCTTTAGATATGGATATGCGCGATGAGTTAAAATATAGTGCGTCTATTATCACCAAGTTTAGAAATTCTAACATTTCCCAGGCGGAGCTTCGAATTGCCGGAATTGCACTGCTTGGTTCGGAATATTACAGCGATAATCATTACTCAATTGTAAAATCAGATCCATGTGATCCAAACGTTTTAGGCATTATTTCAGATATGCTTCTTGAAGTAGAGGATGTACATTGTTGTCTTGTATATTCTATCCACGAAGGTGGCGTAAAGATTTCCGTACGAAGCTGTATAAAAGAAGTAAAGGCAGATGAGCTTGCCAGATTTATCTGTGCAGGTGTTGGTGATGGCGGTGGTCATTTGATAAAAGCTGGTGGACAGATTCGCCGTTCTCTTTTGGAATTACAGGAGATGGAGTACACAGCCCCAGCTATTCAGCAGTTCTTCAGAGAACGAATGAAGGAATATTTCAAGGACAACGAAATAATCTATACAGATAATTATATTGCTAATACCAAAGGCATGGCTAAATATAAAAAGAAACGTCTCCATGTAGGATATGTTAAAGCTACAGATATTCTTCCAGCATCAAGCAGATGTGTCATTCGTACTTTAGAGGGTGATGTGGAACTTGAAATTCAGGAAGACACAGTTATCGCCATTGGCATAAAGGGTGAGGTTTATCCTATGACATGGGATACATTTGTAAAGAAATATGAAATTTCTGATGAAGAATATGATTATCCTGGAAACTACCCACCTACAATAAAAGATGTAGATAAAGGCACTAGCCGAGAATTATTGCCATGGGCACATAGTTGTATATCGATTGGCACAAGCGAGATATATGCAAAGGAAGTAAGTGTTCGCACAAAGGTCTTCACAAAGTGGGACCCAGAGCATTATTATCTTGGCAAGCCAGGGGATTATATGGCTGTTTCAGCTACAGATAAATCAGATGTATATATAATAGAAAGAAATATTTTCGGCGATACATACGAAAAAATTTAAAAATCGGGCTCTGGATTCCAACTAAACTGGGAGGTCTCCAGAGCCCTTTTATAATAAGTTACCTGAAGCATGTAGCTTCAAGTAGCAAATGCACATGATTAAAATGCTACGATATAATAGCCTTCTTTTAATCCATTAATCTGTAGATATGATTTTACATCAAGTACACGTTTTGTAAGCTTGTGGCCTGTTTGAGTAAAGCCATCAGCTTCTACTTCGTTAAATGTAATATCGTTACCGTCTTCGATTCCGCGGCGGTCTGTTACGTGATATTTTGAAACACCGCTTGCAATTCTTCCAAATTCTGCTTTCGATACAAGAACACTAACTTCTACGTTTCCACCAGCAGCACCTGTCTTTAAAGTGTTTGTATCTGCAAAAAATTGACGACCAAGTTCGTCTTCTTTGTTGCCATTCATTGCCTGGCTTAGTCCTTTGATTAAATCCTCACGGCTATCCATGGAATCCTCCTATAAATTATGATAAATATTATCGCCATTTCCCGGTGGGAACATTTTTATAATACAATGTATCTTTGAATAATCTGTGATAGAATAGTGAAAGATTCAGTGGATTTAGATGGAGGATAATGAGATGGCAAAGGAGTTACTTACAAGAGACCAGGTCAAGGTGGAAGATACTTGGAACCTTAAAGATATGTATGCAAGCGACAGTGACTGGGAAAAAGATATAAAAGTTATTCTTGGTAAAGCGGAGGAGCTTGTTAAGTTTGAGGGAAAAGTGTGTGAAAGCGCAGATACTCTTTTGCAGGTGCTTGAGCTTTCAGCCTTCATTTCTGAAAAGCTTGAGTTCGCATACAACTATGCAGCTCGACTTTTTGATGAGGACCAGGGAAACACTCTTCATCAAAGCATGAATCAGAAGGTCTTCAGCATTATGGCCAAAATCAGTTCTGATGTATCCTTTATCGACCCTGAAATATTAGCCTGTGATGAAGCAAAGCTTGAGGAGTTCTACAATAAAGAGCCAAAGCTTGATTTATATAAGAAGCAGATAAAAGAAATCCAAAGATTAAAGGCTCACACCCTTTCGGCGGAAATGGAGAAGGTTGTTGCTATGACAACAGAAATGTCCAACACTGCATCAGAAGTGTATGAGGCATTCACAAATGTTGATATGAAATTCCCTACCATCAAAGATGAGAACGGGGAAGAAGTAGAGCTTACACATGGACGTTTTGTTCCATTTTTGATGTCAGCTAACAGACGCGTCAGAAAAGATGCATTTAAGGCATACTACGACACAATGAAGGGGTATATTAATACATTAGCATCTTCATATAGTGGAGAAGTAAAACAGAGAGTATTTCATTCAAGAGTGAGAGGATACTCATCAAATCTTGAAGCTGCAGTGGACGCAAACAATGTTTCACCAGAGGTTTATGACAACTTGGTCAAGACAGTTAATGCAAATCTGGATAAGCTTCATGCATATGTTTCACTTAGAAAAAAGTGCCTTGGTGTAGATGAGCTTCATATGTATGATATCTACACACCAATGATTGCTGATGTAGCTAAAAAGGTTACTTATAAAGAGGCTCAGGAGACTATCTGTAAAGCACTTGCAGTTCTTGGGGATGATTATGTAGAGCTTTTAAAAGAAGGTTTTGCAAATCGTTGGATTGATGTATATGAGAACAAAGGAAAGCAGGGTGGAGCATATTCAGCAACTGCATACGGCTGCCATCCATACATGCTTTTAAATTATAACGATACATTTGATGATATGTTTACAACAGCTCATGAAATGGGACACTCAATGCATAGCTACTATTCAAATAGTGCACAGCCATACATCTATTCAAATTATAAAATCTTTGTTGCAGAGGTTGCTTCAACCTGCAATGAAATATTGCTTTTAGAGTACTTGCTTAAAAACTGTACAGATAAGAAGGAAAGAGCATATCTTTTGAACCACTATCTGGACAGCTTTAAGGGAACTGTTTATCGTCAAACACAGTTCGCTGAATTTGAAAAGATTACAAACGAAATGGTAGAAAATGGAGACAGCTTGAACGCAGAAAACCTGTCGACCATATATAAGGACATAAATGAGCGTTATTATGGACCAGATATGATTTCTGATCCAGAGATAGCATATGAGTGGGCTCGCATACCTCACTTTTATTACAATTTCTATGTATATCAGTATGCAACATCATTCTGCGCGGCAGTAGCTATTGCAGAAATGATTCTTACAGAAGGTGAGCCAGCTGTGGCTCGCTACAAAAAGTTCTTATCATCAGGTTGCACTGATGCACCTGTTGAGCTTTTGAAAATAGCAGGCGTTGACCTCACCACCCCAGCCCCAATCGAAGCAGCTTTAGCGAAGATGGGCGAAATCGTGGAGGAGCTATCGTCTCTCGTATAATCTAAAATAATAGAGGAGTCTGTAGTTAACAAGCTATGCTTGTAAACGTAACAGACGGACTAGAGGTTTTTATGAGTTTTGTTCATTTGCATACACATACAGAGTATTCACTACTGGATGGCTCGAATAAGATAAAGTCATATGTTAAGAAATGCGTAGACATGGGTATGACTGCAGCAGCTATCACAGACCACGGAGTAATGTATGGTGTTATAGATTTTTATAAAGAGTGTAAAGCAGCAGGAATAAATCCTGTATTAGGATGTGAGGTCTATGTTGCTCCAGGTTCGCGTTTTGATAGAGAGCGAGTACAGGGAGAGGATAGATACTACCATCTTATTTTGCTTGCAGAAAATAACGAAGGATATCAGAATCTCATAAAAATCGTTTCTGCAGGTTTTGTAGATGGATATTACTACAAGCCACGTGTGGATTTTGAAATTCTTCAGAAATATCACGAGGGTATTATTTGCTTATCTGCTTGTCTTGCAGGTGAGGTGGCTAGGCTTCTTGCCCGTGGATTATATGATGATGCCAAAAAGGTTGCTATCAAATATCGCGATACATTTGGAGCAGATAATTACTTCCTTGAGATGCAGGATCATGGTATTGATGAGCAAAAGACTGTTAATCAGGGGCTTCTTCGTCTTTCAAAGGAGACTGGCATTCCACTTGTTGCTACAAACGATTGCCACTACACCAACAAAGAAGATGCAGCTAGCCATGATGTGCTCCTTTGTATCCAAACAGGTAAAAAGCTTCAGGATGTAGATAGAATGCGTTTTGAAACAGACGAGTTCTATGTTAAATCAGAAGAAGAAATGCTAGAGCTCTTCCCTTATGCAAAGGAAGCGGTTTATCGTACCCAGGAAATAGCAGATAGATGTCATGTAGAAATCGTTTTCGGTGAGACAAAGCTTCCTCATTTCGAGGTTCCAGAAGGCTATGATTCATGGACATATCTGAATAAGCTTTGCTATGAGGGCTTGGACCGTCGTTATGGTGACAAGGCTGAAAGCCTCAAATCTCGTCTTGAATACGAATTAAATGTTATTAAAAACATGGGATATGTTGATTACTTCCTTATTGTTTGGGATTTCATCAACTACGCTAGAACTCACGGCATTCCAGTAGGTCCGGGACGTGGTTCTGCTGCAGGTTCTCTCGTCAGCTACACCACAGGAATTACCAATATCGATCCAATCAAATACAGCCTGGTGTTTGAGCGTTTCCTTAACCCAGAGCGTGTATCCATGCCCGATATAGATATTGACTTCTGCTACGAGCGTCGTTCAGAAGTAATCGATTACGTTATTGAAAAGTACGGCAAGGAATGCGTAACTCAGATTGTTACCTTCGGTACATTAAAGGCTCGTGGTGTTATCCGTGATGTAGGCCGAGTAATGGATTTACCATATGGCTATGTGGATTCCATTGCCAAAATGATTCCTATGGATTTAGGCATCACTTTGGACAAAGCGCTTGAAATGAATCGTGACCTTAAGGCCATGTATGATGCGGATGATCAAATCAAAAATCTTATTGATGTAGCTCGTACTCTTGAGGGACTTCCACGAAACACTGGTATGCATGCGGCAGGCGTTGTTATTGCCGGAAAGCCAATGGATGAATATGTCCCTCTTTCAAGAGGTGGTGACGGTACAATCGTTACACAGTTTGTTATGACTACCATTGAAGAGCTTGGTCTTTTAAAGATGGACTTCCTCGGTCTTCGTACCCTTACAGTTATTAATGATGCAGTAAAGCTTGTAGAAAAGAATCATGGCATCAAGCTTGATATAGATAATATAGATTATAATGACCAGGGTGTGATGGAAATGATTTCCGCTGGTAAATGCGAGGGTGTTTTCCAGCTTGAATCCACTGGTATGAAAAACTTCATGAAGGAGCTAAAGCCTCATTCAATCGAAGATATTATTGCCGGTATTTCACTATATCGTCCGGGTCCAATGGATTTCATTCCTAACTACATAAAAGGTAAGAATAATCAGGATGGCATTGTTTATGAATGCCCAGAACTAGAGCCAATCCTTGCTCCTACCTACGGATGTATCGTATATCAGGAGCAGGTTATGCAAATCGTTCAGTCATTGGCTGGATACTCACTTGGTGGCGCCGATGAAATTCGTCGTGCCATGAGTAAAAAGAAGCAGTATGTCATCGAGGAGAACCGCGAGATTTTCGTTAACGGTGGTCAAATCGAAAACCATATCACTGGAAAGATTACTAAGATTCCTGGATGTGTAGCAAATGGCATTTCAAGCCAGGTGGCTAATGGAATCTACGATCACATGGTTGATTTCGCCAAGTACGCTTTCAACAAATCCCATGCTGCCGCCTATGCTGTTGTTGCCTTGCAGACAGCATATTTGAAGAAATATTATCCAATCGAATTCATGGCAGCTCTTATGACATCTGTTATTGATGCCAGCGGAAAGGTTGCTGAATACATTGGTGTATGCCGTTCTTCAGGAATAGAGGTACTTCCTCCAGATGTTAATTATGGAGATGGCCGTTTCTCTGTTGATGGCAAAAGCATTCGCTACGGCTTATATGCAATTAAATCAGTTGGTCGTCCAACAATCGACGCCATTAAATATGAGCGTGAAAAGAATGGACCATACCATGATTTGGAAAACTTTATAGATCGTGTTAGCAAATATGATGCCAACAAACGAACCATTGAAAACCTTATCAAATCAGGAGCACTTGATTCTCTTGATGGAAACCGTAGACAAAAATGCATGATTTTCCCAAGCATTTTGGATTCCATGAATAGCAAAAAGAAAAATGAGATTGATGGTCAGATGTCTCTTTTTGATTTTGCCAGCGAAGAGCAAAAGGAAGATTTGAAAATCTCATTGCCACCTGTTGAAGAATTCGATAAGGAAATGTTATTAGCCTTTGAGAAAGAGCTTATGGGAGTGTATGTAAGTGGTCATCCACTTGATGATTACATAGCGCTTCTTGAGAAAAATGTTACAGCTCATGCCAGTGAATTCCTTGTTGATGATGAAACAGGAATGGCCAAGGTCGAAGATAATAAAACAGTTGTTGTAGGTGGAATGATTACAGATGTAACGATTAAGTACACTAAAAACAACAAGGCTATGGCATTCATTACTTTGGAAGACCTTACAGGTCAGGTGGAAGTAATTGTATTCCCTAACAGCTTCGAGCCAGCCCGTTCTTTGATTGCAGAAAATAATAAAGTCTTTATCAGCGGTCGAGTTCAGGCAGAGGAAGAAAAGGACGCAAAAATCATTTGCCAGGATATAAAGAGCTTTGATGATTGCAAACGAGAAATCTGGATTCAATTTAGCAACAAGGCAGAGTACGATTCAAAGGAACAGCTTCTTTCTGACACAATTCGCAGTATGGATGGCAATGACAATATGGTTATCTATTTAACCGAGGAAAAGGCTGTAAAACGTATGCCAGACAACTGGGGAATAGGCGCAACAGCTGAGAATCTCGAAATCCTTTACGAGAAATTTGGAGAAGCAAATGTAAAGGTTGTAAACAAAAAGGTTCAATTTGCCTCTAGAAGGTATTAATTTCAATGAAAAAGAGTGATTTTTATTGAAATAAGCGAAAAAAGAGGATAAAATAGATTGGAATTGTTTTCAGAGGGATATTTTAGGAGGATTTATCAAAATGGCAGATAAAGTAAACACAATTGGTGTCCTTACCTCAGGTGGTGACGCTCCTGGCATGAATGCCGCTATTCGTGCTGTTGTTCGTCAGGCAATCGCTAGAGGCAAGAAGGTAAAGGGTATTAGAAGAGGTTACGCCGGATTACTTTCAGGCGAGATTATAGATATGGACGCACACAGCGTTTCAGAGACTATTCAGCGTGGTGGTACTATTCTTCAGACAGCACGTTGTTTAGAGATGCTTAATCCTGAGTACCAGGAGAAGGCTGCTATGAATGCAATCGCTGCAGGTATCGATGGCCTTGTTGTTATCGGTGGTGATGGTTCATTCAAGGGTGCTCAGAAGATTTCTAAGTACGGAATCAACACAATCGGTCTTCCAGGTACAATCGATCTTGATATAGCATGTACAGAGTACACAATCGGTTTCGATACAGCTGTAAACACAGCTATGGAAGCTATCGATAAGGTTCGTGATACATCTACATCTCATGAGCGTTGCTCAATCATCGAGGTTATGGGTCGCGGCGCTGGTTATATCGCTCTTTGGTGCGGTATTGCAAACGGTGCTGAGGATGTACTTCTTCCAGAGCGTTATGATTATGATGAGCAGAAGCTTGTAAACCACATCATCGAAGGACGTAAGAAGGGCAAGCAGCACCACATCATCATCAATGCAGAGGGTATCGGTCACTCAACATCTATGGCTAAGCGTATCGAAGCTGCTACAGGTATTGAGACACGTGCTACAATCCTTGGTCACATGCAGCGTGGTGGTTCACCTACATGTAAGGACCGTGTATATGCATCTACTATGGGTGCAAAGGCTGTTGACCTTCTTTGCGAAGGAAAGACAAACCGTGTAGTTGGATACAGACATGGTGAGTTCGTTGATTTCGATATCGACGAGGCACTTGCTATGAAGAAGGACGTTGATGAGTACCAGTACTCACTTTGCAAATCTTTGAACAATGATTACAAGTACTAATAACAATCAAATCAAAAATATTATTGCACTTAACAAAAAAGCCAGAGAGCGTAAAGCTCAAAGGCTTTTTGTGATTGAAGGAATTCGTGCAGTTGCAGAAGTTCCAGCCAATCTTTTGGATAGTGTATATATCATAGAGGGCTTTGAATCCACAGCCGAGGGCAAGTCTTTCCTTTCACAGCTAAAGGAAAAGGCTCCTAATGTTCGCGTAGAAGAGGTGGCTACAAACGTATTCAAAACCATGTGCGACACGGTTACACCACAGGGAGTTCTTGCTCTTGTAAAGATGCAGGATTTCACTATGGATGATGTGCTAGGCATTGCTTCAGGCAAGCCAGCTCATGTGGTTATTCTTGAGTCGTTACAGGACCCTGGCAATATGGGCACCATTGTTCGTACTGCTGAGGGGGCAGGTGCTACCGGTATCATTATGAACAACACCACCGTGGATATCTATTCGCCAAAGG
This sequence comes from Pseudobutyrivibrio ruminis HUN009, assembly GCF_000703005.1. Classification (NCBI taxonomy): domain Bacteria; kingdom Bacillati; phylum Bacillota; class Clostridia; order Lachnospirales; family Lachnospiraceae; genus Pseudobutyrivibrio; species Pseudobutyrivibrio ruminis. The sequence goes on along the minus strand of NZ_JNLH01000001.1, from coordinate 319,056 downwards.
TTGTACGCTCTACTATGGGAAGCATTTTTAGAGTGCCACACATGATAGTTTCAGACCTAGGCGCTACTATCAAAGAGCTTGAAGAAAAGTATGGACTTTCAGTTTATGCTGCTCACCTAAAGGGCGAGAAATTCTACGACGAGCTTGATTTCACTGGCCCTACAGCTTTCATGATTGGAAATGAAGGCAATGGTCTGACTGACGAAATGTCGGCCCTTGCAACCAGCTACCTAAAGATTCCAATGGAAGGTCAGTTAGAATCTTTAAATGCATCAGTTGCAGCTAGTTTGCTGATGTATGAAACACACAGACAGAGAAAATAATAAAATATAAGCTATAGAAATAAATGTCGATGCAAATTGACATTTATTTTTTTTATAGTTAGAATGCAATTGCTGCGAAATTTTATAACTCATTATTATTCTCCAATCTTCAACCTAAGGATTAGAAGGAGAATAAAATGAATTTAGACAAAAAAAGATGGATTATTTTATTGGCAGGATGCTTTATTAATCTCTGCCTTGGCTCTATCTATGCATGGAGCGTTTTTTCTGCCGCAATGGCAGATTATTTCAATGCCACAATGGGTGGCAATATCACACCAGGTGATTTAGCAATTGTTTACACTATTGCAAACTCCGTTGGACCAATCACAATGATTTCAGGAGGATGGTTCAATGACAAATTCGGTCCTAAGAAAGTAATTCTTGTTGGAGGAATTATGTGGGGCCTTGGCATGTTCTTATCAGGATTTGCCACAAGTGTAGGATATTTAATTGTCACTTACGGTATTATCGGTGGACTTGGTCTTGGTATGGCCTATGGAAGTGTTATATCTACATGCGTCAAATTCTTCCCAGATAAAAGAGGATTAATTGGTGGAATAACAACAGCGGTTTATGGTGCAAGTTCAGTAATTTTACCACCAATTGTTACAGCAATTGTTTCAAGAACAGATGCAAGCTTTGCATTCAAGCTTGTTGGCATTATCTTTATTGTGCTTATTGCTGTTTCTTGTATGTTTTTGGAACAGTGCCCAGAAGGATATACACCTGCAGGATATACTTCAAATACAGCTGGAGCAAGTGCGGATGTAGTAAACAAAAACTGGAAAGAAATGCTTAAGACACCAGTATTTTATGTGATGCTGTTTTTATTAACATGTGGTGCTTTCTCTGGCATGATGATCATTTCTCAGGCATCTTCAGTTGCTCAGAACATGATTGGAATGACAGCAGTACAGGCTTCACTTGCCGTATCTTTACTTGCACTTTTTAACGCCTTTGGACGAATTCTTGCAGGCTACATTTCAGATAAGCTTGGAAGAATTAATACACTTATGATTGCATGTATGCTTGGTTGCATTGGAGGAATAATTCTTTATAATTGCGGAACCTCAGCAGCAGGCTTGTTCTATGTTGGTCTTGCAATCGTAGGAATCAGCTTTGGTTCATTTATGGGTGTTTATCCAGGATTCACAGCAGACCAGTTCGGTCCAAAGAACAACAGCGTAAACTATGGAATTATGTTCATTGGTTTTGCACTTGCAGGATATTTTGGTCCACAAATTATGAGAAATACATATGCAACAACAGGTGCTTATCAGCAGGCATTTATAATTGCATTAAGCTTTTCTGTAGCTGGAATCATATTTACATTCCTATACAGAATCCTTGCTAAGAACAAGTAAATAAAGGCTTTTTAAGGTTATTTTGGCCATAGATTTTTGAGATTGTAGAATCCAAAAGTCTATGGCTTTTTTGTTGCAATAAATAACAAGCATGTGTTGCAATATTAAATAATCAGCAGGGCCTATGCAAAATGAGAAAACAAATAGGAAAAAAATATAAAAGCAGGTAAGACTCATTCTGAATAAAATAAATGCAAACATTAAGATTAGATTTAGAAGGAGTCTTTAATTATGGCGACAGTTAGTTTGATAATTGATGGCAAAGCTATTGTGGCTGATGAAAACCAGACTGTACTTGAGGCAGCCTTGGATAATGGCATATATATTCCACATCTTTGTCACCATCATGATTTACATCCAAATGGCGGATGCCGTCTTTGTGTTGTAAAACAGGATGGAGTAGATGGTGTTATTACATCTTGCTCAACAAAAGTAAAAGAAGGAATGGTTATCAGCACTAAGGATGAAACAGCTGAAAAGGTTAGAAAGCTTTCAGTTGATTTGATGTTTAAAACACATCCTAGTGAGTGCGTTGGTTGCCCTAAATATGGTAAATGCCAATTAGCATCTATTTCACAGTATGTTGGTGATAGTGGACGTGATTTGAGAAGTCAGAAGCTTCCAACTATCGAAAATGAATCAAATCCTTTGATGCTTCATGAAATGTATAGATGTATTCTTTGTGGCAGATGTGTTCGTGCTTGCTCTGAATTGAGAGGTGTTGGGGCATTAAAATTCGAAAAAGTTGATGGTAGGATGAAAGTTGTTATCAACGGTAATAGCCTTGAAGAGGCAGGCTGCCAGTTCTGTGGAGCATGCGTAGAGGTTTGCCCAACGGGTTCAATCAGAGATAAGGTTGGTGTGTTTAAGGATGATCCAGGTTTAAGCAGAGAAATGACACTTGTTCCATGTAGCGAAGGATGCCCTGCACATATTAATGTCCCAAAATATATTAGATTCATTAAAGAAGGAAACTATCCAGCAGCAGCTGCTACAGTCCGTGAAAAAGCACCTTTCCCAGAATCACTTGGATATATTTGCGTTCATTCTTGTGAGCTTCAGTGTAAGAGAAATCATCTTGATGGACCTCTTTCTATTAGAAACCTCAAGAGATTTGCGGCAAGCCAGGATGATGGAAGCTGGAAGGCTAATGTATTTATGAAAGAGGCAACTGGTAAAAAGGTTGCAGTTATTGGAGCCGGCCCAGCAGGATTAACAGCGGCTTATTATTTAAAGAAGCTTGGCCATGAGGTTACTATTTTTGAAAAGTTACCTCAGGCAGGAGGACAGATGCGATATGGAATTCCTTCATATCGACTTCCAAGAGAGGTTCTTGACAGAGAAATAGCTGAAATCGAATCTATCGGTGTAGAGATTAAGTGCAATAGTGATGTTAAATCAGCAGCTGAGTTAAAGGCACAGGGGTATGACGCAGTATTTGTTTCTGTTGGAACACATGCTGGAAATAGACTTCCACTTGAAGGAAATGATTTACCAGATGTTTATTTAAATGCTGATTTCTTAAGAGCTATCAATTTAGGAAATCCACTTCCAGTAGGAGAGAATGTTGTTGTTCTTGGCGGTGGAAATGTTGCAATTGACTGTGCAGAGTCTGCACGTCGTTTAGGCGCAAAGAATGTTATTATGACTTGTCTTGAGGCTCCAGACAAGATGACAGCATCAGCTGAAGAAGTAGCATGGGCAAAGGAGGATGGAATTATTGTAGAAAATTCTAGAACCTTTGATGCCATTGAATCGGAAAATGGTAAGGTTACAGGACTTACAGTTACAGGAATTGAGGGATTAAAGTTTGGACCTAAGGGCCCTGAGTTTACAAGAATTCCAGATTCTACAGTTACATTCAAGGCAGATACTATTATCTTTGCTGTTGGCCAGCATCCAGATATCACTGATGAATTTGGATTAGATCTTAACAGAGGACGAATCATTGTAAGTGATGGTCATAAAACATCTGTAGATGGAATCTATGCAGCAGGTGATGCAGTAACAGGAACTCGTTCAGTTATAGCAGCAATTGCGGAGGCAAGAGCAGCTGTATCAGAGATTGATAAGTATCTTGGTGGTGATGGAAACATTGAAGAAAGTCTTGCACCAGAACAGATTGCAAACCCATATATTGGCAAAAACGAGAATCTTACAAAGACGCATAGATGTGAACCTAATGTCACATCAGCAGATAGCAGAGTTAATAACTTTGAGCCAATGGACCTTGGATTTGATTGCAGTAAAGCAGGTTGTGAAGCTAGCAGATGCTTACAGTGTGACCTTCGTTTACAGATATCTCCACAGAAATTCTGGAGTGATTATGTTGCAGAGGAAGGAGGAGCACAGTAATGGAAAAACTACTAGTTGTTAGCTGTGTAAGTGATGATGTTAAGGCACCTATTTCTATATATTTATTAAAGAATTATCTTGAAGATGTAGTGACAGGTGTGGAAAAATATGCGGCAAATATCGATGCAAGGGTGATGTATTTGCTTCCAGAGAATACAGATGTGGAAGGATTAGATGGTGAGGTTAGATACACAGGATATGTATCTCCAACATTAAATAATCCATATTCTGTTGCGCAGGTATTATCAGGAAATCTTCCTCGTCCTATGATTCAGGATGACTTTGTAGCTGAATATGAAAATCAGGAAGTGTTTGTAATAACACCAGAGACTGCATATGGCATCGCAAAAGGTACAGACGAGAAATTTGTTGTAATCAACAATGGTGATAAAACAGATGTAAAGAAGGTTAATGTAGGAACAAAGATTTCTGAAGTTATTTCTTTGGATGGAGTAAAAGCTTTACTTCTTGGCGGTTTAAAAGGTGAGTTTGTTTTGCCATCAAATGCTGCTGATTATTCAATTGAAGCAGCAGAAAAGTACAGTTCTATTACCGTATATACGAATGAAGATTGTATTGTGGAGAGCTGTGTAAAGCTTATGAATCAGGCCAAGGACGCCTCATGTGGTAAGTGTGTGCTTTGTAGAGAAGGTACATCTCAGTTCAATCAGATTGTTGAAGAGATGACTACTGGAAAAGCGAAGATGACAGATGTCGATTTGATAAAGGAAGTGTCAGAGCTTATTTCTATTGGAGCTTACTGTCCATTTGGTCAGAATATGACAAAGCCTTTAGTTTCAGCTTTGGAGCTGTTTGCAGAAGAGTTCGAAGAGCATATTAAAAGAAAGGTTTGTAAGTGTGGTAAGTGCTATAAAGCGGCAGAGCTTTACTACATTGATCCAGATGAGTGCCAGGGCTGTGGCGATTGTATTGACGCTTGTCCTGAGGATGCAATTGAAGGAAAAGATGGATTTATTCATGTGATAGATCAGGACCTTTGTGAACAGTGTGGCAAATGCGTTGCAGCATGTGATGAGGGCTGCATTAAGACTGCGGCAAAGCTTCCTAAGTTGCCAAAAAAGCGCACAAAAGTAGGAAAATTCTAATTAAATAAAAGGTTATTTGAGGCGTGCAACAATACATAGTTATTTGTTGCACGCTTTTTTTATGCCGTGATTTTGATTGCAATAATAGATAAGGTTTCAGGAAAAATAAAAAGGTTGAGATTAAGTGGTGATGTTAAGTTATGTATAAGAAAAAAATCCTAAAACAAGGTTGAAGATTTAAGGAGAAGTAATGGAAGAATTAAAAACACAAATCGTCGTAATTGCTGGAGGTCCTTCAGGAATGTCGGCAGCAGTTCAGGCGGCAGAAGATGGAGCAGATGTAATTGTTATTGAAAAAGCATCTATCACAGGTGGTGCTGCCAACATGGGTATGGGACCACTTGGAATTGGAACAAAATATCAGCAGCAGCAAATGATTGATATTTCAGTAGAAAAAGCATTTAACATGTTCATGGATTACACTCACTACAACGTTGATGCAAGACTTGTAAAAAGATATTTTGAGCAGTCTGCTGAGACAATTGAGTGGTTAGAGGATATGGGCGTAGAATTCGAAGGCGCTTTCAAATATTTCCCACAGTCAGAAGCAACATGGCACATCGTTAAGACTGGTAACAAAATTGGTCCACGTGCAGCAGGTCATATGAACAAAGCTCTTTTGAAGAGAGCCCAGGAACTTGGAGTTAAAGTTCTTCTTGAGACATCTGGAAAGAAGATTCTTAAGGATGATGAAGGAAAAGTTTGCGGCGTAGTTGCAGTAAACAAGGCTGGTGAGGAATTCACAATCCAGTGTAAGGCAGCAATCATTGCTACTGGTGGCGCTGGATGCAATAAACAGTTCATCCTTGATGAAATCGGTGTTGAGCAGGGGAAGGATGTGTTTAACTTTGCTATTCCAGGAATCATGGGTGATGGCTTAAAGATGGCTTGGGATGCTGGTGCAGATCACCTTCAGGTTCGTATTGAAGCAGCTTGTGATCCAGGTGCTGGTGAGGAAGCAAGAGCAAGCGTTCTCAATGTATTTAAGCAGCCAAACCTTTTAGTAAACAAGTTTGCTAAGCGTGTTATGAACGAAGAGTTCATGCAGAACACAACATACCTTAGCAATGTTGCAAGCCACCAGAAGGATAAAGTTGTTTTCAGCATTATCGATTCAACAATTGCAAAGACATATATGAAGAAGGGCGTTGAGGTTACAAACCTTGTTAACCCAGATGCAGATGTTTCAGATTTCCTTGAGGGAATGGACGAAATTCTTGCAAGAGGTTCAAAGAATTTCTTCAAGGGTGAAACAATTGAAGACCTTGCAGCACAGATTGGTGTTGATGCAGAGGTACTTGAGGAAACAATTGATGACTACAACGATTACTGTGAAGGCCGTGATGAAGAGTTCTTCAAGAACTATAAGTACTTAAAGAAGTTAAAGAAGGGGCCATACTATGCAGCAGCTATTCGTCCAGGCGGATACGGCACAGTTGGTGGAATCAGAATTAACGAGAACTGCGAAGCATGTGATAAAGATTTCATGCCAATTCCAGGTCTTTATGCAGTTGGTGCTGATTCATGCAATATTTACGAAGATAGCTACATGTTCCTTCTTCCAGGTAACTCAATGGGATACGCAGTAAATACAGGACGTATCGCAGGTATGGAAGCAGCAGAATATGTAGAGAATTAGATTTAAAGTTTTAGGGAGGAATAGAAAATGGCAGGAAGACCAATATATGATCCAGCCAGCTTTAAGAATGTAGAAGAGAATGGAAAGATTGTAGGCTTCTCTTTTGATTGGAAGGCGCAGTACTATCGTTCATTTACTCTTTCAATTTTAAGAGACATCATTCTTAATGTTGATGGTCAGGATGTAAATCGAGATGACATTATACTTACAGTAAATGGTGAGAAATTTACATTGGAGGAATGCAGAACAGTCATTGACCCAGAGTATCGTTGGGAATTTGGCGAGTATGCAACAGTAACAGTTAAAAAAGAAGGTGGCCTTGCAAAGGGTAAGCACAGCATTGTAGGAAAGCAGATTATTGCACCTTCATACATGCCATTCCAGATTGAGGCACCATGCAACATTGAATTTGAAATTTAGTAGGGAGGATACTAAAAATGAGTGATATTAAAAGATGCGTATCTCTCTACAGCTATCAGGATGAGTTTTATCTTGGAAAGCTTGATTTAGAGGGATGCCTTAGAGAGACAGCGAAAACAGGTGCAACAGGCGTTGAGCTTCTTGCAGAGCAAATGATTAGAAAGTTCCCACTTCCAATCGAGACACAGGATTTCAGAGATCAGTGGTTTGACTGGATGAAAAAGTACAATCTTACTCCAGCATGCTACGATGCGTTCTTAGAAAACCGTATATACGATAATCGTACTCTTACTCTTAAAGAGCAGGTAAATATGATGAATCGCGATATCAGATTAGCATCACTTCTAGGATTCCCAGTACTTCGTACATTGGTTTCTACTCCTATGGATGTAATTGAGGGAAGCTTACCATATGCAGAAGAGATGGGTGTAAAGATTGGTCTTGAGGTACATGCACCATTCTCACTCAACTCGGGATGGGCAGATGGCTATATGGAAATGATAAACAGAACTGGCACTAAGTACTTCGGATTTGTTCCAGATATGGGTATCTTCTGCAAGAACATTCCAGATGTTGTTCGTGATAAGGCACGTCGTCACGGTGCAAAAGAAGAATGCATCAAGATTGTTGATGACGCTTATGCAAATAGAGTAGCTAAGGGATTTACTAAGATTAAGTATGATTTAAATCTTGGTAAAGCCAATATGGAATATCGTATGGCGAATGGTATGGCTGAGATGATGGATGCAGTAAAGGCTGCAGGCGGCGGCCCAGCAGATTTGGAATATGCAGGTACATCATTTACATATTCTTGGTCTGAGCCACAGGATATTATCGATAACATTGATTATATCTTCCATACACATGCTAAGTTCTACAATGTACACGAAGATTTGGAGGAGACAGCAGTAGCTATTCCAGAGGTAATTGAAGCATATAAGAAGGCTGGTTACACAGGATTCCTTAGCTCAGAGTATGAAGGCGGAGAGCACCTTAGAATGGATCTTGATGTAGATTCAATCGAGCAGGTTCGTCGTCATCAGGCAGCTATGGCAAAGGCAATTGGAGAGTAATAATTGAAAAATGGGGGTGATTTTACGGAAATACTATCGTTAAAGAATATTACCAAAGATTACCCTGGTGTTAAGGCTCTTGATAATGTTTCAATTTCATTTGAAAAGGGAGAAGTTCATGCACTAGTTGGAGAAAATGGAGCAGGAAAATCTACCTTTATTAAAACAATATCAGGAGCCATTAAACCAACATCAGGTTCGGTGGTAATTGAGGGAAAAGAGTATTCGCAATTAGAACCATCTCAGGCGATCGAATTGGGGGTCGCTGTTGTGTATCAGGAAATGATACAGATGGAAGCGAGAACAGTTGCTGATAATATTTTTGCAGGAGTAAAGGACGGATTAATTGTTGACGACAAGGCCAGATATGAAAAGACAAAGGCTTTGCTTGATAAGTTTAACAGTAATATCGATCCAAATGCATATATCAGAGACTTGTCTATGGCAAACAGACAGATAGTGGAATTAGCAAAAGCTATTTCAAAGAATGCAAAAATCATAATCATGGATGAGCCAACGGCATCGATAACAGTTGCCGAGCAACAGAATCTTTATAGATTAGTAAAACAGCTTAAGGCCGATGGGGTAACGGTAATTTACATATCTCACAGATTAGAGGAGCTGTTTGAAATTTGTGATAGAGTTTCGGTACTTCGTGACGGTCAGTATGTCACAACAGTGAATATTGAAGATACATCGAAGGATGACCTTATTAAATATATGGTAGGTAGAGAGCTTTCGGAAACATATCCAACAAAGGAGCCTGCTAAGGATGAAGTTATTTTTGAAGTAGAGCACCTGACAGGTAATGGCGTTTCCGACATTAGCTTTAAACTACACAGGGGAGAGATTCTAGGGTTTGCAGGATTGGTAGGAGCTGGACGTACAGAAATCATGCAGATGATTTATGGAGTAGTTCCTAAATCCTCAGGAGTTATAAAGAAATATGGTGTTGAAATAAACCCACATTCTCCTAGAGAAGCAATGCACGAAGGCATAGGACTCATTCCGGAAGATAGAAAATATCAGGGATGTTTCTTGGATAAATCTATACTTTGGAATATTTCTATTTCCAACTTAAAAACATTAAGCAGACATTTCATTATGAATGCTAACAAGGAAGTGGAAGTAGCTGAAAGTTATAGAAGCAAAATGAAGATTAAGGCACCAAACCTTAAACAGAAGGTAGGAGGCTTATCAGGAGGAAACCAGCAGAAGGTTGTTATTGCAAAAGTGCTGGCAGCAAATCCTGATATCTTAATTTTTGACGAGCCTACCAGAGGCATTGATGTTGGCGCAAGACACGAAATATATACTCTTATGAATGAACTTACTTCAATGGGTAAGAGTATCATAATGGTTTCCTCTGATATGGAGGAGCTTTTAGGAATGTCTGAAAGAATCATAGTGATTCATGAAGGCAAGTTTGCTGGTGAAATACAAAAGAGCGAATATGACCAGCAAACAATTTTGAAGAAAGCGTCTGGATTGTAGGAGGAAAATGGAATGAAAAATAAGAAATCTATTGGGCGAATCATTTCTGATTGGTCTATGGTTATTTTACTTTTGGTATTAATGGTATTTTTTAGCATAATGTCACCTGCGTTTTTAACACCATTAAATATTACTAATATTTTGGTACAGAATGTTCACGTGGCAGTATGTTCAACAGCAGTATTTATCATCATGGTAAGTGGCGGCTGTGACCTTTCAATTGGATATCAAATGTCAGTAGCGGCAGTACTTTGCACAAAGCTTTTAGCTAATGGAACAGTATCAGTTCCTGTAGCTGTAATATTGGCAATTGTTGTTTGTTCTATATTGGGAAGCTTTAATGGCTTGATGACACTTGTTTTAAAAAGTAATGCAATGATAGTTACACTGGGTACAATGGCAATTTTCCAAGGTATTTCATATTTAATATCTGGATCTAAGACATTCCATAATTTGCCAAAGAGTTTTATGTATATTGGCCAGGGAAAGATTGGGGTTATTCCTTTAAATGTAATTATCATGGCTGTACTTGTTGCAATAGCAATCTTCGTTTTAACAAAGACATCAATTGGTAGAGATGTATATGCAGCAGGAGATAATCCTGAAGCAGCAAGACTTGCTGGATTAGATGTAGCTAAAATCAAAGTTTTAGCATTTACGGTGGCAGGTATTTTGGTTGGTATTTCTGCAGTATTGTTAGCATCTCGTTCAGGTTCCGCTGACTCAAGCACTGGTGTAGGTATTGAGTTCACTGGAATCACAGCCTGTGTTCTTTCAGGTGTTGCTCTTAAAGGTGGTGAGGGTACACTTTGGAAGGCAATTGTAGCGGTATATGTTCTTGGTGTTCTTGCAAATGGTATGCAGCTTATTAATCTCGGTACATATCCACAGTACATTGCAAAGGGATTAATCATGCTATTCTCACTTTACCTTAGCAATAGAGAACAGAAGAGTATATAAAAAACAAAATAATTGGAGGGTATTAAATGAAAAAGAAACTATTATCAGTGGTAATGACAGTAGCTTTGGTTGCTTCCTTGTTCGCGGGATGCGGAAGCTCAAAGACAGGTGACACTCAGGCGACAACTTCAGATTCTAAATCTGAAACAACAGAGTCAGCTGATAAGCCAGGTGAGGGCAAAACAGTTGGTTTCGTAACATTTGGATTGGGTGGAGATTTCTTCCAGATGTTAGCAGATGAATTTGTAACAGTATTTGAAGAAGCTGGTTATGATGCTCAGTATGCAGATGGTGAGTTCAATCCAACAACTCAGATTGAAGCATGCGAAAACTTCATAGCAATGGGTGTAGATGTGTTATTCTGCTGGTCAGTAGCACCAGAGTCAATGGACGGAATTGTTACTGAGTGTCAGGAAAAAGGCATTAAGTTTGTAGCATTCGTTGCACCTACATCAGAGTACGATGCACTTATGGTTTCAGACGATGCAGAACTTGCTGACTATGCTTGTAAGCTTGCTGCAAAGTGGATTGATGAAAAGTATGCAGATGCTGACGACCATTCAGTTCCAGTAGTTGTTCTTTCTTGTAGAACAGCTGATACTGGTGTAATTCAGGCAGACGAGCTTGATAAGATTGAGGAATTCTCTACAAAGGCAAAGTTTGTAAAGGAAGTTGAATGCCAGGATGAGACTGTAGATGATGGTATGAAGGCAACAGAAAACCTTTTTGCTACAGATGATTCAACAAAGGTTATTTTAACTGCTCATTCAAACATTGCTACAGGTGCAAACAACTATTTAACAGGCCTTAGCTCACCAGTTCAGGATTATTCTGATATGGCAATTTTTGCTATCAACGGTGATAACGCTATGGCAGAGCTTATCAAAACATCAATTAATGATGAGTGCCCACTTCGTGGTATGGTTATGACAGGTTCTGTTAATGATACAGCATCTGAGATGCTTTACGTTTGCAATGGTATTTTAGATGGTTCCTTAGAGGAAGGTCATATTCAGAAGGCAGGAACATTATTTGTATACTCAGATACTGTTGATGAATATCTTGAAACTGGTACAGTAAAATCTGTAACAAATGCTGATTTTGATTAATAGTATACTAAGTTGAAAACAGGGGAGAGGCTTTTTGCTTCTCCCTATTTCTTATTGTATAATGTTTGTCGAAAACTAATTCTAAGGAGTACTAATGAACAGTTTCAATCAGTTTAAGGTAAACGTATATAGAAATATCTCTGAACCTCAGCATCTTCATACTGATGTTGAATTATTGTATATAGTTGAGGGGACTATAAATGTAAAAATAAAAGATACCGTCTTTACACTTGGCCGTGATGATGTAATGGTTATCAATTCCAGTATCCAGCACAGCATAGAGACGGTTGAGAAAAGTATAGTATGTTCAATTATGTACGATTATCAAATATTAGTGCATATGTTGAAAAAGCCAAACAGCTTCTTTTTGTGCAACAGTTCAGTAGATAAAACAAAGTCTTATAAAGAAATAATTAATAGTTGTCGTGACATTATATATCAGGAGGTCACTTCCTTTAAAAGAACAGACAGCCTTAAATATAGTATGCTCTACAAGCTTCTTGATGAGCTGATTGAGCATCATATGGTGGATGATACAAACACAGAAATATCAGAGAACTTCGATGCAGATGAAAAGCTTCAAATCATCATCCACTATGTACATACAAATTATCAGGACGGCATCAGCCTTTCTGATTTAGCGAAGCAGATGTATACCTCTACTTCGACTCTGTCTCGATTGTTCAAGAAACAGACTGGTACATACTTTGCAGAATATGTTAATCAGGTAAGAACTCGCTATGCCATAGACGAGCTTTTATACACTGAAAAGAACATGACAAAGATTGCCATGGATTGCGGTTTCTCAAATGCTTCTGCATTTACAAAGGTATTCAGAGACATATACAACATGGCTCCTACTGAGTATCGTCAAAAGATGAAGGGGCAGGTAGAAAAAAATACAAACAACATTGATGAGGATGTTAAAAAGATTATTCAGGCAGACTATAAATGGAATGAAACATCCGTTGATATAGAACCTAAAGTAGTGGAGGAAATCGATGTTAAGCAGTCATCTGATTTAAAGCGCAGCTGGAATAAGCTTTTCAATGTTGGATTTATTCATGATATTTTAAATGCCAATGTTCAGTACCACATTCAATATTTGGCAAAAGAAATAGGTTTCACATATGCCAGAATCTTTATGGTATTCAACACAAAGACAATGGTATCTGATGGTGTTACTGTCGGAGATTACAACTTTGACATGATTTTTGAAGCCTTGGATTTCTTGGTAGAAAACAGAATTACTCCATGGCTTGATTTTACAAATCGACCATATGCCAATGTTACTAATTCTGAGGAGACAGCATGGTTCGAAGATATTTCTATCAAATATAAGGATAGGCGAGTTTGGGAAAATCTTTACAAATCATTCTTCAGAAGTCTGGTACGTAGATACGGAGAAAAGGAAGTATCTAGATGGCGTTTTGAAGTAGGTATGGAAGGTGTCCATGCTGCTTACACAAACCTTACAGATGATAGAAAGAACTTTGGTGAAGCATTTTCATGTATCTCCAAAGAGCTTAAAGCTGTAGCACCAGATGCTCAGTTAGGATACTGCACAGGTGCTGGCGTTACTGGAACTGTAGACGTAAGCGATTTGGAAAAGGATATTGCTATGCTATATGCACAGGAGAATAAACCTGATTTCTTATCAGCATTATTCTTCCCATACATGACTAAGCATTACACGGTTGATTCAGTTAAAAAGACTGGATTCGTTCGTTCGGCGGACAGAGATTTTGAAGGTCATGAATTTGAAAAGCTATATGGCATAATGGACAAATTAAACATCCCTCATGAAAAGCTTGTTGTTAGTGAATGGAATATTACAGTATCCAACCAAAACTATCTAAATGATAGCTGTTTCAGAGGCTGTGTCCTTATCAGAAATATTGTAAAGCATGCAATGGAAGCAGAAATATTTGGTATGTGGATTGCAACAGACTGGCAGTGTAACTCTTATTCAGCTAGAAGAGTAATCAATGGTGGTGGCGGATTAGTTTCAAAAGAAACAATCAGAAAGCCAATTTTCTATGCACTAAAGATGCTAAACCGTCTTGGCTCAAAGGTAATTGCGCGAGGTGATAACTACATTGTCACAAGAGTTGCAGATGATGAATATCAAATCATTTGTTTCAATACTGTTTGGTACAATTCTAGCTATTTTATTGATGCTGAAAACCAGTCTACTGTAGAAGATGCAAAGGCATACTTTGATCCTCATGATAATAAAAAGCTGGAAATCAAATTAAAGGGTGTTAGTGAAAATAGCGGATACTACGTCAAGAAGAGAACTGTAAACCAGGATAATGGTTCTATTATTGATGAATGGGCAAAGTTCGATAACGATAGCAGACTTGAAAGATCAGACGTTAAGTTTCTTCGCGACAAGTGCGTTCCAGATTTATCAAGAACACTCATTAAATCAAAGGGCAATGTACTTACTTTAAACATTGATTTGCAGGCTGAGGAGTTCTGTGCACTGCATATATTCCCTGAGTTTTAAAGTGGCCGCAATAAACTACATTGTTTTCTTGCAGATGAAAAACCTCTTAAAATCATTATTGCAACAATATATAAAATATTTAAAAGTATAAAAGAGAATAAAACACTGAGAATCGGTATATTTTAATCATAAAATATACCGATTTTTTAATAGCGCTATGTTGAAATAAATAGGAGGTTTTAAATGGAAACAATAAGAATAGGTATTATTGGCCATGGTTTCATGGGACACGAACATGAAACAATGCTTACAAAGCTTGATGGCTACAAAGTTGTTGGTATTTCAGATATTGATCCAAAGCAGCTTGAAGATGTAAAAGAAGGAATTAAGAGATATTCTAGCAATGAGGAAATGTTTAATGACCCTGAAGTTGATGTTGTATTAATTGCAGCAAACAACAATCAACATCATGATTTGGTAATTCAGGCAGCAAGAGCTGGCAAAGATATTATTTGTGAAAAGCCAGTTGCCATGAGTGTTGAAGAACTTGATGATATGGTAAAGGTAGTTGAGGAGTGTGGAGTAAACTTCACAGTTCATCATCAGAGAAGATTTGATAAAGACTTCCGTACAATGAAGAATGTTTTTGACAGCGGGACACTCGGTGATGTCTATACAATCAAGAGCAGCCTTTATGGATTCAATGGAAACATGCATGATTGGCATGTATATGTTGCAGAAGGTGGCGGAATGCTTTTTGACTGGGGCGTACATCTTTTAGATCAGATGCTTTGGATGATGCCTGGAGCAAAGATTAAAACAGTATTTGCAGATGTTAGAAACGTAATCAATTTTGAAGTAGATGATTACTTTAAAATCCTCATGAAATTTGATAATGGAATTATGGCAGAGGTTGAGCTCGGTACATATTTCCTTACAGATAAGATGGATAACAAGTGGTTTGAACGTCATTGGATTATGGGTGGAAACAAAGGTACAGCATACTTAGATGGATTTGATCCACAGGGAGCAATTGTTCGTACAAACGGACTACTTCAGAATGTAGGTGGACAGCGAACCATGACTGCAGCGGGCCCAACACGTTCATTTGGTCCACCACCAGCAGGAAAGCTTATCACAGAGCCACTTCCAATTGCTGATACAACTCATGAGAACTATTTTGAAAACTACCAGAATGCTCATGAAGGTCAGGAAGACTTCTTGGTAAAGATACCAGAAACAAGACGTGTTCTTAGACTTATGGAAGCAGCAAGAGAGTCAGCTCGTACTGGTAAATCTGTCGAATTTGAATAAGAAAAATTGTGAACAAAGTGTGTGCAATGAATGATATGATTTCATTGCACACATTTTTTTGGTTGCTAATATTTGCAATATATAACAAGTATTTGAAATTGGAAAATAAAGTAGATATCAAGTTTGATGCTAATATCTTATCATCAAAGGACCGAAAGGGAGGTATTTACAAATGAGCGATGTAACATTGTCAACAGAGGCTAAAGTTGACGCATCCGCAAAGAGAAAGGCTAATCCTAAACTGGCAGTAGGATATGCTTTTGGAGAGGTTGGTTGTCAAATGTCATGGTACATGATTAACAACTACCTTACACTTTTTTACAGAGATATTGTTGGTTTAACGGCAACAGCAATTTCTCTTATCATGTTAATTGCACGTGTTTGGGACGCAATTAACGATCCAATGATGGGTTCTATTGCAGATAGAACAAACACTAGATGGGGAAGATTTCGTCCATACTTATACTTTGCTCCACCATTCCTTGCAATATTTAACATTTTGACATTTACAGTATGGCCAATGGAAGGTGCGGTAAAGGTTATTGTTTGCTTACTTTGCTATGTGGGAACAGGTATGGCATATACAGCATGTTCAATTGCTTATCAGGCATTACAGAACGTTGTTGCTATCGATTCAAAAGAAAGAATGCTTCTTGCAACTTGCAGAAATATTGGTTCATCTGTTATTGGTATCGTACTTTCTGCAACAGCTGCACCACTTCTTTTAAAGCTTTCTAAGCCAGGTGTTGAGGCGGCAGATGCTCAGGGTTATTTCAGATTCGCAATAATCATGGCAGTAGTATTACTTGTTCCATTCTGGATTTGTGCAACAATCTGTAAAGAAAAATATACAGATGTGCTTCATGCAAACAAGGGTAAGACAGAGAAACTTAATTTCTTCCAGGCAATGAGAGAAATTGTAAAGAACGATCAGCTTCTTATGGTTGTACTTGCAACATTACTTGGAACAATCTGTGTATCAGGCCGTATGGGACTTCTTACATTCTATATAATTTATGTAGTTGGTGATTTCAGACACATTGCAACATTCTTCACAGTTATGACTGTTGCGCAGCTTATTGGTAGCTTCATGCTTCCATGGGGAACAAACACATTTACAAAGAAGGGCTACTTAATCATCCTTCAGATGGTCATGAATGTTGGCTTCCTTGCAATGTTCTTCCTTCCAAACGCAGGAATGCCTGTATTACTTGGTATTTCATTTGTTTGTGGTCTATGCAATTCTGCATCAGGTATTTGCTATGGTCTTGTGGGTGATTCACTTGAGTATGGTGATTGGAAGCTTGGCCGTCGTCAGGAAGGTGTTGCAGCATCAATGCTTAGCTTTGGTGTTAAGATTGCAACAGCTATCTGCGGCTCAGCAGGTATCCTTCTTTTGGATGTAGCAGGTTATGTTCCATTGGCTGAGCAGACAGCAGCAGCTCGACAGGGAATCAATGCAGTAGTTAACCTTATTCCATTTGTAATTGGTATGCTTTCAATTGTTCCAATGTTCTGGTACAAATTAACACCAGCAAAAGTTGAAGAAATCAGAAATGATCTTGAAAATGGTGTTCATCAATATGAAAAATAATTATTAGCTTAAAGCTCCGCATTTTGCGGAGCTTTTTTAATACCAGAAGACTGCAATGAAAAACAAACACCCATTGCGTTCATTTGTAAAAAGCTTTTTTGATTGCAAAATTTGACAAAAGAATATGTAACAAAATAAAAGATGGTGATTATTTATTACACTATATTATTCCTATAAACAAGGAGTACTACGGAGGTTAATAATTTTATGGAAAAAAAGAAAGTTCTTGGCATTTCATTTGGACGTAAGATGTCCAACTGCGATGTTATGGTAAAGGAAGCTCTTATGGAGTGCCAGCGAGAAGGCTGCGATGTTGCATTCATCAGAGCAGATGATTTAGATATCAGCAACTGTACTGGTTGCATCGCTTGTACAATCGGAACAATGACTGGCAGAGGACGTGGATATTGTGTAAAACATGATGATTTCGATATTCTTGACGAAGCTGTTATGCAGGCAGATGCAGTTATTCTTGCTTGCCCAACTTATGAAACATCTGTAACAGGTCGTTTCAAGACAATTTGTGATCGTATCGGACCTAGCCATGATATTACATTTAGAAAAGCTAGATATGATGAAGGTAAGGCTGCTGGTGAGCCAGAAGAGAAGCTTCCAGATGCACGTGCATTTAAGAAGCGTTCTGCAGCTCTCATTTCTGTTGGTGGTGCTATGACTGAGGAATGGATTGCACTTACACTTCCAATGATGTTTGAATTTACATTCCCAATGGGAATTGATGTTGTTGATACAGTTGAATATTATGGTGCAATGGCTTGCGAGAACGTTGCAGGCAATCCAGAAATGATGAAGAGAATGACTCGTGTAGGTAAGAACATTGTAGAGTCAATCAATTCAGAAGATGAGGATGAGAGAATCAAGTATCGTGGAGATGAAGAAGGTACATGCCCAATCTGCCACACAAGACTTATTCAGTTTGCACATGATAAGAAGACAGCTTCATGCTTAGTATGTGGTAGCATTGGTACTTTCGATATCGTTGACGGTGAATTTGTAATGCACTATACACAGGAAGAGCTTGATCGTTCACGTCTTCGTTGGGGTGGAAAGTTAGAGCATTCTACAGAGATTAAGACACAGGCTCAGCCATCAGGAACAATTAAGAATCTTAAAGAACTTAAACAGCCATATGCAGATTTCAATCCTGGAATTTGGCCAGTTGATACAAATGCATATGGAAATGTAAAAACAAAGTAATAGATAAGTAGTAAAGGAGAAATGTGATGAGTAAGAAATTACCAGTTGGTATTCAAGTTTATGGTCTTAGAGACTTACTTGAAAACACACCAGAAAACTTTAAAGAAGTAATGACAAAGGTTAAAGAACTTGGCTATGACGGTGTTGAGCTTGCAGGTCTTTATGGACTTGAGCCAGAGTTCGTTAAGAAGACATTAGATGAAGTAGGTCTTATTCCAATTTCAGCTCATGTAGCATTCGCTGAAATGATGGATGACATTGATAAGGTTATCAAGGATTACTCAACTATCGGTGTTAAGTATCTTGTTATGCCGTACATGGCAGAGGAATATCGTCCAGTTAATCCAGAAGGATTTAAGGAATTCCTTCCACTTTTAAATGAAGTTGGAAAGAAGATTCATGACGCAGGAATGACTTTCCTTTATCACAACCATGACTTTGAGTTCGTAAAGCTTTCAAATGGCAAGTGGGGTTATGATGAAATGTTCGACAGCATTCCAGCTGAGAACCTTCAGTCAGAGCTTGATACATGCTGGTGTGATGTTGCTACAGGAGAAGCACCTGAATTTATTAAGAAGTACACAAATCGTATTCCAGTAGTTCACCTTAAGGATTACATCAAGAAGGGTGAAGTTAAGAATATGTACAAGCTTATCGGAATTGAAGAGGAAGAGTCAGAAGGCGATACAGGATACTTTGGATTCCGTCCAGTAGGCTTTGGACAGATGATTTGGGAGCCCGTTCTTGAAGCTTCACTTGAGGCAAATGCAAATTGGGTAATCGTAGAGCAGGATGAGCACTACGAACTTGAGCCACTTGAGTGTGCTCGTCGTAGCCGTGAATATTTAAGAATTTTAGGATGGTAATAGTAACTTATTAAACCAGGCGGAATGTAAGGAGTAAGAAATGAAAAAAGAATTAAGAATTGCAATTATCGGATGTGGTATGATTTCACATCGTCATATGACAGTAATTGAGAACCTCAACAAGAGAGGCGAGAATTTAAAGGTTGTAGCTGCAGCAGAAATTGATAAGGATAGACTTATGGCTTGGGGCAAGCAGTACGGCATCGATGAGAAGGATCTTTATGTAGACTTCCGTGAGATGTTAAAGAGAGATGATATTGATGAAGTAGAAGTATGTGTACACAACAACCTTCACACATCAGTTGCAACAGCAGTTATGGCAGCAGGCTTCCCTTGCTACTCTGAGAAGCCAATGTCAGCTAGCTATGCAGATGCAAAGATTTTATATGATGCTCAGAAGAAGTATGGTCAGAAGCTTGCTATCCAGATTAGCTCAATCTACAATCCACAGACACGTATTGCTAAGGAAATGATTGCTGATGGAAAGCTTGGTAAGGTATATCACGCACGTTCAGTAGGTCACAGACGTCAGGGCCGTCCGGGCTATGATATGCCATTCTTCAGCCGTGATTTCGTAGATCCAGAGGTTGGTGTACACGGACCACTTTTCGACCTTGGTATTTATCACTTAGCTCAGATGCTTTATGTAATGGGTATGCCAGAGCTTGAAAGCGTTTATGGTACAACTACATGTGATTACTGGAGAGATAAGAAGATTGATGACGCAGTAAACTGCCATACACCAGTTGAAGATTTATCTGTTGCTATCGCTCGTTTTAAGAACGGTCTTTCAATGGATATTTACGAGGATTGGGCTATTCACATGGATGAAGTTGGCTCAACATTTATCGCAGGTTCTCTTGGTGGTCTTAAGTTTACAGATGTTGACCAGACAGGCGGTCCAATGGCTGTACCTGAAGGCGGAGCTATCGTAGGTGGTGGCGATTTACAGAAGCCAAGACTTCAGTACTTTGGTGTTGATGAAAAGGGACGTCTCTTTGATACAAAGCTTGAGTGTGCAATCGGTGATATTACAGGTCAGCAGGAGCTTGCCCTTCATCCAGAAATGGAAATGTACAATGACAATCAGCTTCATTGGTATTCATATCTCCGTGGAGATCTTACAGATGAGACAAGAATTGACTCACCTTATATCGCAATGCAGACTGCATTCCTTTCAGAAGGTGTTATGCTTTCAAATGAGCTTGGTCGCTCAGTAACTGCTGATGAAATCAAGAAGATGTCAAAATCAATTGCTATTCGTGAGCAGAAAACAGACTTTGGCGTAATTACTTATGACTTCGATGAGTATAAGCCAGAATAATCAATACCGGTATTTCTTGGAAATATCCAAAATCTTAAGGGATATTTCATAAGCAAACATGTTATCAGGATTCGATATGTCAATGTTGAATAATGACTTCATCTTCTCAATTCTATAAAAGAAAGTTGATTTATGTATGTGGAGTGCCTCGGCTGCGGCTGGAGCACTCCTATTACATTTTATGTATGTCTCTAGTGTATTCAAATATTCGGTAGAGTTTTCCATGTCATAGGCTTGCAAAAATTTTATTGCAGGATGAATAGTTGCAAGGAAAAGAGATGGATCATCCAACAATGTTGCAATGTGTCTGAGACAATACTCTCCATATCTAAGTATATTTCCAATATTTTCTTCCAAATCAACCATGTTAAAAATACATCTACATTGACCAAAGTAAGTTGGTGCTTCCGTTAGTTCCGTAAATACGAAGCTTATTGTACAAAGCATTCGGTTCATTGTAAGGAAGGTAGATAGTCGGTCTTCAGTAGCTATGCTAAATGGTGAAGTGCGCTTTGCTGGAAGAAGTGTAACTAATTGTCCTTCGTAGGTTCCTGTAATGGCAGCTGGAAATATGGACTGGAGTTGCTGACAAAAATAGTTTGTTGATAGCAGCTTTGGATCAGAATCAACAAATTCATAGGCCATCAAATAATAGTAAGCGCTAGGTTTATATCCGATAGAGCCAATCTGAGATTTGATAGTATCTTCATTTTCGAAATGTCCTAATAAAAGCTGCTTTAGGAAACGGTCTACAGTTATTCCGTTTGGATTAATGTAGGCATTATTTTTCTGTAGATAGACAGAAATAATATGTGAAAGGTGATGAATAATTTCTAAATCATCATCTGTAAAGTCTCTGTTAATGCCTCTAACGCAAATGTATCCTACAACAGCTCGATTGATACGTATGCTTTCAAAAGCCCAGTCATATTCAAAGGCATCTACTTTAGTTGTAAATGGGTAAATGCTGTGGAAAATGTGGTCTGTAAGATTTGACTCTTTCATGTCGCTTGAGAAGACATTCTTTAGGGAAAGACGATCATTTCTTACTTCCAGTGAACGAGCATCATCAACTGTTGGATAGGAGTCCAAAATAGAAAAGCTACTATCACAGATGTTTATAGGATTATTCAAATAGCCATACGCCTTTTGTAGGATAAGATTTAATTCATGTCCATGACGAAGGACGGTGAAAAGGGATTCTTTTTTCTGCTGAAGTTGTTGATAACTTTTAATAAAGTCCCGCATATCTTCTAATTCGTTGTTCAATTCTTCCATAATAACCTCCAAAGGATACTTACTGAGTATATCAGACAAATGTCGGAAAAGTAATCTCCTTTTTATAGATTTAATTGAATTTATGTCTGATGAATATATAAAAAAAGATTGTTATATTTTTATCAAACAAAAGTAAAAGGAGAATAATGATGGCTATTAAAGTTATGGGTGTTGCTGCCGGTAGAAAGGACAGCAACAGCGAAATTTTGTTGAAGGAGGCGCTTATCGCCTGTGAGGAGGCTGGTGCAGAAGTCACTATGATCAACCTCAGAGACTACAACATTTTGGATTGTACAGGATGTACTTCTTGCACTATCGGAATGTCTCAGGGTAAGCATGTTGGATGTATCCTCGATAAGAAGGATGACAAGAAAAAGATTATGGATGTCATGCTTAATCAGGACGCTGTAATTTTTGCAGCACCAACATATGATTTGATGCCAGCATCAAACTATCTTACATTCGCACAGCGCAGTCTTAGCTACGAGACAGCATTCCTTGAAACAATCGGTGCTATAGAGCACAAGGACCGTGTAGCAGGTCTTATCTCAGTGGGTGGTTCCACAAGAGCATGGCAGGCAATGGCTCTTGAGGGTATGCAGGCAACAATGTTTACTACAGACTTCAAGGTAGTAGATATGCTTCTTGCAACTCAGGTTCCTGGCCCTTCTCAGGTACTTCTTAAGGATGATTTAATCGCAAGAGCTCACAAGATGGGTGAGAACATCATCAAAGCAGTCCAGACTCCAGTTGAAGAAAGAGGATGGCTTGGTGACGAGGACATGGGATGGTGTCCAAACTGCCACAGTAATGCACTTGTTCTTGGAGAGATGCAGTGGGATGGTCTTCACTATCCAATTGAGTGCCAGGTTTGTGGAGCAGGTGGAAATCTTGAACAGACTGCTGATGGCAAATGGAAATTTGTTATTCAGAAGGATGGCCTTATCAAGGACAGAACCACAGTAGCAGGACGTGCAAAGCATCTTGAAGAGATTGCTCACACCCAGGGCGGTTTCTTTGCAAATCCAGAAAACAGGGAAATCGTAGCAAGCAAAATTGGTCGCTACAAAAACAAGCAGTTTAAGGGTATCTAAAAATTAAATAACAGGGAGATGTACGATAATGAACATGAGCAAAAAATGTAAAGTTTTAAACGTATTGATAACAAATATTCCTATAGCGTTTGCTATTTCTTTAGCTGCACAGCTTATCGCAACACGTACCGTTGTACCTAAACTTTTATTAATCAATTTTACACTTGCATATATAATCTCGTTTTTTGTTGGAATGTTTATTCCAGCAGTACCTTGGGGATTAAAGTTTGCAAGCGCTTGTAAGGCAAAGCAGGATACATTACCATTCGGACTTTTAGTGAATGTAATTGTCAATCTTGTGTATGTAGTAGTCAACTGTATTTTCCTTACTTACTTTAATGTTGTTATTTTGAGTCACGCTCCAGTCGTTGCATATTTCTTTGCAATGATTTCTACATTCATTCCTATCTACTTAGTAGGATATGTTGTTTCATTCTTATGGAACAGACCAGCAGAAATGCTGGCCAGAAAAATTACTGGAGAAGTGTAAAAGGAGAAAAACCATGAAATTTGAACACTTAATGAGTCCAATGAAAGTTGGAAATGTAACTTACAAGAACCGTATTGTAAGTGCGCCTATGGCATTCGGATTAATTGTACAGAATCCTGAGGCAAGAGATTTTACTTATCGCAAGCTTGAGAGCGGCGCAATCGGCGGTAACGCATGCGTTATTGTTGGCGAGACAGATGTTAACTTCAGAGATGCTGTTCGTATTCCAGGCTTTAGACCATTCGACTTTGCTAAGCCAGAGGAAGATATGGAAACTTTCAATGCCGTTGCAGAGTATGCAAAAAGAATTAAGAGCCATGATTGTATCGCTCTTGCAGAGCTTGTTCACTGTGGTAAGGAGAAGGTTCCTTTCAGACCAGAGGAAGAAGCAATCGGACCAGTAGAATGCACAAACTTAGCAGGTGTACATGTACGTGCTATGAACGAAGATGATATGGCTCGTATAGCAAATGATTTTGCTGTAGCTGCAACTTATATGCAGAAGGCAGGCTTTGATGGTGTACTTATCCATGGTGGTCACGGATTCTTATTTACACAGTTCTTAAGCCCACTTATGAATACAAGAACAGATGAATACGGCGGATCGCTTGAAAACCGTGCAAAATTCCCAATTCAGATTATCAAGGCTATGCGTGAAGCAGTAGGCCCTGACTTCTTAATCGAGCTTCGTATCGATGGAACTGATCACCAGCCAAATGGTATCACACCAGAGGAGACAGGTAAGTTTATCAGCTGGGTTGAGGATTACATTACATCTGTTCACGTAACATGTGGTATTTACGAGGATTCAGTTAAGTCTGGTACAGAAAGCTCTATGTTCCATGAGCACGGTCTTAACATCGAACCAGCTTCTATTATCAAGAAGTATACAAAGCTTCCAGTTGGTGCAGTTGGTGGAATTAACTCACCAGAGATGGGTGAAAAGGCAATCGCTGAAGGTAAGATTGATTTCATTATTCTTGGCCGTCAGATGCTTGCAGATCCAGAGTTTGCTAACAAATGTAAGTGTGGTGAAGAGGATTGCATCAGAAGATGTTTACGCTGCTACCTTTGTTTCCCAGGTTCACCTGAGGAAGGATACACAGACTTACCATTCACAAGCGAGGAGCTTGCTCTTTATGTAGGTCATTGTAGAATCAATCCTCTTGCACATTTACCATTTGACCCAGCTACACTTCCAGCTGCAACAAAGAGCAACAAGGTTCTTGTAATTGGTGGTGGCCCTGCAGGTCTTCAGGCTGCAATCACAGCATTCGACAGAGGACATAAGGTAACTCTTGTTGAGAAGAAGGGAAATCTTGGAGGACTTCTTTACTTCACAGATATCGATGTTGATAAGCCAGACCTACGTAACTTCAAGAACGTACTTATCCGCGAAGTTGAAAAGCGTGATATTGATGTTCGTCTCAATACAGAAGTTACACCAGATTTCATTAAAGAGTTTGGGGCAGACACAGTAATCATTGCTACAGGTTCACTTCCATCATGCCCACCAATTAAGGGTATCGAGAATGCTCATCAGGCTATGGAAGTTTATGATGGAGAGCTTAAGGTTGGCAAGAAGGTTGTAATGATCGGTGGAGGACTTGTAGGTTGCGAAACTGGATTACACCTTACAAAGTTAGGTCATGAAGTAACAGTTGTTGAAATGCTTGACCGTGTTGCAAACGAGGCATTCGGTAGCTACCGTGAAGCTCTTGTTTGGGAGATGGAAAACTATGGCATGAAGACAATGCCAAAGACAAAATGTCTTGAAATCTTACCAGATGGAGTAAGAGTTGAGAATGCTGATGGAGAGCAGACACTTGAGGCAGATACAATTCTTTTTGCACTTGGTATGAAGACTGTTCCTTACGATGAATTAAAAGCTGCTGCAGGCGATGCAGAGGTATTCGTTGTAGGTGATTCAATCAGACCAGGTCAGGTTGATCAGTGTACTCGTTCTGGATATCTTGCAGCTGTTGATATTGCAAAGCCAGAAAACTTCGTAGATCACGAGTACAGAGGAATTATTGATAAATATTGCAACAAGTAAATGTTGCTGATTGCGGTCAGATGCCTTTAGGGCATCTGACTTGCAAAATATGAAAAGATATAAAACTAATAAAAATATAATTTGCTCCATTTTGAACCTAAACTAATTTTGCAATAAAAAATGGAAGCTAGAAATGGAGAGTATTTTATGAAAGAAAAATGGATTAATGCTTTAACATTAGCATTTACAGTAGCTTTACTGCCACCAATTTGGGCAGTTTTATCCCCTTACATTGGAGTTACAGTAGGGGCAGTTGCACTTATTTGCGCAGGTCTTTTTGCTTGTCTTGGAAATGACATTAAGAAGGCGATACCTGTTACAGCAGGATTTCTATTGGGAGATGCTTGGGCGGTTATCGCACTTACAATAATGGCTCATTCAACTCTTAATCCAAATCTTACACTTTACCTTACTCTTTTTGTTATGGGTGGACTTGCAGTCATCTTTGGAACAATCGGAGAGAAAGTGATTTTTGTTCCTGCATGGTTAGCAGGATGGGCAATCGGTCTTACAATTATGGGTCCTATGGACATTGCAACAGTTGGTTTTATGCCATTGCAAATCGCAGCAGCAATGGTAGCAGGTGTTTGGTATGTAGGAGTTATTGGAGACTTGTTCCAAAAAATGCTTGTAAAAAATCTAAAAAAGTAGAATGCAACACATAAAAGTGAATTATTGCAAAAGACCATTTTGAAATCTTTATTATGCAAAATATGCAAAAGATATCTTAGTTTACAAATATGATAATTTCAAAATCGAAATTAGAATAATCATAAATCAAGAAATGATTATTAGGAGAATAAAATGAGTTATAAGGTTTTAACAATCAACCCAGGCTCTACTTCCACAAAGATAGGTTACTTTGATGGAGACAAATTAGAGTTCTCGGTAAACGTATCACATGACGCAGCAAAGCTGGCAGAATTTGCCAGTATCAGTGATCAACTTCCTTATAGAAGAGATTTAATTCTTGAGGAAATTAAAAAAGCCAACATCGATTTATCTCAGGTAGATGCATTTGTTGGTAGAGGTGGCGGACTTCTTGCAGTAGAAGGCGGCACATACAAAGTAGATGAAACAATTCTTGATCATGCAAGAAGAGGAGCAAATGGAATCCAACATCCAGCTCAGTTAGGTTCTCAGCTTGCAGCAGAATTTGCAAATCAGTATTCAAAACCAGCATTCGTAGTAAATCCACCAGACACTGATGAATTTATTATCGAAGCAAGAATGACAGGTATCAAAGGTGTATACAGACAATCACATTTACATGCTTTGAACCTTAAAGAGACAGCAATCAGACATAGCAACCTTAATGGTGTGAAGTATGAAGATAAGAACTACGTTGTTTGCCATATTGGCGGTGGCGTATCAATTTCAGCACACCGTAAAGGAAAGATGATTGATGGAAATGACATTGTTACTGGAGATGGCCCAATGGCTCCAACTCGTTGTGGCTCAATCCCAGCAGCACAGATGATTAGATATGCTTATGATCATCCAGATAAAAAAGAAACATTGTCACTTACAACAAAGACAGGTGGTTTTGTTAGCCATTTAAATACTTCAGATGCCTTGGAGGTCTTCAACAGAGCAGAGGCTGGAGATAAAGAAGCAAAATTAATCTGGGACACAATGACATATCAGATTATCAGATACATTGGCTCTATGGCAGCAGTCCTTCATGGACAGGTAGATGGAATTTTACTTGGTGGTGGAATGGTTCACAACAAGAAGTTAGTTGCTGATATTACAGAGGCATGTTCTTGGATTGCACCAGTAACTGCCTACCCAGGAGAATTCGAGCTCGAGGCTATGGCTGCAGGAGCAATTCGTGTTCTTGACGGCGTAGAAGAAGCGAAGGTATACACAGGTGAACCTTGTTGGACACCAACCTCGCTATAGCCGTCTTCATCGAATACGACTTTATAGCTAATTAAAGTATTTAAGTGAGCTAGTAGCTATCAAGCTCTTAGATCTCTCAAGTGAGACGTGTTGTCGAACGGAGAGATACTAAGGCTTGATAGTGTAACTAGCGGAGTAGAATGTTAAAGGAGAATAGAGATGAATCAGACTAAGATTAATAAGTATTCAAGAAGCGTCTCAATTGTAGGCGTTAGTTGCACTCCATTTATGAATACGCTTGATAATCCAGAGACTGCTGGATTAACTGAAGGCGAAATGTTTGGATACGCAGCTCTTAAGGCAATGGAAGATGCAGGTGTTGAACCTAAGGATGTAGATTATTATTTCCATGGTGAGGCTAGCCCTCTTAACGGTTCTAACTACATCACACCAAACGTACAGGTTGCTAACTGGTTTGGTATGAAGGGCAAAGGCTCTATGCATCATTCAGAGGCTTGCTGTACAGGTTATCTTGCACTTGAAATCGCAGCAAACGCAGTCGCATCAGGTAAGTATGATTGCGTACTTACAGGTGCAGTAGAATTTGGTGATGCTGTACCAACACCAAGTGAAAGTGTTGAACAGCCAAAGCACCCATACAAGAGAGACAAGATGACAATGGATAAGTTCTTGAAGACAACTTCATGGATTTATGACAAGACATATGCTAGACCACTTATGGCACCAATGGAACTTATCTATGATGACTGTGCTGAGGACTATGTTAGAACACGTGGAATCACTCCAGAACAGATGGATGACACATTAAATCATATGGCAATCAACAATAGACATAATGCAGTTCATAATCCTCTTGCTATTACACATGAGGAGTTTGAGGATATTGCAAAGGAGAAGGGCTTTGATGATGTAATGGATTATATGAGAAGCCCATACAATCCAAAGTCTGGTGATTTCCTTAGAATGGAAGGAATCGAGCGTAAGTGTGACGGTGCAGCAGCTTGTATCGTAATTGCAACAGAGAAAATTCCAGAGCTTTGCAAAAACTTGAGACATAAGCCAATTGAAATCATTGGTATTGGTAGTGCTGCTTGTGAAGCATCAACACCTCACTTTGAAATCAACGCAACTAAGGAAGCTGTTCGCCAGGTATATGAGCTTACAGGAAAGTCAGGAGATGATCTTGATATCTTCTTCGCAAATGACTTTATTATTACATCTCATCTTTATGCAGCTGAAATCGCTGGATACTTACCATACGGTGAGGGCTGGAAATATATTTGTGATGGAAGAACAGCATTTGATGGTGACAAGCCAATCAATACAAACGGTGGACGTACTTCATTTGGTCATGCACATGCAGCTTCAGGTCTTGCAGACGTTTATGAGTGCTGTATGCAGATGCGTGGTGAGTGCGGTGAACACCAGGTTAAGAAGCTTCCTAAGACAGCAATGCTTAGAGGTTACGGCGGTTCTCAGAATGTAGCAGCTATCATGCTTGAAACAGTAGATGATTTCGAACCATCTAAGGAGCCAGCTAAGGAGTCACATCTTAAGCTTGAAAAGGTTGTTCAGACATATTATGAAGGCTTAGAGCAGGGCAAGTTACTTGGTAGAAAGTGTAAGAGATGTGGAGCTGTTGAGTTCCCACCAGTATACGCTTGTAATACTTGCGGTTGCGATGACACAGAGTGGGTTGAGCTTAGCGGTAAGGCTGTTATGAAGTCTATAGTTCTTCCAGCGCCACTTTCATCAAAGCCTGAGTACAAGGAAAGAATGGGCAAATATGCTTATGGCGTTATCGAGACAGAAGAGGGCGCTGAATTTAATGGTGTAGTTATTGGAATTAGCAAGAAGACACGTCCAGAGCTTTTGGATAAGCTTCCACTTCCAGTACATGCAAAAATCATCGACAGAGATGGTGGATTCAAAACTGTAGTCTACGAATTAGACGAACAGTAATTTTATTATTTAGATGAGGCAGTAGTGCACAAGCTCTTAGATTTCTTAAGCGAGACGTGTTGTCGAGCGAAGAAATACTAAGGCTTGTGTGCGTAACTGCCGGACTAGGAGGATTAGAAAAATGGAAAGAAAAGAACTTGAGGCACAGATTATTAAGATGGTAGCACAGTGCTACAACGCAGATGAGGCAAAGCTTAGCGTAGATTCAGAATTTGGTAAGGATATCAGTGGAACATCAGTAATGATGGTTGGACTTGTATCAGAAATCGAGAATGAGTTAGATGCAATGATTCAGCTTGCAGATGCTGCAGCTTGCAAGACAATCGGAGATCTTGTTGATAAGGTTGAAGAGGAACTTTAAGATGAGTGTACTTGATAAGATTTATGATAAGGCCAAGGCTAACCCACAAAGGGTAGCCTTCCCAGAGGCCGAAAATGAAAAGATGATGCAGGCCGCTTATGAGTGTGGACAGGAAGGTTATATCGTTCCTGTACTTGTAGGTGATGCTGCAAAGATTAAGGAACTTGTAGCTGAAAGAGGCTATGATGAATCCGTATTTACGATAGTTGATATTGCAGAGGAAAGCTACAAGAATGAAATTATTGCAAAATATGTAGCTCTTCCAAATACACGTCTTAAGGAGAAGGCTCTTGGACGTCGTATGGAAAATCCTCTTTATTATGCAATGGCTATGCAGGCTGTTGGAGAGGCAGATGTTACTTTCGCAGGTATCGACAATACAACAGGAGATGTTCTTCTTGCAGGTCAGATGATTATCGGACTTAAGGAAGGCATCAGCACAGTTTCATCTATTGGACTCTGTGATATTCCTGGATTTGAAGGAAGCGAAGGTCAGCTTCTTGCAGTTGGTGATAGTGCTGTATGTACAAATCCATCAGCTGAACAGCTTGCTGATATTGCAATTTCTGCATGTGATACAGTTAAGGGACTTCTTGATTGGGAACCAAGATGTGCAATGATTTGCTATTCAACACTTGGATCTGGTCAGGGTGAGCTTATTGATAAGGTTAAGGAAGCCCTTGCTATAGCAAACGAAAAGCGTCCTGACCTTGACATTGATGGAGAATTCCAGCTTGATGCAGCAATTGTTCCTGCAGTAGCTGCAAAGAAGGTTAACCGTGAAAGCAAGGTTGCAGGTAAGGCTAATGTACTTATCTGGCCAGACCTTAACGTAGGAAATACAGCTGTAAAACTTATTCAGCAGTTTGGTCATGCAGATGCTTATGGCCCTATGCTGCAGGGATTCAACAGCATTGTATGTGATTGCTCAAGAGGGGCACCTGTTTCAGAAATCAAGGGTAATGTTGTTATTTCTGCAGTACGTGCCATGGGACAGAAGAAGTAATTATGTCAAATGTCTTAGGGGTCGGAATAGACCTAGTTTCGATAAGTGAAATACATAATCTGGACGAAAGACTAAACGGGAGCTTCGTCCGACAAACATTTACAGACAGGGAACTGAAAGATGCAGACTCCTCACTTGACTATTATCAGTTCCTTGCTGGAAGGTTTGCGGTAAAAGAGGCTGTCTACAAAGCAATTTGTGGCAGCTTTACAGATATAAACTTTGATTTCAGACGGGTGGAAACAATCAGACAATCCAATGGCGCACCAAAATTCATATCAAATGAACAACTCCTTAAGATTCTTAAAACAATAGGCGCCACAGATGTGAAAATTTCCATCTCAAATCAAGGGGATTTAGCAATTGCTATAGCAGAATTAATAAGTTAAAGAAAATCACGCTGAGACATTTATTAGTGTTTCAGCGTGATTTTTTTATTTTACAGCCGATGAATTTGAGAGCTTTGTTTTAATGTAGGCTTTAGGTGATATGCCGTAATAGGCTTTGAATTTTTTGCTGAAATGACTGGAATCAAAGCAGCCCACCTCAAGTGCAATATCGGTGAGATTTGTTTTGCCATTTTTCAGGATTTCCAAGGCATGCTCCATCTGCAATTCGGTGATGATATTTGTAAAGCTTTTACCGGTGGTTCTATGGATAAGGCGGCTAAGATACGCGGTGGAATATCCAAAAAACTGGGCGGTGCCGTCCAAAGTGGCAGTTTTGTAGTTGATGCTTAGATAGCCTAGAATAGCTACCATCAGGTTGTTCTGTGATTGAGATTTCAGGTTTGGTACAATAGCTTTCATTTCGTATTCACGTACCAGATGAAGCAGGAATTCCTGGGTGAGAAGGCTTATGGAATACTCATAGGCATGTGGCTTTTGTACCGCTTCCGATAGCAGATGTATGGCTATTTCCTTTAACCATTCATCATGGCCTGTAGGAAATAAAATGTAAGGGCTGTTATCCCTTTGATATATGATATTTTCCAGATAATTTACAAGTACCTTGCCGCCTCTTATCAGACTCAAAAAATTCTGGTCGAAATAATCCTTGTTCATCATCAGATTTAATATCACGGAATCATCGTTGGCGCAGGATAGTGCATGGATGGAGCTAGGTGTCATGATGCACACATCACCAGTATTCATATCAAAGGAATACCCCTCAAAGCAGTTGGTGCAGTGGCCGGTGGCAACATAGACTATCTCCACATAGTTGTGATTGTGCAAAACAGGATAGCTGTAGCGGCGATGTCGTGTGATGCATACATTTGAGCTACTTTGTACATCGCTTATGGTGACACCCTTCTTGTTTTCACTTTTATCTAAAAAATAATGGGAAGTAGAGGTAATAACTATTTTGCCCTGGTCGGCTAAATCCAGGTATTCGCCAATGGGGATGGCTTTTGACCATAGACTGTGATCAGAGCTTAGATAGGCTGCTCTGCAGAGACGTTCTTCTTCATCCATAGGCAATTCCTCAAAGTTTTCGTATCTCAAATCTTACCATTCTCCTTCTGTTTTCATAACAGTAATGATATCACAAAATGTCAAAAATTTACATGTTTGGGGCTAAACATATACAAGCTAATAACATGCCGGATGCCGTATTATCATGACATGAAATGGTTACATGGAGGATTTGTTGTGATGAAAGATAATCATATTTTTCCATTTTTATGGATGCGTGGTGAAGATGAAAATATAATCAGAACAGAAATCGAGAAAATCAATGAGGCTGGTATTAAATCAGTTTGCTTAGAGGCGCGTCCTCATCCTGAGTATGCAGGTGATAAATGGTGGCATGATGTAGATATCGTCATTGACGAAGCAAAAAAGCGTGATATGACAATCTGGATTTTAGATGATGCACATTTCCCAACAGGAATGGCAAATGATGGCATGAAGAACCAGCCGGAAAAATGCAGACGTTATTTATTTACACAGTTTGTTGATGTGGCAGGCCCACTTCCACAGGGACAGGTGGATGTTGAGCTTCTTACTACAAGACAGTTTACATGGCAGGATTTTGGCAAGCAGTTCTCAGAGCCAATATATGATGAGACAAAGCTGATATCTGTTACAGCTTACAAGGTCAACAAGGATGACGAGCTGACAGGTGAATACATAGATTTAACTGATAAGGTTAAAGATGGTTACCTTACAGCAGATTTCCCTGCAGGAGTATGGAGAGTATTTGTCACTTTCTCAACTACAAAAATAGGTCCAAAGCTTGACTACATCAATTATATTGAGGATGGTTCAGTTCAGGTGCTTATTGACGAGGTTTATGAAAAGCATTACGCAAGATACAAGGACTTATTTGGTACTGTAATTGCAGGATTTTTCTCAGATGAGCCTGGCTTTTACAATTCAGAGGGCTACGGTGGAATGAAAATCGGAGACCATTCTACCTTACCATGGGGACAGGAATTGGAAGGCTTGCTAAAGGAAGAGCTAGGAGATGACTTTGGACTGAAGCTGCCACTTTTATTTGCAAAGGATAGCAAGGACGAATATCGCAGCCTTAGAGTGTCCTATATGAATATGGTGTCAAAGCTCTATTCAAAAAATTTCAGCTGCAAGCTGGGCGATTGGTGCCAGGCTCACGGAGTTCAATACATTGGTCACATCGTAGAGGATTACAACAACCACATGCGCCTCGGTGCCGGTGTTGGTCACTATTTCAGAGCCATGAAGGGACAGGCTATGGCAGGTATCGACAATATCGGCTATCAGCTTATGCCAGGCAATGACATGGTATGCCGTCACACTGGTTTTTCCGATATAATACCAGATTTATTCCATTATCAGGTAGGAAAGCTGGGAGCATCCGATGCAGCTATAGATCCTGCAAAAAACGGCCGTCTTATGTGTGAGACCTTCGGTGCATATGGATGGAGACTAGGTGTACGTGATATGAAATGGATTGTGGATTATCAGGTGGCTCAGGGTGTAAATTATTTTGTTCCACATGCATTTTCAATGGCTGAATACCCTGACAATGATTGCCCGCCACATTTCTACGCAAGAGGCAACAACCCTCAGTTCAAATATTTCTGTCATCTTATGAAATACACAGACAGACTGTGCAACCTGTTTTCAAATGGACAGAACGTACCACAGGTAGCTGTGCTATACGAGGCAGAATCAGACTGGGCTGGAAATACAATGTTTGGTCATGAAATCGGACGTGAGCTTCTTACACATCAGCTAGATTTTGAATTTATTCCAGCAGATGTATTTGTAAACAAGGATTACTATGGCTGCAAGGTTGAAGAGGGCAACCTTATCGTAAATAACAGGAAAATGAAAGCACTCATAGTTCCTGAGTGTGAATATATTTCTAAAACAGCTGCAAGCTTTATTGTGGAGAATCCTCAGCTTAAGGTGTTTTTTGTAAATTCAAGACCACTGGGCATTGCAGAAAATGATGATGTAGCTTTACTTGAGAAGGTGTTGATGTCAGGAGAGGTTTTCGAGCTTTCAGCATTGTCCGCAGAGCTTACAAAAGCAGGTATTAAGGATGATTTGGTTCTTTCTGAAGCAAATAATAATCTTCGCCAGTATCACTATAAAAAGGATGGCAGAGATATCTATTTACTTGTCAATGCATCTGTTAGTGATACGATTGAGGGAGATATTGTATTGCCGCAGGCTGAAGGCTATGGCTGCTACGATGCAATGAAGGATGTGGTTACGAGGCTTGAGACTGCTGATGGCAAGATGAAGCTTAAGCTTAGACCATACGATTCAATTATCGTATTTACGAATCCAGATAATTGTGTAGAGCCTGAAGCTGAAAAAACTGTTAACACAGTGATGGCTTTAGATACCTTTGATGTACAGCTTAATCAAATAGCCTGCGATACTCCACGATATGAAAAAGCCTTCAAGCTACAGCCTATTTCAAATGTGTACAGAGATTTCTCAGGCGAGCTAGTGTACACTACAGAATTTGATGTAGATTCAATTCCATCTAAGGTGACATTTTTCGCTGAGCATGTATATGAGTGCATGACTGTAGAATTAAATGGAAATGAGTGTGGATACAGGATTACTCCACCTTATGAAGTGGATATTACAAAAAATATTGTCCAGGGAACTAATAAATTAACTGTAAGGGTTTCAACAACAGCCTTAAGAGATGCCAATACAAAGCCTGGCATTTTTGGAAAAGAGAGAAGCATCATCGAACCAACTGGTATGTTTGGTGAGGTGCAGGTGAGATTTTAGATTATCAGTGGAATGAAGCGTTTACCATTTCTTCACTATTTTCTTTTTTAAGTGTGATATTATACCTCCATAGGGAGAATCAGACGATAGTGTGAGGCAACCTATGAACAAAAGTATTGGTGTAGCGTTTGAACAGTATATAGCTGATGACATTGCAAAATACGCTGGAGTTACAATGCCTGTTAAGGCAGGTTTTTTTAATCGTATTATGGTGACGAAAGCCTTGTGCACAGCTCTTCATCCTAATCCAGATGATGAGTTTTCTATTCCATCCGTGGGACCAAGCTACCGAATTATTTCAGAATACGAAAAGAAATATATTTATAATTCAAACCACAGTATGAATTATTTTGATGGCGAAGAGCCTATCATGGTAGAGAAAATCAGACCAGATGGATATATGATTTTAAATGGTCATCATAGATGGGCAGCAGCTCTTAAATTAGGATATGAGAAGATTCCTATTCAAGTCATAAATGTGACTCGCAATCAGGAGATAAAGGATATTATCAAAAATTCGAAGCATGACAAGAGAGTTACTTTGGATTTAGATGAGGTTGTTTTCTGGAATCCTAATAATGGTCCTGCTGAAAATGATTTGCCATTTCCTCTTAATAAGTTTTACAAGGATAAGCTGAGATTAGGAATACCAGCTTTATTCAGGATGTTGAATCAAGCTGGCTATGATATTTGGGTATATAGCTCAAAGTTTTATGCAATGGAGTATATAAGGGCATTGTTTAATAAGTACCATGTTCATGTGACAGGAATTGTAACTGGCACATCTAAAAGAAAACAAACATCCCAAGAAAAAAATGAAATGCAGGATTTATATGTTAAAAAGTATTTATTTACATTGCAAATAGATAATGACTCAGTTTTTATGATGGATAATGTGAGAAAAGAATTTCAGGAGTTTACAATTGATAAAGGCATAAATTGGTCAAAATCAGTTATGGATATTATTAAAGAAATTGATGCCTAATAATGAGGGCAAAGGGATGAATAAAAAGAAAAATCACGAGGAAAAGATGAGGGTTTCCTTTGATTTGGATGAGGTGTTGTTTGTTTCACCAGACCATTTCAAAACGGAGCCACCATTAAAGTTCCCCTTAAATATTTTTTATAAAGAAAGACTCAGACTTGGTACACCAGATTTGATAAATGAATTGCAGCAGCTGGGGTACGAAGTTTGGATTTATACGTCTTCCTTTAGACCGGAGAAATATATCAAAAGACTATTTAAGCATTACAATGTCCATTTTGATGGTATAGTAAATGCTCAGCGTCATCTGAAGGAAGTACAGCAGGGAAACAAAGATATACTTCCTCAAAAACTTCCGAGCAAATACAGAATTTCTCTTCACGTAGACGATGAAACTGTGGTATGCTCGTTGGGGCCTCAGTATGGTTACACCACATACAAGCTTGAGGCGGAGGATGATAACTGGAAAGAAAAAATAATAGAAAAAGCAGAGCATATAAAGCATTTGCCCAAATAAAAGCACGCATCATTGCGTGCTTTTTGCTATTTATTAGTACTTATATAATTCAAGCATATAGACCGATGGCATATTTCCAAATCGGATGGCCATTTTTTCGTCTCCGTTTAACAATTTATCAGAAACGAACTGGCCCTTTTCAATATGACCCGCTTCAAGCTTGAGAATGCCGGCAGTTTTGCCCTCTCCAATTTTCACTGAAAAATCTGCTGAACATTCTAAGCCAATTAAAAGGAATTTGTTTTCTTCCAGCTCGAAAACTGAAAAACTTCCTAAAGGCTTGCCTGACATTCTAGGTGAATATCCTATTTTAAAATCGTAGTTGGAGCATTTTACATAGCAACCATAATCATTTTCACCATGACGAACGAAAGATTGTAGCTTATTTGTTCCACGATATTTAAGATAGAGTGGTTCTAATTCGTCAAGCAATTTATAAGTTGCAGAAAGTGCTTCTTTACTTCCGTGAGTGTCAAAAGCAGATGGGTCGATATTTAAAGCAATCATTACTTCCATAGGTGGCTTATCAACAAGCTCAGGATCAAGTGCTAATTCCTCGATGCCAAATGGTGAAAAGCATACAGCGTTGTGATGTAGCTGAGCATATAAAGCGTAAGATGATGCAACTG
Source organism: Pseudobutyrivibrio ruminis HUN009 (assembly GCF_000703005.1). Lineage (NCBI taxonomy): Bacteria > Bacillati > Bacillota > Clostridia > Lachnospirales > Lachnospiraceae > Pseudobutyrivibrio > Pseudobutyrivibrio ruminis. The sequence continues at coordinate 281,960 of NZ_JNLH01000001.1, read as the reverse complement.
CATCTTTTCTGATTTCTGGTACAAATAATGCATTGTCAGCTGAAGTATATTCATCAAATATGTCTGCGCAATATGGTACATAAATATCTGGTGCTAATGTAAACAAAGATGGCGCCAAAGCCTTCCAAATTTTGTGGACAGATTTGTTAGGACCACCTGAAGGGTATGAGCCTGGGTACCAAGGATACTGCTTCAACCATGCATTGGCGTAGCATGGAAGATTGTATTCCTTTTGGCCTGCAGCAGTGATTTCCTCTACAGCCTTTGCAAAATGATATGCCATAAAGTATTCTTCTGCATCATCATTAAATGCTTCCTTCCAGCTTCCAGTTACTTTATAAAGCTTTTCAATTTCAGAAGGAACGTTACAGTCGAAATTCTTATTTGCAATTTCAGAATAGTCTCTTGCAGTTTTAAGAAGTCCTATTTCATTTTCCACTTGCATAGCAATAACAGTACATTCATTTTCATCAATTGATTTAATGTGGCTCATTATTGCTGTAAAGGCTTTTTTGTCTGCCTCAACTGCTTCGTGACATAAAGGAGATACAGTGTTGATTTTGTCTCCATTTACCTTTTCAGCTAAGAAATATTTATCTGGATTTTTCTTTATCCAGCTTGGAACATACATGGACTCTGCATTCTTCCATAGTCCAAACCATAAGAAAACAAGTTTGGTGTGCTCAATTCTTGCTTGTTTAATGATTCCATCTATCAAGGTAAAATCAAATCTGCCTTCTTCCGGCTCAATACATTCCCAATAAATTGGTACAATTAAAGAATTGAGATTAAGTTCTCTGATTTGTGGCCAAATCTGGTTTTCCATCTCTGATAAAGTAGATGCACTAGAATTGTGAATCTCTCCGCTGTGCATGAAAAATGGCTTACCATCAACGTATAATGTGCCAATGCCTTTTTCATCAACTTTAAATACTGACTTGCTCATAAAAACCTCCTGATAACCCTGAATTAATCAGGGCAAATATATAATAAACTCTCCCCTGTACTTAATAATTTAATATCAAAAAGGTTGTGGTTCAATCTTAGGTATCTAACGTTGATGGTAAAATATTAATGTATTGTATAACAATTTGTTTAGACCATAAACTACATTAAATGACTCATGCGATACTGGTTAGGTGTAAGACCATATTGCTTAAGAAACACCTTGCCAAAATAGCTTGCACTGCTATAACCGCAATTTTTGGCAAGCTCGTTGACAGACATTGATGGTTCCTGAACAAGCAATATTTTGGCATGTAGAAGACGAATGCCATTTAGGTATTTAACAATAGTAAGTCCGGTATGCTCTTTGAAGATATTGCAAAGATATTCTGGCGTTCTAGATGTAACTTGAGCCAATGTATCCAAGGAAATATCCTCACTGTAGTGGGATTCCATGTATTCAATGACATGGGTAATAATGGGATTTCCATAGTCAGCAGAGTCGGAAACAATATGTGTTAAGGAATAGGTCAAATCTGTAAGTAAAGCATATGTTTCCTGAGAAAGAAGCATATGTTTGTGCGGACTGTTTTGTTCTGATATTTCAAGAAGCTTTTGGTGGTGAGCTTCAAGTAATTCGCGATTGCTTAGAAGGTATGCTCCTGATGAGCTGATTTTTAAAGCCCTAAGCAACAGTGGAACAATGCTTCCGTTAAATCCAACTATATCCAAAATCCATTTTCCACCGGTGCTGTGATATTCGTGGGGAGTGTTTTTTAGAATGATGAAACACTGACCTTTATCGATTATATATTTTCGATTATCTAGTATTAATTCACCCTGTCCTTCTTTGCAGTAGAGAATCTGATTTATGTTGATTCCGTGCATTCTGTAAACAGGTTCCTGATCATGATTATGCCCCAATAGAACTAGCTGTAATGGGATGGTGTCATACTCTTTTTTCTTATATTGAAATGATTTAATCATAGCTGCCTCGCGTATCTTAAAAATTTACCATATATATTACTATGATAATATTGAGGGTCTAAAATCGTCAAGTTATACTGTATTTATATAAGAAATAAAAGCCTTAGAAATTGGCGTAAAAAATGATTTTGGGGGACAAAATGAAGTTAAATGTTGAACAAAGGGAGTTTGTTGAAGAGTTACTTGAAAAAATGACTCTTGAAGAGAAAGTTGGTCAGCTAAATCTTGATTCACCATCTATAGTTGGTGGCTTTGATGTGCCTTTCGAGGAATTGATAGAGATGGTGACAGATGGCCGCATGTCTCAGGAAGAGTTTGGAAAAATAATGGCTACTGCTGAAAGAGATTTCCATGAGGATGATATCAGAGCAGGAATGGTCGGAGCTATTATGGGAAATGACCCAGTAAAAGCTAATGAGCTTCAGAAGATTGCTGTGGAGGAAACCAGATTAGGAATACCTCTTTTAATGGGATTCGATGTTATTCATGGTCTGAGAAGCGTGTATCCAATTGCCATTGCCGAAGCAGGAAGCTTTGATGATGACTTGATGGAACGCACAGCAAAAATGGCAGCAAAGGAATCTAGAGCATACGGCATTAACTGGAATTTTGCACCTATGCTTGATGTTGCACGAGACTCAAGATGGGGACGAGTTTCAGAAGGACCAGGAGAGGATCCTTATCTTGCAAGCAATTTTGCAAGAGCCAAAATAAAGGGACTTCAAAATAACACTGAATCTACAGAAAACTATGTTGCCGCATGTACCAAACATTATGTAGCCTATTCTGCTTGTGAGGCAGGACGTGATTACAATACAACATCCATGTCTACATCACAGCTATACAATGTTTATCTTCCACCTTTTAAAGCGGCGATGGAAGAAGGCGCATGTTCTGCAATGGCATCATTCAACGACTTAAATGGCGTGCCATGTACAGTAAACTCATATACTTTGCGAGATATTCTAAAAGACAAATTTGGTTTGGAGGGATTTGTTGTAAGTGATGCAAACGGAATTCGTGAATGCGTTACTCACGGTGTCGCAGAGGATGATGGGGATGCTGGCATCAAAGCTCTAAATGCAGGCCTTGATATGGACATGGGAACTAGAATTTTTTATAACCATATTGCTCAGGCAGTAAAAGACGGCAAAATTCTTATGGAAACACTTGATGATGCTGTTAGAAGAATACTTAGTGTAAAGGTATGGCTGGGACTTTTTGAAAATCCATATGTATCAAAGGCTGTAATTGACGAATATGCCAAGGCTCTGCCTAAGGAACACAAAGATTTATGTCTAGAAGCAGCAGAAAAATCGATTGTTTTACTAAAGAATGAGAATGGAATTTTGCCACTTGGTAAAGAGCGTAAATTTACACTTGTTGGTGAACTTGCAGACAGAGCAGATGAAGTGGTTGGGGCTTGGTCTCTGGGATGGGAAATTGATGACTGTGTTTCAGTAAAACAAGGTCTTGAAGAAGCTGGAGCACAGTTTGAATATTACCCGGTATGTGGCCCAGAAAGTGATATTGATGAGAATGAACTTAGAGCGGCAATTGAATCTGATTCAGAAATAGTAATAGCAGTTGTTGGCGAATATAAAAGCATGAGTGGAGAAGCATCATCAAAGGCGGATATTACTTTGCCGGGCAATCAGCAGAAGATGCTGAAAAAATTGGTGGCTGCAGGCAAGCAAGTAATAGCAGTATTGATGAATGGCCGCCCACTGGCACTTGGATGGGAAGCTGAAAACTTACCAGCCATAATTGAAGGATGGCATCTTGGAATTCAAATGGGAAATGCTATTGCAAAGGTGATGTTTGGAGAGTGTAATCCATCAGGAAAGCTTTCTAGCACATTTTCATCTGTAAACGGCCAGGAGCCAATGTATTACAATCATCCAAACACAGGACGCCCAGGCTCAAAGAGCAAATTCACATCCAAGTATCTAGATGCACCTGTGGAGCCATGTTTCCCATTTGGATTTGGTTTGTCTTATACAACCTTTGAATACAGTAATCTAAAGGTGGATGAAAATGGTGATGAAATCTCGGTTTCAGTGATGTTAAAAAACGCAGGAAACTATGATGGTACAGAAGTGGCTCAGCTATACATGCAAGATGTGACTGCAAGTTTAGTTCGACCAGTGAAGGAGCTTAAGGGATACAAGCGTGTAACGCTTAAGAAGGGGGAATCTTCAAGAATAGATTTTACACTCCGTAAATGCGATATGGGATTTTATGATAATCAGGGTAAATACACTTTGGAAGATGGATTGTTCCGTATATACGTAGGAGGTAATTCCAAAGATGTTCTTGATACAGAGATATCAGTTAGTTTTAGAAATGGAGAAGTTAAATAATGTCATATAAGTTACATAATCCAATTATACCTGGATTTTATCCAGATCCATCAATTATTAGGGTGGAAGATGATTTTTATATTGCAGTATCAAGCTTTGAATTGTATCCAGGAATACCTATTTTTCATAGCAAGGATTTAGCTCATTGGGAGCAGATTGCAAACGCAATGGGACCTAATAATGGGTTCCATATGGAGAAAAACTGTGGTGTGGGTGGTGTTATGGCACCTACATTACGTTATCACAAGGGCACTTACTATATAATCAACACAAATTTTGCAGACAAGGGTAACTATATTATTACTGCAACTGACCCTAAGGGACCATGGTCTGAGCCTCATTGGCTGGATGATGTTCCTGGCATAGATGCATCGATATTTTTTGATAATGATGATAAGTGTTATGTGATGGGCACTGGAGATTGCTGGGACAATGGAACAGGCCACATGGAAAGAGGAATTTGGGTTGCTGAATTTGATATTGATAATTTCAAACTAAAATCAGAGCCATTCACAATATTTAATAGTGCTCTTAGAAATGCCGCCTCTCCTGAGTCTCCTCATTTGTATCACATAGGAGATTACTATTATTTGATGATTGCTGAAGGAGGAACAGAACACTATCATTCTGTGGCAGTTGCTCGCTCAAAAGAGCTGTTTAGCTTTTTCGAAGGAAATCCAGCAAATCCTGTTCTTACTCACAGACATATGGGATTTAGATGTCCAATTACAAATGTTGGACATGCAGATTTGGTGCAGCTTCAGGATGGAAGCTGGTATGCTGTAATGCTGGCGTCTCGACTTATTGATGGAGAGTTTAAAAACCTTGGCCGAGAGACATTTATCTGTCCTGTTATTTGGGAACGTGATTGGCCTGTCTTCGCACCAGAAACTGGCAAGGTAGAGTGGGAGTATGAGGGACCAAATTCACTTGCAGAATGTGCGGTTAAAACACATGATTCAATTGTAGAATTTGATACCGATGAACTTCCTCTTGATATGATTTTCTGGGGACAGCCCAAAGACGACATTTGGAAGATTGAAGATTCAAAGCTAAAGCTAAAATGCATTCGTCAAAAATTAGATGATGACATGAGGCAAATGAGTTTTGAAGTGGAGCTTTCAGAGGATAATTATGTATCTTTCCTTGGTAAAAGACAGACAGGCATTAATCAGTCTTTCTCGTGTGAAATGAACTTTACTGCAAAGGGATACGAGGCAGCTGGTCTTGCATTATCTCAAGCATTCAATCATCAGCTGTTAATAGCAAGATGTGAGGAAGCTGGTGAGCAGATGCTAAAGGCAATTGTTGTAACATCAGACTATGAGATTCCACCATATATCCCTGGCTTTACCAGTAAAACAAACAGAAATGTTGTGGCGTCAATACCGTATAACAATAACACTGTTGTACTTAAGCTTAAAATGGAAGGCGAAGATTTCACAGTTTATTATGGTGAAAGTGAAAATGATTATAAGGAACTATGCAAGGTTGATGGCAGCGTAATTAACCCAGAAAAGGTTGGTTGCATGACTGGTACGATTGTCGGTATGTTTGCAACTGGAAATGGATTTGATAGTAACAACTGGGCTGAGTTTGACTGGTTTAAAACCGAAGAATAATTTATTGTTTGCCTAAAGAAAATATTTTTTATATACTCAAAAGGACCAATGGTTATTGGTCCTTTTGTTTGCAATAAACTTCAAGATAGTAGGAGAATAATAAATGCGAATTTGGTTTAAGTCGTGGAAAGACAATCACATGTTGAAAGATTTTGTTGTGGAGGATGACTCAGAAGAGACACGTACTCACAAGATCTTTGCAGCAGTTGATAAGGCCAGCTACGAATTTGATACAAGTAAGCCAGTGTGGCTAGATTCCACAATCAGAGAATTTAAACGTCATGGAAAAGCCCGTTTTACACAGGATAATTTTGTAGACGAAATTCCATTTGATTATTTGGAAATTCATGTATTAGAAGAAGACTAAATTACTCTTTTCAATCGGTAATTTAAGAAACTGTTAATAATTTATTTGTAAAAATATGCTATTATATACATGGAATAAAAACGGGGAGGTGATTCATTGTGGATTTAGGTATGTTTCCAGATGATGGAGTGAATTCTTGGAACACCGTTATGCTGCTATATGAGTCAGCCATTAAAAAGTTTCGTACTAAGGTAGAAATTCTAAACGACGAATTTCAGCAGGTACATCAATATAATCCAATTGAATACATTAAAACAAGAGTAAAAACACCAGAGAGTATCGTTAAGAAATTAAAAAAGAATGGATATGAAATTTCCATTCCAAACATGATTGAACACTGTAACGATATTGCAGGCGTAAGAATAGTTTGTTCCTTTACATCTGATATTTATCAGATTGCAGAAATGATTGGTCGACAGACAGATGTTACAGTTGTTTCCATAAAGGACTACATCAAGAATCCAAAGGAATCTGGCTACAAGAGCTATCATATGCTTGTTACAATTCCTATCTACCTGTCAGACAAGACAGTTGATACAAAGGTAGAAATCCAGATTCGTACAATCGGCATGGACTTCTGGGCAAGCTTGGAGCACAAGATTTACTACAAGTTCGAAGGCAATGCTCCTGAGTACATCAGCCGTGACCTTCGTGAGTGTTCTGAAATCGTTTCAATGATGGATACCAAGATGCTTCAGCTTAACAACGCAATCATGCAGACAAAGCTGGAAGAGGAAGAAAAGAAACGAGAAGAGCGACTCCTCAAGAACAACTGGAAGGAAAATATATAAAAGTATATAATGAGAACTGCTGTGTATGCAGCAGTTCTTTTTAATTAATGGAGGATAATGATGATAGAAATTTTAAAAGCCATATTATTCGGTATAGTTGAAGGAATCACAGAATGGCTACCAATCAGTAGCACTGGCCACATGATTCTTTTAGATGAAATAGTAAAACTCAACGTATCAGAAGAGTTTTACAGCATGTTCCAGGTGGTAATTCAGCTTGGTGCAATCCTTGCAGTAGTATTGATTTTCTGGAATAGCATTTGGCCATTTGGCAAGAAAAACAACAATGCACCACTTTCAGAAAGCGGAATTGGAGCATGGATCAAAAAAGACATTTTCGTTCTTTGGTTCCACATTTTAGTATCATGTGTTCCAGCTGCAATCGTTGGAGTTTTATGGGACGATTTATTCGAAGAACTTTTCTACAACTACACTACAGTAGCAATCATGCTTATCATCTTTGGTGTAGCATTTATATTGGTAGAAAACAAAAAAGCTGGTCACACAGCCAAAATTAATGCCGTAGCAGACATCACATACACCACAGCATTCTTAATTGGTATGTTCCAGCTCATCGCCGCTATTTTCCCTGGTACATCTCGTTCAGGTGCCACAATCGTAGGCGCTCTTTTGATCGGTGTTGCCAGAACTACAGCCGCAGAGTACACATTCTATCTCGCAATACCTGTAATGCTTGGCGCCAGCCTTCTCAAAATCCTAAAGTTTGGCCTCAGCTTCACAGCAATGGAAGCAGCAATCCTCATCGTAGGCATGGTAGTGGCCTTCGTCGTATCCATGTTCGTAATCAAATTCCTCATGGATTACATCAAGAAGCACGACTTCAAAGTCTTCGGATGGTACCGAATCGCGCTAGGCCTCATTGTACTAGCATGCGGCATCATCGGGGTAATCTAGATGTAGGGACACCTACCCTGCCCCCGGCCCGCGCTATGGAGCTGTGGTGGTGTCGATTTCGCGAATATTATAGTTTTTCTTAGCACAATAGGAGAGCATGCTGCAGGTGTCTTGTTGCGGGATGAACTTTTTGGCGATTTGTATGTTCTAGTACGGACACTTTAGGTTATCTACATGGATTTCAAAAGTTATGGTTCCTTGGGTTCATATTCCATTTGCTAAGAATAATTAAAAAACAGGTTTTGTATATATAAGCACCGCCCTTTAACTCAGTCCATTTCGTTGTCGGGCTCTCGGCGCCGTCCATGGCGCCTCATGCTTACATATTACAAAACCTGTTTTTATTATTCTAAGCGCATTTCAAAATCACCCAAGGTAACCATGACTTTTGAAATCCATACTAGCTTAAGTATATGTGTGTCCGTATCTAGAAATACAAATCGACAAAATGTACAGACCTGCAAAAGACACCTGCAAATAAAGTATGCTCTCCTTGTGCTTTAGAAAAACATAATATTCATGCGATGACACCACCATAGCTCCATAGCGCGGGCCAGGGGCAGGGGAGGTGTCCCCTATTTATTATGCCCCGATGATGCCGCTACTTTACGTCGTAGTAGATGCGGGATTCGGGTGGTACGGATTCGGTTATGAAGGTTGAGCCACCGATGATGGAGTCGTGTCCGATTACGGTGTCACCTCCAAGGATTGATGCGTTGGAGTAGATGGTTACGTTGTCTTCGATGGTTGGGTGTCTGCGGACACCGCGAAGGCATTGGCCACCGCGAGTTGAAAGGGCTCCAAGGGTGACGCCCTGGTATACTTTTACGTTGTTGCCGATGACTGTTGTTTCACCGATTACGATGCCGGTGCCGTGGTCGATGAAGAAGTATTCACCGATTGTTGCGCCTGGGTGAATGTCGATACCTGTGTTTGAGTGAGCGTACTCAGTCATGATACGCGGAATGATAGGCACTCCAAGTAAGTATAGCTCGTGTGCAAGACGATAGATTGTTATTGCTAAAATGCCAGGGTAAGCAAAGATGATTTCATCGATGCTTGTAGCGGCAGGGTCGCCGTCGAAGGCAGCCTGCAAATCTGTATCGAGAAGTGCACGAACATGAGGAATTCTCTTAAGGAATGCTAATGAAAGTTCCTCAGCCTTTGTAGTGCAAATCTCATCACCACAACCGTCAAATATAGAGTTGTAGCAAAGTACAAGTGAAATCTGCTTGTTAAGATTGTAAACAACATCCTCCATAAGAGTGTTGATGTTGGTTTCTACGTTGTAGACCTTGTATACGTGATCACGATAATAGCCAGGATAAACAACACGAAGAAGCTTCATTGTGATGTCGATGATGCTGTCTTTGTTTGGCTGATGATATGTATCAAGTTTATCTATTGCTCTGTCGGATTTGTAATCCTTCATAAGCTCTTTTGTAATTTCGAGCATTTCTTGCTCTATCTTTTTTCCATCCATAAATAGTACCCCCGTGGTATCGTAAATAAGTAAATCTATTGTATCACATTCAATAGCATGTATCTAATAAATAAGCATGTATCTAATAAATAAGCATGTAGCTAACAAGGTATAGTGTTACTCAAGCGAAACATTCTTAGTTGAGCGGAGTAATACTATTCTTGTTAGCGTAACATGCGTAAAATTTAGAACATCTGGTATTTAGATAGATTTACAGATTTCTGTAGTCATCTTAGGTTTGTTCATACAGTAGATGTGGATATGACCTACTCCGCATTTACGAAGGTCTCTGATTTGGTCAATAGCGTACTCGATTCCGGCCTTGCGCATGTCATCTGGTGACTCTCCATATCTTGCACAGATGTCAGCTAATTTCTTTGGTACAGACGAACCTGCAAGTGTAACGGTAGATCCAATTTGTTTTGCAGATGTGATAGGCATGATTCCAGCTACAATAGGAACTGTGATGCCAGCTTTGTCTGCACGCTCATTGAAGCGATAAAAATCTGCATTGTCAAAAAATAGCTGGGAGATAAACATCTTTGCTCCCATATCCTGCTTCATTTTCATGAATGCTAAATCAGAATCCATAGACATTGCTTCTGGATGCTTTTCAGGATAGCAGGAAGCGGAGATATCAAGCTTTGTGTTTTCGTTTAAGAAACGAATCAAATCGGTAGCGTGAGGAAAAACACGTTGATTGAACTGTTCGTCAGACATGTCGCGAGGCTTGTCACCGCGAAGTGCAAGCACATGGTTAACGCCTACTGCCGCCAAGTCACGGGTTACTGCAAGAATGTCTTCTGAAGTAGAACCGACACATGTCATATGAGCCATAGCGTCTGTGTGTAATTCGTTCTGAATATAAGAAGCTATTTCAACAGTCTTCTTTGAACGGCTTCCACCGGCACCATAAGTAACGCTTATGAAATCTGGCTTTAATTCAGAAAGTGAGTCTAGTACCTTGTAACAATTTTCGAATTCATCGTCCTTCTTTGGAGGAAATACTTCAAAAGATAGAGATGAATCATTAGCAAACATATCTTTAAACATAAAAATCTCCTATAAACTAGCCAAAGTTAACAATTTAGACACATATTTTAAATAAAAAGATAGTATCATATTCACTAACGAAAAAAAAGCTTTTTGTGGGGATAATAAGGGAAAAAATTGTTGATTTTGGGAGTATTACATTATGGACATCAAACGTTTAAGGGGAGTGTTTTCTAAAACCAGCAAAATGCAATTTCCTGAACACAGAGATGTAGTTCGTGGATTAGGCGCAGACGGTATGGTGTTGCTAAAAAACAGCGGAATTTTGCCAATGAATAAGGGTAATGTAGCGTTGTTTGGCGCAGGTGCAGTAGACACAATTTTTTGTGGTCTATACTTCAACTACGTATTTACGGATTCAACTGTAAACGTTAAAGAAGGTTTGCTTAATAACGGATTTACGTTAACTACCGACAGCTGGCTGAGTAAGATGGAAAAGGCGGTAAAGCTTAACGACAAGAAGGAGAAGCAGGTAGCGAAGAAGGGGTTGGCCTTCGAGGGGAAACGTTGCTGCACTCCAGAGGTACCTATTTCTGTTGCAGATATGGCAGAAGCAATATTAGGTACTGATACGTGTATATATGTAGTACGACACGGAATTATAAGTGAAGGCGAGGAAGGTAGTGAAAATCAATACCAACTCACAGAAACGGAGCTTAGCAATATCGGATTGATTGCCAGCTCTTTCAAAAATGTAATTTTAGTTATTAATTCCGGAATGCTGGAGCTTTCATCTGTTGCAAGGATGAAAAGCATTAAGGCGATTATTTATATGGGTGTGCCTGGCATGGAAGCAGGCAACTCATTAGCTGATGTATTGACGGGCGCAGTTAATCCAAGCGGTCGCCTTACTGTAACGTGGGCTAAAAAGTATAAGGATTATTCGACTTGCTATAGCCCATCAGTTTTAAACAAATCGGCAAAATCAAATGAAATCGATTATAAAGAGGGTATCTTTGTGGGATACCGTTATTTTGATGCATTTGATGTGACACCTCTATTTCCTTTTGGCTTTGGTCTAAGCTACACATCCTTTGATATGGAATTAGAATACTTAGAAGCAAGCTGGATGGCTGTTGTATTGCGTGTAAAAGTTACCAATACAGGCGAATGCGCAGGACGTCAGGTTGTTCAGTTGTATTGCAGCCAGCCTCAGGGAAATATTGAAAAGCCATATCAGATTCTTTCAGGATTTGGCAAGACTGGAAAGCTAAAACCAGGTGAATCTGAAGAAATGACAATAAAGATTCCAATAATGGAATTGTGCTCATTTGATGAGGAAAGCACTGCATGGGTAATGGAAAAGGGAGACTATCTCTTTAGACTAGGTTCAAATTCAAGAGATACAAAGCTTTGTGCTAAGGTTGTTCTAGATAGAATGACTATTATCAAAAGAGTTACGAATGTAATGGAACCTACAAAGGAATTGAAATTCCTATCACCATCTCCTAGAGCAGAGGAAGATACAGGCTATATAAAGGTAGCTTCATTATCAGGGGACGATTACAATTCAGAAAATAAATATGTTCCGGTAAAACAGGAGGTTACAACCTATCTTACAGAAGGTAGCAAGTATGCTTCTTATGTAAATGAGAATCCATACAGTATGCCTACCAGAGTTCATGAAAATCTGGAGTATATCAAACCGTGTGGCTCAACAACATTGTTTGATGTTATTAAAAATAAAGTATCGATGGAGGAATTTGTTTCTTCATTATCACCGGAAGTATTAGCCTGCATAGTGGCTGGCGAATGTGGCGAGTCAAAAGTAGAAAGCGAGAATCGTTTCAATTTTGATATTATTCATGAAAAGAATAAGCTTGGAATATCCGCAAGAACCACATCACAGTTTGCAACTACACTTGGTATTCCAGGGGTAACATTTGCTGATGGGCCATCAGGTTTAAGAATCGAAGGGGTGGCATGTACATGTTTTCCTTCGCCTATGAATATGGCCCAAACCTGGGATATGTCTGCAATGGTTCGTATGGGTAGAGTGTATGGAAGGGAGATGGAATACTACAATATAGATTATTGTATTGCACCAGCTCTTAATATTCACAGAAATCCTATGAGAAATAGAGCCTATGAATTTTATTCTGAGGACCCTTCCCTTGCAGGAATACTTGGCGCGGGATTTGTTATTGGCGTTAAGAGATATGAAGGCCGAGATGTCATTATGAAGAATGTGGCCACTTATAATCAGGAAAGTGGTACTTCGGATGTAAATATTAATGTATCAAGACAGGCTTTTGGCGAACTTTATCTTCGCCCATTTTCTGCTTGCCAAATGGTAGCTGCACCAGCAGGTCTGTTAAATTCTGGTAACAAGATTAATGGACTTTATGCTTCATCCCAAAGAGGATTGAATACAGATATTATTAAAAGCGACTGGGGTTCTACTGGAATGGTACTTTCAGATTGGGCTTCTAAATCAGAAAAGGCTTATGATTTGCATGCAGGTTGTGATTTGATTATGCCTGGCTTCGATCCAGATCATATTCTTGAAGCAATGATTAAAACAGCTCCTACATTTGAGGCAGATGGATATGTAACTGTTGTAAACAAGAATTATGTTTATAATGAGCCAATGATTACATACGAAAAATGGGGGTCATTCCTTTTGGACAAGAGTGGCGATGCGCAAGTATCAACAGTAGTCGTTGCTGATGCTCAGATAAGTGAAAAGGTATTATCACTTGAAAAGCAAGGTCTCTGCAGTATAAAAACACAGGATGACGGAAGCAGACTGATTACCTATAAAGGTATTGATAGAGGTGCATATCTTGCACTTGGAGAATTACAACAGGCCGTTATTAATATTTTGGGTACTATAAAGAATTCAGCATCAATGAAAAAGCTGATGGAAAACGCTATAAATTAGCATTTTTTACTTTAAAAAAAATACAGCCTAATATAAAATAAAAAATGTCGTGGACAATAATATATTGTCCACGAGTTTTATTTATTTTAATTAAAGAAAGGGAGTATTTTATGTTAGCAGAAGTACTAGCTATAGTAATTTTTATTTCTATGTTTGTGCTTATTGTTTGGGATAGATTTCCTAAGCATTACGTTACTCTTGGCTGCGGAGCCTTGACCAGCATTTTTGTTTTTGGTGTTGGAATGAGAAGCGTAGAGGCATTTGTTAACACTCTGGCGATAGGAGGTATTTTCAAACCATCTTTTTGGTATGAAGCAGGAGAATCTGCGGAGCAGACTTCAGGCGTCAACTGGGCTACAATCATTTTCCTTTGGGGAATGATGATCATGGTTGAAGGAATGGCAGAAGCAGGATTCTTTGATTGGCTTTGTCTCAAGATTGCAAAGCTTGCCCACTTTGAGCCAGTTAGAATATTCGTTGCATTTATGATTCTTTCATCTGTACTTGCAATGTTTATCGATTCAATTACAGTAATCTTGTTCCTTGCAGCAGTTACTATCAGATTGGCTAGAACACTTAAGTTCAACCCAGTTCCAGTTATCATGGCAGAAATCTTTTGTGCCAACCTAGGCGGAAGTGCCACTATGTGTGGAGATCCACCAAACATTATCATTGGTACATCATTGGGATTTTCATTTTCAGATTTCGTAATGAACACAGGTGCAATTGGTGCAGTTTCACTTGTTATCATCGTTCTCTATTTCTATTTCACAATGAGAAATAGATTACAGGATCCAGCAGACAAAGTTGATCCAGCAACTATCGATGTTGAAATTAAAATCGATAACATGAAAGAGTTTTTAACAAGTACTATCATTTTTGCAACAGCAATTGTATTACTTGTTACACATGCTACAACAGGACTTACAGTAGCATTCATCGGTACATTTATTGCAATCATCACACTTGCAACTTCAGGTCGCAAGGCATTGACTCTTCTTAAGAGAGTTGACTACCACACATTATTATTCTTCATTGGATTGTTTATTGTAGTAGGTGGTCTTGAGGAGACTGGTGTACTTGTTGTTATTGCAGAATTCATTGCAAAGGTATCAGGTGGAAATGCTTATCTTATGATTGCAATTATCCTTTGGGTAAGTGCTTTTGCATCAGCATTCATCGACAACATTCCATTCTCAGCAACAATGATTCCTGTTATCAGAACACTGGCGGCAACTACAGGTGTTGATTTGTCTACAATGGCATGGACACTTGCAATCGGAACAGATATCGGTGGAAGCATGACGCCAATCGGTGCCAGCGCAAATGTTGTTGGTATCTCTACAGCAGGTAAGGAAGGTTTTCCTATCAGCTGGGCTACATACTGTAAGGAGCTAGTTCCAGGAACAATCATCGTTCTTGCAGTATCTATGATTAACATTTTTGTAAGATATTTCTAAAGCTTATAAACTCGACTTCTTTGCTTGAATCAATTAGAATATAAGTATAAATCAATACTGAAGGAGGAAACTTATGGGGCAGTTTATTATTTCAGTAGGTAGAGAGTATGGAAGCGGTGGACACGAAATTGCTTCCAGATTGGCGGAAAAGTTTAATGTACCACTTTACGACCGCAACATGCTTGATCAAATGGCGGAAAGAAATGGTATAGATGCTGAGGAGCTTCACAAGCACGAAGAAACCAAGCGTCAGGGATTAACCAGGACAGTTAGGGGACATTCTTCAAGTGTGCAGGATCAAATCGCACAGCTTCAGTTCGACTTCATCAGAAACAAGGCAGAAAGCGGAGAAAGCTTTGTTGTAGTTGGACGTTGTTCAGAAAATGTATTGAGAGATTTTCCTGGACTTATTTCTATTTTCGTTAGAGGTGAAGAGGAGGCAAAGACAGAACGTATCTGTCGTTTGTATAAACTCAACAGACTTGAAGCCAAAGCAAAGATGTTCAGACATGATAAAAAACGTAAGGCATATCACAACTACTATTCAAAAATGAAATGGGGTGACAGTAGAGGATATGACTTATGCGTGAATAGCTCGCTTATGGGTGTAGAGGCAACAGCGGACGCCTTGTACGCCATGATTTCAGAGTATTTAAAGAACAAAGCAGAGCAGTAAAGTTTAGGGGATATGGGGAATAATGTATAGTGTTTTTTTAGTTGAGGATGAGATTGTCATTCGAGACGGATTAAAGGCCAGCTTCCCATGGGAGCAATATGGCTTTGCATATGTTGGTGATGCCGCCGATGGGGAGGTGGCATTACCTCTTATTAGGCAGACAAAGCCTGATGTGTTAATCACAGACATCAGGATGCCTTTCATGGACGGAATCTCTCTGTCCAAAATGATTAAAAAGGAACTTCCTAATACAAGAATCATTATCATCAGTGGTTTCGATGATTTTTCTTATGCCCAGGAGGCAATCAGCATTGGCGTAGATAATTATCTTTTAAAGCCTATCACAAAGGATAAGCTTGGGGATGTTATGAACGATGCCAAATCAAAGCTGGATAAAGAAAATGAGCGAGACAAATATCTAGATCAATTCAAAGCGGAAAGTCAGGAATATGAACAGTTCGCCAGAGTCAGATTTTTTAATCAGCTGGTTAGTGGAACTATGTCCGTATCTGAGGTTTATGAGAAGTCGGAGGAGCTTGGTCTTTCTCTAGATACTACTCATTACAACCTTGTTCTTTTGGATTTTACCCCAATGACAGGAATGCATACAGCACCGGTGTATTCAAAGCACATGGCTCGTTTGTCAGAACAGCTGATGCAGTATCTAAAATGCTGCCCAGAATACATTGTGTTCCATTGGAATATGGATACCTATGCGATTATTGTTAAGGGCGATGAATCCACAATCGAAAGTAATACAACTAATTTAATAGAAAATATCAATCGTAGATGTATGGTCTATGATGATGAAATACATTGGTATTTGGCACAAAGTGGTGTGATAACTAGACTGTCGGAGTTTGCAAAAGCATGTCAGCAAGCAAACAAACGACTTAGCTGTCGATTTATTAATCCGGATGGTCATATCTTCACAGAGCAGGATGTAGAGTCTATGCGCACATTTGGCGAGGATAGTGCAAACACAATCGACCAGCGACTTGTTATGCTTTTCCTTGAAAACGCCGGCGAATCTGAGATAGACGATTTCCTTGATAACATAGTAAATCAGCAGACGAAAAGTGCGTTGAGCTCTAGCATATTCTGTAAATATTTTGCTATGACTATGTACATGTGCGTTTGTGATTATCTGAAAAAGCTTGGAGTTGATTCAGATAATGTTTTGGATTCAAGCACAAGAGGAAACTTGGAAAAGGTTACAAGTGATACAGTTTTGAATGTTGTTTCGGATATGTTTAGAGCAGCTATTGCAAAGAGAAAGGATTTGGTAGGCAACCAGTCAAAGTCACAGCTTTCTGCGGCAATTAATTATGTAAACGAGCATTACTGTGATTCTAGCTTGAGCCTTAATGAGGTGGCGAAAGAAATAAATATTTCTCCTAGCTATTTGTCTGCAATGTTCTCAAGAGAAAATAAAACTACCTTTGTTGAATACATTACATCAAAGCGTATGGAGCATGCCAAGGAATTGCTTTTAAATACAAAAGAGAAGACCTCTGCAGTTGCAGAAAAGGTGGGCTATAAGGACCCACATTACTTTAGCTATATTTTCAAGAAAACTTATGGAATTAGCCCTAAGGAATTCAGAGCGAAAGGGCAGGGAGTATGAGTGTTGAAGTGACAAACAAAAAGCAAAAGCCTTCAATGAGCGTCATGCTTAGAAGGTTAATAGTGGTTATTATTGTACCTATGAGTATCGTAATTGCGGTACTCATAGGTCTCTTATGTTGGAATGCTTTTCAATACAGAACAATTCTTCATAATGTTACAGCTGCATCTGCATTCAACCAGGATTTCAAAAGTGATGTAGATTTAAAGATGTTCTATTACGTTAGTGATAGTGCCTATGCAGATGGAAAGCCAACAGAAGAGGTTGAAAAAGCCAGGGAGTTGGCGGAGCGGCTTTTGGAGCAAACCACAGAAAAAGACAGTATTGATTCCATAGAATCGGTGCGAGATTTGTGCATAACCTTGGAAACCAGAATGGAAGAGGTGGATAATGCTGAAACCTATGATGAGGGAATGACTCAGCTGGAAAACAATATCTACATTCTGACAGATTTGATTCAGACATACATGTATGATTATTTATATTATGAATCAGTTCATCTTAGTGAGCTTCAGGAAGAGATTACCACACAGGTTGAGTACATCCTTATAGGAACAGTTGCGGTGTTTGTAATAGTGGTATTTCTTATTATCTTTTATGTTGCAAAGACTACTGAAGCCATCACCTCACCTCTTACGAAGTTGGCAGGCAGAGTGAACGATATTACAAATGGAGATTTTGAACCAAAGACTCCTGTTGATGCAGCCCAGGCAGAAATACAAACTCTGTCAGATGGTTTTGAGGAGATGGTTGGAAAGCTAAATACTCTTATTCAGGAAAATAAGAGGGCTGAGCGAAGAAAGCGACATGCAGAGCTTGAACTTTTGCAGGCTCAGATTAATCCTCATTTTTTGTATAATACTTTGGATACAATCATCTGGTTAATCGAGGCTGATAAAAAAGAAGAGAGTATAAAGATGGTTAGTGATCTTTCTGATTTCTTCCGTTTTTGCTTAAGCCGAGGAAAGGATATCATCTCTCTTCAAGAGGAAGAAAAGCATGTCCTCAGCTATTTGGCAATTCAGAAAACCAGATATCAGGATAGAATGGATTATCAGGTAAATATACCTGAAAGTCTTTATGGGTACTCAGTTCCAAAGCTTACACTTCAGCCACTTGTTGAAAATAGTATTTATCATGGAATAAAGCTTCAGCGCGAGAAGGGCTCAATAAAAGTTGAAGCGGTGGATTTGGATGACAAAATTGAGCTTGTAGTAAAGGACAATGGTGCGGGCATGACGGAAGAACGATTGCAGGAGATGCGGGCTGCAATCGTAAATGGGGAAAAGATAGGATTTGGTCTTCGCACAGTTCACGAGCGAGTGCAGCTTTTGTTTGGCGAGGAATATGGACTTACAATTTCCAGCACAGAGGGAGTTGGAACCACAATCACTGTAGTCATTCCAAAACAAAAGCATGATGAGAAGGGGATAATCAATGTTTAGAAAAAAGAGGGTTTTAAGCTTTATATTGGCTTGTATAGTCATGGCAACTTTTATCAGCTGCGGAGCCTCAAAAAAGACTGAGGAGGCAGAGGATGAAAGCTCGGACTTAATAGTGGTGGGCTTTTCTCAGCCAGGTGCAGAATCAGCATGGAGAGTGGCGCTTACTGATTCAGTCAAAGAATCTTTTTCAGAGACGAAGGGTTACAAGCTGATTTATAAGGATGGCCAGTCAAAGCAGGATAATCAGATTCGCGATATTCGTACTTTTATCCAGCAAGGCGTGGATTACATCATTCTTAGTCCTATAGTGGAAACGGGATGGGACACTGTTTTATCAGAGGCCAAGCAGGCAGGCATTCCTGTAATTATCTGCGATAGAAATGTAAATGTATCAAATGAAGCTTTATACACAGCATTCGTTGGCTCAGATTTTAAATCGCAGGGAGAAGCTGCAGTAGCATATTTGGAAAAGTTGTATGATTCTGATGGTGATGGGGTGACTGAGGATTTAAATATAGTCCACATTCAAGGAACACTGGAGTCATCGGCCCAGCTAGGTAGATCGAAGGCTTTGGAAAAAGCTATGGAGGAACATACTAATTGGAACATCGTTGCGGAAGATTGTGGTGAGTTTACCAAAGCTAAAGCCAGAGAGATAATGGAGAACACATTGGAGGAAGTAAATCCAAGTGATATTGATGTGCTTTATTGCGAAAACGATGAAGAGGCAATGGGCGCCATCGCAGCGCTTAATGAAGCTGGTGTGAAATATGGTGTGGGAAGTAAAATTACCGTAGTTTCCTTTGATGCTACAAGAAATGCATTGGAGCTTTGTATGAATGGTCAGATAAATTTTGTAGTGGAATGTAATCCTCTGCAGGGGCCATATTTGTACAACATAGTTAATATGCTAAATCAGGGAAAGACGGTTCCTAAAATAACTTATGTTGATGAAAATACCTTTACACCTGATGAATTGACAGAGGACTATATCCAAAATAGAAAATATTAATTAGCCTTAAATGGAATGGTGACAGATTTGCTGTTGCCATTCTTTTTTATTTCCATGATTGCATTAGCACATTCCTTGCCCAATGATTTGGATGGAGTAAGGCTAGATGTAAAAATTGGAAATGTGCCATCTCCGGTGATGTTAGGATCGTCCACATAAACAGCTGATACTGTATCATAGGCATATTTTAAAAATCGATTGATGCCGGCAGTGGTTCGTGAGTTGACACCCTGTGGATCGTGGTAGTTACAAAAATGAAAACTGTTATCCATTATTTCAAGATTGGCGTCGCGGACAGCATCAGTGAAACCAGAAAATGCCTGGATGGAAGAATAATTGTCATTAATAAAAATACCGCCAAGCTTTTTATGACCACGATTAATAAGGTGACGGGCCATCTGGTAGCCTCTACCGTAATTATCTACAGAGATAATTACAGGATTATAGATAGTTGAAGGTGCATTATCTATAAAAACGATAGGAAGCTGGCGTTTGCATTGAAGCTGAAGCAAATCGGCATTTGTGGATGGAAAATTAGAACGAGCCATCATAATAATCAGCCCTGCATAAATATCGTTTATAAGAAGCTGAAGGTACTGGCGCTCAAGCTGATAGCTGTTTTGAGTACTGTGAAACTCCACTTCAAAACCATTTTTCATCAGCATGGAACTGATATCAGCATATACATCAGAAAAAACAGAATCCTTATTGTTTGGAAGCAATACCATTACAGTTTTGCTTTTGGAATTGTCACTTTTGGCGATTACCGTGTTTCCGCTACCCCAATGTTTGTCGATGATTCCCTGTTCTACCAGAAGGTCTAAGGCCTGTCTTACAGTGGAACGGCTGACATTATATTCTTTTGCCAATTCTACCTCAGTGGGAAGCTTTGAGCCGATCGGGTATTTATTTTTCAATATGTCATTGTTTAATTTATTTTTTAATGAAATATATTTTGGAATCATAAAATTTCACCTTTAATCATAAGAGTTTCCACGTTATCTATAAAAATTCTAACATATATCAATGAAAATTGGTATGAAATTTATCAATAGTGAAAGCATACCAATCATAAATTTTCCACATTTATTTCAAAAAAATTTCACTGTAAAAACGAAGAACAGGGAAATGTTTGTGAATTGGTATGGGAAATATTGAATATTAAAATATTGGTACTATCGCATTCTTAGAAAGCCTTTAAATTAGGGTAATTTTATTGTTGCTATTTTTCACCTTTGCTAAATTAATTATAGAAAATAAATAACAACCAGGAATAAGGGGCCTGGTTAAGGAGAAGGAAGGAGAAAAACCTTATGAAAAAAAGAATAGTAGCAGGAATGCTCGTAAGCCTTATGGCTACATCAATGGTAGCTTGTGGTGGCGCATCAGACACAGCTTCAACAGATACATCATCTGACACAGCTGCAGCTGAGACAACAGAGGATGCTGGAAGTGATGATGCAGCAGCAAGCGGTGATTTAATCACAGTTGGATTCGCACAGGTTGGTCATGAGTCAGATTGGCGTACAGCTTCAACAAACTCAGTACAGGAAGCATTCTCAGAGGAGAATGGGTATGACCTCCAGTTCGTTGATTGCGATAATGATTCAGCAACACAGATCGAAGCAGTTCGTCAGTTCATCCAGGATGATGTTGATTACATCGTAATTGATCCTATCGTTTCAACAGGTTGGGACACAGTTCTTACAGAGTGTGAGGATGCTGGTATTCCAGTAATCGTAATCGATAGAACAATTGATGATTCAGACAAGTATGTTTCATGGGTTGGTTCAGAATTCATGAACGAAGGTCTTGCAGCTGGTACATGGTTAAAGGATTATGCAGCAGCTAAGGGTATCTCAGATCTCAACATCCTTGTAATCGAAGGTTCTAATGGTTCATCTGCTCAGATCGGACGTACAGATGGATTTAAGAAGATCGCTGATGCTGAAGGTTGGACAATCCTTGATTCACAGGATGGTGACTTCACACAGGATGGTGGACAGCAGGTTATGGAATCATACTGCAAGTCTTATGAAGGCAAGTTCAACGTAGTTGTTTGCCAGAACGATAACGAAGCATTTGGTGCTATGGACGCTATGAAGGCAGCTGGTGTTTCTTATGGTGTAGACAAAGACGTTATCCTTATTTCTTTCGATGCTTGCAAGGCTGGTCTTGAGTATGTACAGTCAGGCGACATCAATGCAGACTTCATGTGCTACCCACTTCAGGGCGAGTATTGTGCAGATATCGTACAGCAGCTTGAGGCTGGTGAGACAGTTGCAAAGCAGACATTCATGACAGAGCCATGGTATGTTGCTGAGGATATCCTTTCAAGCATCACATACACAAACAATGCTGGTGAGGAAGTTACAGAAGATCTTGTAGTTGTAACAGACGCAGCATCACAGGCAAGCTACTAAATCGTATTAACATGTAGTTTTCATAGGGGAAGGGCAATTCCTTCCCCTTTATTTAAAAGGAAAGGTTGAAGAATTATGGATGAAAATTTGTTGATTACAATGCGAGATATCTCTAAGTCCTTTCCCGGAGTTAAAGCTTTGGATCATGCACAGTTTACTCTCAGAAAGGGAGAGATACATGCACTGATGGGAGAAAATGGTGCGGGAAAATCAACACTGATTAAGGTGTTGACTGGTGTATATTCTCTTGATGCAGGTGAAATCCACGTAGCTGGAGTTGATGGACCTGTAGTTAATCATTCAACATTAGAAGCCCAGGAAAAGGGCATTGCAACAGTTTACCAAGAAGTAAACCTCTGTCCAAACCTCACTGTTGCAGAAAATTTATTTATCGGCCGCGAGCCAAAAACAAAAATTGGAACCATCGATTGGCGAACAATGAACAAGAGAGCCAAGGAAATAATGGATGGTTTGAAAATTAATATTGATGTAACTATTGCTCTTGAAAATTATTCTCTTGCAATCCAGCAGATGATAG
The DNA here is from genome assembly GCF_000703005.1 of Pseudobutyrivibrio ruminis HUN009. Taxonomy (NCBI): domain Bacteria; kingdom Bacillati; phylum Bacillota; class Clostridia; order Lachnospirales; family Lachnospiraceae; genus Pseudobutyrivibrio; species Pseudobutyrivibrio ruminis. The sequence continues at coordinate 259,369 of NZ_JNLH01000001.1, read as the reverse complement.
CTATTGCAAGAGCTGTAGATATGGATTGTAAAGTTCTAATCCTTGATGAGCCAACATCATCACTTGATGATAACGAGGTAGAAAAGCTCTTTAAGGTAATGCGTGACTTGAAAGCAAAGGGAGTTGGAATAATATTTGTAACTCATTTCTTGGAGCAGGTATATGAGGTGTGTGATACCATCACTGTTCTCAGAAATGGCGAGTTTGCAGGAGAGTACACAGTTGAGGAGATGCCACGTGTCAAGCTTGTAGCGGCAATGCTTGGTAAGGATTTCGATGATCTGGCATCCATCAAAAAGGAAGGGACAGAACACACATCTGATGAAGTTGTAGTGGAAGCCAAAGGCCTTAGTCATAAGGGAACAATCAAGCCTTTTGATTTCGAAATCAAGAAAGGTGAGGTTGTTGGCGTTACAGGACTTTTGGGATCTGGTCGTTCAGAAATGGTTCGTTGCATCTACGGTGCTGATAAAGCTCAAACTGGTACTCTGAAAATGAACGGCAAAAATCTCAATGTAAAAGAGCCTCTTGATGCAATCAAAGCAGGTATGGGATATTTGCCAGATGATAGAAAGGCAGACGGCTGTATAGGCGACCTTTCAGTAAGGGAGAATATAATTCTTGCCCTTCAGGCTAGAAACGGAATGTTCAAAAAGATTCCAGTTGCAAAACAAAATGAACTTGCAGACAAGTTTATCGATATGCTTCAAATCAAGACAGCATCTCGCGAAACTCCTATTAACCAGTTGTCAGGTGGTAATCAACAAAAGGTTATCCTTGCAAGATGGTTATGCACACATCCTGATTTCTTAATTTTGGATGAGCCAACCAGAGGTATTGATATCGGAACAAAGACAGAGTTCCAGAAGTTGGCTTTGAAATTTGCGGAAGAAGAGGGAATGAGCATTGTATTTATTTCCTCTGAAATTGAAGAAATGCTTCGTACATGTTCAAGAATGTACGTAATGCGCGATGGCGCCCAGGTTGGAGAAATTACTGAAAATCTTAACCAAGAAACAGTTATGGCAGCCATAGCAGGAGGTGCAGAATAATGGAAAACTTTAAGAAATTAACAAAACAACCACTATTCCTACCAATCTTCTGTATGATTTTGGTTTTGCTTATCAACTTGATTAAGAGCCCTGCATTCTTTTCAATCAAGATACAGGATGGTGTTTTGTTTGGACGTTTAATTGATATTTTGAATCGTGGTTCAGAAATCGCAATTCTTGCAGTAGGACAGACACTTGTAGTTGCAGTTTCTGCAGGTACTGATATTTCCGTTGGTTCAGTAATGTCATTATCAGCATGTAGCTGCTGTATGTTACTTGCAGGATATGGAAACAACTCAGTAAATGAGCTGATGGTTCCAATGGGAGTCGGAATGCTTTTTGGTGTACTTATGGGTGGTGTCTGCGGTGCAATGAACGGTGCCCTGGTATCCAAACTAAAGATACAACCAATGGTTGCAACATTGATTTTATATACGGCGGCACGAGCAATCGGTTTGTTACTTTGCAACAACCAGATTACGTATATACGATATGAGCCTTACAAATATTTAGGTAACTTCCTTCCGGGATGTCCAATACCTACACCAGTATTTGTGGCAGCTTTAGTAATCTTAATTGTAACTATACTTTTGAAAAAGACAGCACTTGGTCTTTATATCCAGTCAGTTGGTATCAACAGCAGAGCAGCTAGAATTTCTGGTATCAACTCAGATGTAATTTGCTTTATTTGCTACCTTGTTTGTGGTATCTGTGCTGGTATCGCAGGTATTGTAGCTTCATCAAGAATCTACTCAGCAGATTCAAACAACATTGGTCTTAACTACGAATTGGATGCCATCCTTGCAGTAGCACTTGGTGGCAACTCACTTGGCGGTGGTAAATTTAACCTTGCTGGTTCAATCATTGGTGCATACACAATCCAGGCAATCACAACAACACTTCTTGCTATGGGTGTTTCAACTGATAAGGCTCCAGTGTTTAAGGCAATCATCGTTATCATAATCGTAGTAGTGCAGGCTCCTGCATTCAAAGCCTACATGGCAGCAAGGAAGGCCCAGAAGGCTCACATAAAGGAGGCAGCATAATGAAGACGAGAAGAAAATTAGATCCAAATACAGTTTTAATATTTATCACAATCGGCCTCTTCATATTTATGTATATTGTAGGCTGCCTGATTTATCAGGATAAAGGTTTTGGAAACTTACAGACATTCCTAAACATCCTTATCAACAATGCTGGTCTTATCTGCGTAACCTGTGGAATGACATGTGTTATGTTGACAGGTGGAATTGATATTTCAGTTGGTTCAGTTATCGCCATGGACTGTATGCTACTTGTTTATGGTATGACAGAATGGCACATGGGTGCTGTTCCAATGGTAATTCTTGTTCTTGTAATTGGCCTTGTATTTGGCGCAGTTCAGGGATTTTTGGTTGGATATCTAGAGATTCAGCCATTCATTGTAACCATGGCAGGAATGTTCTTTGGAAGAGGTATGACAGCAGTTATCTGCTCAGGCCAGATTTCTATTACAGAGGCTGACAACCCAGTATTCTATGCATGGGCAAACTCAAAAATCAATCTTCCAGAGTTCCTTGGAAAGGTTAATAAACATGGTAAGGTAGTTGTTCCTTACATGAGACCAACAGTTGTTATTGCCCTTGTTGTACTTGTACTTATCTTCTTGATGTTAAAGTACACAAAGTTTGGACGTAATCTTTATGCTGTTGGTGGCAACCAGACATCAGCAACAATGATGGGCTTGAATGTTAAAAAGACAAGAATGCTTTCACACATTCTTTCATCATTCCTTTGCTCGATCGGTGGTATTCTCTACTGCTTGAACACAATGTCAGGTTCAGTTAACCAGGCAAAGGGCCTTGAAATGGATGCTATTGCATCAGCCGTTATTGGTGGAACACTTCTTACAGGTGGTGTAGGAAACGTAATCGGTTCACTCTTCGGTGTTCTCATCAACGGTACAATTACAGTACTAGTTAATACAAACGGAAAGCTCCTTTCTAGCTGGGCAAACATAGCAACGGCAGCACTCCTTTGTATTTTCATAATCCTTCAGTCGGTATTTGCCTTAGTTAAGGCACGCCGCAATAAGTAACTTTCTTTTTCTAACAAAATCCTTCAACATGGAAAAGGCGGGTGCGTTCTGTGCCTGCTTTTTTCATGTTTATTCACTGTAATTTCATATTATTTCTCCTGAAAATGAAGTATTATATATTTGACATTGATGTTTTTTAGAGGAGAAAAACATGGTTAAAAGTGATTTTAAAGATAGTTTAAAAAAGCAGATGCTTACAATGACGCTGGTACCAGTAATCTTGCTTACCGTGGCAATTATTGTGACAAGCGTAAGTATTGTAAGAGCGTCAATCACTAATCAAATTAAAGACGAACTTATTCATGATGCAGAATTGATAGGCTTTGTTTTTGATGAATTTTATGTTGGCGATTATAGAATAGAAGAAACAGGCGAAGAAGGGGAAATAGAGATTTATAAGGGCGAACAAAAGCTCAATGGAGAAGACACTCTTATAGCAACCATGTCTGATTTTCTTGATATCGATGTATCTATTTTTATAGAGGACACTAGAATTCTTACAACGCTTCATGATGATGATGGTAACAGTGCTATGGGCACCAAGGCTGCAGCGGTTGTTAAAAATGAAGTTTTGAAAACTGGTGAAAGTGTATTCTATGATAATGTGGTTGTATATGATAAGAAGAGTTTTGCATACTATACAGCCTTAAAGGATGATAAAAATAAAGTCATTGGTATGATTGCTGTATGTCGTTCAGCGGAAGATGTTCAAGAAGAGGTTTTCAAATACGTTCTTCCTATTATTGGCATATGTATTGTGGTAGCAGTCTTCTTTGGATTCATTATGGTTCATGAAGGCAATAAGCTGGCAGGTAGAATTTTTAAAATGGACAAATACATGAACCGCCTTGCAAGTGGAGAATTTGATTTTGAAATGCCACGAGAACTCATAGCAAAAGATGATGAAATAAAGCATCTTGCCACAGATGGAAAACGCATGGCAGGGGCATTGAAAAAGCTTGTAGAATATGATGCTCTTACCGAGTTAAATAATCGTCGCTCCGCTGATAAGAAGCTTGAGGACATCAGAGTGAAGGCAGTAGAAATGGGAAACAAGTACTGCGTATGTATTTCAGATATAGATTTCTTTAAAAAGGTTAATGACACCTATGGACATGAAATGGGTGATGTGATTCTTAAATCAGTAGCAGACAAACTGAAGGCCGGCATGGTTGGCAAAGGTTTTTCAGCCCGCTGGGGTGGCGAGGAGTTCTTGCTTATTTTTGAAAACCGTGAGTTGGATATAGCAAAAAGAGAGCTTTCTATGATTATGGATGAGGTTCGCACTATTTATATTCCAGACACAGATCGTCAAATCACTATGAGCTTTGGCCTTACCGCCCTTGTCCCAGGTGAAACCACAGATGAAACCTTGAAGCGCGCCGATGACAATCTATATGAAGCCAAGGAAACAGGCCGTAATCAGATTATATGTAGGTAGTGATGGGCCTTGTTTAAGTGTAGAATATTGATTTTGGTTATTCACTTTACAGCTTTGACTCAGCTATGGGAGCTTTAGTGGAGTTTTTGGGGAGCTTTAGTGGAGCTTTGTTAAGTGGGAATTATAAAATCCTGGTTTTCACTTAAAATTGGAGAGGTGTGTTAAGTGAAATACGTAATTTTTGAATTATCACTTAAAAAATCAATGCATTTGTCTCAAAGTATTTAGATAAGTTAAGTGAAATGTGTAATGCTGAAAATAAACTTAACAAAAAGTTAAGTGTGAAATGAGACTTTTATTTTTCACTTAAGTGACTAAAGAATTTTAGACAAAAATATAAGTGAAAATAATATTTTCCAAAATAAACTTAACCGGCAGTTAGAGTTTTAAGTGGAAAAGTTTACTTTTATAAATTCACTTAACAATTTGGGGCCAAGTAGGGAAATCAAGTTAAGTGAAATTTTAAAACAAGAAAATAAACTTAACTGCAATATATTAAATGTAAAAAGGGTGCTAGATATTATGAAATTAAGAAACGTACTCATAGTAGTAAAAGACATAGAAGCTTCAAAGAAGTACTATCATGATTTGTTTGGACTGGATATGCTTCTAGATAATGATGGAAATATGATTCTGACAGAAGGCTTGGTTCTTCAGGATGAGAAGATATGGAACAGTTTTATTAATAAGGACATAGTTCATAGAAACAATTCCTGCGAACTATATTTTGAAGAAAGGGATATTGAGGCTTTTATTGAAAAGCTGGAAAAGTTGTATCCTGATACTATATATGTAAATAAGTTAATGACACATAGTTGGGGACAAAAGGTTGTGCGTTTTTATGATCTAGATGGCAATTTGATTGAGGTTGGCACACCAATGTAGATAATTATATACATAGACTTGACTATTGTTGTATAGAGATAAAAAAGATATTATGTAACTATAGGGAGGATAAATGATGGAAACAATTTTAAATATCATTACCACTGTCTGTGGCAAAATACAGGTAGTGTCCGATTTATTCTGGGATTTCCCAACAAATTTTGAGTGGTATGCAAATATACCTATTCTGGGCAACTTTTCACTGGCAATTATTCTTTTGATTGGTTCAGGAATCTATTTTTCAATCAGACTAAAGTTTATTCAGGTCAGAAAGTTTAAGAGAGGAATAGAAGTTTTAAAGACCAGCAAGGCAAAGACTGGTATTTCACCACTTGCTTCTTTCTTCCTTTCAACTGCTATGCGAGTAGGACCTGGAAATATCCTTGGTGTTACAGGAGCTGTTTCAGTAGGCGGTCCTGGCGCACTTCTTTGGATGTGGATTTCTGCATTCTTTGGAATGTCTACAGCATTTGTAGAGTCTACACTTTCTCAGATTTTTAAAGAGAGAAAAGATGATGAATATGTAGGTGGTATGGCCTTCTATGGACGCAGACTTATAAAGAATTCTGCAATAGTTGGTGTTGTATTATCACTTATGTATATTATTTATGCATTGCTTTGCTTCCCAGCACAGGGATTTAACACAGTCTCTGCAATGGGGCAGATAGCAAGTATCGTTAGCGGACAGGAGCTTCCAACCACACATGCTGTATATTGGATTGGCTTTGTAATCGTTATCATTGCAACTATCTCAGTTTCATTTGGTGGAACAAAAAAGATTTCAAAGGTTACTGATGTACTTGTTCCAATCATGGCAATTGTTTATGTGTTAACTGTTGTAATACTTATTGTCATTAACTTTACAAGAATTCCATGGTTCTTCTACGCAGTATTTACAGAGGCTTTCAAGCCAGAAGCAGTTTTTGGCGGAGCATTTGGAATTGCACTTATGCAGGGTGTAAAGCGTGGACTTATGTCTAATGAGGCAGGTCAAGGTACAATAACAATGCCAGCAGCTGCTTCAGATGCAAAGCATCCATGTGACCAGGGCTGTGTTCAGGCAATAGGAGTTTTCCTTGATACAATTGTTATTTGTACACTCACAGGCTTTGTCGTAATCATGGGTCGTGTATGGCTTACAGATGCAGGTGAAGCATGGTTCGAGCTTGGCAAGCTTCCAAAGTATCTTGCCTCAGCAGCAGAGCTTACACCAGGCACAGCATTCAACGTAGTAGTAACCCTTCTTATTTCACTTTGCTTTGGACTTTTTGCATTCACTTGCTTGTTAGGCTTCATGTCCTTCTCAGAAATCTGTGCAAACAGAATCAGCAGAAGCAAGGTGTTTATAAATGTAATTCGTATACTTGATATTATTGTTATCTGCTTTGGTATGCTTACATCAATCGTAGGAATGGACTTAGGTGCCCTTTGGGATTTATCAGATTTTGCAAACATTCTGATTGCATACTGCAACATTCCACTTTTATACATTGGATTTAAGTATGTAAAAAAAGCCCAGATACATTACGAAAAAGGAGATGGCACACCATTCACATCAGATGTTGTTGGCATTGATGTAAAGGTTTGGGATGAGAGAGCTAAACAATAGAATATAATTTATGTAAAAGGTACATTAAAAAAGGCTGGTCATTTTGACCAGCCTTGATTTATTTAATTTTAAGATTGTTTTAGGTCTCTATATATGTAGATGAGCTTACAGTGGAAATGTTTTCCATATATGTGATGGATGTTCCGCCTGTCGATCCTGAGCCTGAATTCGAAGAATTATTGCCTGATTTGTAGGCGCCATTCTTCCACTGCTCAAATTTATCTAATACAGCATCGTAAGTCTTAGAAGAGATGTCTGGTAAATCCTTGCCCCAAGTTCCAGTTGCCTGCTCGTAGCCCTTCTTGAAAGCATCTAAGAGCATGTCAGCCTTTGATGTATCTCCGCCAGAAAGTGCGATAGCAAAATCTACAATTCTATCAGATGTCTGGTTAACTCCCCAGTATCCATCTTCGGAAATATCTTCCTTTGCCTTTGCAATTGTTTCTTCGTCTGCTGTGAATTTACCTTCTGCAAGGAATTTCCACATATCATCCTGAGTAGCAATAGCAAATGTGCTTCCCTGACCATTAATTGTCTTCATAACAATATCTAAAAGATTGTTAATCATCTTTTCCTGGTCAGCTTTCAACTGCTGAATAAGAGCAGTTCTATCTGTCTTTTTGTAGTTGTCTGTTGTTAGTGATTGTTCATCAGATTTTTCATAAACAGCAGCTTCATCAGAAAACTTTGATGCGCTGACTTCCTGTTTTGATGCATTGAATTCAAGTGTTTCTGTAACCGAACCATCAGAATTTGTAGTCTTAGAATAGGTACCTGCTATATTAGAAGATACGCTGTTTAATGTGCTTAACTCCATAATAATAACCTCCTTGTTACTGTGGCCATGAATAAAAAAAACCATATGGAAATCCTTTTCCTATTCTTATTATCGGATGCTAATTGAGAAATATTTATTATTAGATTGTATTTATTTTAATACAAAATTCTTGTAAAAGTGTGGTATCTTTGTTAAAATTTATTAGGATTGAATACAAAGAACAATCAAGTACAAAATACACACAAGTACAAATTTTAATGGAGTAGTAATTTCTTTTCAATGGACAATATAGATCTTAAAGCATTAGCAAAAATAAATATCGGACTTGATGTTACAGGAATCAGGGACGATGGATATCATGAAGTAAGAATGATTATGCAGACAGTCAATCTTTTTGACAAGGTCAGCATTAAGAAGCAGGAGGGGAATGCTGTTACCATGAGCACCAATCTTCGCTTCCTTCCTGTTAACGATGACAATCTTTGCATTAAGGCAGCAAAGCTTCTAATGGAAGAATTTGATATACACACTGGTGTGCATATCAGCCTGGAAAAGCATATCCCTGTTGCGGCAGGCATGGCAGGCGGTTCCACAGATGCAGCGGCTGTAATGTTTGGAATAAATAAACTATTTGATTTGAATCTCAGCAGAAAAGATTTGATGGAGCGAGGCGTGAAAATCGGAGCCGATGTACCATACTGTGTTATGCGCGGTACAGCTTTGGCAGAGGGAATTGGAGAGGTGCTCACACCACTTTCACCAATGGTGAAGTGCCCAGTGCTTATTGCAAAGCCAGGTATTTCAGTTTCTACAAAGCAGGTATATGAATCTTTGGATTCATGCTTTGACAATGTTAAGCATCCAGACATCGATCAGCTGATTTCAGATATTAAAAATCAGGATTTACATGCCATTTGCAACCACATGGGAAATGTACTTGAAGAGGTTACAATTCCACTACATCCAGTTATTGCTGATATAAAGAAAATCATGCTGGATCATGGAGCAGTTGGCGCAATGATGAGTGGTAGTGGTCCTACTGTATTTGGCTTTTTTGAAGACAACAAAACAGCAAAGGCAGCCAAGGAGGCACTTACTGAGAGCAAGCTAGTAAAGCAGCTTTATCTCACAACACTTTTTAACAACAAGTATTAATTAGTTTCACACATGAAATAAGGAGATTTAAACAGAATGACTGAAAATCTTACACTTCAAATGGATGATTATTTACCACTTCGCGATGTGGTGTTTAACACCCTGCGCGAAGCTATTCTTAAGGGCGAACTAAAGCCAGGTGAGAGGCTAATGGAAATGCATTTAGCCACAAAGCTTGGAGTTAGCCGTACACCTATCAGAGAAGCAATTAGAATGCTTGAGCATGAGGGGCTTGCTGTTACTATTCCTCGCAAGGGCGCCCAGGTTGCTAAAATGACAGAAAAAGATTTACAGGATGTACTTGAAGTAAGAGATGCACTTGATGCTCTTGCTGTGGTATGTGCCTGTGAAAGAATGACAGATGCTCAGTTTGTAGAGCTTAAGGAAGCTATGAAAGCATTTGAGGCAGCTACCAGAACTGACGATGTTCGTAAAATTGTGGAGGCTGATGAGGCATTCCATGATGTGATTTATGCAGCAGCTGCAAATCCAAAGCTTGAAAATATCATCAATTCGGCAAGGGAGCAGATGTACAGATATCGTTACGAGTATGTAAAGAATCCATCTGTTTACGCGCAGCTTATATCTGAACATAAATCTATCATTGACGGTTTCGACAGAAGAGATGTAGATTTCCTGAAGGATATAATGCATGTTCATTTGTCAAATCAGATAAATGCTGTTCGTGAATTAATTAGAGAACAAAAATAGATTGGAAATAAATAATGACAGGAACAAAATGTAATATTAAACTTTGCTCCAAGCAAAAGATGGGCCACGAATCAGAGACTACAAATGAGGAGTATGTGGGTTCATTTATTGATAGAGGTAGTAAGCGATACCTTTCCTATAGCCGAGTTATGCCAGAGGGTCAAAAGGTAGATTGTCTAATAAGCTTTGAACACAACAAGCTTACATTGACTCAAAAAGGAGACATTCAATCAAAGCTTGAGTTTACCCCAGGGGCTCGCACTAGAAATGCTTACAATACACCAATGGGCATGATGACTATTGTGGTTCACACAAAGCGTCTTGTAATCGAGCAAAAGGATACCGAAATCAATCTTTTAATTGATTACGATTTGGAAGCCGGTGGGGAACCTATCAATACAGTAATAGAAATTAAAGCAACGTTAGAATAAAAATGCGCCAGGGATTAACCTTGGCGCATTTGTTTTATATATTATTCAGTAGCCATATTTTTAAGTCTGTTCATAACATCTCTTACTGGTGGAATGAAAAGAATGATGAGTGTTACAGCAGCCTCAGCAAAGATGTAGATTGCGTTGTAAGCAAGTGAGTAAGCTAGTGGATTCCATCCTTCCCAAGCCCATTCACCAAAGAATATCCATCCTGAGATTACCGCAAATACGTAGCGTCCTAAAACAGCTGCGATGTAACCTTTGATAAGACCATATTTAGAATCCTTGAAGAATCCAGATAATCCAAGAGCACCAAAGGCGAGTATGTAATCAACAATAACCTGTGCTGGGAAAAGAATGTAAGGATCAACAATGAGGTTTAGCAATCCATAGGCAACACCTGTGATAATTCCAACAATAGGACCAAACCAAAAACCAGGAAGGCATGCAACGAGCATTGAAAGTAATGTAATTGAGCCGCCAGTTGGGAATTTAAATACCTTAATATTAGACAAAACAAAAGCAAGTGCCATAGAAGCAGCACAAAAAGCAAGTTGCTTTGCAGAAAATGTGATTTTTGTTTTTTCGTTAGACATGTGATTAATCATTAAAAAAATCTCCCTTCATACATCAATGCTAGGAGATTCGTCTATCGCTTCCTTACGCTGGTATTATCCAGTTCAAGTATTAAGGGTCGGTGCAAGCACCTCTCAGCATATGCGCCCCTAGCAAAATATTTAATTCGATATAAAAATATCACTTGCGGGGAATATAGTCAATGAGAAAATAACAATTAAATTGCAGTAAATAAAACAACATTGTAGAATGTAACTATAAGAGATTTTGAAAAGATAGGATTTTAAATGGTAAATACAGAAAAGATTATAGAAAGAGTAATACTTGTATCAGTTAATGAAGGGGACGAGGTAGAGGCTAAGGATTCTCTTCATGAGCTTGCAGAGCTTTGTGAAACCGCCGGTGCTCAGGTTGTGGGCGAAATCATGCAGAATCTGGAGCGTAGAAACCCAGGCACATATGTGGGCTCTGGCAAGGTTGAGGAAATCGCAGATTTAATCTGGGAGACAGAGGCTACAGGTATTGTTTGCGATGATGAATTAACACCAGCACAGATGCGCAATCTTGCTGATGCTTTAGATACAAAGGTCATGGATAGAACACTTATTATCCTTGATATTTTTGCTGCCCGTGCAGGTACAGCAGAGGGAAAGATTCAGGTTGAGCTGGCACAGCTTAGATACGAGATGACTCGATTGACTGGCTTTGGCAAAAACATGTCTCGTGTGGGTGGTACTGCAGCAGGTGGCGGTGGTGCTATCGGAACACGTGGCCCTGGTGAGAAAAAGCTGGAGATGGATAAGCGTCTTATTGCAGGTCGCATTACTCAGCTGAAAAAAGAGTTAAATGATGTGGTAAATCATCGTGAGCTTACACGTTCAAAACGCCAGAGAAATGGCGTGCCTGTAGCGGCTATTGTTGGTTACACAAATGCAGGCAAATCATCACTTTTAAATAAACTTACAGATGCAAACATCCTTGAGTGGGATGCTCTTTTTGCGACCCTTGATCCAACCACTCGTGAGCTCCTTTTGGACAATGATCAAAAGATTCTGCTCACAGATACAGTAGGATTCATCAGAAAGCTTCCTCATCATTTGGTGGATGCTTTCAAGAGTACATTGGAAGAAGCTAAATATGCAGATTTCATAATTCATGTGGTGGATGTTAGCAATCCGCAGATGGACCGTCAGATGGAAATCGTATATGAGACTTTGGACAAATTAGGAGTTAGCGACAAACCTGTTCTTACTATTTTTAATAAAGTAGATAAGCTTGAGGATGAGCTGGATTATCACGATTTAAGAGCAGACTACACAGTACATACTTCAATTAAGACAGGAAAAGGCCTGGATAAAGTAAGAGAAATCCTTGCTACTTTGATGCGTGGAAATAAGGAATATATAGAGCGATTGGTGCCTTACACAGAAGCTGGAAGTATTGCAAAGATTAGAGAGACAGGTGAACTTATTTCCGAGGAATATCGTGAAGACGGTATTTTTATCAAGGCTTATATCTGAATTTACACAAATTTTACTTGTATCATAGAAAATACTTAGACAATGGCATTCTAACATGTTATGATTATCAAGGACTAAAAAAAGAAGGATTAAGGATTTTACTTTTCGTGAAGGAAAAGTACGGTAGAAGGAGAAAATAATGACTTTAGCAGAGATATTATCACTTCTTGGTGGAGTGGGTCTATTTCTTTTCGGAATGTCGATTATGTCTACAGGCTTAAAAAACAGCTGTGGAGATAATCTTCAGGTTATTCTAGAGAAGGCTACTACAAACAAATTTGTAGCAGTCATCGTTGGTATAGCTATGACAGTATTGGTTCAGAGTTCATCTGCAACCGATGTTATGGTTATTGGTTTTGTAAATTCAGGTATGATGGCGCTTTCACAGGCCATCGGCGTTATCTTAGGTGCCAATATCGGTACAACAATCACAGCACAGATTACAGCTTTTAATATTGCTACATTTACACCATTCATTTTGTTTATTGGTGCAGTAATGTATCTTTTCATGAAGAGAGATATTGTTAAGCATTTAGGCTCTTTCTTTATGGGATTCGGTATGCTCTTCCAGGGTATCACAATCATGAAAGCATCCATTGCACCACTTGCAAATTCAGTAATGTTTAAGAACTTCCTTGCTGGATTAACAAATCCATTTGTAGCTCTTGTATTTGGTATTGCATTCACAGCATTACTTCAGAGCTCATCATCTGCAACAGTTATCTTCCAGACATTCGTCGTGCAGGGAATATTGGACTACGATGTAGCAGTTTACTTGATTATTGGTGCAGCCATTGGTTCAGTTACACCAAACCTTTTGGCATCCCTTACAGCCAACAGAAACGGCAAGCGTTCAGCTATTTTGAACCTTTTGTTTAATGTAATAAGAGCAATTGTAATTGTAGTTATTATAAATGTAACACCACTTCTGACATGGATTCAGTCTACATCATCTGATCCAGCCCGTCAGATAGCTAACACACATACAATCTTCGCTATTTTAGCAGTTTGTATTATCTTCCCATTCACTGATTACATTATTAAGCTTACATACATGTTTATTCCAAAGCTTCCAGAGGAGACTCGTGCAGCAGAGGACAGACAGCTTGTATTCATGACTCAGGTTAACAATGTGCCACCAAACATGGCTATTCACCAGGCACAGCTTGAGGCAGCCAGAATGGGTGCTATCGCAGCTGAAAACTTTGAAAAAGCTATCGACTGTTTCTTTGACTACTCACCTGAAAAGGTTGAGGATGTAGAGCAGCGAGAGGAAACAGTTAACATCCTCAACCACGCTATTCAGGATGCAATGGTTAAGCTTCAAACTCTGAACCTTACACCAGCCATGCTTCGCCGTATATCTGCAATCACAATTGCAGTTACAGATATTGAGCGTATTTCTGACCATGCTGAAAACATCATCGAGTATGCAACTCGTATGAAGAATAAAAAGACAAAGCTTTCAAAGAAGGCAGCCAAAGAACTTAAGGAAATGGCTGACAACTCTATGGAAGAGGTTGAGCTTGCCATCGATATTTTCACTTCTGAAAACTACGAGAACCTAGACAAGATTGAAAAGCTTGAAAAGAAAGTAGATAAGCAGGAGAAGCAGCTCATCAACCACCACGTAGAGCGTCTCATGGAGAACAAATGCGAACCTGTTGCCGGTGTAATCTTCTCCGACATGGTTACCGACCTGGAGCGATGTGCCGACCACGCCATCAACATCGCCTACGCACTCAAGGAGCACGCGTAGGAAAGGTATGGGGGAGACGGACAATGGAGTTTACATAATCATCTAGTCTTAACTAGTCTTTGTATTATTACTTTTGCTACTACATTCACTAAGTAAAACTAAAAAAGAGATATTTGTATGTATTGGCACCGTGGCACATTCAACATCGTGTTTCAAGTGACCACTGCTGCCGCCATCCTAGCGGCAGCTGCCAATCCATATCAAATATCTCTTTTTGTTTTACTAAGCTCCTTCCAAAGCAAATAGTAATAAATACAAAGCTAGTTTAAGACAGATGATTACTTAGAATAGTGTTTGTCCGTCTCTCCCATACCTAAAAGCGGTAGGGAAATATCTACACTTTCAGGCCACGGGAGGAGCCAACTTGTAGACAGCAAGCTCTACTAATTCTCAAGCGAATAATATATGAGCGGAGAATTCAGTAGGCTTGTAGGCGTAACAAGTTGGCGGTCCCCAAATAGGGGTTGCACTGCGGGGGAAAGTGTAGTATATTGTACTCAATTAAATAGGAAATCTTCAGGGCAAGGTGCGAAAACGGTGGTTTTCAATTCCTGACCGGCGGTAAAGTCCGCGAGCCTTAGGGCCGAACTGGTGAGATTCCAGTACCGACAGTATAGTCTGGATGAAAGAAGAAACGATATAGTAGTTAAGCCCTGAGAGTAATCTCAGGGCTATTATATTGTGTACAATTAATTTTTGGAGACTTCCTAAATTTTAATAATATTTTATTTTTAGGAGGATTGAATTATGGATTCAACACAAATGACAGGACAAGGAGTAGGTAACAAGGTGCAGAGCAGAGTAAATGTAAGGAATATGACAGTGACAGCAATGCTTTCGGCAGCAGCTTTTGTATTGATGTTTTTAGATACTGCTATTCCTCTTATGCCAAACTTTATTAAGCTTGATTTATCTGAGCTTCCAGCGCTCATTGCTTCTTTTGCATTGGGACCAGTATGGGGCGTTATCGTTTGTCTTATTAAGAATCTGCTTCATTTAACAATGACACAGACTGGTGGTGTAGGCGAACTTTCAAACTTCATTTTGGGAGCAAGCTTTGTGCTTCCAGCAGGTTTGATTTATCACAGAAAAAAGACAAAGGGGCGTGCGATTGTAGGAGCTGTTGTTGGTGCTTTGATTATGGGTGCAATTAGCTTCCCATCAAACCTTTTTATTGTTTATCCAGTGTATTACAACTTTATGTCAAAGGAAGCAATCATCGCAGCATATCAGGTAGTTGCTCCATTTGCAAAGATTAGTTCAATTGAGCAGTGCTTGTTATTCTTCAATGTACCATTTACATTTGTAAAGGGCATGATTTCAGCAATCATTACGATTTTAATCTATCAGCCACTTAGACCACTTCTTAAGGGCAATAATTAATAACTAGAAATAGCAATTTATCCCACATTCATCGCAAATTTTGTGTAGATGATGTGGGATTTTTTTTATACCATAAAATAAAAGTAAGGTAAGGAGAGTGGGGGAATATGGTTAAAGCACCAACAGATCCAGAAAAGAACAGGGGATTTTTCTTCACTATGAAGGAAAAAGAGTTTTATGGAAAGAGAACGGAGCTTTATCAGGATGCATGTAGATTGCCAAATAGTGCGGAAGTGACAGGAAACGTGCATGATAAAGAGATGCTAAAGCTTCTTGAAACAGTAGATGGTTTTAAAAAGCTTGTACATAGTATTGGTGTTTCAATTGAAATGGAGGACAAGAACCAATCTATAGATTTTAGATTTCAATTCTATGGCAAAAAGGACCAGTACGGTGGAGGAGCAAATATTTATGCAACCATTCCAGCTGATGGTTCTGAGCAGAGATTGTACTTAAAGGATGTGGAATGGACTGAGGATGACAATGTGCCAGGTCAGATTATTCTTACATCGGAGGATGAAAAGGCTAGAGGCTTTATTACAATGCGTCTGTATTTAAATGACGGTTTTGAGGCGCCGGAGCAGGAGGAGGAATCTCCTGTAGATGTGGATTCAAAAGAGTATAAGGATATGATTTCAAATTCTCTGATGCAGACTGGAAATACGAAGCGCATTGGGAAACTTATCGAAAAAGCGAAAGCCGGCAAGGATGTGACAATTGCCTATATCGGCGGTTCAATCACACAGGGAGCAGGCGCCACTCCTATAAACACAGAGTGTTATGCTTATAAGTCTTTTGTAGGCTTTAAGAAGCTTCTGGGGGATGGGGATAATATTCATTATGTAAAAGCCGGTGTTGGTGGTACTCCATCTGAGCTTGGTATGTTACGATTTGATAGAGATGTTACCAATGATGGAAAGATAAAGCCGGACCTTGTAATCGTTGAATTTGCTGTAAATGATGAAGGGGATGAGACACAGGGCGACTGCTATGAGAGTCTTGTAAGAAAGATTCTTAAGCTTGATTATGAGCCAGCGGTGATTTTGCTGTTCTCTGTATTTGCAGATGATTTCAATCTTCAGGATAGACTAAAGCCAGTGGGAATTAGATATGAATTGCCTATGGTTAGTATGAAGGATTCTGTGGTTCCTCAGTTTTATGATAGAACTAAGAGAATTATTACAAAGAATCAATTCTTCTATGATATGTTCCACCCAACAAATTTGGGACATACAATTATGGCCGATTGTCTCATAAATCTTATGGAGACTATTATGAAAAAGGCTCCAATAGATAAGGAGTATAATCCTGATTTTGAAGCAAAGCCTGCCATTGGTAATTCATTTGATGATGTGATTTTAGTAGATAAAAAAGATAACACAGATTTGCTTACAATCAATCCAGGCGGATTCGTATATACGGATACAGTCCTTCAGTCCGTTGAGCGTGAACTGGATTTGGAACTGACACCAGAGTTTCCATATAACTGGATGTATGATGGCAGCAAAAATACTGATAACGTATTTACGGTAGATGTGGAATGTAAAGCTCTCGTGGTTATCATGAAGGATACTGGCGAAGTGGATGGTGCTATTGCAAAGGCATATGTGGATGGAGAGTTTGTTAGAGACTTAGATCCATATGTAAACAGATGGTGCCACTGCAATCCATTGATACTGGTAAATCAAAAGACTACAGCGGCACATCATGTTGAGATTCGTGTTGAATCAGATGATATTCGAAATAAATTTACAATCCTTGGATTTGGATTAGTGAAATAGTATCAGTTATTGAGGGGACCGGCGGTCAAAACCGGTTTCCTCATAATATTGCTTTTTATCTTCGTACATTCTTTCATCAGAAAGCTTTGCAAGTGTATCTACAGTTGCATAAGGATCTTCTCGTACAGAGGCATATCCCAAAGAAACCGAAATTCCGTCGATATACTTTCCTCTCCAATGTGAAAGGTAATGTTTTAAATTGAAGAGTCTTCTGTTTAATTCTGTCTCGTTTGCAACTAAAAGAACAGCAAACTCATCGCCGCCCATACGGGCAATAGTACATGTGGAAGAGGTGTTGAAGGCGCGGCGCAAACATTCAGCTGTACCTATTAACAATTCGTCACCGGCATCGTGCCCCAAGGTATCGTTTGTGTATTTTAGTCGGTTTACATCCAATGCCAAATAGGTTAAATCCTTAGGTAGCTTGTGCTTTTCATAATCATCAACTATAGCATAGAAATGGCGGCGATTGCCTAGCTTTGTCATTTCATCGGTGTATGCGTAAACTTTTGCCTGGGCAAATTCTTTTTCTTCACGTACATTCAGTCCAATTCGACGGTAAATCAAGCCAACCTGAACCATAATGAAAATCATTAAATCAATGATAACAACAAGTAAGTAGTTGTAATCGATGTGATTTACATATTGAACCATGGCGATACCGGCAAACAAAAGAAAGATAAAATTAGCAACGGCGATACCGGCACTAACTTGGGCTTTCTTCTCATCCTTTACTGTAGTGAATGAGTAGTAGCCTACCATGCCCATTACAAGCAAATCGATGGCGTGAGCTACATATACAACAGTACCCCATTCAATTGTTCCGATGGTGGCAAGAAAACAGCTTATCACGATAGCAAGGGCGATGATGCCATCTATCATGTTATCCACTTTGCCGATTCGCATGAATAATGATCGGGATAATTCAAAGAACATCATCGGCATTAGAATAAAGGCTATTACATTTAATATTGAAAACCCCGTCATATGGCCCCAAATTACAAATGGAACTCGGGTTTCATTAATAATCCATTGGGCAGATATTATGGAAAAAGCACCGGCGTAGAATAATGCTTCAAATGTAAGCTTTCTAATCAAAGCAGTACGTTTTACTATATAGTATCCGGCAACTATCATTTCTAAAACACCGGTTACCGTAAATACAACAAACAAAATGAGTGAAGGAATGTTTTGCTGCATTTGATGGATGCCATATGAAGAGCGAGTGGTGATAAACCCTTCTGTTAACTGGGAGCCGTAGAGCGAATCCTGCAAATCAATAGTTACAGATATATTGTGCCCGCTATACGAGTATTCCAGTGGTATCCAAATCTCCTTCTGGCCAATATTTGTTTTGTGGCCAAAAAGAAGATTATCTCTGGACTCCAGTATGACATCTCCATCTATAGCTACTTCGAAAGAGTCATAATAAGCTCGCAGAACCAGCATCTGATCCCCATAAACTGTGGGAAGTGTATTGGTTATGGTGAATTCTTCATGATTTCCATAAGGGAATGTAATCACTCTACCATTTACCTTCCAATAATCACTGAAATAAACAGTATTCTCACGATATTCATATTTGACTTCGTTAGAATAGCAAAAACCGAAGCCTATGAATAAAAGAAGAATCAATGTATATATGAATGCTCCAAGTCGTCTAATAAATGATAAATCCATAATTTTCGCTCCTTGTGGAGCATTATATCAACAAAAATAGAACTTTTAATGAACATGTTGTGAAAAATCCCATAATGCAAAATCTTTATTTTATAATAGCGTTAAATGGTAACTGTGTAATATTCTACAGTTCAAAGCGGAGGTAAAAAATGGAGGCTAAAAAAGGATTAAAAAGAGACAAGGCTACAATAGCTGGGCAACTCGGTATTTTCTCAGGATTTACAATCCAAATGTTTTTACTTGTAACTGTTATAATGCTGATATTTTTTGGCTTGGTATTTGCAAATATCTATAGCTTCTATAATGTCCAGTTTGTAACAGAGACATACCAGATGGAAATAAGAAAAGATGTCCAAACAATTAACAAGAGACTTCTTTTTGCACTTGCATCTAGCGATTCTGATGTTACTGCAGCGCAGAAAGAGGACTTGGAGGAAAGATTTCCAAAGATTGAAGGTTATTTCTCAACAATTTCTGCAAATTTGAATAACGAGGAATTGGGAAATCGTCTTACAACAAACTGGAAAGCATTTGAAGATGCATCATATGAGATGCTTGATTTGGTGGAAGCAGGCGATGCCGCTGGTGCATTGGAATATTATAATTCCACATTGAATGAAGTTTCAGAGACTCTTGCTGATTCACTTGATGAAACAGGAACACTTGCGGAAAATGCTGCAGCAGGAAAGTATAAAGCTATTCTGCTCATTATTGTCGCTGGGGTAGTTGTACTTGTAGGTGGACTTATAGTTGTAAGCTCAATCAGCAAGAAGAAGGCTAATACACTTATTAGAACTATCGAAAATGATTTGGCAGTACTTGCGAAGGCTACTGAGGAAATCGCAGAAGGCAATGTACATGTAGAAATTGATTATGAAGCTGATAATGAAATTGGCAAGGTTGTAAATGAATTGAGAACTGCCGTAGACTCATTGTCATTCTATATTGATGAAATCGGAAACAAGATGTCTACAATGGCAAATGGCAATTTCAATATTAGCTTTGAGAAGAATTTTGATGGTGATTTCAGAGCAATTCAGACAGCTATCGAGTCATTCTCTCAGCAGATTTCAGATTCTATGACAGAGATTATGGAAGTATCTGATATGGTATCTGATGGAGCAAATCAGATAGCGGGAGCTGGACAGAACCTTGCAGATACAGTTACATCTCAGGCAAATATCGTAGAAGATTTGTCTGTTACTGTTAACAATATTACAGATCAGATTTCAAGCAATTCAACAGATGCAACACAGATTTCCAAGGAAGTTGAAGTGGTTGCACAGAATATCGTTGAAGGAAACCAGAGAATGCAGGATGTTGTTAATGCTATGGATGCAATTTCAGCATCTTCTCAGGAGATTTCAAAGATTATCGATACTATCAATGCTATTGCTGATCAGACAAACCTTCTTTCTCTTAATGCTTCTATTGAGGCTGCAAGAGCAGGTGAGGCTGGTAAGGGATTTGCAGTAGTTGCTACAGAGGTTTCACAGCTTGCAGGTCAGACTGTAGAAGCTGCACAAAACACAGCAGGTCTTATTAATGCATCACTTCAGAGTGTCCAGGAAGGTATTGCTATTGCCAATGATACAGCTGAGAAGCTTAACGGTATGGTTTCTCAGGTTCAGGGTATTGCAGATAAGGTAAAGACTATTGCAGAGGCATCAAATTCACAGGCTGCTTCTGTAAAGGAAATGTCTGCAAACATTAGTGAAATTTCATCAGTTGGCCAGAACAATGCTGCTACATCTGAAGAATCACTTGCACTTAGCTACGAAATGAATGAACACGCTGATTCATTAAAGGGATTAGTTGAACGCTTTGAACTTAAAAAATAAATAGAAATTTAAATTATCAAGGACGCCTTGTAAAAACAAGGCGTCCTTATTTTTTGAGAAAAATTATCTAAAAGATTTTATAGATTTGTGTTGACTTCTAAATTTTTTTAGATATCATAGGTGGTGGTTAAGATAAAAGATTTTAACTAATTTAATCGAGATAAAAGAAAAGGAGAATATTATGTTTGAAACAGTAAAGGAAGTAATTATTGATACACTTAGCTGCGCAGCAGAGAAAGTTACTATGGAGGCAAATCTATTTGATGATCTTGGTGCTGATTCCCTTGATGCAGTAGAGCTTTCTCTTGCAGTTGAAGAAAAAACAGGTATCACAATTGATGAAGATGCAATGGCTGAAATTAAGACAGTTGCAGATATCGTAAATTACTTAGAGGCACATAAATAATCATGGAATTAAAAGATGTAAAAGAACTTTTGAAGGCATTTGATGAAAGCAATAGTTCTTATCTGTCAGTGGAAATAGACAATACAAAAATAAAGCTGAAAAAGTATTCTGAGCAGAAGGTTATTGTGGAGAATGCCACACAGGTATGTGAACAATTATCACCTGCACATAATAATGATAATGTGGATAACGGCCCAGAAATAGAAATCGATGGTGAACAAGTATTGGCACCTTTGGTAGGAGTTTTTTATGCAGCTCCTTCACCAGAAGAGGATGCTTATGTACAGGTAGGGGATACAGTCAAAAAAGGACAGGTTCTCTGCTTAATTGAAGCCATGAAAATGATGAGTGAAATCACCGCACCAAAGGACGGAGTAATCAAAAAAATCTTTGTAAAGAATCAGGATGTGGTGGAGTTTGAACAGCCACTATTCTTAATAGGAGATTAGTTATGTTTAAGCGTATTTTGATTGCTAATCGTGGTGAGATTGCAGTTCGAATAATCAGAGCTTGTATGGAAATGAATATTGAGTCAGTTGCAGTTTATTCAACTGCTGACAAAGATTCTCTTCATGTGAAGCTTGCTACTAAAAGTATTTGTATTGGTCCAGCCCGAGCAGCAGATAGTTACTTGAATATGGATGCTATTATCACTGCTGCTCAGGTTATGGAATGTGATGCTTTACACCCAGGCTTCGGATTCCTTTCAGAGAATTCTGCATTCGTAAGAAAATGCAACGAGGCTGGAATCACATTTATTGGCCCAACAGCTGATGCAATGGATGCCTTGGGAAATAAGGCAGCAGCACGAAAAATGATGATGAAAGCAGGAGTTCCTGTAGTTCCAGGATCTGATGGTCCAGTTGCGGACTACAGCAAACTAGAAAAAATAGCTAAAAAGATTGGCTATCCTGTTTTGATTAAGGCCAGTGCAGGTGGCGGCGGACGTGGAATGCGTCGTGTCTATAAACCGGAGGATTTGAAAAAGCTTTTCGATGAAGCAAAGGCAGAAACAATGGCTTGCTTCAATGACGATGAAATGTATCTGGAAAAGCTGATTGTAAATCCTAGACACATTGAATTCCAAATTTTAGCAGATGAGCACGGTAATGTGATTCATCTAGGGGAGCGCGACTGTTCAATTCAGCGAAAGAATCAGAAGCTGATTGAAGAAAGTCCATGTATGTATATAAACGAAGACTTACGAAAGTCTATGGGAAAGGCGGCAGTTGCTGCGGCAAAAGCAGCCAACTACACAAATGCTGGTACTGTAGAATTCGTCTTGGATGAAAAGAATCATTACTATTTCATCGAGATGAACACAAGAATTCAAGTGGAACATGGCGTTACCGAAGCCGTTACCGGAATTGACCTTATCAAACAACAGATTAGGATAGCTTTTCATGAGCCATTAAAAATTAGGCAGAAGGATGTAAACATCAAAGGCCACGCCATGGAGTGCAGAATAAATGCAGAAGATCCGGCAAAGAATTTTATGGCTAACACAGGCAAAATTACTTTTTTAAATGTGCCTGGAGGACCTGGAGTCAGAGTGGACACACTTTTGTACAACGGATATGAAACCAGTCCATTTTATGATTCCATGATGGCAAAGATAATTGTTCATGCACCTACGCGACTTGAAACAATCAGACGTATGCGAAGAGCTCTTTTAGAGCTTGTTACAGATGGAATCAAAACAAATGGAGATTTTGATTACCTGTTGTTGCATCACCCTGATTTTATAAAGGGAAATTACAATGTTAGCTTTATCGAGGAGCATTTGGATGAAATCCTATCCTGGGATAAAGCTGCATCAGAATATCCAGAGGATAATGAATGATAAGTGCTGTAGATCAAAGAAAAAACAAATTCAATAGATACAAAGATTTGCGCGAAAACCCAACAGATATGTTGGAGCCAGCCATCAAGCCTGTAAAGGAATATGATGTGTGGGACAGACTTAATGACATTGCAGATGAGGGCACCTTTGAAGAGTTCAAGTTCAGCTTTCCTGAAACAAATCCTCTTGAATTTGAGGGATATGTTGAAAAGAAAGAGGCACTGCGAACAGAGATAAATCTTCATGATGCAATCATCGCAGGTACATGTCAGATTGATGGCTACAAGATTGTGATTGCCATAATGAACAAGAAATTTATGATGGCATCCATGGGAATGGAGCTTGGAGAAATAGTTTGCAGATCTGCTGAATATGCAATGAAAAATAAACTACCACTGATAATATTCACAGCAAGCGGTGGAGCCAGAATGCAGGAAGGAATTCTTAGCCTTATGCAAATGGCGAAAACCAGCGCTGTAATCCAAAAGTTCAAAGAAGCTGGTGGATTATATATTACAGTTCTCACTCATCCAACTACAGGTGGCGTCAGCGCAAGCTTTGCTACTTTAGGAGATATTACTTTAGCTGAACCAGGTGCTCTTATCGGGTTTGCAGGGCCACGAGTTATTGAACAGACAATTGGTCAAAAGCTGCCTGAAGGATTCCAGAGAGCGGAATTTTTGGAAGAGCACGGATTTGTGGATCAGATAGTTAAGCGGGAGGATATGAAAAACACTCTTGGAAAGCTGCTGAAGCTTCACAGTTAAGGAGGAATCAGATGAAGGCTATTGATAGAGTTTTAAACGCACGAGATAAAGACAGACCAAAGATTACAGATTATATAGATAATCTGTTTACGGATTTTTTTGAGCAAAAGGGAGATTTTTTAGGTAAGGAAGATGCCAGTATATATGGTGGAATAGCAATGTTTCACGGCAAGCCTGTGACTGTTCTTGGTCATCGCAAGGGACGCACAGCAGAGGAAAATATGACATGTAATTTTGGAATGCCAGGGCCGGAAGGTTACAGAAAAGCATTGCGATTGATGAAGCAGGCAGAAAAGTTTGGCAG
Source organism: Pseudobutyrivibrio ruminis HUN009 (assembly GCF_000703005.1). Classification (NCBI taxonomy): domain Bacteria; kingdom Bacillati; phylum Bacillota; class Clostridia; order Lachnospirales; family Lachnospiraceae; genus Pseudobutyrivibrio; species Pseudobutyrivibrio ruminis. The sequence goes on along the minus strand of NZ_JNLH01000001.1, from coordinate 235,370 downwards.
GCCAGTTATTACATTTGTGGATACCCCAGGAGCATATCCGGGACTTGAAGCAGAAATGTATGGACAAGCTCAGGCTATTGCAAACAACCTGGCCCAAATGAGTGATATAAAGGTTCCTATCATTACCATAGTTACAGGTGAGGGAAGCAGTGGTGGAGCTCTAGGAATAGCAGTGGCAAACAAGGTTTATATGCTGGAAAATGCCATTTATTCTGTTCTTTCACCAGAAGGTTTTGCATCCATCCTTTGGCACGATAGTTCAAAGAGGGATGAGGCAGCAGAAGTGATGAAGCTTACAGCAAAGGATCTTTTAGAATTTGGTGTAATAGATGGAATCATTTCTGAACGTGGCACTGGTTTCGAGCTTGTGTCAGAAACAGACAATGTTGATAAATACAGCAGATTATATGGAAGAATCGATAAACAAATTTCTTCGGCATTGAAGGAACTAGAGAATAAAAGTGCAGAACAGTTGATTACTCACAGATATGAAAAGTTCAGATATTTCGACAAGGAATATTTGGAGGAAACAACTTCAGAAAGAATGGAAAATGTGTAAATGACTGGAATAAGGATTTTAGGAACAGGAGCCTATGCTCCAAAGAAGCTTGTTAGTAATGATGATTTGGCAAAAATCGTTGAAACAAGTGATGAGTGGATAAAGCAAAGAACTGGCATGAGCGTAAGACATCATGTCACCGGTGATGAGAATCATACATATCTTGCAGAAATGGCTGCTAAGGAAGCTATCGAAAACGCAGGAATTAATAAAGACGAGATTGGCGTAGTTGTTGTTTGCACGGTGTCAGCTGATTATTTTTCTCCTTCAGCTGCATGTTTAATTCAGGGAAGACTTGGGCTGTCAAATGACATTATCGCTATCGATATTGGAGCTGGATGTTCAGGGTTTATTTTTGGAATGGAGACAATCAGAGCCCTTATGATGGCTAGAGATGCCAAGTATGGTCTTTTGATTGGAGCCGAAGTCCTTTCTAAAAAAATGGACATGACAGACAGAAGCACCTGTGTATTATTCGGAGATGGAGCAGCAGCAGTTGTTGTTGAGCCGGCTGATTCGCTATATACATCAGTTATTGGCGTGGATGGTGATGAGGAAATGATTAACATCAAATCTCCAGATGGTTACATTCACATGGATGGTCAGGGTACATACAAATTTGCAGTGGCAACAGTTCCAAAGGTGATTGAGCAGGCAGTTAATAAAGCGAATTTAACCTACGATGAAATTGATTATTTTGTATTGCATCAGGCAAATCTTAGAATCATAGAGTCCATAGCAAAAAAAGTTAATCAGCCAATGGACAAATTCGTAGTAAACATAGATAAATATGGCAACACCTCTGCAGCCAGCGTAGGCCTGGCATTGGATGAGGCTGTCAAAGGCGGAAAGATTAAAAAAGGAGACAAGGTACTGATGTGCGCCTTCGGCGCCGGCCGAACATGGGGCGCCGTGGTACTGCAGTGGTAGATATGAAACTTAGAGATTTAACAGGTACAAAGTATTCAATTATTCAGGGCGGCATGGCGAATATCGCTACAGGCGAGTTTGCCGCGGCGGTTTCTAATGCTGGCGGACTTGGCTTAGTAGCCAGTGGCGGTATGAATGCTGAAGCCTTGAGAGAACAAATAAGAATTTGCAAAAGCAAAACAGATAAGCCATTTGGTGTGAATTTGATGTTGATGAATCCAGACGTGGATAATATCGCCCAGATGCTTATTGAGGAAAAGGTACAGTTCATTACAACAGGCGCAGGCAATCCTGGTAAGTATATGGCTGGTTGGAAAGCAATGGGAGCAAAGGTATTTCCGGTAGTTGCATCTGTTGCTTTGGCAAAAATTATGGTAAGAGCTGGTGCAGATGCCATTATTGCGGAAGGTGGAGAGTCAGGTGGTCATGTAGGTGACATGACAACAATGACATTGCTTCCACAGGTAGTTGCAGCAGTGGATGTACTAGTAATTGCAGCAGGTGGAATTGCATCAGGGGAGCAGATGGCAGCGGCCATGTTGCTTGGTGCATGTGGTGTGCAGATTGGCACATGTCTTCTTGTTTCAGAGGAGTGCCCAATTCACGACAATTACAAGCAGGCTCTTATTAAGGCAAAGGATAATGCAACAACTGTGACTGGAAGATCACAGGGCGCACCAGTTCGTATCATCAAAAACGAAATGGCAAGAGAGTATTTAAAGCTTGAGGCCGAGGGGGCAGACAGAGAGCGACTGGAACAGATTACCCTTGGTGGCCTTCGCAGAGCTGTAGTTGACGGAGATATCCTTCGTGGTTCAGTGATGGCTGGCCAGGTTTGCGGCCAACTCAAAGAGGTCCGTCCCGTAGCAGAGATTTTGGAGGAACTCAACCGTGGTGCCGTAGAAGCACTACAAAATGCTGCCTCCATCGAGCTTTAGAAACAAAAAAGTAATAATTATACAAACTTCAAAATTTAAATGAGCAGATAGTGAACAAGCTATTATAATTCTCAAGCGAAGCTTTCCATGCTGAGCGGAGAATTCATAATGCTTGTTGACGTAATCTGCGGACTAGAGTTGGGAGGATTTAGATGTTAGGTTTTGTTTATGCAGGTCAAGGTTCTCAAAGAGTGGGGATGGGCCAGGATTTTTATGGCAAATACGATAGTTTTAGGGAGACTATAGATAAAGCAACTGAGGTTGTAAGCAAAGTTACTGATATGGATGTAGCGGAGGTCTCATTTAATGGGCCAATTGAGCAGCTTTCGCAGACTGCATATACTCAGCCTGCCATGGTTGCCTTTGCAATTGGAGTAACTAAGCTTCTTAAGGAAGCAGGTATCAATGCTGATTACACATGTGGACTTAGCCTTGGAGAATACTCAGCTTTATATGAGGCTGGTGTTGTAGATGAAGCAACTATCATGGAGCTGATTGCAAAAAGAGGTAAGTATATGGCAGAGGCTTCGCAAGGGCTTAATGTCAAAATGGCTGCTGTTCTTGGAATGGACCGAGAGACAGTATTAGAATGCTGTGAAAAAGCATGTGAAGCAACAGATGGCGAGCGTGTAGTTCAGGCGGCAAACTTTAATTGCCCAGGTCAGATTGTTATATCTGGACATTCAAGTGCTGTGGATATGGCTAGTGCATTCCTTAAGGAGGCAGGAGCGAAAAGGATTCTTCCATTAAAGGTTAGTGGACCATTCCATACAAAGCTTATGAAGCCTGCAGGAGATAAGCTTGCCCAGGAATTTAAATCAGTGGACTTTAAGGCTGAGAAAACAAAGGTTATTTTCAATTGCCTTGGAAGAGAAAAAAATCAGGATGAAGAGGTTGCTAATCTTCTAGAAAAGCAGGTGCAGTCATCTGTTTATATGGAAGATTCAATTAGATATATGGCGGAAGCCGGTGTGGATACTTTTGTGGAAATCGGACCAGGAAAAGCAATAAGTAAGTTTATAACTAAGACTGTTGATAATGCAAAAGTATATTCAATCGATACAGTTGAGGATTTTGAAAACATTGTAAAGGAGCTTGGAGCATGAGTGTAGCACTAGTTACAGGTGGTAGCAGGGGAATAGGCAGAGTTATTGCTGAGCATTTGGCAAAATCTGGTATTAATGTTGCAATTTGCTATTCAGGAAATGAGAACGCAGCACAGGAAACTATTGAAGCCTGCAAAAAGCATGGCGTTCAGGCTATGTATGTCAAGGCAGATGTAAGTAATGCTGATGACGTTACAGAAATGTTTAATCAAATAAAAGAATTGATGGGACCAGTGGAAATCCTTATTAACAATGCAGGAATTACAAGAGATGGTCTCCTCCTAAGAATGAGTGAGGCAGATTATGATGCAGTTCTTGATACAAACCTTAAGGGAACTTTCCTATGCACAAAGGCTGCTATAAAGGACATGATGAAGGCCAGAAGTGGTCGAATTATCAATATCACTTCTATTGTAGGTGTCCAGGGAAATGCTGGACAGGCAAATTATAGCGCAAGTAAAGCAGGTGTTATCGGATTTACGAAGTCAGTTGCTAGAGAATATGGTTCTAAAGGCATTACCGTAAATGCGGTAGCTCCAGGATTTATTCAGACGGCTATGACAGATCAGCTGCCAGACAATGTAAAGGAAGCTTATTTGAAGCAAATTCCTTTGGCAAGATTTGGAACACCAGAGGATGTAGCAGATGTTGTAGATTTTCTGGCATCAGACAAAGCATCTTATATTACAGGACAGGTAATAGAAGTAACTGGAGGAATGTAAAAAATGAAGCGTAGAGTAGTAATTACTGGAATGGGTACAGTAAACCCCCTTGGCAATTCAGTAGAAGATACATGGAAGGCTGTAAAAGAGGGGAAATGCGGTATTGGCCCTATTACACATTTTGATACATCAGAATTAAAAGTTAAGCTTGCCGGCGAGGTTAAGAATTTTGATGCAGCAGAGATTTTAGGTCCTAAGGAATCTAAGCGTATGGATGTTTACACACAGTATGCTTGCGCTGCGGCAAAGGAAGCATTTGCTGATGCTGGAATTGATGTTGAAAATGAAAACATGGACAGATTTGGATGCATCGTTTCATCAGGTATTGGCGGTCTTTCTACCATAGCTACAGAGCACTCAAAGGGTGAGGAAAAAGGCTACAGTAGAATCTCCCCTTATTTCATTCCTATGTCTATCAGCAATATGGCGGCTGGACAGATAGCCATAATGTATGGACTTAAGGGAATGTGCACATCGGTAGTTACTGCATGTGCCAGCTCAAATAATGCTATTGGTGACGCATTCCACAGAATTCGTGATGGATATGAGGATGCTATGCTGTGCGGAGGTGCGGAAGGGGTTGTTATGCCGCTTGCCATTGGTGGCTTCCAGTCTATGAAGGCCCTCTGTACAAGCGAAAATCCTAACCGTGCTTCTATTCCATTTGATAAGGAGCGTCATGGATTTGTTATGGGCGAAGGTGCAGGTATTCTTGTGCTTGAGGAATTAGAACACGCGCAGGCACGTGGAGCAAAAATATATGCTGAGGTAATTGGCTACGGTTCAAACTGCGATGCTTATCATATCACTGCACCAAATCCAGAAGGAGAGGGCGGTGCAAAATGTATGGCTCTTGCGGTAGCCGATGCTGGAATTGAAATGACTGATGTGGATTATATCAATGCTCATGGAACAAGCACAAGCTTAAATGATGCAGGAGAAACTCTTGCTATTAAAAAGGCTTTTGGGGAGCATGCATATAAGCTTATGGTAAGCTCAACAAAATCTATGACAGGACATTTGCTTGGTGCAGCAGGTGCTGTAGAAGGAATTATCACAGCGTTGGCTTTAAAGGATGGTTTTGTTCCGGCGACAATCAATTATCTTGAAAAGGATGAAGCTTGTGATTTGGATTATGTGCCAAATATCGGAAGAAAAGCAGATATAAATGTAGCATTATCAAATGCTCTAGGTTTTGGTGGGCACAATGCATCAATTGTATTTAGGAGGTTTTAATGGAACTTAGCTGTTCAGAAATTCAGGAAATATTACCACATAGATATCCATTTTTGATGGTGGACAAAATCACAGAATGCGAACCCGGGGTATATGCCAAGGGAATCAAATGCGTATCTGCAAATGAGATGCATTTCATGGGGCATTTCCCAGGACATCCAGTTATGCCAGGAGTTCTTATAATAGAAGCATTGGCACAGGTAGGCGCAGTTGCGCTTTTAACAGAAGAGGAAAATAAGGGGAAGCTTGCATTTTTCGGTGGAATCAAGAATGCAAGGTTTAAGCAACAGGTTGAACCAGGTGATGTTTTACAATTGGAATGTAAGCTAACGTCAAGAAAAGGCCCTGTGGGATTTGGGGAAGCTGTGGCTTATGTGAATGAAAAAATTGCCGCTAAAGCAGAAATTTCCTTTGCGTTAGGTGATTAAATTGAGTATGATATTTCTAGAAGTTTTAGATTAAAGAAAGATAGGAGCTAGAAATGTTAGAAGAAGCACTTACAGAGGTTTACACCAAGTTTAAAGTTCACTTTTACCAGGAGATGTTCAAAAAGCTTCATTCCAGAGAAACATCACTTACAATCGTAGAGCTTTTTTGCGTAGAGATTATCTATGTACTTAGAAATCCAACTGTAAAAGAGTTCGCAGAATTTATTGGTATTTCTTCACCAAATGCTGCATATAAGATTGCTTGCTTAATTGATAAGGGGTACATTGAAAAGGTTCAGTCTGAAAAGGATAGAAGAGAGTTCCATCTTCATGTTACAGACAAATACCTTGAGTATTTAAATCTCTCAGAAGGCTATGTTAAGACAGTAGCTGAAAGAGCAGAAGAGCGTTTCACAGAAGAACGCATTGAAACATTAAATGATATCCTTAACGATATGTCAGATTTCCTTATGAAGGAAGTAGATATTCCAAAGTATCGTAGAAGTGAAGAAGAATAATATAAAATAACAGGTCCTTGGCGAAAGCCAAGGACTTTTTTTGTGCCTAAAAATATGCACAGTTGTCTGACCTGTGTTTTGTATGATATGTAGAATCGTTTGATTGGGTTTGATTGCGAATTATCAAAAGTAATCATTTTTTAATTAATAAAGGGTGCATAAATATGTATTTTTGTGATTAGGTTACTGATTATTTTGCTGAAAAGCCTGTAAATATGGGCTTTTGACGTATTTTACGAAAATGAATATTTGAATTTAAGTAAGTTTCACAAAATTGAAAAAGTGGTCCCTAAATCTATTGACCTTATTATGAAACAGCGTTAATGTGTTAACAGTGTTAAGTGATTAACACTTGAAAGCAATTGCGAGGTAATGTTAATGAAAAAAGTCAAAGAAGTTGCAGGCAATAATACAAGCGATTTAACAGAAATGAATCGTTCGGCTATTGTACGAATCCTTCAGCAACGAGAGGTTTGTACCAGAGCAGAGATTGCTAAGATGATGGGCCTTACACAGGCATCTATCACAAAGCTTGTAGCCTATCTGATAGATATGGGTATCGTATCAGAGGTTGGCATTGTGAAGGGAAATGGAAATAGACGTTCCATTGGCCTTCGATTGAATGCCGAAAAGAATCTGGTACTTGGTGTTAAGTTCTCCAGACATGTATTTGCTATCGGAGTTTTCGATATATCCGGAAAGCTTTACACACAAAGCGAAACAGAGTTCAGCCTGGATGAAAATACAGGCAAGGTTCTGACGGCCATGAAAGACCAGATAAGAAAGCTTCTTGATGAATATGAAAATGTAGTAGCCATTGGTCTTGCTCTTCCAGGTCCATATCTTAGAAAAGAAGGACGAATTGCAATGGTCACACGAATGCCAAGCTGGCACAACATCAACTTCATTGATGAGTTCAAAAATGAATTTGATAAGCCAGTATTCATAGAGCAGGATGCCAATGCGGGAGCGTTAGCAGAGTGGTGGTTCGGTGATCATGGAAGACCACTTAGTTCACTTACTTATTTCTTGGTTGGTGAAGGTGTTGGATCGGGAGTAGTTGATCACGACAGTCTTTTACTTGGATATCAGGGAATTGCCAGTGAGGTTGGTCATATCAGCATCGACTTTAACGGAAGCACTTGTGAGTGTGGAAATAAAGGATGCTTGGAGCTTTATTGCTCAACAATGGCACTTTTGAAAAAAGCTGAAAAGGAATTGCCTGAGCTGTTTAAAGAAAAATATGAGAACAGATCAGAGGCTGTTGCAAGAATAGTTGAAGCAGCAAGAAAGGGCAATGAAAAAGCTATTAGGGTTTTACAGGAAATTGCAACATACATTGGATATGGATGCGTAACATTGATAAACGCATACGATCCAGAAATTATAGTTATTGGTGATAGCGTATCGCAAGGAGATGAATTTCTTTTACCAACAATCAAAAAGATTGTAGAGGAAAGAACAATTCCAGAAGTTAGTAGCAAAGTAAGAATAGAGATATCTAGATTAAAAGTAGATCCTACTCTTTACGGTGCAGCGGCAATTGCTACAGACAGGGTTTTAAGAAAACCAAGCGAGTATTTGGCATCAAATTAGGCATCAAATTAGGGAGGTATTTGATATATGGAAAACAATTCTTTTATCCTGCAAATGCAAGGGATTACAAAAGAATTTCCGGGTGTAAAAGCACTTGATGATGTAAACCTCTCAGTGAAAGAAGGCACAATTCATGCAATCTGCGGTGAGAATGGTGCTGGTAAATCTACACTGATGAAGGTTTTATCGGGGGTTTATCCTTATGGCACATATGATGGCGACATCGTTTATATGGGCCAAGTGATGAAATTCAAAAACATCAAGGAATCAGAAAGCGCTGGAATAGCAATTATTCACCAGGAGCTGACAATGATTCCAGAATTGTCCATTACAGAAAACATCTTTATGGGAAATGAAATCATAAAGAAGGGCATGATTGATTGGGCAGAAGAAAAAAGAAGAACCTACGATATTCTTAAAAAAGTAGGTCTTTCAATTAATCCAGATGTGCTAATTAAACACTTAGGTGTTGGTCAGCAGCAGTTGGTAGAAATTGCAAAGGCACTTTCTAAAAACGTAAAGCTTTTAATCTTGGACGAGCCAACATCAGCATTGAATGAGGCTGATTCAGAAAACTTACTTAACCTTATGATTGACCTTAAGAATAAGGGCATCACATGTATCATGATTTCTCACAAGCTAAACGAAATCGCTGCGGTATCAGATGCTGTTACAGTTATTCGAGATGGTCACACCGTAGAAAGCTACGACGTTGAAGCAGGTAAGGTTGATGAAGATAAAATCATCAAAGCAATGGTTGGTCGTTCGATTGAGAATAGATATCCAGAGCACGAACCAAATATTGGAGAAGTTATCTTCGAAGTAAAGGATTGGTGTGTTGAGGATCCAGATGTTGAAGGCAGAATGGTTTGTAAGAATGCAAGCTTCAATGTAAGAGCCGGTGAAATCGTTGGATTCGCAGGACTTATGGGTGCCGGTAGAACAGAGCTTATGCGCTCACTATTCGGTAGAAATTATGGAATTTATAGAGGCGGTTCAATCAAAATCAAAGGCCGCGAGGTAAAGCTCACATCCGTTGAGTCAGCAATAAAGAATGGACTTGCTTATGTTCCAGAGGATAGAAAAAACTTAGGTTTAAATCTTTTGGATTCAATCAGAAAGACAGTTGTTGCAGCTGATTTGGACAAAATCACAAAGCATGGTCTTCTTGATATAAATGATGAAAAGAAAGCAGCAGAAGAGTATCGTAATTCTCTTAAAATCAAGACATCAAATGTAGATGCTGGAGTAACAACACTTTCAGGTGGTAATCAGCAAAAGGTTGTTTTATCAAAGTGGATGTTTACAGAACCAGATATTTTGATTCTTGATGAACCTACAAGAGGTATTGACGTAGGTGCTAAATACGAAATTTACAAATTGATTCATCAGCTTGCAGATGATGGTAAGGCAGTAATCCTGGTGTCATCTGAATTGCCAGAGCTTCTTGGAATGGCAGATAGAATTTACACAATCTTTGAGGGAACCATCACAGGCGAACTTGATAGCAGTGAAGCTAACCAGGAAGGCTTAATGAAGAGGATGACAATTACTTCAAACTAGTATATGGGAATTATGAAAGGATGGAATAAATTATGAAATACTTAAAACAGGTATTAGGCCAGGATTTGCGCCAATACACAATGGTTGTTGCGTTAGCTGCTTTGATTATTATTTTCAACATTATTTCTGGTGGAAGAATGCTTACTTCTTCAAACTTCCAGAATTTGATTTCAGGTAATGCATACGTACTTATTTTAGCTCTCGGTATGTTAATGGTTATCGTTATCGGTCAGATTGATTTGTCAGTCGGTTCCGTAGCTGGTTTCGCAGGAATGGTTATGGCACTTGTTGCTAAGAACTATAACGTTCCTTGGTGGGCAGCAGTTCTTATCGCAATTGCGATAGGTATCTTAGCTGGTGCATGGCACGGTTTCTTCCTTGCACAGCTTGGTATTCCAGGATTCATCACAACACTTGGTGGCATGATGATTTTCCGTGGTGGTGTTATTTGGATTTCTCATTCAATCTCAGTTCCTGCTCCAGAGCAGTTAAAGTGGTTCGGCGCTGGATACTTACCAGAATGGGGACCTACATTCACAGGCATGAATAACTCAACACTTTTACTTGGAATTATTGGTATTGTTTGCTACATAGTAGCTCAGCTTAGAAAGTATAAGCACTCAGGTGATGGCAATGGCACAAAGGATCCACTTTGGGCTGTAATCGTAAGAATCGCTCTTATGACATTACTTATTGGTTACTTTACATGGTTATTTGGTTCAGGACGTGTTGGTACATCATTCCCTGTTCCAGGACTTATCCTACTTTTACTTACAATTGTTTATCACGTCATTACACAGCGTACAAAGTTTGGTCGTCACGTATATGCAGTAGGTGGTAACAAGGCCGCAGCTGCTCTTTCAGGTGTAAATGTTAAAAAGACATACTTCCTTACAATGGTAAACATGTCACTTTTAGCATCAATTGCAGGTATTCTTTTTGTAGGTCGTTCTACAGCAGCTGGTCCTGCTGATGGAACATCATGGGAAATGGATGCAATCGCTTCAGTATTCATCGGTGGTGCTGCAGTATCAGGTGGTGTTGGTACAATTCTTGCAACAATCGTCGGTGGTCTTGTAATGGCAGTTCTTAACAACGGTCTTATGCTTATGGGTGTTGGTGCCGACAAGACACAGGTTATTAAGGGCTTCGTTCTTTTAGCTGCTGTAGCATTTGATGTTTACAACAAGAAGAGCGGAAAGAGCTCAATCATTGGCAGAGTATTTGGGGGAAATAAAAAAGCTGCCAACTAATTTAAGAAGGCTTGCCTGCAGTAATAAACTGCTGGGCCTTACATATTAAGTGCACAATATGTGATTATTTAAGGAGGATGGAAAATGAAAAAAAGAACATTATTGTCAATGGCAATGGTGGCAACTATGACAGTTGCAACATTCGCAGGCTGTGGGGGAAGTAGAGAGGGAACTACAGAAGAAACAGCTACAACAGAAACAGAGGCAACAACAGAAGAGGCTTCAGCTGATACAGCTGCAACAACTGATATGCCTGGTTTCGAAGAGGGAGCAACAATTGGTATTTCTCTTCCATGGCTTGGAACTCAGAACTGGAAAGAAGCTGAGGAGATGTTTACAACACAGCTTGAAGAAGCTGGTTACACTCCACTTGTACAGGCTGCAGATAACAAGGTTACTCAGCAGCAACAGCAGATTGAGTCTATGATTGAGAATGGTGCAAAGGTTATCGTTGTAGGTCCTGTAGATGGTTCACAGCTTGGTTCAGTACTTGAGCAGGCTAAGGAAGCTGGCGTATACGTAATCGGATATGATCGTCTTCTTGAGAACACAACAGGTGTTGATGGTGTAGTTCAGTTCGGTTCTGTAAAGACTGGTGAGCTTCAGGCTCAGGCTCTTTTACAGGGTCTTGAGGAGCAGAAGGGTGAGGCTCCATACAACATCGAGCTTTTCGGTGGTGGTCCTGCTGATCCTAACGCACCAAACTTCTTCAAGGGTGCTATGTCAGTACTTCAGCCAAAGATTGATGATGGAACACTTGTAGTTGTATCTGGTCAGACAGACTTTACACAGTGTGCAACTGTTGATTGGGACAATGCTAAGGCACAGTCAAGAATGGATTCACTTCTTTCAGGATTCTATTCAGACAAGGAAATCGACGGTGTTCTTTGCCCTAACGATGGTATTGCAAGAGCATGTATCACATCATGCGAGAATGCTGGTCAGGATATCCCAGTAGTATCTGGTCTTGATGCTGAGAACGAGTCAGTTGAGTGGGTATGGCAGGGACGTCAGTACTCTACAGTTGCTAAGCCAACAGAAGATCTTGTTGCTAAGACAATCGAAATCATCGATTCACTTCAGGCTGGTAACGGTATGCCTGCTACAGAAGTAACAGCAGACAATGGTGTAATCGAAGTTCCAGTATATGAGCTTCCACCAGTAGTAGTTACAAAGGACAACGAGAAGGAAGTATTCGCAAATGATCCTTCACGTTTAGAGTTATTAAAGTAATTTCTTCTTCATATTCTTTTTTTGATAATTTGTTTAAAGTATAATTAACTCAGAGGTTGTATTTTAAACACTTATAGGGCAGTGACAATCCACTGCCCTTATTAAATGATATTTTAGGAGGTAGTGTTGTGGAAAAGAAAATTGACGTTGTGGCATTGGGAGAACTCCTTATAGATATGACTAACAACGGAGTATCAGAAAATAATAATGACTTGTTTGAGGCAAATCCAGGAGGAGCACCATGTAACGTACTTGCTATGCTTAAACGATTTGGCCACGAAGTTAATTTTATTGGTAAGGTAGGAGATGACATTTTTGGTAGAAAGCTGAAGGCTACACTTGAGGAAGTTGGTATTGGGACAGATAATCTTTTAATGGATAAGGATGTTCGTACTACACTTGCTTTTGTAGAGACTTTCCCAGATGGAGATAGAGATTTCTCATTCTACAGAAACCCAGGAGCAGATATGATGCTCAGAAAGGACGAAGTAGATACAGAGCTAATCAAGAATACAAAAGTTTTCCATTTTGGAACACTTTCAATGACCCACGAATTGCCAAGAGAGGCTACAATTTTTGCTCTTGAAGAGGCAAAGAAAAATGGTGCCATCATCACATTTGATCCAAACCTAAGAGAACCCCTTTGGAACAGCTTGGATGAGGCAAAAGAGCAGATTTTATGTGGCATGAAATACGCTGATTATCTTAAAATATCAGATAATGAAATCCAGTGGCTTACTGGAGAACAGGATTATACAGCAGGTGTGCACAAAATCAGAGAGCAGTTCAATATCCCGCTTATAACTGTTTCTTTGGGCAAGGAAGGAAGCCGTGCATACTATCAGCCAGAAGGCAAGGATGAAATCATCGTAGAGGTTGATTCATTCTTATCACCAGAAACAATCGAAACAACTGGTGCAGGTGATACATTCTGCGGCTGTATAATTCATTATTTATTGGAGTATGGTATATACGAATTAGATGAAAATAGATTAAAGGAAATGCTTACAGTGGCAAACGCTGCAGCATCTCTGATTACAAGAGTTAAAGGCGCACTTAGGGTAATGCCATCATTAGATAAGGTTAATGAATTGGCTAAATCAAGGTGAGATAATGACTTACAAAATTGTGTTCTGTGATGTGGATGGCACATTACTTAATAAAGAACATAGATTATTGGATAGTACCTTAAAGTCCATAAAAGCTTTACAGGAAAAAAATCTGCCATTTGTAATTGTTACCGCCAGGGGACCTTCTGGTATTTATCCAATATTTAAAAGATACAAGTTTGTATGCCCAATGGTTTGTTTTAGTGGAGGCCTTATCATTGATTACAATGGTCAGGTGCTATACTCAAATGGATTTACAAAGGGCACAGCAAAAAAGCTTATAAACTTCATAGAAAAAGAGAATCTTGGCTGTACATGGAATATCTATTCTATGGACAATTGGATCGTCAAAGACCGTGCTGACGAAAGAGTGGCAAGGGAAGAATCTATAGTTGAGGCACAGGCATCAGAAGGCAATGTGGATAGCTTGCCTGAAGGTGCAGAAATAGGAAAAATCCTATGCATGTGCAACCCCGCTCATACTGTAGAAATTGAAAATAGACTAAAAAAAGAATTCCCATGCCTATCTATAGTTCGTTCGTCAGATATTCTTATTGAAATTATGAATAAAAACATTTCTAAAGGAGAAAGTATTGAATTTCTCTGCAAGAAATGGGATATTGATATTAAGGAAACGGTAGCATTCGGAGATCATTTCAATGACCTTGAAATGCTTGAAAAGGTGGGGAAACCTTTCTTGATGGAGAATGCTCCACAGGAGCTAAAAGAACGAATCGGAAATGTTACTTTTAGCAATGATGCTGATGGAATATATCATGGTTTGAAGCAAATAGGACTAGTTGATTAATCGACTAGAAAGGGGGATTTTGCATGGAACGATACGAACTTGATTCAGCTGAAAACAAAGCCTTTGTCAGAGAGATGAGGAATAGTCTGTTGTCATTTGGACACAGATTTCCTTCTCCTGGCGGAGGCTCTTATTATTTAGGAGATGATGGAACTCCTTGGAAGGACCGTCCAAGAGAAACCTGGATTACTAGCCGAATGTGCCATGTCTATAGTTTGGGGGCTATGCTTGGCCACGAGGGAAGTGAAGCCCTTGCAGATGCGGCGTTAAAGGGATTGGCTGGTGAATTGCATGACGATGAACATGGTGGTTGGTATGCAGGACTGACTGCAGATGGAGAGGTGCTTCCAAACAAGCAGTGCTATGCCCACGGTTTCGTGATACTTGCAGCAAGCAGTGCACTTTTGGCAAAGCGGCCGGGAGCAAAGGAACTTCTAGAGGATGCACTAGCTGTCTATGACAAATTCTTTTGGAATGAGGAATTGGGATTATCTGCAGATACCTGGAATACAGAGTTTACAGTCTGCGATGACTACAGAGGCATCAATGCAAATATGCACACCGTAGAAGCATTTCTTGCAGCAGCTGATGCATTGAAAAATGAGAACTATCGCGTTCGCGCAGGCAGGATTATCAATCATGTTGTGAATTGGGCAAGGGAAAACAACTGGAGAATCCCTGAACATTTTACAAGCGATTGGAAGCCTGATTTGCAGTGCAATAAAGATAAGCCAGATGACCAGTTCAAACCATATGGTGCCACACCAGGCCACGGAATTGAATGGGCTAGGCTTATCACGCAATGGGCAGTTTCTACATATGGTAAATACGATAATGAAAATGCAAAGGACTATATCGTAATTGCAGAGAAGCTTTACAACAGAGCTGTAGAAGATGGATGGAATGCAGACGGCGAACCAGGCATTTGCTACACCACCGATTGGAATGGCAAGCCTGTAGTTCACGACAGAATGCACTGGACGCTGGCAGAAGCAATAAATACATCTGCAGTTTTATATCGCGTCACAGGAAATGAAAAATACAAAGAAGATTACGCTGCTTTCATGGAATATTTGGATGAAAAGGTATACGACAAGGCCACTGGCTCTTGGTTCCACCAGCTCGATGAGCACAACAACGTAATCGGAACAGTATGGCCAGGTAAATCCGACATCTACCACGCATTGCAAGCAACTATGATTCCATACAATGACTTGGTGGGAGTGTCCATTGCCAGCGCAGTAGCTAGAGGCAATAGCTAGAGGCTGTAGCTTGAACTTGTAGCTGTGGATATGGGCCATGGCTATGGGCGATGGACTATGGCTATGATTGGGGATATTTGAATTGGCTGATTACTGCCTAGATTCCGAAAATGAATTTAGGCAGTAGTTTTTTGTGGGGGTACTACTGCCTGAGAGCAGAAAATGAAATTAGGCAGTAGAGATTGCAGGGACAACTACTGCTTGAGAGCTGAAAATGAAACTAGGCAGTAGTGATTGTTGGGCCTACTACTGCCTGAGAGCAGAAAATGAAATTAGGCAGTAGTGATTGTGAGGACTACTACTACCTGAGGGCAGAAAATGAAATTAGGCAGTAGAGATTGTGAGGACTACTACTGCCTGAGAGCAGAAAATGAAATTAGGCAGTAGAGATTGTGAGGACTACTACTGCCTGAGGGCAGAAAATGAAATTAGGCAGTAGAGATTGCAGGGACTACTACTGCCTGAGGAAAAAAAATGAAACTAGGTAGTAGCGATTGTTGAGACTACTACTGCTTGAGGGCAAAAAATGAAACTAGGCAGTAGAGATTGTTGAGACTACTACTGCCTGAGGACTGAAAATGAAATTAGGCAGTAGAGATTGTTGAGACTACTACTGCCTGAGCGGCGAAAATGAAATTAGGCAGTAGTGATTGTTGAGACTACTACTGCCTGAAAGCTAAAAATGCAACTAGGCAGTAGTGATTACTGTGACTACTACTGCCTGAGGGCAAAAAATGAAATTAGGCAGTAGAGATTGCTGTTACTACTACTGCCTGAGGGCTAAAAAAGAAACTAGGCAGTAGAGATTGTGAGGACTACTACTGCCTGAAAGTTGAAAATGAAATTAGGCAGTAGTGATTACTGTGACTACTACTGCCTGAGGGCAAAAAATGAAATTAGGCAGTAAAGATTGCAGGGCCTACTACTGCCTGAAAGCTAAAAATGAAACTAGGCAGTAGCGATTACTGTGACTACTACTGCCTGAGGGCTGAAAATGAAACTAGGCAGTAGTGATTATGAGTAATACTACTGCCTGAGGGCTAAAAATGAAAATAGGTAGTAGTGTTGGTTGGAAATTTTACTATCTGGGAGAAAGAAATAAATCTAGATAGTAATGATAGAGCAGATTTTTACTATCTGTAAATAGAATTTGATTACAGGTAGTAAGAAACAGGAGAAATCATACTATACGCCTTGTGGTTTATCATTTTATTAGGAAAATTCAGTGGTAGGGAATAATATAACGATTAAGATGTTAATGTTTGCCACGCTAATAGTCTTTGAGTCATGTTAAAGTGGCGAAATATCTGTGAAAAAGGGATGTTACAGTTGTGAAATTGTGGTCTATTCAAACCCATAAGAAATGCCACCAAGACCATAGAAAAGAACAATATATATTTACAAATAATTTGATTGTCTAGCAAATCATATTTTTATTTACAATCGAACATCACAATATTCTAGATAAAAATTCCAATAGAGATTCGGCAAACTTTTTATGTCCATCAATTGAAAAATGAACTCTGTCGTAACCCATCTCTATATTCCATTTTCCAGCATCGATAGCATTTATGTTATGCTCTTTTGCTAGTTTCATATAGCCTTCATTCATTTTTACGCTGCAGTCATGGTATAGTTCCATTTCAGAATCTGATGCGCTTATGTATGGTGGTGCAATCAGGATAAATCTAGCCAGGCAGTTTTGATTAACATAAGCAAGAATGCTATCAAGTCTTTGAAGTGTAGCGTCTACATCTGGATGATTTGTAAGTAGAATATCATTGGTACCAAGCATCATAACAAAGACATCTTCTTTAGTTAGATTTTGAATGGTTGTTGTGAAATAGCCGTAGCCTAACTCTGGCAACATTCGGCCATTCATGCCTTCCTCGATGACTTCATAGTTATCTTTTAGGGCTGCTTTTATATGAGTAGTCCAGCGAACTTCTGTAGGATATCTACCACCCAAGAAGCCTCTAGGATCATAGCCATATGTATTTGAATCTCCAAACAGAATTAGTTTTTTCATAGAGTTAACCTCATTTGGTACCAGGTAACATTACCGTGAATCGATTCACTTATGCCTTCATTCACAAATCCAAACATAGAATAGTAATGTATGAGTTTATCTTTACAAGTAAGGACGAGGCCTTTACGACCTTGGAATTTAGCATCCGAAATGGCTTGTTTAATAAGTTCTCCCGCAAAGCCTTGTTTTCTATATTCTGGAAGAGTATTTACGCCAAAGATCATTTGCCATGCACCTTCTTCGCTATGCATATTTGCTTTAGCATACATTTCATCGGTAAGGTCAGGCTCATCAGTGCAAAAGCCATCTACGAAAGCTATAAGCTTGTCATCATCAAACATAAGCCAGAAGTGATTGGCATAATGCTCGAGTCTTTCTTTAAATTCATCTATAGTAGCTGCTTCTGCAGGTGGGAAGCATTCGGCTTCAACTGCAGAAATATCTGCTAAATTATCTATAGTTGCAGTTCTAATTATCATTTCATAACTCCATAAGAATTGTATTGGATAGATTGAGAATAGCCATTATTTTCAAAGTTTTCAAGACTATTATCTATAGTTTTTCTACTTGGTTACATATAACACATACTGAAAAAATTGCATGTAGAGTCATTTAAAAAGTCGTGCTAATATATCAAAGCTAATTTTTAGAAATAGAGGTAAAAGTTTTTGATTATAGAGTACGATTTAGATGTAATAAGAAATGAAGAAGAGGAAAACGAGGAGTATTTCTTTGAGGCAGAAGCTTCCAGTTTAGATGAATTAATATCCTTCAGCAGAACTATCAATATTAATGATCCTGATGAGGCGGGGATTGGGGTTTACAAAGATAATGCTTCAGGAAGATATATTGTTCCATTTGTTGCAGATGGACCGGGCTCTCCGTTAAACTTCGGAGAATTTCTCGATGTAAAGTCAGTTGATGAGAAGTATTGGAACATACATGAGGGAAGAAGTTATATAACAAATTTAGGAATGCTTGCGATGATGTCGGTGATAGCATAAATAAAAAAGCTAGGAGCGGTTGCTCCTAGCTTTATCTATACATATTACAGCTCTTCAGCATCAATCTGTTCAAGGACCTTCTGGCTTGCATCAATGGTGAAATGCTGTAAATTGTTATTAATTGTGTCAACAGCATTTGATACTGATGTGGCAGCCATAGCAACCTTTTCACTGGAAGTAGCAACATCTTTGGAAGCTTCTGTGACTTTTTCTACATTTGATGCAATCTCCTGAGTTGATGCTGATTGCTCTTCTGAAACAGAAGCCATATTTGTGGCAACATCGTTAACCTGGCGCATCTGCTCAGCCATATCATTAAGTGTTGTAGATGCTGAGCCAAGCTCTGTAGTGATTTCCAAGAAAGTATCAGCAGCAGAATTGATAGATTCTGCACTGTTGTTGATGAGTTCAGTGTTGGCTTCTGATTTGTTAGAAAGATCTCGAACTCTATCTGACATTTCATGGATGATATCTGCAATTTGATTTGTGGCATCTGCAGAGTTGTTTGCCAATGCACCAATTTCAGTAGCAACAACAGCAAAACCTTTGCCGGCTTCACCAGCTCTAGCAGCTTCAATACTTGCATTTAATGAAAGCAAGTTTGTCTGAGATGAAATGGAATTAATCAAATCAACAATCTGTGTAATCTTTTGAGCAGCGTCATCTACGCTTGCTACAGCGTCAGCCATATCGCTCATAGATGAAACGATGTGGTCCATACCTTCGGCAACGGACTTCATATCCTGCTGTCCAATATCGGCCTTTTCTACAAGGTCACGCATTGTAGTTTCAATCTGTTCTTCTTCAGCTGTAACATCTGCAATTGTTTGAGCAAGTGTTGTTGCATTTTCAGCTACTTCAGTTACAGCATCAGCCATGTTATCGATATTTTCTCTTATTTGATTCATAGATGCTGACTGATTGTTGGCAGCTGTTTCAAGGTTTTCAGCAGTATCTTTGGATGTTTGAGCATCTGAAAGAAGGTTGTGAGAAACAGTCTTAATCTCGTTTAGACTGTCGCGCATTCCGTTAATAAAATCGCCCATAGCGGTATTCATAAACGCGATTTCATCATTACCTGTTGATGAAATATCAATTGTAAAGTCACCATTTGCAATCTTCTCAATATTTTCTGTAAGGGCGGTAACTGGCTTTTTAATCATGTTAGAGAGAACTCTGATCATGACAAATACTACAATAAATACTGCGGCAATAGTAAATACAGCAAGTATAATCATAATCTTATATAAAGTAGCCATTACTTCTGATATTTTTGCGTATGCGATGACCTGCCAGTCGGTTCCATCGACTGTATAAGAAACCATATAGTATCTAGAGCCGCCAGCACGAACCTTTTTTACAACACCATCCTCTTCTTGAAGAAATGCTTCTGTTCCAGTTAAGAAGGAGTTGTCAGGGTTATCTGCTATAGAAGTTCCACATACACTTGTATCTGAATATGTAAGAATCAGCCCCTCGTTGGTAATCATCATGACGCCGCCGGACTGGTATAGTTTAACGCCGTTTAATGTTTCCTGGATGCTTCCCATAAATAAATCGCAGGCAAAGCAGCCTTCACGACCATCTTTCATCTTTACGTGTCTGATAACTGTGGCACAAAGCTCTCCAGTAACTGTATCAAAATAAGGCTTATCGTAATAATAGAACCATGAATTGTCATAGCCCATTGCTTCGATATACCAAGGTTTTTCGGTGATTCCATCCATTTTAAAGGAAGGGTCAGAAGGATAGAAGAATGAACCGTCATTCAATGCCAGATATGCACCTGTAGGAATCATATCGTAGCGACCAACGGTTTGAATTAGGTAATTCATGATTTCTGAATCATCTGCAAAAGATAATTGTTCAACAGAATCTGCAATACCATTGAGATAGTAGAATGTAGAATTTAGCTCTCTATTAACTAAACCAGCATCAGCTGAAACTTCATTTTTTAGCGAAGAATTGATCAAGTCGATTATCATGTTGTAACCGAAACCAGTAGCGATACCTTCAGCTAAAAGCGTACTTACTACAAGCATAAGAGCAAACACAAGTGTTAAACGTTTGCTGATAGCTTTTGGAGCTTGTTTTTTTGTTGCGGACATATTTCATCCTCCATTTCATGAACATAAATGAGCGTTTATAGGGTGAGTATACAATCATGAAATGAAAATACTGTGAAATAATTGTTCTATTTATATGTAACAATCAATTAAAATAAAACACTTTAAAAACTTAATACTTAAGTCTAATATGAGAAGGTAAATATAGTTATTATTGGGAGGTTATATTATGCAAAAATGGTCCAGATTACTATATCAGCCTTCTCTTCCTTTATATGGAGATAGAAGAGTTACAGGCTGCGATGAGCATATTGCATTGTCAAGAAAAGCTGCGGAAGAGGGAATGGTTCTTTTGGAAAATGATGGAATTCTTCCTTTGAAAAAGGAGCAGCCATTGGCATTGTTTGGAAAGGCCAGTGTTGATTACGTAAAAGGTGGCGGTGGCTCAGGTGATGTATATTGTAAATACGTACATAGTCTTTATGATGGCTTGAAGGCTAATGGCGTATCAGTGTATGAACCACTTATTAATTTCTACAGAGATGATTTAAAAAAGCAGTATGAAAATGGCCGCGTGCCAGGAATGACTGCAGAACCAAAGGTCTCAGCAGATTTAGTGAAGGGGGCTACCGCATTTACGGATACAGCTGTGATTTTGATAAATCGTTTTTCAGGCGAAGGCTGGGACAGAAGTGATGTAGAATGCAACAATGAGTACAATCCTTGGGAGACTGAAACAAGCATGCCAAAGATTGCAGGAGAGATTTTCCCAGATGGTGATTTCTACCTCACTAAGGAGGAAAAAGAGCTTGTTGCTACAGTTAAAAAGAACTTTAAAAAGGTAATTGCAGTACTGAATATTGGTGGAGTAATAGACCTTCGTTGGCTTAAAGAAGATGGAATAAATGCAGCACTTTACATGGGCCAGGGTGGTATGGAAGGCGGCGATGCAGCAGCCAAAGTTCTTCTTGGTATGGTAAATCCATCTGGTCGTCTTGTAGATACATTTGCTGGCGAGCTTGAGGATTATCCTTCTACAGCAGGCTTTCATGAGTCCTTTGACTATGTAAATTACAACGAAGATATATATGTAGGATACAGATATTTTCTTACCATTCCAGAAGCAGATAAAAAGATTATTTATCCTTTTGGATATGGATTGAGCTACACTAGCTTTGAAAGCAATATAGTTTCAATGTCTCTTTGTGATGACACATTCTACTTTACAGTAAAGGTTACAAACACAGGAGACAAGCCTGGCAAAAATGTAGTTCAGCTATACTACAGTGCACCACAGGGCAAGCTTTTCAAGCCGGCTAGAGAACTTGGGGATTTCGCAAAGACAAAGTGCCTGGCACCAGGTGAAAGTCAAATTATTTCGCTATCTGTTAGCAAATATCAAATGTCTTCATTTGATGATTTAGGCAAGGTTAAGGATGCAAGCTACGTACTTGAAAAGGGAGAGTACAGATTCTGTCTTGGCAATAATTCAATGGATGTGGCTAAGGTAGATTTGGTTTGGAACAATGAGGGAGACGAAGTTATTCAGGAGCTTTCTCACAAGCTCGCTCCAGTTGAGTTAAAGAAAAGAATGCTTTCAGATGGTACATACGAAGAACTTCCACAGGGACAGCATAAGGATATCAACGAAAGCGTTATTACAAAGATGGAGCCTGGTACAGAGGAAGGTCTTACACCAGTGGTTCGAAGCAGAGAAAGCTACTGCCTGATTAATCCATTTAAAAAGGGAGCACATACTCTTTCAGAAGTTGCCGAAGGCAAGATTACATTAGATGAATTTGTCGACCAGCTCTCGCTAGAAGATTTAATGAATCTGGTAGGCGGACAGCCTAACACAGGTGTGGCAAACACATTTGGATTTGGCAATCTTCCAGAATATGGCGTGCCAAGTGCCATGACTGCAGATGGTCCAGCAGGTGTTAGAATTGCACCAGAGACAGGAATCCTCACTACAGCATTTCCATGTTCAACACTTTTGGCATGCACTTGGAATGAGCATCTTCTTGCAAAGGTAGGAAAAGCAGGCGGTGAGGAGTTAAAAGAAAATAACTTGGCTGTTTGGCTTACTCCTGCAATCAACATTCATCGTAGTCCACTTTGTGGAAGAAACTTTGAGTATTATTCGGAAGACCCAATTGTTGCAGGACGTCTCGCAGCAGCTTTGGTAAATGGTATTCAAAGCAACAATGTTGGTGCATCGGTTAAGCATTTTGCATGTAACAACAAAGAAACAAATAGAAAACACAGTGATTCACGAGTTTCAGAAAGAGCTCTTAGAGAGATTTATCTCAAGGCCTTTGAAATTGTTGTAAAGACCGCAAAGCCATACACAATCATGAGTGCATACAATGCAATCAACGGTGAGCGTGCTTCTGAAAGTCACGATTTGCTTACAGGAATCCTTCGTGATGAGTGGGGATTTGAAGGCATGGTTACATCTGACTGGTGGACAAGAGGCGAGCATTACAAAGAGTCAAATGCAGGCAACGACCTTAAAATGGGAAATGGTTACACTGATAGACTTATGGCCGCTGATGAAAAGGGCGCTCTCGACCATGAGCAGTTAAAGCTTAATGCAAAGCGAATATTAAATACAATTTTGAAGTTCGACTAATTTCGGCCAAGAAAAAAGGACACCTAGTTAAAAAGGTGTCCTTTTGCTTTAATTCTTTAGGCTATCGTATTCGATGGATACGAGGCTGTCACCGTCGAATACAAAGACGAGAGTCATTGTGTCGGTTGTGTATTTCATGGAGCCGGTAGCTTCTTCGGTTGGATTGCCGTAGGCTGCGATGATGTCGTCGCGAGAGCTTGAAAGGTCGATGCCTTCGGCTGTGGCTACATTGTCTGTACGAAGGAGTACGTAGAGGATTAAGTCTGTGTCTCCGTCAGGGTATGTCTGGATTTCAAAGTCGTTGTATTTATAGTTCTTGCCAATACCGTCTGAGGCACAGCTAGGAGATTCGAAGTAAGTGTAGTCATCGCCAAGTGCTTCAACGATAGGTGCTGCATCAGCATCTACTGGAATTGTTGTGCCATTGTATGAAAATACGTAGCCGCTGTTTGATGATTCTGTAGTGGATGTAGTGTTGCTTGATTCGATGACTTTTGTGTCGCTAGAGCCTCCACATGCAACAAGTGAAAGTGCAGTAGTTGCGATTAACGCAAATGCGATAATTTTGTTTTTCATTTTGGTAGTTCTCCTTTATGTAAATTCATTGTTTGTTATTGTATGGTTGGATACTTGCTAGGGTCATAATTGTGCGTGTTGTTGTGGGCGTTTGAGTATTCCCATAGGTCGGCGTCATGCCAATAGAATATTCTTGTGCCATCCAGTTGTAAGTTTGGATCGAAGTGATACCAGCCTTCGCCAATGTCAATTAATAGCCAGTAGTGTCCACGGAAATCACGTATTTTTTCGATTTCCATGTTTTTAATGCCAAGTCTGTTGAGCATGACTTCAGCGGTTTTCTGTTTGACTGTGCAATCGCCGATACGGTTGTGAAGACCTTTATAGGCAGCAGAATAGAGGTCATCTATTCCGGCTGACTCGGAATATTGAATATTGTCAACTACCCAATCAAAAACAGCTTTTGCTTGATCGTATTGTGACATGTCATCTGTAATGATTTCGGCAAGAACTTCGTCAGCCATGGCATTAACATTTTCTTCTGTAGCCTCGGCAATCTTTGCTGAAACGATTTTTACAGTTGTGGTTTCAGTGGTTGTGTTGCCTGCAGAATCGGTGGCGATATATGTCAAATTGTATGTGCCGCGTTTATCTACGTTAACTTCTGAACTGTCAACTTCAAGAGTTGGATTATCATCCAAATCATCGGTTACTTCTACATTCTTTTTATAAGAAACTGTATCGCCCTGGGTGATTTCAATTGGTTCTACGCCTGTAATGACAGGTGGGGTGGAATCCTTTCTAACAGTGCAAGGAATTGTCTCAGTGGTTTGATTGCCAGATGCATCTGTGACAACTATTGTGGCATTGAATGAGCCCTCTGTTGTAAAGTCGTATGTATCAGCAAAATCAATGGTGCAGTTGCTCGCATCGTTTACAGATTCAACTAAATCAGCGGCTGTTGGAATATCAGCTGTGGTGTACATATCGATAGAGTCTGCTGAAAGAGTAACAGTAGGCGCTGTGGTATCCTGCACATGCAAGGTGGAGGTAAAGGAGCGTTCCCTTCCTCTTGAATTCGTACATATGATAGTAAGCTCATAATCACCTGGTACATTTGGATCAAAAACAGAATCATCTGAAAACCTGGCGGAGGTGGTTGGATCCTTTAGAAATTCTGTTACATCGCAATCTGAGGTACCGGCTTCAACAAAAACTTCGGAATATACAAGATCAGATTGGTTTGAAACGTATATTCCAAGGATGATAGCGGTAGTAACAAATAGAATTGCAGGTGTTAGAATAAAAATAATAAATATTTTCTTTTTCATATCATTCTACCTATAAACATATATTTAGTTAAAAAAATTATAGTTCATTTTCCCCTAAAAACAAAGCATTGGAAGAAGAAAATGCTGGTTATAAATAAAATTGATAGCCAGCTATTAAATCTAGGTATAATGAACAGTATTGAAGTAGAGTTTGTGGTGTGTTAAAGTCTCATTCATAAACAAATACGAAACAAAACCCCAATATAAATAATGGGCTTGAAGGAGGAGACAAATATGAAAAACAACTTATTAAAGAAGATTACTAGCGTATCATTAGCAGGTGTTGTATTGGCTGGGGCACTTGTAGGTTGTGGAAGTTCAGATGCAGCAGACACATCATCAGAGGAGACAACAGAAAGCACAGAGGCTACAGAGGATTTAGAGCCAATCACAGTTGCAGCATCAGCTACACCACATGCAGAGATTCTTGAAGCTGCAAAGCCATTACTTGCAGAGCAGGGATATGATTTACAGGTTACAGTATTTGACGATTATGTACAGCCAAACGAGGTTGTAGAGTCAGGGGATTTTGATGCAAACTACTTCCAGCATGTACCTTATCTTGATAGCTTCAACGAGGAGCACGGAACACATCTTGTAGATGCTGGTGATATTCACTATGAGCCATTCGGAATTTACCCTGGCACAAAGTCATCACTTGATGATGTAGAAGATGGTGATGTTGTTGCAATTCCAAACGACACAACAAACGAAGCTAGAGCACTTTTACTTCTTCAGGACAATGGTCTTCTTACATTAAAGGATGGCGTTGGTCTTGAGGCAACAGTTAACGATATCACAGAGAACCCATACAACCTTGAATTCCAGGAGCTTGAGGCTGCTCAGGTAGCACGTGTAGTTGGTGAGGTTGCTTATGTAGTTCTTAATGGTAACTATGCACTTGAGGCAGGCTACTCAGTTGCTAAGGATTCAATCGCATATGAGGCTTCAGATTCAGTTGCAGCTGAGACATATGTAAACATCATCGCTGTATACGAAGGACATGAGAATGATGAAAAGATTCAGGCTCTTGTATCAGTGCTTAAGTCTGATGAAATCAAGAAATTCATCGAGGATACATATGATGGAGCAGTAGTATTCTACGAAAAATAAGTCATATACTTGACCAATATAAAGACAAAGGTTAATCTAAACAAGTGTAGTGTTACTACACTTGTTTTTACTTTTGATTACTAAAAATAAAGGAAAAAATATGAACGAAATTGTTGTAAAAAACCTATCGAAAACCTTCGATCAGTCAGAGACAAAGGTCGATGCGTTAAAAGACATTAATCTTACAATTGAAACAGGTGATATCTATGGAATCATCGGTATGTCAGGCGCAGGTAAAAGTACCCTTGTAAGATGCTTTAACTTTTTAGAGAGACCAACAAGCGGAGAGGTTTGGATTGGAGATAAAAATCTTGGTGCGCTTTCAGAGGCTGAGCTTAGAGCTGAGCGTAGCCAGATTGCTATGATTTTCCAAAGCTTCAATCTTCTTATGCAGAAAAATGTTTTGGATAACATCTGTTTCCCACTTCGTTTGCAGAAGGTTTCAAAAGCAGATGCCAGAAAAAGAGCAAAGGAATTACTTGAAGTAGTAGGCCTTGCCGACAAGGCAAAAGCATATCCAGCTCAGCTTTCAGGTGGTCAGCGTCAGCGTGTGGCTATCGCTAGAGCTCTTGCAAACAATCCTAGAATTCTTCTCTGTGATGAGGCAACATCAGCCCTCGATCCACAGACAACAGCTTCTATTTTAGAGTTGCTTAGAGATATCAATAAAAAGTATGGTATTACAATCGTTGTAATCACTCACCAGATGTCAGTTGTATCTGAAATCTGTAACAAGGTTGCAATCATTGAAAAGGGCCAGGTAGTAGAGAATGGATTAGTAGAGGATGTATTTAATCATCCAAAGTCTAGTGCGGCTAGAGAGCTTATCCTTCGTGGTGATAGCGAAAAGTCTGGTGGCACAGTAGAGACTCTCAATGGCGAAAGAAAGATTCGTATTGTATTTACAGAGAATTCTTCTTTCGAGCCTGTTATTGCAAACATGGTATTAAAATTCCAGACTGCAGTTAACATTCTTCGTGCAGACACAAAGAATGTTGGCGGTTTTGCAAAGGGCGAAATGATTCTTGGACTTCCAGAGGATGAACAGCTTCAGGAGGATATCATTATTTATCTTAAGGAAAGAGGCCTTGAAATTGAGGAGGTGACTGGAGATGTTTGATTCACAGGTTATTAATATGATTTTAGAGGGTATTCGTGATACTCTTTACATGACAATTGTTTCTACTTTAATTGCATATATTTTAGGATTACCACTTGGAATTCTTCTCAAGGTCACAAGCAAGGATGGCCTTAAGCCTAACGTAGTAGTTTATAGAATTTTGGATGTTATATGTAACGTAGTTCGTTCAATACCATTCCTTATTCTTCTTATTTTATTAATTCCATTTACAAGATTTGTTGTTGGAAAGAGCTACGGCTCAACAGCTACAATTGTTCCTCTTGTAGTTTGCGCTGCACCTTATATTGCACGTATGGTAGAGTCTTCTCTTAATGAAGTGGACCCAGGTGTTATTGAGGCTGCAAAGTCAATGGGCGCAAGCAATTGGGATATTGTGTTTAAGGTAATGCTTGTTGAAGCCCGCACATCTCTTATTGTAGGTGCTACTATCACAACTGGAAATATCCTTGGATATTCTGCAATGTCTGGTACAGTTGGTGGTGGCGGACTTGGTGATATCGCCGTTCGCTATGGCTACTACAGATGGCAGACAGATATTATGATTGTCACTGTTATTCTTTTGATTATCTTGTTCCAGATTATTCAAAATGTTGGAATGAAAGTTGCTAGTAATTTAGATAAGAGAAAGTAGTTAGGATATAAACAAATAAAATAAACAGAAGGAGCACTCCGAAAGAT
Source organism: Pseudobutyrivibrio ruminis HUN009 (assembly GCF_000703005.1). Taxonomy (NCBI): domain Bacteria; kingdom Bacillati; phylum Bacillota; class Clostridia; order Lachnospirales; family Lachnospiraceae; genus Pseudobutyrivibrio; species Pseudobutyrivibrio ruminis. Next base: position 207,596 of record NZ_JNLH01000001.1, on the reverse strand, counting down.
TGGAGTGCTCTTTTTTACAGATTTTCCTCTCCCCATTTTTTTAATTGAAGAAGAATAGGTATCATGGACTTGGCTTTGTCAGTGAGAGTGTACTCTACCCTTACTGGCATTTCATCGTACTGAGTGCGATGAACCAATCCATCATTTTCTAATTCTTTTAGAGATTGAGCCAGCATAGTGTTTGTAATCCCAAATACTGAGCGGCGTAAATCTCCATATCTTACAATTTCGTTATTGTCGATGACACATAAGATCATGATTTTCCATTTGCCACCTACAATATTAAGTACTTTCTTTAATCCGCAGCCTTCGCCGGCGATTTCATCACATAATGGTTCTTTTTTCATAGTCAGTTTTTCCTTACTAGGTTAATAAAAATTGCGTACTTGATAAGTTTTTCGTACCACCTATAATAGGCATATCGGTTAAAAAATACAAGTAAAAAGTAAAAGGAAGTTTAAATGGCAAAGAAAAAAGCAAGTGTAAATGTAGCAAGCTGCGTTGCATGCGGTGTTTGTAGGCTGCAGTGCCCGAGGCAAGCTATATCTATCTACAAAGGATGTTATGCCATTGTAGATGAAAATCTATGTGTGGGGTGCGGATTGTGCGCTAAAGCATGTCCTGCAAGTGTTATCGAAGTGAAAGAGAGGGATGTGATAAATGGCTAATAAGAAAAAGCATTGGTACAATTACCTTTGGATTTGGAGCATCATCTATTTCGCACTAGGATTTTTTAATATTTTATTTGCATGGCTAGGATTAATTGATTTTATCCTGCCGCTGATATTTGCAATAGTAGGTGGCAACAAATGGTTCTGCAACAATATGTGTGGAAGAGGGCAGCTGTTTTGGGTATTAGGTAGAAATGTAGGATGTTCCAGAAAGAAACCTGCGCCAAAGTGGCTTTCTTCAAAATGGTTTCGATATGGATTTTTGACATTTTTCATGACTATGTTTGGAACCATGGTATTCCAAACATATCAAGTTTTTGCAGGTGCTGGCACACTAAGAAAAGCTATAAAACTATTTTGGACATTCAAAGTGCCTTGGAAATGGGCCTATTCAGGAAGCGTATTCCCTGATTGGGTGGCTCAGTTTGGATATGGATTTTACAGTCTGATGCTTACATCTACTTTGATTGGACTTATAGTAATGGTACTATATAAAGAAAGAACCTGGTGTACATTTTGCCCTATGGGAACCATGACTCAGGGCGTATGTCAGATAAAAGAAAAAGGAGCAAAGTAATGACAATAGAGGAAAGAGCTGATATAGCTGCTAATTTAAAGGCAACAGGACAGTGCAATTGCACACAGTCTGTACTTAAGGTATTTGAAGATAAAATGGATATTTCTTCAGAGGAGCTTACAAAGCTTGCTGCTGGTTTTGCAGCAGGAATGGGCTGTATGGAGAGCACATGTGGTGCTCTTATTGGAGTTGTCATGGTAGCTGGTATGGCTACTGACGGAAAGGGCACACCTAGATACTCTAAGGAAATCGTAAGCAAGTTTAACGAAAAGTGTGGCGCTACAATCTGCAAGGATTTAAAGGGAATCACAACAGGACAGGTGCTCTGTGAATGCCCTGATTGTGTCAGAAACGCAGTGCTTTCTCTGGGAGAGACTGTGGAGATATAAAAAATAATATAAAACATGTGTTTGCCTCTAGCTTATAATGGTGTAATATAAAGCTAGAGGTTTTTTATATGAGTGATAGATTAATATTTCATATTGATGTTAATAGTGCTTTTGTTTCTTGGTCTGCGGTGGAGATGCTAAAAAATGGCGGGCCTGATTTGCGTGAAGTTCCATCAATAGTTGGTGGCGATCCAGATTCTAGAAGAAGCATTGTAGCGGCAAAATCAATTCCTGCAAAGAAATATGGAATTGTTACTGGGGAGCCTGTTTCCAGTGCTCTTAGAAAATGTCCTAATCTTGTAATTGCTGGCTCCAATTTTGATTGGTATGTAAAATGTTCCAGAGCCTTCAAAGCGATATGCCAGGAATATACACCTACGATGCAATCTTTTTCAATTGATGAAGTATTCTTGGATATGTCTGGTATGAATCTTATTTATCCAGATCCAATTGCTGCAGCTTATGAGATAAAGGATCGAATCTATAAAGAGCTTGGATTTACTGTTAATGTGGGTGTGGCTTCTAATAAATTATGTGCCAAAATGGCTAGCGACTTTGAGAAGCCAAATAAGGTGCACACCCTATTTCAAAATGAAATAGAAAGCAAAATGTGGCCTTTACCAGTGGAGGATTTATTTACATGCGGCAAATCTACATCAGCAAGGCTTAGAAGCTTAGGAATATTTACAATTGGTGAATTGGCGAAATATCCAGTAGAGCAATTGACAATGCTTCTTGGAGAACGTGGGGCTGTGCATTTTCATAATTACGCAAATGGTATAGATGATTCTCCAGTGCTTCAGGAGGCAGAGGATGCAAAGGGATATTCTGCAGAAACAACGGTTGAGGAAGATTTAGTAGATATAGAAAGTATCAACCGTCTGCTTTTGGCTCAGACGGATGTAGTCGCAGCACGTATGAGAGCCGATGAGGGAAAATGTAGATGCATAGGTGTCACATTTAGAAACCTTGATTTTGTAAATAAATCACATCAGAAAAAGCTTCAGGAAGCTACAGATGTAACAGATATTATTTTTGAAACTGCTAAGCAATTAATAAGAGAAAGCTGGCATGGTGAACCTCTTAGACTGTTGGGACTGTCTCTATCAGATATAGAAAGAGATGGATTTGAGCAGATGTCGTTATTTCAGGATGAGAATAAAGAGAAGAGAAAGGCATTGGACTCTACACTGGATTCCATAAGAGGAAAATATGGAAATAGTGCAGTGCAGCGAGCCAGCACCATTGATACTAGTAAAAATATCAACAGACGGAATCAATAACCACTATATTTGAGCAAAACTTGCTTATGATTGAATTGCCTACATATGCAAGATATTCATCATAATCTATATAGAAGATTTGTCCCCAGGATGAAACCTTTATCATTGTATTGTGGATTTGGGTATCGTTATGAATAATAGCTATCGCATTTACGTAGTGACTATTAGTGGATGCGGTAGCTTTATATGTATCATTTGTAGAATCATAGGAATAGAGCGTGATTCTGTGATTATATCGATACAATCCCCAGATAACAGGGATGTTGTTGCCGAGCATTTCTTCCATGGTAGAAAGCATATTTCTGTGCCCATGAATACCATTCCATTTTGCTTTCATTCGAATGAATCTCATGGAATTAATATATCTGCATATTTGAAATGGCAGAATGCCAATGGAAATTGTGCCGAAGAATTCCCTGGTAAACAACTTCGTAAATACGATAGTACTAGAAAAGGTGCGGCAAAGTTGGAGATAATCCTGCTTAGAAATAGAAGTGTTATTCGCAAGATAAAGGCCACAATCGATTGCTGAAATCATACCGCAACCTTGATTGCTAAGGCCTTTAAGGTCAGTATTACTAAGCCATGATTGATTAAAACCACAGCCGATTATTTTGCCATTATCATCTTTGATTTGAACATAGTCTTTGGCTAATTCCATTGCTTTCATATCTATGATTTTAGCATTATAAAAAAATATAAACAATTGTGTAAAAAGTGCTTGACTTATCCTTAGAATTCCTATAGAATAACCATTGTTGTTGAGGAAACAACAGCCTAGTTGGCTGAGATTTGTTTCAAAAATGCGCGAGTGGCTCAGTTGGTGGAGCACCACCTTGCCAAGGTGGGGGTCGCGGGTTCGAGTCCCGTCTCGCGCTCTCTCAGAAAGGCTCACAAATGTTGATTTTATCGCATTTGTGAGTTTTTTATTTTGCAAAACAAGGGGTACAACTGGGGTACATTCGTTGTTTTAGGGCTTATAGCCCTTATTTTTTTACTTATTTTGTCATTATCCAAACATCTCATTCCAACTATCAGTATCAATATCACCAAGTCGTGATACTCTCTTATAGTGGTCTGTTGTAGCTGGATCGGCATGACCTGCCATTCGCTGAATATCAGCTTGCTGCATTCCATTTGCATACATGTTAGTTACTGACCAGAATCTTATCTTGTGGCTAGACATGTAAGGCACATCTGCTCGTTCACATATCCTCATCAAATGATGATTGATAGTGTTTGATACAAGTGGTGCTGCCTTGTAAAGGAATACATACTCTCCAAAGGGATTAGCTCGCCTCTGAGTCTTAAGAACTTCAACAGCCTTATCAGATAAAGGTTGCATACGATTGCCTTCCTTTAGACCTGATTTAGTGTGATTTACACATTCAAAATACTCATGCCCGCTGGAATCCTTCCTTCTGACCATTTCCCTGTGGATATACATTGTTCTGTTTTCAAAATCCACATCTTCCCATTTAAGAGCTCTGATTTCACCAATACGTGTACACGAACAAAACATAAGGATGATAGCTCTTGCAAAAACATCATCTTCGAGCTCAGCCTGAGTGATTATCTTTTCACGCTCTTCATTGGAGTAGACTTTTAATTCATTGTTAACTTCCTTGCAGTGAATGTCTCTGGTGTTGACAGAACGAGCTGCATTGGCAGAAACATAATCATGGTCTACAGCAAAGTCAAAAACATGATTTAATATTGTTTTTGCATTGTTAAGAGTCTTTCTGGAGATTGCTCCATTTGCACAGATAGCCTTGTAATGACTCTTGATTGTTGAAACCTTTACATCACCGATATTCATTGATGCAAGGGCAGAACCATCATAGAATCTAATCCAATCACTTTTATATCTTTCATATGTGAGAATAGACCTATGCCCAAGAAGGGTATCCTGCTTGTATTCCTCAATCCATTGTTCAAAGACTTCTGCAATGGTAAGAATCTTAGTGCCGAAATAGTACTCATAGAGTGCTTCTAAAAGTTCAAAGCGAGTCTTTCTGGCAATCTGTGGATTCTTTGTTTTCCAACGTCCATCGGACAGCTGGCATAACTTGTTGTGATGCACATCTTTTAGTGCTTCTTCGTATTTACGTTCTAGTTTGCATTTCATATCGTTAATCAATGCAGGACTGTCGCCATTAATTGTATAGCTGTTAATCACAGTTCGCAATGATTGAATTTCGGCATCATACATAAGATTCTTGTCGCAACCTCCTTTCTTTCGTATTTTTTTGGCACACTAGGTACATCGTTAGGCACCAATAAGGCACGGTAGAAGAACTGCAATCCCTTTGTTTATCAGTATCTAGGCATATAGGCACCAATTTTCTAAGTTGATACAAAAAAATAAAACAAAAAAATGTATAGTGACTGAAAAGGCTGTGCCTATATGCCTATGAGCCTTTATCATTCTTAAATGGCACATCCTTAAGGGTATGCAGAGCACATATTCCTTTGTAGCCTCTTGATGTTTTGTTGCCTATAGTCGCATTTTTTAGATAGGTAATTCCTAATTTGTTAGCACGCTGCTTTATTTCTCTTGAAAATGAATTTTCTGAGCGTGGCTTTATAAGGTTATCTGCACACCACATGGTGTAGGCTTCATATAAATCTTTAGTGGTGGCTATTGCCTCTGGCGAAAATTCAACATAGCCTTCGGATTCAAAGAAATCCATTATACTGTCTTCATCAATCCTCATTTCGTTTTGATTTTGAATAGTTCTGTCGCTGATTGAAAAATGAAATCCATTATTTACCAGGCGTTTTAGTCCGTCTAGGCACCATAGAGCGATACCTTCTGTTTCCATGGCAAGCTTTTCTGATAAGTTTCTATCATCAGTTCGTCCTACAGGCTTATCTTTAACACGGATTGTTATTTGTCTTCGATAAAATCCATCTGATTTATCATAAAGAGAGCTGAGAGCACCATTGCCAAATACCATGATTCGTACATATAGATAACCCTGATAGCTTTGCTGACTTTTACGTTCCAAATCCATTTTGTCTTCCATTGTTACAATGGCTTTTAATGTTCCAGTATCAGATAGAGCTTCCATCTTCATATCATCGTCAATCATAAGAAGTTTTCCTTCTTGATCTGCAGGGCAGAACCTGTCGTAGGATAGTTTATTAATTCCACAGATGTTCATGTTGTCACCAAGAAGATTTCTGCATACAACACCAACTCTAGATTTTCCTTCACCACCACTTCCTATGAGCATCAGCATGGCCTGGGCTTTTGTTGTAGGAATAAATGTATATCCCATGAATTCCTGAAGTGTCTGTATATCTTCTGGATACAAAAGCTCATCTAAGAACTTTAACCATGTATCAGGTGATTTTGCATTTGGGTTATAGCTGATAGGCAACCTGTTAGAACAAAACTCTTTATCAGGTATAAAGCCACCTTCCAAAAAGAATGTGCCATTTTTGAAATGCACTCTATCAGTGTGTTTAGGAAGCTCATCACACATAGCTTCAAGTCGAAGAGCATCAATTATCTGATTTGCCTTTCGTACTAGCGCAGATTTAACATATGGTTTTAGTTCATCCACAATTTCTTTTTCAAGGCGTTCTTTTTTCATGACACCATCAATGTCATAGAAAAGACCACCAACATATTTAAGCGGATGCTTTGTTATAAACCAATTACAAAAGGCTACTTCATCTATTTTCTTGCCATCAAACCAATTGGCATCATCAGCGGCACTCTCCATGCATGCGGCTAAATCTTTTATCGTTTGCCTTACGTCTTGCGGTATGTTCATTAATTCGTCGCTCAATATCAATCACCTTCTTTCTATAGTCTTGTATTAAAAAAGCTCTGTCCGAAACCTCGCCGTAAAGTAAGATATCTAGCAGATACTCTACATGGCTGATTTCATTCAGAGCTTCGCAAAAATAAGGATGCCATTCTTCTGATTCATCCTTAGGCGCATATTCAATTTTCCATTCTTTTAATAGGTGCAAATAATCTGATAGAACCTTAAAACAGTAATCATTTGCTTCCTTGAAAATCTGCTCATCAGATTTCTTAGGCTTTATATTTTGTGGTGGGTGATGATAACTGCTGTCGTAAGATAGATTAAAATCATCACATATCTTGATGGCTGCATCTTTCAAACCTAACCCAAAGTATGCGGAAACAAAATCAATTGCATCACCCTTAGCTCCACAGGCAAAACAAAAATATCTTTTATCTATTTTCATGCTAGGGTGCTTGTCATTATGAAATGGGCAGAGGCACATATTGTTTCTATTGATATTTATTCCACAAAAGGCAGCTACATCCTTAGCGGATACAGCTGCCTTTGCAACATTAAATACATTCATTATAGTTCTACCTCGCTGATACTATGCTTGTGCTTTTTATCTGGCTTGTTATCGTTAACCTTAGTCTTATGCTGATTTAGTAATGCTATTATGCTTGGCTTAGCCTTATCGTTTATTTCTTTTACTAGTGCTTCTTTCTTTTCAGGAGAGGCTAGAGTTGCTTTAATTCTACTTACAATGTTTTGCTTTGCTTTCTTAATAAGGCTATCTAGTAAATCAAATTGAGCTATGGCAAACTGCTTCGATTTTTTTGGAGCTTTACATTTATCTGAGGAAATCCAATTTCTGAGTTTCTTAATCTGAGTCATTTCTTCAATATTAGATTTTTCTACAATTTCATCTACCAAAACAGTGCATGCTTTTTCGTATGCGATATCAGTAATGTTTTTTACCAGTGTCTCCTCATCAGCAATTTTGTTTTCAAGTTCAGATTGCTTTTCTTTAAGTTTGTCATTATCAAAAAGAAGCTTTCCATTTTCAATAATGAGAGCCTGGTTCTTTAGATTAATCTGGCTATTGATAAATTCGGCTTTTTCTAAATGTTTTCTTCCACCATAAATTGGAACTGCTTCTATTTCTAATCCATTCTTTCTACAACATTCCAAAAATATTTTTCTGCATGCTTCATCATAGCTAACCTTTCTATTGTTGAATTTGTCTCTAGGCTTTGTCTTATCGGGCAATTCAAATCCCATCATTTCTAAAGTCTTATCTTGCACTGGCATGTCAAAACCTTTCTCATTTGGAGAATGAAAAACATGCCTTTCATGAATGTGAGGAGTCTTTTCATCAACATGGAGTCCCCAAGTAAGAGTAGTAACATACTGACCATAACGGTTGTTAATTTCTTGAATAGTCTCAGAAACTATCTTTGCAAGAATTTCATAATCAATTGTTTCTTCCATATTTCCAATTTGATAAATTGTTTCCTCAGGACATCTTTGTCTGTTACTGACAATCTGTTCCATTTCTTTAACTCTGTTCTTGTGTCCAGCTTTAACATGTCTTTCATTTTGATCATCTAGCCAATCAGAAAAATGCAATCTGTAGTAATTGAGTTCCACTTCGTGGAAGTTCATCCAGTTCTTTCCTTTGTCTTTATGAGTGGTAAATCCTTGGAAGCAATTCCAATAAATATTGTAAGGAGTCATTTCAGGATTAATGTCTGGATTATTATCAAGGTCAAATTCTCTATCGTTATGTTTTGGATTAAAAACGCCATAAGAACCAGCCCTTCCATTGTGTCTTGTTGCTCGCATAAAATCTTCCTTTCTAAAAAAATAGTAGTGAATCGTTTGAGGCTTTTGCCCGAAGGACGTCTTCCTCAAAATTCAAGTTTCGACGGGCAATACCCAATACTACCTGTCGATGCTCAACAGGTTATTGGGCGGGGTGTCACCCTCGACCCGACAAAGGAGCGCTGCTCCCTTGACCCTCGTTGAAAATGCATGCATTCATTTTCAATTGCAAAGGCTTGCAGCCTCTGCACACTGCTCCAGAGCAAAGAAATAATGATTATCTTTACAGTGGATAATCATCATTTCTTAGTTCTGGATTTATTGAAAAATCAATTTTGCTTTTTCAATAAAAGAAAGGCAGCTATAAAACTTGCTGCCTTTCAAAACCCTCATACCACTCACTTATTAAAGGGGTACAATTGGGGTACATTCGTTGTTCGTGTCATCTCACCAAATGTTTTCCTGACAGGTAACCTCTGGGTTCTTTAGCCTCGTGGACTGTTTTGGACTGTGTCGTTTTCTTATTCTTGGCTCGCTCCGTTTTCACATTATCGCTTAGCTTTTCCGAAATCGTATTCATTTGGAATGCTCATTCAGTTTTTATGATGTGAGTATGACATTTTTTAAATGGGTTTCCCGTATATCCAGAATGTAGGAATTTTTGTGGATATCAAAAATATTCCATGATTCCGGATAGCCACCATTCTTTCTATAGATATTTAAAACTGTTATACTTTTTTTATAATTGATTGGAGGATTAGCTAAATGAAAACTAAGGTGACACTATCAGAAAGACTGCGAGATTTAAGAGCGGAAAGAAAACTAACTCAGGACGATGTTGCTTCAGCAACAGGAATCTCAAGTTCGTCAATTTCTACATATGAAAGTGATGATACACTTGGTATTCCTCATTTTAATTTGGTAAAGCTAGCAGACTTCTATGGTGTTTCTTTGGATTATCTTTTTGATAAATCGCCCATCAGAGAAAATGTAAATATAGAAATAGCTGAACTAGGTTTAGACTCCGAAACATTGGCTTTGCTGAAAAGTAATAAGTTGAATAATCGTTTGTTAGCTGAATTAATGAAGCACCCAGAGTTTAAAAATCTGTTAGCCGATATAGAGATATACGTAGATGGGAATGCTGGAATACTATTTCAGGCTTTATCAGCCTCTATTAATACTTATAGAGAAGAAATATTACATGATATGCCAAAGGAAAAGGATGATATTGTAAATAGAGTGCTTGAAGTAAGTAAATTCGAGGAAGATTTATATTTCCAGAACAGAATACAGTCCACATTGAAACCCATTTTAGATGATTTGCGCGAATTACATAAAAAGGATGCTGAGACTTCTACCGATGTGTCTTTCAGTAAAATGTTTAAAGAAAAATTGAAAGACATTAATTGCTATGATGAGGACTTGGCTAATACTTTTATTCTGACAACTTGTAAGATTCACGATATTCCTAGGTCAGCACTTACTAAGGAGCAGGAGGACGTGCTAAAAAGCATTATGCTGAAATCTAAGAAATATAAAAATGCTGTTCAAAGTAGAAAGAACTCTAAGAAAAAAAATCACAAATAGTTTTAGAATTAGTGATAGTATAGTTTTAGAAAACATTGATAAAGGAGGGGGTATTTTTGCGAATTACGTATTATTATCGCAATTATCCAGAAAGCAAACGAGCTACTGACTATTCAAGAGATTCTGAACGAGCAGGTACCTACTTGGCAATGTTTGGGGGAACTTTAAGTTTAGGAACTTTAGTTATACTTCTTGTAGTCTTTGCAGGAGAAAGTACATTTTCAGACAAACTTTTTGCTATTGGTAGTTTGCTTTTTATAATTTTGTATTGGTTCTGGGTTATATCAATACGTCCAACCATCATTGAGCATAATATAAGAAAGATACTTGAAGAAGAAAGAATTGTAAAAGAAAAAGCACTATTAGCAGAAAGTATTGATTCTTTTTGTGAAGATAAATATGAGGCTTACCTTTCAAAAATAAGTTTGAAAGGTACATTAATAAAATATAATGCATACACCTCACAAACATGGTTCGCCGATTTCAAATCATTTTTAAGAGGTATACCGTATGAAGATGCTGATGCATTCACATTGGTAATCAATTCAATAGATTTAGTTTCTGATAAAGAAGGACTAAATTGGCATATACACAGGCTTATAGAAATCTTTTCATATGATATTGCAGAGGAAAAGAAGCAAAAAAAGGCTATTAAGGAATTAAAATCAATAAAGAAAATGTTCAAATAATTTTTATATAGGGGTGGGCAAAATGTATTGTAGAAAATGCGGAAGAAAAATACTTGATGACAGTTCTTTCTGCTCTTTCTGTGGGGAGAAAATTTTAAGTATAGATGATAATGTGAATGTGCTAAATACAAATACTCGAAGCAATAATAATCTCTCAAATGAACATCAAATGGAAAATGAAAGTTGCAAAACAACAAATATTATAGATGCTAACAGCAGTAGTGATATCAATAGATTTAAATGTAGTGCATGTGGCAAAGATTGTAACCATGTTGAAGTTGTAGATGGTTTTGATTTTTGCGATGAATGTAAAAATAATTATACTTTACTTCTAGAAACACATTCTGTCATAGCGCAACATTATTTTAATAATATTCACAATGATAATATGCCGTCTAGCTTAAAGCAGAAATTATTACATCTTATGACATCAAGTAATAATAATCTTAATAATAATTCTGGAAGCGGCACAGTTTACTCTCACAATAATAATCCTGGAATAAACACTATTTATACTCAAAATAATATATCAAAAATACACATAAGGATAGCAATTGCAATGCTAATAGGAGTGGTGGTAATTTTCTGTATTGCAGGTATTTCCTCTAATAATGAAGTAAATGAAAAAGCAGCAGCTGACGAAGCATTTGATGCGGAATTAAATGAATATAGCGCATACAATGGCCAGATATTTGTAAAGCCAGGGTATGAAAGAGTATGCCCTTTAACAGTAAAAACATCTGGAACATATGACTATTATGTATATTTGGATTATATTGGAGCTCCAGATTATTCTACTACTAGTAGAGAAACTGATGGCACTTCAAATCATGAAAGTGATATGTCTTTTTATATCAAAGGTGGAGAAACCCTTGATATAGATATTCCAATAGGAAAATATGATTTTTATTATTGTAGTGGAGAAACATTTTACGGGCCAGAAGATAAATTTGGAAGTTCTAGTAGTTATTATAAGGCAGATACAGTGTTTACTTTCTATACTGATGATGAATACTATCAAGGTGCATCCGTGACTTTGTATACGGTAGCAAATGGAAACATGGACACAGATCCTATTGATGCAGCTGATTTCCCAAATTAATGCGCAAATATTTATATAAGGAGATGAATTATGGTATGTAATAACTGCGGAAGTACAATACCTGATGATAGTGTATTTTGCCAAAAGTGTGGAAACACTATCATAAAAAATGATGTAGGTAAAACAAATGCAATTGGAAGAAAAAATGTAATCATCACTTGTATATGTCTAGTGATAATTGCGTTGCTAGTGGGCCTTAACGTTTTTCAATTTATTGTTAACAAAGATAAACTAACTGAGTTTGAAACGCTAAAAGAAACAAATACTTCTTTAGAAGATGAGAATGATGAATTAAATTCTACGATTGCAAATCTGCAAGCAGAACTTGAAAAATGTGAAGCTGACGCTAGTAATTATGATGATTTAATAAATACAATAAAATATTCAACACTTGGGTATGCTTCTAATAATTTTCATACTGATGAAAGCATTATATTGGTAAACAAAAATGATAAAAACTATACATTTAACCTAACTGCATATTGGTCAGATGGAGGAAATGTTTCTATAGATTATGATTCATTCGGACCAGCAGCGTACGTCGATTTTGCTCAAAATTCTTGGAATGAATCTACAAAAATGATTGTTGAACCTATGCATTCTGGAATGACAGTGGTTACCTTTTCTAATGATGTTAATCGGCAAACTTTTGATGTAATAATTATTGTTGAATGATATTAATGAGGTTTCAAAATGAAAAAAACGATTGACATTATATATATTATTTATTTTTCTATTATGTCAGTGTATTACAGTGCAAGGATAATATTGTCGATTATTATTTTCAATAATAATGAAATTGATAGCTATACAGCATTTGTTTCTGTATTCACTTGCATTGTAATGCTTATATTAAATATTCTTCCAATAGTTATGATTTTGATTAATAGAAAATGGTCGTTTATAGTTTTGTTCATCGTGCTTGCGCAATTCATTCTTGGTGATGTGTATGCAATGATAAACCATAGCAGTATAATAACAGGTATTATTAATTTTATTATTTGCAGTATGGGATGCATTCTATACTATCATTATTATCGGGGATTAAGTAGCAAAGACAACAATTTGGCTATTAATCACAGCAATACTATTGTTCGTTACTGTCGAAAATGTGGAGCAGTGCTACCTAATGATAGTTATTTTTGTACACGATGTGGAGAAACCACAGATTTTAATGGAACTAATTAGGGGGAGGGGAATATATGTTGTATTTAATTTGTTTTTTGATTTTTCTAGGATGTCACATTTTGCGTGAGATTATGTTGTATACGTTTGGCATAGCACCAAGTGCAATCTTAGTTACATTCGGAGCATTTGCATTATGTGGCGCATATGCAAAATATTATCACTTAAATAAGCCTGAGAAAAAAATAATAAAGAATACAAAAGACTTTTATGATAATTATCGAATTGCTGGAGTTTCTCACGAGCAATTTGCAATCCTGGTTAAACAATATTCTGAAGTTCTTTCTATAAAAAATGATGATATTTTAAATAATGATAACCTTATTGATTTTGAAGATATTATACAAATTATAATGCAGTATAATCTAACAAATGAACTATTTGAAAAGCTAAAGGAGAATCATCAGAATTATTGTTCCGATGGCGATAGAGTTATCAAGTTAGTAACAGTTACCAGAAAAGTGTTGCAATTGCCTGATACTCCAAAAGGAGAAGCTAATAGTACAGCGTCCCAATCATTTACAGAAGCAATGCATAATGAACAGACTGTTTCTGATATTATTCATAATAAAGAAGCTGCTCCTGTTAAGGGGGAAATGCTTAAGGAAAATAATGAAGAAAAGCTTTTTTGCAGAAAGTGTGGGGCAAAACTTAGATTTGACAGTGTTTTCTGCGATAAATGTGGCACTAAAGTGATAAATCTTAATTAACGAAAAGATTCATAGTTTTTCATTAAATCCATATATTAAATTGTTGTGCCATCTAATTATAAGAAAAACGATTGAAACAATTTATCAATGATGATATATTATAGATAAAGAAAGCACCCACTCCAAAGTGGATGCTCACGAGTTGAAACTATTTAAATGCTCATTAAGAGCACAGCCTCTCCCGTTGGCCGACAGGAGAGGCATTTTTATTTGCGCTTACTATTTCTCTTGTCGAGAAAGTTTAGCAACGCGAGGAGAAAACTACAAGCCGTGAAAGGCAATACTAGGATACCTAGCATTATCATTATGATTTCGTAATCGCTCACTGGCGCCACCTCCCTTCCGTTAGTATCCAATTGTTCAGATACCATATAGGCTCGGGAGACTACCACCCTGTCATGGGTACTTTCAGTACGGTTAAACCGCATAAATAATCTAGCACGAATGTTCTGTTTTTACAATCGAACATGTTAAGTTTCTTGGTACTTTTATAAATACATTATTTACTCAAAATGATGACAAAAATGGATAGTAATAATATAAAGGGGTACAAAAAGGGTACAAATAAAAATGACAGTCCTGCAAACCTCCTTTTTACTAGTGTTTTCGAACACGCCCAATATTCGAGTCCCGTCTCGCGCTCTTTTAGTATAAAAAAATAGGATCATCCATTTATGGGTGATCCTATTTTTTTATACTAAATGAGTACTTTAATCGAGACGGGACGACCTATCTTGATTTCATGAGCTTGCGAAATGAAATCGAGATGTTTCCTTAATCCCGTCGAGCGCGTAGCCCATACGGGCCTCGAAGGTTCGAGGTCTCGCCTGCCGGCTCGGTCGGTGCTTCTGCTTCGCAGAGGTGTCCACCGGACACCCGCACCCCGTCTCGCGCAATTTGACGAGATGTTTCCCTACTTGATTCTATGGCTTAGTTCCTAACATTGTTGCATATGCAAGAATCCTTTTTACTATATTTCGCTCTTTATCTTTGCATTGACTAATTAGCTCGAATAATTCAGGATCAGATGCCTTATATATTGTATAAGATACTGGACTTGGGTCGTCGGTTTGATTGGTCAAATATTCAACCGATGTATGTAGAACATTTGCAATTACATTAATCGTTTGAATTGAAGGAGTTCTTTCTCCTGACTCGTATCTTAAATATGCTGGTTGCGAAAGCTGCATCCTTTTTGCAGCTTCCATTTTTGTAATTCCATTTTTTTCCCTACATTCAATTAATCTTTTTATATTTAGCTCGGCCATCAATAATCCTCCTGAATTTAACATTGATTATACCAATGGAATAATATACAATCAATATACCAATGGTATACAAGGAGGGACGATGAGCAAAACAAATAATAGTTATCATGGTGTCTTTTTAGAAAGTGATTGGCGGCATAGAGTATTGAGTGATGAGAAAATCAAGTTTTTTAGACTGATTACTGATAATTCAATACATGATAAAACATGTAAACTTATACAAAAATATCCTGATAGAGATATTATATGTTTGAATGAATACGATGAAAAGTTATCACAGTGTAAGGCTTGCGCCACCAAAGCATATCTTAGGATTGGAGCTACAGATCCTAAAAACTATAAAAGATATTGTACATTTTTTGATAATACATTTTTAAGCACTAAAGTTCTTAGAGATATATACGTTACTAATAGGATGACTACTTCTATATTTGAAAATACATTGACAATCAAATATAAAGAAGATACTTGGAGAATTATATCTCTTGATAATGATGGAAACGTTCAGCTTAGACATAACAATTATAAAAGACTTACAGATGGTACAAGACAATTTGTAGGGGGATACCATATACAAAATAATTATTGTAAACGAATTAAAATAAGACCGGCATTATCAGTTATAAAAACTTATGATTATAGGGTACACTCTACCAATGACAATATTCTACAAGCTGTTGACACGAATGATAAAATCGCACCAAAACATAGTCCAATAAGTAGAATCTTTACTTGGATTAAGAGCGTTAATAAACGGGTTAAAAGAGCATTGTTCTGATTTACATTCGACAATGAAATAGTCAGTATCGTATTTGCGGTACTGTTTTTTATCGTTACAATAGGAGGGAGCATATAATCATGTCAAAAAATTTATCGGAAGGATTTGAATTACTATTTCAAAAAGCAGGTGCTCTTGTAGAAAGTACAAGAAATGCAGTTGGTTCAGTCGCTAATATGCTGATTGTATATACAAACTATCAAATTGGAAAATATATTGTAGAAGAAGAACAAAATGGTGCTGACAGAGCGGCTTATGGCGCTAAGATAATTGATTCTCTTTCAGAATATTTAACAAATAACTATGGCCGTGGTTTTTCGAGAAGCAATGTGGCGAGTATGCGACAGTTCTACTTGGTATATAAAGAACGTGATTCTCAAATTGTCCAATCTGGAATTGGACAATTACCAGATTTGCAAAATAGTGGAATTGTCCAATCGCCGATTGGACAATTGACAATAAAGGGGAATTGGCCTTTTTTAGTGAGTTGGACTCACTATCAAATACTTATGCGTATAGAAAATGACGATGAACGTACTTTTTATGAGCAAGAAGCATATCGATCTGCTTGGAGTGTTAAGATGCTAAAACGTCAGTACAATTCGAGCTTATATGAGCGAATAGCTCTTAGCAGAGATAAAGAAGATGTGATGCGCTTAGCCAATGAAGGAAATGTTCCATATGAGCCTAAAGATATATTACATACGCCATATGTACTTGAATTTTCCGGTTTAGAAGATAAAGCTGCATATCATGAGAGTGATTTAGAAAATGCAATTTTGAGTAAAATGCAAGACTTTATGCTAGAAATGGGTAAAGGTTTCTTATTTGAAAAAAGACAACGCAGATTTGTATTTAATGAAAAGAATTACTACTTAGATTTAGTTTTGTACAACAGATATTTACAATGCTATGTCCTTATAGATTTTAAGATTGATGAGCTTACTCATCAGGATCTAGGCCAAATGCAGATGTATGTAAACTATTATGATAGGTATGAAAAAACTGAAAATGAGCGTCCAACAATAGGAATATTGATGTGTAAAGAAAGTGATCAAGAGCTTGTAGAATTAACTCTCCCAGAGAATAGTAATATTTACGCCCAAGAATACAAGCTATACTTGCCTGATAAGAAGTTGCTACAAGAGAAGTTGCGTGAATGGGTCGAGGAGGAAGAAAATAAGTAAGTGTAAGCAAGGAGAAAATTCCGTCTCGCGCTTAGGCCCATACGGGGTACAACTGGGGTACTTTAAGGCATGTCACAAATTGTGACGTACAAAATAAGTCAGCTTATATTGTACTTTCAATGCAAAACCTTTAATGTAATCGTAGGAGGTGGGAATGATGAGTATTGGAAGTCGAATCAAGCAAAGGCGCACAGAATTGAATATGAGCCAAGAAGTGCTTGCTGAAAAAATAGGCGTATCACGATCAGCTATTTCAAATTGGGAAATCGAAAGAAATTATCCAGATTTACAGGTAATAGTGTCGCTGTCAGATATATTAGAAATTCCGTTAGACACATTGTTAAAAGGGGATGCAGCAGTGGTAGAAAAAATTTCCACTGACACAGTACAAAGAAAATACCTTAGTAAAAAGCTCAAATTTGCATATATATTTATTGCTATATTAATCGTATTAATGGGATTTGCGCTGCATAAAACAAAGTGGATGGATATATCTTCTGCCAATCAAATAAAAACTTTTCAGTACGATGGGAAAAACTTTATTATTGCAACGGATTTGCCTTTTTACAGAAGTATGGGTGGGTGTGCCATAGATTATTCTAACAATGGGGAAATAATAAATCTAACTTTCAGGTCATATAGGGATTTGTCTATGACTAATGAAGAAGTGTTTATAACTAACGCATACCTATATCCTAATACTACTAAGGTCGCCGTAGTTTACAACAACGAGCCTCTAGTAATGTATAATATTGAGGATATAGACTTGAGTTCAAAATAAAAAATTAAGAGGTCATCCATTTGGATGGCCTCTTTTCGTTAACTATATGAACTTTGCAATATCTTCAATATTCTTGCGAGGTGGCTTCTTAGTAACAGATTCTGATCTGTAACCAACAGCAATGATGCTCATAACCTGCTCGTCCTCTGGAATGCCACAGAAATCAGCAACAACCTTTGCATCTCTTAAGCCCATGATAAGTGTGTCTACACCAAGCTCAACAGCCTTTGCGCAGAGCAACATGTCGTGCAAACCAAGATCATAAGCGCCCCAGCCATTTCCAACTTCGTTGTCGGCCTCTCCTGTAGCTTTGTTAAATCCAGAAACATTCTTTTGGAATGTAGTAACAACGTACGCTGTGGCATCTTTTGTGCTGTTCTGATTAAAATCAGGTAAAACAGTCTCTCTGAATTTGCTTACCTGCTCTGGAGTAGAAATGCAGTAGTATCGAGATGTCTGAGTGTTCTTCCAAGAAGGTGCAGCTGATGCAGCTGATACCATCTCGCGTAGGATTTCCTCAGAAACTTGCTTACCGTTGAATGATCTAACGCTCTGTCTAGCGTCAATAACCTGTTGGAATTCCATAATAATCCTCCTAGTTAAAGTGTCTTTAATTGATATCTGGTTGCAATCAATTGAATTGTATCACAACCACTCTGGAAATCAATGTATTTGGTGCTAATGAAGAGAAATACTAGCAGTATTTCCGTTAATATCTTCTAATTCAATTGATTTTACAGTGCTAGGCTCTATTATGTTATTGAATTCCAAAGAAAAAATAGCGGTGTTATTATCTCCATCAATGCTATTTAGATTATCGTATTCCCTGCAATCAATTACTGTACCGTCATCTAAGGTTAAACTTGTAATATAAGGTACGCGAGGTTTATCCATTGGAGTAGCAAACCAGCTATCTTTTACATCGTCAGTTATAGTGTAGCGAATCTCCGCAGAAATAGGACTGATTTTAAATGAAGTAGCCTCACAATTAAACTCAGGGATAAAGTTGTTTAAATTAATTACAAGAGCATTACTTACTTCTGGAATAGGCAAATCAAATACCCAGGTACCACCCAAACTATTTTCTGAGAAATCACTATTCACAATAGAAAAATCGCTTAATTCTAAGTGTATGGTTTTGCCGGTTAGGGACATTTCAGAATCAATTGAATCTGTTCCATCGATATTAAAGATAAACTCATCATCTCTGATTCCCATGCCGTACCCAAAGCTGTCCCCTTCGTAGCCTTGTATATAAATATCATCTACGTTGATGTCTGGCTCACAGCCTTCGTTTATCTCAACGCCTGAGTATTGCAATGTAAGATTAATCTTATTATCATCGGCAACAATTGCTACTGGAGTAAGCGTGATTCCATTGTCAGTGATGGCATATTTTGAATAATCGTCTTCTTCAGAAAATACTATTGCCTGTCCTTGTTCTGTAAGAGTTTGTTGCTGTTCGTCGGTAGCATTAAAATAGCTGCTGAGTCCATGCCCCCAGAAATGACGTATTGCCGCCGTAGCAGTGATGGTAGTTATGAGTATTAAGCATATGCAA
Source organism: Pseudobutyrivibrio ruminis HUN009 (assembly GCF_000703005.1). NCBI lineage: Bacteria > Bacillati > Bacillota > Clostridia > Lachnospirales > Lachnospiraceae > Pseudobutyrivibrio > Pseudobutyrivibrio ruminis. Next base: position 188,237 of record NZ_JNLH01000001.1, on the reverse strand, counting down.
GCTGCCACTGACAACCGTTTATTAAATTTTACAATCTTTTTACTGGACTGATATCTTGCACACTGAGTAATTAAAATGTCATCTACGCCGTTAAATGCTAAAAATAAATTTTCTTTTTTCATGATGCCAAATATCCCTCCTTTACCAAACGTGTTCTGAGCTTTGCTCTCAATCTGCTAAGCATTACTGATACATTGTTCTTTGATATACCATATTTTTTTGATATGGTAGTAATATCATCGGCATAAAAGTATCTACTAAGGAAGATAAACGCTTCCCTTTCAGGAAGGGATCTGACATAATCTGCTATTATATTTTCAAGTTCCTGTCCTAAAATGGATTGCTCTACGCCATTTGAAGCTGGAATACATTCTTCTAGTTCATCAAGAATCTCATGCATGGTACCATTTCCACGCTTTTTGCTACGACTTGCTCTGTATTTATCAAAAGCAAGTTCTCTAGCAATTTTAGCTAAAAAAGCTTTGAAGACTTTGGGCCTTGTAGGTGGGATTTTATCCCAAGTTTTTAAATAGGTATCATTTAAACATTCTTCAACATCTAAATCATCATTAAGAATATTGTTTGCGATTGATTCAAGGTAATTGCCATATTTGACGTCTGTCTCTTCAATGGCTCGTTCGTTACGTTTGAAATAAAGCTCGATTATTTCCTCGTCTTTCATGTGCGTCCCCCTTTTTATTCATTTGTAAGCGCCTTACACTTATATAGCCGTAAAAAAGATGAGATTATTACAGTTTAATAAAAAAGAAAGACTAAAGAGAAATAAAAGCAGCCAGGCTACCTCTATTTGCACCCATGATTCGATGGGAATAAAAAAGCTTAGGATTGCAGCGTGTGCAGTAATTTGTGGTTTCGATGTGGTCTTCAGGAATGCCTGCCTCAAGGAAAACGAGGCGGCAAGCAACCCACAAATCTAGCATGTATTTATCTTTATCATCTGGATTAAAAGTAGATTGGCGGAGTAATTCGGACTTATGCTTCTCACCAAAAGCTTTTATAAATTCATTGGCAACATCTGCACTAACTTCATAGCAATCTTTGCAAATACTTGGTGCGATTCCGCATAGGATATCGCTTCTATTACAGCCAAATTCGGCACACATTTTTTCGATGGTGACCTTGCCAATTTTACCAACTGTTCCACGCCATCCTGAGTGAGAAAGTGCAACCACTTCTTTTACAGGATCGTAGAAAAACAAAGGAACACAGTCAGCATAGAATGTCACAAGTGGCATATCCTTTACATTTGTAATGAGTCCGTCTACATCATCGTAAGGGAGTGGTTTGGTAAGTCCATTTCCCGCATCCTTTTCATCTACTACAATCACATTGGTGGTATGAGTCTGCTTTGACAGGCACATACGGTCAAAATTCATATCTAACGCATTTGCGATACGATGATAGTTTTCACGTACGTTTTCATCGGAATCGCCTCGATTAAATCCTAAATTCAATGAGTCAAATACACCTTCGCTTACACCGCCGATGCGAGTGGAAAAACCATGCTTAACACCGGCTTTCTTGAAAGAGTCGAATGTAAGAAAAGAAACACCATTTTTATTTTCTAAGTTCATATTTAAACCGCCTTAATTATATTTCTGATAGAGCATTGGTGAGCCAATTAACGTATTCTGTTTCGCGAGAAATTGCATGTTCCAAAATTAGATAATGGCCATACTGGGACTCCTTTGATTTTTTATCAGAGAAGAGTAATTCGTACCGTTCATTTAGATGCGCCAATTTAGCTTTATGAAGATGCAATTGTTCGTTTAGCAACTCTGCAAGCCTAGGTTCGTTTTTGTTCTTAATGAAGTAAAGCTTTAGAACAAACTCGTCTTTGTTTACAGAAAGATGATCTTCATATGAATATTGCCATTCGTGGAGTTTCTCTTGGCCTTTTTCTGTAATCGAATAATAAGTTTTTTCTATTTTGTTCCCAAAATATCCAGTCTCCGATTTGATATCTTCATTGGATACTAATCGTTTTAATTCCAGATAAATCTGACTATGTTTAACTGACCAGAATTCACCGATTTCTGTCTCAAATTCTTTCATAAGGTCATAGCCTGTCTTTGGTTTATCTTCAATAAGACCAAGTAATATGTATGGTAATAAATTTTTCTGAGCCATATCTAACCTCTTAACTGTTGACAAATTATAAACATGAGTATAACATAATCACTGCAACAAATACATGTTAATAATTACATGTATGTAATTAAATGATTCTCCCTCATTTTCGACTGCATGTATTTGCTGCAAAATTAAAAAAAGAAGAGGAATTATAATGACAAAGAAAGTATTTAAAGAACTATCAGATTTCATAGGCACTCATTTCATCTATACTTATGATAATGGATGGGAATATGAGTGGTATTGTAAAAATGACCACACATGTTGCTACAGAATTCATGGCGGAATGGTTAAAGGACGTTGGGTTACTGATCAGGAGATTAATCTTTTTAAGATTGCTGATGGCATTTATAAAGTAACTTGGACAGAGCCTACTGGTACTGATGTTGCTCTTGATTTTATGCCAAATGAAGGAAAGATTAATGGAGTTATTTTCTTCCCTAAGTGGGTTCATGAGCATCCAGAAATTACTGTATGCTACCAGAACAAGCACATTGATAGAATGATAGAAGCTCGTGAGAAGTACGATACATATCCAAAGTATGTTGTACCTGAATTCGCTACTATCACATACATTGGAGAAGCTGGAGCCGACAATGACGATGTAATTAATGAGACACCATATGAAGGCATGTGCGATGATATTAGAAATGGTAAATTCTATGATGAGAACTACCACCATGTTTCTCGTAAAGCAGAATAGCAGAAATTAGAATTTTCTGAAAACCGACTGAGATAATACAAGCTTTGCAACTTTATGAAAATGTATTGACTTATAGGTTTTTATCCTATAGAATACATCTTGTTGTTGAGGAAACAACAGCCTAGTTGGCTGAGATTTGTTTCAAAAATGCTTCGCATTTTCTCAACATCACGATTTTCCTTCACAAGTTCGGAAAATCCTGATAATGCGCGAGTGGCTCAGTTGGTGGAGCACCACCTTGCCAAGGTGGGGGTCGCGGGTTCGAGTCCCGTCTCGCGCTCTACGGAAAAGGCTCACAAATGTTGATTTTATCGCATTTGTGAGTTTTTTATTTTGCGATAAAAGGGGTACAACCTAGGGTACATTCTATGTTTACTTGGTGTTGTATCTCTTTTTTGATAATGGGCATTGGTCTAAGGCGGATAATGGATTTTTATTATTCTCCTATCAAGGTAATTACATTGAAGATGACTTGATTGTAAAATTTGATAAAAATGGCAATGTTGTATCAATGAAAGACTATTATACTGAATAAACATACATTGCCGTTTTAAGAATGAATTAGTGAACAATAAGTATGCTCTGTTCTATATGACATTTTGTCATATAGTTGACATCTATAGCACAATTTGTTATATTGATTGTAACAGAGGAGGTGATTATATGAACGAAATAGTAAAAAGCTTTTTGAATTCATCAAAAATACCTGAAACGACTAATCATACAGTTGAAAAAATAATGAATTTTCTTACTGAACCAGAATCTGTTCAGGCAATGATATTAATGTCTGAGCTTGAACAACCTGCATTGTCTGGTGTTGTAAAAAAACTCGAAGAGAATTTCGCATATAGCGATTTCCCACTTCATAGGAATGCACCTGACAAAAATGCTCCTAACCGTAGAAATGTAGGTTGGATGGTTAAATACGTAATGCGTGAGTTTGGATATACACCAATACGAGAGGATTCTGTTCAAACAAGAATTGGAAAATTTTCTAAAGCTAGTCATTTTTCAACAGCTGCAGTATATGAAAAAACTATTGAAAATCCAAATTATATTCTTAAATTGGGAATAGAAAAAAATGAATAGAGATGTGAGATGTAAGATTTGTTTTAACTAAAGTGAAAAGGGTACAAAAGGGGTACAGGTAAAAATGACAGTCCTGCAAACCTCCTTTTTACTAGTGATTGCGAACACACCCAATATTCGAGTCCCGTCTCGCGCTCTTTTAATATAAAAAATGAGGTCATCCAAATGGGTGACCTCATTTTTTGTATTAAAGAGCACTTTACATCGAGACGGGACGACCTATCACGATTTATCGAGCTTGCGATGAGAAATCGTGATGCTTCCTTAATCCCGTCTCGCGCTCGACGTTTAGAGAGTCTAGAATGCTTGATAATTCAAGTGTTCTAGGCTTTCTTTTTTTGCAAATGGAACAATTTTTAGGTGTCCACTAGGTGTTCCCTGAGTGGTAGAACCCATCGCATCAAGTTTTGCTTTCACATCTTCTAGATAATCCTTCTGCGCAAAGCTGTAGTTCAAGTTGGTCTCGATTGAATGTCCAAGCATTGCAGTTCTATCCGCTACAGTTATTTCCATAGGAATTAACACATTTGAATTAAGTGACATACGGAAAGCATGATTGTTTGTTATTGTAAGTTTGGCTGGAAGTATGGAAATTGCTTATGATTTGGACATTAATCATTGGGGTGGCATCTATAAAGAGGATATGATGCAAGAAGGACGAATTGCATTGCTTGGGGCTACTCAGACCTATGATGAAAGTAATGATGCAAAATTTTCTACCTATGCATATACGATTGTTCGTAACGCAATGACGGACTTATGTCGTAAAGGAATTTCACCATATGAAAACAGAATGATTGAAGCTGGGTACACTCAAGAATTTTTTGATGATTACTATGCAAGGGATAAGGATGGGGTACATATATCAGAAACTATTGGTGAAGCTGAATTTGACCCAACTGCAAGACGAGCAGTGCTGAGAGTAATGATTCAAAAAATGCAAAATAGATTAAAAGTCTTGCCACCACGTTTACAACGTTTGCTGGCTTATAGATATGGGTTTGGTATGACAGAATGCAAATCGATCAGTGAAGCAGCAGCTTTTTTTATCTTGACAGAAATTATCTTAAAGCATTTGAAAAGAATGCCTTGGCAGAGCTTAGGGATGGTATGAATGATGGGAAAATTATATAGAAAATTAATAGTATGAAATACTAGGAGCCTTCTTTGAAAGGCTCTTTTTTAATCTTCTATTACACAGTGTTCTATAGCGTATTCAAGGAAAATGCCAATTAACTCATTACGGGTATGTCCTGTTTTTGAAGAAACTGATTCAATTTTAGAAACAGTTTCTTCTTTTATTCTTATAGAAAAGATTTTATAGCCATCATCACCTTTGGGTCTTTTGGGATGAAGTATAAGACTTTCATTATTTGTTGAATCCATAATAACACCTCCATAAACAAGTTTATGTTTTGAAAGGTGTGATAAATATGTTATAGTTTATGTTATATCATATGTTATAAAATGAAGGGAGTAAGAATAAAAATGGGTTTTACGACAACTACATTTCTGTTTATTTTTTTGCCAATATTGTTGGCTTTTTATTTTGTCTTTTATCTCAAAATGAGGAAAAGCGAATCAGTTAATAAGATTGGTAATTTTATCTTAATAATATTCAGTTTTATTTTCTATTCATGGGCACTGGCTATAACGGCTAATATTTTGCTGATTTTCTCTGTGATTGTATGGCTAATTGGTTTGTGGATTGAGCATGCCAGGAGCTCGGAAGTGGTTGTCCCTATGTACAAGAATGGAATTAGAAATGAGAAAACTGTTAAAATTGCAGTGATTCCATTAACAATAGGGCTAGTAACTACAATTGGATTGCTATTTCACTTCAAATATTTTGCAACCATTGCACCGTTAATTTCACAATATGCATATATTGACCCTAATAAATATGCATCTATTACGGTTCCACTTGGTATTTCTTTTATAAGTTTTTCTGTGATTTCATATTATGCAGATATATATTTAGAAAAGGCTTCGGCAGGGAAATTTTCGGATTGTCTGCTATATATTTTCTTTTTTCCGAAAATTATTTCAGGACCCATTGTATTATGGAGAGAGTTTCAAGAACAGCTTAAAGCACGTGATATAAACGCGGATACATTTGTATCTGGAATTAATTTAATAGTAATAGGTTTTGCTAAAAAGGTAATTTTGGCAGATACATTTGGAGCACATGCTGATACGCTAAAAGGACAATGTATTGATACACCTACCGCCTGGTTTGGATGGATTCTATATGCACTGCAAATATATTATGATTTTGCAGGATACTCTGACGCTGCAATAGGGACGGCCAGATTATTTGGTTTTAATATATCAAAGAATTTTGACTTTCCTTACCGTTCAATATCCATAACAGAATTTTGGAGAAGATGGCATATTTCATTAGGAAATTTCTTTAAAAACTATATTTATTTTCCACTTGGCGGAAATAGAAAAGGACAAAGTCGTACATTAGCAAATTTGTTTATAGTGTTCGTTATTACCGGAATATGGCATGGCGCAGGAATGGCTTATATTATCTGGGGAACCTTGCATGGGATATGTGTGGTTATCGAACGTTCCATTAACCATAAACAATGGTATGCAAGTATACCAAATTTTCTTAAATGGGTAGTAACATTTTTTATATCAGCAAGTGCATGGCAATTCTTTAGATATGGTGGGAACGGAATAAGTGCCTTTGCTGCCTTAGGACAATTATTTGGATTGCATAGTTCATACACAAGTGAGGATATTTTGTTTCCGTTAAGATATTACGCTGATAACAAGGTTATAGTTCTTATTTTAATTGGATTTATAGGGGCAACAATATTAGGTGACAAGCGTATTCTTAATCTTTATGAAAAACTGAAAGCTAACAATGTGTTTTATTTATTACAAGAGTTGACATTAATAGTTTTATTTGTTATATCAATCTCCTTTATGGTTAGCTCAAACTATAATCCATTTATTTATTTCCAATTTTAGAAGAAAGGGGTTTGATAATGAAAAAGATTATAAATATTCTTACAATATGTGTGTTTTGTTTGGTGATGGTTATTCCGTTTATTTTTACTAATCGAGATAAAGATGCTGTTTCAGAAACGGATAATAGAGCATTGGCGGATAATCCTATTACGGTTTCTCTTAGCGGAACTCGTTATGCTGATGCAGTTAATAATTACTATAATGATAGAATTGGATTTAGAGCAGATTTAATAGATTTTAATGGAAGAATTGCCTATCAAGTTTTTCATCAATCTCCAGTTGAAAGAGTAATTTTAGGACAAGATGGTTGGTTGTTTTACAGTAGTGAAAAGGCAAGCGATGGTGTTTCGATATCACAATACATGGGTACAAAAAGATATTCTGAAGAAGAATTGCAATTGATTGCAGATAATCTAATAAGAACAAGAGATTATTTAGCTGAAAGAAACTGCGAGTTTGTTTTATATATTGCTCCAAATAAAGAAAGAGTATATTCTGAGTATATGCCAGAAAGTTACCAGAATATAAGGAAATCTGAAACGTGTGGCACAGAACAAATTATAGAATATTTACGTGAGAACACAGATATACGAGTTGTATGGCCATATGAAGATTTGGTATCTTATATGGATGAACATCCTGACGAGCCAGTGTATTTTCATTTAGATACACACTGGAATGAATTGGGCGGTTATATTGGAGCAAAAGCATTATTAGATGAATTAGGAATAGAAATAGAATCTGCTGATGATATTAGTAAATCTGCAAATAAAGCGATTAATCAAGGCGATTTAAGAAATATGATGGCTGTAGACGATTGGCTGTTAATGGAAGAGACAGGATGGCAAATTGATGGATTTCCAGCTAAGAATACAATAATCGAGGAAGAATCCTTTACTGGTCACTGGAGATACTATAACGAAGATAAAGACCCAAGAACATTATTGGTAAATCGTGACTCTTTTACATCTGCAATGAGATTGGAACTAGGGTCTTCATTCAATAATGTTGATTTATGTCACAGAGCATCATATACACCTGATTTAATTGCAGAAGATAATCCAGATATTTTTGTATATGAAACTGTTGAAAGAAGTGTGGATGGATTAAAGGATTTACATCTTATTCCTGAAGAATAAATGAAATAATCACTGATAATGAAGGCATCTTGACATTTGTCCTAAAAATGCTATCATGTAATCAAAGTTGGGAAACCAATGTGGGCTGTTCGAAAGATCTGGGTCCAACCTAATTATGCGGGAAGACTTCCCGCTTTTTTTTTGCTATGAATGAATTAAGTATATTTATTGATGAATCAGGTGATTTTGGAGGATTTCAGAAACATTCGCCTTATTATATTGTTACAGCAGTGTTTCATAATCAGTCTAATAATATCAATCCTGAACTGGAAAAACTGAATAGAGAGCTTAGCAATTTAGGCTATAAGAATCCTATAATTCATACTAGACCACTAATTAGGCGAGAAGATGATTACAGTGAAATGACTCCAAATGAGCGAAGAGCGATTTTTTCAAAGTTATTCTTTTTTGCTAAGAGGTGTGACATCAAATATAAGACTTTTTTATATGCAAAAAAAGAGTTTTCAGATGTATACAAACTACAGGCAAGAATTGCTAAAGATATGTCTCAATTTATGAAGGATAACATGGGATATTTCTATAGTTTTGATAGAGTTATCCTATACTATGACAATGGGCAACATGAATTATCTCGAATTCTAAATATTGTGTTAGCTACAGTCTTACCAGATTATGACACTCGTGAGGCTATGCAAAAAGACTATAGATTATCACAAGTTGCAGATTTATTATGCACATTGGAACAAATGAAGCAGAATCTTGCAAAAGGAATTCATTTATCGAATTCGGAAATGTTGGTATTCCATAATGCGAGACAATTCAAAAAAGATTTTTTAAAACCTTTGAAGGATTTAGAGTTTTAAATCATATCTTAGGTGACCCCTCAGGTGTTTCTTTAGCAAATAGCGGTGCTAGAATCCCCTTTCTATCAGTATTTTTAGATAAGGAATGCAATTCGAGTCCCGTCTCGCGCTCTTTTAATATAAAAAATGAGGTCATCCAAATGGGTGACCTCATTTTTTTATTATTTAGTATGTATCTAACTTTGAAAGCAGTTCCAGATTGTATTTTTCGTATTCATTAAAAACGCTATCATCGAAGTCTGCTGCTTGTACTTCTGGAAGGTACCAGAGTTGTGTGAGGAAAAAATTGTTTAAATCTTCATCTGTAAAAATATAACCATGTCTAGCATAGATTTCATTTTTTGCTAAATGAATGATTACAGGTTCAACATTTTCGAAATCCGATGCTTGATAGTATTGGGTATCTGTATTAAATAGAGGGTAGCAATCTACAGAGATATCAGTGCATTCACGAACTACTTCCTTATATTTTAAGAAATCAGGATAGTACGAAGTCTCATCTTTATAGTGACTTCGTTTATCAAGCTCAGCTAGCAGCTGTTCCTCGGTCCAATCGTCATTATATTTATTTAAAGTAGTATCGCTGGTGGTAGTTTGAGAATCATCGTCCTGCACTTTAATAAGATCATAATGCCCATTAATTCCATAACCTATCACGTTGTCTTCTGACAGGACAAAATCATCCACATCAATAGTAATGGTATTGTCTTTTAATTGAATTAATAGTGTTCCACTATTATCCCAACCATCATCTGTAAATTCATACGTACAAGTTCCATCTATAATGGTTCCAGTGATATTATCTATTTCGGCAAATCTATCATATGAGCTTGTTTGTGTATAGAGAGATGCGTTTGTTATTTTATCGCCTTCTATTTCAATATTAAATTCAGCTCCACTATCTGTTATGCGAGAACCATCAGTAGACCATAAGCCTACATAATCAGAGTAGTCTTCAGTAATAGAGTCTGAACTGGATGACTCATCATTGGCTGGCGCACTAGTAGCATTATCGACTGTGTTTTCTTGTAGTTCCTGTGTGTTGGTTTCTCCACTAGATTGATTGCATGCTGAAAGCAACAATGTGCTAGCAATTATTAATAGAATAAGCTTTCTTTTCATTAATTAAGTCCTCCGATGATGTAAAATAATCAACTAAAATGCAAAAACAGTCTTCTAACTGGAACAAATAAGACCAGCATCAATACAAAGTTGGATATGCAATGTACTAAGTCCCAAGGGATGCCAGCAATCCACCATGGAAATGCTGTGTTTATAGCGGCTGTTAATCCGCCTGAGAATAGCCCGATTCCAAAATATGTTAGTGAGCATAGTGCCCCAAAACATAGTCCGAATATTCCGGAAAAGATTGCCCAGAATATGGGCGATTCTTCTTTCCTGAAAAACCATGCTAATAATACTAGCAGTGGCCATATGTACATATACATTATCCACCAGGTATTCATGCCATAAATGGCACCTTCCACTAGGATAAATGCAGGGACTACTGCAACAATTTTGCGCCCGAAAAAGAGTGTGAACATTATTAGCCAAAACGTTGTAAGTTCCACATTTGGGGCAAAACTAAGAACTGCTTTGCAAACTTCAATTAATGCAATCATCATTCCGATGAGAGCGATATCTTTGGTTGTAAATCTGCTGTCCATATTACTGTGCTAATTCGTAAGTCCATGTATATGTGTCACCATCAACTACTGGCTGCTGGTTAGCACTATATTGACCATATTCTCCGTTAACATATAATGCCCAGTATGCATTGTCTTCGGCGTAGATAGCCTGAGTTCCGTTAATCACTTCTACCATAAGTCCGTAGTCTCCATCCTGACCGCTGAAAGAAAAACTATCATCAGATTCTGCCAACTCATCCATAGCATCCTTTAAATACTCAGCGTCAGTGTGTACATCGTATGTTGTTGATTCTCCGTTATTATCCACAACTTCAATTACAATTGACTTTGCACCTTCAGTAGGCTTTGCGCTGAATTTGTTATAGCAAAGAACAAATATTGCGATTAAAGCAACAAGAGCAACAGCTCCGATTATTATTTTCTTTAAACTTTTCTTTTCCATAAGAATCTCCTTAGTTTTATTGTAGGATATAGTTTAACAGATTGTGCGCTATGAATGAATAGCAATGCCGTCATTTGACACATATTACACTCTATGCTAGAATTCACTCCGTTGTACTTTGATAATTGAATAGAGGTCAAGAAATCCATGTATTTATTCCTCGTTTTAGCGCCATGCACCAGGATGACTGGTTAACGAGGAGGAGGGATTATCGAAAATTCGGCGGGTGCCCTCCCGTGTTGCCTAACGCGAACGCATTAGCAAATATGCAGGTAACTGCAAAACAAAAATAATGCGATAGGTAGTTTTGAACTTTCACAGCATTGCTGTAATACATAGAAAGAATGAGGAATAAAATATGTGTGGAATTATAGGTTTTTTAGGAAATGATGCCTTAGCTAATATATTAGATGGATTAGAGCTTCTTGAGTATAGAGGATATGACAGTGCAGGACTTGCTATCAGACGTAATAATGAAGGCGAGTCAGAGGTGTACAAGTGCCAGGGCAGAGTTAGCGACCTTAGAGGAATTGTTCCTGCTGAAGGTGCTGATTTTAGCTGCGGTATTGGTCATACCAGATGGGCTACTCATGGTGGAGTATGCGATAAGAATGCTCATCCACATCGTTCGGGAAAGGTTACATTAGTTCATAACGGCATTATTGAAAATTATGCTGATTTACGTGAAGAATACGAGCTTGAGGATAAGCTTGTTACTGAGACAGATACTGAGGTTGTTGCAGCTCTTATTGATAAGCTTTATGATGGTGATCCAAAGAAGACAATCAAGAGAGTAATTAAAAAGATTAAGGGTACATTTGCGTTTGTAATCATGTTTGACGATAAGCCAGATACTATCTACGCAGTTAGAAATGTTAGCCCTATCGTAGCTACAACTACTGATGATGCGACTGTATTGTCTTCTGACCCAGCAGCACTTTTCAAGTATTCAAAGGAGTACTTTGTACTTGATGAGAGAATTATTCTTACAGCAAATCGTGACGGCATTTCTTTGGAAGATTTCGATGGTAATCCAGTTGAGCCAAATTACACAAAGGTTGATTGGGATGTTTCTGCTCCAGGAAAGCAGGGCTATCCATATTTCATGGAAAAGGAAATCGATGAGCAGCCAACTTGCATTCGTAGAATCTTAAGCAACTATCTTGTTAATAATGATATTGAATTTGGTTTTGGCGGCACACTTGACGATGCTTTAAAGAACTTCAATCGTATTTGTATTGTTGCCTGTGGAACAGCTTTACATGCAGGTATTATGGGAGCTCAGTTGTTCAAAAAGTGGGCAGGAATAAATGTAGATACTGAAATGGCTTCAGAGTTTATTTATTCTGACACTGTAGTAGGTCCTGATACACTTTTCATTGCAGTTTCTCAGTCAGGTGAAACAATCGATACCTTAGAGGCTCTTAGAAAGGCAAAAGCAGCAGGTGCATTATGTCTTGCAATCTTAAATGTAAGAGGTTCATCAATCTCACGAGTTGCAGACTACACACTTTATACTGATGCAGGCCCAGAGATTGCTGTTGCCAGCACAAAGGCGTATACAACTCAGATGTTGATGTTCTACATGCTTGCTCTTAAGACAGGTCTTGTAAGAGGCACAATCACTGAGGAGTATTTTGAGGAAGCTACTAGCAATCTTAGAAAGATTCCTGATGCTATGGCAGAGGTTATCGGCCAGAAGGATGCAATTCACAAATTGGCAAAAGAAGTAATCACAGCTTCTGATCTTTTTATGATTGGTAGAGGCTTGGATTACACAGTACTTATGGAAGGCGCCTTGAAACTCAAGGAGATTTCTTACATTCATTCAGAAGCATATGCAGCTGGTGAATTAAAGCATGGTCCAATCGCTCTTATATCAGAGGGAACACCAGTTATTGCTGCAGTAACTCAGACACATTTGATTTCAAAAGCGTTGTCAAATGTTAAAGAAATCAGAGCTCGTGGAGCAAACGTTGTGCTTATTGCAAAGAATGAATTAAAGGCTGATTTCTCTGATGAGTATCATGTAATTGGTCTTCCAGATTTAGATGACGAGTATATGTCATTCCCAGAAATCGTTGCTCTTCAGATTTATTCATACTACGTTTCAGCAGATAAGGGACTTGATGTTGATAAGCCAAGAAACCTTGCAAAGGTAGTAACAGTTGAGTAATAGATATTTATATGGAATAAATATGTGGATTTGACCAGAAGTACAACAAAGGTCCATGTCAAAATGACATGGACCTTAAATATTGCATATGAAATTAATTTAAAGTACCAAGATAATCCTGAATAGCTTCAGTTGTGATATCGTAATACTCGTATGTAGCATTTTCTTCGGCTGCTGTTGTAGCCTTTGTATAAATTGAAAAACCAATCCAAACAACAATAGCCAATCCAATAACGGCTACACAAAGGATGCTAAGAGCTTCCTCGATTTTCTTCTTTCTGACAATTGATCTACGATGCTCGCGCTCGTATCTTTTCTTATCTACCTTTTCTTGACTCATTTCTTCTCCTAAACCAAACTGTGATATTTCCAATAGGAACAGCCTGATATTTTACAACTACAAGATATAGTAACGCAATTAGCTTTGATTTTCAAGGAAATTTGGGCAGAATGGGTACGCAACTAAATATTAACTAAAAACAGGAAAAGAACTGTTCAAACCGCAAGATATTGTGGTAGAATTTATACTGAATATATTATAGACATAGTCTAGGTAGTTTTACGAAGGAGATATAAGTTATGAGTAAAGCTGATGTGATTTTTAAAGAAATGTGCCGTGATATCTTAGAGAATGGCACAGATACAAAAGATGAAATTGTGCGCCCTATCTGGGAGGATACTGGCGAAAAGGCATATACAATTAAGCAGTTTGGTGTAGTCAACAAATACGATTTAAGAGAGGAGTTCCCAGCTCTTACTCTTAGAAAGACAGCACTTAAAACAGCTATGGACGAAATTCTTTGGATTTACCAGCGTAAATCAAACAATATCAAGGATTTAAAGGGCCATATTTGGGACCAATGGGCAGATGAAGAAGGCTCAATCGGCACAGCATACGGTTATGTTGTAGGCGAAAAGTTTGAGTTCAAGGGTGAGATGATTGATCAGATGGATTATGTTCTCAAGCAGCTAAAGGAGACACCATATTCCCGTAGAATCATGACAAACCTTTATCAGTTCCATGATTTAGCAACAGGTCACTTGGATCCATGTTGCTACTCAGCTACATATAATGTCACAAAGGATAAGGATTCAGATAAGCTAGTTCTTAATATGGTGCTCAATCAGCGTTCACAGGATGTTCTTGCTGCAAACAACTGGAATGTTTGTCAGTATGCAATCCTTCTAATGATGGTTGCTCAGGTCAACGACATGATTCCAGGTCAGCTTATACATGTCATCGCTGATGCACATATTTACGATAGACACGTGGATGCTATTAAGGAATTACTTAGCCGTCCAGAGCTTCCAGCTCCAAAGGTTCACTTGAACCCGGATGTTAAGAACTTCTACGATTTCACAACTGATGACCTGATCGTGGAAGGCTACGAGGCTGGTGAGCAAATTCGTAATATCCCTATAGCTGTTTGATGAGCAAGTAGTTGACAAGCTCTTAGGTTTCTCAAGCGAGACGTGCTGTCGAGTGGAGAAACTCTAAGGCTTGTAAGCGTAACTTGCGGATTTGGAGGAGATAATGAATTTAATTGTTGCAGTAGATAAGAATTGGGCAATAGGTAAAGACAACAAGCTTCTAGTGAGCATTCCTGATGATATGAAGTTTTTTAGGGAGACCACTACAGGCAAGGTTGTTGTTATGGGCCGAAAGACTCTAGAAAGCTTTCCAAATGGTAAGCCTCTCAAAAATAGAGTAAACATCGTTCTAACAAGAGACCCAAATTACGAAGTGAATGATGCAATCATCGTTCATTCAAAGGAAGAGCTTGATAAAGAACTTAAAAAATATAATCAGGATGATATTTTTGTCATAGGTGGCGAAAGTATCTACCGAATGATGCTAGATGACTGTAAGAGAGCATTTGTTACATATGTTGACTATGCTTACGATGCAGATACATATTTTCCAAATTTGGACGAGCTTTCAGATTGGAAGCTTGCGGAAGAATCAGAGGAGCAAACTTATTACGATATAGAATTTTATTTTAGAACTTATACACGTTAATTGGCACAACTTAAGAGGGTACTAACATGGCATTAAATATTACTGGAAGGAAGTTATTTGTTAAGGCACTTAAAGAAGAAGGCGTAGATACCATTTTCGCTTATCCAGGAGGCATGATTACTGACATCGTGGATGAGCTATACAAAACCGAAGGAATTCGTGTTATTTTAGGCCGTCATGAGCAAGCACTTGTTCATGAGGCGGAAGGTTATGCCCGCGCTACTGGGAAAACTGCGGTCGTCCTAGTCACTTCAGGTCCCGGTGCAACAAATACAATCACCGGTATTGCAGATGCGTACTATGACAGTATACCTATGGTGATTTTTACAGGACAGGTTCCTCTTCATCTTATAGGAAACGATGCGTTCCAAGAGGTAGATATTGTTGGAATGACCCGTTCAATCACCAAATACGGCGTGACAATCAGAGATAGAGAAGATATGGGCCGTCTCATTAAAATGGGATTCCAGGTTGCTTCGACTGGCAAGCCGGGCCCTGTACTTATAGATATTCCAAAGGATATTCAGGTTCAGACTGGTGACCCTGAGTACCCAGAGCATGTTGATATTAGGGGATATCATCCTAATGAAACAGTTCATATTGGCCAGTTAAAAAAAGCTTATCGATTACTTAAATCAGCTAAAAAGCCTTTAATCCTTGCTGGCGGTGGAGTTAGAATCTCTGGAGCAGAACAGGAGCTTCTGGAGTTTGCTACTAAAATGAATGTTCCAGTTACCACTACAGTTATGGGCAAGGGCGTTATGCCTGAGGACCACCAGCTCTTCATTGGTAACTGTGGTATGCATGGCCGTTTTGCTGCCAACAAAGCAGTTACAGAGTGTGATGTGCTGTTCTCAATTGGCACACGATTTAATGATAGAATAACAGGTGAGCTTGATGAATTTGCTCCAAAGGCAAAGATTGTTCATGTAGATATTGCTTCTGCATCTATTTCAAGAAATGTGGTGGTAGATGTACCAGTTACTGCAGATGCTAAAATTGCACTGGAACGTTTGGTAGAATATGCAGAGCCAATGAACACAGCCAAATGGCTTGCTAAGATAAACGAATGGGAGAGTGAACATCCTCTTTCAATGCCTGATACAAAGGTTGGCATTAATCCACAGATTATATGTGAGAAAATCAATCAGGTATTTTTTGATGCAAATATCGTAACAGATGTTGGTCAGCATCAGATGTGGGCAACACAGTTTATCAAATTAAGCGAAGGTCAGGAGTTCATTACATCAGGTGGCCTTGGTACTATGGGATTTGGTTTCCCAGCAGCAATTGGTGCCGCTATTGGCAATCCTAAAAAGCCAGTTGTATTAATTACTGGCGATGGTGGCTTCCAAATGAACATGCAGGAAATGGCCACTGCAATGACTGAGAAGATTCCGGTTATTATATGTATATTTAATAATTCCAACTTGGGTATGGTTCGTCAGATGCAACAGTTATTCTATGGAAAGAGATACGAGATTACAGATCTTTCTGCATCAGATGGAAGTTATTATCCAGACTTTATCAAATGGGCTGAAGGATACAGCTGCAAAGCTATCCGTGTTACTAATCAGGATGATGTATTGTCAGCGCTTGAGACAGCAAGGGCAAATACAGATGGCCCAACAGTTTTGGAATTTATTGTTTCTCCAGACGATTTAGTATTACCAATGGTTAAAAGTGGTACACCACTTAGTGAAATGATTTTGAAGTAGATGTAGAGGGGCTAACAATATGAAGAACAGATGGATTGCATTATATGTAGAAAATCAGGTTGGTGTTTTGGCAAAGGTTTCAGGATTGTTTTCAGCGAAGTCCTACAACCTTCAAACTCTCACTGTTGGTACGACAGAAAGAGACGATGTTTCTAGAATGACTATTTCGGTTAAAGCTGATGATGCCACATTTGAGCAGATTAAAAAACAGCTTAATGCAATGGTTGAGGTCATAAAAGTAATAGATTTGACTACCATGTCAATTCACATGAAAGAAATTCTTTATGCTAGGGTAAACGGGCTCAATAGCGAGTCTAAGACTGAAGCATTTCAAATAGCCAACGTATTCAATCAGGGAGGAAGCGTTAAAATCGTCGATATAGGCGCTGATTCAGTACTCTTTGAGTGTATGTTGACAGAGCGCAAGAACAATGAGATTATAGAACTACTCAAATCACGATTTAAGAAAATTGAAGTCACTCGTGGTGGAGCGGTAGCGGTAGAATCAATCAGCAGTTCTTGCAGATAATATATATTGTAGGAGAAATTAATGAAAAAGCTAAAAGGGAGTTTAGCACTGCTTTTAGTGGTTAGTTTGTGCCTTTGTAGTACATCTGCCAGAGCTTCACAATCAGAAGTAGACCGATTAAAGCAAGAATCGGAAAATGCCTCGCAGGCGGTTGATGATATCAACAATGCCAAGCAACAGGTAGAAGATGCAAAGGGACAGCTTGAGGACCAGGCAGATTCACTTAGTGGACAAATCAGTGATTTAAACACACAGATTACCACCGTTTCAGGTGAAATTTCTGAGACCGAAGAAAACATAGCACTTGTAGAAGCAGATATCGAAACATTGAATGAGCAGCTTGAAACAACACAGGCTTCCTTGGACACACAAAAGGAAGCGATGAAGGCTCGTATTCAATATATGTATGAAAACAAATCTACAAACACGCTAGTTAATTTTTTGGAAAGCGGGTCTATTTCGGAGTTTTTACAACGTCTTGAATATATGGCACAGATTACAGCTTACGATCAGGATGCCATAGAAAAATACGAAGAGACACAGCAGGAATTGGAAGATACAAAGTCTGCTATACAGACAAAGAATGACGAGCTTACAGCATACCAGGATACTCTCCAGAGTAAGAGGTCGGAGCTTGGTACACTTGTAAGCAGCACCACTTCAGCATTAAATACTACAAATTCTCAGATAGAGGTTACAGAGGCTGCTATCGCAGAATTGGAAAAACAGTTAGAGGAAGCTAAAGCATACGAGCAAAAGATTCAGCAGCAATATGAAGCGGCTCAGGTTGCATTGGCTGAAAAGCTTGCTGGTGAAACAGGTGGCTATAGCGGTGGCTATAGCACTACAGATGAGGAAACTCTTCTTCTTGCTGCACTTATTCAGGCAGAGGCGGCAAATCAAGGGGATGCAGGACGTTTGGCAGTTGGTTCAGTTGTTATGAACCGTGTAGCCAGCTCAAAGTTCCCTAACACAGTTTCCGGTGTAATATATGCATCCGGACAGTTTGCACCAGTTACATCTGGGCGTGTGGCCATGATTCTTGCGGAGGGGCCAAATAGTGCATGTCAATATGCTGCGTCACAGGCAATTGCAGGAAATACTAATACAGATGCTTTATTCTTCTGTACTTATTCATATGCTCAGAGCTTGCACGAATCACAGGTAGCGGCTGGGCAATCAGGATTTTTAGATAGAACTTCGGGTACAGTTATAAATGCCCATTATTTCTATAATTATAATTAATAAAGGAGGTTTGTTTTATGGCAACACCACATAATGAAGCGAAAAAAGGGGATTTCGCCAAGACAGTACTTATGCCAGGCGATCCATTACGAGCAAAGTTTGTAGCAGAAAATTTCTTAGAGGATGTAAAATGTGTTAATACAGTTCGTAACTGCCTTGGTTTCACAGGAACATACAAGGGAGTACCAGTATCTGTAATGGCAAGTGGTATGGGTATGCCTTCAATCGGTATCTACTCATACGAGCTTTATGCTTTCTACGATGTAGAAAACATCATCCGTATCGGTTCTGCAGGAAGCTACACAGACAAGCTTAACGTTCTTGATGTAGTTATTTCTGAGAGCGCATATTCAGATAGCACATTTGCTAAGTACACAAATGGCGTAGAGGAGAAGACTCTTTACCCAAGCAAGAAGATCAACGATATCGCTATTGCAAAGGCTAAGGAGCTTGGTATTGATGCAAAGGTTGCAAAAGTACACTCTGCAGATCAGTTCTATACAGCACCAGAAATGGGCGGATGGCAGGCAGTTAAAGAGCGTTGCCAGTGCGATTGTGTAGAGATGGAAAGCTTTGCGCTTTTCAACAATGCAAACATGCTTGGAAAGAACGCAACATGTATGCTTACAATCTCTGATTCTTTCGTTACATCTGAGGAAATCCCAGCTGAGGATCGTCAGAAGTCATTCACAGAGATGATGAAGCTTGCACTTGAGACAGCTATTGCGCTTTAATTTAATATGAGTATTATGAAGTCACTAGTAATAGTGGCTTCATTTTTTACATAGGGTTAGAAGGTATATGTTATGGATATAGTAATCGTTGAGGATGAGATTAGAATCAGGGAAGGAATAGTCAAACTTCTCAGCAAGCTAAATGGGGATTACAAGGTTGTTGGGGAAGCCTCTGATGGTAAAACTGGGTTGGAATTGTGCCAGACAAGAAAGCCTAATTTAGTTATAACGGATATACGAATGCCACAAATGGATGGGCTGGAGATGCTCGTCAATTTGTATGATTCAGGCTCCAATTGTAAGGCCATAGTTCTTAGTGCATACTCGGAATTTGAATATGCCAGAAAGGCAATGAAACTAGGGGTTACAGAGTATCTACTAAAACCTATTTCACTTTTGGATTTTTCAAAAGCTATAGATAATGTATCAATCCAAATGGCTGAGGATTTGCGAAAGAAACCAAAGCAGGTAGGAACGTTGGAACAGATTTTTAGGGACATCATGATTGGGGACATGATGCCGGATGATGATACTGTTTCATATTTAGCAGAAAGATATTCTATAAAGGTTGATCAGAAATTCTTTTTGGTATGTGCATACCTGGGTAATGCATTTGAGGAAAAGGTGAATTCTGGACATAAGTTTTTGAAACAGGCTTTTTCAGGGTATAAAGAAATAAAATATGTTTTGTTGGATTCTGCATTCCATAAAGCTATTTATATGGTGGTTTATGATTATGAAGACGGTCATGACCTGGAAAGATGGATTCAGTCTCAACTTTTAAAACAAATTACAGAAGATATAGTGGTTGGTAGTGAGGAAATACAGGGACTTGAGCTATTGAAGACAGGAATGAGAGAGTTATATCCTTTTATGGATTGGAATATATCTTTTGATGAAGGCATATTGATTTCATATCCTAAAATCACAAATGTTGCGACCACAGTATGTATATATTCAAATCTGCATGAATCTCAAATGAAAACAGCAGTCTTTTCTATGAACCAGGAGAAAATTGAAAAGGCAATAGCCGATTTTCATGAGTTCTTTAATGATGGAAAAGTATACAAGCCACAGGAAATAAAAGAATGTTATGTTAGATTTCTTTGGGCTTTTCTTGAAGTAGGAAAAGAAGCAGGTTGCAAAACGAAATGCGAGATTCAGCGACAGGCTATCTTGGAAAAGATAATGAATGCCAAGACTCGCTCGGAGCTAAGAGATATCTGTCATGATGTAGTTGGGTACTTTGAGTTTGCAGATGAAGAAAAAATGTCCACACATTTGTTGGTTCGAAAGGCGGAAGGCTTTATACATGAATATTACAGCCAGGGCATAACCCTTGATGAGATTGCATCAAGGCTAAATATTACACCGGAATATTTAGGCACTCAGTTTCATAAGGAAACTGGTATGACTTACAGCACCTATATGAAAAACTATAGGATGGCAAAAGCTAAGGAGCTACTTGTAAGTACTTCCTTAAAGCTGTATGAAATAGCTGATAAGGTTGGATATCAGGATCCTAAATATTTTAGTAAGGTTTTTAAAGAAACAACAGGTCAGCTACCAGCTCAATATAGAAGGTCCATGAAATAATTTAATAATGTCATTGGAAAATTCCTCTTTTTTTAGATTTGTCACATTTTTGAAAAATCCTTTACAGGATAAAATGTGGTTACAAACTAATTAAGGAGGATTTTTTTATGAAAAGGGTTAAGGATTTTTTCAGGTATGATAACATCGGTCTTTTGTTTATCCTGCCTGCATTCATTTATATGGCTATTTTTGTAGGCTATCCAATCATAAGTAATATTGGACTAAGTCTTCAGGATGTTTCAGTAAGAAATCTAGCCAACGGTCCTAAAAACTTTATTGGATTGCAAAATTATGTAGAGATATTTGGAGATGAGGTTTTTAGAAAATCACTTGTAAATACGTTGGTGTTTACAGTTGCATGTCTTGTGTTCCAGTTTCTTATAGGTTTCTTTTTGGCATTGTTCTTTAATAAGAGATTTAAATTTGCAAAGCCTGTTAGAGGTCTTCTTATGATTCCTTGGATGATGCCAATGACAGTAACCGCACTTATGTTTAAGTTTATGTTTTCTACAGATGTAGGTATTATCAATTACATTTTAAAAAGCCTGGGAATTATCGATGCTAATATTGAATGGCTTACAACTCCTGGCACGGCAATGGCTGCTGTTGTAATGGCAAATATTTGGATTGGTATTCCATTTAACACCATTCTTCTTTCCACAGGATTGACTACAATTCCACAGGAGCTTTATGAAAGTGCTTCAGTAGATGGAGCAAATAAATTCCAGAAGCTTATCAGTATTACACTACCATTGCTTAGACCAACTATTGAATCTATTTTAGTATTGGGATTTATTTACACATTCAAGGTTTACGATTTGGTTTATGTAATGACAGAAGGCGGACCAGTTAACTCAACACATTTACTATCTACATATTCATATAAGCTGTCATTTGATATGTTCCAGTATAGTAAAGGTTCAGCTGTTGCAAATGTATTGTTTATCATTCTTTTGCTAGTTGGAATGCTTTACATAAAAATTACTATGGAGGGAGAGAAGGAATAATGGAGTCAGAAAAGAGATTAAAAAGAAGAGAAAACATAATTTGCTGCGTACTGTCTATAGTATTGCTGATAATATTGTTGTTCCCTTTGTTTTGGACTTTTATTACATCACTAAAGACTGAGCAGGAAATATTCCAGATACCTCCTACATGGTATCCACATGTATTGAATACAAAATCATATGCAGCTCAAATTGAAACTGGGGATTTCAATATGTTTAAATCCTTTTTCAATAGTTTCATGATTTCTATATGTGCCATGTTTATTGCAGTTGTGTTGGCAGTGCCTGCTTCTTATTCAATTGCAAGATATAGATTTAAGGGAAGAAAGTTTATGCTTTTGTTCTTCTTAGTAAGCCAGATGCTTCCAGTATCAGTATTGCTTACACCAATGTTTATCATGTTTAAGGGTATTCATGTATACAACACATGGGCATCAGCTATTCTTGCAGATGCAACCATTGGTATTCCTTTTTCAGTATTGATTTTGAAGAATTATTTTGCATCAATTCCAGCAGCTTTAGAGGAAGCAGCATATATCGATGGATGCACCAGATTATCAGCATTCTTTAGAATATTGGTTCCAGTAGCAAAGCCTGGTGTAATCGTATGTGCAGTGTTCTCATTCCTTTATGCATGGGGCGATTTAGCTTACGGTATGACATTCATTTTGGATCAGCAGAAGAGACCAATCACTGCCGGAATCTTTAATTTCATGGGACAGTATGGAACAAAATGGAGTTACCTTACCGCATTTGCGATAGTTGCAATTATACCGGTAGTTTTAATCTTTATTTTCATGCAGAAATACATTATCAGTGGTATGACAAATGGCGCCGTTAAGGGTTAATGAGGTGAATAATGTTAGAACAAAATGGAGCATGTCTTAATTATAAGTTTGATAATGAACTGGTTCGAATAGAGCCATGGGGCGAAAACGCAATAAGAGTTAGAGCAACAAAGAATAGTCATTTGCCAGATGAGGATTGGGCTCTTGAAAAGGTAAAGGAAGTCACTCCGGAAATCAAAATAAATAGTAATAATGCAGAGTTTATAAATGGAAAAATCAGGCTAACTATTTCTGCCACCGGCAAAATAGAAATATATAAATTCTCAGGTGAAAAACTGCTAGAAGAATACTCTAGAAATAGGAAAGATATATGTAATCCAAAGTGTAGTGCATTGGAAATAGAGGCTAGAGAATTTGCCCCTATTAAAGGTAGCGATAATTATCATTTGACTATGCGCTTTGAGACAGTCTCTAGGGATGAAAAGCTTTATGGAATGGGACAGTATCAGCAACCATTTCTTAATCTGAGAGGACTTGATTTGGAACTGGCACAAAGAAATTCTCAGGCTAGTGTTCCATTTGTGGTTTCATCCAAAGGTTTTGGCTTTTTATGGAACAATCCAGCTATAGGACGTGCTGTGTTTGGAAACAATATAACAACATTTGAAGCTTATTCAACTAAGGTTTTAGATTATTGGATTGTGGTGGGAGACACACCTGCTGAGATAATGAAAGCCTATGGAACTGTCGCAGGAACTGTTCCAGTGATGCCAGAATTCGGGCTAGGCTTTTGGCAGAGCAAGCTAAGATATCAGACTCAGGATGAGTTGCTTCAGGTTGCTCAGGAGTACAAGAACAGAAATATTCCGCTGGATGTTATTGTGGTTGATTTCTTCCACTGGGACAAGCAAGGTGATTGGAAATTCGATAAGACCTATTGGCCAGACCCAAAGAAAATGATAGAAGAAATAAATGCTATGGGAACGGAGGTTATGGTTTCCATCTGGCCAACGGTATCCTTTGAAAGTGAAAACTATAAGGAAATGCTTGAGAAGGGATTGCTGATAAGAACTGAGCGAGGAATTCGAGTTGGCATGGATTTTCAAGGTGAAACAATACATATCGATACCACAAATCCAGAGGCCAGAAAATTCCTTTGGAATAAGGCAAAAAAGAATTACTACGAAAACGGTGTAAAGATATTCTGGTTGGATGAGGCAGAACCGGAATATACAGTCTATGATTTTGAAAACTACAGATACTATCTTGGAACAGACCTTGAGGTGGGAAATATTTACCCTGTTTGTTATGCTCGTGCTTTCTATGAAGGCATGACAACAGAGGGGAATGACAAGGTAATGAATCTTGCTAGATGTATCTGGGCTGGCGGGCAGAAGTATGGAGCGCTTGTATGGTCTGGCGATATAGCATCAAGCTTTTCTAGCATGAGAAATCAATTGGCGGCAGGCCTTAATATGGGAATGGCAGGAATACCATGGTGGACTACTGATATAGGTGGATTCCATGGTGGTGATCCAAAGTCCCCACAGTTCAGAGAGCTATTTGCCAGATGGTTTGCTTGGGGAGCGTTTTGTCCAGTTATGCGTTTGCATGGAGATAGAGAACCAAGACAACCACAGTATGGTCAAACTGGCGGAGCTACATGCTGTTCGGGAGCAGAAAATGAGATTTGGAGTTATGGAGATGAGGTATATGAAATCTGTAAGAAATATATAAGCATTCGCGAAAAGCTTAAACCGTATATACGGATTATAATGAATGATGCACATGAAAATGGAGCACCATTGATGCGACCATTATTCTATGAGTTTCCAGAGGATTCAGAAAGCTGGAATGTGGAAGATGAGTATATGTTTGGACCAGATATTTTGGTGGCGCCAATTCTATATGAAAACTGCAAAACTAGAAAAGTATACTTGCCAAAGGGCGAGACCTGGTTTGACTATGAGACCAAAAAAAATTACGATGGTGGACAAATAATAGAGGTAGAAAGTCCAGTTGAAATAATACCAATATTTTTCAAAGGAAAAGATAATAATATTCTTGCAGACTAGATTAAGTATCATTAAGATTAAATCAGGAGTTTTTACTCCTGATTTTTTTGAGTAGGGTTTATTGGGGTAATGGGATGAATAAAAAGAAGGCAAGTCTTAGAAGAAGAATAATAAGCGTTTTTATGCTTGTTGCTATAATATCTAGTTTATTTCTTGGCTTTTTCTCATATATGAATATCGCAAATGCGTTACGAGAAAGTGCTAAAAAAAATTCTAATAATACACTCCTACAGGTGGATAATAATATTAATATTTTGCTTGATTCCTATGAGGATGTTTTATATCAAGTATATACAAGCGATGATGTTATCCAGAATATGGATTTAATCAATAATGGAAAGAATTCATCGGTGGCAAAAAACAGCCTTAGACGATATCTGAGAAACCTGGTCAATTCGAAGGATTATATTAGATCCATTACTCTTATTAGTAATACTGGAGAGATAGTGGCCTATGACCAGATGACCAACAAAACATATGAAAATGGCTGGCTTGAAAACTATAGCATGGATAAGGAAAGCTTGTATGCAGAAATCTCTCAGAATGCACTGCTCCATATTTTTTCACCAGAGTATGGCACTACATTTGCCAACGAGGAATATTATTTATTGCACCTTGGTCATAGATTGATTGATTATAAAGATATTCGCCGTGATGTTGGTGTGGTTGTGCTCAGTATAGACGAGCGGATGATTCAGAATAGTTGTGTAACTGGGGAGGAAAGCGGCGATTACATTTTTATAGTAGACGGAAATGGAAAAATAATCAGCTGTGGGGAATATCAGGAATTGATAGGTACAACTGTTGATAATCAATCACCAGATGGATATGCATTGTTTATAAAAGATGTGTTAAATAAAGAAAATTTTGATGTATATCAATACACTGATGAGGCGCTTGGATGGAATATTATTTGTGCAGATAATAATGAGAATCTCGTTGAGGCATTGCACTCACAGTTGCAGCTAATTGTTGTAGTGGAAATAGTTGTATTTTTTCTGATATCACTTATAATCATCGGTCTTACAGACCGTCTGGGCAAATCAGTTGATAGGGTGGTTGAAGGAATGAAATCCGCACAGACTGCCGACTCTCAGGTATATGTGGAAATAGATGATTCTATGCCACTGGAAATTGAAACCATTGCAGTTGGTTTTAATGAGATGATAGAAAAACTTAGGGTTGCAAATTACAGTGAGCGAATTGCTATGATTAAGCAAAAGGAGGCTCAGATAGCAGCTCTTGAAGCTCAGATTAATCCACATTTTCTTTATAACACACTGGATACAATTAATTGGATGGCTATAGATAAAGATGAATACGAAATCAGCAATGCCATTGGTGCCCTTGCCTCTATTTTGAGATATGCCATAAGTGATAGTAATGCAAAAGTTACAGTGGCGGATGAGGTTGAATGGCTGAAAAAATATATCTTCTTGCAGCAGGTTCGATTAAAAAATAAATTTATCTGCAATATAGACATAGCGCCTGAAACTAACGAGCTAACGGTTCATAAACTGCTTTTACAACCATTTATAGAAAATGCAATTATACACGGATTTGAACGTGAACAGGAGGAATGCGTCCTGACTATTACAGCAGTTAAGGATTCTGATCTGGTAATTACAATAGAGGACAATGGAAAAGGTATTGCTCCGGATATTGTGGAAAAGTGTAATTCTCTTCAAATTCTAAACGAAGATACAACCCAGCATATTGGTATGGGAAATGCTATAACCAGAATCAGGATGTATTATGGCGAGCTTGCTGAAGTATTCGTTGAAAGTGTCTTGGGGAATGGATCAAAGATTACAATTACTATACCTGTATAAAACAATTTAGATTATTCCTCTTTTTTTAGAAAAGTTGAGTTTTGGTATATAACATACCCCAATATAATTAAAGCATAATAAAACAAACACTAATTTAGGAGGTGTTATGATGAAAAAGGGGTTTTTAAAATTACTTGCAGCAACAATGAGTTTATCGTTGCTAACTGTTGGATGTGGGGCATCCTCAGATACTGCTTCTAGCGGAGCAGCTGATGGAACTGTTGCAAGTGCAGATGGTGCTGAGGCATCAGGTGATGTAACAATTTGGTACTATTGGGAGACAGAAGGACATCAGAAAGCTTTAAATCATATTATTGAAGAGTTCAATAATCAGCAGGATGATATTACTGTTGAAGCAAAGTATGTTCCATTTGCAGATTTCAAGAAACAGCTTTCAGTAGGAGCTTCTGCGGGAGAGCTTCCTGATATTGTAATTCTTGATAATCCAGATCATGCAGCTTATGCAGCGATGGGTATTTTTGCAGACATTACAGATCGTTTTGATGTAAGCAATTATTATGAGGGACCTGTAAATTCATGTACATTAGATGGAAGATTATATGGTGTTCCATTCGGTAGTAATGATTTGGTCCTTTTCTACAACGAAGATATGCTTGAGGCTGCAGGTTGCGAAGTCCCTACAACTTGGGATGAACTTCTTGAGGTAGCACAGGCTACAACAACAGACAATGTATATGGATTTGCTCATTCAGCGCTTCAGAACGAAGAAGGTACATTTAATTTCCTTCCATGGGTATGGTCAACAGGTGCAACATCTTATGAAATTGATTCGGAAGGTGGCATCAAGGCTTTGGAGTTTGAGAAGAAGCTCGTAGAGTCTGGAGCATTCCCTAAGGAAGCTATTAACTGGACACAGGGTGATACTATGAACCAGTTTATCTCAGGCAACCTTGCTATGATGATTAATGGTACATGGCAGATTCCTACAATGAGAGAAGAAGCTCCAGATTTGAACTGGAATGTAGCTCCTATTCCACAGGATAAGCAGCAGGCATCTGGTCTTGGTGGAGAAAACTACGCGGTAATCGCTGGTGGTAATGAAGAGGCAGCAATTCAGTTTTTACAGTATGCAACAAGTGGCGAAACATGCTTATACATGATGAACGCAATGGGATATATTTCTGCTGATGCAACAATAGCTGAGACACAGTTTGAAGGCGATGAAGTATACCAGGTATTCGTAGATGAAATGAAGTATGCAAATGCAAGAGGACCTCTTCCAGAATGGCCAGACATTTCAGATGCTATTTCACTTGCATTCAACAAAGTTTTAATTGGAGAGGCAGAGCCTGCTGATGCAGCAAAAGAAGCTCAGGCAACAATTGATTCCATTATTGGAAATTAATTAAATAAAGCTAGTCAAAGGGGGATAATATGGCTGACAACATTAGTATTACATCAAAGTTTTGGGGAAGATATCGTGGTCTTGTTAGGAAAGAAATGATTCCTTTTCAGTGGAGCGTTTTAAACGACCAGGCGGATATCGTTATTGAGAAGGAAAGAAACGACGATTCAATCCCAAACGAGAAAAGCCATGCAATTGCTAATTTTAAAATTGCAGCAGGACGAGAAAAAGGGACACATTATGGTTGGACTTTTCAGGACAGTGATGTGTACAAATGGTTGGAGGCCGTAGCCTACTCCCTTAGGGAAAAAATGAATCCTGAGCTTGAAAAAAAGGCTTTGGAAGTAATTGATTTAATAGCTGATGCACAAGAGGATGATGGATATTTGGATACCTACTTTTCGATTCTAGGATTGGATAGTAGATACAAAAGATTAGCAGGCAGCCATGAGCTATATTGTATGGGGCATTTTATTGAGGCTGCAGTGGCTTATCATGATGCTACAGGAAATGAAAAAGTACTTAACGTAGCAAAGAAATGTGCTGATAATATTGATGCGAACTTTGGGCCAGAGGACGGAAAAATTCATGGCTATGATGGACATGAGGAAATCGAAATAGGCTTGCTGAGATTATACAGAGCAACTGAAGAAAAACGCTATTTGAATTTGGCAAAGTACTTCTTGCTTGAAAGAGGAAAGAATCCTCAGTTTTTCAAAGAGCAGGCAAAGGAATACGATGGTCCTAATGCGTTAAATGGAATTGAAAACCTTCCTGACACATATTTCCAAAATCATAAACCAATACTTGAACAGGAAACTGCTGAAGGTCATGCAGTAAGACTGGTATACATGTGTACTGCACTTGCAGATTTAGCTGCAGAAACAGGAGATAAAGAAATCTTCAAAGCATGTAAACGTCTTTGGAAAGATGTAGTAGAAAAGCGAATGTTCATTACCGGAGGCATTGGCTCTACCGTTATAGGAGAGTCATTTACACTTGATTATGATTTGCCAAATGACACTATGTACTGCGAGACTTGCGCGGCAATTGGACTAATTTTCTTTGCAAGACAAATGCTTAGAATAGAGCCAAATAGTGAATATGCAGAAGTTATGGAACGAGCACTGTACAATTGCGCTTTGGCAGGAATGGCACTTGATGGTAAACATTTCTTCTATGTAAACCCTCTGGAAGTTAATCCTAAAAAATCAAAGCTTGATCCTACTAAAAGTCATGTAAAGCCTGTTCGTCCAGCATGGCTTGGATGTGCTTGTTGTCCACCAAACCTTGCAAGAATGATTACATCACTTGATGACTATATCTACACTGTTAAGGAAAACGGAATTCTGCTTAATCAGTATATTGATTCTGAGTCTCACATTAACGTTGGAAACAACTATGTGGAAATAACACAGGAGACTGAGTTCCCTTGGGACGAAACTGTGAAAGTCTCTGTTAAGAATTCAGGGGCTGATAGAATCAGATTTGGAATTAGAATTCCAAGTTGGGCAGATGAAAAGTGTATTATAGTTGATGGAAAAGATGTACCTATAAATGCTGAACAGGGCTATCATTATCTGGATATGGAAGCTAATGGAAAAGCCAGCATGGTTCTAAAGTTTAAAATGTCTGTAAGACGTTATTATTGCAATCCACTTGTATCCGAGAATAATGGCAAGGTTGCAATCGGACGTGGCCCTTTCATCTATTGCATCGAAGGAGTCGATAATGGTGACAATCTAAATAATATTAGTTTGCCTGCTGACAAAAAGCTCGAATATCATTTCGACGAAAAGCTTTTGAATGGTGTAGGGGTTATTGAAGGCGAAGCTGAAAGACTTGTAGTTGATAACGGTAATTTACTCTACTTCACAGAAACAATAAAGAAAGAAAACGCAAAGATTAAGTTTATTCCATATTATGCATGGGCAAATAGAGGCGAAAACGAGATGCAGGTATGGATTAGAGAATAATAGCATGTTCGAATTTATAATAAATTTTCACATGCATAGACACAATTCGGAAACCGCGATTTAAAATTGCGGTTTCCTTTTTAACGAAAATAAGCCATTTCTTGATAATTATTTAACGAGCGGAGTGTGAGAATTGAGCAACTTGATGATGAATATTCTGAAAGTTAGCATATGCACAGTGAAGTATGAAAAAATTCTCATTGAAATGAAATTGGAGTTGTGTTAATATTTTCACAACGACGGAGAGAGATGAGCTCTTTTTTTTTGAAAAGGTTCGTTAAAAAATTAACAGTTCTAAGAGCTGATAATTGTTGAATTTTAACAAAAGAAAGAACTTATCAATACCGAAAACAAATTATTTCTACAAAGGAGAAAGAAAAGATGGGAAAAAAAGTAGTTATTGCTAGCGCATGTAGAACAGCCATTGGTACAATGGGCGGATCACTTAGCAACACTCCAGCAGTAGACTTAGGTGCTATCGTAATTAAAGAGGCAGTTAAGAGAGCTGGAATCAAGCCAGAGGACGTAGAGCACGTATATATGGGATGTGTTATCCAGGCAGGTTTAGGACAGAACGTTGCTCGTCAGGCAGCTATCAAGGCTGGTCTTCCAAACGAGACAACAGCTGTTACTACAAACGTTGTTTGTGGTTCAGGTCTTAACTGTGTAAACCAGGCAGCTCAGATGATTATCGCTGGTGACGCTGATGTTGTTGTAGCTGGTGGTATGGAGAACATGTCACTTGCTCCATTCGCACTTCCAAATGGTCGTTTCGGTTACAGAATGACATGGCCATCAAACAGCCAGGGTGCTTTAGTAGATACAATGGTTAAGGATGCTCTTTGGGATGCATACAATGATTACCACATGATTAAGACAGCTGATAACGTAGCTGAGCAGTGGAAGCTTACAAGAGAAGAGCTTGATGAGTTCGCAGTTAACTCTCAGAACAAGGCTTGCAAGGCTATCGAAACTGGTGCATTCAAGGACGAAATCGTTCCTGTAGAAATCAAGAAGAAGAAAGAAACAGTTATCTTCGATACAGATGAAGGCCCAAGACCAGGCACAACAATGGAAGGTCTTGCTAAGCTTAAGGCTCTTTATCCAAACGGTGTTGTTACAGCTGGTAATGCTTCAGGTATCAACGATGGTGCAGCTGCACTCGTAGTTATGTCTGAGGAGAAGGCTAAGGAACTTGGTGTTAAGCCACTTGCTACATGGGTAGCTGGTGCACTTGGCGGATGCGCTCCAGAAATCATGGGTGTTGGTCCAGTTCCAGCAACAAAGAAGGCTCTTGCTAAGGCAGGTCTTACAATTGATGATCTTGATGTATACGAAGCAAACGAAGCATTCGCTGCTCAGTCAGTAGCAGTTGGTAAGGAGCTTGGCTTCGATCTTAACAAGCTCAATCCAAACGGTGGTGCTATCGCTCTTGGACATCCAGTAGGAGCTTCAGGTGCTCGTATTCTTGTAACATTACTTTACGATATGATTCACAACCCAGAGTACAAGAAGGGTCTTGCTACTCTTTGCATCGGTGGCGGTATGGGTTGCGCTACTATCGTTGAGAAGTACGAAGGCTAATCGTTAAGACAATAAGACTACATTTGAATATTTAATTATTCATTATACTTTAAAAATTTAAGTGAGAGAAAACTTCACAGAGTCGGCGAGCGCGAGCAAGGGGGCACCATGGTAGCACCAGAGGGGTACCCACGCCGGCGGGGAGTTTCTGGTGCTGCCAATGGGGGATGCCTTGCGGGAGCATTGAAACATGAGATAGTTTTCTCGGACTAAAAATACTAGGAGGAATTAA
Source organism: Pseudobutyrivibrio ruminis HUN009 (assembly GCF_000703005.1). Classification (NCBI taxonomy): domain Bacteria; kingdom Bacillati; phylum Bacillota; class Clostridia; order Lachnospirales; family Lachnospiraceae; genus Pseudobutyrivibrio; species Pseudobutyrivibrio ruminis. The sequence goes on along the minus strand of NZ_JNLH01000001.1, from coordinate 156,374 downwards.
AAATGAAGGTAGGCGTAATTGGCGCAGGTACAATGGGCCAGGGCATTGCTAAGGCATTTGCTATGGTTGATGGTTATGAAGTAGCTCTTTGCGATATTAAGCAGGAGTGGGCAGAAGGCGGAAAGGACAAGATTGCAAAGGGTTATGCAAGACTTGTTGAAAAAGGCAAAATGGAGCAGGCAGCTGTAGATGCTATCTTAGCTAAGATTACTCCAGGTGTTAAGGAAGACCTTTGCAAGGATTGTGACCTCATCGTAGAGGCTGCTTTCGAGAATATGGAAGTTAAGAAGACAACATTTAAGGAGCTTGACGAAATCGCTAAGCCTGAGTGCATCTTCGCTTCTAACACATCATCACTTTCTATCACAGAAATCGGAAATGGTCTTAACCGTCCAATGATCGGTATGCACTTCTTCAATCCTGCAGATAGAATGAAGCTTGTAGAAGTTATCGCTGGTGTTAACACACCTGCTGAGACAGTTGATGCAATCAAGAAGATTGCTGAGGAAATCGGAAAGACTCCTGTACAGGTTAACGAAGCAGCTGGTTTCGTCGTAAACCGTATCCTTATCCCAATGATCAACGAAGCTGCTTTCATCAAGATGGAAGGTGTTTCAGATATCGCTGGTATCGATGCAGCTATGAAGCTTGGTGCTAACCACCCAATGGGACCACTTGAGCTTGGTGATTTCATCGGTCTTGATATTTGCCTTGCAATTATGGACGTTCTTTACAACGAAACAGGTGACAGCAAGTATCGTGCTTGCCCACTCCTTCGTAAGATGGTTCGTGGTGGTAACCTTGGTGTTAAGTCTGGTAAGGGATTCTACGTATACAACGCAGACCGTACTAAGACTGCTGTAGACGCTCAGTAAATCGTAACAAGCCAGATAAGGCTTAGGGTATATATCAAACAGCCACATTGCTCTTAAGCTTGGCAAGCGCGAGCAGGGGATACCGTGCCGAGCGAGGGAGGACCTACGCCGGCGGGAGGACCCTCGCGAAAGTGCGGAGGGTGCCCTGCGGGAGCATGTTGAAATAGGGGCAATGGGGCATAAAAATATTAAGGAGATTCAGATCATGGATTTTACATTAGATAAAAAGCATGAGATGGCTAGACAGTTATTCAGAGATTTCGCTCAGAATGAAGTAAAGCCAGTTGCTCAGGAAATTGATGAGACAGAGTGCTTCCCACGTGAGAACGTTGAGAAGATGATGAAGTATGGCTTCATGGGTATTCCAGTACCAAAGGAGTACGGCGGACAGGGATGTGATGTTCTTACATACATCATGTGCGTAGAGGAGCTTTCAAAGGTTTGCGGTACAACAGGTGTTATCGTTTCAGCACATACATCACTTTGCTGCGATCCTATTCTTACATATGGTACAGAAGAGCAGAAGCAGAAGTACTTAGTTCCACTTGCAAGTGGTAAGAAGCTTGGTGCATTCGCACTTACAGAGCCAGGTGCTGGTACAGATGCTCAGGGTGCTCAGACAAAGGCTGTTGAAGATGGAGATTCTTGGGTACTTAACGGATCTAAGTGCTTCATCACAAACGGTAAAGAAGCTGATATCTACATCGTTATCGCTGTTACAGATATCGTTGAAGATGCTAAGGGACGTAAGTCTAAGAAGTTCTCTGCATTCATCGTAGAGAAGGACACACCAGGATTTACATTCGGTACAAAGGAGAAGAAGATGGGTATCCGTGCTTCTTCTACATACGAGCTTATCTTCCAGGATTGCCGTATTCCAAAGGAGAACCTCCTTGGTACAAGAGGCAAGGGATTTGGTATCGCTATGCACACACTTGATGGTGGACGTATTGGTATCGCTGCACAGGCTCTTGGTATTGGTGAAGGCTCAATCGACGCGACAATTGATTTCGTAAAGGAGAGAAAGCAGTTTGGTCGTCCAATCGCTGCATTCCAGAATACATCATTCCAGCTTGCTGACATGAAGGCTCGTATGGATGCTGCTAAGTATCTTGTTTACAAGGCTGCTTGCACAAAGGATCAGTATGCCATTGATCACAAGACAAGCTACTCTGTAGAAGCTGCTGAGGCTAAGCTTTTCGCTGCTGAGGCTGCTATGGCTGTTACTACAAAGGCTGTTCAGCTCCACGGTGGTTACGGTTATACAAGAGAGTACGATGTTGAGCGCATGATGCGTGATGCAAAGATTACAGAAATTTATGAGGGAACATCTGAGGTTCAGAGAATGGTTATCTCTGGCTCAATGCTCAAATAATTTTGATTAGTAGCATTTAAGTTAAAGGAGATTAAATACATGAATATCGTAGTATGTATTAAACAGGTTCCTGATACAAAGGGCGGCGTTAAGTTTAACCCAGATGGAACTCTTGATAGAGCAGCTATGCTCGCAATTATGAATCCTGATGACAAGGCAGGCCTTGAGGCTGCTCTTCGTATCAAGGATGAGACAGGCGCAAAGGTTACAGTTCTTACAATGGGACTTCCTAAGGCAGATGATATGCTTCGTGAAGCTCTTGCTATGGGTGCTGATGAAGCAGTACTTGTTACAGATAGACGCCTTGGTGGCGCTGATACTTGGGCTACATCTTCAACAGTTGCAGCTGCAGTAAAGAAACTTGATTATGATCTTATCATCACAGGTCGTCAGGCTATCGATGGTGATACAGCTCAGGTTGGTCCACAGATCGCTGAGCACCTTGGTCTTCCAGTTATCTCTTATGCAGAGGATATTAAGGTTGAAGGAAACAGCGTAATCGTTAAGCGTCAGTATGAAGACAGATATCATGAGATTAAGGCTCAGATGCCATGTCTTATCACAGCTCTTTCAGAGCTTAACGAGCCACGTTATATGACTCCAGGCGGAATCTTCGATGCTTTCGATAAGGAAGTAACAGTATGGGGCCGTGATGATCTTACAGATCTTGATGATGCAAACATCGGTCTTGCTGGTTCTCCAACAAAGATTGCAAAGGCTTCTGATAAGGTTCGTAAGGGTGCAGGCGAGAAGGTTGCACTTGATCCTAAGGAGTCAGTAGAATATATCGTTGGCAAGCTTAAAGAAAAGCATGTAATTTAATAAGAGGAGGCAAATATAATGTCATTAGAAGAATACAAGGGCGTAGCTATATTCGCTCAGCAGGTTGATAATAAACTTAGCTCAATTGCCTTCGAACTTATCGGCAAGGCACATGAGCTTGCAGCAGATTTAGGAACAGATGTAACAGCAGTAGTACTTGGTTCAGGCATTGCTAACCTTGCAGATGAGCTTGGTGAGTACGGTGCAGACAAGGTTGTTGTTATTGATGATCCAGCACTTGAAACATATCGTACAGAGCCATATGCACAGGCTCTTACAGCTTATATTAATGAGTACAAGCCAGAGATTATGCTCGTTGGTGCAACAGCTATCGGTCGTGATCTTGGTCCTACAGTTTCAGCTAGAGTAAAGACAGGTCTTACAGCTGACTGTACATCACTTGAGATTGGTGATTTCCCACTTCAGGCTAGAGAAGGTCAGGAGCAGAAGCACAATCAGCTTCTTATGACTCGTCCAGCATTCGGTGGAAACACAATCGCTACAATCGCATGCCCAGACAACCGTCCACAGATGGCTACAGTTCGTCCAGGTGTTATGCAGAAGCTTGAGAAGCAGGCAGGCCGCAAGGCAGAAGTTATCAACTTCAAGCCAGAGCTTAAGGAAAACAATAGATTCGTTGAGATTCTTAACGTAGTAAAGAACGTTGCAACAACAGTAGATATCATGGATGCAAAGATCCTTGTATCTGGTGGTCGTGGAGTTGGTTCTCCAGAGAACTTCAAGCTCCTTGATGATCTTGCAGAGGTTCTTGGTGGTACAGTATCTTGCTCACGTGCAGTAGTAGATGCTGGATGGAAGCCAAAGGATCTTCAGGTTGGTCAGACAGGTAAGACTGTTCGTCCAAACGTTTACTTTGCAATTGGTATCTCTGGTGCTATCCAGCATACAGCAGGTATGGAAGAGTCAGATATCATCATCGCTATCAACAAAGATGAGACAGCTCCTATCTTTGACGTAGCTGATTATGGTATCGTTGGAGATCTTAACAAGATCGTTCCAGCTCTTACAGAAGCACTCAAGGCTGAGATCGCTTCAAAATAATTCCTTTAAGGGCAATATCTATTCTTTTAGAAGTATAGATTTTTCCTATAATTTCTTTCTTTAATTTTATGAGGGCAAGTCCACATGGGCTTGCCCTCAAGCTTTTATTTTGCAAGGTAAAGTGCTAAAATCATCCTATGAATAATTCAAAAAAAATCGATATGACCCATGGTCCCCTCTTGGGCAAATTAATTATCTTTACAATACCTATTATTTTGTCAGGTGTCTTGCAACTTCTTTTTAATGCAGCTGATGTAATAGTAGTGGGTCGTTTTGCCGGCGAAGCAAGCCTTGCAGCAGTTGGTTCTACAGGTTCCCTTATAAATTTAATGACTAACTTGTTTATTGGTATGTCCGTTGGTGCAAATGTATGCGCAGCTCAGTTTTATGGCGCAAATCACCATGACGACGTTAAAAAGACAGTTCATACAAGCACTGCTTTTTCATTGATTTGTGGCGTATTTCTTGTATTTGTTGGATTGTTTTTGGCCAGACCTATACTTGAGATAATGGGGTCACCTGAAGATGTTATTGGCTTGGCAGCCTTGTATGTTCGTATATATTTCATTGCGATGCCAGCTATCATGCTGTACAACTTCCTGGCAGCAATTCTTAGGGCAGCAGGAGATACTACTCATCCTCTTGTTTTCCTTAGTATTGCCGGTGTTGTTAATGTTATTTTAAATCTTATTCTGGTTATTTGTTTCAATATGGGTGTTGCAGGAGTTGCTATTGCTACTGCCACATCTAGCTATATCTCTTGTTTTCTATTAGTTGGCTTCTTTATGAAGCAAGAAGATGCATTACGACTTGAGTTTTCTAAGATTAAAATAGATAAGAGAATATTAAATCGTATTATAAGAATTGGATTACCTGCTGGAATTCAGGGAACTGTCTTCTCTCTGTCTAATGTTGTTATTCAGTCGGCAATCAATTCATTTGGTACTGCGGTAATAGCTGGATCGTCAGCTGCTGCCAGCATCGAAGGTTTCGTGTATGTTTCTATGAACTCAGTTTCACAGACGACAGTTACATTCGTTGGTCAAAACTACGGAGCTGGAGATGAGCATCGTGTTAAGAAGGTAATATTTGAGACACTTGGAATTGTAATGGTTGTTGGTCTTGCTTTGGGCAATTTAGCATACCATTTTGCAACACCATTGCTTGGTATCTACACAGACAGTGCAGATGCTATAGCGGCCGGAACACTGCGTCTTTTCTGGGTTTGTTGTCCGTACTTCCTTTGTGGAGTCATGGATACACTAACAGGTGGGCTGAGAGGATTGGGACGTTCTACAGTTCCTATGATAGTGTCGTTGTTGGGGGCATGTGCAACCAGATTAATCTGGATTGCCACATATTTCCGTGTTCATCATACACAATCAGTACTGTTTTTCTCATACCCAGGAAGCTGGCTGTTGACACTTAGCGTCCACAGCATCTGCCTCGTGTTGGTATATCGCGCCTGGGTAAAGCGCAAAGCATCTGAGGTGCGAATTTAAATCGTGAATTAATAAACGTTAAGCGGTAAAAGCTAAACACTAAGTGAGCCTGTAGCTAACAAGCTATGATAATTCTAAAGCGAGAAATGCTCGAGCGTAGAATTATCATGCTTGTGAGCGTGACAGGCGGATTATGGGGGTTAGTTATGTATTGGAAAGAAATGCTTGGAGCTATTGCTAAGCCTAGTAAAGATTCAAAGACATATGAGTTGAGCACGGATTACAAGTTTGAGGGCTTGTTAGAATATCCACGTCCTCAGCTTCAGCGAAAATCTTATATTAACTTAAATGGTCAGTGGGACTATCGAATAATAAACGGAAAGGGACAGGTATGCAGTTCAGGCAGTATACTTGTTCCTTTTTCACCAGAAACTAAGCTTTCTGGTACAGATATGCACATGCTTCTTCCAGAGGAAACACTGGAATATACAAAGGTATTTGAAATAGACAAGGTGAAAAGGTCTAAGCATTTGCTACTTCATTTCGGAGCGGTAGATCAGGTGGCCCATGTGTCTTTAAATGGCATTAATTTAGGCTCTCATGAAGGTGGCTTTACTTCTTTTACCTTTGATATCACAGATTATGTTGTAGAGGGAAATAACGAGCTTAAGGTAAAGGTTAGGGACTATACAGATAGAATTGGATATGCCAGAGGAAAACAATGTATTGAGCCATCAGGCATGTGGTATACAGCACAAAGCGGCATATGGCAGACAGTATGGATGGAATGGGTCCCAGATGCTTTTGTAACAGATTTAAAGCTTAATCCTGACATTGATGGGAACAAGCTTAAAATGATAATAAAGGTGTCTGAAATGAAGGGACACCTAGATATCACATCATCAAATCAGGATTTAATAAAAGAATATAGGGTTGATAAAATCAAGGATGATAAGCTTTATGTTACCGTGGACCTTAATCATTATCAACTGTGGTCGCCAGAAGAACCTGTTCTGTATTTTTTAAATATAAACTATGGCAAGGATAGCTTTTCTACATACTTTGCAATGAGGCACTTTGGTGTAGATAGGGATGAGAAGGGGATACCTCGTCTTACACTGAATCATAAGCCATATTTTATGAATGGAATATTAGATCAGGGGTACTATCCTGAGAGTCTCATGACACCTCCTTCAGATGCTGCCATGATAAACGATATTGAGACTATCAAATCGTTGGGCTTCAACATGATTCGTAAACATTGCAAGATTGAACCAATGCGCTGGTATTTCCATTGTGACAGGCTAGGAATGATAGTTTGGCAGGACATTGTAAATGGTGGAACTAAATACGATATGAATATGATTTGCAATATTCCTACAGTGGTACGACCATTTGGTAATGCCAAAGATAAAAACAGACTTTTCCTTAGATTTACTGGAAGAAACACTGAAAAATCTAAGGAAGTATGGTTCAAAGAATGCAAGGAAATGATGCATCAGCTTTATAATGTGCCTTCATTAGGCCAGTGGTGCCTATTTAATGAGGGATGGGGGCAGTTTGATGCTGCAGGTTGCCTTGATTTTGCCAAAGAAATCGATGATACAAGGCCAATTGATGCAGCTTCCGGCTGGTTCCATGAAGGTTGTGGAGATGTATTCTCTGAACATGTTTATTTTGAAGAATTAAAGGTAAAGCGAAATAGAAGACCTTATGTTATCTCTGAATATGGTGGATATTCTCTTAAAGTGGGTACTCACGTGAAGAGAGACGCTGTTTATGGATACAAAAAATATCAACAGCAACATGAGTTGCAGAATGCTTATGATGAGCTTATGGCAAAAATAAAGTCCCTCCAGGAAGAGGGACTAAGTGCTGCTGTATTTACTCAAGCTACTGACATCGAAGATGAGGTTAATGGCTTGATGACTTATGACAGGAAGGTGCAAAAACTGTATTAAACCAGCTTTGAGGGAAGGCCATACCAAAGATGATTCCCATTACGATTGCGCCTGCAGTTTTGATAGTGGATAACCCGTAAGAACCAAAGGTTTCCATGTTGTTCATAATTAAATAATAAGAAGTATAGTAGATTCCGGCACCAGGTACCAGTGGAAAAATTCCCGCTATAAGGTACACGGTGACGGGATTTTTTCTTTTTACAGCCAGTGAACGCGAAAACAGTGTAAGGAACAAAGAACCTACCATATTGCCAAGTGTTGGTGCTCCAAGGATGGATGATATTAGTGAATAGGAAATCCATCCGATTGCACCGGAAATTCCACAGTACACAAGCTCTGACTTTGGTGCGGAAAAAATCATTGCAAAGGCTAAGGTGGCCACCATAGCTACTATAAATTGAATAATGTAATCAGCTATCATTAGATGTAAGCACCTCCTCCTATAAAATGAGCAAAGGTGATAACAACACCAACTCCTACAGCAATACAGAAGGCTGTAAGAAGGGCGTCTATAAGTCGAATAGAGCCGGACAAGTAGTCACTGTTGATAAAATCACGAATGCTGTTAGTAAGAGGGATACCTGGTACTAATGGCATGATTGCACCGATGATTATTTTGTCGTAGTGAACAGGAAGCCCTACTGCATAAAAGAGAATAGCAGTGAGGGATATAACCATACTTGCTAGTACGTTGGTAATTGTTTTGGAATTACCCATGCGAGCCTCGAAGTAAAGGAATAATCTAAGGACCGCACCAACTATGCATGCGATTAAAGCATCTAAAACGGTTCCTCCATATAAATAGGAAAATCCACCGCATCCAATGGCAGTGGCAATTATTAACATTGGGAAATTGTAAGATGGAATTCGTTTACATTCTTCCAGCTTAACCCATGCTTCATCTAGTGTAATCTCTTTTGAACAGACTTCACGGCATAAAGCATTCAGCCCAGCGATACGTCCTAGGTGAGTTGGATACATAGGCACATGTCTGATCATTGAGCTGGCGTGCTCTGTAACCTCATCTGCACTTGCGAATATTCCGTTGCTCAATACGTACACATCACAGTCTGTAATATCATATGAATTTAAAATGGCGAGGACACTGTCCTCGACCCTGTAGACCTCTGCTCCATTTCTAAGAAGAATGTCTCCTAGTTCCACAGCAAAGGATAACACTTTTTTTGTATCTGACATTGTTGCTCCCTAAAATAAAAATTCTACATTGATTATCCATTATTAACAGAAGTTTTTCAACCAAATGTGTAGTTATTTACAATTGTGGATAACTTTTGGGGAAAACTTTGTTTGTTGAAATGTGTATCACTAAAACGTTATCACTGATAAAATCAACGTTTGTTGGTATTTTAGTTGAGTGCAATGTGTGGATAAATATGTTAATAACATGGAAAATAGAAGTTATCCTCAACTGAAAAAAATCGATTGTGGAAATTGTGGATAAGTCAACTTTCTAGTTGGCACGTAAATCAACAAGAAATTATTTATTAATGTTTTCTTAAATAAACCTATGAGTTGTAGGGCATTTGGGGGATTTATGATATAATGTTTGACGTATTACAGAAATTAGGAGGTCTAATAATGGCAGAGAAAGAAACATGTGCTTCAGCTAGTTCTTGTAGCAGAGGCTCTTGTGAGGGCTGTCCTTCTGCAGAGGCAGCAAAAAAGGGTGTTAGAAATACAGCATTTTTAGAACAACAAAATAAGAATTCTAATATAAAGCATGTTATCGGAGTTGTATCTGGTAAGGGAGGAGTTGGTAAGTCATTAGTTACTTCATCTCTTGCAGGAGTAATGGCACGTGCAGGCTACAAAGTTGGTATTCTTGATGCGGATATTACAGGCCCATCTATTCCAAAGATGTTTGGTGTACACGGCCCAGCAATGGCCAACGATGATGGTACATTCCCAGAGGTTGCAGAGGATGGAACAAAAATCATGTCTATCAACCTTATGCTCGAGGATGAGGAAGCTCCAGTTATCTGGAGAGGTCCAGTTATTGCAGGCGTTGTAAAGCAGTTCTGGACAGACACACAGTGGGGCGATGTGGATTATCTATTTGTAGATATGCCACCTGGAACAGGTGATGTTCCTCTTACATGCTTCCAGTCACTTCCTGTAGACGGAATTGTTATCGTAACAAGCCCACAGGAATTAGTACAGATGATTGTTAAGAAGGCATACAACATGGCAGATATGATGCACATTCCAGTGCTTGGCCTTGTTGAAAACTATTCATATATTGCCTGCCCAGATTGTGGAAAGAAAATCGAAATCTTCGGCGAAAGCCACATTGATGAAGTGGCAGCAGGCCTTAATATTCCAGTACTTGGCAAGATGCCACTAGATAGAGCCTTCGCAACAGCTGCAGATGCAGGACGCATCTTCGATATGCCGAATAACTACCTTGAAGGGGCACAACAAGTAATTGAGTCTTTATAAAACTAAAATCCAGCTGTTACTTTAACAAGCATTATGATTTCTTCGTTCGACAACACGTCTCACTTAAGAAATATAATAGCTTGTTAAAGACAGCTTCACTTAGTAATGTTAAAACTAAAATAAATTATTGGCAAAACCGTTGCGTTATAGGCGTAAACGGTGGATAAGGAGAATTAATTATGGCACAGAATCCAGTAGTTACAATTGAAATGGAAAATGGCGATATCATGAAGGCTGAGCTTTATCCTGAAATTGCTCCAAACACAGTTAATAACTTTATTAGCTTGATTAACCATAACTTCTATGATGGAGTTATCTTCCACAGAGTTATCAAGGGCTTTATGCTTCAGGGTGGAGATCCAGACGGAACAGGTATGGGTGGCCCAGGATACTCTATCGATGGCGAATTTACAAGCAATGGCTTTAAGAATGATTTAAAGCACGAGCCAGGTGTACTTTCAATGGCTCGTACAATGATGCCAAACTCAGCAGGCAGTCAGTTCTTTATTATGCACAAGAATAGTCCACATCTTGATGGCGACTATGCTGCATTTGGTAAGATTATCGAGGGTATGGATGTTGTTAACAAGATTGCTGAGACTGAGACAGACTGGTCAGACAGACCTGTTAACGAGCAGAAGATGAAGAAGGTTACAGTAGAGACTTTCGGAGTTGAGTATCCAGAACCGGAAACACATTAATCTTGATTTGTTCAAAGAATCGTGATATTATAGCGACACGCGTTTTGCGTGTCGCTTTTTCATTTATTTCATTCATATCCCAATAATATTATGGAACTTAATAATTTAAGGCTTTGTTTTGCCTTATGGATAGGTGTAGAGGCTATTTCTATACTTGCGGCCATTTGCCATAAACATAGTAGCAACAAGGCTTTTCGCATGAAACAGTTGTATTTCAATAGAATGCTTTATTTAATGGAAAGAAAGGTGCCATGGGAGAGCTTGCTACAAGAATGCTACATGAATACAACGTCCTGCAAACCATTGCAAAGGCTCTTGTTTAAGGCTATGAGCCTTCAGAATCCTAATAGCGGATTCAGATTTATGACTAAAGCTTTGTATTGCGAACCCATCAGACGTCTAAATGGGTATTTGGCGCATAGCAAGGAGAGAAAAGCCACCAAAGATACCATTGAGTATTTTCAAGATCAATTGGAATTGTGGATAACTTCTAGAAAAAAACTGCAAGAACATTTAAATACTAACAGGCTTATCTACATAATTGAAAAGACAATTTTTATGATTGCAAATTTGGCGTTATATTTCAGAAGTAGACTAAATATTACCCTGTTTATATTTATTGTTGTTAATACAATTGGAGTAGTTTTGTTCATTGTTCTGGATTATGAATGTGTTGTTGTAGATGAGAAATTCCGTGACAGAAAACTTGCAAGAAATGATGCCGTAGAAAAAAAGACCCTAAAACCAGCACGTAGAATGAAAGAAATCTTTCAAACTGTAGCTAGTCTGGGTCTAATAATCAATGTAACTATGCTTGTGGAGCAGTATCTTGATAAGGTAATTTGATTCTAAGCTTAGTGATACGCTTCTTATCAACTGCAAGCACACGTACTATGGTGCCATTTTCTGATACGTAGGTTTCACCGGCGTTTGGAAAATGATCAAAGGCTCCAACTATGTATCCACCGATGGTATCATAGTCCTCGCTTGTAAAGCCAAGCGGAATTATATTGCATAAATCTTCAAGATTCATTGAACCGAGAACCTGGTATTCTCTATCGTTTAGGCGTACGATTGGGTCTTCCTCGTCCTCATCATACTCATCACGAATCTCGCCAACAATTTCTTCCAACAGATCTTCCATAGTAATCATGCCGGATAAATCACCGTATTCATCCAACACTATGGAAACTGTTGTAGATTCTTCTCGCATCTCATCAAAAAGATCAGATACGTTTTTCATTTCATAAGTAAAGTAAACATCACGAAGGTAGTTTCTTACCGAGAAGTCATCGCCAGGCACAAGTCCAAGGAAATCCTTCATATTTACTATGCCGATAATCTTTTCACTGTCTGGTTCGCAAACGGGAAGTCGTGTAAACATGTCTTCCTTGAATACTGATATTAAATCATTGTAAGAAATATCAGCATCAACCATGGTCATATCGATACGTGGAATCATAACTTCCTTTGCGCAAGCATCGGAGAAGTCGAACACCTTGTGAATCATGGTTCGTTCATCACCTTCAATTTCACCGCTTTGATGGCTGGCATCTACCATTATCCTGAGCTCATCCTCGGTGATAGTATCATCTTTGAAATCTGGATCGATTCCAAAAAGTTTTATACAGAGGCCGGCCAGGAAGTTTATGATTATAATAACTGGTGTGAGCAGCCACATCAGTCCACTGATTGCAGGTGCAAATAGAAGACTGAGAGATGTGGAATTGATGGTTGCTATAGATTTTGGAGTGATTTCTCCAAATATCAATATTAATAATGTAAGAATACCAGTAGCTATTCCTGCTCCAACGCTGCCAAATATGTCTATTGCAAGGGTTGTTGCAAGGGAAGAGGCTGACAGGTTCACAATGTTATTTCCTATTAATATTGCCGATAGCATTTTTTTAGGTCGAGTGACAACATTTAAAACTCTGGCTGCCTTTTTATTGCCATCGTCTGCCATGGTTTTCAGTTTGATTTTATTTACTGTTGTCAGTGCCGTTTCTGCCGATGAAAAGAATGCGGAAAGGACTAACAATAATAAGAGAATTATCAGTCTAATTAACAGGTGTGTATCCAATAATGTATGCTCCTTTTACCCAAAATATTATTTCGTCAGTTAATAACTAGAATTATACATTTGGTAAAAAGTTGTTGCAAGGATAACCTACCCAAAGGACTTCATCTTTGCTAAAATGGATGCTATGAGAAAAAGAATTCTATGTGCAATACTAACTTTAATAATGACAGCATCCTTTGTAGGATGTGGTAAATATAGCCAGTCTGAAATCGACCTGAGAGACCAGGGAATTGAACAGATGGATGCAGGCAACTACGAAGAAGCCATCACCCTTTTTGACCAGGCACTTGCTAAATCTATTGGTAAGGTTACTGATTTGGAAATAGATATAAACTATTACAAAGCGGCGGCTCAGTTTTCTGCAGGTTCATTTGATGATGCAGTAAAGACTTATACCTACCTTATTAAATATGATGGAGATAATTACGAAGCATATTTCCTTAGAGGAAGCATTTATGCTACAGAGGGTGAAATCGGAGAAGCTATCACAGATTATGATGCTGCTGTAGCAATCGATGAAAAGAACTATCTATTATATATACAGATTTATGAAAACCTTAATTCTTTAGGCTACACAGATCAGGGATTAGTTTATTTAAACAACGCTTTGGATGTATCTGATAAATCTGCCAATGGCAAATACTACAAGGGCAGAATATACTACATGCTTGGCCAAACCACAGAGGCACAGGAATACCTACAGGCAGCAGTTGATAAAGATATAATAGAAGCAAAGCTTTACTTAGCAAAGCTATATCAGGATGCTGGGGACTATGATTCAGCACAGACTCTACTGGAAGAGTATGCTGCATCTGATGAGGTTACCAGCAGCGCACTTGCGGCACTAGGCGATATAGAGATGACAAATGGCAATTATGAAAATGCCTTGGGATACTATCAGGCAGGGTTGAGTCTGGATTCAATAGACAATATGTCTGAACTTATGAAGGGACAGGTTGCAGCACTTGAAAAGCTGGAAAGATACTCAGAAGCTAAGGATGTGTTGACACAATATCTTGAGAGCTATCCAAATGATGAAGCGGCATCAAAAGAGTTAATATTCTTGGAGACAAGATAAAATAGGTAAAATGGGCACACTATATATGGTGTGTCCATTTTGTGTTAAAATACCAAATATTGTGTGTGTTGAAACGTGATTCTACTTAGAAAATAATCAAATTATTGGAAACAATTTAGGTAATTATGACGAAAAACACAATATCTAGTCTTTTTAAATTGAATATCACCCTATATTTTGATAACATATAAACAAGTCGAAAGTGCCTTTAAAGAAGGTGAAGGGGGAGTCCTTTTTTTGACATTATAAGGATACTAGAGAAAGGAATATTTGGTGAGTAGAATTGTTTGATGTTGTAAAAAGAGATGGACAAGTCGCAGAATTCAATTTAGGCAAAATTAACGATGCGATTGCAAAGGCTTTTGAAGCTACTGGAAAGGAATACAACGACGATATTATCGGATTATTGTCGCTTAGAGTATCGGCTGATTTCCAGAACAAAATTAAAGAAAGCAAGATCTCGGTGGAGGATATTCAGGACTCAGTAGAAAGCGTACTTGAGCAGACTGGATATACAGATGTTGCTAAGGCATATATTCTTTACAGAAAACAGCGCGAAAAGATGCGTAATATGAAGTCTACAGTTCTCGATTACAAGAACGTTGTAGATAGCTATGTTAAGGTTGAGGACTGGAGAGTTAAGGAGAATTCCACAGTTACATATTCTGTCGGTGGTCTTATTCTTTCAAACTCTGGTGCAATCACAGCTAATTATTGGCTTTCAGAGATTTATGATGAGGAAATTGCACAGGCACACCGCAATGCAGATATCCACATTCATGATCTTTCAATGCTTACAGGTTATTGTGCAGGTTGGTCACTTAAGCAGCTTATTCAGGAGGGCTTAGGTGGAATCACAGGAAAGATTACATCTGCTCCAGCAAAGCACCTTTCAGTACTTTGCAACCAGATGGTAAACTTCCTTGGTATTATGCAGAATGAGTGGGCTGGTGCTCAGGCATTCTCATCATTTGATACATATCTTGCACCATTTGTTAAGGCTGATAACCTTTCATATCAGGAAGTTAAAAAGTGCCTTGAAGCATTTATATACGGTGTAAACACTCCATCACGTTGGGGTACACAGGCACCATTCTCAAATATCACTCTTGATTGGACAGTACCAAACGACTTGGCAGAGCTTCCAGCTATCGTTGGTGGTAAAGAGCAGGATTTCAAGTATAAGGACTGCAAGAAGGAAATGGACATGGTTAACAAGGCATTCCTTGAAATCATGATCGAAGGCGATGCTAACGGTCGTGGATTCCAGTATCCAATCCCTACATACTCTATCACTCGTGATTTTGATTGGTCTGACACAGAAAACAACAGGCTATTATTCGAAATGACTGCAAAGTATGGTACTCCATACTTCAGCAACTACATTAATTCCGATATGGAGCCAAGCGATGTTCGTTCTATGTGCTGCCGTCTTCGTCTTGATCTTCGTGAGCTTCGCAAGAAGTCAGGTGGATTCTTTGGTTCAGGCGAGAGCACAGGTTCTGTAGGTGTAGTTACAATCAATCTTCCTCGTATTGCATACCAGGCAAAGGATGAGGCAGATTTCTATGCTAGATTAGACAAGCTTATGGATATCAGCGCGCGTTCACTTAAGATTAAGCGTGGCGTTATCACAAAGCTTCTTGATGAGGGATTATACCCATACACAAAGAGATACCTTGGAACTTTCAACAACCACTTCTCTACAATCGGTCTTATCGGTATGAACGAAGTAGGTCTTAATGCAAACTGGCTTCGTGCAGATATGACTAGCAAGAAGACACAGGAGTTTGCAAAGGATGTCCTTAATCACATGCGTGAGCGTCTTTCTGATTATCAAGAGATGTACGGCGACCTTTACAACCTTGAGGCTACACCAGCTGAGTCTACAACATACCGCTTTGCAAAGCATGATAGAGAGCAGTTCCCAGATATCATTACAGCAGGTAAAGAAGGCGACACACCATTCTATACAAACAGCTCACACATGCCAGTAGAGTACACATCAGACATCTTTGATGCTCTTGATGTTCAGGATGAGCTCCAGACACTTTATACATCTGGAACAGTATTCCATGCATTTATTGGTGAGAAGCTTCCTACATGGGAATCAGCAGCAAATCTTGTACGTAAGATTGCTGAAAACTACAAGCTTCCATACTACACATTGTCTCCAACATACTCAGTATGTAAGGATCATGGCTACATCGCTGGTGAGCACTACACATGCCCACACTGTGGCAAGACAGCAGAGGTTTACAGCCGTATCACTGGTTACTATCGTCCAGTACAGAACTGGAACGAAGGAAAGGCTCAGGAGTACAAGAACCGTAAGCTTTACGATATTGCAGGTTCTATATGCCGCCGTGCCGGAGAAAAGCAGGCAGCAAAGGCTGAAAAGCCTGAAATCAACCTTGAGGTAGTTTCAGAGGAGCCAACAACAGGTGTTAAATACCTCTTCACTACAAAAACATGTCCAAACTGCGCTAGAGCAAAGGAAATCCTTGAGGATGAGGATTACATCCTTGTAGATGCTGAGGAACAGGTTGATATGACAAAGAAATATGGTGTTATGCAGGCACCTACTCTTGTAGTAGTTAACGGCGATGATGTTAAGCGCTATGCTAACGCAAGCAACATCCAGAAATATGTAGATGAAAACTAAACAAAGATTTTAAAATGAAAAATACTCTTATGGCAAGCCATAAGAGTATTTTTTTGTTATCATAGGAGTAGTTTAAATATTGGGAGAAGGAAAATGGAATACGGGTTTAAAGAGTACAAGAAGGCCGAGATAAAACGTAATCATCTCAACTTAGGGCAGGTTAGAGCAGATGGAAGTAGCTATCAGGTAAATAGCTTGTACCTTGAGAAGGATGGCAAGCCTTGGATTGGAATAATGGGGGAGTTTCACTTTGTGCGCTATCCTCGGAGTGACTGGGGGATGGAGCTGGCCAAGATGAAGGCTGGTGGAATTACAACGGTGGCTTTCTATGTGTTTTGGATATATCACGAGGAGATAGAAGGGCAGTATGATTTTACTGGAGATCGGGACTTATGGTATTTCGTGGAGCTTTGCGACAAGCTGGGGCTTACTGTGATGCTAAGGATTGGGCCATGGGCCCATGGAGAGGTTAGAAATGGTGGTTTCCCTGATTGGCTTTTGAAAAAGGGATTCAAGCTGAGAACAAATGACGCTGGATATTTGGAATGTGTCAGAGGCTGGTATTCAAAGATTTATGAGCAAGTGCAGGGGCTTTTCTTCAAAGACGGTGGCCCTATTATAGGTATTCAGATTGAAAATGAGCTTGTAGATCAGTGCGAACACTTAGGAAAGCTCAAGGAAATAGCTATTTCAATTGGTTTTGATGTGCCTATTTGGACTGTGACAGGATGGGATAGATTGTACGGAGCAAAGTTTCCAGTAAAGGAATTTCTGCCAGTGTTTGGCGCATATGTGGATGCTCCATGGCTAGATCATACAAAGCCGCTTCCTCCATCACATCACTTCACATTTAATACCATCAGAAATGATGCTGCCATAGGTGTAGATTTGATTAATGAAACAGATGACGAGGGCTGGAGACTTCCATATGAGGATTATCCATTTGCTACTTGCGAGCTGGGCAGTGGACTTCCTACTTCGTATATACGTAGGCCATATGTGGCGCCAATGGATGCCTATGCACTTAGTTTGGTAAAGCTTGGCTGTGGTAATAACTTGGTGGGCTATTACATGTACCATGGCGGCACTAACAAGCTAGGCAAGCTTTCCACATTGCATGAAAGCAAGGCTACGGGATATCCTAATGATTATGCTATCTTGAACTACGATTTCATGACTTGCATTGGTCAGTATGGCCAGGTCAGGAATCAATACAGACTATGCAATCTGCTTCATATGTTTATAAATGATTTTGGCGATATTTTGGCACCAATGGAGCATGTAGGAAGTCAGACTTTTGTGGAAGCTGATGATGCAGATAGCCTTAGATATGCTATGCGTACTGATGGACATAGTGGTTTCGTATTTATTAATCATCACCAAAGAAGCTTGAAGCTTAACGATGTAAAGAATGTGGTAATAGATACTGGAAGCGTAAAATTCCCTCAGTTTGACGTGCAGGGTGATGTGGCATTTATTCTGCCTTTCAATTTATCATTTGCAAAACACAACATTGAATATGCTACTGCTCAATTATTGTGCAAGTATGATAATATATTGTTCTTTGCAGCAGTGCCTGGGGTAAAGCCTGAGTATTCTGTGGATGGAAAGATTTTTGAAGTCATGGATTCAACCCACATTGCAACTACACAAATAGGAGATGTGACCATCGTTACAATACCATGGGAGGTTGCGCTATATTTGCGAAAAGTGGATGGAAAAGTCTTTATTGAAAGAAAAATCGGCAAGGAAACATGCCACACAAAGTTGGCCATTGAGGACAGTATTTATATTCCGGAGCTAGATTATCCAGAAGAGTTTTCAGTATGTGGTGGAAAAAAGCTTCTATGCAAAAAGCTATCTGTGGATAGTCCAGATGGACTCGTTTCTATTAATATGGAATTCGATGTGGCGCAGATTATTGCAGATGGAAAGTTGGTGGCTGACTGTTATTACTATGGCAAGCCATGGGAGGTGCCTACATCACTTATCTATGGTAAAGAAACATACATGGTTTACACACCAGTGAATAAGGAAATTTATATGGATTTTAATGAAAGCCTGAGGTAACAAAAAGTTTTCAAAAATTTAATATTTGCTTTATTGTATTTGGGAAAAGTAATAGTTACTATTTTTATAGTGACTATTATTTTTTTATAATCTGTGGAGCATAATATGGATAACGTAATTGATTATATAAAATGGTACAAAGACTATTCATTTCAGGAAAAGCCACTTACAGAGGTGGACAATTTTATTCTTTGCAAGCTTGCATATCTGATACTAGAGGATGTAAAGCTTGATAAGCCAAGAGCATTTAGGGATGTTGTCTATGAAGTAATGGCAAAGACTGGAATTCAGGGAACATTTTATGGTAGAGAAGAAATCGTTACTCTAGCTGCCGATTCTAAAAGATACGGAGAAATGCTTTTAGTTAAGCATGAGGACGTATTGGATGAATCAATATCAGCCCAGTTTTCAGCTATGACCTTTGATTTGACAGATGAAATCAGATTCGTAGCATACCGAGGCACAGATGATACCATGGCAGGCTGGAAGGAAGATTTCATGATAAGCTTCACTGAAACTGAGGCACAGAAGAAAGCCTTAGCTTATCTTGAAGAATCCTTCTATGAAGAGCACCAGGTAATAGTGGCAGGTCACAGCAAAGGTGCCAATCTTGCACTCTATGCTTCTACACATATTTCAGACGAATATCAAAAGTGGATTAAGCATGTATATTTAGATGACGGGCCAGGACTTTGCCCAGAAGTATGCGATAAATCATGTGTTTCGAAGATAAAGGATAAAGCAACCCGATATGTTCCAGAGTATTCCATCTTTGGACAGCTGTTTGAGGAGCACGATATCCCACAGGTAATTGTAAAGAGCACAAATGAAGGTGTCATGCAGCATGACCCTACATCCTGGGCTGTAGATCATGGAAATGCTTTTATTAGCGAAAGCTTTGATCCAGGATGTGTATTTATAAATCAGGTACTTAATCAGTGGATTGAAAGTGTTAATAACACTAAACGTACAAGCTTTGTTAACGACCTGTTTAATGCCATTGATAAGGCTGGAATTAAAACGACTAGTCAGGTGGTGGCAAAGGGGCCTTTTGCCATAGAAAAGATTATGATAGAGCTATTGGCACTTGATAAACAGACTGTAAAGACCTTTATGAAGCTGCCAATTACAGCTGCGTTAGATAAAGCACCAGATGAAAAGAAAGCCAAAAAGATTAAGGAAGAAATTAAAAAGAAGGATTGGCTTCCTTATTTGGGGATGATTCTGTGCAGTGTAGTTTTATTTATCATTCCAGAATACATTTTACAGACTGCCATTAGCTTGGCTTTGTTTGCAGTAATAGTGTTTGAGGTAGGGGTTACTATCAGGCACCTATACAAGGCAAAATGGAATCTGCAGGAAGAATCTGCAAGAGTATATATATGTCTTGGAATGGTTGGTGTATACGCTATGCTTCTTGTAAAAGAAGATGCCATTTTCTTGATAGGTAGTGCAGTAATTGGCGTATCATTTTTAGCTTGGGCCTACCGCAATGCCATTGCTTTTAGAAATCTCTGTGAGAGAACGGAAAAGAAGGAGAGACGTGGTGAAAAGATAAAGCTTATTGCCGAAATTTCTCTACTTATCATATTGGGAGGCTTCATTTTAGTAGCGCCAAAGGATACTTTGGGATGGTATATGGTATTTCTTGGAATTGTGTTACTTACCGACGGAATTATCAATCTTATAATGATATTTAACAGAATTTTAACATCAAGGCGCGCTATTTAATTTTACAAAATCAAATTTAGATGTTAGAATATATGTCGTGAATAAAATTGAAAACATACCTTGACCTAAAGTTAACTTTAGGAAGTATTATAAGTATGAATTCGGAGGTTATAGTAATATGAAGGAATATAGACAGGAATTTTTCAAGGGCGAGAGAGCCCTTTATGCAGCTGAGGATGCTGTTATTTACGACTCTATCTTTGATGAGGGAGAGTCACCATTAAAGGAAAGCAAAAATATAGAGGTATACCACTCTCAGTTTAAGTGGAAGTATCCAATTTGGTATTCAAACAATGTAAAGGTAGAAAACTGTAACTGGTTCGAGATGGCTCGTTCTGGTGTATGGTACACAAACAATATCGAAATCAAGAATTCTCTTATCACAGCTCCAAAGAATTTCAGAAGATGTGATGGAGTTACACTTAATAATGTAGATCTTACAAATGCAGAAGAAACATTCTGGATGTGTAAGAACATCAATCTTAAGGATGTTACAGCAAAGGGACATTACTTTGCTATGAACTCTGAGAACATCGAAATTGATAATCTCAGACTTGATGGTAACTATTCATTTGATGGTGGCAAGAATATCACTATCAGAAATTCAGTTATCCTTTCAAAGGATGCATTCTGGAATACAGAGAATGTTACTGTATATGATTCATACATTTGTGGTGAGTACCTTGGATGGAATGCTAAGAATCTTACATTTGTAAATTGTACTATCGAGAGTCTCCAGGGACTTTGCTACATAGACAATCTTACAATGAAAAACTGTAAGCTTATCAATACTACACTTTCATTCGAGTATGCAAAAAATATCGATGCAGAGATTACAAACAAGATTGACAGTGTATTTAACCCAATCAGCGGTACAATTTCAGCACCTGAAATTGAGACTTTGATTGTTGAGAAGGATATGGTTGATCCTGAAAAGACTATTATAAAATGCCAGGCAGTAGGCAAAAAGGAAGAAATCGTAGAGTGGAGAATTCATAATTAAAATCGAGCATAGCGAAGATTTTGAATATGACAGGGTTTAGGACAATTATGGGAAAGTATAATTTTGATTTAGACATAAACAGACGCGGTACAGATTCCATGAAATGGGACGTGAAGGAAAATGAGCTTCCTATGTGGGTAGCAGACATGGACTTTCAGACCGCCCCAGAAATAATAGAGGCACTTGAGCAGCGCGTTGCTCACGGTGTGTTTGGATACACTGATGTGGACGATGACTGGTATCAGGCCTACATTTCATGGTGGGACCGTCGCCATGGTCTTAAAATAGAAAAAGACTGGCTGATGTTTTGTACAGGAGTAATTCCTGCACTTTCATCAATTGTGCGTAAGCTTACTACTCCAAACGAAAAGGTTATTATCCAGACTCCAGTTTACAATATCTTTTTCAACAGTATTGTAAATAATGGATGCAGAGTATTAGAGAATCCTTTGAAATATGAAAACGGCGTATATTCAATGGACTTCGAAGACCTTGAAGAGAAAATGTCTGATCCTCAGGCTAGCCTTATGGTACTTTGTAACCCACACAATCCAGTCAGTAAGATTTGGTCAAAGGAAGATTTGGCCAAGGTTGGCGAGCTTGCAAAGAAGTACGGTGTAATTGTAGTCTCAGATGAGATTCACTGTGATTTAGTTGCACCAGGCAAGGAGTATGTGCCGTTTGCTTCAGTGTCAGAAACCTGCAAAGATATCAGCATCACTTGCATCGCACCTACAAAGACATTCAGCATCCCGGGAATTCAGACAGCTGCTATTTTTGTTCCAAACAAGTTTCTTCGACATAAGGCATGGAGAGGAATCAATACAGACGAAGTTGCAGAGCCAAATGTTTTTGCAGCTCATGCAGCAGTTGCAGCTTTTACAAAGGGTGAGCAGTGGCTTGATGAACTAAGAGAGTATCTTTTTGAAAACAGACGTATCGTGGAGGATTATGTGGATGCCAACATTCCACAGCTTCATGTGGTACGTGGAGATGCCACATATCTTTTGTGGATTGATGTTTCAACTTTAAATATTTCCAGCGATAAGCTTGCTGTGTTCATTAGAAAAGAAACAGGTCTTTACCTATCAGCTGGTACAGCTTATGGTGGCACAGGTGCCAATTTCCTTCGTATGAATGTGGCATGCACAAAGGCCACCCTACAGGATGGCCTTGATAGATTAAAATGTGGAATTGATGCATATTTAAAACTTAACTAATGCTTCAAGCATTGCAACACAGGCTTCTTCATCTAGTTCACTAACATTGAGAACTATATCGAAGTAGTCTGTGGAGCCCCATTTATATCCTGAATGTGTGGTAAAGAATTTCTCACGTTTTTTGTCAAAACGTTTCATAACTTCTTCAGCTTTGTCAGCTTCAATGTTTTCCACGTTAATTGCACGTTTCATACGGTAAGCATCGTCTGCTGTAATGAAAACCTTAAGGCATTTTTTGTCATTTAGTATTTCACTTGCACAGCGACC
Source organism: Pseudobutyrivibrio ruminis HUN009 (assembly GCF_000703005.1). NCBI lineage: Bacteria > Bacillati > Bacillota > Clostridia > Lachnospirales > Lachnospiraceae > Pseudobutyrivibrio > Pseudobutyrivibrio ruminis. The sequence continues at coordinate 133,559 of NZ_JNLH01000001.1, read as the reverse complement.
AACAAAAACACAGCCAGGCTTTTCAGCAGCTTCTTTAATGATTTCTACTTCGGTATTGTAGATTTTTTCTTCCATGGATGTGTTATCTGTTCCCGATGCCTTGAAAAGGGCCTTTACTGGTGTTTGTTCATCCATTCCGGAAACCTGATCATAAGGAAGTCCCATTCGCTTGCAAGTCTCAACAACAACCCCTCGATCGTAAAGCTGATATCCAAGCTTCTTTGCAAGCTTATCTGCAATCTCATGACCACCACTACCATATTTACGTTCTATTGCTACGTAGTCGTACATAAAAGAGCCTCCTCTCATTTAATTCTAGTTTTCGCTCAAAAAATCCTATTAGTATAATATCATAAAACTTCACTAGTTGTGTGAATATTCTAACAACTAATTCTTTGATTTGAACAGCTACTCATATGTCAAGAAATAATAACAAAATTTTTAGTTTGATTTTTGGCTTTTAATGTGGAGTTTTACAAATTGACAAAGTATCTAGTAATAAGTATCATGACAGTGATATTTGGTTAGAGTTATCTAATTAGGAAAGGGGCAATCATGAAAAACAGCAATTTTCAAAGTATCATAATTGCAACAGTAGCTATAGCAGCTGCATTATTTATGATGTTCTTTTCTAATATTTATATTTCTGAGCACGTATCACATCACTGTGAAGACAGCAATCACTGTCCTGTTTGTTCTATTTTGGAACAATGCGAGAACGCTCTCAAAACATTCGGTACAGGCTTGATAGTTGCTGCGGTAGTCCTATTCATACATAAGCTTTTAATTGAAGCTTTCCAGGGTTATTCTTTTGAGTCTATTCAGGCTACATTAATTTCCCAAAAGGTAAGACTAGATTCTTAAAGATTATTGTCATTTTATCTGCATTTTGAAACAATGCAGGTCTTGTTTTGATATAATTTTTTAAGAATGGAGATAATAAAAATGAAAACTAATAAAATAATTGCTTTTCTTGCAGCTACAACACTTGGCGTTTCAGCTTTTACAGGATGTGGTGCAAGCACAGACAATAATTCATCAGTGGATAATACAAATTCAGATAATACGATTTCTGTAGTGACCACTATTTTCCCAGAATATGATTGGGTAAGAGAAATCGTTGGAGACAACGACAATGTTGAAATCACAATGCTTCTTGATAACGGTGTAGATCTTCACAACTATCAGCCTACAGCAGATGATATTATGAAAATTGCTACATGCGATGTATTTGTATATGTAGGCGGAGAATCGGACGAGTGGGTTGAAGATGCGCTTTCAGAGGCTACCAATAAAGACATGCAGGTTGTAAATCTTCTTGAATCTCTTGGAGAATCTGTAAAGGAAGAGGAAGTTGTAGAGGGAATGATGGCCGAGGAAGAAACTGAGGCTGAAGAAGGCGAAGAGGAAGAGGTTGAGTACGACGAGCATGTATGGCTTTCTTTGAAGAACGCACAGGTACTTGTGGATGCCATTGAACAGGCCATCGCAACAGTAGATGCGGATAACGCAGATACTTATGCTGCCAATGCATCAGCTTACAATGCTGAGCTTGCTACACTTGACGAAAAGTATCAGGCTACAATTGATGAAGCTTCAGTAAAAACAGTTCTCTTTGGTGACCGCTTCCCATTTAGATACTTAGTAGATGATTACGGTCTTGATTATTACGCAGCATTTGTTGGATGTTCAGCAGAGACAGAGGCCAGCTTTGAAACTATCACTTTCCTTGCAGGAAAGGTTGATGAGCTTAATCTTAATACCGTATTTACGATAGAAAACTCAGATCAGAAAATTGCGCAGACTATTATTGAAAATACATCAGCAAATGATGCGCAGATTCTTGCACTTGATTCGATGCAGTCTACCACATCAGACGACGTGGCAGCCGGCGTTACATATCTTTCCGTTATGGAGGGAAATTTGGATGTACTTAGCCAGGGGCTAAAGTAGGAGGTTACATGGCACTTTTAACAGCAAAGGATTTATGCGTTGGCTATGAAGGTCAGGCAGTTCTTTCGAATATTAATTTTGAGATTAATGCAGGAGATTACTTCTGTATTATTGGGGAGAATGGCTCAGGAAAGTCCACAATGATGAAGACTATGTTAGGACTTCAAAGTCCTATTTCCGGTAGCATTGAGTTTGGGGATGGTCTTATTCAAAATGAAATCGGCTATTTGCCACAGCAGTCGGTGGTTCAAAGAGATTTTCCGGCTTCAGTATTTGAGATTGTCCTTTCTGGCTGTCAGAATAGCCTTAAGAAAAGATTTTTCTACACCAAGGAGCATAAAGCCTTGGCTATGGAAAATATCAAAAGAATGGGCATTGAAGATTTAAAGGACAGATGCTATAGAGAGCTTTCAGGAGGACAGCAACAGCGTGTACTTCTTGCTAGAGCTTTATGTGCAACAAAGCGAGTACTGCTTTTAGATGAGCCAGTAGCTGGTCTTGATCCTATTGTTACAGAGGAAATGTATCAGCTTATAAAGCAGCTTAACGATGAGGGGCTTACAATTATCATGATTAGTCACGACATGGTTGCTGTAAAAGACTACGCAACTCGTATTTTAAATGTTAATGATATGGAGGGGATGTCATGTTAGATAAACTTATTTTGTATATGGGATTCCCATTCGTAAGATATGCGTTAATCGTAGGCGTGCTTATCGCACTATGTTCATCTCTTCTTGGAGTTACACTTGTTCTTAAAAGATATTCATTTATTGGAGATGGATTATCACACGTAGCATTTGGCGCACTTGCCATAGCAACCGTTCTTCAGCTTACAAACAAGATGATTATCGTGCTTCCGCTGACAATTCTGTTTGCTATTCTTTTGCTAAGAAAGGGCCAAAACGCAAAAATCAAAGGCGATGCAGCAATAGCTATGCTTTCAGTAGGAGCACTTGCATTTGGTTACTTGATTATGAATCTGTTCCCTACATCTTCTAATATATCCGGAGATGTTTGTTCTACACTTTTTGGCTCAACATCTATCCTTACACTTACAAAGGCTGATGTATGGGCTTGTGGAATCCTTGCTGTTATAGTGATTTTGATTTTCATATTGTTTTACAACAGGATTTTTGCAGTTACATTTGATGAGAACTTTGCCAATGCGGTAGGCACAAAGGTAAATCTTTACAATCTGCTTATTGCCACAGTAATTGCTGTAATAATCGTTCTTGCAATGAATTTGGTAGGCTCATTACTTATATCTGCTTTGGTAATATTTCCTGCATTGTCGGCTATGAGCATTTTGAAGAGTTTTAAAAGTGTAACAATCTTTTCGGCAGTATCATCAATGATTTGTGCCTTTGCAGGGATTCTTATTTCTATACTTGCAGGCACACCAGTAGGCTCCACAATTGTGGCGGTAGATTGCATTCTATTTGGAGCATGTTATTTGATTGGAAGAATTAAAGGATAATTGTGCATCTTTAAATTGTGGCTAAATTGTGATAAAATGACTGAAGTTTTTGAGGAATAAGGAAATGGGTAATAGATTTACAATAGAGGCCCCAGATCAGGAGACTATCCAGGCTGCTAAAGAGGCTCAAAAGAAAATTCAAGATAAAGCCAGCATGATTATGGATATTTACACCTTTCAGGCAAAGGTTAAGAGTGGTGAAATCAGCGATGATAAGGGTATTGCAGAGCTTATCATTAACGGTTCGGTTTCAAACTATCATATCCATATAAACAGACGATGTGTTACAAAGTCTGACGGCACACTTATCACATACACTGGCATCATGAAGATGTACAAGCCAGAGGAACTTAAAATCAAATACACAAAGCGCCCAAAGAAAATGATGAGCTTGGCACAGTACAAGCAAATGATTAAAGAAAGAAAAACGCGACAAAAAAATGCGGGCATGAACTTATAATAATTCCAGTTTGTAAAAAAATGAGCCTCTGTCATACAAAATGATAGAGGCTCTTCTTAATTATAATCTCAAATTCACAGCTTTTGCTGAATATATTTTGCAGCTATTTCTATTTAACCCTAAAAAAATCAATTAGTGAAAACGATTAAGCAGAATTCACAATTTGTTCACATTTCAGCAATGGACAAACAATGGATTTGGTACTATCATTAAAGACGTTCGGTTGTTAACAAATTGCGCTGTGGCGCAAACAACAAGCATTAAAATACGCCAAGGGGAGGCATGAGAAATGGCGATAGGTGAAATCATTATATGCACAGGTCCAGAGGATCTTTTTAGGAGAGCTGAAGAGCTTCAGCAAAAGGGAGTTAAGACAGTATTTGTAGCGAGAAATACTATTAAAATTGTTGGAGTTATGACAGCGCAGAAGGCTAGCTAGTAGTTAGTTTAATATAAGGATTTGGGGAGTAAGATATGGGAATCTAGTTCCTATATATCAGCATGTAGATAAAGAGGATGCTGCAAGACGAAGCAAAGCTTGCAGCATCCTCTCTTTTTTCTTTCAACAGTAATTATATCCGAAAACCTTTCAATCTTTTCTTCAATTCTTCATTGGACGAATTAATCAGCCTGGTAATTAACAAAGTATTCATAAATATTTGCTACACTTATATAGATACGGTATATAGTGGGTGAATTGTTTGGAACCATGTAAAACCTACTTATTAAATAATGTTAATTTTACAAGGGTTGGTTTAATATGAAGACATTTCCAAAAATTAATATAATAGTGCTTTTACTTATTTCATTAATGATTGCTTCCATGTTTAATGGGGCAGTTTTGGCTACAGATTTGTCCGATAAGGAAACCATAATAGTTGGTGTACCTTCAGATAGATGCCCTCTTTTTTATACTGATGATTCGTCTAAAAATATTGTAGGTATTGGAATTGATTTAATGAGTCTTGCGGCAGAAAATGCTGGTTATAATGTAAATTTTAAGATCATAGAAGAATCATCACTTAAAGACGCACTAGACAACCCTAATTATGATTTGGTAATGCCTTTTGGCAGTTCTATAAAAAGTACCTCAGGACAACCTTCAATCATATCAGATAATCTTATGACAACACCTTTCACGCTTGTCACTTTGAGTAGCGGTTACATTCAATCTTTAGAACAAATAAAGGTTGGAATGCTACAATCAATGGCAGGTGTTGCTGATACTGTTCACACTTTGTATCCAAGTATGAATCTTGTTTTGTATGAAACTATGCCTGATTGTGTGAATGCTCTTCGAAAAGGTGATGTTGACGCATTACTTTACAACTCTTATGTATGGAGTTATGTGCTTCAAAAACCATCATATTCAGATTTAGAAGTTCAACCAACAACAATGTTCTCAATGGATTTTAGAGTTGGTGCTGTTGATACCCCAAAAAGTCAGGAGCTAATAAACCAGATTAATTTGGGCATTTCTAAGATTAATGATAATCAACGTCAGGCGATTATATTGGATTATACATCTCGGCGTCTGTATAAAAATGATTTCTTTGATTACTTATATATCTATGGCAATCTAATCATTATATTTGGATTATTATTGGTTTTTATTATTCTTCATTTCGTTTCAAAACAATATGCAATAAGAAAAGAGCAAGATGAGCAAATCCGCCAATTAATTGAGTATGATGCTCTTACTGGAACCTTAAGTCTTGATGGTTTCCGTAAAAAAGTTAAAACGCTATTAAGGGAGAACCCAACTTTAACGTATTTAATATCTTATAACAATATTAAAAACTTTAAATTTATAAACGATAAAATGGGTATGAATTCAGGTGATGAACTTTTAGTTTTCTGGGCTGATAAAACAATGAATTACCTGTCTGAAAAAGAAGCTGTTGCAAGAATAGGGGCTGATCATTTTGCAGTTTTAGCTCTAGTTCCAGATGACAATAATCTTTTCAATCAAGAAAAGACTGTATTTGAACCTGTAAAAAAACTATTATATAAATCAGGGTATCGACTATACAGTCCAGTTATGCAGTGGTGTATACGTTCTAACAAGTGATGATTACTCAGATATTAATGTTGATAAGATGTTGGATTATGCCCATTTAGCAGAAAAGAAAGCTCACAATTCTGTCTCAGGTGGGGGATATGAAATATACAATACTGACCAATGGGAAAAAGGTAAAATGGTTGCCGACATCTGTGGTCATTTTTCAACAGCCGTAAAGAATAATGAAATACAAGTATGGTACCAACCACAAGTTAATTATAAGACAGGCAAAATAGTTGGTGCCGAGGCATTGTGCCGTTGGAAGCATGAAAAGTTAGGCTGGATAAGTCCTGGCATATTTATACCTATGCTGGAACAGGCAGGGCTTATTTATGATTTAGATTGCTTAATATGGGATAAAGTATGTCAAGACCTCCATAGATGGAATGAAAAGGGTATCCAACATTCCATTTCGATAAACTTATCACGTTATGACATTGAAAAAAATAACAACATTGCGGACTATTTCAACAATCTGGTACGAAAGTATGATATCGCACCGTCGCAGCTAAGGATTGAAATTACTGAAAGCGCATATGTTGAAGATACTGAGCTTCTACTAAAAACAACTACTGACCTTCAAAAATATGGTTTTATTGTTGAAATGGATGATTTTGGTAGTGGCTATTCTTCATTAAATATGCTTAAAGAGGTTCCTGTTGACGGAATAAAGCTAGATTACATCTTTTTAAAGGACGAGAAGAACAAAGAAAAAAGCAAAATCATTATTAACTATATAATCAAAATGCTTTTGCAGCTTAAATTCAACTTTATTGCTGAAGGTGTCGAAACCAAAGAACAGGCTCAATTTCTTTTAAATATAGATTGCGAACGAATGCAAGGATATTATTTTTATAAACCTATGCCTGTAACTGATTTTGAATTATTAGATTTCGATGACATAAATAATAAAACCGCCAATAGAGCGTAGGCAACAGCGACCGTGTTGGCTCTGTAGATTTATAAGATTTGTAATAATAAAATAAGCCCTAAACCGAAGAATTCGTTCATGAATATCCTTGGTCTAGAGCTTTTTTTTACTGAATTTTAGACTAACACACCATTTGCTTTCAAATAAATAGATACCTTATCTAAAATGATTCTAGCATGCTGTACCTGCTCCTCACATTCAGCTTTATTCGCAATGTAAAAATCATCATAATCAGAAGCTTCACGGATTCTTCCCATACCTCTGAACAACTTCATATCCTCTAATGAAAAATACTGAGAAGGCTTATGTATGAACTCCATGTTAAAAACTGCCAGTATACCATTGTGAGTCTCGCTATTCTTTTCTATTGTAGACAGTACAGCCTTAATCGCTTGCTCCGCACTATAAAAGGCTCTATTATTTGCAGATTTATAATCTTCCTCTTTTAGAAGTATATTCGCTGTTCTAAGCAATTCCTCAGCGCGTTCATATCGTACTTTTGCTAAATTATTTCTATCTTCAACGTTCATATAACACTACTCCGTCCTTTTTTATATTCATAAAATATGGATACCAGCTAACTTTTTCATCAAATTCACTTTTTGGAAGACATACAAAATTAACAATGGCCATTGTATCTGACTCAATTTCCACTGCTATATCATCAATGGCTGAATCATATTGCTTCACAGACTCTCTATCACTATCTGTAAGAATCGCCACATCAACATCAGAATCATTTGTAAAGTCACCTCTTGCACAAGATCCATATAGTATTATTTCTTTACAATCATCCTGTAAAACTTTAGGGATTTTCTTTACAATCATCTTTTTTACTCTCTCAAGAGTATATTCAAGACTGTATTTACTGTACTCTTCTATTAGTCCATCTTTAACCAACTTCTCTTCAATAGCTTCCTTTATAAAAGTTGATGTTGGTTTTCCAGAGCGCTTTATAGCAGGAGCGATACGTCTTTCGTAGTCATCTTTAATCCAATTAAGCGCTATTCGTTTTTGACTGTTTTTAAAGTATTTGAGGTTAGTCTCTTTAAGACTCTCTGTATAAGCCATAATCCACCTCCATATCTATGTACATAGATATTAACATGTTTATCATTTATAGTCAATCCCACCACCTAATTGTTGATATTCAGCCATATAGAGCTCTAACGGTTGGGTACAAAAGGCTATAAGCACAAAGAGACTAACCTCATTTGGATTAGTCTCAATGTTAGATTACTACACCGAAAGGTGTGTTACTTGTTAAGTCGATTTTCTGTGTTATAGAGTTTTATAAGTTCATTTCTGTTTTTGCAGTTGGTCTTCTTCATTAGATTCTTTACATGAAACTTTACTGTTGATTCTGTAATATACAGATTTGCTGCAATTTCTTTGTTAGCATTACCAGATAGTAATTCATCAAGAATCTGTACTTCCCTTGAGGATAGCTGATATTTGTCAATAAAAACTCCATGATAATCAATCTCTTCATTTGAACGAGTATTCACTCCATAAAACTGTGTGAAGGGTATTGCAAACAGTACGATTGTTACGGCAAACAAAATGGAAATAACAACAAGCAAAAGTGCATTGTTGTTTGCCAGCAAAAACCTGAATTGCATGCCTATTGGTTCGCCAACGCGACCTATAAAAAGACCAATTGAAGCTAAATAGTACTTGTCATTTTCCTTTGCAATATCTAAAAAGATTACGGTTCGACATACAGAGATGAAACCAATAAACACATAAGCAAGCACCCAAGTCACATAAACACCTGTAGTATTGTCATGCATAATTGGTAATGCGAATGCAAAAGATAATGCCACAAGGCAAAGGATGAATCCCAGCCCACGTCTTTTATCATTAAGGATACCTGCAATAACCAAGCTTAGTGTGTAAAACAACCTCATAGCCTCCACACTTATATGGAAGGAAGAGATATCGCTGCTAGGTTGGAAAAATCCCAGTCCGTTAACAATACTTGCGAACAGTAGGGCAGAAAATATAATTAAAATGTAATTTTTGCCAAATGGGCTGGTAACTTTATAAGTAGAAGATTGCTCCACAAGTCTGGTTGTGTTTATGTAAGAATGCAAGGTCAGCACATATAGGACAGTAGCGCCAATACTTATCAATGCATATAAATACAGGCATTGTATACTGGTAATAAAGCTATAATCTTTGTCGAAAAAGTAAAGAATATAGGAAAAGACACAGCTTAGGGCTATACCAGCACCAAAGGTGAGACCATAGTTATTTTTATCAACAATATCTACTATTATTGCCACATACCATGCGTATAGCAGACCTATCGCTATATTCATCAGCAATCCTGTTAACTCAATACCATCCCTGAACTGGGGAATGATTGTTACAACAGTGAGCAGGAAATTGACAGCAATAAGGATGGAGAATTCGATTATTTTAGATGGCTTTTCCTTGACGAAATACGCGTATCCGCAGAATAATAGAATACCCAGTGCCTGGAAAATCTTTCCTAAAAATTGTCCAATAAAATCAACATAATTTCCATCGTTGCATTGGTCCAAAATATAGAACCAGGATAGGTACTGTGAGCTGTTTAAAAAGAACAATATTCCTATTAAAATACTTGTAAATGCAATCTTTTTTCTCATGAAATAATTCTAGCACTTTCTAATTGGGATAGGTAAAGAAATATTGAATTTGTGGGCTTCTGTTCTGATACCTATACTAAAACTATCCCCCAGAATCACGGATTATTCGCAGTTTTTTCACTAATTCCATCTATGCTAACAGTCAACTCATTCGTAGCAAAATCTTTGCATCAAGGCAAAGATGGAAAGGAGAAGACAGTCTATGAATAGAAAAAATGTTTTGGGGTTTGCAATGGCGATTGCCATGGTGGCAATGTTAGCATTTTCTGGGTTTGAGGTTAGTGCAGCTGGTTTGACACAGGCACAGTTTCCAGAACTTGTTCATTATGGAACAATCACTGATGAGGATGCTCAGATATTAAAGAGCTTCTTTGATCTTGAATACTACAAGGAGCAAAATCCTGATGTAGTTGAACAATACGGAGATAGCTATGAAGCCCTCTTTAATCATTTCTGTACTAAGGGCGTGTTTGAAGGAAGAACAGGTAGCGCAGACTTCGACCCTGCGGCATACGCTAGTGCATATGGTGATTTGAAAGCTCAGTTTGGTACTGATATTTTAAGCTACTATAGACACTATGCAACGGAAGGTAAAGCCGTCGGCAGAAATATCACAACAATTGCAGCTTGCGCAGAAGCTGGCATTACAGTAATCGGCCTTGCTAACGATTCTATAGTAATCACTCCTGATGTATATAGAGTTGCTGTTTATCTAGGAACAAATGATTACGGGGCTGTAAGACAGTCTATCGCAATCGCAGAGCAGAGGGCAGCAGCCACAGGTGGTTCAGTCGTTATAGTTGCAGATGATGCAGCTGGTGGGGGATCAGCATTAGATGGATTGGAAAAAGTGGGTACAATTACTGCTGGTAATGGTTTACATATTGGAATTTATGTAGGACAGAACCTTCAGTCGTATGGTGCATGGCAATTGGATGGAGATACACTAGCAGCTATAACACTTATATCTAGTACTGATGGTTATGTTGCTGTAAAGGATGGGAATGATAAATTAGATTTAAACTATCGAATAGCTTCTATACCTGTTAGTGCATGGTCTGCAGAAAATACAAGCTCAACTTTAGAAGATACAACAGCCGACATTTATATTACAACAGGTGCTGAGACAAAGACAGACTACGATATACAACCAAATTCGCGAGAAACAAATGGTGTAGAAACTACTGTAACTTCTGAATATATTAGCACACCTTCCCCTGTTGTTGCAGATGAAAATGGAACTACAAGTACAGAATATACTGTAGGATTTGGTTTTGTTGAATCTTCCGCAGAAAGTGTTACTGTTAATGTAGCTATAGAAGGTGACGATGGATTAACAATATCTGATACATATACCTTTGAAGCAGCAGAATAATAATTATTTATAGAAAAATCTAGCCCTAAATAGCGGCATGTAAAAAAAGAGAACAGCCACAACCCCACATGCTGCGACTCAAAAGCAAGAACAAAAAGAGCTGCCACATTTTAAATGTGACAGCTCTTATCTTATGCCCTATAAATCTTACGCAGCCTCAACAGCTTCGCTTTCATAAGAAGTTTCTACTTTCTTCTCACGGAAAATAGTTCTAAAGATAAGTCTTACAAATGGTCCACAATAGAACAACTGATAAAGAAGTGCCATTGGGAAGTTCATAGCCCATGTCTGAATCCATGTTCCAAATGTGTGAGTGTCCTTGAAAAGAATAGTAGCTACAAGGCTCATTGTTGGGCACATGATGCAGCAAATGCAAATTGAGATAGCGTATGTAATGAACTGAGGTCTGTCAGTAGGTTTCATTACAGAAAATGCAAGGGCACGTGCAAGCTTACCAACGATGAAAAACTCAAGAATGAATGCGATAGGCACCATTATAGGAAGCTCATGGAGTGCTAAAAGGAATGTCTGACCTGTTACTCCACCTGTGTTTAATGCAACGTTGTAAACCACCATTCCGTAAACCATAACAGTGGCCATAATTATAGTTAATACTACGTCTTGAAATTTGTTTTTAGGCATAATAAATCCTCCTTCTGATAATGAATAATACATAAAATTACATGTGTTGTTCGTTATCATCCGGAGGATGTGTCGTTTCCAATTAAACCATATTATCTTTTGTTGCGTCAGCAATGATAACATGATTTTCAACAAAATGTAAGTGTTAATTTTGTGAAATGTGCAAAATTATCTTGTTACGTAAACAGGTAGGCCGTTTTCGTATTCAAGCTCAGGCTCCCCAATTACTAGAGGCTTGAGGTATTCTAACATTTCATCTGTAACCCAGTTGTGGCTTTCATTAATCCATTCCTGAGGAACTTCCTTTGCTTCGTTTGCAATATCGTGGATAGTCGCATAGCTGTAGTCTACAGTGTATGGTGCGTTACTTGTGCGGTTAAGAACTACCATTGCACCTGTTACACCTTCTTCCGCATACTGCACTCCGTGCTTACCAAGCTCTACAGATTCTTTTAAATCAGTAAGTGAGCTCATATGAGCAGCAGCTCTTTGTAAAACGTTTACTTCTATTGAACGAACCTTTACGCCAAGTCTATCCTTTACAATATATTCAAGAGTCTTGCCAGCACCTGAAAGCTGTGCGTGACCAAAGTTGTCTAATTGGCCTGTAGATGCAGAGATATATTCACCATTAGCATCACGAATTCCCTCGGATACAGCTACAACTATATTTGTCTTTTCCTTTAAAAGACGAGATAAATCGTTTACAAATACCTCTGTGTTAAATGGAACCTCTGGAAGATAGATTAAATCTGGTCCGCAGCAGCAGTTATTTCTTGCAAGAGATGTGGCGGCTGTAAGCCATCCAGCATCTCGTCCCATTACTTCTATAATAGTAACACTAGGAGAGTTGTAGATTTTAGCGTCGTAAATAACCTCCATAGTGGTGGTAGCAATGTATTTTGCAGCTGAGCCAAAACCAGGAGTATGATCTGTTACACACAAATCGTTGTCTACAGTCTTTGGCACACCGATAAATCTAATAGGAGATTCTATTGATTTTGCATATGCTGAAAGCTTGTCTACAGTATCCATGGAGTCGTTTCCACCGATGTAGAAAAATGCTTCGATATCATATTTTTTAAATTGCTGAAATAGGGTATTATAGATAGGGTCGTTTGAAGTGACGCTTGGAAGCTTGAAACGACATGAGCCAAGGTACATGGCTGGAGTAACTTTAAGTTTTTTTAGAAAATTGGAATCAGATTTTATTGTTTCGGTTAAGTCGATGATGTTGTCATCCTTAATGCCGATAATTCCGTTGATGGAACCGTAAATCTTGTCGTATTTAGAAGACAAGGCTCCCTCGATGACGCCAGCAAGACTGGCATTGATTGCCACAGTTGGTCCGCCCGACTGTGCGACGATGATGTTTCCCATTTGATTACCTCCCGAACGTATGCTTATAATTAAGCTTCTAGGGATTATTCTAACATAAGGAGAGATACTATGAACACCTTTTTATACGCTATTTTGGATTTTATTAACGACATGCACACATATCTTCTTTCTCTGAATGATGCATATGAGGCAAATTTCACAGATAAAGAGCTACATTTCCTTGTGATTGGCGCAATTGGCATGGCTATGATTTTTGTTGTTCAGCCACTTTTCTCACTTTTGGCCAAAACAGGTCACGTGCTTGTAATAAGTTGGATATACGTATTTACGTTAATCCTTCTTCTTACCTTCGCCATCGAAATCGAGCAAAAGATTACAGGCTCAGGCGCTATGGAGTTTGAAGATATCGTGTTTGGCGTGTGGGGCTTTATGCTGATGTTCTTGATATATGCCCTGATACGAGGAATTATAATAGGTATATATAAATTAATAAGAAATAGAGATTAAAAAAGTGCCAGGTTTTTAAAAGACCTGGCACTCATTTTATATGATGTTTAGTAAGAGTCTGTTGTAGTCACGGTCTTCTAGAAGATTAAGGACACGGCGGGCTCTTGAATATTGTGTACGACTAATTGAAATAACACAGACGTTTCTGGCTCCATTGTAAGATCTGCGCTTGAAGAATGGCACTCGGTGCCAATTCTTTGAAAAGGGTACTGATTCATGAAGAAGTAGATTAGAAGTACGATTTGATACTATTCTGTTTGTGATTTCGCATAAGACAACGTCTTTATCAATGTTTTTGGCAAGCTTTGGTTTCTTTCTCATAACAATTTCCTATCAATCCAAGTGTATGTTTATTTCTTTACCCATAGAATTTGCAACCTTCACTAGAAAATCCAATGAGGGATTGTATTTGCCGCTTTCCATGCGGGAGATATTTGATTTTTTCGTGCCGGCCATATCAGCTAGAACCTCCTGCGTGAGATGCAGGGATTTGCGTGCGTCCTTAAGCTGTTTTGCAATGGAACGCCGGGCTGCTATGGCTTGAGATGAAATGATTCCATCTGAATATCTTTCCTTCATTAGCTACCCACCAATTCGATACTATAATGTTATCATATATGATAACAGACTACAACGAGTTTCACAACAAAAACATTCTTTTTTAAAAGGGGAGAATGTACTATAATCTTAAGAAGAATGTTTTATAGAAAAGAGGTTATGTATGTACGATTTAACAGGAAAAACAATTGTAGAAATAAAAGAATATGTAAACTCACTTAGCAATGAGGAGTTAGATAAGTTTATCGAAGAAGTAGATTTTGCTGATTACGATTTTGACCTTGAGGCTACAGATCTTTTAACCAGTTCACGCCTCTATGATTATATTCAGTATGCTCACAATGGAGAGGCTGCTGTAACTTTCGACTAAATTAAAAATAAGGAGAATGGTATGGTTTCAAAAAAGCAGAAATTCAGAACAGTATTGTTAATAATAATTCTTGCGATAGCAATTATCGCTGGAGTATTTGGAGTAAGCTATGCCAAGGGCAGTGTGGTATTTCCTTGGGAAGTAACTGAAAAGCAGGAAGAGGAGCCGCAGGTTGCTGAGGAGCAGGAAGCTGAAAAGGTTAAGGAGGCTACTGCTAAAGAGGAAGCACTTGAAAAAGAGGTAGAAAAGGTAGAAGAGCCAGAAGAGCCAGAAGAAGAGACTACTGAGGAAGTGGAAGAAGAACCACAGACTACAGCAGCTACTACAGGTGTTTCACTTGATTATTATGGAGCCCTTCATGTAGAGGACGGCAAGCTTGTAGATGAATCAGGCGATGTAGCAGTGCTTACAGGTGTTAGCTCACATGGTCTTAGCTGGTATCCTGAATATGTCACACCAGAGACTATCGAATCTCTTAGAAATAACTGGGGAATCAATGTTATCCGCCTTGCTATGTACACAAGCGATTACAATGGCTATTGCGTGGCAGGAGAGGATGTTCAAAATACATTAAAGGACAACATCGATGCTGCAGTTGAAGCTGCAACAGAAAACGATATGTATGTCATCATCGATTGGCATATCTTAAATGATAGCAATCCAAATGAATACAAAGCACAGGCTATTCAGTTCTTTGGAGAGATGGTTCGTAAATACGAAGACAACGAAAATGTTATCTACGAGATTTGCAATGAGCCAAACGGTGACACTACATGGGAAGATATCTGTGCTTATGCGGATGAAGTAATTCCTGTAATCAGAAATGTGGATAGTGATGCAGTGATTTTAGTCGGTACTCCAAACTGGTCTAGTGATCTTGATTCAGTTGTGGAAGCTCCACTTGATTATGACAACATCATGTACACATATCATTTCTATGCAGGCACACACAAATCCAGCGCTAGAAACACACTTACAGACGCTTTAGATGCAGGCCTTCCAGTATTCATTTCTGAGTATGGCTTTGTTTCAGCTGATGGCGATGGTTCTGTTGATACAAAGGAAGCTGCTAAATGGCAGGATATTATTGATGAGTATCAGCTTTCAACTTGCATTTGGAATCTTTCAAATAAGGCAGAGGGTTCTGCTTTGATTAGTTCAGATTGCAACAAGACAGCTGACTGGGAGGAAGAGGAGCTTTCTGAACAAGGCCAGTATTTCGTCAATATGCTTCAATCAATAGATACAAGCAAGCAGGATGATGAAGAAATCTCTGATGAAACATCAGAAGACATAAATGAAAAAGAGCAAAAGCTCAAGCAAGAAAAAAGTAATATGGAGAAAAAGAGATAATGACAACAAATGAGAAAATCGCAAAACTTAGAGAATTAATGAATGAGAGAGGAATCGATCTTTACCTGATTCCAACAGATGACTTCCATTCATCAGAATATGTAGGAGAGCACTTTAAGGCTCGTAGCTTTATGACAGGCTTTACAGGCTCAGCAGGAACAGCTGTTATCACAAAGACAGAGGCACATCTTTGGACAGATGGACGTTACTTTGTACAGGCTGCAAAACAGATTGCAGGCTCAGAGGTTATCCTTGAAAAAATGGGTGAGCCAAAGGTTCCAGAGGTAGAAGAATTTATCGAGAAGAACTTCCCTGAGGGAGGATGTCTCGGATTTGATGGCAGATGCGTATCAGCAAAGAATGCTGCTAAGTATTTTGATATTGCTCAGGACAAGGGTGGTGAACTTGCTACAACAGAGGATTTAGTTGATATTATCTGGGAAGACAGACCAGAGCTTCCAAAGGCTACAACATGGGTACTTGAGGATGAGTTCTCAGGTGAGAGCATGCAGGCAAAGATTTACCGCATCCGCGAAAAGATGAAAAAGAAAAAGGCAGATGCACACTTAGTAACAAGCCTTTATGATATTGCATATATCCTTAATCTTAGAGGAAATGATATTGCAAACGTACCAGTTTTCCTTTCATTCCTTCTTATTACAGATGATAGCGTAATCTTATTTACAGACACAACAAATTGGCCAGAGGAGGCTATGAGATACCTCAACGACAACAGCGTAAAGCTTTATCCATATGATATGGTTTATCACTATATGCAGAGCGCTGATATGGCTAACAGACGTATCCTTCTTGATCAGGAAATCGTTAACTACAACATCGTTAAGGCATTAAAGGGCTCAGCAAAGATTATCGATGGCAAGAACCCTTCAGAGCTTATGCGTGCAGTTAAGAACGAGACAGAAATCAAGAACACAAGATTAGCTCACATCAAAGATGGTGTAGCTTGCACAAAGACTATCAAATACATCAAAGAAAACATTACAAAGGAGCCAATGACAGAAATCACAGCTTCAGACTACTTCGAGGCTAGACGTCGTGAACAGGAGCACTTTGTAGATTTATCATTTAATACAATTTCAGCATATGGTCCAAACGCTGCAATGATGCACTACAGCGCTAAGCCAGGCTCAGAAGCAACACTTAAGCCAGAAGGATTCCTTCTTGTTGATTCAGGAGCCCACTACCTTGAAGGTACTACAGATATCACTAGAACAATCGCTCTTGGTGAGCTTACACAGCAGATGAAGGAGTACTACACAGTAGTTCTTCGTTGTCACTTAAGACTTATGGCTGCAAACTTCCCTAAGGGAGTTACAGGAGCAAACCTTGATGTACTTTCACGTGGTCCAGTTTGGGATATGGGGCTTGATTACCGTTGTGGTACAGGTCACGGTGTTGGTCACATCCTCAATGTTCACGAGGGACCAAACAACTTCCGTTGGAGAGTTCCACAGGGCAAGAACGCTGCAGAGCTTCAGCCAGGAATGATCACAACTGACGAACCAGGCCTTTACATTGAAGACGGCTTCGGTATCAGAATTGAAAATGAGCTTCTTTGCGTAGCTGGTGAGACAACAGAGTACGGTGATTTCCGTCACTTTGAGTCGCTTACAGTTTGCCCAATCGATCTTGATCCAGTTATCCCAGAGATGATGACAGAGGCAGAAAAGAAGACTCTTAACGAATATCACGCATTCGTTCGTGAAACACTTAAGCCATACCTAACCGACGAGGAATATGCATGGCTGGAGAAAGAAACTCATGAAGTATAAATAGCTAGTAGTTAACTAGCGAGAGGATAATGTAATGAAATTATTATTGATTGACGGTCATAGCATTGCCAATCGTGCATTCTATGGTGTTCCAGATC
Organism: Pseudobutyrivibrio ruminis HUN009; assembly: GCF_000703005.1. NCBI lineage: Bacteria > Bacillati > Bacillota > Clostridia > Lachnospirales > Lachnospiraceae > Pseudobutyrivibrio > Pseudobutyrivibrio ruminis. Next base: position 116,000 of record NZ_JNLH01000001.1, on the reverse strand, counting down.
TTACAAATAGTCAGGGGGAGCATACAGGAGCCATTTTTGGCTTCCTGAATATGATGCTCAAGTTTATCGACGACGAAAAGCCTGACAACTTTGCTGTTGCATTTGATGTTTCAGCTCCAACGTTCCGCCACAAAATGTATGATGCATACAAAGGCACTAGAAAGCCAATGCTTCCAGAGCTTAAGGAGCAGATTCCTCGTATTCAGGAAATGCTTAAAGCTATGGGTGTGCCTGTAATCACATTAGAGGGATGGGAAGCAGATGATATTCTTGGAACTCTTTCTAGAATTGGTGAGGAAAAAGGATTCGATGTAACTATCGTTTCCGGAGATAGAGATCTTCTTCAGCTTGCTACAGACAAAGTTAAGATTTCAATTCCAAAGACAAAAAAAGGTGGCACTGAAATCGAGCAGTATTATGCCGCTGATGTTAAGGAAGCTTATGGTGTTACACCAAAGCAGTTTATAGATGTTAAGGCACTTCAGGGTGATGCTAGCGATAATATTCCAGGTGTTGAAGGCGTTGGTCCAAAGACAGCTGAAAAGTGGATTGCTCAGTATGGCTCAATCGAAGAGTGCCATGCCCATGTGGATGAAATGAAAAAGGGGAAAGTCCTAGATAATTTCATTGCTCAGTGGGATATTGCAGTATTATCAAAGGAGCTTGCTACTATCAATGTACATGCTCCAATCGAGCTTGAGGAAGGCTCTACAAAGCTTGAAAACCTTTTCACAGAGGAGGCATATCTTCTCTGCAAGCGTTACGAGCTCAAAAAGCTTCTCCCAAGATTCGAAAACACAGACACTTCAAAGGTACAAGACACCACATCGGAGACATTTAAGCACATCTCTGACTTGTCAGATGTGGAAAACTTCTTTGCAGGTTTAAGCAAAAGTGGAAAAGACTTTATCGGCGCAAGCATTATGGCAGGTGCAGATAAATCAATTAAGGGTGTAGCCCTTTCTGTAGGTGATGAGACTGTTTATGTTGATTGCGCAGGCTTTATTACTCCTGATTATTTAGGACACAAGCTTGTAGAAATCAGCAAGGCGGGCGTGAAGCTTTGCTTCTGGGATTTAAAAAATGCAATGCACATCATCTATCAGCTTTTCTCTGCAGAGGAAAAAGCGCAGGTAGATGCAAATGGTGGAAAGGCTGAAATATTCCCAACTGCCTGCGATGTTGCAGTTGCAGCATATCTTTTAAATCCAACTAAAAATGCCTACACAGCAGACGATGTGGCAAGCGAGATGCTTGGTGTAATCATCCCTGCAGTGGCAGATTTATTTGGCAAGAAAAAGCTTGAGGCAGCCTTAGAAGATGATTCAGAGCTTGAGCATATTACAACCTATGCTTGCTACAATGCATATGTAGCTTACGCTTCATTCGAAAAGGTTATTTCTGAAATAAAAGAACAGGGAATGCTTCATATCTACGAGGATATTGAGCTTCCTTTAGTTTATACATTGTTTGATATGGAAATAGCAGGTATTGCAATGGACGCTGAGGCTCTATCAGCATATGGAAGCAAGCTTGCAGTGCGTATCACAGAGCTTGAAAAGAGCGTTTATGAGCAGGCTGGTGAGGAGTTCAATATCAATTCTCCTAAGCAGCTTGGTGTGATTTTGTTTGAAAAACTTGGAATCCAGGGCGGTAAGAAGACCAAAACAGGTTATTCTACAGCAGCAGATATTCTTGAAGAGCTTGCTCCAGCAAATCCTATCATTAATGATATTTTGGAATATAGACAGCTTGCAAAGCTTAAGAGTACATATGCAGATGGCCTTGCAAATTGCTTAGATTCAGACGGCAGAATTCGTTCTACATTTATGCAGACAGTTACAGCTACAGGACGAATCAGCTCTACTGAGCCAAACCTTCAAAACATCCCAGTTAGAATGGAGCTTGGCCGTGAAATCCGCAAGGTGTTCTATCCAAAGGATGGCTGCGTATTCATTGACGCTGACTATTCTCAGATAGAGCTTCGAGTATTAGCTCATATGTCTGGGGACGAAAATCTTATCGGTGCATTCAAGGCTGGACAGGATATTCACCGCTCAACAGCATCTTTGGTGTTCAACACACCATTCGACGAGGTTACAGATATTCAGCGCCGCAGCGCTAAGGCTGTAAACTTTGGAATAGTTTATGGAATCAGTGCATTTGGCCTTGCAAAGGACATCGGAGTTGGCAGAAAAGAAGCTCAGGAATATATCGATAATTATTTTGTTGCATATCCAAAGATGCATGAATTCTTAGAGGGATTAAAGGCTGAGGGCAATGAAAAGGGCTATGTTACTACTATGTACGGCAGACGTCGTCCTATCCCAGAGCTTAAATCTTCAAACTTTATGACAAGACAGTTTGGTGAGAGAGTAGCTATGAATTCCCCAATTCAGGGTACAGCTGCAGATATCATCAAAATTGCTATGGTAAATGTTCATGACAGATTATTAAAAGAGAATCTCAAATCAAAGCTATTGCTTCAGGTTCATGATGAGCTCCTTATTGAGACATTCAAGGACGAGCAGGCACAGGTTGAAAAGCTTGTTGCAGAAGAGATGGAGCATGCGGCTTCACTGGCAGTTGATTTGGAAATCGATATGAAAACTGGAATGAATTGGGCAGAGGCACATTAAAAGCAAATTTTTCTGAAAGAAAAGTTTGCCACAACACAGCCTTGCCGAAGGCAATTTTAGATGGCTGTGTTTTCCCGTGGACAGGAGATAAGCTATGTATTTTATAGGCATTACAGGGGGCATCGGTGCTGGAAAAAGCACGGTGCTCTCTTTACTAGAGGAAAACTTTAATTGTAAGGTCTTACTGGCAGATTTGGTTGCTGCGGATTTAATGAGACCAGGAAAAGAATGCTTTGATAAGGTGGTGGCATTGCCATGGCCAGAAAGCATTTTAGACCCTCAGGGTGAAATTGACAGACCTAAGATGGCAAAGTTTATGTTTGCTGACAACAGTCTTCGCGAGGCGGTAAATGGAATAGTACATCCAGCAGTACAAACAGAAGTACTAAATCAAGTGGAAGCTGAGAAAGAAAAGCACAATATAGAGTATTTTTTCTTTGAAGCTGCATTGCTCATAGAATGCGGTTATGGTAAACTTGTGGATGAGATGTGGTATATCTATGCAAGCCAGGAAGTAAGGGAAAAACGCCTTATGGAGACTCGCGGATATTCCAAAGAACGAATCGCAAAAACAATCAGTACACAACGCAGTGAGGAGAGCTTCAGAGCTCACTGCAACAGAATCATAGACAACAGTGGCACAAAGGAGCAAACACTTGCTCAGTTGCGCCAGATTATTCACGAATAATTCCCGAGGAGAGTAACTTATATGGAGAAGAAAGATATTGTATTTGGACTTGATATTGGTACCAGAAATGTCATTGGTACAGTAGGATATCTTGATGGCGATGAATTTCATGTTATCGCTCAAAATCTTAAAGAACACGATACCAGAGCCATGCTTGACGGTCAGATTCACGATATCGGTCGAGTAGGTGCTACATGCGATGAGGTGAAAAAAGACCTTGAAGCACAGACAGGTCTTGCATTATCAGAAGTATGTATCGCTGCCGCTGGTCGTGTGCTTCGTACAATCACTACTCACGTAGAGATGGAATTCCCAGAGGAAACAGTTGTTACCGGAGAGGACTTACATACACTTGATATGATGGGTATCGAGCAGGCTGGTAAGGAAATCAAAGGCGACGAGGACAATAAATACAAGTTCTTCTGTGTAGGTTATTCTACTGTTAAATATTACTTAAACGGAGATGTTTTCACATCCCTTGAGGACCACAAGGCCGATACAATCGGAGAGGACATCATCGTAACATTCCTTCCAGAGGATGTAGTTGATGGTCTTTATTCAGCAGTTGGCAAGGCAGATCTTTCAGTTGCCAACCTTACATTGGAGCCTATTGCAGCTATCAATGTTGCAATCCCACAGAGCTTCAGAATGCTTAATATCGCCCTTATCGATGTTGGTGCAGGTACATCCGATATCTGTGTCACCAGAGACGGCAGCATCATCGCATATGGCATGATTCCTATGGCTGGTGATGAGCTTACAGAGGTATTGGTTCATGAATACCTTGTAGATTTTGCTACAGCAGAGCAAATTAAGCGCGCTTCAACCGAAGGCGGAGAAATCACATACGAGGATATTATGGGCCTTAGCCATACCATCAAATCAGAGGATGTTTGGAAGCTTACAGAGCCGGTTATGAAGAAGATAGCTTCCGAGGTTGCAGAAAAGATTAAGGAGCTTAATGGAGGTAAATCTGTATCTGCAGCATTTGTTGTTGGCGGTGGTGGAAAAATCCACGGCTTTACAGAAGCTCTTGCAGCAGACCTGAAAATCGTCCCTGAGCGTGTTGCTCTTCGTGGCGAGGAAGTAATGAAAAACATTGTATTCGAGCAGGAGGATATAGCAAAGGATTCACTTCTTGTTACACCAATCGGTATCTGCTTGAATTACTACGAGACAAAGAACAACTTCATTATGATTCACTTCAATGGTGAGATGATGAAGCTTTATGATAATGGACAACTTACAATTGTAGATGCAGCTATGCAGGCAGGCTTCTCTGCTGATCAGCTGTTCCCAAGACGTGGCCGTGAAATCAACTTCACAGTCAACGGTGTATCACGTATGATTCGTGGTACAGAGGGCGAATCCGCAGTTGTTACAATGAATGGCAAATCAGTTGGAATCAACACACCACTTGAGTTTAACGCAGATGTTACAGTAGTTCCTTCTACTGTTGGCGAAGGTGGACGTGGTACAATTGCTGATTTAGCAGAGTTTACTACAGAATACCTTTATTTCAATGTTTGTGGGCATAGAGTTAAGTGCCCAAAGTTTGTTGAGGTTAATGGTTCTATGGAACCACCTACATATTCAGTTAAGGATGGAGATGTTATCGAGACTCGACCATTCTACACAGTTGGCCAATTGGCAGAGTTTATGGATGTTACAATCGATGACAGATATGAAATCCTTGTAAACAACCGTCCGTCTACCAAGGAATCCCTTGTATATGAAAACTTTGCAATCGAATGGACAACTACAAATCAAATTGCCTACAGAGCAGATTATATTGTTGATGAATCAGAGGGTATGCCAGAGGATTATGAAGCTCCAGCAGCACCTGATACACCAGCAGAGGATGCTCGTACAAGAATGAAAATCGAAACCGTTGAAATCCCTATCAAGGTCAATGGCAAGGACATGGTCTTGGCAGGTAAAAGGGATTACATCTTTGTAGATGTATACAATCTCATCAATTTCGACCCAAGCACAGGTGGCGGTAGACAGCTCATCACAAAGGTTAATGGACAGCCATGCGGCTACGCCAAGGATCTTAACGCTGGCGATGAAGTCGAAATTAGATGGAGCGAAAGTTAGTAAGGAAGTATTTTAGTAATGGATTTTTTTAGTATTGCAAGTGGTAGCAGCGGTAATTGCATTTGCGTGGGTGACAGCAGCACCCACGTAATGATTGACGCTGGTATTTCTGGAAAACGCATAGAAGCAGGTATGAATCAGTACGATTACACCACAGCCGATATGGCTGGTCTTCTTGTGACCCACGAACATTCAGACCATGTTTCTGGTCTCGGTGTTGTTTCTCGTAAATATCACATTCCAATTTATGCTACAGCTGGTACCATCAGAGCAATACGTTCTATGAAGAGCCTTGGGGCTATCGATGACACTCTTTTTCATGTTATCAAGCCCAATGAGGACTTCGTCTTAGGTAGTCTTAAAATTCACCCATTCCACATCAGCCATGACGCGGCTGATCCAGTTGCATATCGTATAGAAAATGATAAATCTAAGGTTGCAGTCTGCACTGACTTAGGGTATTATGACAGCAATATTGTGGAGAATTTAACAGGCCTTGATGCTATGCTATTAGAGGCCAATCACGATATCCACATGCTAGAAGTTGGGTCATACCCATATCATTTAAAACAAAGAATTCTTGGAAATTATGGTCATCTGTCAAATGAAACCAGCGGTAAGCTTTTAAGCAAGGTTTTAAATGACAACATTAAACACGTATTTTTAGGGCATTTAAGCCATGAAAATAATTATCCAGATTTAGCTTACGAGACTGTCCGACTCGAAGTTACCATGGATGAAACCACTCCATACAAGGGAAATGATTTCAATATCACAGTTGCAAGTCGCAGCGAGGTTTCCCAATTGGTGGTTATATAACTAGTAGATAATGGACTATAGGAGGAAAAGATGGAGAATAAGGTTATTATTACTGTAGTTGGCAAAGATACAGTAGGTATTATTGCACGTATTTGTACTTATCTGGCAGAGAGCGGTGTTAATGTGTTGGATATTACTCAAACTATAGTTCAAGGCTTCTTCAATATGATGATGATTGTAGATATCAATTCAAGCTCACGTGCTTTTGACGATATTCAGTGTGATTTGGAAAAGCTTGGAGATGAAATTGGAGTTCAGATTAAAGCTCAGAAGGAAGACATCTTCAACGCAATGCACAGATTATAGGAGGGAATATGGTTAATCTACAGGAAGTACTTGAGACAAACAAAATGGTTGAGGAGCAGACCCTCGACGTTCGTACTATTACTATTGGTATCAGTCTCTTAGAATGCATAGATTCAGATTTAGATAAGCTTAATGAAAAGGTTTACAACCGTATCACTACAGTTGCAAAGAATCTTGATAAGGTTGCAAAGGAAATTGAAAGTGATTACGGCATTCCTATTGTTAATAGACGTATTTCTGTTACACCAATAGCTTTAATCGGCGGTGCAGCTTGCAAGAAGCCAGAGGACTTCGTTACTTTGGCACACACAATGGACAAGGCCGCAGCAGCAGTTGGTGCAAATCTTATCGGTGGTTACTCAGCTCTTGTTTCAAAGGGAATGACAACAGCTGATGAATTACTTATTCGTTCAATTCCACAGGCTCTTTGCGAAACAGAAAGAGTTTGTAGCTCAGTTAATTTAGCTTCCACAAAAACTGGTATTAATATGGATGCTGTCAGACTTATGGGAGATATTCTTCTTCAGGTGGCTGACCGTTCAAAGGACAGAGATTCAGTTGATTGTATGAAGCTTGTAGTATTCTGCAACGCTCCTGATGACAACCCATTCATGGCAGGCGCTTTCCACGGCGTAACAGAAGCAGATGCTATTATCAACGTAGGTGTTTCTGGCCCTGGTGTAGTTAAAAAGGCTCTTGAGCAGGTTAGAGGTGAAAGCTTCGAGGTTCTCTGCGAGACAATCAAAAAGACTGCATTCAAGGTTACACGTGTTGGTCAGCTTGTAGCACAGGAAGCAAGCAAGCGTCTTAACATTCCATTTGGAATCATCGATTTATCACTTGCTCCAACACCAGCTATTGGCGATTCTGTAGCAGATATTCTTTGCGAAATCGGTCTTGAGTATGCAGGCGCACCTGGTACAACAGCAGCTCTTGCTATGCTTAATGATCAGGTTAAGAAGGGCGGCGTAATGGCAAGCTCATACGTAGGAGGCCTTTCCGGTGCCTTTATTCCTGTTTCAGAGGATCAGGGTATGATTAACTCAGTAGAGGCAGGTGCAATCACTCTAGAGAAGCTTGAGGCCATGACATGCGTATGTTCTGTAGGTCTTGATATGATTGCAATTCCTGGTGATACTCCAGCCACAACAATCTCAGGTATGATTGCTGATGAAATGGCTCTTGGTATGGTAAATCAAAAGACAACAGCAGCTCGTCTTATTCCTGTAATCGGAAAGGGCGTAGGCGATACAGTAGAGTTTGGTGGTCTCTTTGGATATGCTCCAATCATGCCAGTTAATAAATTCTCATGTGCTGATTTTGTAAATCGTCAGGGAAGAATCCCAGCACCTATTCATTCGTTTAAAAACTAAAAGAAGATACAAAAAGCTCCTAGCGGTATTGCTAGGAGTTTTTTGATTAATTATATTGAGGAGTTATTGTCTGGATAGTGCCGTCTGCGTTGTAGGTAAGTTCGCAGTATTTTACGCAACGGCGATGGTTGATTCCTTTTGAATACTCACAATCATGATAGAAGAGATACCATTTATCATGATACTCAACAATTGAATGGTGAGTTGTCCAACCGATAACAGGCTCAAGAATTTTGCCTGCATATTTAAATGGTCCAAGTGGATTATCACCGATGGCGTAAGCAATGGTATGTGTTGTGCCTGTAGAGTAAGAGAAGTAGTATTTACCATTGTATTTATGCATCCAAGGACCTTCGAAGTATCTACGGTCTTCATCTCCAGCTAAAAGAGGCTTGCCGTTTTCATCAAGGATTACAACATCAGCAGGAGTAGAAGCGAAGCCTTCCATATCATCGGTCATTACAGCAACCTTTGGACATACAGCTGGTTCATTTTTCTCGGGCTCTGTTCCGTTCGGATTAAAGCTGCCTTCTCTGTATTTTTCAAGCTGGCCGCCCCAAAGACCGCCAAAGTAGATATAAACCTTTCCATCGTCATCGATGAAAGAACATGGATCGATGCTAAAACTTCCAGGAATTGGCTCTTTTCTTGGAGTAAATGGGCCTTCTGGATTCTTGCTTTCTGCAATTCCAAGTTTAAATATTCCATCCTTATCCCTTGCTGGGAAAACTAAATAGTAAGTATCGTTTTTGTAAACTACATCAGGTGCCCAAAGCTGTTCCTTAACCCAAGGAATCTGGTCTTGGTGTAGAACTTCGCCGTGATCTATAACCTCATCGCTTTTGTCATCCATTGACAGGATATGATAATCACGCATCTGGTATTCATCACCATTGTCGTTGTCTTCACCATCATGAGGAATATCATGGGATGGATAAATATAAATTCTGTCGTTGAAAACATGTGCAGATGGATCTGCTGTAAAAATGTGTGTCACTAGGGGTGTGTTTTGTTTTTTCATTTTGTCTCCTTTAGCCCTTAACTGCACCAGCGGTCAATCCATCAACAATTTGGTTAGAGAATGCACAGTACACAATTATTGTAGGAACGATAGCGATAATGATTGCAGCAAACATCTGGGAATAATTAGTATTATATGGTCCTACGAATTTAGAAAGTGAAACTGGCAAGGTTTTCTTCAAATCATCTGATATAAATACCATAGCTAAAAGAAGTTCGTTCCAGTTTGCAATGAAAGTCATAAGACCTGTTACAAATAAGCCAGTCTTTCCAAGTGGAAGACAAACCTTAAAGAAAATCTGGTAAATAGTAGCACCATCGATACAAGCACTTTCAATAAGTTCATTTGGCATACCTTCGAAGAAGCCAACCATGATGAAGATAGTAACTGGAAGTGCAAATGTAAGGTATGGCAATATCAAACCGGTTAGGCTGTTTGTAAGATGAACCTTTGCAAAACGAGTGAACAAAGGAATCATTACACAGTGAACAGGAATCATCATTCCAAGAAGGAAATATGTAAGTGAAAGCTTTGCGAATTTCCAACGGAGTCTAGCGATTCCAAAAGCAGCCATTGAACCGATAATCATGCTTAATGCCAGTGTGATTACACAGACAATGAAAGAGTTTAATGTGGCAATGCCAAGTTTTCCAGCTGTCCAGGCAAATGTAAAGTTTTCAAAGGTAGGAGCCTGTGGCAAAGCAAATGGTGCTGTAAATATTTCTGCATTTGTTTTAAAAGATACGTTAAATACCCAAAGAAGTGGTGCAAGATAAAGCACAGCCATGAGTACTAAAAATATATAAATTATAATTTTAGGAATTGATATTTTTTTCATTACTAAACCCTCCTATTACATTTCGTACTGCTCGGTTTTTACAACTTTATTAATGAAAGCTGTTACAAGCAGACACAGGATTAGTAAGAGTACACCGATGGCACTTGCATAACCGTATTTAAAGTATTTGAAGCCTTGCTGATAAAGATGTGTTGCGAGAACTTCAGTTTTGTGGTTTGGTCCGCCTTCAGTCATGTTGAAGATCAAATCAAAGAACTTTAATGAACCAATAGCATTAAGTGACATTGCGGTTGCAACCATAGGTCTGATGAGGGGGAGTGTGATGTAACGAAAACTTTTGACCTTGTTGCATCCGTCAATGTAACTAGCCTCGTAAAGAGACTTGCTAATGCCTGATATCTGGGCCATGTAAAGCATCATAGATTGACCAACATATTGCCAAAGGGCTACGAAAGCGATTACCCACATAGGAAGGATTATGAATCCGTTTATATCCATGAGCCACAGAGGGCCTTCGATACCAAACTTTGCAAGTAATTGGTTGATACCAAGCTTAGGACTGAAGATAAACATCCACAAAAGTCCTAATGCTGCAGAAGAAAGAACGCATGGTAAATATATGATGTTTTTAAATACGTTTCTTCCTTTGTCTATATTTGTGAGAAGGGCTGCAAGAAACAGACCCATAATAAGCTGTGTTACACAAGAGAAGATAAGAAAGAACAATGAGTTCTTTAATGCAATTGCTAAAGTCTTATCTTGTAAAAGATTTTTATAATTCTCAAGTCCTATGAATTTAGGAGGAGTGAGTGCATTGTAGTCACAGAATGAATAATAGATTGACTGACAAATAGGTATAAATAGAACAAATGTAAAAAGTATAAATGCTGGCGCCATAAAGATGAATATGGCTTTTTTATTTCTTAATAGTTTATCCATAACAATATCCTTATTAATTAGTTAGTCTGAATTGGTTTCTTTTTTAAAATTGGGGCACATTAAAGTGCCCCAAAAAGAATGAGATTATGAAGAAGAAGTTAGTTTTTATCTACAGTTTGCCTCGTAATATTCTTCCATGTCTGTAGCTGCCTCAGCAGGGGTTATTTCGCCAAGGAATACAGAAACCATTGTGTCATCGAAGTGAGAACCTGTCTCAGTTGTAGGCATTGACTCGTTGTAGAAACCGAATGTTCCCTTTGCATTTGAGAATACATCCATAACGTATGCAAGCTGTGCAGGAGCCTTAGATGCATCGTATTCAACGTTTGTTACAGGAATCTTTCCACCAACTTCTGCTGTGTACTTCTGAGCTGTGTCGTCTGTGAAGTACTTCATAAGAGCAGCACAAGCTTCTGGATGCTCTGTTGTTGAGCTCATAGCAAGTGAATCAGACTTAGCAATTAATCTGTCGCAACCTGGGAACTGGAATACACCACACTTAGACTCGAAGTCTGGGTTTGAACCATTGATCTGTGCAATTGCCCATGAACCCTGGATAAGGATAGCAGCTTCTTCGTTGTAGAAGTTTGCTGTAGCTACATCATTTGTATCACCAGCAGCTGTTGGCTGGAAGTACTTAGAAAGTTCAACAAGCTTTGTTGCAGCTGACTCGAGCTTTCCATCTTCCCAAGAAGCACTACCGTCTGCAAGAGCTGCAAGGTCAACACCTTCCTCTTCGCAAAGGTAACCAGCTACCATTGAAAGGCACCATGCTGTACCAGCTGAGATTGAGATTGGTGTGTAACCTGCTGACTGAAGCTTGTCACATGCTGCAAGCATTTCATCCCAGTTTGTAGGAACTTCTACACCAGCTTCTTCAAACATTTCTGTGTTGTAGAAGCAGCAAGCTGCAGCTGTGTTAAGAGGTACTGCGTAAATCTTTCCATCATATGTCTGCTGTGTAAATACAGCGTCGCTTGTGAATGTATCTTTCCAGCCATCCTGTGCAAGATAATCATCAAGTGGAGCAGCAACTCCTGGCTCTACATAATCTGTAAGGTTAGGACCAGGGCTGACAATAAATACATCAGGTGTATCGCCTGCAGCTACAAGAGCGTTTAACTTTGCGTAATACTCTTCAAGGTTTGTTGTAACTACATTTACGTGATACTGTCCTTCGTAATCTGCGTTGAATCTGTCGATAACATCTTTGTAACCAAGAGAGATAAGATCCTCAGTTGCATTTAAGTCATCCCAGAACATCCAAGTGATTTCCTCTACTCCATCAGCAGATGTTGATGAGCTAGAGCTTCCTGACTGGCCACAACCTGCAAATAAAGAAGCGACCATCATTGTTGATAAGATTGCTGATAATAATTTTTTTCTCATACCTTTCTCCTTTTTTTCTTAGATAGCAGTTTGTTATAAAAACCCCAAATAAACTGCTTCGTTGTTGTTAACCTAAATGTAGCACACAGATTATTCACATTCTTATAAATTGTTGTTTCTTGATTATCAAATCTTGCCATAGTGGTACGGCACTCTATCGGTGATTTGTATATGATTTCCGAAAGGCTATGACGCAAAATATGCATTATGCACAAAATGAGAGAAATATAAATTGAATTTGATAAAAAATGTCTTGATTTTTTTGACAATTAGAGCAAAAATTGAAAACAAGAATTATTGCTAATTGTTGCTATAGGGGGAATTTACAAATGATAGAGACTTTAGATGGCATATTTGAGACTGTCCATTATAAGCAAAGCACCACGCTAAAGCTTTATGATAATAGAGAATACGAGGATTATCCAAAGCATTGGCATCCTGCTATTGAAATAGTAATGCCAGTGGAAAATGGATATACAATGCTGTTTTCAAATTCAGAAGTGTATTTAAGGGAGAAGGACATCTGCATTATATGTCCTGGATGCGTTCATGCTATAAAGGCACCTGAAACCGGTCGTAGAATCATCTTTCAACCAAATACTACATATCTGAGATTTCTTAGAGAATTCGAGGTTTTAATCTCATTTATGTCACCATATGCAATCATCACGCCAGAGGAATATCCAAGCATTCATGAGCAGCTTGTAAAGATGCTGATAGAAATAAAAGAGGAGTATATGGCAGGCACATCTTTTTCAGAACTTAGTATATATAGTAAGATTTTGGAAATGTTTAAGCTGATAGGACGAAACTATTCAAGCAAGTCCAACAAAACAAACGACACCAGTATTTCTTCAAAGGAGGATTATGCCAACAAGTTTGTGGAAATCTGTGATTATATAGACAGCCATTGTTCAGAAGATTTGAAGCTGGATGAGGTTGCAGATATGAGCGGCTTTAGTAAATTTTATTTTGAAAGACTATTCAAGCAGTTTACAGGTACTAGCTTCTATAAATACGTTAATCAAAAGCGTATTGCTAAGGCATCAGAGCTTTTGATTGAACCGGGAAATTCTGTTACTGATGTAGCACTTAACTGCGGATTTATGTCTATTTCTTCTTTTATTAGAATGTTTAAGCTTCAAAAGGGATGCACTCCTACAGAGTTTAAAAGCATGTATTGGAGCCTTGAAATTGAAAGAAATGGAGAAAAAGCAGAACTTGTACAGTAATTATACAACTTGTACACTCCTTATAAACGGCTAAAATATAATATTTTAAATCAAAGAAATACAACTTGTGCCGACCGCTGGACAAGTTGTATTTTATTTATATACGGTAAACGTTTTAGGAGGAGGGTAAATCTTATGAAAACACAGCTTAACTACAAGTTTTGGTTCTGCACAGGTTCTCAGGATTTATATGGAGACGAGTGCTTAGAGCACGTTGCAGCACACTCAAAGGAGATTGTTGAGACTTTAAACAAGTCGGGACGTCTTCCTTTTGAGGTAGTATGGAAACCTACAATGATTACAAACGAGGTAATCAGACGCACATTTAATGAGGCAAACAATGATCCAACATGTGCAGGTGTAATCACATGGATGCACACATTCTCGCCTGCAAAGTCTTGGATCCTTGGACATCAGGAATACAGAAAGCCACTTTGCCATCTTCACACACAGTACAATCGTGAGATTCCATACGCAACAATGGATATGGATTTCATGAATGAGAATCAGGCAGCTCACGGTGATAGAGAGTATGCTCATATTCTTTCAAGAATGGGTATCGAGAGAAAGACAATTGTTGGCTATTGGCAGGATGCTGAGGTTCAGGACAAGCTTGCTTCTTGGATGCGTACAGCAGTTGGTGTTGTTGAATCTAGCCACATTCGTGTAATGAGAGTAGCTGACAACATGAGGAATGTTGCAGTAACTGAAGGTGATAAGGTAGAAGCTCAGCTTAAGTTCGGATGGGAAGTTGATGCTTACCCTGTAAATGAAATTGCTGAGGCAGTTGCAGCTGTTTCTCAGTCTGATACAAATGCTCTTGTTGATGAGTATTACAGCAAATATGATATCTGCCTTGAAGGTAGAGACCCAGAGGAATTCAAAAAGCACGTTGCAGTTCAGGCACAGATTGAACTTGGCTTTGAAAGATTCCTTGAGGAGAAGAACTATCAGGCCATCGTTACACACTTTGGTGATCTTGGTTCTCTCAAACAGCTTCCAGGTCTTGCAATCCAGAGACTTATGGAAAAGGGATATGGCTTTGGCGCAGAAGGTGACTGGAAGGTTGCTGCCATGGTTCGTCTTATGAAGATTATGACAACAGGTATGAAGGATGCTAAGGGAACTTCAATGCTTGAGGATTACACATACAATCTTGTAAAGGGCAAGGAAGGAATTATCCAGGCTCACATGCTTGAGGTTTGCCCAACACTTGCTGATGGTCCTATTCAGATTAAGGTTCAGCCTCTTTCAATGGGTGATAGAGAGGATCCAGCTCGTCTTGTATTCCAGTCAAAGGAAGGCAAGGGTATTGCTACATCTCTTATCGACCTTGGAAATAGATTCCGTCTTATCATTCAAGATGTTGATTGCAAGAAGGTTGAAAAGCCACTTCCAAAGCTTCCAACAGCTATCAACTTCTGGACACCACAACCAGATTTCTACACAGGTACAGAAGCTTGGTTACTTGCAGGCGGTGCACACCATACAGCATTCTCTTATGATTTGACAGCAGAGCAGATGGGCGACTGGGCTGCAGCAATGGGAATCGAAGCTGTTTACATTGATAAGGATACAAAGATTCGTGATTTCAAGCGTGATCTTGCACTTGGAAATCTTGTATACGGTAAATAAATTGCCATTAGAAAGTCATAAATTTGATTGAAGGCAAAGGTTAAAAGCATTAAACTTTTAGTAGTTAAAAACTAGAAGAAATTGGCAAAATTGCCAGCACAGAAAGAAGGAGAAATAAAATGAAGTTATTTGTTGACACTGGAAAAATTGAGGACATTAAGAAGGCTAACGATCTTGGAGTAATCTGTGGAGTTACTACAAACCCATCATTGATTGCTAAGGAAGGTGGACGTAGCCAGGAAGAAATCCTTAAGGAAATCGCATCTATCGTAGACGGACCTATCTCAGGTGAGGTTAAGGCAACAACTGTTGATGCAGAAGGTATGATTAAAGAGGGCCGTGAGATTGCAGCAATGCATCCAAACATGGTAGTAAAGATTCCTATGACTGCAGAAGGACTTAAGGCTGTAAAGGTTCTTTCAGCTGAGGGCATCAAGACAAACGTTACATTAATCTTTTCTGCAAACCAGGCAATTCTTGCAGCTAATGCAGGTGCTTCTTATGTATCTCCATTCCTTGGAAGATTGGATGATATCAACATGCCAGGTATCGACCTTATCCGCGACATCGCAGAAATCTTTGATATATATGGATATGATACAGAAATCATCGCTGCATCAGTTCGTAACCCAATCCACGTTACAGACTGCGCTCTTGCAGGTGCTGACATTGCAACAGTACCATACAAGGTAATCGAGCAGATGATTAATCATCCACTTACAACTGCTGGCATCGAGAAATTCCAGAAGGACTACATCGCGGTATTCGGAGAGTAATTTTTTTCATAAAGTATGAATAGCTGGTAGGCTTGTAGCCGTAACCAGCGAGATATATTGGGGGAATTTACACATGAATATTAATGAGATAATTGCTGAGGGCAAGAAGACAGCCCTTGGTATTGAGTTTGGCTCTACACGAATCAAAGCTGTTCTCGTTGATGAGGAGAATAAGGTTTTGGCTCAGGGGGATCATGAATGGGAGAACCATTTAGATAATGGTATCTGGACATATCCTCTTGATGAAGTGTGGGCTGGACTTCAGGATTGCTATGCAAAGCTTAAAAAAGACGTAAATGATAAATACGATGTTAAGCTTACAAAGATTGGTGCCATCGGATTTTCAGCTATGATGCATGGTTATCTTGCATTCGATAAGAATGACAATCTTTTGGTTCCATTTAGAACATGGAGAAATACTATCACAGGTGAGGCTGCAGCAGAGCTTAGCAAAGAGCTCAACTTCAACATGCCTCAGCGCTGGAGTATTTCACATTATTATCAGTGCATCCTAAACAAGGAGCCACATGTAAAAGATGTCGCATACTTCATGACACTTGCTTGCTATGTTCATTTCAAGATGACAGGCAAGAAGGTAGCAGGTGTTGGTGAAGCATCTGGTATGTTCCCTATTGATTCAAAGACATGCCAGTATGACACAGCAATGCTTGAAAAGTTCAACAAGCTTGCAGCTGCCCATGGTGTTACTACAAAGGTAGAGGATTTAATGCCAGCTGTTTTAGTTGCAGGTGACGATGCAGGAACTCTTACAGAGGAAGGTGCAAAGCTTCTTGACCCTACAGGAGAGCTTGAGCCAGGCTGCCCACTTGCTCCACCAGAAGGTGATGCAGGTACAGGTATGGTTGCAACAAACGCAGTTTCAGCAGGTACAGGAAACGTTTCTGCTGGTACATCAGTATTCTCTATGGTAGTTTTGGACAAGCCATTATCAAAGCCTTATGAGGAAATCGATATGGTTACAACTCCTACTGGTGAGGCAGTTGCAATGGTTCACTGCAACAACTGTACGTCTGATTTAAATGCGTGGGTTGGAATATTCAAAGAGTTCGCAGATGCGTTTGGAATGGATGTTTCAATGAACGATATTTACGGCACACTTTATCGCAAGGCACTTACAGAAGATGCAAATTGCGGTGGCGTTGTTTCTTTCAACTACTTCGGTGGCGAGCCTGTTGTTAATGTAAACGAAGGCCGTCCAATGGTAGTTAGACAACCAGATGCCAAGTTTAGTCTTGCAAACTTCATGCGCTCAAATCTTTACGGCGCACTTGGAGTATTAAAGATTGGAAACGATATTCTTCTTAAGGAAGAGCATGTGAAGGTAAAGTCTATCACTGGTCACGGCGGATTTTTTAAGACAAAGGGTGTTGGTCAGTCTGTTCTTGCAGCAGCGCTCAATGCTCCTATCACTGTAATGGCTACAGCAGGCGAAGGTGGTGCCTGGGGTATGGCTGTTCTTGCTAATTATCTTCTTCGTGAGGACAAGAGCAAGAAGTTACAGGATTATCTTGATGAAAAGGTATTTGCAGGTCAGGAATCTACAACAATGGAGCCAGATGCTGATATGGTAAAGGGCTACGATGAGTGGATGGTTGACTACCGCAAGGCACTTAAGGCTGAGGCATGCGCCGTGGAGTCGTGGCGATAAACTGAGTTTAATTATTCAATGAGCTGGTAGTCAGCAAGCTCTTAGAACTCTCAAGTGAAACATATGTTGAACGGAGAGTTACTAAGGCTTGTAGACGTGACCAGCGGACTAGGGGTATAGAATATGTTAGAAGAATTAAAAAAGCAGGTTTATGAGGCTAATATGGAGTTGCCAAAGCGTGGGCTTGTTACTTATACTTGGGGCAATGTTTCTGGAATCGACAGAGAGTCTGGAATATTTGCAATTAAGCCATCAGGTGTAGAATACGATGAGCTTAAGCCTGAGGATATGGTACTTGTAAACCTTGATGGAGAGGTTGTAGAAGGAAAGTACAAGCCAAGCTCAGATACAGCTACTCATGTTGAGCTTTATAAAAAGTATGAAAATATAGGAGGCGTAGTTCATACACATTCTACATACGCAGTAGCTTGGGCACAGGCAGGAAGAGATATTCCTTTGTATGGAACAACTCACGCAGATTATTTCTGTGGACCTATCCCATGCACTAGAAATCTCACTCCAGAAGAAATCGATGAGGCATACGAAGTAAATACTGGAAAGGTAATCATCGAGACATTCGAAGAGCGAGGCGTTAACACAAAGTACGTGCCAGGCGTTATCTGCAAGAACCACGGCCCATTTACATGGGGCAAGGATGCAGACCAGGCAGTATATAATGCAGTAGTGCTCGAAGAAGTAGCAAAGATGGCACTCTTCACAGAGCAGGTTAACCCAAAGGTTGAGCCAGCTCCAGATTGCATCAGAGATAAACACTTCTATCGTAAGCACGGAGCAAATGCTTATTACGGACAGAACTAAATAAAAATAATGTTGGGACCGCATTGCCAGTAGGTGATGTGGTCTTTTTTTCGTTGCATAAAATTTAATTGTTGACAAATACCCTATGGGGGTATATTATCGTCTTAACGAGGAAGATACCCCTCGGGGGTATATAAAGGAGCGATAATCATGGGAAATAAGGACGAATTAATAGAGGAAACTTGCGAATGCTGTTGCTCTGGCAAGCACAAAAGTCGCGAGGATAAAGAATTTAAGGATTTGATGAATCGTCTCAAAAGAATTGAGGGGCAGGTTCGCGGAGTGGAAAGCATGCTTGAGAAGGATGCGTATTGTACAGATATTCTCATGCAGGTTTCTGCCATCACATCAGCTCTCAATAGCTTCAATAAGGTATTGCTTGCAAATCATGTAAAGACATGCGTTGCAGACAACATCCGCAATGGCGACGAAGAGGTGGTAGACGAGCTTGTTGCGGTTCTACAAAAGCTTATGAAGTAAGCACCGGAAGGAAGCTTCGATGTAACTTATTGTTTAGGTGATTATCGGCATATTTTGTTAAGTTAAAAATGAAGCAAGAAATATTACACTTAAAAAATGAGAAACCTGTTAAGTGAATATAAGAAAAACAGAAATAAACTTAAAACTAATTAAAAAGATTTAAGTATGATTAAGTTTATTAGCAAGATTATGATATTCACTTAACAATTTATGTAAATATGTAAGTTTATTTTGTTTATTTCAGAATAGACTTAAGAAATTCAAAAAGTAGAAGTATAATTTTAAGTTTTTTCTTGTAAATCATAGATTCACTTAATAGGAGTTTATAGTTTTAAGTGTGATCTATTAAATTTTGAAATTCACTTAACTTTTATCTGGTTTATATATAAGTGAATCTGAAATATTGATAATAAAACTTAACACAATAGAAAAACACAATTAGATTTGGAAGGAAGTGATATATTGGAACAATATAATGTGACAGGCATGAGCTGCGCGGCATGTCAGGCTAGGGTGGAAAAAGCTGTATCCGCAGTTCCTGGTGTGGACAGTTGTGCAGTTAGTCTTCTAACGAATTCAATGGGAGTTGAGGGAAATGCAGACTCTGCTGAAATCATAAAGGCTATCGAGAATGCAGGCTATGGTGCCAGCTTAAAGGTAGATGGTTCTACAGGAGCAAGTGCTTCAGTGCCAAATTATGATAATGAGCTTGCTGATACAGAGACTCCAAAGATTAGAAATAGATTAATCGCTTCAGTGATACTACTGATCCCTCTCATGTATGTGTCTATGGGGCACATGCTTTGGGATTGGCCTCTGCCAGGTTTTCTGGATGGAAATCATATCGCTATGGGATTGTATGAAATGCTTCTTACAATCGCGATTATGATTATCAATCAAAAGTTTTTTGTCAGCGGATTTAGAGGGCTCATGCATGGTGCACCTAATATGGACACTCTTGTGGCCCTTGGCGCCACAGCATCCTTTGGATACAGTGTATTTGCTTTATTTGCAATGACATCAGCTATGGTTGCTGGCAATATGGACAAAGTCATGGAATACATGATGGAGTTCTATTTTGAATCAGCGGCTATGATTCTTACACTGATTACAGTTGGTAAGTTACTGGAATCTATTTCAAAGGGAAGAACCACCAATGCCCTAAAGGATTTGATGAAGCTTGCTGCCAAGACAGCAGTTGTATTAAAGGATGGAGTAGAGACAGAAGTCCCTATCGAACAGGTCAAAATAGGAGATAGATTTGTTGTAAAACCTGGTGACAATATCCCGGTGGATGGAATCGTTGTAGATGGAAGTAGTGCAGTTAATGAATCTGCCCTTACAGGTGAAAGTATTCCTGTTGATAAGACAGTAGGTGATTCGGTTTCGGCTGCCACAAGCAATGAAAGCGGCTACATGGTATGCGAAGCCACTAGAGTTGGTAAAGATACAACACTTTCTCAGATTATCCAGATGGTTAGTGATGCAGCAGCTACAAAGGCGCCAATTGCTAAAATCGCAGATAAGGTATCAGGCGTGTTTGTTCCAACAGTTATCGTAATTGCGATAATCACATTTATTGCGTGGATGCTTGTTGGTCAGCCTGTGGGCTATGCTCTTGCTAGAGCAATTTCTGTCCTTGTAATCAGTTGCCCATGTGCCCTTGGCCTTGCTACACCTGTTGCCATTATGGTAGGAAATGGCATGGGAGCCAAGAATGGCATCATGTTCAAGACAGCTGTATCTCTTGAAGAAACAGGAAAGGTTCAGATTGTCGCCCTTGATAAAACAGGTACAATCACAAAAGGTGAACCAAAGGTGGTTGGTATCTTTGAAGCCGAGGATGTGGATGATGTGGATCTTCTTCGAGTTGCCTTCGCAGTAGAGAATAAATCAGAGCATCCGCTAGCTAAAGCTATTGTAGAAAATGGCCTGGAAAATGGTATGGAGCCAGCTGAGGTTACAGACTTTAAGGTTCTATCTGGAAATGGAATCACAGCTATTTTGGATGGAGAGGAAGTCTACGGAGGAAACCTTGACCTTATAAAACAGCATGTGACTGTTAGTAAAGAAATAATTGAGCTTGCAGATAGACTAGCGGAAAAAGGCGAGACACCATTATTCTTTACAAAGAATGGCAAGTATCTCGGAATCATTTCTGTTGCAGACGTTATTAAGGAAGATTCTGCAGAAGCAATAGAACATTTGAAAAACTTGGGCATCCACGTGGTAATGCTTACTGGTGACAATGAAAAGACTGCAGCAGCCATAGCAACGGAGGCAGGTGTGGATGAAGTTGTAGCAGGAGTAAAGCCAGAGGGCAAAGAGGAAGTAATCCGAGCATTGCAGCAGTACGGCAAGGTTGCTATGGTAGGCGATGGAATCAATGATGCGCCAGCACTTACCAGCGCAGATATGGGAATTGCCATTGGTGCAGGTACAGATGTTGCTATCGATGCAGCAGATGTAGTTCTTATGAAGAGCAGACTTTCAGATGTTGCAGCAGCAATCAGACTCAGCCGCGCAACATTAAGAAATATTCATGAGAATCTATTCTGGGCATTCTTTTACAATGTTATTGGAATACCACTTGCAGCAGGCGCATACATACATGCATTCGGCTGGACTTTGAATCCAATGTTTGGTGCAGCAGCTATGAGCTTATCAAGCTTCTGCGTTGTAACAAATGCGCTTAGATTGAATCTATTCAAGATGCATGAACATGGCAGGGATAGAGCAATCAAGAATTCACTTGGTCATGAAAAATTATTAGTTAATAGCCAGTACTTATTAGATGGAGAAATAAAGGAGGACAAATCAACAATGGAAATTACAGTAAAAGGAATGATGTGCGCTCACTGCGAAGCACACGTAAAGGAAGCCCTTGAGAAAATCAACGGAGTAGAAGAGGCTACAGCAAATCACGAGGCAAATCTTGTTACACTTAAGACTTCAGATGATGTTGCTGAGGCAGATCTTAAGGCTGCTGTTGAAGGCGCAGGCTACGAATTCGTAGGCATTAAATAGTAATGCAAATGTCTGACAAATTATAAACAAAATATTAAATAATTATAAATTATTAGCACTCGTGCTTGACGAGTGCTAATTTTAGAGTTATAACATAATCACAAAGAGGAACAAAAGAAGTTCTTCTTTAACCACATTAACAATCAGGCTCAAAGAAGCCCGTAAATAAAAGGAGGTAAGTATTATGTTAATGCCTAGTATTTTATCAAATGATTTTATGGATGATTTCTTTGGAGTACCACGTGTCACAGGATTTGGAAGAAATTTCGATAATGACTTCTCAAGAATGATGACAACAGATGTTAAAGAAACCGAAAATGGTTATCAAGTAGATATGAATCTTCCAGGATTCTCAAAGGAAGATATTAAAGCCGAGTTGAAAGATGGATATCTTACAATCAAAGCTGAAACAAATCAGAACAACGACAGTCAGGACGAAGATGGCAACTACATCCGTCGCGAGCGCTACACAGGCTCTTGCAGCAGAAGCTTCTATGTAGGTGATAACATCACACAGGAAGATATTCATGCAGCATACAAAGATGGAGTTCTTACCCTAAGTGTACCTAAGAAGGAAGAAATTCCTCAGAAAGATGAAACAAAATACATAGCTATTGAAGGATAACTTGTATTAACACAAGCTCAAATCCCTAGTGTGGCTTAACTTTTTCGAAGGCTACTACCTAAACTAGTTTATCCTAGTTTAGGTAGTAGTCTTTTTTGTGTTTTGGTATAGTTTAGTGCTAAATACTTTTGCAAGATAAAGAGTAATCGACTTGGCGATAAGAATGTCGTCTAGTTACGCCACACTGCCCTTGAAAACTACTGCCTATTTCTTATTTTTTATTCTAGGCAGTAGTCCCCCAGCGCAGACCAGAGGCTTTGCCACTTATGAGGTGGCCTAGCATTAGCTGTATTAAGCATTAGAGCATAATCAACTTGTATAAACCCCAATATTTAATTTTAGTATAATTTAATAAAACTGCTACAAGGTCTAGTATTACTATATACAGATGACACTATATGTGCTATTATGCTGTAAAAGGGGAGATTATAATTTATGGAAACAACAGATATTTTATTTAGAACGCATTTAAATTATCAAATTGAAGCTAATAGCGATGAGGAGCAAGTTCGGCAAGTTACGCGGGACGAAATCGAAAACATTGACCTACATCGCTGTACTTTCTCTGACTTCAAAACTTTTCTTACTTACATTCGAGACAATTACCCAGATTATTATTTTAGTGATGCTGCTATTGAGGCGGTTAAGCCAACAGGCTTTGATGAAAATGAAAAATATGATTTTGTATCTTTAACGGACTATGCAAAGCACACGGCAATCACTATTGGTAATATGACATTATTTAATGAACTGCAAAAGCTGGCTAGTGCTATAGAACTTAGCAATATAAATCAATACGATTTTGATCCTCAGCCACCAGTATACGAAGAATTAGGTAGCTGTGTAGTCGGTGGAGCCAATATTGATGCATATAAACTGACTGCATATTTCCATGAAAGTAGCACAAAAGAAAGGCCAATTGTTGCAGTTCGTTCATATTCCATTGGTACAAAAACATATTTGCTTAATCCGGATATTATCGATATTCATTCTATTTATAAGCCTAATGCCACATTAATGGAGGCATTTGCTTACATGTGTTATGAAGACTATCGTCAGCATCGTACATCGCAATCTTTTGATAGACTTCTAATTAGTGGGGATGTAGATGTAGAAAGTTTGGAAGATATGTATTCCAACCACTATGATTTACGCGTATACGATAGAACTAATTGATAAGCTGTTCCACAAATTCTTAAATAATTATTAATTATTAGCACTCGGACTTGTCGAGTGCTAATTTTTGTGTTAGAACATAATTACAAGATAAATAACGGGTGGAGGTGAGATTATGAACATCCAAAAATTTACACAAAAATCAATCGAAGCAATTAATGCATGCGAAAAAATAGCCATGGATTATGGCAATCAGGAGATAGAGCAGGAGCATTTGCTGATGGCGCTGTTACGCCAGGAGAATGGATTGATTCCATCATTGATTAGCAAGATGAACATCGATGTGGAACAATTCAAAAATGCTGTAGATGCAGCACTTCAAGCCAGAGTAAAGGTGCAGGGTGGTGAACTTCGAGTAGGTCAGCATCTCAATTATGTTCTTACTTATGCTGAGGACGAAGCTAAATCAATGCGTGATAGCTACGTTTCTGTTGAGCATTTGATGCTTGCCATGATTAAAAAGCCAAGCACACCTATTAAGAATATTTTCAAGGCATTCAATATTACAAGGGATTCATTCCTTGCAGTGCTTGCAACTGTCAGAGGAAACCAAACCGTAAATACGGATAATCCAGAAGCAACCTATGACACACTTGAAAAATATGGATACGATTTGGTAGAAAGAGCTAGAGAAAATAAGCTTGATCCTGTAATCGGTCGTGATGAAGAAATCAGAAATGTCATCAGAATCCTTAGCCGTAAGACAAAGAACAATCCAGTTCTTATAGGTGAGCCTGGTGTTGGTAAAACAGCAGTTGTAGAGGGCTTGGCTCAGCGTATTGTTAGAGGCGATGTGCCTGAAGCACTTAAAAACAAAAAGGTATTTTCACTAGAGATTGGCTCAATGATCGCAGGTGCCAAATATCAAGGTGAGTTTGAGGAAAGACTGAAGGCTGTTCTTGATGAGATAAAAAACTCAGATGGCGAAATCATCTTATTTATAGATGAGCTTCACACAATCATCGGTGCTGGTAAAAATGGTAATGGCGGTCTCGATGCAGGAAATATGTTAAAGCCAATGCTTGCTCGTGGCGAGCTCCACTGTATCGGTGCCACAACCCTTGATGAATACCGTGAGTACATTGAAAAGGATGCTGCTCTTGAAAGACGTTTCCAGCCTGTAATGGTTGACGAGCCAACAGTTGAAGACACAATCTCTATTCTTAGAGGACTTAAGGAGCGCTACGAAGTATTCCATGGAGTAAAGATTACCGATGGCGCATTAGTTAGTGCAGCAACACTTTCTAATAGATACATCTCTGATAGATTCCTTCCAGATAAGGCTATCGATCTTGTAGATGAGGCTTGTGCACTTATTAAGACAGAGCTTGATTCCATGCCAGCTGAAATGGATGAGATGAATCGAAGAGTTATGCAGTTGGAAATCGAGGAGGCTGCTCTTAAGAAAGAGACAGATAGATTATCGCAGGAGCGACTTGCAGATTTACAAAAAGAATTGTCAGAGCTTCGTGACGAATACAACACAAAGAAGGCTGCATGGGACAACGAGAAAAAGCTTGTTGAGGATGTGGCAAAAATCAAAGAAGAGCTTGATGATGTGCAGGGCCAGATAAAGGTTGCACAGCAGAAATACGATTTGGAAGAGGCTGCAAAGCTTCAGTATGGTAGACTTCCAGAGCTTGAGGCGCGACTTGCAGAAGCAGAAGAAAAGCTTAAAGCTAGGGATACAGGCCTGGTTCATGAAAATGTTTCAGAGGAAGAAATAGCAAGAATCATTTCAAGATGGACAGGTATTCCTGTAGCAAAGCTTAATGAAACAGAACGCAGCAAGACTCTTCATCTTGATGAGGAATTGCACAAACGAGTTATGGGACAGGATGAGGCTGTAAAGCTTGTGTCAGAAGCTATAATTCGTTCAAAGGCAGGAATAAAGGATCCAAGTAAGCCAATCGGTTCTTTCCTTTTCCTTGGACCTACAGGTGTTGGTAAAACAGAGCTTGCAAAGACATTAGCTCAGGCACTATTTGACGATGAAAACGCCATGGTTCGTCTTGATATGTCGGAGTACATGGAAAAATTTAGCGTCAGCAGACTTATAGGAGCACCTCCAGGATATGTAGGATATGACGAGGGCGGTCAGCTTACTGAGGCAGTTCGCCGTAAGCCATATTCGGTAGTACTTTTTGATGAAGTAGAAAAAGCGCATCCAGATGTATTCAATGTTTTATTGCAGGTACTTGATGATGGTCGAATCACCGATTCACAAGGCCGTACAGTTGATTTCAAAAATACAATTATTATTTTAACCAGCAATATCGGTTCTCAGTATTTGCTTGAAGGAATCGACGAGACTACTGGCGAAATCACCCAAGCGACAAATGATTTGGTAATGAATGATTTGAGAAATTCATTCAGACCGGAGTTTTTAAATCGACTGGACGAAATCATCATGTTCAAGCCACTTACAAAGAGCAATATTGGTGGAATAGTAGATTTGATTATGGCTGAGTTGAATGGTAGACTTGAAGACAGACAGCTAAAGATCGAACTTACTCCAGCAGCAAAGCAGTTCGTCATTGATCAGGGCTATGACCCAGTATATGGTGCTCGTCCTCTTCGTAGATACATTCAGAAAAATGTGGAGACTATGGCAGCTAAAATCATACTTGCAGGAGATATAAGTGAGGGCTCAACAATCACAATTGATTCAGATGGAACCAAGCTGTTTAGTTAAGACACAGGAGGATAATGCATTATGTCATTTCAAACTTTCATGTTTAAGTATATGGCAGCAAAGGGGGACAAAAAGAGGGATTCTACATTGACAATACCAGATGATATTCAACTTGAAACAAACATCAACTACCTTGGAAACAATGATAAATATAATCTTTTAGATGTTTATTTCAAGAAGGGCACAAATGAAACTCAACCTACAATTGTTAGCATCCATGGTGGTGGATATATCTACGGCACAAAGGAGATTTACAAACACTATTGTGTATATCTTGCAGGCCTTGGGTTCACAGTTGTTAATTTCAACTACCATTTGGCACCAAAAGCTAAGTTTCCATCTCAGCTTAATGAAATCAATCAGGTAATGCAGTGGATTGTGAAAAATGCCACTCAGTACAATATTGATATTAACAATGTATTCTTAGTGGGCGATTCTGCTGGAGCGCAGATGTGTAGCCAATATGCAGCTATCTTTACAAATCCAGAGTATGAAAAGCTATTTCCTTTTAGCACACCACAGGAAATAAATGTAAAGGCCATTGCACTCAATTGTGGCATGTACAAATTTGGCCTTGAAGCAGGTGGAAAGGGAAATGAAAAATTTACTCAGGACCTGTACAACATGTACGTTGGCAGAGACGATGATGAAGTAAAGAAACAGCTTGATGTGTTAGGTCAGATTACTGAAAACTTTCCACCAGCATATGTTATGACATCCTACTATGATTTCCTGAAAGCTAATGCAGAGCCTATGTACAATTTTCTTAAGGACAAGGGAATTGATACAGAATGGAAGCTGTATGGAGAGGAAGGTCAGGAATACATGGGACATGTGTGCCATGTAAATATGAATCTTGAAGAGGCAAAACAAATCAACCAGGATGAGGCTGCTTTCTTCAAAAAATATATAAAATAAAGGATTCCACTTATTTAGTGGAATCCCTGTATATAACATCAGTTTCGATGTATGTTTTCTTATATGGCATAAGAGGATTTGCAATTCTAGAAAGAAGAATTTCTGCAGCTGTGTAACCCATAGAACTGCTATGGATTTTAACGGTTGTGAGGCTTGGCTCTAAAAGGGCTGCCTCAGGGGCATCATCAAAGCCACACACCTTTACATCTGCAGGAGCATCCTTGCCTAATAATCTAAGAGCCTTTAAAACCGACATTGCCAAGAAGTCGTTTGCACAGAAAAACAAATCTGGCATGGTTTTAAGGGCTTTTATTTTTTCGCTAAGCCATAAAACATCTGAATATGGACAACTGTCATCCTCTAATATGCAGTTTGCTGTATCTATATTAATTCCTCTATCTGCAAGAACAGACACGTATGCTTGCCATCTCTCAAAGAATGATTGGCAGTGGAAACGATCACCTACGAAAGAGATATTCTTGCAGTCTTTTTTTATCAGAGTATCAAGCATGTGATAAGAGCTTGATAGATTTTCCATATACAAGACGTCGGCATTGATATCGCAGCGATGGGATATAGGGCTATCTATGAATAGAAGAGGTATGTTTTGTTTACACAAGAACTCGCTGTACTTTTCGGAAAAAAGCTCTATACATAGAATGCCGGCAATATTATCAATGTTAAGATTGCTAGGAAAACATAGATTGTCTATTTCATAATCTCTGATAATGTTGATGGTTAATTTGTAACCAAGGCTATCGATTTTGTGCTGGAATGCTTCTAAAAGCTTGGTTCCAGAGTGAGAGTAGCCAGGGAAGGAATGTGTAAATAGTGCAATTTCAGTTTTTCCATCTGAAGCAGGTACATTTGCACTCACTGTACCATTGTACATTGCTCTTGAATCAGGCATACTAAATTGCTTATATCCCATTGAAATGGCAGTTTGGCATATCTGATTTCTTGTTTCTTCTGAAACATTTCCTGTATTATTAAGGGCTCTTGAAACAGTGTTTCGTGACAATCCAAGAGCGTCTGCAATTTCTTGTAAAGTAACCCTTTTACTCATAATAGTCTCCTAAATTTAATCTAATATCAATCATACTTGAAGGTGATAAATGTGTCAATTGTAACATTTTGAAATAGTCTAGTATGTAATTTCCAACAAAATGAATGGTGCATTTGATTACATTTGCACAAAAATATATTACTTTTGCAAAGTATCATTGATTTATATGCACCATGAATGTAAAATTTATGGTGCAAGATATAGTGCAAATGCACCTTAGGGAGGTAATATGAGAAAAGCAGCGGTAGTGATTTTGGCCGGTATCATGGGTTTAAACATGGTAGGATGTGGCAATCAAACAGTAGAGGCAGAGGAAGAGAAGTACCTGGGAGAAGAATATGATAATTATGAGTTGTTTCCAGCTTCGGTAGAAGGATTTATTGGAGATACAATGCCTTTTTATGATGATGGAAAATATAATGTTTTCTATTTGGCTGATCAACGAAATGGAAAACAGGGTTATCATCCATGGGCTTTGATTCAGACCAGCAATTTTACAGAGTATGATGACAAGGGTGTGGTGATTAATTATGGAGATACTGTCGAAAGTCAGGATATTGCACTTGGTACAGGAAGCGTAATCAAGGATGACAAAGGAATCTATCATGCCTTTTACACAGGCCATAATGACACATATGAACCCAAGGAAGCTGTGATGCATGCAACAAGTTCGGATTTGGAAAACTGGGAAAAGATTCCATCAGATACATTTACAGGTGCGGGCAAGTACTCTACAGACGATTTCAGAGATCCATATGTTTATTATTCGGCTGATGACAAATGCTATGAGATGCTTGTAACCACCCGTTTTGATAATAAGGGAGTTATCGTAAAATACACATCCCAAGATTTGAGTAAATGGACTGACGGGGGAGTCTTTTTTGAGAATGACTTGGGAACCGATTCAAATATGGAGTGTCCATCTCTTCTTCAATATAAAGGAAAATACTATTTAGCATTTTCTGATCAGTGGCCAAACAGAGTTGTTCACTATCGTGTAGCAGATTCATTGGATGGACCATTTGAAAAGCCTGAAAGAGATACATTTGATTGCAATGGTTTCTACGCAGGAAGATTAGAGACAGATGGTGAGAATCTTTATGTAGTTGGCTGGAATGGAACAAAGAAGGAACACCAGGATACTGGAGAGTATGACTGGGGTGGAAATATGGTCACTCATTTCTTAAATCAAAATGCTGATGGAACATTATCACCAGTATTGAACCCAGAGATTAATAAGAAGCTGATACACGAACTTGATTTGGAACCACTGAAAATGACAGAGACAGTGAAAGCAGACGATACAACCTATGCCTTTAGCGGCGACAAATACGAAATGGTTGGCTTTAAGAATCTGATGGGAAGCTACCTGTTAAAGGCAGATATCAAGGATTTTGACGCTGATGGTATGTTTGGCTTTTGCTTTAATACAAACACTGAAAATGTAGGCAATCTGAATATCATTTTCAACGGGGCAAATAATAGAATCGAGTTTTACAACGGCAGCAACATAATGGAAATAAGCGCTCAATCCTATGTTGATTTTGATTTGTCAAAGGAGAAAGAGCTGCACATATCAATGGTGATCTCTGATGGAGTTGTTTGCATGTATGTAAATGATGAGCTTGCCTTTACAACTCGCATGTATTTATCACAGGGAATGGAATGGGGAATTTTCTCAGTAAATTCCAATGTGGTATTCGAAAATATGAGCATTAGTAAGTAGGAGGAGAATAATGTTAAAAAAGGGTTTTAGCAAGGTGCTTCAGGCTATCTTGGCTCACAAGGTGAAAACGGCGCTGATTGCATCTGGGGCCACGGCAGCTATAGCGGTCACTGCGGTGGTTATGACAAATCATCCTATGGAAATTAAGGATGAAGTGATAGCTTTAGGAGGCGGTTGGCCAGATTCATTCTTTTCAGACGAATATGTAGAGCCTGAGTTTGTGGATGATCCAGGTAGAACAAATAATGCCTTTAATGTGGCAGACTTTGGTGAGCAGG
The DNA here is from genome assembly GCF_000703005.1 of Pseudobutyrivibrio ruminis HUN009. NCBI lineage: Bacteria > Bacillati > Bacillota > Clostridia > Lachnospirales > Lachnospiraceae > Pseudobutyrivibrio > Pseudobutyrivibrio ruminis. The sequence goes on along the minus strand of NZ_JNLH01000001.1, from coordinate 85,805 downwards.
GAAACAACGGCTGGTTTTATAGATACGGTTCAGCTTTGGACCCTGTAAAGTCTAGAAGACTTGAGTCTTATGATGGAGAAAAGTATTTTCAGCTTGGAAAAACAGGTATGGAAATCAAATCAAACTTCATCCACACTGCAGAAGGAATAGCACCAATTCTTGAGTGGAGAGCGGCAGATACCGGTAAGGTAAATGTACAGCTGACTTACGTAAAGAATGCTAACAAGGACAAAAATCCTTCTTATCCAGATGGTGTCACGCTTTATGTGTACAAGGGCGATGAAGCAATTGGCAGATACGAAGTAGATGTAAGCACAGATAAGGAAGAGGTTGTAGAGGAAACAATCAAGGATTTATCTGTGGAAGAATTGGAGAGCCTATACTTTATCGTTGACCCAAATATGAACAATGCATTTGATGGTGGTTCACTTTATGTTGCTATCAACGATGTAAACTCTAAAGGGCCAACTGCTTCAGTAGATACCACAAGAGAGAATAATAATGCAAATTCTCAGGAGGATTTTGGGAAGCAGGGAAATAATGGTTGGACGTATCTTTACGGCAAAAGTGTAAAGGATGCCAAGCTTGTTTCCACAGAAAAAGATGGAGCATACATGAATGTTACATCTCCAAATCTTACAATTAGCCAGTATTTCATCCATCCAGCTATAAATGACGAGGCTATGCTTTGCTGGCAGCCAGCTGTAGATGGCAAGATTGAGGTTAGAGGAAAGTACACCAAGTTTGAGCAAAACGATGGTGATCCAACATGGCCTGATGGTGTAGTTGTATCTGTTTACAAGAAGGGTGAAAAACTATTCAACAAGAAGGTAGCTGCTCCAGCAAAGGGAGAAAATGCTATTTCCTTCAGAGAGCAGGACTTAGAGGTAACAACAGAAGATAAGCTATATTTTGTGGTTGATGCAGGAATCAACTCATCATATGACGGTGGATGCTTCGATATCAACATCATTGATAGAACAGGAGCAACTACAGAAGCAGATGTTCAGATAGATGAATCGGAGACAAGACAGAACTTTGCAGATGTAAAATATGATTTCGGCGAGCAGGGCAAAAACGGATGGTTCTATCAGGATGGATTTGGTGATGAGCCAACTGGTTCATATAACATGCAAAACTTCGAAACTGAAGAAGACAGATATTTTGATAGCAGCTATTTGGAAATCAAGCGTGATTTTGTAAACACAGGAAAGGGCAAATCTGCAGTAATTAAGTGGAAGGTTGCCCAGACTGGTGATATCAAAATCGATGCAGCTTATACAAAGTTCAAAAACGAAGATAAGAATCCAAGCTGGCCTGATGGTACTAGAGTAACAATCTATCACAATGATGAAGTTTTAGTTCAGGAAGAGTTTGAAGCTGACACTAAAAAAGAGATTACAAAGTCATTGAACGTAGAAAAAGTGTCTGTTAAAAAAGATGACTTCATCACAATGGTTGTAAACGGTAAGGATAACAACGCCTATGATGGAGGAAGCTATGAGTTTTCAATAAAGGGATTATCACCTCTTACAGGTAAGACTCATAAGGATGTTACTTCTACAGGCGGTTCTAGAACAAATAACGCTTCAATGCAGGAAGACTTCGGAAAGCAGGGAAGTAATGGCTGGGTATTCCAGTCAGGATATTATCTTGATCCTGATTTTGCAGTAAATGTTGAAACTTACAAAGAGAATGATAAGTACACAACTAACGACGGAATTGAAATAAAGAGAGATTACATCATGCCAGCCAATAAAGGCAGATCGGCAAATGTAAAATGGGTTGCAGCTCAGACTGGTCCCGTAGATATTTCATTGACTTATACAAAGCTAAAAAATGAGGATGCAAATCCTGATTGGCCAGATGGTGTAACGGTATATTTAAAGAAGAACAATGAAATTCTTAAAAAGCAGGATTTCGAACCTCTTACAGACAGAGAAGTTACAAAGGATTTGTCAGTTGAAGGGGTAAATGTAAAAGCAGGAGATTGCCTGACACTTATGGTAGATGGCAAGGAAAATACAGCCTACGACGGTGGTAATTTCACATTTGTAATTGAAGATGCAGATTTAAAAACTGTTGATATGGTAAATAACAGTGGTAGCAACTATGCTAATCTTGCTTTAGATTTTGGTGAGCAGGGCAACAATGGTTGGTATTACTGGGAAGGCAAGAGCATAGATAAGGCTGAGGTTCTTCGTCAGAAGACAGATGATGGCACTGGCTACACTTCTAGAAAGCTTAAAGGTTTAGAGGTTAAAAAGGACTTCGTTCAGCCTCGACTCAATGCCCATGCAATGTACAAGTGGGTTGTTGCTGTGGATGGTGAAATTGATATAACTGGAGCCTATGTGAAGTTTGGTCACGAGGACCCTAATGCAACCTGGCCAGATGGAACAACCGTCACCATCTATAGGAATGGCAAAGATATTTTTGATGAAACATGTTCTTGTCCACGAGGAGAGGACCGAAGCAACAAGATTGATATCAATATTTCAAAGTTAAGTGTAAAAGCTGGAGAAGTCATCACTTTTGACATTGGTTGCAATAAGAATAATGCATGGGATGGCGGTCGCCTTGAAATTGATATTGAAGACGCCAATGCAACAAAGGTTGGTGTTGGTAATAAAGAGAGAACAAACAATACTGTTCTTGGTGCTATTGACTCTATTGAGCAAGGTACGGATGGATGGTGGTTCTTAGACGGAACATCTCTGAAAGATGCAAAGGTTCTTCATTACATGAATGATGATAAAACTGCTTATCTTTCAGGTAAAAATGAAGGTCTTGAAATAAAGAAGGATTATGTACATCCAGGTAAAAATGGAGCAGCTATTTATCAGTGGGTAGCTTATTCAGATGGTAAAATTGATATTTTAGGTGATTACGTAAAGTTTGGTCAGAATGATTCAAATCCAAGCTATCCAGATGGTACAAAGATTCAAATTTACATAAATGATAAGCTTTTAACTGAGCAGGATGTTGCAGTATTTGCAGGTGATGGAAATGATAACAAAATCGATTTCATGTTCACAAAGCAGGATATTCATAGAGGCGATAAAGTATCATTTGTAATCTCAGCAAAGGGAAATAATGCATATGATGCTGGAAAGCTTTCGGTAAGTATATACGAAGCAAATTCAGAGTCAACTGGCAGAACAAATAATACAAATCTTAAGAATGCATTTGGCGAGCAGGGCTCAGATGGATGGTATTATGGAATGTGTGACTGGGATGGCAAGAACTTTGAATTGCTTGAAATGGACGCAGAGAACAACAGATATTACAACAATGGTAAGCCAGAGCTTAAGGCAGATTTTGTTGAACCAGGAAATGGTAAGAATGCTGCATACAAATGGGTTGCAGGTGAAACAGGAAAGATTAAGGTAACAGGAAAATATACTAAGTTTGTTAGTAGCAATGATCCTGCAGCAGATGGCGTAGTTATCAGAATCTTTATCAATGGAGAGGAAAAGAAGTTTATTGGTGTTCAAGGCAATTTCTCAAGTGAAGTAACTAGGGATATCAATGAAGAATATGTTGTTCATGAGGGAGATGAAATCGTATTTGCGGTAAACCCTGAGGGCAATGACAGCTACGATGGTGGACGTCTTGAAATTACGATTTCTGATGGAACAGGAAATGATGATGAACCAGAGACTCCGGACACTCCAGATGATCCTGCTGAGCCAGAAAATCCTGGTGAAAATACAGACCCAGAACCTTCAGATGATCCAGCAACAGATGGCAGAACAAATAATACTAGCCTAGCATCTGCATTTGGAGAGCAGGGTTCGGATGGATGGTACTACGGAATGTGCGACTGGGATGGAGCTAACTTCAGCGAGTTAAGCTATGATTCAGGAGCAAACAGATACTTTAACGATGGTAAGCCAGAGCTTAAATCGGATTTTGTAGAGCCAGGAAATGGCAGAAATGCAGCTTACAAATGGGTAGTAGCACAAGATGGAACAATCAATATTTCAGGAAGCTATGTGAAGTTTGCAAATAGTGAAGATGAAAATGCTACAGGAACCTGCATGAGAATCAGAGTAAACGGACAGGAGATATACTTTGAAAATCAAACAGCTGGAAACTTTGATTCAGAAAGAGAAGCTACATTTGATAAAACAATAGATGTAAAGAAAGGCGATGTAATACTATTTGCCATAGATCCAGAAGGCAACGATGCCTGGGATGGTGGCAGATTAGTGGTTAATATTAAATCAGTGGATTAGTTGATTGATGACAGGTAATCGGAAACCTCTGGGGAAACCTCCTCAGAGGCAACGATGCCAACATAAAGATGTTCAGAAAAACCTGCTTGAACAAATAAATTAGAGTAAGATAAATCAATGGCATAAGGAACTTGGCCTTCATCCTCTAGATAATAGTTTTCTAATTTGTTTGCGAGAGCAGGATTCTTTGACTCTAAATAATCCTTTGGATTTGTAAGATATCCGGCATTGTTAGCCATTTCGATTCCGTAGCTATCAGCAACAATAATATCAAGCTTGCCCGCGCTAATGGCAGACATAAGCTTCATAGAGGATGCATAGGCATACTCTAAATTGTCACTTGCTGGATCTTCAGTGATAAGTAGATTTGTATAGTTGGAAATGTTAAGACCTGATTCTTCATCGATAGATTTTAGCATGCTATCATCAGTGGCAATGTTTACATAGGCCACATATAAATCTATGTCATGATTCTTATGAACAGTTCTTATGATAGAAAAAAGAATACAAATAATAGCTGCAGTGACTATTATGTGGATTTTGTAGTAATCCATGATGTACTGCAGCTTTTGTTTTTTGTTTAATTGTGAAAATGTTTTAATTCTGTTCTTCATAGTTCTCAGTGCTTTGTAGCTCGCATTGAATCAAAATATTTTTCATTAGCATGGAATTAATAAGTGCACATGTGCCAACACCCAGGATGATACATGGTGTGCAAACGTAATATACGATGTATCCCATAATTAGAAATACGCCAAACATTATGACGGTGCAAAAAATAAAACGCATACCAAGCATAATGGAGTTTTTAAACAGGTTGATTATCGTATTTTCGAAGTGCGCATGTAAAGGATAAATCCATAGCAGAACTATCGTATATGCGATAGAGGCTATGATAAGCACTGCGCTAATTAACGTCCAAAGCTTTGAAGTAAAACAAAGATGATAAAGAATGTATCCATCTGTGAGGATGATGCATCCTAGCAATGTCATAATCAATCCGATAATAGTGCTTTTCTTAAAATCATCCTTAAAAGCTTTAAAGAAAGCCTTGGTAATATAGCCCTCTTCATCTTTTACTATCTTTTGACAGCAGTAGTACAAAGCTGTTGTAGATGCTCCGATTGTGACAATTGGTATACAGCAAATAAACCAAAGTATGTTTAGCCAAACGCTGTACACAATCTTGGTAAGAAAGGTCAGAACCGGACCATCGTAGTTTAATAAATTTCTCATAAAATCTCCTACTAATTAATCTCTAGTAGATTCCCTATAAATAAGGTTTGTCTCGGTATAAACAGTGCGATAGTTTAAATCAGGCTGTTCTATACGAGATACCAAAAGATTGGCAGCAGTAAAGCCCATAATCTGTGAGTGAATGTGACAGGTGGTTAAGGCTGGTGTCATAACCTTTGATTCTGCTGAATCATCGAAGCCTGCAATCATAACATCCTTTGGATATGAAAGACCCATAACCTTGAGGCAGTTGATTATGTCTATTGCAATGAAATCGTTGGTGCAGATAAACAATTCTGGAAGCTCATCAAGTGCTGAAATGACTTTAAATAGATTGGCAAAATATTCTGGGCCATGTGGATGAATATCTGTAAGACAGAACTTTTCATCTATTGGAAGTCCATTTAAATACATTGCATTTCTAAAAGCCATATATCGTTCAAAGAAAGAGCGGCAGTGATTAGCCTGGCCAACGAAACCAATTTTTTTAACACCGCGTTCTTTCATATTAGAAATCAAGTTAAAGAAGCCCGCTGAATTATCCATCATAAGCACATCTGCTTCAAGCTGATTGCTGTAGCTTTCAACTGGTGCATCCACAAATAGCATTGGGATGCCAAGGCTGCAAAGCATTTCACAGTATTTTTGATTGAACATTTCTACACATATGATGCCCTTTGTGCGTTCTCTGTTAAAGCTAACTGGTAGAACCATATCAGCAATATTGGCAGGAGTAACACGGTGCATCAACATGCTATATCCCAAATCTGTAATTTCATGCTGGAATTTGTCTAACATAGTAGAAGCGAAATGGGAGTTATCCAAAAAGCTTCCTGTAAAAAGAGCTATTTCACCAGTGTGCTCTGGTTTCTTTACTATGCTTCCTCCGAAGATATCGGAAACAGAATTTGCATATGAAAACTGTTTGTACCCCATTTCAACAGCTTTTGCTAATACCTTTTCGCGTGTGGCATCGGCGAGAATGCCAGTGTTATTGATTGCCTTTGATACGGTGTTTCTTGAAACACCAAGAGCATCGGCAATATCTTGAATCGTAACTTTGTTTGCCATTATATTCTCCTATTTATTTAATGTAAAAATCCGCTGTAGGATTTATTGTCTAAATCCGTTGATAAAATTATAAAATGTAAAAATATATTTGTCAAATGTAAAAATTGAGATGGTTCATTTTTACAAAAAGAAAAGTAGAGTATTGTAATAATGTTACAAATAAACAAAATCGCATTGACACAAATGTAAAAAATGGTATAGTAAATTCATACACAAGTTGTGCAAACGCACACAAATGTTTTGGGTGTATATGAGGAGGATAAATGGAAAAGGAAGGCAAATTTCACAATACGATTACGTATGTGACACATCATTGGAGACTATATGTTTTCTTCTTGGGACCAGCGCTTTTACTTACAATCATTTTTAAGTATTTGCCAATGGGTGGTATTTTGATTGCATTTGAAAAGTACAGTCCTTTCAAAGGCTTCTTCGGAAGTGAATGGGTTGGGTTTGAATATTTTCAGCAGTTCCTATCATCCCCAGATTTCATGTCATATCTGGTTAATACATTAAAGCTTAGTGTATTTGGATTGTTATGGGGATTCCCAGTTCCAATCATTCTTGCACTTCTTCTTAACAGAATAGAAAGCAGCAAGATCAAACAAAAGATTCAGCTTGTTTTATACATGCCAAACTTCATATCAGTAATTGTACTTTGCGGTATGGTAAGAATTCTTCTTTCAGTAACAGGACCAGTTAATATGTTGTTCCATACAACAATCAACTTCCTTACACTTCCAGAAGCGTTCAGACCTATTTACATTATAAGTGGTATTTGGCAGGGTGCTGGTTGGGCATCAATCATGTACACAGCATCACTTGCAAATGCCAGCCAGGAATTAAAGGAAGCAGCTCAGATTGACGGAGCAAACATCTTCCAGCAGATAAAGGCAGTTGAGTGGCCTGCTATTAAAGATATGGTAATCATCCAGTTCATTTTACAGGCTGGTAACATAATGAGCATTGGTTTTGAAAAGGCATATGCTTTACAGACAGACTTGAACTTAGGTGCTTCAGAAATCATTGCTACTTACGTATACAAAAAAGGTTTGTTGGATGGAAACTACAGTTATTCAACAGCGGTTGGTTTGTTCAACACAGTCATCAACTTAATCCTACTTTTATCAGTAAACAAAGTTGTTGAGAAAATGAACGACGGCCAGGGCCTGTAATTGGGAGGATACGATGGAGAATAAGAAAAAGAAGAAAAGTACATTTGCCAAGTATTCAGCTGGTGATAAAACATTCTTATTAGTTGGATATGTACTTTTAGGGTTATTTGTATTGGCCATAATCGTGCCAATGGTATATATAGTGATTGCTTCTTTTATGGATCCAATTACATTGCAAAACCAAGGAATCACATTTGACTTAGATAAATGGACATTAACAGCATATGAAAGAGTTATTTCCAATTCACAGATTTGGGTAGGCTTTAGAAATGCAGTAATTTATTCGTTGTTGTTTACCTTCCTATCAGTCGCTATAACAATGCTTTGTGCCTACCCAATGTCATTAGATGACTTCAAAGGGAAAAAGTTTTTCAACGTTATTTTTATGATAACAATGTTCTTCGGCGGTGGATTGATTCCTACATATTTGTTAATCAGCAACCTTGGTCTTCTTGATAGCATGTGGGCAGTAATTCTTCCAGGAGCTTTCTCAGTATGGAACATGATTATTGCACGTACATATTATAAAGGAATTCCAGGAGAGCTTAGAGAAGCAGCAGAAGTTGATGGAGCAAATGAGCTCACATTATTCTTCAAGATTTTACTTCCAGTATGTACACCAGTTATTGCGGTGCTTTGCTTATGGCAGTTCGTTGGAATGTGGAACAGCTACTTCGATGCAATGATTTATTTAAACACAGCTTCAAAGCAGCCATTACAGTTGGTGCTTAGAGCTATTCTGATTCAGAATCAGCCAGATGCAGGAATGATTGCAGATATGCAGTCAACAGCAGAAAGAGCAAGACTTGCAGAGTTATTAAAATACTCAACAATCATCATTTCAAGTTTGCCACTTTTAGTTATGTATCCATTCTTCCAGAAGTATTTCGATGCTGGAATTATGGTTGGCTCAGTTAAGGGATAAATAGTAGCGTGTAGCTATTATATATATTAAATGGAGGAGATAAAATGAAGAAAAATGTAAAGAGATTCGCAGCAGCCGCTCTTGCTATGACTATGGCAGTGACAGCATTCACAGGCTGTGGATCAAAGGGTAACAGCGCAAGCAACGCAGACAAGGTAGATGTATCAAATCTATCATTTCCTTTGGATGAGAAGGTAACAATCACAGGTATGATTAGCTACCCAACGGGAACAGAGGAGGAGCCAAACAATCGTACAATCTTCAAGAGACTTGAGGATGACACAAACGTACATGTTGAATGGACAGCCATTTCATCAGATCAGTGGGGCGATAAGATTTCATTGAATATGGCAAATGTAAACACACTTACAGATTTCGTATTCAATGCAGGCTTCAGTGATAGTGATCTTTTAAGATATGCTGATCAGGGCGTTATCATTCCAGTAGAGGATTACATTGATGAGTATATGCCAAACTTAAGCACTGTTTTCGAGAAGTATCCAGAATACCGTACAATGTGCGAAGATGAAGATGGTCACATCTGGGCATTACCATGGATTGAGCAGCTTGGTTCAGAAAAGACTGCTATTCAGACAGTTGGTAACAACATGACATTCATCAACCAGAAGTGGTTAGATTTCCTTGGACTTGAAACACCTACAACAGTAGATGAATTTGAGCAGGTACTTTTAGCTTTCCAGGAGCATTCAAGTGAGCTTCAGAAAGAGTTCAATATTGATGGCGATATCATTCCTATGTCATGCATCGTAAATGATCAGGATCCAAACCTTTTGATTAATGGTTTTGGTGATGGTATCGGTGATGTAGATATGGGTCAGCATATTGCAGTAAATGATGACGGAAAAGTTGTATGTACTGCAACTACAGATGGCTTCAGAGATGGTGTAGAATGGTTACATAAGCTTTACAGCGAAGGCTTAATCGATCCAGAGTGCTTCACACAGGATTGGTCGACATACGTTGCAAAGGGTAAATCACACAGATACGGTGTATGCTTCTCATGGGATGTTGCAAACATCGACAACATTCAGGACTATGTACCACTTGCAGCTCTTAAGGCAGATACAGTAAGCGTTACTCCACAGAACGGTTCATTCACTTCTGGTTTTGATAGAGGACGTTGCGTAGTAACAAGTGTTTGTTCAAACCCTGCATTAGTATGTGCTTGGTTAGATCAGATGTATGATCCATTCCAGTCTCCACAGAACAACTGGGGTACATACGGCGAGGATGATGATTTCGATATCTTCGAGCTTAGCGAGAATGCAAACGGCGAGCCAATGCTTAAGCATGCAGCTTTAGGTGATGCTTCACCTGTTGAGGTTCGTGAGGCTGAGTGCGTAGGTGGACCACTTGCAGTATTAGATGAGTACTATGATGTATACGTAACTTGCCCAGATGATGCCCAGTATCGTCTTGATTGGATTAAGGACTACTACACAGATGATATGCACTGCAAGTATGTATATCCAAAGGTATTTATGTCTGCTGATGATACAGAAAAGCTTTCAGCTATCCAGACAGATTTAGTATCTTACTTAAATTCAAGCAAGGCTGAGTTTATCAGAGATGGTATTACAGATGCTACATGGCAGTCATACCTTGATCAGGTTGATAGCTATGGCTTAGATCAATATTTGGAAATATATCAGAAATACTTTGATGATTTCTATGCTAATTAAGAAATAAAACACGGAAGGAATTAGAAATACCAATGAGCAGTCAAACACTTAGAGAGGCGAGAAAATACGAGGAGGTCTATGAGAAATTAATACCTGAGGAGAATAGACCGAAGTTTCATTTATCGCCTAGGGTTGGTTGGATGAATGACCCTAATGGATTAAGTTATTATGGAGGGAAGTATCATTTATTCTACCAATATCATCCATATGATGCACACTGGGGTCCAATGCATTGGGGCCATGCCACAAGTACTGATTTGCTTCATTGGGAGTTTCTTCCAGTTGCTTTGGCTCCAGATGAGTTCTATGACAAGGATGGGGTCTTCTCAGGAAGTGCCATTACTCTAGAGGATGGCAGACATCTTCTTATCTATACTGGCGTTATGAAAAGAACAGCTGAAAATGGTCAGATGAAAGAGTTCCAGACACAGTGTATAGCAGTCGGTGATGGATTAGATTACGAGAAATACGAAAACAATCCTGTTATTAATTCAGACCTTATCCCTGAAGGGTCAAGCAAAACAGATTTTAGAGATCCAAAGATTTGGAAAAAAGAAGATGGCAGCTACAGATGTTTAGTTGCCAACAGAGCACCAGATGGAAGTGGACATTTACTTCTATTTAAGAGTGCAGATTGCATTCACTGGGAGTTCGAGAAAATATTTGCAAAGAATGAGCGCAGATATGGTCTTATGTGGGAATGTCCAGACTTCTTTGAATTAGAAGGCAAAGGTGTTCTTTTAACAAGTCCACAGGATATGCTTCCTGAAGGATTTGAATTCCACAACGGCAATGGTAACCTTTGCATAATTGGTGATTTCGATTCTGCAACAGATACATTTACAGAAGAAAATGTCCAGGCAGTTGATTACGGAATTGATTTCTACGCTATGCAGACAATTCTCACAGAAGATGGCAGAAGAGTCATGATTGGCTGGATGCAGAACTGGGATACAACAGGAGCTCACGATGGTTCAGAACCATGGTTCGGCCAGATGTCACTTCCAAGAGAGCTTTCTATCAGAGATGGTAGATTATGCCAGTGGCCAATTAAAGAAGTGGAAGATATGCGTTCTAATAAAGTAGAGTATCGTAATTACGATATTATTGCTACAAAGAACATCAAGGACAGTGATAGCGAAAGCGTTGCAGGTGGTGTTTCATTAGAAGGCATTAATGGCAGATGTTTAGATTTAGAATTAGAAGTTAAGCCTAAGGATATTCAGGCTATGTATGACAGATTTGTTATCTCAATTGCAGCAGATGACAAGTATCATACGGATATCGTTCTTCGTCCAAAGGAAAACATTGCAAAGATTGACAGAAAGTTTTCTGGTTCAAGACGTGCAATAGTGCATCAGCGTAGAGCTCATATTCCATGGAAGAGCGAGACAATCAAGCTTAGAATTGTAATGGATAGATACAGCATGGAAGTATTCTTCGAGGATGGAATGTACGTTATGACAGCATCGCTTCCAACTGATGTATCTTGCGATGGCATCTATTTCAACACAAATGAGGATGCAGTTATCAACATTACAAAATACGATCTAAACTAAAGTGATTATTGCCACCGACGGACAAATGTCCGCCCTACGGAAATTTTTTATTGTAATACTGAAAAAATTATAGTATAGTATCAAGAGCGATTACTTTAGTTTAGTAAAGTGACCTCTTGATACTTTTTTTGTGTAGATTTGAATGTGAAAACTCTATCCTATACAGAACAAATGTGCTATTATGAATGCGTAGAATAGTATCAAGATAAGGAAGGTTTTACATGGATCTATTTGATTACATGAGACAGGAAGCAAAGAAAAAGGAATCGCCTCTTGCCGCTAGGCTTCGTCCTACCACACTTGATGAAGTGGTTGGGCAGCAGCACATCATTGGCAAGGACAAGCTCCTTTACAGAGCTATAAAGGCGGATAAGCTTTCTTCTATTATATTTTATGGACCACCTGGTACAGGTAAGACCACACTTGCACAGGTAATCGCCCACACCACATCTGCAGAGTTTACTTCCATCAATGCCACCACCTCCGGTAAAAAGGACATGGAGGCAGTTGTTGAGGGAGCCAAACAGACGCTTGGTGCATACGGCAAAAAAACAATTCTATTTATCGATGAGATTCACAGATTCAATAAGGGCCAGCAGGATTATCTGCTTCCATTTGTTGAGGATGGCACCATCATTCTTATAGGAGCCACCACTGAGAATCCATATTTCGAGGTTAACGGAGCTTTGCTTTCCCGTTCTATTATTTTCGAATTAAAGCCTCTTGATATAGAGGATATCAAAATCCTCATCAACAGAGCTTTGACAGATTCAGAAAAGGGACTTGGAAGCTACGATGCTGTTATTGATGATGATGCTTTAGAGTTTTTGGCAGACATTGCCAATGGCGATGCCAGAAGCGCTCTTACAGCTATTGAGCTAGGCGTTCTCACCACAGACAGATCCGACGATGGAAAAATCCACATCACCATAGATGTTGCCAGTGAATGCATTCAGCGTAGAGTTATCAAATACGACAAAGATGGCGATAATCATTACGACACCATCTCTGCTTTTATAAAGAGTATGAGAGGCTCAGATCCAGATGCGGCTGTCTATTATTTGGCTCGAATGCTTTACGCAGGAGAGGATCCCAAATTCATTGCAAGACGTATATGTATTTGTGCATCAGAGGATGTAGGAAATGCTGATCCTCAGGCACTGGTAGTTGCTACCAGCGCATTCCTTGCAACAGAACGAATCGGTATGCCAGAGTGTCAGATTATTCTTTCTCACGCTGCTACATACGTAGCATGTGCACCTAAATCAAATTCAGCCTACGGAGCTATTGATTTAGCCATGCAGGAAGTGAGAAACAACCACACGCGACCAATTCCAACACATCTGCAGGATGCACACTATAAGTCTGCTGGAAAGCTAGGACATGGCATAGGTTATGAATATGCTCACGATTATCCAAACCATTTCTCACACCAGAGATATCTTCCAGAGGGACTTGAAAGGGGAGATTTTTACAAACCAGGAAATCTCGGTTATGAACAAGTTATTAATGAGTACTTAGATAAAGTACGAAATAATAAATAAAGTAAATGAAAGAGGACCAACAATGAAAAAGTACAGTGAAATGTCACCCGAAGAACTTGAAGCAGAGAAGGAGATACTTAGAAAAGAGTATGTTGCTTGGCAGGCAAAGGGCTTAAAGCTTGATATGAGCCGTGGTAAGCCATCCGTAGAGCAGCTTAATCTTTCTATGCCACTTTTCGATATCCTTGATGGAAAGTCTCTTATGAAATGCATGAATGGTGTTGAGACTAGAAATTACGGACAGCTTGAAGGCATCGTAGAAGCTCAGCATCTTATGGCAGAAATCATGGATTGCCAGCCAGAGCAGGTAATCGTATGCGGCAACTCATCATTAAACATCATGTTTGATACAGTTGCTCGTGGATACATGTTTGGCTTTGACGGCTGCACACCATGGTGCAAGCTTGAGAGAGTTAAATGGCTTTGCCCAGTTCCTGGTTATGACAGACATTTTGCTATTACACAGCATTTTGGTTTTGATATGATAAACATCCCTATGAATGAGGATGGTCCTGATATGGATGTTATTGAGGGACTTGTTGCAGCAGATGACACAATCAAGGGTATCTGGTGTGTTCCGAAGTACTCAAATCCTCAGGGTATTGTATACTCAGACGAAGTTGTTAGACGTATGGCAAATCTTAAGCCAGCAGCAAAGGACTTCAGAGTATTCTGGGATAACGCATATGCGGTACATCACTTATACAAAGAAAAGAGCAAGATTTTAAATATTCTTCACGAGTGTGAAGAAGCAGACAATCCAAATCTTGTATTTGAGTTTGCTTCTACTTCAAAAATCACTTTTGCAGGCGGTGGAATTGCAGCAATCGCATGCAACCACAACAACCGTGAGGAGCTCAAGAAGACACTTACAGTTCAGACAATTGGTTTCGACAAAATCAACATGCTTCGTCATGCTAGATATTTTCAGGATGTTGAATCAGTATCTAAGCACATGGAAAGACATGCAAAAATCCTTCGTCCTAAGTTTGAGCTTGTAATCAAGACAATGGAAGAGGATTTAACAGGCCCAGGTTGTGGTTCATGGATTTCACCAAAGGGTGGATACTTCATTACATTTGAGGCTCCAAAGGGAACAGCTACTCGTATCGTAGATTTAGCAGCAGAGGCAGGCGTTAAGCTTACTCCAGCTGGTGCACCATTCCCATACCACATGGACCCAGGCGATTCAATCATCAGATTTGCTCCATCTCTTCCACCAATCGAGGAATTAGAGAAAGCAGCAAAAATCTTTACAGTATGTGCTCGTATAGCATATCTTGAAAAGCTTATTTTGGCTAAGGCTGAATAGGAGGTTTCTTTATGAAGATAGGTTTTATTGGAACAGGTAACATGGGCAGTGCCATGATGGGAGGCATCATTTCCTCAGGCATGGTAGAAGCTACAGATGTTATGGCTACAGATATTTTCCAGGCTGCACTTGATAGAATAAGTGAGGAGTTCGGCGTACACACAAGCACTAATAACAGAGATGCAGTAGACTTTGCAGATATCATCTTTCTTGCTGTAAAGCCTCAGTTTTTGGCAAAGGTTGTAGATGGCATCAAGGATATGGATTTCAGTGATAAGCTTGTTGTTAGTATTGCAGCAGGACAGTCATTGGAGCGACTTACAGGTATGTTTGGCAAGGAGCTGAAGCTCATCCGTGTAATGCCAAATACTCCAGCTCTTGTTGGGGAAGGCATGAGCGCTCTTAGCCCTAATGAGCTTGTTTCAGAGGATGAAGCAGCCACTGTATTAAAGCTTTTTGAAGCATTTGGACAGGCAGAAATTATTCCAGAGCGTCTTCAGGATGCAGTTGTTGGAATCAGCGGTTCTTCACCAGCCTATGTTTATATGTTTATCGAAGCACTTGCTGATGGAGCAGTTGCAGAAGGAATGCCTCGTACACAAGCATACAAGTTTGCAGCGCAGGCAGTTCTTGGTTCAGCCAAAATGGTTCTTGAAACTGGCGAGCATCCAGGAGTTCTCAAGGATGCAGTTTGCTCTCCAGGTGGCACTACAATCGAGGCTGTTGCAGCTCTTGAAGCAGCAGGATTCAGAAGTGCAGTTATCGAAGCTGAGCGTATCTGTATCGAAAAATCAAGGGATTTATAATTAAGTAAAAAATCTTACATTAAAGGCACAAAAAGTAAGGGCCACAATATTTTTTATAATGATAATATGTAACTATTCAGGATAATCTGAGGTATATCAGATTGGACTGAATAGTTATTTTTTTGCAAAAAAGGAGAGATTGTTATGAATATCCTAAGACCGGACAGCGAGGTAATGGAATTTCTAGGAAAGGCAACGGATTTAATTATATTAAACCTACTTTGTGTTCTATGTTCTATACCAATAATCACTATTGGTGCGTCTTTTACTGCTAAATATTATGTTTCCATGAAGATTGCTAAGGGAGAAGAAACAAGTGCAGTAAAAAGTTTCTTTAAGTCATTCTGTTTGAATTTCAAACAAATAACTCCAGTTTGGATGGTAGAGCTATTAGTACTTTTAGTTTTAGCTTTTGACTGGTACAACCTTTTCTTTGGAATGGCACAGTCAATGCCTGTTCCTATGAGAGTGGTATTAGCAGTTATTACATTTTTAGTTTGGTCAATTATATATTGTATGTTTCCTTTCATGGCAAGATTTCAGACCACAACAAAGGATTTAGTAAAAGCATCTATCGTTATGGCAATACTAAATATCCCAAGAATGGTGCTGATTTTTATAGTAACTTTTTTACCATATATTATTTGTGCATGGTACATCCAGTGGGGGCTGGCAATTTGGATACTTACTACTACAGTCTCTCTTTACTACATCAGTAAGGAGTTTGACACTCAGCTAGAAATGATAACAAAAGGAGAAGATGAAAATGAATCAAGAAACAATGAAGCGTGCTAAAGAATTAGTGTCGCAAATGACTATGGAAGAAAAGACTAGTCAGATGCTATATCATGCCGCAGCAATAGATAGGCTAGGAATACCAGCGTATTGTTGGTGGAATGAGGCTTTGCATGGGGTGGCCAGAGCTGGAGATGCAACAGTTTTTCCTCAGGCAATTGGACTGGGAGCTACATTTGATGAGGCGCTAGTGGAAAAAATTGGTGATGCTACTTCTACAGAAGGTCGAGCAAAATACAACCAGTTCATCAAGCATGGTGATAGAGATATTTATAAGGGACTTACATATTGGGCACCTAATGTAAATATTTTCCGTGACCCTAGATGGGGCAGAGGTCACGAAACATATGGTGAGGATCCATATCTTACAGGTCAGCTTGGCATGGCTTTTGTACGAGGTTTGCAGGGACCAGACCTTGATAATCCAAAGGCAGCTGCTTGTGCAAAGCATTTTGCAGTTCATTCCGGACCGGAGGCAGACAGACATCATTTTGATGCTAGGGTTTCTGATCAGGATTTGTACGATACTTATCTTTACGCCTTTAAGAGACTTGTGAAGGATGCCAAGGTAGAGTCTGTTATGGGAGCCTACAATCGTGTAAACGGTGAGCCAGCCTGTGGTAGCAAACGCTTACTAAAGGATATTCTAAGGGATGATTGGGGCTTTGAAGGACATGTGGTTTCTGACTGTTGGGCTATCAGGGATTTCCACGAAAACCATAAGGTAACAGGTTGCGAAGTGGAATCTGCAGCATTGGCTGTGAATAACGGCTGTGATTTGAACTGCGGATGCGTATATGAAAAGCTTATTTACGCATATAAAGCTGGACTTGTTTCAGAGGAGACAATTAACACAGCTGTTGAAAGATTGATAGAACTTCGATTACGCTTAGGAACTCTTCCTGAAAGAAAAAGTAAATATGATGATATTCCATATGAAGTGGTGGAATGCAAAGAGCATAAGGATTTAGCCAATGAAGCAGCAAAGGAAAGCTTTGTTTTATTAAAGAATGATGGCATCTTGCCACTGAATAAAGACAAGTTAAAGACCATAGGAGTTATTGGTCCTAATTCAAACTCAAGAATAGCTCTTGTGGGAAATTATGAAGGAATCTCATCTGAATATATCACTCCACTTGAGGGAATCCAAAGATTTGTTGGAGATGATGTAAGAGTATTCCATGCAGATGGAACTCATCTTTGGAAGGATAGAATGCATGTGCTTAGCGAAGCAAGAGATGATTTTGCAGAAGCTATGGCAGTTGCAGAGCACTCAGATGTTGTGGTTATGTGCTTAGGCTTAGACTCCACAATCGAAGGTGAAGAAGGTGACGCTGGAAACGAGTTTGGTAGTGGTGACAAAAAGGGACTTAAGCTTCCAGGCTTACAGCAGGAATTACTTGAAAAAATAACTGCAGTAGGAAAGCCAGTTGTGCTTCTTCTTTTATCTGGTTCGGCGCTTGATTTATCATGGGCACAGGAAAACGTAAATGCGATAATGCAGTGCTGGTATCCTGGAGCAAGAGGTGGAAAAGCTATTGCACAGGTGTTGTTCGGACAGGATAGCCCAAGCGGAAAGCTTCCTGTTACATTCTACGCATCTGACAAGGATTTACCTGATTTCAAAGATTACTCTATGGATAATAGAACTTATAGATATTTTAAGGGAACACCACTTTATCCATTTGGATATGGATTGGGGTATTCCAAAATCAAATGCGAAAATGCTTCTATTAATAAGATTTCAGGAAACATGGATGAGCACTTTACAGTGACAATTGATGTGGCAAACCAGGGAAGCATGAATCAAAAAGAAGTGGTTCAGGTATACATTAAGGATGTGGAAGCGTCAACAAGAGTTCCATTGTGGTCTTTGAGAAAAGCTAAGAGAGTAGTCCTTACACCAGGCGAGACAAAAACAGTTTCATTTGAGCTTAATCCAAGGGATTTTGCAATCATCGATGAAAAGGGAAATGCCATTGTGGAGCCAGGAAAGTTCAAGATAGCTATTGGAACTAGCCAGCCTGATGCAAGAAGCGAAGAGCTTACAGGAAATAAATGTGATGTATTTGAAATAGATTTGAAAGGTGAAACTATTCAGGTTGAATACTAGGATAGTTCGTTAAGGGAGAAGATAATGACAATTGCTAATAATCCAATTTTAAAGGGCTTTTATCCAGACCCATCAATATGCAGAGTGGGTGATGATTTTTATATTGTATGTTCAAGCTTTGTATATTTCCCAGGAGTGCCAATTTTCCACAGCAAGGATTTGGCACATTGGGAGCAGATAGGTCATGTACTTGATAGAGAAAGCCAGCTGCCATTACATGGTGAAATCTCTAGGGGAATTTTTGCTCCAACAATTAGAGAGCACAAAGGCACATTTTACATGATTACAACAAATGTTGATGCTGGAGGAAACTTTTTAGTAACAGCTAAGGACCCAGCAGGGCCATGGTCAGAACCTTACTATCTTGGAGATAAGGAGTGCCCAGGTATTGATCCATCCTTATTCTTTGACGATGATGACCGTTGCTATTATGTTGGCACCAGACCAAATCCAGAAGGTGTTAAATACAATGGAGATTGGGAAATCTGGGTGCAGGAGCTTGATTTAGATTCTATGAAGCTTGTTGGCCCATCTATGGCTATCTGGAAGGGAGCTGTTAAGGATGTTATTTGGCCAGAGGGACCGCATCTTTACAAGAAGGATGGTTATTACTATTTGATTCATGCAGAAGGTGGCACAGGTCCAGAGCATGCCATATCAGTTGCCAGATCAAAGGAGCTTTTCAAATGGTTTGAAGGTTGCCCAAGAAATCCAATATTCACACATAGAAATCTGGGCAAGAACTATCCTGTTATCTATGCAGGACATGGAGATTTAGTAGATGATAAAGACGGAAATTACTATATTGTAATGCTTGCATCAAGACAGTGTAAGAACCATTGCAGTATGGGGAGAGAAACATTCCTTGCCAAGGTGACTTGGGAAGATGGATGGCCTGTTATCAACCCAGGTATTGGAAAGCTAACAGACCAGATTGAGCTTCCATTTGAGGAATACAGATTCAACCAGGAAAATTCCTATACAGATATTATTCATTTTGACGGTAAAGAATTGGACGATAGATTAGTTGGAATAGAAAGAAGAAGTGAGAATTTCTATTCTCTTACAGAAAAGCCAGGATTCCTTACTCTCTACACTCGCCCAGAAAGAATAGAGGATATTTGCAATCCTTCTTATTTGGGAATTCGCCAAAAGGATTATTCATTTGCTGTTAGCTGTGGAGTTGATTTCACCCCTAAGAGCGATAAAGAGTGTGGCGGCCTTGTGTTGTTCCAAAACCATGAGAATCATTTGGTTATGGAAATTGTAAAAGGCGAGAATGGAAAGCAATTCCGTGTGAGAACTGTCATTTCTGGAAAAGAAGAGGTCATAAAATCCATACCAGTTTCAGATGGATTGGTTGAAATTGGAATAAAGGCAAAGGAACAGAAGTGCCAGATTTATATTGTTGATGAAAATGGCCAGTTGCCTGTGAAGGAAGATGTTGATTTGATTCCATACACAACAGAGGAAGCAGGGGGATTTGTTGGCTGCACAGTTGGTATGTACACTTCATCCAATGGTGCTGATTCGGATAACAGATGTAGCTTTAAATGGATTAGTCATACAAAGAATTAAGGGCATGATATATGAAAAGGTTTTTTAATAAGCTTGAAATAAAAAGGAAGATGGCCCTTTTGTACATCCTTTGTGTAGTGCTTCCAATTATCATTTCAGATGGTTTTGTTTTCAAGTCCATTTATAATTCAGAAAAATCTTCAATTCTTCATCAGATGGAAAATGAAGCAAATGCCATCAATTACACTTTCTTTAATCAGGTAGACGAGGCTGCGAAGTTGGGAAATGCTTTATACAGCAGCCTCTACGTACATAGGTTTTTACATAAGGAATACTCATCAAATCTTGAGTATTACAATGCATACCAAACATTCTTTGATGACACACTTTTAAAGCTTGTAACAGGTCAGTCTGGTATGGAATATCGTATTTATTTGGACAACAATACCATCACAAATGGAGCGGAATTTCAGAAGATTACCAAGGCTATTGGAACAGACTGGTATGACTATATTTTGACATCCCATTTGAACAAGGGACTTTATTTTGGAATGACAAAACAGCCAACAGGAGCCCTGCAAAGGACGATTTATTATTTTCAGCGACTGAACTATTACAAGTATAATTCGCCCAATATCTTGCTGATAAAGATAGATTATTCAAAGTGTGTTGATGATATAGAGAATCTGAATTATCCATATAAAGCATATATATGTGACGATACTAGAGTGTTAATGTCCAATGGAAAATATAGTAATGTAAGCAAGGAATATGCTAACAAGACGCTGTTAGAGAATATTGCATATTCTCAGGAGTGTGAAGTTTACGGACAAAAACTGGAAATCAAAATAAAAGATACTAATTACAGTTTTATTGATTTGTTCAGAAAACGATGGTATCAGCTATTATTTTTGATTGTAATAAATATTGCATTGCCGGTGTTTGTAAGCAGCCTGATGCACACCAATTTGAAAAACAGATTGCGAGAGCAGGAAGCAGTGGTAGCTAGAAAGAATGCAGAGCTAATAGCCCTTCATAGCCAAATAAATCCACACTTTTTGTTCAATGCACTTGAGAGCATTCGGATGCATTCGCTTCTTAAAAAGGAAGAGGAAACAGCTAAAATGGTGGAGCATTTAGCAAAGCTACAACGACAATATACTGAATGGAACGATGACATAATAGCAATTGAAAACGAGTTGAATTTTGTAGAGGCATATTTGCAACTTCAAAAATACAGATTTGGGGATAGGCTTTCTTTTGAAATAGATATTGAGGATGAATGCAGAAAACTGTTGATACCAAAGCTGACCCTTGTAACATTTGTGGAAAATGCAGTTGTTCACGGTATTGAAAGTAAAACCACACCGGGATGGATTTTTGTTCGTATATACGTTAAAGGCGAAAATGTAATTATAGAAATAGAGGATACAGGAAGCGGAATTCCAGAAGATATAGCAAATGAACTGCTGGAGAATATGCGTAATGCCGATATTTCTATGCTAAAGGAGAAAGGTAGAGTTGGAATTGTAAATGCATGCGTAAGATTAAAGATGATATCAGAAGATGATGTTATGTTTGATATGGAGTCGGAAATAGGTACAGGAACTCTATTCCAAATTACAATACCAATGATGTATTTAAAGGGGATGATTTAATGTTAAAAGTTTTGCTAGTGGACGATGAGCCGTTCATATTACAAGGTCTAAAGGTATTAGTTGACTGGGAAGCTGAAGGCTATGAAATCTTCACTGCTGTAAACGGAAAAGAGGCTCTTGATTTCATAAAGAAACAGCCAGTCGATCTTGTTATTGCAGACATTAAAATGCCACTAATGGATGGAATCGAACTTTTAAAGGAAGTTCGAAAGCTAAATGATGAGATATACTATGTGATTCTTAGCGGATATGCGGAGTTTGGATACGCCCAGGAAGCATTAAAGCATGGATGTGTAGAGTATATTTTAAAGCCTGTGGAAAGGGAGCAATTACTTACTATTCTTAGAAAAATTGCCGATTTGAACAAGGAAAAAATCATTGAGATTCAGGATAAGGCAAAGAAGGATAAGGCTTATCTTGATAGAAATATTATGTCCCTTCTTAGAGGGAAATACGATAAGACAAATATTGAATGCATATCAGATAAAATCAATGTGGATGAGGATATGTGTTATGTAGAGGTGCAGTTGGATGTTGCTACCTTATCAGAGGATTATTCAGATGAAGAAAAGAAGGAACAGCTGAATAAGCTTTACATGGCGGCAGATGAATTTCTTAAGAACGATTTTGCATTATGCATAATGGATGTTTCTGACAGCGAGAAAACCTACGATATAGGCTTTATCTATACAGACTCAATGGGGCAAAAACTACAGCTTACCACTGAGGAATATTTGAAACGATTCTATGATTATCTTATCGTAAATACGAATCTAGAAATTACGATGTTAGTAGGCAAAAATGTCTCTGGTATTAGGAATATTTCAAAATCATATGGTACAGCCAATATGCTTCGTTCTCTCCAGGGATTTAGAGAAAAGAAAAATATTTATTATTACGAAGATGAATACAAAATCACTGATACAGGCATACTTATTTGTAAGAAACAGCTAGACAACCTTATAGAGGCAATCGAAGGTGGGGAACATGTCGAAATAAGAAAAAGAGTGGATGAGTTTTATCAGGAAATGAAAAACACTGGTGTTACAGAATCTACCATGAATCTTAATATAAATTACCTTCTGTTTCAGCTGATACATCTTGCAAGCGAGCTGGATAACGAAGTCAATCAGGAGGAAATCCTTAGAATGATTTTGGAAAGTACCTCAGAAGAGGGAATTAGACGAGGTGGCCGGACTCATCTTTGCAAAATGGCCTATGCTTATGGAGATTACATAACTCAGCTTCGTAAAAACGTATCCAAGGGTGTGCTTGGTCAGATAGAAGATGAAATCAAAAGAAATTATGCCAGCAATTTAACCCTCAGAGAGTTAAGCGAAAAGTATTATATAAATTCAGCATATTTAGGTCAGGTTTTCAGGAAAAAATATGGTTGTTCATTTAAGGATTATCTTAATGAGCAGCGTCTAAATGAAGCTGCAAAGCTACTTCGTAAAAGCGATATGAAAATATACGAAGTAGCTGAAATGGTGGGCTACAAGGATGTTGATTACTTTGTAAACAAGTTTATTGAGGCAAAGGGGTGTACCCCTACAAAGTATAAAAAGAATATGGCCGTCTAAAATTTGAGGGGGAGAAATGTAAAGTTTCTCCCCCTTTTATCTATAGTTTCTCGGATGTTTTCAATTGTGATTTTTCCTAAAATAATACCATAAAAGAGGGAGAAAGGTTCCCGAATAAAAGGAGGGTTTATATGAAAAAAAGAGTAGTAAGCGCATTATTAATTACTACAATGCTTACCTCTATGTTAGCTGGATGCGGCAAAACAGCTGGACATGGCGGAGCAGTTAACGAAGATGGAATCAAAGAATTTACAGCATTCTTTGCAGTTCCAGGTACAGAAATTAATGATGACAATGAGGTTCAGCAGCTTATCGCTGAAAAGACAGGTTGCAAGGTAAAAGAGACTTGGCTTACAGGACAGACAGCTGAGGAGGCTGTAGGAACATTTATTGCTGGTGGCGAGTATCCAGATTTTATTGATGGTGGTAATGGTTCTGTTCAGTTATATGAAGCTGGAGCATTAGTTGCACTTGATGATTATATTGACAAATATCCAAATATTAAGGAATTCTTCACAGATCAGGAGTGGGATGCTATTCGACAGGATGATGGACATATTTACTGGATTCCACAGTTCACAAACATCTATGGAGAAGAAAGAGAATGTACACAAAACGGTGAGGCTTTTTGGATTCAGACAAGAGTGCTTGAGTGGGCAGGATATCCAGAAGTTCGCACAATGGATCAGTACTTTGATTTAATTGAAGCATACAACGAAGCTAATCCAACAATGGAAGATGGTACAGAGAATATTCCTTACACAATCCTTTGCGATGACTGGAGATACTTCTGTTTGGAAAATGCACCACAGTTCCTTGATGGTTATCCAAATGATGGTTCTGTAATCGTAGACCCAGAAACACAAAAGATTATCGATTACAATACAACTGATACAGCTGTTAAGTACTTCAAGAAGTTAAATGAAGAGTACAAGAAGGGAATCGTAGACCAGGAGTCATTCACACAGACATATGATGAGTACATCGCAAAGCTTTCTACAGGTCGTGTTCTTGGCATGATTGACCAGTGGTGGGATTTTGCATATAACGCAGAAGATGCTATTAAGTCAGCAGGTCTTGATAAGCAGGGATGTCAATACGTTCCTCTACCAATAACTATTGATGAAAGCATTACAAATCAGTGGCACAATTCAGGCGGAGAATTGAACGTTTCTTCAGGTCTTGCAATTACAACTAGCTGCGAAGATGTTGAAGGCGCACTTCAGTTTGTAAATGATCTTTTGGGACAGGAAGTACATGACCTTAGATTCTGGGGTGTAGAAGGTGTAGATTACGTTGTAGGTGATGATGGTATGTTCTCTCGTACACAGGAAATGAGAAACAATGCGTCAGATACAGCATACAAGGCATCACATTTATGCTCATATTCATATTTCCCACAGTGGGTAGGCACTAGCCGTGATGGAAAGAATGCTATGAGACCTGATGGTCAGGAAGATGAGTTCTATGATGGACTTTCAGATTCTGTAAAAAATTGTTTTGCAGCATATGGTGTGAAGACATATGTAGAGATGCTTGGTACATCTCCAGCACCAGGACCATGGTATCCAATGTACACATTCTCAAATTCAATGACAACATCAACACCAGGTGGTACAGCATGGACACTTATGGGTGAGACAAAACACCAGTATCTTCCAAAGGTTGTAATGGCTGACGATTTCGATGCCGCTTGGGATGAGTACATGGAAGCATACAATGCATGTCATCCAGAGGATTTCCTCTCTGAGATGCAGACAGAGCTTGATAGAAGAATAGAAGAGGCTGCTAAGTATGAATAAAAAATCAATTAGCCTAACACAATTAAAACATCAAAAGGTACTTTTGATATGGGCTGCAGTAATAGTTGTATATGGAGTTGTATTCTATTATCTACCTCTTGCAGGATGGGTAATGGCATTTCAGGATTACAAACCAGTAACTGGACTATTGCATTCCAAGTTTATAGGCTTTGATAAATTTATTCGCTTGTTCTCTGATGTCACATTTTTAAGAGTAATTAGAAATACCCTTGCAATGGGTGTTATCAACTTGGCTGTAACATTTTTCATGGCAATCTTATTTGCAATCTTGCTAAATGAGATTGCCTGCCAAGGTGGCAAAAAGGTTGTTCAAACAATTTCTTACCTTCCACATTTCCTTTCTTGGATTATTGTTACAGGAATTCTTCATGATGCACTTTCAGGAACAGGAATTATTAATCAGTTGCTTTTAAACTTTAATTTAGTGGAACAGCCAATCAACTTTTTTGCCCACGAAAAATATTTCTGGCCTATCGTTGCATTTGCAAATGTATGGAAGGAAACAGGATGGAACGCCATTATCTATTTGGCAGCAATCACAGCTATTGATCCTTCTTTGTATGAGGCTGCAGCAATCGACGGAGCTGGAAGATGGGCGAAAATAAAGCATGTTACTTTGCCAGGAATTAAACCTACAATCATGATTTTACTTCTGATGAATATCGGAAATGTATTGAATGCAGGCTTTGAAATTCAGTACTTACTTGGAAATGGTCTTGTTGTAAATGTATCTCAGACAATCGATATATACGTATTGAAATGGGGCATCAGCCAGGGCGATTATGCAATCGGTACTGCAGCAGGTATTTTCAAGAGTGTAGTAAGTATAGTGTTGATTGTAATTTGTAATCGAATTGCAAAACGACACGGCGAAGAAAGATTATTCTAAGGGGGCTAGGCAATGAATAAGAAAAAGAGAAAGAAGATTTCTGGTGCCGATTTGGCCTTTAGAATATTCAATACAATTTTCATGATTGCTTTCGTAGTAATCACTCTTTATCCAGTATTGAATACGTTAGCAATTTCTTTGAATGACGGTACTGATGCATTAAGAGGTGGAATTTATTTATGGCCACGTGAATTTACTTGGAAGAATTACACCACAGTACTTCAGAAAGATAATCTGATTACAGGTGCATTTATCACTGTTGCAAGAACAATTATTGGAACATTTTTAGCTTTAGTATCAAATGCGATTTTAGCGTTTATTGTAAGTAGAAAAGATTTTATATTTGCCAAACAAGTATCCTTATTTTGGGTAATAACAATGTATGTTAATGGCGGACTTATTCCAACCTTTCTCCTATACAAGTCACTTGGCTTAACTAACAGTTTTGCAGTCTATGTAATACCAGGAATGATTTCTGCTTTTAACATGCTTGTTATTAGAACCTACATGAAGGGTATTCCAGATAGTTTGGAAGAGTCGGCACAGTTGGACGGAGCGGGCTATACAACAATTTTCCTAAAGATAATATCACCTCTGTGCAAGCCTGTTTACGCAACTGTCGCTCTTTTCGTAGCTGTTGGTCAGTGGAACTCTTGGTTCGATGCAATGCTTTATAACAGAATGAGTGATGACTTAACAACATTGCAGTACGAATTAATGAAACTCCTTTCTTCTGTAACCAACCAAAGCTCGTCTGCTGAGTCTATGAAGAATTCTAACGGCTCCGTAACTCCAACATCCGTTAGAGCAGCAGCGACAATTATCACAATGCTTCCTATAATTTGCATTTATCCATTCCTTCAGAAATACTTCGTAACTGGACTAACACTTGGAGGCGTAAAGGAATAAAGGCATCATGAGAAATGTATTTTTAGAAATAGGAAAAACAAGTGAAGAAATAAATGCCAGAGTAGAAGAGACATTTAATGAAATTTTCTATGGCAATGACAAATTCTATTACACAACTGATGATCAGACTATGGGGTATCTTGTTGATACAGGAAACAACGACACCAGAACTGAAGGCATTTCATATGGCATGATGATTTGCGTTCAGATGGATAAGAAGAAGGAGTTTGATCAGCTTTGGAACTGGGCCATGACAAACATGCATTTAAACCAGGGAGAAAACAAAGGATATTTCACCTGGTCTATAGGGACTAATGGCGAAAAGTTTTCTGATGGCCCAGCTCCAGATGGTGAAGAATTTTTCGCTATGGCTCTTATTTTTGCAAGCCATAGATGGGGAGATGGGACTGGAATATATAACTATAGCCAGATGGCGAAGGAACTCCTGAAAACTTGTATTCATCACGAAGAGCTTTATGGTGGTCACAACATGTGGAGTGATGATGGCTTAATCAAGTTTGTTCCAGGTTTAGAGTTTACAGATCCATCATATCATCTGCCTCATTTTTATGAGTTGTTTGCCGAAAACTGTTATCCAGAGGATAAGGCGTTTTGGAAGAAGGCGGCTCAGGCTAGCAGGGATTTCCTTAAGATAGCCTGTCATCCATCAACTGGACTTTCTCCAGAGTATAGTTTTTACGACGGAACACCATATCCCGATGATGGAAATTTTGGTGGTAGACATGATTGGTTTTACAGTGATGCCTACAGAACTATTGCAAATATCGGCTTGAATTATGAATGGGCAAAAGATGATACGGAAGACAAAGACTTTTTACAGTGGAGTAGAAATACAGCAAACAATCTACAAAACTTCTTCTACACACTGCCAGAAGACAACAACCGTGGAATCTATGCAATAGACGGCACCCCTATTGAAGGCAAAGCACTTCATCCAGTGGGACTCACTGCTACAATTGCTCAGGCAAGCTTAGCTTCTGACAATCAGTGGAGCCTCAAAGCAGTAGAAGATTTTTGGAACACTCCACTTAGAACAGGCGATAGAAGATATTACGACAATTGTCTTTACATGTTTGCTATGCTGGCACTAAGTGGAAATTATAAAATGTGGTAAAAAAGACCCAGCTTACACTAGGTGTGAGCTGGGTTATCTATGTTTTTATTATTCCTGTACTCCAATGGGGTACAGGAATATTTTTCTTTAAATAATTTCGAGTAATAGCTTTGGTTTGAAAAGCTAAAAAAATCTGATATTTCTTCTATAGTTGCATTTGAATAAAGCAACAATTGAGTGCTTCTTTGTAGTTTTATGTTATTAATGTAATCAGGAATAGCAACCCCAACCTCTTTTCTAAAACATTTAGAAAGCCAACGCTCGGAAACATTGCATATTTCTGATAGTACAGATAAGTTTAGTTTTTTCTGTACATGAGAATTTATATAAGACACACAATTGGAAATCATAGGTGAATAACCTTTCTCAACTGTGGCATGGTTATTTACAACTTCTGAGATGGCGGCAATAAGTTCTACATAATAAGGTCTCACATCAAAATAAGTTGGCGCTGAGTCAACTCTCTGACATATTATTTCAGCAATCACATTTACAGCATCTTCTCCAACACCACTACGGATTGCTTCCTGACAAATCTTGTTGGCGACTACCATAAAAACATATTTTGTTTGGCGATCGTGATCCAAGGACATTTTCGTAAAGGAATACTGATTTGGTTCTGAAAACTTTTTAAATAAGTCTTCCATGACTGGAATTCCATCCATGGCGAAGTAAGAGTATAAGTCGTTATTAATGGATTCAGGGCTACTGTAATTCTTATCCTCGGTTTCAAGATTATTAACTTCTAGAAGAGATTGGAGATTTTGTAAAGGCTCATTCGATGCAATTATTTCATCAACTAAAATATTAGATTTGTCCAGCTCTTTGGCAGTGTTTATAAAGTAAGCTAAACAAAGTGCATTTTTTAATTCTTCTATGGAAATAAGCTTGCTTTGTTTTATGTTTAGCTTAATTGCTTCCTTGTCCTTGCTATATGGCTTTCCAAAGAAAAAGTGATTTATAAATTCATCACTATGTTCTTGAGGCAAACAGGGACCAAGAATTAAAAAACTATAATCGGATAGCTTTGAAATGGCAATAAAAATAGATGGTTCTTCAATGATGATTAGTGGGGTATTTATATCGTGTCCTTCATTATTAAATCTTGAGACTACATATTTCATCAAACTAGGCATAGGTATGTCTGGAATGAAATAAGAGATTTCGGTGTGAGTATTGTATATGCAAAATGGAATATTGATGGTAGATTGCAATGATTCTAATAACTGTAATCTGTGGGACATATGTATTCTTCCTGTTCAGTGTACTAATTTAATAAAATATGTACAATTTTATTATTTCTATATATTTCTGTCAAATATAATAAATCCATAAAACAAAAGGGGGATAGGTATTTATGCTATTTAAAAAAGATTTTATGTTAGGTGCAGCAACAGCGGCTCATCAGGTAGAAGGAAACAATGTAGGTAGTGATTATTGGATTATGGAGAATCTTGAACATTCTGTTTTTGTAGAAAAATCTGGATTAGCCGTAGATCATTACAACAGATATGAAGAAGATATCGACTTGTTAAAGCGAGCAGGGCTTAATGCATATAGATTTTCCATTGAATGGGCAAGGATTGAGCCTCTAGAAGGTCAGTGGAATGAAAAGGAAATGGAGCACTATATTAAGGTGATTGACTACTGTCTTGCAAACGGAATTGAACCGGTAGTTACCTATCATCATTTCTCGTCACCAGCATGGCTAATAACTAAGGGTGGCTGGGAATCTCCAGAAGTGGTGAATTATTTTGAGAGATATGCAAGATATGTAACAGAACATGTTGCAGGTAAAGTTAAATATGTATGCACAATTAATGAAGCAAATATGCGTCTTCAGATGGCCTTTTTAATTAAGGATATTACGGAAAGAATGTCTAAGCAGTCAGAAATTCAAAATCAGGAAGGCTCAGTACAGGTTGGAGTAAATCTTTCTCAGAATCAATCACAGATGATGATGTCTATGATGGAAACAGCAAAAGCATTTAATATAGATGATCCTAGAAAGGTAGCAAATTTCGTTTCACAAGCTAGTGAAGAAGGAGATTTGCTTGTAATGAAAGCCCATAATGCTGCACGAAATGCAATTAAATCAGTTGATCCTAGTATACAGGTTGGATTGACTCTTTCTCTTCATGACATCCAATGTGTAGATGGTGGGGAAGAGAACGCAAAGAAAGCATGGGATGATGAATTCACACACTATCTTCCATATATTGAAAAGGACGATTTCCTTGGAGTTCAGTGTTATACAAGAAAGATATTTGACGAAAATGGTGCAAATTCTTCGCTTGAAACAGGGACTAAAACACAGATGGGCTATGAGGATTATCCTGCAGGAATAGTAAATGTTGTTAGAAGATGTGCTGAAGAATTCAAAGGCACTATTATCGTTACTGAAAATGGAATAGCAACATCGGATGATGAAAGAAGATGTGAGTTTATAAAAGAAGCATTGACAGGACTTAATGATTGCATTACCGAGGGCATTAAATTAAAGGGCTATTTTGCATGGTCATTATTAGATAATTTTGAGTGGCAAAAGGGCTTTTCAATGACCTTTGGATTAATATCAGTTGACAGAAATACAATGGAAAGAACACCAAAAAAGAGTCTTAAAGTTCTTGGCAGCTTTATGGAAAAGTAGTGAGGTTTATAATGACAGAAAATTTAACATCTAACGTAGAAAAAAAGAATATCTATAGAAAAGCAAAAAACTGGCAAATAGCACTTACCACAATAAATTCAGGTGGAGCAATGTGTTTTTATATGCTTTTAACCTATGCTAGTTATGTGGCAAATGTTGGTTATGGAATTGCAACTGCACTTGTTGGTTTTTTGTTGACAGCGACAAGAATATTTGATGGGTTCATTAATCCATTTATAGCAATGTTAATAGATAAGACTATGACAAAATATGGAAAAATTCGTTTATTCTTGCTGGCAGGTTGGGGTTTAGAAAGTTTGGCAATCTTTATGCTCTATATATGGTGCTCAGGAAAAGGCCATGGAATTATTTTATTTACTGTGATGTATTTAATATATATTGTGGGATACACAATGAACAATGTTGCAGGTATGATAGCTGGACCTGTTATGACAAATGATCCAAACCAAAGACCAATCGTTGGTGTGTGGGGAACGGTATATAATTATTTCGCACCAATGATAATGACTGTATTTTTTACTGTTGTCTTACTCCCTAGATACAATAATGAATATACAGTAGAGATGCTTGCAGCATGTGCGACAGTGACAATTGTTATATCATTCGTATTTACGATACTTGCTTGTATTGGTATATCAGAGGCTGATAAGCCAGAAAACTTTGGAACAGATAGCCAGGGCGCAAGCGAAAAGGTAAAAGTAAAAGATATGATAAAGCTGTTGAAATCAAACAAGGCTTTGCAGATGTACATTGTAGCAGGAGCTACTGATAAGCTTGCACAGCAGACTGCTAGTCAATCTATTATTACCACAATGCTATTTGGTATATTGATTGGAAATATGCAATTATCAACAATACTGAATGTAGTTGCAATGCTACCTTCAATTGCTTTTGCAATTTTTGGAGCAAAATATGCAGGTAAACATGGTAGCAAAGAAGCTCTTTATTTTTGGTCAGGAATTTGTATGGCGTTTTCCATATTATTGGCAGCATTTATGTATATTGTTGATATGAGAAAAGTGACTGTTGAAATACTTCCAACTGCCGTATTTTTTGTAATTACATTATTAGTTAATGGCGCAAAGATGTGTGTAACAACAGCTACATCTTCTATGAGCGGAGATGTGATTGATTATGAAATGGCTCGTTCAGGAAAATATATGCCTGCAGTTGTTACAGGAACATACAATTTCTTTGATCGTATTCTTTCATCCCTTGGTGCAGTTTTGGCAACTACACTTATAGCTTTAATTGGCTATACATCAACAATGCCACAGCCAACAGATACACCAAGTCTTGCAATTAAAAATATGACAATATTCATATATATTGGATTACCATTTATTGGCTGGATTTGTAATCTATTTGCAATGAAGCTTTCTCCTATATCTAAAGAAGAAATGGTAAGGATTCAGAAAAAGATAGCAGAACAGAAAGCGAAAGTGAAATAAGAGTAATGAATAATTTAGCTGTGCAACAGATAATGCTTGGATCTGTATGTAAAGATGAAAAGACAACATTAAAAGCCTTGAAACGAATTAAGCAGGCTGGTTATGATGGAATAGAATTGAATCTATTTATGATTGAGAGTACACCATTTATAGTTCGATTACTTACAAAAATGGCAGGTATGCCGGTTGGTAAGGGGGCCAATATATATTGGCCCGATATGCTAAAGGAAAGTAGACTTAAAGCTACTAGTCTTCATGCCGATTTAGGAAGTTTGGAAAAAAGAATTGATGAAGTTATTTCAAAGGCGAGAGAATTAGACACAAACAAAATAGTAATAACTGGAATGTACAGATTTGATTATGGTAATTATGATGATGTAAAGTCTTTAGCAAAAAGATTGGACAAAGTAGGTGCGAGACTACATGAATCAGATTTGCAATTACTATATCACAACCATAATGTGGAATTTTTGAAGGTTGATAATAAATATACGGCATATGAAATGATACTTAAGGATACGGATCCTGATTTGGTTAAGGTAGAATTTGATTCATATTGGCCTGCAGAAGCTGGTGTTGATTTTATTCCATTGATGGAACAACTGGGTGAGCGATTGGTTCTTTATCACATTAACGATAGAGGGACAAGATTAAAAAAAGTTCCAATTACTCCAATTCTTAAATCAGATTCAATAGAGTTAGGGTATGGTAATATGCCATTAAAAAGGATTCTTGGCTTGGACTGTATAAAAAACGTTGATGCAATTATTCTTGAGAGCCATAGAAATTGGGTCAACAATAATCCCATTGAATCTTTGGAGAAAAGTATAGCATTTTTGCAGGAGAATTATTCTAATGAACATTAGCGGAATACTAAAATCGAACTTAGTACATTGGATAGAACCAGAAAAGAAAATTGATACAGAAAAAAGACAAAGACCAAAGTGGGTGGAAAAGTCTTTTGATGTAAAAACTATAAATGGTAACGAGGAACTATTTATCACAGCCCATGGATGCTATGAGGCATACATTAATAATCATAGAGTAGGAGACTTTGTTTTTGCTCCAGGCACATCTGAATACGAAAAGGAACTATATGTTCAAAGGTATAACGTTGCAGGTCTTTTGAGGAAAGGTAAAAATACTATTAAGGTATTGCTTGGAGATGGTTGGTATCGAAGTGCAGCAGGTGTTACTGGCGCAAGAAATCTTTTTGGAACCCATATAGGGCTTTTGGCATGGATTTCTTCGGAAGATACTATTATTGTGAAGACTGATAATACATGGGAGACTTATCCTCATTCTGAAATTGTGTCTGCGGATATGTGTCAGGGAGAAGTAATTGATTGTTCTAAAACCGTACAAGAAAACAAATCACATGTATACGAGAAGAACTATTCCTTTAACAATCTAATATTTACTGATAATCCTCATATTGTTGAAAAGGAAAGATTTAAGGGAAAGCAAATAAAAACTCCATCTGGAAAAACGGTCATAGATTTTGGTCAAAATATTGCAGGATATGTTCAGATGACATTTAATGCAAAGTCTGGTCAAAAAATCATATTGACTCATGGTGAAACTCTAGATGAAAATGATGAGTTTACTATTGAAAATTTTCAACCTGGAGAACGTCACAAAGAAGGTGGTATTTTTCAAAGAATTGAGTATACAGCTCATGATGGCAAAAATACTTACAAGCCTCATTTTTCTATCTTTGGATTCAGATATTGCTTGATAGAAACAGATATTTCGTTAGAGGACGCAGAATTTGAGGCAATAGCTGTGTATTCAGATATGGAAGAAACAGCAAGCTTTGAGTCAAGCAATGAAAAGCTCAATACTTTGTTCAAAAATGCAATGTGGAGCATGAAGGGAAATTTCTGCGATATACCAACGGATTGTCCGACTAGAGAAAGAGCAGGTTGGACTGGTGACGCGGGGATTTTCGTGAATACTGGTCTATATTTAATGGATTGTAGACGAATTTATGAAAAATGGCTGGCAAGTTGCAGAGCAAATCAATATAAATCTGGAGCTGTTAGAAATATCGTACCAAGAAACAATGAGGAAAGTTTCTTTGGAAAGCTTTTATCTGCATCTGCTGGATGGGGAGATGCAATTATTATTGTTACACACACTTTGTATAAGAGATATGGTGAGCAGTCGATTATTCGTGAAAACTATGAGGCAATGAAAAAGTGGCTCATGTTTCTCAGAAAAAGAGCTAAAAAAGGCTGTATAAAAAAACTTCTTAGCGGCAGTTTAGACAGTTTTTATGATGTTACATCAGGACTTGATTATGGAGAATGGGCTGAACCAGATATAGAATTTGCAAGTGGAGTAGATATGAAAGGTAAGAGTGGAGTCGCAACTGCTTATTTAAGCTACTCTGCGAGGCTCTTAGCTGAAATGGCGGATATCATTGGAAAGCATGAAGATGCAAAAGAATTTTTGAAGATAAGCCAAGGAGCAAAAAAAGCATATCAGCATCGTTTTATTTCAAATGGTATTATTGAGTCAGATCGACAAAAGGATTATGTAAGGCCGATTGCATTTGGCCTTTTAGAAGAGAAGGACATAAGTGCCAATGCTAAAAAACTAAATGCCTTAGTTGAAAAGATGGATTTTCATTTAAATACAGGCTTTTTATCGACACCTTTTTTATGCAAAGTGCTTGCCGATAACGGTTATGTAGAAACTGCTTACAAGCTACTTTTGCAGGAAACAAAACCAAGTTGGCTATATGAGGTAAATCAAGGCGCTACAACCGTTTGGGAAACATGGGATGGAAAAGCATCTCAAAACCATTACAGCTACGGAGCAATTTGTGAATGGTTGATAGAGGGTGTTTGTGGTCTACGATACACATTTGATGAACTAGTATTAAAGCCACTACCAAGTAAACAGTTACAATTCGCGAAGGTCTCTTATAAATCTGAAAAAGGAGTCATAAAAGTAGGCTGGCACTATGAGGGTGATAAATGTCTTTATAGTGTAAATTTGCCTGATGGTTTATCTGGAAAATTGATAAAGCCTAATGGTGAAGAGGTAATAGTTCAAGGAAGCTATATTTGTGAATTATAATAGGTTAAAAAATCTGTCTTATCGCCATGATCTAATTCTATATTCTTTAGGCGATAGACCATATTTGGCTTCGAAGATTCTGTAGAAATATGCAGAGTTTTCGTAGCCAATTTTTTTTATGATTTTTTCTGTTGTAAGGGTTGTGCTTTCTAACAGGTATGCTGATTCCTGAAGTCTTCGTTGTTGGAGAAGCTGCTTGAAATTTAGTCCGGTATTTTGTTTCAAAAGGCGGCTTAGATAGGCTATTGAATACCCTGTTAGCTGAGCCAGTTCATCCAGTGTGCCATTGTCAAAATGGGTATCAATGTATTCAAGGGCTTGAATTGTGATTGAGTTACTGCTCCGGCTCATATCAGTTAAAGTGTCTGATGATAGAGTACAAAGATTCATCAGAAGCAAATCCATTGTGGACATAGCGATAGTGTTCATATCATTTTTGTGATATGTGAGAGTCCAGATCAGATTTTCAATTAGATTCTCTACTGGAAGGATTCCAGCAGCGTGGTAAAGCAGATAGTCGTTGTAATTCTTTTTGTCTGAAAGAGATGTGACTATGAAATCTCTTAAAATATCGTTTCTATCATAGAAAATTTGGGTTCGGGAAAAGAACTCTGGCAGGATGATGAAATTTATCGCAATATCATCCTTTCCACATGGCTCAATATCGTGTCTGGCATGTCTATTCAAAAGTAATATATCACCCGCATGTAGAGTTAAAGTTTCGCCATCCACAAAATGAGTTGTCAGTTGTCCCTTTAGCATACAAACCATTTCTATATAGTTGTGTCTATGTGTAGGGAAATATGCAAATCTGGTGTGAGGCCTAATGTCGATTAGCTTGCCTTGGGCCAGTAGTTTCCCCGAATCTACAACAAATTCATCCTCAGAGGTATACAGCTCTTTTCTAATGTTTGTATCCCCCTCAAGAATCATTTTCTCCTCGTCTGTTATTCGATTTAGAAGTTCATAAATATCATTTCTCATAATGTCAAATAAGGTTCCAAAATATACAATCTGCTGTTCTAGTTACATCAATAAAATCATTATATTATAGGCTTAAATAAAGAGCAAATAAAGTTCTAGGAGGATTAAGATGTTAGTAGAAACAAAAGCAAGAGTGGGTGTGTTTTCTATCGCCCTTGGCGCATATTTACCACAGTTTCCATCGTTGGTACCAGAATTTGAAAAGCAGTTTGAGGATTTTAAAAAGTCAATTCCGGACACTGTAGAAATAATCGATGGTGGCGTAGTTACTACAAAGGAGCAGTCTCAGGCTGCAGGGGATAAGTTTAGAGCAGCAGATGTAGATTTAGTTTTCATGCAGCTTCTTACATATGCTACAAGCTACAACATGCTTCCAGCAGTAAAGGATTTGGATGTTCCTGTAGTCCTTGTAAATGTTCAGAAGCTTAAGGCACTTGATTACGATACAGCAGGTACAGCAGAGTGGCTTGGAGAAGCCTATGCTTGCGGTGCAGTTGGTGAAATGGTGGCAGATCTTAATCGCTATGGTAAGCGTAGCGCTGTAATTACAGGTGTTGTAGAAGGTGGAGATGAAAATGTCGCAAGAGAAATAAATGAGTGGTGTCTTGCAGCAAATTGTCGACGTCGTTTTAGAGATACAAACATTGCCCAGATTGGAAGACCATATCCTGGCATGATGGATTTATATATCGATGAGTCAAATCTCTACAGAAGAATGGGGCTTTACACAAAGCAGTTTGACTGGGAAAAGATTTGGGCTATTGCAGATGAAATTACAGACGAGGCCGTTATTAAAGCAAAGGCTGAGGACATCTTAGATACATTCGACATTGTTGGTGGTGGCGATGTAGATAAAGTATGGGAAATGGCAAAGTATGTTGTTGCCTTCGAACAATGGGTTAAGGACGAGCAGCTTGGTCTCGTAGCATCTCACTATGACGGATTTGCAAAGGGAATCGCTGGCAAGGTGGACAGCCTTCTTATCCCAGCCTTCTCTATGCTTATAAAGCAGGGAACAGCTTGTGCTGTTGAAGGAGATATGAAGGTTGCTATGGCAATGAGCATTTTGAAGACTATCTCTGGAACAGGTCAGCTGGCAGAAATGTACACTATCGATTTCAACGATGATGTGACTCTTATTGGACATTCAGGTTCTGGTGATGCAGCCATCTCTCAGGCCAAGAAGCCAACTATGAAGATGATGGATGTGTTCCACGGCAAGACAGGCGGCGGATATCTTACACAGTTCTATCCACCTACAGGACCTATCACTTATCTTGGCATCACACAGGATGGCGAGGGTCATTTCAAATTTGTTGTTGCCGAAGGCGTCAACGAGGAAGGTAAGATTCTTCAGAACGGTGACACAATGATGCGTACAAGATTCAGCTGCAGCGCTGCAGAGTTTGTAACCAGATGGAGCGAGACTGGCCCAACACATCATTTTGGTGCAGCAGTGGGTCATCATATTGAAACAATCAAAAAAGTTGCAAAGGTATTTAACGTACCAGTTGAAGTAGTAGTTAGATAAAGGAGAAATAGAAATGAAAGTATTAGAAGCAAAGTTTGTAGAAGGTTTTATGAGAATGGCAAATGACGGCTGGGAGCAGGGCTGGCATGAGCGCAATGGCGGAAACCTTTCTTATAGAATCAAGCCTGAGGAAGTAGATAGCGTAAAGGAAGAGTTCGTAGCAGGGGATTGGAGAGAAATCGGAACAGAAGTTAAGGATTTAGCAGGAGAGTATTTCCTTGTTACAGGCTCTGGAAAGTATTTCAGAAATGTAGTTATCGATCCAACTGATTCTATCGGAATCATTGAAGTAGATGAGACTGGTAGCAAATACAGAATCGTATGGGGATTTGTAAATGGCGGCAGACCAACATCAGAACTTCCATCACACCTTATGAACCTTGAGGTTTGCAAGAAGAGAAATGCAGAGATTCGCGTGGTATATCATTGCCATCCAACAAATGTTATTGCACTTACATATGTGCTTCCGCTTGAGGATGAAATCTTCACAAGAGAAATTTGGGAGATGGCAACAGAATGTCCAATCGTATTCTCTCAGGGAATCGGCGTAGTACCATGGATGGTTCCAGGCGGAAGAGATATTGCAGTTGCAACATCTGAAATCATGGCAACAAAGGATGTAGCTGTTTGGGCTCATCATGGTATGTTTGTATGCGGTACTGATTTTGATATTGCATTTGGTCTCATGCATACAGTTGAAAAGGCTGCTGAGGTACTTGTAAAGGTTCTTTCTATGACAAACAAGAAGCGTCAGACAATCCAGCCAGATGAGTTTAGAGCATTAAATGCACCATTTGGTGTTCAGATTAATGAAGAATGCTTATACGAAAAGAAGAGCGATATTATTGGAGAAAGATAATGACAAATTATTATTTAGCGGTAGATATTGGGGCATCTTCGGGTAGGCATATGCTTGCCCATCTTGAAGAGGGCAAAGTTGTTTTAGAGGAAATCCATCGATTTTCCAATGGAATGATTGAGGTGGATGGTCATAAGAGATGGGACATTGAGGAGCTCTTTAGACAGATGATTATTGGCTTAAAGAAATGTAAGGAGCTTGGAAAAATCCCGACCTCAATGGGCATTGACACCTGGGCAGTGGACTATGTTCTTTTAGATGAAAATGATAATGTGGTTAGACCATGCTTTGGATATCGCGATAGCAGAACAGCTGGAATGGACGAAGAGGTTTATAAAATAATTCCTGAGGATAAGCTGTATGAGCGCACTGGAATTCAAAAGGCTATCTTTAACACAATTTATCAACTTATGGCAGATAAAAAGGCGGGCTATCTTAAGGATGCGAAAAGCTTTTTGATGGTACCAGATTATCTCCATTATCTACTGACAGGCGTTAAATCAAATGAGTATACCAATTGTTCTACAACCCAGCTCCTTAATCCTGATACAAAAGAGTGGGACTATGAGCTTATTGAGATGCTTGGTTTCAATAAGGATTTATTTGGTGAGATTAAGCAGCCTGGTACATTCATTGGCGCATTTTCAGATTCAGTAAAGGCAGAAGTGGGATTCGACTGCAAAGTTGTACTTCCACCTACTCACGACACTGCCTCAGCTGTATTTGCAGTTCCAAACACATCTGACAATGTACTTTATATTTCATCTGGTACATGGTCCCTTTTAGGTAGTGAGAACATGGAAGCCATCTGCACAAAAGAGGCAATGGAAGCCAACTTCACCAACGAAGGTGGCTACGATGGTAGATTCCGTTTCCTTAAAAACATCATGGGACTTTGGATGATTCAGTCTGTAAGAAATGAGCTGATTGCAGCAGGGCAGGAGTATTCTTTTGCTGAGCTTTGTAATCTGGCAGAACAGGCGAAGATAGATGCTTTTGTGGATGCTAACGATGATTGCTTCCTTGCGCCGAAGTCTATGATAGAAGCAGTGAAGGAATACTGTAGAAGTCATGGCCAGGATGAACCTCAAACACCGGGAGAGCTTGCAAAGGTAATTTATCAGTCACTTGCAATCTGCTACAGAAAGGCCTGCAAAGAGGTTGAGGCTATCACTGGTAAGCACTTTGACACCATTAACGTAGTCGGTGGAGGCTCAAAAGCTGGCTACTTGAATAAACTCACAGCAGAAACCACAGGAAAAAATGTGATAGCTGGCCCATCAGAAGCTACAGCCCTTGGCAACATCGGTGCCCAGATGGTATCTGCTGGTGAAGTGGCTGGGCTTAAGGCGTTTAGAAAGCTATTGGCATAAGTACATATATAATTGTAAAACATCCATCGGTCATTTAAAATGATTGCGGGAGGTTTTTTATGAAATCAGACATCAAATACAAGCTGGCAGAAGCTATGAAAGCCTGCATGAAAACTACATCAGTGGAAAACATCACTGTCAAACAGATAGTGGATGTGTGTGGTGTTTCAAGACAAAGTTTCTATCGCAACTTTATCGACAAATATGACCTGATTAACTGGTATTTTGATTGCCTATTGGAACAATCCTTCAAGGAAATGGGGCAGGGCGAAACTATTCGTGAAGGTCTTATTAAAAAGTTTGCATACATAAAGCAGGAGAGATTATTCTTTACGGCTGGATTTAAGGGAGATGACCAGAACAATCTCAAGGACCATGACTTTATCATGATTTACGAGTTTTATTGTGATTTGATAAGAGAGAAGACTGGTGATAATCTTGATAAACATATGAGAAAGCTGCTGGAAATGTATTGCCAGGCATCTATCTACATGACTGTACAGTGGCTTATGAAAGGTATGAAGGAGTCTGAAGAAGAGCTGGCTGATTTGATGATAGATGCAATGCCAGATATGTTACACAAGCTATTCAAAGAAATAGATTTGGTTTAGAAAGCCTTTATTTTAGCTATTTGTGAATTTTATAAAAATGTTACACATACGTATATCTGTAACTTATATTGACACACTCTATGATGATAAAATATCAATCGTAGGGTGTGTTATTTTTTTAACACAATGTTTGTTACAAAAAAGGAGTGTATTGTTATGGCTAACAGAATTTCTTTAAATCCAACATCTTATCATGGTGCTGGTGCAATCCAGGAAGTAGTAAATGAGATTAAGGCTCATGGCTTCAAGAAAGCATTTGTTGCTTCAGATCCAGATCTTATTAAATTTGGAGTGACAGCTAAGGTTACAGACTTACTTGATGGAGCAGGTATTCCTTATGGTGTATACTCAGATATCAAACCAAATCCAACAATCGAAAATGTAAAGAACGGTGTTGAAGCATTTAAGACTTCTGGTGCAGATTGCATCGTTGCTATCGGTGGCGGATCATCGATGGATACATCAAAGGCAATTGGTATCATTATCACAAATCCAGAGTTTGCAGATGTTCGTTCGCTTGAAGGTGTTGCACCTACAAAGAATCCATGTGTACCTATTATTGCAGTTCCAACAACAGCAGGTACAGCAGCAGAGGTTACAATCAATTACGTTATTACAGACGTTGAAAAGGAAAGAAAGTTTGTATGTGTAGATACAAATGATATGCCAATCGTTGCAGTTGTTGACCCTGATATGATGTCATCTATGCCAAAGGGACTTACAGCCGCTACAGGTATGGATGCTCTTACACATGCAATTGAAGGATATACAACAAAGGCAGCTTGGGAGATGACAGATATGTTCCATCTTGAGGCTATTCGTCTTATTTCAAAGAATCTTCGTGATGCTGTTGAAAATAAAAAGGAAGGCCGCGAGGGTATGGCACTTGGTCAGTACATTGCAGGTATGGGCTTCTCAAATGTTGGTCTTGGAATTGACCATGCAATGGCTCACACACTTTCAGCACACTACGACACACCACACGGTGTAGCATGTGCAATGTTCCTTCCTATTTCTATGGAATTCAACCGCGAGTATACTGGGGAGAGACTTCGCGAGGTTGCTAGAGCTATGGGGGTAGAAGGTGTTGATAACATGACACAGGATGAGTACCGTGACGCAGCTATTGCAGCTGTTAAGAAGCTTTCTGAGGATGTTGGTATTCCAAAGACTCTTGATAAGATTAAGGAAGAGGATTTAGACCAGCTTGCAACAGATGCTCTTAATGATGCTTGCTATCCAGGAAATCCTCGTGAGGCTACAAAGGAGCAGGTAATTGATATGTTCCGTATGCTCATGGCATAAAATATGAATAAATAGTTAAAGATAAGTGTTCTGTGATTATTAGTTTCACAGGACACTTTTTTAATATATAATAAGGAATGATTAGGATAAATGTTTACTTAAAATTTAATTAATGCTATTATAGATAGGATTTTTTTATTTTTTAGGTTAACTAAGTTTTAGTCTAAATAGAGGAGTTTTGTAGAATGAGAAAGACAAAGATTATTTGTACAATCGGACCAGCCAGCATGAATGAGGAAACTCTTACAGCTATGGCAAAGGCCGGAATGAACGTAGCAAGAATGAACTTCTCCCATGGTGACCATGAGGAGCAGGGCATGAAGATGGATTTAGTTAAGAAAGTCCGCAAGAAGCTTAACATGCCAATCGCCATCTTACTTGACACAAAGGGACCAGAGTACCGTATCAAAACATTTAAGGACGGCTCTGTTACAGTTAACGAAGGTGACACATTCATCTTCACTACAGACGATGTTGAAGGTGATCAGACTAGAGTATCAGTTACTCACAAGAACCTTCACAAGGATCTTAACGTAGGTGATGTACTTTCAGTTTGCAACGGTATCGTATTCTTCGAGGTTACAGAAATCAAAGGCCACGATGTTATTACAAAGTGTACAGCCGGCGGTACTATGAGCAACAAGAAGTCAATGAGCTTCCCTAACAAGGTTATGTCAGGCCCATACCTTTCAGAGCAGGACAAGAAGGATATTCTTTTTGGTCTTGAGAACGACATTGATTTCATCGCTGCATCATTTGTTTCAACAAAGCAGGATATGATCGAGCTTAGAACATTCCTTGATGAGAATGGTGGTAAGGATGTAGAGGTTATCGCTAAGATCGAGAACCAGCCAGGTGTTGATAACGTAGATGAGATTCTTGAAATTGCAAATGGTATCATGGTTGCTCGTGGTGACCTTGGTGTTGAAATCCCATTTGTAAATCTTCCAGCAGTTCAGAAGCAGCTTATCACAAGAGCTCGTGAGCTTGGTAAGAGAGTTGTTACAGCTACAGAGATGCTTGAGTCTATGATTACAAATCCACGTCCTACACGTGCTGAAATCTCTGACGTTGCTAACGCTGTATATGATGGAACTTCTGCAATCATGCTTTCAGGCGAGTCAGCTCAGGGTAAATTCCCAGTACAGGCTGTTGCTACAATGGCAGAAATCGCTGAGACTACAGAGAACGACATCAACTACAACGGTCGTTTCCACAAGGATGACATCGCAATCGCTTCTATTCCAGATGCTGTTTGTCACTCTACATGTTCAATGGCTATCGACGTTGAGGCAAAGGCTATCGTTGCTTGCACAATGTCAGGTTACACAGCAAAGCGTGTTAGCCGTTTCCGTTGTCCAGTAGATGTAATCGCTATGACTACAGACAAAAAGGTTTGGAGAAAGCTTGCACTTAGCTGGGGTGTTACACCAGTTCTCGTTGATAAGTTCACATCACTTGATGTTATGTTCTATCATGCAGTTGGACGTGCTAAGCAGATGCTCAACCTTAAGAGCGGAGACCGCGTAGTTCTTACTGGCGGCCCAATCGATGGCAATGTAGGTAACACAAATACAATTAAGGTAGAGAGTATTCAGTAAGATTTGAGAATTCACAGACAATTCACAACTTTTACACGACTTGAACAAAGTTTTCAGTTAATATATACTCA
Organism: Pseudobutyrivibrio ruminis HUN009; assembly: GCF_000703005.1. Taxonomy (NCBI): domain Bacteria; kingdom Bacillati; phylum Bacillota; class Clostridia; order Lachnospirales; family Lachnospiraceae; genus Pseudobutyrivibrio; species Pseudobutyrivibrio ruminis. The sequence continues at coordinate 42,266 of NZ_JNLH01000001.1, read as the reverse complement.
TCTCGAGAGAGATACAATTTTTTCATAACATTATTCTCCCTTTTGAAAGAGACGCTCCGCTGGCGTCTCTTTCACATTTTATAAGCTTTTATTTGTTATAAATATCCCAAATTTTCGAAAATTTCATAAAAGAATAATAATAGGACTTGATTTGTTTAAAAAAACTTCATATAATCCTCAAGTATATTTTTTTAGAGAGGTTTTATATGTTTTTCAAACACAAAAAAAGTTTTATTGCAATCGCGCTTGTTTTATCTTTATTCTTTAGTATTAGTAGTACTTCTATTGAAGCTAAAGCAGCTACTCCATATGCTTTATATGTAAATCGTGTGGCAAACGTTGTTACTGTAATGTCGCTTGATGCCCAAGGACAGTACACTATACCGGTAAAGGCTTATTTATGCTCAGTTGGAGCAAATATTGAGGACACTCCAACAGGAGTTTTTGCTACATCTGATTATTATGAGTGGAGACAGCTTTTTGGAAATAGTTATGGTCGATATGCCATCAGATTTAATGGACATATTCTTTTCCATTCAGTTCCATATGCAGCGCCTACTGTTAACTCCCTTAGAGGAAATGCATTTAATATGTTAGGTCAGGGAGCATCTCAGGGATGTGTTCGCATGGCAGTTGGAGATTTAAAGTGGATTTATGATAATTGCAAGGCAGGTACACCTGTAATTGTTTATGATGATGCAACAAATCCTGGCCCCCTTGGTAGACCAGCATCTGTCAAGCTTGATGTAAATGCAGGCCTTATTGGTTATGATCCTACAGAAGAGGCAGCTTACAATCCATGGATGACACTTGTGCCTACACAGTACTTGAAGCAGGATTCAGGAGATGGAATTATTCATGGATATGTTGGAATGGATGCGGAAGCTCTTGAACAATATATTGGTGCTAGATATAGCGATGGAAGAGAAATTGAGAAGTGGAATTATTCGATTCAAATAAATGGAAACTATAATCCTAATGTTTCAGGAACTTATGTTGTTTGGATTAAGGTTGCTGATAACAGAGGATATACATCAGTTGAAAAACAATATACTATTCAGTTATAAAAAAGAAGCTTTGTTACAATCTTGTAGCAAAGCTTCTTTATATTATATACGTTTTTTGCAAATATCTTCGAGACAGCATCTGTCACAGTAAGGAGCTGTCCTGGCAGTGCAAACGGCGCGACCATGATCCACAAGTCTATGGCATAAATCATTTCCTAATTCTGGCGGAATTATTTTTCTAAGGGCCATTTCTACTTTGGTAGGATCCTTTTCATTATCTACAAGTCCGATTCTGTTGGATAATCTAATTGCATGTGTGTCAGTAACAATTGCTGGTTTGCCAAACACATCTCCGAGAATGAGATTTGCCGATTTTCTGCCAACTCCAGGTAAAGCTAAAAGCTCTTCCATAGTGTCTGGAACCTTGGAATCATATGTGTCTCGAAGCATTCGCATGCAGGCAACGATATCCTTTGCCTTTGATTTGCCTAGGCCGCATGGACGAACAATTGCCTCTACTTCGTTTACATCAGCATTTGCTAATGAATCAATGGTAGGAAACTTTTCATATAGATGAGGAACTATTTCATTGACCCTGGCATCTGTGCACTGGGCTGCAAGTCGCACTGAAACTAAAAGCTTCCAGGCGTCATCGTAATCCAGAGTGCAGTCACTAGTGGGATATTCTTTTTCTAATCGTTCAATTACTAATAAAGCAAGTTCTTTTTTTCTCATGGACTTATTCTAACATATAATTGAAATGAATGGCTGTGTATGTTACAATCTGAGAGGTTTTTGAAAAATATTTGGGTTTTCGATAGGAGATTAATGTATGGAAAGCTACAAGTCACAATTTATAGAGTTTATGGTGGAGTCTGACGTCCTCAAATTCGGTGATTTTACATTGAAGAGCGGGCGTAAGTCTCCTTTTTTTATGAATGCAGGCGCCTACGTTACAGGTAGCCAGCTTATGCGCCTTGGCGAGTATTATGCAAAGGCAATTCATGATGCTTACGGTGAGGATTTTGATGTTCTTTTTGGACCAGCCTACAAAGGCATTCCTCTTGCTGTTATCACAGCTGAAGCATTTTACAAGCTATATGGCAAAGAAATCAAATATTGCAGCAACCGTAAAGAAGAAAAGGATCATGGAGCAGACATGGGCTCACTTCTTGGCTACAAGATTTCCGATGGCGATAGAGTCGTTATGATTGAGGATGTTACAACATCTGGAAAGAGCATGGAAGAAACAGTTCCAATTGTTAGAGCACAGGGCGATGTTACAATTGTTGGTCTTATGGTTTCTTTAAATCGTCAGGAAGTTGGTCTTTCAGGAGATAAAACAAAGACAGCCCTTGATGAAGTCGCAGAAACATACGGTTTCAAGACAGGTGCTATTGTTACAATGGATGAGGTTGTTGAGCACCTTTATAACAGAGAGTGCCAGGGTAAGGTTGTCATTGACGACGATATGAAGGCACGCATCGATGCATATTATAAGGAATATGGAGTTCAGTAAATGGCACGTAGTCGTTTTCACAGACGAAGCTCTTACGGCAATCAATTAAAAGCATTGCCAATGGAGGCTATGTATTCAGCAGGAGTTTCGTTAGTTTCGTTAATTATATATGGTGGTATTATTGCCGCCTCTGTTTACATGTCAGGTGAGACACCTCGCTGGCTTGGTGGTGGTCTTGGTACTTTAGGCTTTCTTGTCGCTTTTGGAGCATTTGTTTATAATGTTGGACAAATGAAGACTAAGACGGAGCTTAAATACAGAATTATATGCCTAGCTATCAGCTCAGTTATTATGATAGTTTGGATAGCAACACTTATTATCGGATTGATTAGAGGTTAGTATATGAGCAGCACTTTTTACAAAGAATTTGATGATATAATGGAACGCTTTGAGCTTGCTACAGAGCGTATATCTCAGATAAAAGAAGATAAAGAATTACCTGAAAATCTTCAGGCATATTTTAATCAGGTAGCTGAATTCGTCATGATGGTTCTTCCTATCATGAATAAGGCTATCGAAGGAACACTTGCACAGCGTACTCTTGAGCAGTGTCAGGCAGACAACAAAACTATTTTTTCTATTTATGAAGAAAGCAATTACGAGAATAGCTTTTTGTGTCCAACATATGCAGTAGAAAAGCTTGGCGAAGAAGTGGGCGGGCCTCTTTCGGCAGCATTCTATTCTATTACAAGCATTATAGAGGCTGCATTTGCTGGAAGAGTAGATAAGTTTACAATCTATTGTGAGCTTCTTCTTCAGCTCTATGGAGAATGCCAGATTGAGGACGAGGATAAATATCGTCGCGAGAGCATTTTAAATGCACTTTACTCATTTAAGCACGATTATTGCCAGATGTTCCTTTCAGAACAGATTATATCAATGGTTGATCCTGAGTATGATTTCTACACAAGAATCATTATGGAGGATGATCTTTCAGATGATAGATATATGTACAAGTATGGTATGTATATCGGGCCAAACGAGCTTGGTATAGCGGCTCATTTGCGTAGCCTTCCTCACGAGGATGTTGTAGCTATGGCTCAGACTTACGTTCAGGGCTATATCAAAGGCTTTGAGGTGACTGGCAAGGATATCTCTATTAAAGATACAGTTTGTGTTAATGCTCCAGTTGGATTCGAGCTTATGACTCGCGAAGCAATTCGTCTCTTTGACGAAGCAGGTCTTGCTGCTACTGTTAGATTTGGTGGTACATCATCTCGTAACCTTTTCTCAAGCGTTCCTAACAAGCAGTGCGAGTACGATCACAAGGATGACAGAGCTTACTACTGGGATAAGGGCATGGCAGACAGATTCCTTGAGGTTCAGAAGAACACTCTTGAGAAGCACAAAGAGCTTGCTGCAGTATATGGTGGGCCAGCTGTTATCGAGACATTTGGAGAAGTTCCATTTGAGCCAGCTAATAGAGCGGAGAATGCAGCGTATTCAGACAAGCAAAACGAGCTTAATGTTTATTATGCAAGCCAGAATGGTCAGATAAATAATCAATACATCAAGGGAGAGGAACGAAGCTTCACAATTATTGCTTACCCTATTCCTGAAATCGGCAAGGATTTCAATGAAATCTTTAATGAGACAGTTGCTGTTAACACAATGGATTACGAGTTATACAAAAACATCCAGCAGCACATCATCGACGTATTAGATCAGGGTGAAAAGGTTCACGTTACAGGCCGTGGAGAAAATCACACTGATATTACAGTAAAGCTTCATCATTTAGATGACCCTGCACACCAGACTAATTTCGAAAACTGCGTTGCAGATGTTAATATCCCAGTTGGTGAGGTATTCACAAGCCCAGAGCTTGAAGGAACAAATGGTGTTCTTCATGTAACTCAGGTATATCTTAATGAGCTTGGATATCGCAATCTTGAAATGAAGTTTGAGGATGGCAAGATTGTTTCATATACATGTAGCAATTTTGACACTGAAGAAGAAAATAAAAAATATATATACGACAATGTTCTGCATAAGCATGACACTCTTCCAATGGGAGAGTTTGCTATCGGAACAAATACCAGAGCTTTTGTGATGGGACAGAAATATTCCATTGCAGATAAGCTTCCAATCCTTATAGCAGAAAAAACAGGTCCACATTTTGCAGTAGGTGATACATGCTATTCTCACGCCGAGGATGTACCTATGTACAATCCAGACGGCAAGGAATGTATCGCAAGAGACAATTCTTGCTCACTACTTCGCAAGACGGACTTTTCGAAGGCATATTTCAATTGCCACACAGATATTACAATTCCTTACTATGAGTTAGGAGATATCACAGTTATTACAGCTGATGGCCGTGAGCTTCCTATCATTCGTGAAGGGCGCTTCGTCGTTCCAGGTACGGAAGAACTCAATAAGGCATTAGACATGTAAAAATAGCAAGTAGTCAACAAGCTCTTAGATTTCACAAGCGAGACATTCTAGTCGAGTGGAGAGATACTAAGGATTGTAGATGTAACTTGCGAGATATAAACTAGGAGGATAATGGAATGGCAAAGGTAAGTATAGTTATGGGTAGCGACAGCGATATGCCAGTAATGGCAAAGGCTGTAGAGGTACTCGAGAAATTTGGTGTAGATTACGAGATGAGAATTATCTCAGCACATCGTGAGCCAGATGTTTTCTTTGAGTATGCAAAGGGCGCAAAAGATAGAGGCGTTCAGGTTATTATTGCTGGAGCAGGCAAGGCAGCACATTTGCCTGGTATGTGTGCAGCTTTATTCGAAGGGCCTGTTGTTGGTATCCCAATGAAGACTAGCGACCTTGGAGGTGTAGATTCACTCTATTCCATTGTTCAGATGCCTACAGGTGTACCTGTAGCTACAGTTGCCATCAATGGCGGCGCAAATGCTGGTATACTTGCAGTTAAAATGCTTGCTATGGCAGACTCTGCCCTTGCAAGCAAACTCCACGATTTTATCGTAGAGCAGAAAGAATCAGTTGAGAAAAAAGACGGGCAGCTTCAGGCTGACGGTTATAAAGTATTTTTGTAGATATGTAGAAGGAAACTCTTTTTATTAAGGGTTTCCTTTTATTTATAAAATTTTGAACAAGAAACAAAGGAGAGAAACATGGATTACAAGAGTTCAGGAGTAGATATCGAGGCAGGATATGAGTCAGTGGAGCTCATGAAAAAGTTTGTGAAGGGCACTATGAGACCAGAAGTACTTGGCGGACTTGGCGGTTTTTCTGGAGCATTTGATTTGAGTGCTATCAAGAACATGGATGAGCCAGTGCTTTTATCTGGTACAGACGGTTGTGGAACAAAGGTTAAGCTTGCATTCCTTATGGATAAGCATGACACAATCGGTATTGATGCAGTTGCAATGTGTGTTAATGATGTTGCATGTGCAGGTGGAGAGCCACTTTTCTTCCTTGATTATATTGCATGCGGAAAGAACATCCCTGAAAAGATTGCTACAATCGTTAGCGGTGTAGCAGAGGGATGCAAGCAGTCTGGCTGCGCCCTTGTAGGTGGTGAAACAGCAGAGCACCCAGGTCTTATGCCTGAGGAGGAGTACGATCTTGCTGGTTTTGCAGTAGGTATTGTAGATAAAAAGGATATTATTACAGGTGAAACACTAAAGGATGGAGATGTACTTATTGGTATGGCTTCAACAGGTGTTCATTCAAATGGTTTCTCTCTTGTTCGTAAGATTTTCGATATGACAAAGGAAAGTCTTGATACATATTACGATGAGCTTGGTACAACTCTTGGTGAGGCTTTAATTGCTCCAACACGTATTTATGTTAAAGCTCTCAAGGCTGTTAAGGATGCAGGTGTTAGAGTAAAGGCCTGCTCACATATTACAGGTGGTGGTTTCTATGAAAATATTCCACGTATGCTTCCAGAAGGAAAGCGCGCTGTAGTAGAGAAGGATTCTTATGAAGTTCCAGCAATCTTCAAGCTTATGGCTAAGAAGGGCAATGTTTCTGAGCAGATGATGTACAACACATACAACATGGGACTTGGTATGATTGTAGCTGTTGACCCAGCTGACGTTGATAAGACAATGGAAGCTATGCGCTCTGCTGGGGACACACCATATGTTGTTGGTAAGATTGTTGACGGAGAAAAGGGAGTAGATTTAGTTTAATGAGAATAGCAGTTTGCGTATCTGGAGGTGGCACAAACCTCCAGGCAATCATTGATAAGATTAACTCAGGCGAGATTCACAATACTGAAATAGCTGTTGTTATATCTAACAATAAAAATGCATATGCTTTAGAGCGTGCTGCAAAGGCGGGAATCGAAGGGGTTTGTATTTCGCCTAAGGATTATGAGAGTCGAGAAGCATTTAATAAGTCTTTTTTGGAGAAATTAAATTCATATAATGTAGATTTGGTTGTATTGGCGGGTTTTTTAGTAGTGATACCGGAGGAAATGATTCGCCAGTATCGAAACCGAATCATTAACATTCACCCATCTTTAATTCCAAGTTTTTGCGGTACAGGTTTTTATGGATTAAAGGTTCATGAAGGGGTTCTTGAACGTGGTGTAAAAGTCACTGGAGCAACATGCCACTTTGTGGATGAAGGGACAGATACTGGCCCTATCATCTTGCAAAAGGCTGTAGATGTAATGGAGGATGATACTCCAGAAACACTTCAGCGCCGAGTAATGGAGCAGGCTGAGTGGATAATTATGCCACGCGCAATCGATTTAATTGCCCGCGGATGTGTATCTGTGGTGGACGGAAAAACAAAAATAATAGAGAAGTAAGATGTTTAGACGAGCTGGTAGGTAATAGCTATAGGAGGATATAGTTTATGAAGGTTTTAATAGTAGGTAGTGGCGGAAGAGAGCATGCAATTGCGCTTGCTGTTTCTAGAAGCTCTAAGGTAGATAAAATTTACTGTGCGCCAGGAAATGCAGGTATTTCTGAACTTGCAGAGTGCGTAGATATTAAGGCTATGGAGTTTGATAAGCTTGTAGCTTTTGCAAAGGAAAACGCTATTGATTTGACAATCATCGGTATGGATGACCCACTTGTAGGTGGTGTTGTAGATAAGTTTGAGGAAGCTGGACTTCGCTGCTTTGGCCCTAGAAAGAATGCTGCTATTCTTGAAGGCTCAAAGGCTTTCTCAAAGGACTTAATGAAAAAATATAATATTCCAACAGCAGGTTATGAAAACTTCACAGATCCTGATGCAGCTTTAAAATATCTTGAGACTTGTAAATATCCAATCGTACTTAAGGCTGATGGACTTGCTCTTGGTAAGGGTGTTCTTATTTGCGAAACACATGAGGACGCAGTTGCAGGTGTTGCAGAAATCATGCAGGACAAGAAATTCGGAGATGCTGGTAACACAATGGTAGTGGAGGAATTTATGACAGGCCGCGAGGTTTCTGTACTTTCATTTGTCGATGGAAATACCGTTAAAATTATGTCTTCAGCCCAGGACCACAAGCGTGCAGGAGATGGGGATACAGGCCTTAACACAGGCGGAATGGGTAATTTCTCTCCATCACCATTCTTTACAAAAGAAATCGAGGATTTCTGCCAAAAGAATATTTTCCAGCCTACAGTTGATGCTATGAAAGCTGAGGGAAGAGAATTTAAGGGCGTTATCTTCTTTGGATTAATGCTTACAGAAGAAGGCCCTAAGGTACTTGAGTACAATGCTAGATTTGGCGATCCAGAGGCCCAGGTTGTCCTTCCTCGTCTTCAGAATGATATCATTGATGTGATGGAAGCTTGCATTGATGGAAAGCTTGATCAGATTGATCTTAAGTTTTCGGATGAGGCTGCAGTATGTGTAGTTCTTGCGTCAGATGGATATCCTGTAAAATACGAAAAGGGATTCCCTATCACGGGCTTCGAAAAGTTCAATAACAAGGATTACTATTGCTTCCATGCTGGAACAGCAAAAAATGACAAGGGCGAAATCGTTACAAACGGTGGTCGAGTGCTTGGAATCACAGCTCTTGGTAAAGATTTAGTTGAGGCTAGGGCAAAAGCATACGAGGCAACAGAGTGGATCAATTTTGAAAATAAATATATGAGACACGACATTGCGAACGCCATCCTTAAATAAAATTGTGTTTTAATTGTGAATTTGTACAAAAAGGCAAAAGCACTTTTTTGCAAAACTCCAAAATTTGTTTGCAGCTCTTTACAGGAGAGGGATTTCCATGTAAAGTAGTTGCATAACAAATTTCGGATTGTTACTGTTCGATGTTCGTACAGGCAAGACTGAATCATATCCCGGGGTCGGGTTTCTGACTTTTATTTTGGTGGGGTAGGTTCGGTCATTTTTTGTTTATAAGAGAGTATTTATGAAAATTAAAAAAGTTCTTAACAACAATGCTGCATTGGCGTCAGATGAAAACGGAAATGAAATAATATATACAGGCTGTGGAATTTGTTTCCAAAAACGTCCAGGAGATGAGCTTGATGAAAGCAAAATCGAAAAGACCTTTGTTATGGAAAAGGCAAATGAGCAGTTCTTAAAACTGGTTTCTGAGTTGCCATATGAACAGATTCAGGTTGCAGATGAAATCATCAGATACGCATCAGACAATCTTGGTAAAAGACTTTGCAATAACATATATATCACTCTTACAGATCATTTGGGATTTGCTATAGAACGAAGCAAAAGCGGTACATTTTTAAAAAACAAGCTTTTGTGGGAAATAAAAACATACTATAAAGTTGAATACAACCTAGGATGTCATGCCCTTGAAATTATTAAGGACAAGCTTGGTGTTGACCTTCCAGAAGATGAAGCAGGCTTCTTTGCACTTCATATCGTAAATGCGGAATTAGATGGAAACATCCATCACACTATGGAAGCTCCAGAAATCATCGATGACATCATCAGCATAGTTAAATATACATACAAAAGAGATTTGGATGAGGATTCCTTCTCATATGAAAGATTCATCACTCATCTGAAATATTTCTTACAGAGGGCTGAGCGTAATGCATATTACGAACCTCAGGATCCAGGAATCTTCGAAATTATTATGGAGAGATTCCCAGAGGCATACAATTGTGCCACACGTATTAAAAGCTACATGGAATCAAAATATCCAGAAAAGCTTACAGACGAAGAAATGTTGTACCTTACAGTACACATTGCTCGAATAACAGATAGAGATTAACCAGGGATGGTTACGGCGTTAGAGTCGGCTAGACCCGTACGATAATCATATAGTCAATCAGGCTATAGCTTTGTCGTGCGGGTTTTTTTTATTAGGTAATATTCAGTCCAGTGCGCAGGGGCTGTATAGTATATAAGAGAAAAAGGAGAAACAAATTATGGCAAGCAAATATGATGGCTTGGCTCGCATCATTATCCAGAATGTGGGCGGAAAAGACAACATTCAAAGTATTACACATTGTGTAACAAGACTCAGATTTTCACTTAAAGACGAAAGCAAAGCAAACACAGACATTTTAAAAGAGACAGACGGAATCGTTACAGTAATTCAGTCTGGTGGTCAGTACATGGTAGTTATTGGAAATCATGTACCACAGGTATTCGACGCAGTTATCAGCGTAGGACATCTTGAAAGCAAATCTGCATTAGCAGGTGGAAATGAAATCGAATCAACAGGAAAGCAAAATCCTTTCAATGCATTTATTAGCATCATTACTAGTGTGTTCACACCATTCCTCGGAGTGCTCTGTGCATGCGGTATTTTAAAGGGTGTACTTGCACTTCTTACAGCAATTGGGGTTATGTCTGCAGCAGGCGGAACATACAACTTCCTTTACTCACTTGGCGACGCAGCATTTTATTTCTTACCACCAATTCTTGGTATGACAGCAGCAAAGAAGTTCAAACTTCCAGAGATGGAAGGTTTACTTATTGGTCTTGCTATGGTTTACCCATACTTGACAGGCGGAGATTATGATATTTCAAACTTATTTGGAATTCCAGTTTCAATGCCACCTTCAGGAAACTATACATCATCAGTTATTCCTGTAATCCTTGCAGTAGCATTTGCTGCATGGTTTGAAAACAAGTGTGTTAAGAAAATTGTTCCAGATACAATCAAGCTATTTGGTGTTCCACTTATCACATTGTTTGTTACATTCGTATTAACAATCTTTATCATCGGACCAGTTGCTTCTGCAATTGCTAACGTACTTGCATTGTTCTTCAATACATTAAATGCATTAAGCCCAATCCTTATGGGTGCAGTTGTTGGTTTCTTCTGGCAGATACTTGTTATGTTTGGTCTTCACTGGTCACTTGTACCAATCGCATTATCAAACCTTACAACATCAGGTGAGGATATCATTCTTGTAGCTATGCTTGGTACAACATTTGCTCAGACAGGTGCTGTTCTTGGTATCTGGCTCAAGACAAAAGATAAAAAGATTAAGTCACTTGCGCCAGCTGCATTTGTTTCAGGACTTGCAGGTGTTACTGAGCCAGCTATTTATGGTCTTACACTTCCAAAGAAGGCTCCATTCTTCCGTACATGCGTTATCGCAGGTGTTGCAGGTGCAGTTCTTTGCACAATGGGCGTAAAGGCTTACCAGATGGCAGGTATGGGTGTATTTGCTTATCCAGCATATGTTAACACTTCTACAAATGACACAAGAGGTATGATTATTTCAATCGTTGTTACTTTAGCTTGTGTAGTTGCGGGATTCCTTTCAGAGCTTATTTTCTACAAGGATGACGCTCCTGCAAAGAAGGAAGTAAAGGTTGAAGGTTCATCACAGGCTGAGACACTTGTAGCTCCAATCAAAGGTGAATTAAAGCAGTTATCAGATATTGCTGATGCAGCATTCTCTTCAGGTGCAATGGGCAAGGGTATTGCAATTGCTCCATCAGAAGGAAAGGTATATGCTCCAGCAGATGGTACAATTACAGCATTCTTTGCAACAGGTCATGCAATTGGCCTTACAACAGACAAGGGTGCAGAAATTATTATCCATGTAGGTATGGACACTGTTAAGCTTGAGGGTAAAGGCTTTGAACCAAAGGTTAAGCAGGGAGATAAGGTAAAGAAGGGTGACCTTTTATTAGAATTTGATATTGATTATATTACTTCAGAAGGATACTCTGTTGATACACCAGTTATCATTACAAATACACCAAAGTATGATGACGTTATTCCTACAGATGCTGCTTCAGTTGCAGTAGGTGATACACTTATTACACTTTTATAGTTATATAGTTTTGGGTTGAAGGATTAACTTCAACCCAGCTTATGAAATATTTTAGAAAGCGAGGCTTTAAAATGAGTACATTTAGAGAAGATTTCTTATGGGGAGGCGCAGTAGCCGCAAACCAGTTTGAGGGGGCATGGGACGTAGATGGAAAAGGAGCATCCGTGTCAGATATGTGCACAAATGGAAGCCACACAACTCCAAAGCGTGTAACTACAAAAATTGAAGAGGGGACTCTCTATCCTTCACATGAGGCAATAGACTTTTATCATCACTATGAAGAAGATATTGCACTCTTTGCTGAAATGGGATTTAAGGTGTTCCGTACATCAATTAACTGGACAAGAATTTTCCCTACAGGAATGGAATCAGAGCCAAACGAGGCAGGTCTTGCTTTTTATGACAAGGTTTTTGATTGCTGCAAAAAGTATGGTATTGAGCCACTTGTTACTATTTCTCACTATGAGTTGCCATATGCTTTTGTTGAGAAATACAACGGATGGGAGGGCAGAGAGCTTATCGAGTACTTTATGAATTATTGCAAGGCTATCTTTGCAAGATATAAGGGAAAGGTAAAGTATTGGCTAACTTTCAACGAAATCAATGCAGGTACAATGCCACTTGGCGCAGTTTTATCAACAGGTACAATCAAAGGATATTCGGGTCCTGTAACAGAGGTTCCAAATAAGCCACAGGAGAGATTCCAGGCACTTCATCATCAGTTTGTTGCATCAGCACTTGCTGTTAAGTACGCTCATGACAACTATCCTGAGTATAAGTTAGGCAACATGATTTGCTTCGTTACATCATACCCAGCAACATGTAATCCTGCTGATATCATCGCAAATCAGGAGCATATGAGAGAAGTTAACTGGTATTGTTCGGATGTTCAGGTTCGTGGTGAATATCCTGCATACGCAAAGAGCATTTGGGATAAGCATGGCATCACAATCAAAATGGAACCAGGCGATGCAGAAATTCTTAAGCAAGGTACTGTTGACTTCTATACATTTAGCTACTACATGTCTAATGTAATTAGTGGCAATCCAGAAGCAAATAAGGGCGAAGGAAACCTTATTTCAGGTGGCAAGAACCCATACCTTGAATCATCGGATTGGGGATGGCAGATTGACCCACAGGGACTTAGATATTCTCTTAATGAAATCTATGATAGATATCGTATACCTCTTATGGTTGTTGAAAATGGACTTGGAGCAAAGGACGAAATCGAGGCTGATGGTTCAATAAATGACGACTATAGAATTGATTACCTCAGAAAGCATATTTCAGAAATGAAAAAGGCAGTAGAGGATGGTGTAGATTTGATGGGCTACACACCTTGGGGATGTATTGATTTAGTTAGCGCATCAACAGGTGAGATGGCAAAGAGATATGGTTTCATTTATGTAGAGAAATACGATGATGGAACAGGCACTCTTGCTCGTAGAAAGAAGAAATCTTTTGATTGGTACAAGAATGTTATTTCATCAAATGGTGAGAATCTTTAATACATGTGTTTAATAAAAGGCAGTCTAGCATAGCTAGGCTGCCTTTTCTGTTATTGCACTTTTCGGTTTCCTGCAAGTACCTCGTGATAGTCTTCTAGGTTCTTTCTTAAAAGTGTTGGAATTTGCAATTCGTATGGACAATGTGTCATGCATTTTCCACATTCAATACAATCATTTATCTTTTCCATTTCTGCCTGCCAGTACTCATTTAGCCAACTCTCACTAGGAGCACGTCTAAGCATGAGAGACATACGATTACACTGGTTAATCTGAATTCCAACAGTACAAGGCATACAATAACCACAGCCTCTGCAGAAGTCACCCATAAGTTCTTTTCGCTCTTTTTCAATGAAAGCTTTTAACTCTTCATCCATGGTAGGAGTGCTATCCATAAATGCCAGCCATTCATCTAATTCAGATTCGCGCTGAATACCCCAAATTGGAACTGCACCATCGAATTGAGAAATAAATGCCATTGCTGCCTTTGAGTTGGTTATAAGACCGCCGGCAAGCCCCTTCATGGAAATAAATCCCATTTCGTGTTTATTGCAAAGAAGGATTAACTCAACTTCCTTTTCTGTAGCAAGGTAACTCATGGGATACTGTAGGGTTTCATATAAACCTGATTCGATGATTTCTTTTGCAACTCCTAGCTTATGAGCTGTGCCGCCAATATGCTTGATTTTGCCTAATCGTTTTGCTTCCTCTAGACACTCGTATAATCCGGTGCCATCTCCTGGTTTATAGCATTGTGGCATCATGTGTAATTGATATATATCAATATAATCTGTCTTTAGGTTTGTCAGAGAAGTATCTAAATCTTTCCAGAATTCTTCAGGAGTTTTTGCTGCTGTTTTTGTGGCAATAATAATATCTTCACGTTTGATGTAGCCAGTTCCAAATGCCTCGCCTAATTTGATTTCGCTGTCGCTGTAAGCTCTTGCAGTGTCAAAGAATCGCATACCACCGTCGTAAGCTTTTCTAAGAATTCTAACTGCTTCTTCAATACTAACACGTTGAATAGGCAATGCACCAAATCCATTTTGAGGAACTTTTATGCCAGTTTTTCCTAAAATGATATCTTTCATTTTGAAATCCTCCTATTACGTATTTAATTGTTGCTGATATTTTATCATGTAGGGGAGAATAAAGTCTATTTTTCTTAAAGATGTGGTAATATCATAAATATATAATATGGAGAGGAATACGGGGAGCATACATGAATACACACAAAAAATCGGATATATTATCATACATATTAATAGTAATTGGAGCCATTATGGCCAGCTTTTCAGTCGCATTAATTTTGCTTCCAAATGATGCTATCGACTATGGAACTGCAGGTGTGGCAATTATTATAAGTAAGCAAACAGGATTGCCTCTTGCACCATGTGTATTTGGCGTCTTTATACCATTTATTATTGCGGGCTATATTGTGTTAGGTAGAAGCTTTACAATCAAAGCGACAATGGGCTCTATCGCATATACGTTAGGTATTAGATTTTTTGAGGGCATTCCTTTTGAATTGAACACAGAACACTTTTTAGCAGTGGCATTTGGTGGAGCAATTTTGGGGG